>OW818635.1:0-1966548 GCA_942492825.1 uncultured Erysipelotrichaceae bacterium | reverse complement strand
CACAAATCGCTCGCTTTTTTCGCTTTTTTCCAATGCCCCGATCCTGCTTTGTCCGCCTATATAATAAGGATGAAAATAGGCAGGATTATTTGTTTCGGATCATCGATAAGTAGATTTGGAAATACTTATCGATTTCAGTCGCATTGAACGGCGCTTCGTTGGCATCTATCACCTTCAACAACTTTTCTAAACTGCGTTCGACGACGTCGATGACATCTTCATCGTATCCCATATGCTTCGCATGATCTTCGAACTCATCTTGATCGAGAATATCATACCCGCCGTTGGGATAGACCTTCACATCCAAGTCATAATCGATGTTCTTGATGGCTTCCCCGTCAAAGAGACTTGGCGAGGCGAGGTTGCAATAATAGTAAACCCCCGTCTTGCGCATCATGGAGATGACGTTGTACCAACGATCAGTGTAGAAGAAGCAGATGGCCGGTTCGCGGGTGAACCACTTCCGTCCGTCCGATTCGATGACCCAGGTTTTGTTTGTAACGGCGACATACTTCTGTTCGTCCGCTTCGATGACCAATCCCCGTGCCCACGTACGGTGTAGCGAACCGTCATGCTTGTAGCTCTGAATGTAGACTTGACTTCCGACTTTCGGCAACATACGATCCCTCCTTTACGTGAACTTTATAATTATAACCTATTATGGAGAGACTGAGAATAAAAAAGCCGTCCATTAACGGCTTGATTCATTGATTTTCATCAATCATCATCTTCGCGATCCCTTTATTGACAAGAACCGGGAGAAGTGCGAAGTAGGATAGGATAGTTCCAATAATCGAAATTAAACTTAAATCGATATACTCGGCCAAGAAACCATACGCCAATGTCGACAATGCGATCCCGCCGATCGAGAATGAAGCGATAAATCCGATGATGGTCGCCCGTTTTTCCCGAGGGATCGCTAAGATCATCGTCGCATTTAAGATCGCATTCCCGATGACATTGAGGAAGTCCCCGATGAAGAACGCAGTTGTAAGCCAAAGAAATCCATATCCCATAAATCCGAAGATGTAGACGACGCTTTGGAGTGTGAATGCGCCGAAGAATATCTTCATTTTGTATTTCACCGGGATTTTCACGATTCCCATCAACATCATTCCGAGAACAGCCGCCAAACTACCGCTTGCCACAAACAATCCGTATTCCGGGGTACTGAGTCCTTTTTGGATGGAGAGCGGGATCAAGAGCGACATATACCCCGATCCGAGGAAATTCGTCAATAGCGCACATATGATTAAAGTGTTCAATCCAGGCGTGGCGATCGTATCTTTCGCACCTTGGACAACATCGTTTAGAACATGTTTAACAGAGATCGGTTGCCCTTGTTTCGCACCGTCGGGAATTCGAATAAAAGCTTCCGATAAGGCTGAAAACAAGAAGGATATTCCGTTGATGACGATCATCGTTCCGATCCCGAAGAATGCCAACAACGCTCCGGAGACACCTTTTCCGATCAAGCTGATCAGACTGTTGGTTCCCGAAGAAAGCGATTGGGCACGCACGAGTTCATGATTCGGTACCAGATCCACAAACACCGTCATCGTCGCCGGGCTGAAGAATACCCCGCACAATGCGGCCACAAACGCCGTTACCAGAACCATCGGGATCCCGAGTTGTCCTTGGATCGCAAAGTAGCCGACACCAATCATAAGAATACCGCGCAGGAAGTCCGTCAACACGATGATGTGTTTGCGATTACTGCGGTCGACGATCGCGCCGGAGAAAGGCTGCAGGAACATCGAGACAAACATGCTGACCGAAGACATTAACCCCATCATCGCGGTCGATCCGGTTTTTTCATAGACCCAGAATCCGATTGCGATGCTATAGAGGACATCGCCGAACACGCTGACCGCATGGCCTTGAAGTAATAATATGAAGTCGCGGTTCCATAGTTTGGCGGGTTTTACCATTTGATCCATTGATTTATACCACCTTATGGATATAATTTAAACTAAATAATCAATATAGTCAACTATTTAATTGATTTTATTAATTATATTATTAATTTAATTCTAATGTATAAGAAAAAGAGCATTACGCTCTTTCACTGACTTTCTGAATGCGGGGTAAAAGCAAGGGCAAGACGGCGGCGCATACGATCAAGGTCGGAACCATGTACCAACCGTTGTAAAGTAAGGAACCCCACCAGGTCGCACCCCAGAAGTAAACGCCGGCGACAAGATGGATCAAAAAGCGGAGAATATTGGTGACATAGATACCCAACATAAACCAACCGTTTTTTCCGTAATTCGGGAAGATGGACGCCATACCATAGACCAGAAACGCGAGGACATACTCCAAGAAGAAGTCGCCCAAATGTTGCGTCAGAGGTGGTGCCGCGATAAACTGCAACGGGATGGTGATCGCCACCACCGCCAGTCCGGCTTTCCAACCCAGATGGTAACTTGCCAATAGCAGAACGATGACACTTAATCCCAAGGTTCCGCCTTGCGGCATTTTGAAGAATGGAATGCTGTTTGAAACAAAGTCCAAAACAACGAAGAGGGCGGCGTACAGAGCGATCTGTACCAGAGTTACGACTTGTTTTCTAGAGTCTTTCATTAAAAAACACCTCCGTGAAAGAGGCGTAAGGATAGAACTCCCTACGCTAGTTTGACCTAGATCAGGTGTTGAGGGTTTTGCTTTCGCATCTCAGCCGTTAGGCTCCCCTGTTCACGGGTTGATTATACCACAGTCTATGGTAAAATGTCTAAAGGAGAAACGACGATGCACGAAATCAATGAATACAGTAACGATCATTCGCTTTTCTTAGCTCAACTGAAAGCGTTGATCGAGGATGAACCCGATTTTCTCGCCAATATGGCAAACATGGCTTCGCTGATTTATCACACATTCGACCGATTAAATTGGTCCGGTTTCTATCTATTGAAAGATGACCAGTTGGTGTTGGGACCCTTCATGGGTAAACCCGCATGTACACGCATTCGATTAAAAGACGGGGTCTGCGGGAAAGCCGCACGTACTCGAGAAGTCCAGAACATCGTCGATGTCCATCAGTTCGAAGGACATATCGCATGTGATAGCGCAAGTAACTCGGAACTTGTCATTCCGATCGTTGAAGACGAAACGTTGATCGGAGTCTTGGATATCGATTCCGTCGACTTCGGAAGATTCGGTCCCCTCGATCAATCGACGATGATCGATGCCGTAAACATCCTCATAAAACGTAAAAAAGGCTAGTCAGCCTTTTTTTCATGTTTCAGTAACATTTCTTTCAAATGGACCCCGCCGGCATATCCGGTCAAACTTCCGTCTTTCCCTAAAACACGATGACAAGGGATGACGATCCCAATCGGATTGTTATGGCAAGCCCCGCCGACCGCACGGACCGCTTTCGGGTTACCGATTTTTTCGGCGATTTGCCCATAGGTCAAGGTTTCGCCATACGGAATCGACAACAACACATCCCACACGGCTTTTTGGAATATCGTTCCTTGCGGAACAAGATTTAAATCAAATTCAGTTCGTTGTTTGGCTTCATATTCTTTTAGTTGTTGTAGGGCTCTCGATACTTCTCCGACGGCATTTCCCTCTTCGAACGTATCCGAAATCCAAAGTCCGTTGATTTGATTCTCATCTCCTTCAACGACCAAATATCTTCCAAACGCAGGAATCGATGATCTCATACCATTTTCTCCTTGAAATATCCGATCGCGACGTTGAGAGCTTCCGGAAAACGAAACAACTTGCACTCGGCGTTTTGAATCTTCAATTTACGTACCATTTCAAATTCTTCAAGCCGAGTTCCGATGACCGGAAACTCGTCGCTGTCATATTCGAAATCCAAGTATTTACGCCATTGTTTGACACCATCGGTCATTACCGATCCGCCTTGGATATGGATCGGCCGGATGTTGGTTTGCGCTTCAGCCAAATGCAAGGCTGTACAATTGTCATAACCGACACCGATCAAGAGGATATCCGCACGCAGATCCAAGAGTTTTCCTAAAGGGGAAGCCATCGAGAACGTGAAGTGGATTGGGTGCGATTGCGTAATCCACTTGGCATATTTGCCATAAGCCATGAATGCGCCGTAAGGATGATTGGAGACAAGAGTTCCGGACCTCAGTCGCAGATTATCCGCGATCGCGCCCATGTGGCTGATTTCGGAAGTTTTTGGGTCAAAGGGCGGATGTTCGGATCGCGCTTGTTTAAACAACGATGGATCTAATGGCGGAAAATGCCAACGTCCAGGTTCGCTGTTTCCGAAGGTCTGCGCCGGCATGACCAAGGTTCCTTCATAACCGACCGCTTCGATCAAAGCATCGACAACGGTTTGCGCGCCGCCCGGAACATATCCGAACGATGATAGCGAAGAATGAACTTCAAGAACAGAGCCTTCAGTCACACCTAAAAGTCTCAACCCGTCGACGAGTTGAGACTGTGTCAGCATACTTTTTACTTCGTCACTCCGTGATAACGCCATTCTTCACAAACCAATTCTTCAGGGCTAAGTATTCTAAAGCCCCGACTTTGGAATCAAGCAACACACCGTCTTTAAAGATAAAGGTCGTCGGCGTGTATTGGACATCACCGAGATGCTTTTCGATCAACGCTTCAATATCATCCGCATCATCCGTATTCGTTTCGACATAATAGACTTTCACTTCATAGTTTTTCATCACTTCGGTGACGACAGGTTTGTATGACTTACACGCTGAACAAACGGAGGATCCGACATACAAAACCAAGGTTTCGTCCGCATCCAGCAGTTTGGTCATTTCTTTCGCTTTGATTTTAGTGGGTCCGCCGCTGGTGCATCCGGTCAAAACCAATGCGATCGCAGCGAGGATGAAGAGAATTTTTTTCATGGATTTACCTCCGGGGAATGGATATGGGCAAGCTTACTGGCGGCCGCGGCTGCGATCGCCCCCACGATATCGTCGAGATAACAGTTGCACTGCGACTTATCGTTGTTGAGTCGCCCGATGATGCAAGGCTTCTCACGGTCGATATACCCGTAATTGGTCAAAGCGATCGAACCGTAAAGATTACAGATCCCATAGGCCAACACTTCATCGACACCATAAAGCGAGTAGTCTGAATTTAGTATATCACAGAGTTCGGGGTCGAATAACTCGTTTCGCTCAGCACCGATGTCCAACGCGATCCCCGTCAAAACGGCATGCTGGACTTCCCTTTTCTTAAGGATGCCTTCAACGATTTCGACGATTTCCTCCTTTAAGATTTCCGGATGATGCTTTTGTTGCAGAAACAGTACGCAGTCCGCGATATCTTCAAGCAGTACTCCGCGCGATTTCAATAATTCAACGCATTTTTCAAACATGGCGCTTCCTTTCTTACATAGAGGCTGATGTCGTGGTATGAGATATGATTTCCATAATCATTCCGTCATCTTCTAAAAAAGAGGGGTTACCGACGATGGTTCGTCTTGCGCCAATCTACATGGCGGGTTTTCCTCTTTTCAATTATACCAAAGTCTTTCCTTTACGTCGGTTAAGTTATATCATATTCATAAAAGAAAGGGCTTTAGAAATGAAAGATATTTCACTTATTCGTCGCTTCAACGCTTATGTTCAGAAGGATGCGGCATATGCGTTAGCGTTGCGTACCTTATACTTCGACCAGGCGACCCTCGCTCCCAAGGCGGGAGCGCCGTATCGCAGTCAACTGATTTCGATCTTGAGCGGAGAAGCGTTTTCGCATGCGACCTCCAAGAAAACTTTGGCGTTGTTAGATGCGGTTGCTGCGCAAACGGACGATTTGTTTGCGCAGTCCCAAGCGCAAGCGATCTTGCGAGATCTTGAAAAGATTCGGTTTATCCCCAAGAAAAAATATGTCGCCTTCAACAAGTTATGCAATGACGCGGAAACGGTGTGGGAGAAAGCGCGCGAAGAGAAGAATTTCGATTTGTTTGCGCCATATCTGGACCAATTGATCAAGGCGACCCAAGCCAACGTCAAAACACGGGGTCGCAGCGAAAACGATTACGATGTTTTATTGGGTGACTATGAACCGCATATGACCCAAGTCGAATATGATCGTTTCTTCGCGGTTATCAACGCGAAACTCGTTCCGTTTTTACACCGTTTGCTTACGGAAGGTCAAAAACCGCAAACCGATTTCTTGTATCTCGATTATCCGATCGATCGTCAGAAACAATTCATGGAAATCTTATTGAAACACTTGGATGTCGATCCGAAGGCCACCTGCCTACAAGTCAGCGCCCACCCCTTTTCATCATCTCTGTCAAAGTATGACAACCGCATCACGACCCGTTATTTGAAAGACAACATCGCTTCGTCGATTTTCTCTCTGATTCACGAAATCGGACATGCCACGTACAACCATCAAATCGATCAACGTTATGAAGGCACGATTTTCTTCGATAACATGTCGATGGGAATGCATGAAAGCCAGAGTCGGATGATGGAGAATATGTTGGGACGAGACAAATCCTTCTGGCTCAACCTTTACCCGCAACTCGTGGCTCTGTTTCCAGAGAATCTATCCAACGTGTCGCTTGACCAATGGGTCGCCGCGATCAACGCGGTTCAACCGGACTTCATCCGTACCGAAGCCGATGAGTTGACCTATCCTTTACATATTCTTCTACGTTACGAAATCGAACGTGGGTTTATGGATGGAAGCATCGATGTAACCAATGTGGAAGCAATGTGGAACGAGCGAATCCAATCATTCTTCGTTCTAACCGTCAGCGATCCCGCGCAAGGGGTCTTACAGGATATCCATTGGTCTTCGGGGAGCTTCGGCTATTTCCCGACCTACGCCTTAGGTAGCGCGTATAGCGCGCAATGGATGCATGCGATGCGTAAAGATTTGGATGTGGAGGGACTGCTTGCGGAAGGTAAGATCGCACGCATCAAACAATGGTTGGAAGAAAAAATCCACCGTTATGGCGGATCGCGTCAAGCGGACGAGTTGTTGCGTGAGGTAACCGGCGAACCCTTTAATCCCGACTATTATGTCGATTATCTGATTACGAAATATTCAGTACTCTATAAACTCGGGTAAACTATTTGAATCCGCATTGATCTTACGTTAAGATAACCTCCATTACGGAGGTTATTTTTATGCAATTAGAACTTACGACACCAGCCCTACTTTTCCCTGCCATTTCTCTGCTTATGCTCGCTTATACCAATCGTTTTGTGGTATTGGCGGACTTGATTCGCAAGCTCGTCGACCGCAACTCGACCGACCGAAACGATTCGACCGTCGGGCAAATCGATAATCTACGTCGACGTATCCATATCATCCAACGCATGCAAGTCTTCGGTGCTCTAAGTTTCTTTTTTTGTGTGTTGACGATGTTTACGCTTTTTTTCCAACTTCAACTTTTGGCGGATATCTTGTTCGCTTTGGCTTTATTACTACTTCTCGGTTCACTTTTTCTCTTGTTGCTTGAGTTGCGCATTTCGGTCATTGCCTTGACGTTACAATTGGATGATGCAAAGAAAGCGCGATGATCTCGCGCTTATGAATGCTTCGACTTGAGCTAAATCAAACTTTTCATGGCGCTTTAAAATTTAGTGTGGGTGTGGGCGTTCTGTAAGATTTAGTGTGGGCGATTTCGAGGGGGTATTCAAAATCAGTGTGGGTACTCTTTAAATTATGGTGTGGGTGGACATTAAGATTTAGTGTGGGTGTTCTGTAAGACTTAGTGTGTGTGATAAAAACTTCGTGTTTGCCTTTATTTAACGCTCAATATGAGCTGCAAAAAAGGATTCAACAATTCCACAACTGAGATCATGAACGATTTTTATGAAATAATACATCACAAAAGCGAAGAAAAAGAAAAGGACTTTTGAAGTTCCTTCTCATTCACCCACAACAAATCTTATAGAGTACTTTTCCAAAACCACACTCAAACTTAGAGTACTCTTTTCATCAATCCGTTCGTACGAGGTTTTCGATGTCGTCAACTTTTATTTGATTGAGTCGATTCTCTTCGAAGGCGTGATTATCTGGGAAATATACCTTATCCCCGATAATCGAGGCAACCCCTTGAAACCCACCCATGACAAGGGCTTTCCCGTCATCTGTTTTCCTTAAAAACAAGAGATACGACTTATCTTTTTGAAGCATTAGAACATCCTCAATCGGTGCTGTCTCGATATCCCCGCTCCTACCGCCTGTTTGTAGAATTAGGATCGTTTGAAGTCCGGGATCCGTATTCTGATCAAACCCTTGAACTATCTTTACTTCGGATATCGTAAACGCTACGTCAAACCGAACTTCAGTGTATTGTTCGATGACGGTTCCGATAACGATGTAGTCGGAAGCCGCAATCATTTCATCAACAGTCTGATAGTGTTCCGTCCAGTCCCCTTGGTTGGTTTGTCCGGGACCTTTTTCATTTACACAACCCAACAGTGTAAAAGTGATAAGGATCGCTATGATTCGATGCAACTTTAGAATTTTTGACCGTGACATTATCGTAATACTCCCTTCGCAATCAGAACTTGATGATCAACATCATTTTGAATTGGAGACATAAGAAGAAGATCGGTTGAATATATTATAGTTCTAACGAAACTTTTTCTAACTATTTTGTCTCACATTCAAAATTTACGTTTGAATGGTACATTTCCGAGGTATTACGTTAAATCAAAATGTTTTAAGATTTGAATTCGTTGCGTTAACACGCCATGATCAAAACTGCTATAGATCTCTCCTTTGTATTTTTGAATAATATCTCTTATGATCGACATCCCGAATCCATGTGATTCACTTGCTTTCGTTGATTTGAAATTCGTTTGGATCGGATTATGTGTCGAGCTGTTCTCAACTTGAATAAAGTAGTGTGATTGATTCATAGTGACTTTGATGTTGACATTTTTATCGTTGGTTTCGATTGCTGCTTCGCATGCATTCTCAACTAGATTAAATAACAAAGACACAAAATCGATCATCAGGATTCGATCGGTTTCCGGGATGGGTTGGTGAACATTGATGCGGACATCTTTGTACTTGCTGGCAAGCGAAGATAATACCATGTCCGCAGATCGATTTCCGGTATTGAATGACGGTTTGACAGAATCGTCGTTACCGTGGATTTGATCGAGGTAGTCTCGACATTTCGAATATTCTTCATTTTCCAACAAATATTTAATCCCGATCATGTGGTTTTGGTGATCATGGTTGCGCTTATCTAGGAGTGTTCTTTGTTCATTGAGTTCCTGCATATGTTTCTGGAGCATCGTCCCGGTAATCAACAATTGGTCATCTCTTCGCTGTGCATTTAGAATCTTGTTAACAAATATCAGAAGTACGAACTGGAAAATCGATACGATTAAGATTACAAAGATCAATAAATTATACGGTTTACTATGAATCGTAAGAATATCAGCGTATAGGCAGAAAACCGGAATCAACAAATCCAGCGATAACAAGCCGATCCAAAACAAACCGGCAGTTTTATTTTTCACGATTTTAATGATCATCCAAACCGATACCAAGCAGGATATTAGAATCGCAATCTGTGAAAACATTGTCAGCAAATTCATTAGTAAATTTAGGTTACTTATATCCAAGGTTTCCATATTGAAGAAATCAAACAAGAATACGCCATCGATACTCTGAAAAATGAAATAGAGTATGCCAATGGCTGTACTTAAAATGATTCGATAACTTGAGTTACCCAAGCGAAGAAATAAAACGAATGTGAAGTTCACTATAAATAAAAGAATCCCGACGGTAATTGGGTCAAAGAAAGATTGAATCATTCCATACAGAATCAGCATACTAAAAAAGTACGTAAGAATACTTGACCTAAGTTTTACGATTCCTCCTTCGATAATTAAAACAAGCAAACCCGTCGTTAAGATCGTAAAGAGGAAAGCCTCTATGACATTCTCAATCATCGCGTAGTAACCTTTCGGTATACTTCTTAAGTACCGATGCCTTTCTGCTTCGACTTAGATGAAAGGTTATGTTTTTCAAACTACTTGTTTGAATTTCGTCGTTGATTATTGAACTTACAAATCGTAGATTAATGATTTGGTATCGGTTGATTTGAAGAAACCAATCGTCCAATGAGCCAAGTAAATCCGTTAGTTTCGCGTTAACGAGTTCATATTTCTTAAGTCGTGTTTGGCAGTAACATTTTCGGTTGTCAATTTCGAGATAAACAATATCCCGTAAAGCGAAACCAAGGATTCCTTCGGTGGTTTTCCACAAAACATCTTGTTTTATATTGATTTTGCGTAGGGCTGTCTTGAGCGCTTCGGGTAACTTCGTTTCGATTTCGTCCTTACGAACAAACCTGATTACGTTAACGTTGAAGGCAGACTCCATATACTCGCTATGTCCGGTGATGTAGATTACGAGTGTCGAAAGATTACTTATTCTTTCAACGATTTCGATCCCGGACATTCCCGGCATATCGATGTCGACCAATAGAAGTTTGTATTCGTCTGACTTGTTGAAGAACGCAGCACCGGATGTGAAAACGTCGATGTCTAAACCTACTTCAAGGTTGGTTTGCAGAAGTATCTTCTTGATGATTCGTAAGAAAATCGGATCATCATCTATGATTGCGATTTTTATCATGGTATGGATGACCCCCCTTTCCAAATAGCATATCATAAATTTTTCGCAATAATTGAGGTTTTCTAGATTTGAATTTAAGATACAAAAGAAAAGGAGAGTTCCGGTAATGGAACTCTCCTTTTTGAGTCAGTTGAGTTGAAACAATCGTATCGAAGAGCGAATGCTTATTCGTCGTCTTCTTCCTGTTTCTCTTTGGCGGCCGCTGCGATGACTTTTTCGGCGATCGGTTGCGGAGCCGCTTCATAACGATCGAAGGTTTGGGTATACAATCCGCGACCTTGCGTGAAGGAACGCAATTCGGTCGGATAATGCATCATTTCGGACATCGGGACTTCGGCGGTGATGACTTGTTCGTTGTCATTGTTGAGTTCCATGCCAAGGATCATCCCGCGACGTTTATTGAAATCACCGATGACGGTTCCGGTATATTCTTCCGGAATGGTGACGACGGCTTTGACGATCGGTTCAAGCAAGATCGGTTTTGCCTGCGGCATACCGGCTTTATAGGCCAAACGTGCGGCGGCTTTGAACGCGACTTCCTTGGAATCGACTTCGTGGTACTTTCCGTCGACCAATGTGGCTTTGACACCGACGACTTTGTATCCCGCCAGCATCCCCTTCTGCATGCATTCGCGCAGTCCGGATTCGACGGCCGGGAAGTATTGTTTGGGAACCGCTCCTCCAACAACCTTTTCTTCAAAGACCATATCTAAGCTATCGGTCGGTTCGAAGGTGATCCAAACATCCCCGAATTGCCCTGCGCCGCCGGATTGTTTCTTATGTTTCCCTTCGACGGTGGCTTTCCCGCGGATCGTTTCGCGATACGGGATACGCGGATCATGAAGTTCGACTTCGACTTTGTATTTCGATTTCAGTTTATTGACGATGACATCCAAATGCTGGTCGCCCAATCCGAAGAGGATCAGTTCGCCGGTTTCCGCATTCTTATCCAAGCGGCAACCCGGATCTTCTTCCGCGACGCGTTGTAAGCTGGTGGACATTTTGTCTTCATCGAGCTTACTCTTCGGCCAAATGCTCATCGCAAGCATCGGTTGCGGGAAGGTGATCGGCGCAAACATGACCGGATGTTCCTTGGTCGCCAAGGTATCGTTGGTCCGTGTGAATTGTAACTTGACGATGCATCCGATATCGCCGGTAAAGAGTTTACCGACAGCGATCTGGTATTTGCCTTTGATGATGAAGATCTGATTGATCTTCTCGGGTTTGTCTTGTTGGATGTTATGGACATGCGCATCCGTCGTCAAGACGCCGCTCATGACTTTCACGAAAGAGATCCGTCCGACAAAGGGGTCGACGATCGTCTTGAAGACTTGCACGGAGAGGTTTTCGGTTTCGTTGGTGTGGAGTTTGATTTCTTTACCATTGGCATCCAAGGCATCAATCGTGCCTTTTTCACCATAACTTGGCAGATATTCGCTAATCAAGTCCATCAAACGTTCGATGCCCGTCAGTTGGGTGGCCGATCCGCAATAGACCGGAACGATTTCTCCCGAACGAACCCCGGTACGTACGCCTTGTAATAATTCGGCTTCGGTGAAGGTTTCACCGGAGAAGAATTTTTCCATCAACTCATCGGACGACATCGCGACCGCTTCGGAGATCTGGCTGATGTATTCTTCGACACTGGGCATCAAAGCGGCCGGAACTTCTTGCGCATTTTCGCGATCGTTGTAATACCAAGCTTTGTTTTTCAGAATATTTACGGAACCGACGGCTTTCCCGCCTTCGAAGATCGGAATTTCAAACGGAATGACCGATTTCCCGAAATGTTCGCGTAAACTCTGATAGGTTTTCTCAAACGATGCGTTTTCCTCATCCATTTTGTTGATGAAGAAAAGCGTCGGCAATTTACGTTTCGAGATCGATTTCCAAGCACGGATCGTTCCGGTTTGAACGCCGTCCTTCGCCCCGACGACGATCAACGCGTTATCCGCGACCGCTAAGCCGGCTTCGGTTTCCTGTTGATAGTCCAAGAATCCCGGGGTGTCGATAAAATTGATTTTGCAGCCCTTCCACTCGATCGGAGCGATCGCGGTGTAGACCGTCAGATTGCGTTTGATTTCTTCCGCGTCATAATCCATACAGCTGGTACCGTCGGCGGTTTTTCCCATACGGTCGGTGGATTTGGTGAAAAATAGCATCGATTCGACAACGGATGTTTTTCCGCTGCCGCTATGCCCAAGCAAACAAATATTGCGCACTTCTTGTGCCAGATAGTCCCGCATTGTTTAGTTCCTCCTATTTCAAGAACGGTTTCAAATCCGTGAAGTTATGTTCGCGTACGTAGTGGATCGCCTTGTTGCCCTCTTTATCGAGGATTTCCTTATCCGCGCCATGATCCAGCAGATAGGTAACCAATTCAAGGTAACCGGAGTAGCTCGCCCGCATCAGGGCGGTGCATCCGTTAGAGTCCTGCGCGTTGACCGATGCCTGCGCTTCGATCAGTTTTTTGATGACATCGACCCGGAACGCCAAGCAAGCTTCCATCAAGGCCGTCCGTCCCATTTCGTCGGCGGCGTTGACGTCCGCGCCGTATTTGATCAACAATTCCACGACATCGTCATGTCCGAGGAAACTTGCACGCATCAAGGCATTGCGTCCTTTGGCGTCCTGCACGTTCACTTCGGATCCGGATTCCAGGATCATCTTGACGATATTGAAATACCCTTTCTTCGCGGCACCCATCAATGCGGTTTTCCCGTTGATGTCGCGGGCGTTCACATCGGCTCCGTTATCCAACAGATAACGGACGATTTTCTCATACCCGCGTTTGGCGCTACGCATTAGCGCCGTGCGCTGTTCGGCATTGCGAACGTTGACATCGGCACCGTTCTGCACGCCCGCCACGACTTTGGTGAATTCACCGGCTGCCGCGGCATCGAAGAAGATTTGATTTGTTTGATCCATACTAATTCCTCCTTTGTGTGTTCAAACATAGGTCTGAAAAAAAAGATGGACATTTGAAATCCACCTTAAAAATCATTCAATTTTACAAAAACGGGCCAAGGACGCAATCCCACCTTCAATGTTTTTTTCGTCAATTGTGGGGACAATCAAGAGAAGTACCATATGGCAACACCCCGTTTCATGATTTCGTCTGTCCTGTTACTTTTATTTTAGCCGTTTACGTTTTTAATACAAGAGGTAAAGCGAAAGTTCACGGCGATTTCGTAAATTCTCGAATTTCCTCGATGTAACCTCTTACATTCAGCTAAATTACGTAAGAATGTCATTGCGTTGCGCTTGCGGTATTTGGGAACACATACATCGCGAACGCCAGATATTCTTCCTGACTCAACGTTTCATCGGTGGAAAAGTCGAAATGGTGCTTCCCATCCTTTAAGAATGCTTTTTCATCAAGCAGGAAGTACGTTCTCTTTATTCTTCCCGGTTGATCGGGAATCGGATCATCCCAGGTCGTATCGACATATTTCCATTTCGTTCCGTCATGTACCAGATTCCACGCATGTTCCATCGATAACGAAGCGACATATAGGGCAGGAACATCGCGCATCGCCAAGAGATGCATGTAGGCTTTACTGTATCCGCTACATACAGCGGTTTGTTTATTGAAGACCCCTTCGGCTTCGAAGCTGGAGTGACCACGTGAGGATTCGAGATCCAACGTCAATATCGAGAGATCATAGGTCGTCGATTCCACGATCGCATCATGTAAGATGCGAAGTATGTCTTTCGGTTGCGTATATGCGGCGATCGACGATGGCATAAACTGTTCTGCACCCGCCACCATCGCCGCATCACGTTTGACGTCATGGTCGACTTGGGCGAAATAGACTTTTTCGCGTGAACCCCAAAGCCGGGTATATTCGGTATATCCCATCGACAAGCTGAACGGAATCGACAAGATGCTTTCCACGTACATATACGTTTTCTGTAAGGACAATAAGCGATCGGAACGATATTGGACCGTATCGTCGCCTGCTTCGAGTTTTTTCGCGATCAAAAGCGCAAGTTCGCTTTCCGAACTTACGAGAAATAATTCTTTGTCTCGGAGGTAAAACTCCGGTTTAACGCGCTGAAACGTGACTCCGGCGCCAAGATAGGCGCTCGCATCGATCGCATAGACCGGATCGAACTTAGCGATCGGGTTGCTGATTCCGGTACATCCCGCCAACAAGATCAGCGCTAAAAAGTAACCGAGGAACTTTTTCACTTGCTACCTTCACTTTCACTGAGTCTGCGACATACCTCGACGATCTGCTGACGGCCGGTCGCCATGTTCAGGCGAACATGGACGCCCTGCGCAAAATAGACGCTGCCTGGATTCACTTTGATATTGCGGCGTTGGAAAAACGCCATCGCGCTTTCTTCGTCGGCAAACTTCTTACTGACATCCATCCAAACCAGATAGGTTCCTTCGTTGGGAGAAACCGTAAACTCCGGTACGTTCTTCAGCATATATGAACTAAAGTAGTTGACGTTTCCTTTGACGATTTCCTTGACTTCGTTGAGCCAATCTTCCCCATAACTGAACGCCGCAAACAATGCGGCATATGCCAAACCGTTATGATGGTCGATAAGATGTTTTTGTAACGTTTCTTTAAAGCGAGCCAACTTCTCCTTGTCATGGATATAGACAAACGACGTATCCAGGGATTGTAGGTTGAAGGTCTTACTTGCGCTTAGCAGGCTGATGACCATCGGATCGATGGAAGATGCCGATGTAAAGGGAACATGCGACCAATCGCAGAAAATCTCGTCGCTGACAGTCAACACATGATGCTTTCGGGTGATGTCAAGCAAACGATTGAGTTCTTGGTGGGTGAAGACCTTGGCGATCGGATTGTGCGGTGAACATAGGAAGAACATCTTCGCTTGGGCACAGGCTTCCTCGAATCGATCAAAGTCGATCTCAAAACGTCCGTCGATCCATTGAAACGGAACTTCGATCACCTTGCGATCCAACTGCGTCGCGGCCAAGACCAACGGCGCGTAAATCGGAACCATCACAACGATCGAATCTTCTTTTTGCGTGAATGCTTCAACGCATAAACTCAACATGCGGTTGCTTCCCGGCCCGATCAACATTTCCTCGGATTTGATTTGATTGAAATACCGTCGTTTATACCATTGCGTGATGACGCGTTTCAAGGCTTCATCCGCCTCGCAATACCCTAAGACCCCATGGGTCACTTGGCGATAGAGAGCTTCTTTGACTTCGATGGGCGGCATGAAATCCATGTCGGCCAAACTTAAATCGATGATGCCTTCTTTCTTGGCGGAACTGTCGGATTTGATGGATCGTGTCTGCGCACGATCGACTAGTGCGGTTAGTTTCAACGTCATCACCTCGTTTGTTGAATCTATTTTAACATATCCCACTCGATTCAGTGAGCCAAACGAAAACGAAGCTTACGCTTCGTCTTTGAGAATATATTGGATGGCCAGACAGCCCGGTCCGCCTTGCGTAATCATGGCTGGCGTGAGCTTGAGGATTTCCACATCCGCTCCGGAAATCTTCGCGATACAATAATCCAACGCTTGTTTCGCCGCATCCATATTTAAGGCATGGGAGATATAGATCTTGTGTTTGGCATCGACACCGCGTTTGACCATTTCGTCGATGACCGAACTGATCGATTGGTTCCAAGTGCGTCCGATGTGGAATTTCTCCAACCGTTCGCGGTTGACCGATTGCGTTAAGACCGGTTTCATTTTGAGGAAACCGCTCATGGCGGCCGCCATCGGGGTCAATCTTCCGCCTCGTTTGAGAAAATCAAAGTCGACCGGCATCAAGAAACTGTCGCATTCCTTCAAGCAATTCGTCATTCGTTCGACGATTTCGACGACGGACTTCTGCGAGTCGCGTAACCGAACCGCCAGTTTGACCAGGTATTGTTGGGGGCCGGCCAAGGTGGTGGAGTTGAAGACGGTGATATGCTTCACATCCAAACTTCCGGCGACGGACGCAGCGGCGTCATACGCTGCGCTTAATCCTTTGGCCATCGCGATGTGTAAGGTTTCTTCAATGCCTTCAAACGCATCCATGACTTCGCCGACCGCCGGTTGTGACGAGTAGGCGGCTTTATTACGTATCAACTCAACGAAACTTTCCGATGTGATTTCCAAATAATCGCGATAGTTGGCGCCGCCGACCGCGATTTGTAAAGGGACCAATTTGATATGGAGACGATTCGCTTCCTCGACGGGAATCAGACATCCGGTATCCGTAACGATCTTCATAGTTTACCTCCGTTTTGCACATCAATTGTAACATAGGTTGTCAAATATCAAACGAATTGAACACTTTTGTTTCCGTCTATGATTGTGTACAATAGAAAAAGAGGTACTTACAATGAAATTCAACGATTATGTCTATCAGCGTCCTGATTTCCAACAGAACGCATCCAATGTCAAACAGCTTATCGTACAAATCAAGTCGGCTTCTTCCGTCCAAGAACAATTGGACTTCATCAAGGAAATCAATCGGATCCGTAACCACGTTTCGACGATGAGTACGTTATCGAGCATCCGTCATTCGATCGATACGCGCGATGCGTTCTATGAAGCGGAGAACGATTACTGGGATCAACAGAATCCGTTGTATGAAGAGTTATCGGTCGAATTCTATAAGACGGTACTAAACTCTCCCTTCTTGGGTGAATTGAAACAAAAACTTCCGATTACTTTCTTCAAGTTGGCGGATTGTTCGCTTAAAGCGTTTGATTCATCGATCATTGAGGAAATGCAGGAAGAGAATCGTTTGGCATCCAGTTATGGAAAGCTGTTGGCAAGCGCCCAGATCGAGTTTGACGGAAAGGTGTTTACCCTTTCCCAATTGACTCCGTTCACCCTGAATGTCGATCGGGATATGCGTAAACGTGCAATCGATGCGAAGACCGGGTTTTTGAAGGAACATGAAGCGGAAATCGATGCCATTTATGATCAATTGGTTACCTTGCGTACCAAGATCGCTCGCAAGCTCGGATACGAAAGTTTCATCGAACTTGGGTATCTGCGAATGCAACGTATGGATTATGATGCTTCCATGGTCGCGGAGTACCGGAAACAGGTACTAGCGCAGATCGTACCGGTCGCAAACAAACTTTATGCGCGTCAAGCGAAACGGATCGGTGTCGATAAACTGAAATACTACGATACGAAATTCGAATTTGAGGATGGTAATGCGACACCGGTGAAGAATTCGGATGAGATCGTCCAAGCCGGTATCGAAATGTATCATGAACTATCGCCGGAAACCGGAGAGTTCATCGATTTCATGACCTCGCGCGAACTGTTGGATCTTGTTTCAAAGACCGGTAAAGAAGGTGGCGGTTATTGTACCTACATTCCCGAATATCAATCCCCGTTCATCTTTTCCAACTTCAACGGAACTGCCGGAGACGTCGATGTTCTGACGCATGAAGCCGGTCACGCTTTCCAGGTCTATCAAAGTCGTTGGATCGAAGTACCGGAATGCCAATGGCCGACCTTGGAGTCCTGCGAGATCCATTCGATGAGCATGGAGTTTTTAGCCTGGCCGTGGATGGAGAAATTCTTCGGACAACAAGCCGACAAATACCGCTTCTCACATTTAAGCGACGCGATCAAATTTCTACCATACGGTGTCTTGGTCGATCACTTCCAACACGAAGTTTACGCCAACCCCGCAATGACTCCGCAACAACGTAAAGAAACCTGGCGGAAACTTGAAAAAATGTATTTGCCCCATCAGGATTATGAAGGAAACGAATTCTTGGAGAATGGCGCTTATTGGTTTCAGCAAGGCCATATCTTCGCCAGTCCCTTCTATTACATTGACTATACCTTGGCGCAGATTTGCGCGTTACAGTTCTGGAAACGGACGCAAGTCAACGATCCCGATACCTGGAAAGATTACCTGCATCTTTGCGGACTGGGCGGAACATTATCTTTCGTCGGTCTGGTGAAAGAAGCGAATCTGATTTCTCCGTTTGAAGAGGGTTGCGTCAAGTCGATCGTCAATGAGATCGATACATGGCTGGATGCGATCGAAGATACGAAACTTTAGCAGATAGAAACAAATCATAAACATAAAAAAAGAGCGACATCCACGGATGTCGCTCGTTGTCATTTAGAGGGTCTTTGCTTCCGCTCGTTCGAGTTTGTCGACCTGATGGAGCAAAATGTAACCGATGATGAAGAAGACCACCAACAATAAGATCCCATTACGAGAAGAACCGGTAGCGATCGCCGAAATCGTTAGGATGATCGGACCGAAGAAATCCGCAAACTTCCCGAAGATATCGAGAAATCCGAAATATTCGTTGGATTCATCCTTAGGTACCAATTTCCCGAAATACGAGCGGGAAATCGATTGGATGCCGCCTTGCGCTAAACCGACCACAAAGGCCAAGAGCCAGAACTCCCAAGGTTTTGAGAGTTGGAAACCGAAGACGCTTACGAACATATAAATCATGATATAGAACTTCAGCATTTTCAACGAACCGAAACGTTTGGCCAGTTTCCCGGCGAAGATCGCAAACGGGAATGCCACAAACTGCGTCATCAATAAAGCGTAAATCATTTGTTCGGCCGCAATGCCGACTTCACCTCCAAAAGTGGAAGCCGACGAGATGATCGTGTAAACCCCGTCGATGTAGAGGAAATATGCCATGATAAACAAGAACATTTTCTTGTTATGACGGATTTTATTAAAGGTGATCGCAACGCGTTTGAACGAACTGCGGATGATGTGCGGTTGCGAAGGGATCGAATACGTTTGTTTAACATTCTTTAAGAGCGGAATGCTTAACAGACCCCACCAAAGTAAGGTGATAACGAATGATAATTGGAAAGCGAGCGTGATCGTCAAGCCAAACGGCGTGAAGAGGACCAAAATTATTCCCAAGACAAACGGGATCGTACTGCCAATATATCCGAACGCATACCCGTAGCCGCTCAAGTAATCCATACGGTCGTCATCGGCGACATCCACCAACATCGAATCGTAAAAGACATTACACGCGGAGTATCCGATACGCGCCAACACGAACAAGACCAGAAACGCTTGCCAGGAAGTCGTGATCGTAAACGAGATCGCGCTGATTAACCCTAAGAACAAAAATCCGACAAACAATCTTTTCTTCAAGCCTTGGTGATCCGCAATCGCCCCTAAGATCGGTGACAAGATCGCCAAGGTCAAGACGCTGATCGAGGTTGCCACATACATATAACTCGAAATGACATGACTGTCCAGACTTGTGGCTAAGATCTCTCGGAAATAAATCGGTATCGTCGCGCTGACGATGAGTGTGAAGGCGGAATTCGCCACATCATACAAAATCCAACTACGCTCGGTTTTTGTGACTTTCATACGGATCCCCTCTATTTGGATTTATTATAGCACTTTTTTGATTGAATCGCCGAGGATGCGGGTCAAGAGTTTTTCGGTTTGCCATCCGGTTTCTTGATCCAACGAAATGCGGAAATTGGTGATGCCGTTCTCTTTGAGGATCGCGATTTCGTCGGTCTTATCGATCGTCTGCGATTCGTAAATCCGCATGGCGCATGTCGCGTCCCCTTCCATGCGATATCGGACCCCTTTGCGATCGACAAGATGGAAATTACGTTGATGGCAGAGCGAACATTGCATCGGTATCGTCCCGTAAAGTGCGCTGATCGGACAAGAACGCATGACCATCAACTCACGTTTTCCGTAAACAAGCACTTCTAACCCGGCGCTGCTCCCGTAGAGTTCTTGCATTTTAACCGCGATGTCTACGGTTTGTTTGAGGGAGAGTTCGACTGAAGTCAAAACCGATGACATTCCGCGGCTTAGGTAATAGTTTGCGGCACGTGCATTGGCGATGTTGAGACCGAAGTCTCCGATCCGCTCAACCCCATGTGAATTCGCTTGGATGTGTGAAGCGATCGTAGGGATGAGATGCGATGTCGGATGATGTTTTGCACGCGGTAAAACCAAACCTGTTTGCTCATCCGTCAAGTCCGGATTTTCGCTAAATACCCTGACGCCCATCGACAATGCGACTTGCTTTTGTTCGTTGGTCTTGACTGTAACGATCCATCGGTTCTGAACATTGTTTGTATTTATATCGTATGTTTCCGTCCCTATTTGATATGGTATAAAATTCTTCGATAACGCATCGTCAAGTTTCTGAAGCGTTTCACGTCTCAGTTGATTGAGTTGCGATACCGGCATAAAACCGTGAGAATCGATATCAAAATCGATCGTGTCGATCGCGAAAAGGGTATCTTTCGTTTTCGATAATACTTTCGTTAATGCGGCTTCATCCATCGCCGCGTTTTGCGCCGGTTGAACGATTTCTTCGCTATGTTGTTCAACAATTATTCCGTTTGCTTCGCAACGCAATGTTGCGGGTTGACCTGCTTTGAAGGTCAAATGCATCTTCACATTGACCGTCCGATGCAATTCATCGATCTGTTTGCGGATCGCATTCATCATCGTGATGTCGGTGGTTTTATAGATCTTGGCTCCGCGTGGGATGTCCATATGTTTCTTGAGTTGTGCGATTCCGTTGGCGCTGCTGACCAACTTTGTGTTTTGGTAGAGGAAGTTTACCATGAATCCTTCCTCAAATCCTTTCGCTACGATGCGGATCCCATCCCCTTGACGCAAGGTTTGTTTCAGTTGAAGATGGATGTACTCCGCATCCGTCTTGATGACCGTACCGATTTCAGTTCCGACATGGCTGCTTGTTTTTGGGTTGAGGACTTCTTTCGGTAAACGATTGAACCCGAAACCATCGGTAAACCCGCGTGAAAACATTTGTCCCATCGCTTCGTTTTCCTGTTGGAGTTGTTGGGGGGTCAGTCCCGTATCGATCTGCTTGCGATACGCGCTGATGACTTGGGCGACATATTCCGGCCGTTTCATGCGACCTTCGACTTTCAGACTGATGACTCCGGAATCTTTCAGCTCTTGGATGCGATGTAATGTATTTAGGTCTTTGGGAGAAATGAGGAAGTTACCGTCCGTTTCGATCGTTTCGAATTTCCCCTGCTTTTCTTCAACCAAGGTATAAGGCAAACGACAAGGTTGTGCGCATTCGCCCCGATTGGCGCTTCGATTTCCGATCACGCTGCTCATCAAACATTGTCCGGAATAACTCACGCAAAGAGCCCCATGGATAAAAGTTTCGATTTCCACACCGGTCTCGACCATTTTACGGATTACCTCAAGAGGTGTCTCACGAGCGATGACCACCCGGGTCAAACCTAATGACTTCGCCCAAAGGACTTGATCGACATTATGGATGTGCATTTGGGTTGAGGCATGCAACGGTAGATCGGGATAACGTTGACGTAAAGCCACGATGACCCCGACATCTTGGACGATCAAGGCATCGACATGCATTTCAACCAAACGATCGACATACTTAAACAGATCATCGAACTCATCATCATAGATCATCGTATTGACGGTGACATAAAGTTTGACTCCGAACCTCCGACAATATTCTGCCGCCCACTTCAACTCTTCGTCGTCGAAATTGGCCGCGCTTGCCCGTGCCCCATACATCTTTCCACCTAAATATACCGCGTCCGCGTGGCTTTGGACCGCCGCGATCAACGCTTCTTTACTGCCCGCAGGCGCTAAGAGTTCCATCTTACCTCACAATGAAATAGCCCCGGTCGGGACTATTTTTTCTTTCGTACGAATTCCTTTACGTTGTCAGCCAATTGGATATCCCCGATAACGATGAGCACGTCTTTCGCCATGAATGTCGCACTAGCGCCCGGAGAAAGAATCATCTTGCCTTCACGGTTGATCGCGATGATCGTCGCTTGGGTGTTTTGCCAGAACGTCGATTCGCCGATCGTCTTACCAACGATGTGCGATCCGACAGGGATAGGGATTTCGAATTTCATCAAGGGATCGGAATAACTGTATTTCTGATTGAGATCGGCGATTTGATTGACCAAGGAGACGATCTTGTCATCGAGTTTCGATCGTTCCGCCATCATCAGTTTGAGTTCATGTTTCAAACGGTGGACATCGTTGTTTCCACTAAAGCGTTCCAGATAAAGCAATGCTTGTTGCTTGGATTTGATGACCGCCCCGCTGTTATGGCGGACTTCCACGATGCCGGTTTCCTCCAAGAGTCCAAGGGATCGACGGATCGTTTCAGGTGAAACGCCATACTCGCTCGACATCAAAGAGCGCCCTGAGATGCGTGTGTTTTCCTTCAAGTCTTCGCGTGCGATCCGCGAAGCGATGTCAAGCGCGATTTGCGCGTATACCGGTTGCGAGCTGTTTCGTTTCATACTGACCTCTGTGTTCGCAACCATTATAACATAACGTTTTCACGTCTCAATAAAAAAAAGCCCGGTCGCCACCGGGCAATACAAAGGGGGAGGGAGAAAGGAACTTGATCATTCCTGGAAAAGGCGTGATACTTCATCCCAATTGACGATGTTCCAGAATGCATTGATGTAATCCGGACGTCGGTTTTGGTAATGAAGGTAGTAAGCATGTTCCCAAACGTCAAGGGCCAATATCGGCTTGCCTTCGCTGAGGGGAACATCTTGGTTGGCGGAAGAAACGACGCTTAGTTTCTTGTCAGGGGTGACAAGCAACCAAGCCCAACCGCTTCCGAAACGGGTTTTCGCCGCCGTGGCGAATTTGTCTTTAAATGCGTCTAGCGAACTGAAGTCACGCTCGATTGCGAACAGCAGTTCCCCGGAAGGCGCTTGGCCTTTCGCCGGTGTCAATAAGGTCCAGAATAGACTGTGGTTAAAGTGACCGCCGCCGTTATTGCGAACCGCCGTGCGAATGTCTTCGGGAACTGTGTCCAACTCGGAAAGCAGTTTTGCGAGCGGAACATCGTAGAGTTCGGGATGTTTATCCAAGGCGGCGTTGAGATTGTCGACGTACGCCTGGTGATGTTTGTCATGATGAATCGTCATTGTCAACGTATCGATGTACGGTTCAAGGGCTTCTGCGGAAAAAGGAAGTGCGGGTAATGTGTATTTCATGGTTGTATCCTCCGAATGTATACATATCCTATCATATTAAGAATGTTTCTCATATTGTGATGACCGACAAAAAAAACATCCCGAGGGATGTTTAGTTTCGAATGACTTTGCGTAATCGCGATAGGATGACCGGCACAAGCAAGACAGCCACGCCGATCTCGACCAAACCGTTGGTCCCGATGATGAACTTAAGGATCGTGGTTAGAGTTTGATCTTGGGGAAATAACGTTCCGCCCGCGAAGATCCCGATCGCACCCAAAACGAAGGTCGTATTCAATACGGTCCCGAGCACCGCGATCGCGATGTCTCTGGGATAATCTTTCTTCAGCAACTTCGTCAATCCGCCTGCCGCAAGCGCCACAAGCAAGCCGACCAAAATGCGCGGTAAGATCGAAATCAACGGATTACTGAAAAGCGCCAGTTCGATGGGACTGACCGCCGCCACGAACACTTTGATGAAACTCGTCAAGCCCCACGTAAAGCCCAAAATCAAACCGCCGATCGGACCTAACAATGCGGAGCCGATGATGACAGGTACATGGATCGTCGTGATCGATAAGGTTCCGATCGTGATGTATCCAAGATTGGGGACAAACGTCATGACGACGATGATAGCGATAAACAAACCAGTCGTCGTGATTTCAACGATCCTTTTCCGATTGGGGTTCATACGATTCCTCTTTCTTTTTATTCGGTTTCACCAAATAACGCCGTCGACAGATAACGTTCTCCACCGTCCGGCAAGATGACGACGATGGTTTTATCGGCGTTTTCCGGACGCTTGGCAATCGCCAACGCCGCGTGTAGAGCGGCTCCCGAGGAGATTCCTGCGAGAAGTCCTTCGGTTTTCGCGAGTTGACGCGAAGCTTCGAAGGCTTGTTGGTTTTCGACCGTGATCACTTCGTCGTAAATCGACGTATTCAGAATCGAAGGAATAAAGCCCGCACCGATCCCTTGGATCTTGTGCGGTCCGGCCTTCCCTTCGCTCAACATCGGCGAGTCTTTGGGTTCTACCGCCACTATTTTAACATTTGGGTTCTTGGATTTCAAATATTCACCACTTCCGGTGATCGTTCCGCCGGTTCCGATGCCTGCGACCAGAAAATCGACGGTTCCATCGGTATCTTCCCAGATTTCCGGTCCGGTGGTCAAACGATGGATTTCCGGGTTGGACGGATTATCGAATTGGGCGGGCATGAACGCATTGGGGATTTCGCGGACTAGTTCTTCGGCTTTGGCGATTGCCCCTTTCATGCCTTTGGGACCTTCGGTTAAGACAAGTTCGGCACCATAGGCGGCGAGCAACTTGCGTCGTTCGATGGACATCGTTTCAGGCATGGTCAAGATGATGCGATATCCTTTGGCGGCCGCTAAGCTGGCCAAGCCGATCCCAGTGTTTCCGCTAGTGGGTTCGACAATGGTGGATCCGGTTTTCAAGAGTCCGCGTTCTTCCGCGGTCTTGATCATGTTTTTAGCGATACGGTCTTTGACGCTTCCTCCGGGGTTACGGGATTCGAGTTTGACTAAGATGCGGGCACGGACATCGTTGCGTTGCGCAAAACGACTTATCTCCAATAAAGGTGTATTTCCGATCAGTTCTGAAACCGAAGTGTAGATTTTTGACATAATTCCTCCTAACATAGTACATAACTATGTTTTATATGTTATAATTATGACGGAATCGATTGATTTTGTCAATCGGGACGATAGGAGGTATCATGCGCGTTTCATCCAAAGCACGTTACGGGTTGGCGGTGATGGTCACGTTGGCGAAACAGCCAGAAAATACCGTATCCGTCATGACCTTGAGTCAAGAACTGGGTTTATCGAAAATCTACCTTGAACAAGTTCTCAATCCATTAAAGACCAACGGTTTGGTATTGGCGACCAAAGGTGCGCAAGGCGGATATCGATTGGTGGATGACAAGATCACCGTCAAACAAGTCCTACAAACCTTGGAACCGGCTTTTTTCGAAATTACATCGGATAGTTGCGAGGATTCGACGTTGAATCGTGTCATCAAACAACAGGTGTATGATCGGATGCAAGAGGGGTTTGAGGGCTCCTATATGGATTTGACCTTAAGGCAATTAGCGAAGAAGACGAAAGACGCCCAACAAGAATCATTGATGTTCTATATCTAAGCCAAAGGCGTCTAGCGACGCCTTTCGTATTTTTCGATGAAGGGTTCCATATGCGAGATCACTTGGACTTTGGCTGGAGCGTAGTGTTCCTTCAATAACTCTTCGATCTGATGTGAGAGTTCGTGGGTTTCGCTGAGGGTCATGTCTTTGTCCGCCCAGACATGCAAGTCGATAAACAAGCTCTGTTCGGTACCACGCGAACGAATCCGGTGCATCCCTTTGATTTGAGATAATGGTTGCAATACTTCACGGATCTCTTTTTCGTCGGTTGCTTTCGAGTCAAGCAGGATTTTGCTGGACATGCGGAAGATGTCATATGCGGCTTTTAGAATAAACCCTGCGACAACCAAGGATACTAACGGATCGATCCATACCGGCATGCCCATCTTCACCAACACCAAGGAAGCGATGACACCCAAGGTCACAAAAAGATCGCTACGCGTATGCATGGCATCGCTGATCAATATGGAAGAATGATATTTGACCCCTTGTTTGTGTTCAAGCACGGTCACAACGACGTTGATCGCAAAGGTCGCGGCCATCACGATAAATGTTGAAGCCTCGATTTGCGGTGTGACCGGGTTTACAAACTTCCCATACGCGGAGGAGATGATTTGGATACTGAGGTACACCAACATTCCGACGATGACAAGGCTGGAAAGCGTTTCGAACTTCGCATGTCCATAAGGATGATCATCGTCATCCGGACGACTGGCCAAAGCGATTCCAATCAATCCCACGACGTTTCCGGATCCGTCGGTGATCGAGTGAAATCCATCCGCCAAAACGGATGCGGAATGAATCGATACCCCCACGAAAATCTTCGCGAATGCGACCGCGAGATTGGCGAAGAGGATGATCCAGAGGACTTGTTTGATTTTAGTGTAACTATTTGTCATGGTGTAGCTCCTTTCAAATTTGGGCTATATAATGCCCAAAAGGTCTATATCAGGTAAAAAAAACACATCCGTGGAACATTCCGTCCCGCAGATGTGATGCGTGTCACTCTGCTGCCGATTGGCCCGGCGGTCGTTTCGCGTCCGCCTGTTTGGTCTGTGTACCGTCGATTTCCGATTGGAAAGCAGTGCATTTTCTTATTTATATCACTTCGTCAATGCCTTGTCAACGCTTCGATTCGGTAACCTGCCTTTACACTCGGACGGACTTATCGTAAACTTAGAAAGGGCATGTCCCTTGGAGGTCCTATGTTAATTACCCAACCTTATCGATTGAAGAATCTGGAGTTGCCAAACCGCTTGGTGATGCCGCCGATGTGTATGTATCAAGCGATTGACGGCGTTCCCAACAAATTTCATTTCACTCACTATACCGATGCGGCCTTCGGTAAAGTCGGCTATATCATCGTCGAAGCGACCGGCGTTATGCCGGGAGGTCGGATTACCGACAACTGCTTGGGGATCTGGGACGACAGTTTCATTCCTCATTTCAAGGAAATCGTCGAGGAAGTCCATCGTTACGGTTCGAAGATCGGCTTACAGATCATCCATGCCGGACGTAAAAGCGAAACGACCGGATTACGACGTTTGGCACCCAGTGCGATCACGCATAGCGATCGCTACGAAGTTCCCGAAGCGATGACCCATGAAGACATCGAAACGGTCGTCAAAGCGTTCGGTCAAGCTGCGCGTCGTGCGCATTTAGCGGGATTTGACGCCGTGGAAATTCATGGTGCCCATGGTTATCTGGTCCATCAATTCACTTCCCCGCTATCCAATCATCGCGTCGACGAGTATGGCGGAACCACCGAGAACCGCGGACGTTTCTTGCGTGAGATCGTCGAGGAAATCAGAAAATACTGGCCGGAAGAAAAAGTTCTGCAAGTCCGTGTATCTGCGACGGACTGGGATGAGGAAGGATTGGATGTCGCCGAAGTCGGACGCATCCTCCAACAAGTCCGTGAAAAGATCGATCTTGTCCATGTTTCCTCCGGTGGCAATGTCATGCGTACGATCCCGTTGAAGGAAGGCTATCAGGTCGAGTTCGCATCGTATCTCAAGAAACATCTTAGCTTACCGGTGATCGCGGTCGGATTGATCACATCCGTCGAGTTCGCCGAATCGATCTTAAATGAAGAGAAATGCGATCTTGTGGCACTGGGACGTGAACTGTTGCGCAATCCTTATTGGATGCATTCTGTGTTGGCAAGTGACGGAAAAGTCGACCAACTCATCACGTCGTATGGGCGAGCTTATCCCGTAAAACAAAAATAAGAAAAGAAATCCCTTCGTTGAAGGGATTTTTGATTACTGCTCGTAGATATCGCCGAGAATCTCGGGTTTGACGATCTGGACTTTGGTGATCCGTTTTTCATCGACCTTCAGTACTCTGTAAAGAATTCCGTCGACCGTGACTTCCGGATGTTCGTCTTCGTTGGGAATCCGACCCAGTTGTCCGATGATAAAGCCACTTAAGGTATCATACTCTTCGATCGGAAGTTTGATTTCGAGGTCTTCTTCCAATTCATCCAAGGTCGTCGATCCTTCCACATCAAACGTCGATTCGTTGATCTGTTTGATTTCAATTTCGTCTTCATCATATTCGTCGAAGATATTCCCGACGATTTCTTCGATCAAGTCTTCGATCGTGACGATCCCGCCGGTACCGCCGTATTCGTCAATGACGACTGCGATATGCGTCTTGTTTAATTGAAGTTCACGAAACAGTTCGTCGATCCGTTTGGATTCCGGCACATAGTAGGGCGAACGCAAAATCGTCGTCAGCGCGAAACTTTCTTTGTCTTGCATCTCGACATACTGGATCAAGTCTTTAACATGGACGACCCCGATGATATCGTCGATGCTTTCACGATATACCGGAAAGCGGGTATACTGTTCGGTCGCGACGATTTTTAACACGTCGGTAAGTTTCGCATCCATGGGAATTCCGGCGATCTCGGTCCGATGGGTCATGATGTCGGAAACGATCTTATTGTCGAATTCGAAGATATTGTTGATCATCTCTTTTTCGGTTTCACGGATCGTGCCTTTTTCTTCACCTACATCGACCATCATCCGGATCTCTTCTTCCGTGACTTGATCGCTTTGTTGGTTGGGATCAAAACCGAAAAGTCGAACGAAGAAATTGGTCGACCAGGTCAACAGTTGTACCATCGGCCGCAAGACGATCGATATGAATCGCAAGATACCAATGACTTTGAACGCGATCGGTTCCGCGAGGTTCATCGCGATACGTTTGGGAACAAGTTCCCCTAACACTAAACTGAAATAAGAGAGGATCATCGTGATGACGATCATCGCGATTGTTTTCAAGAGTGAGTCCGTAACATTCAGGTTCAAATTCTTCATCAACTCGACCAACGGAGTCGCAAAGCTTTCCGAAGCGAAGGCTGACGCTAAAAAGCCCGCCAAGGTGATGCCGATCTGAATGGTCGACAAAAAACGGGTCGGTTTATCAAGGATATGTTGCAGCTGTTTGGCTTTCTTATTGCCATCTTCCGCCATCAGGCGGATTTTATTATCGTTGAGGGAGATCAAAGCGATTTCCGAGGCTGCGAAAAAGGCGTTCAAAATAATCAACAAGAATAGCAAGCCGATTTGCCCGATCATACGGTCACCTCGTGGTTTAAATTCCGGGGTTCGTTTCGTTTCGCATCGATTTGCCGGTTGATACTTCGGTCTACCCCGTCACATTCTTCGGTCATAGTTTTCCTCCAATGAAAGTTCTTTCTTATTTTATTGTTTTTCGATAGGCATGTCAAGGGTAGGCACAATCGCAAGCAAGGCGTCGTGTCGATTCTCGACCTTGTTTTCCAGTACATATGACAATGCGTTTTCCAAGATGTGTTGAATCACCGGACCTCTGTAGCCAAGCTTTAACAGATCTTCCCCGTTAATTGCCAGATGTTTGACTTGATAAGGGACGTTGCGATTCTTGATCTCAAAGATCAATCCCCGCGCTATGGCGCAATTCTCCAACTTCCGACTCTGATCGCCGCTCATGGATAACAAATCGCATTCACGAAGACGGATCGCCAAAAGTAAAACCTTCTCGCCGGTTTTAGCGATCCACCGACACATTTCGGGCAACCGTTCCGGAAAAGAAGTCTCATGCAACGCGATGATCTCACCGACATCTCGTTGCGTTTTCTTGTCGAATCGCAACTTCGCACAGACTTCGATGGCTTGGATCGCCGATTGTTGGGCATGGTGCTCAAAAACCGCGACCCCATCCGGATTCAATGTCAGACCGGTAGTCTTGGCCAAATCATGCAACAAAGCGCTTAAACGCAACGTCAGGTCAGGCTCAGTAAAGGATAACACACGTAGAGTATGATGATAGACGTCTTCATAGTGGCTCGGATTGAACTGGACAAAGCCGCGTGCAACTTCGAGCGGTTCGATCAAAAGTCCGATCACATCGTCATATTCAGCTAGGATTTTTACCGCGTCCTTCCCCAACAGAATCCCGCTTAATTCGTCGCGGATCCGCTCGCTGGCGACTTCGTTGAGGAGATAGGCATAACGATGGATGGCATCCGAGGTGTCAATATCGATATGAAACCCGAAGCGCGAGGCAAATCGTAACGCCCGCAATATGCGCAACGCATCTTCGGAAAATCGTTCATTCGCCACATTCACACACCGAATGATTTGGTTTTGTAGATCGTCCAATCCATTGAATAGATCGATCAAATTTCCTTCAAGATCCAACGCCATCGCATTGATCGTGAAATCCCGACGTTTCAAATCCTCGTTTAAGTTACGCGTAAAGATAACATCATCGGGACGGCGATGATCGCGATACTTGCCATCGCTGCGATAGGTCGTAATTTCGACCCAATGCCCTTCCAATAAGACACCGACCGTTCCGTGTTTTTTCCCGTAGGTTTTGTGCGGAAACTCCGCAAACACGCGTTCGATGTCTTCGGGCAGCGCATCGGTACAGAGATCGAAGTCTTTCGGAATCAAGCCCATGCATAAATCACGCACCGATCCGCCGACCAAGTACGCTTGATAGCTTTGGGATTGTAATGTACGTAGCCCATCTTTCACATATTCGGGGATTCCCTTGATTTCCATGGTTTTCCTCGTCATTTCCATTATTTATGAAGGATCCATTCAATCCGTAAGCAACTATGATTCTTCGTAATTCGAAATCATCTTATACCAGATCGGTACGAAGTCATCCTGTCCTTGCGTATCGCAGACAAACAATGTCGCGTTCTCAAGCATGACTTCGACCTGTTTTTCACCCAAGTCGATTGCCCAAGGAATCGAAGATAGAATATTGACGGCCATATAAAGATAAAGCAAAGGAAAGAAATCCTTCGGCACATTGTTTTCGAAATAGGCGTCGATGCGCGCTTTCGCGAAAGCGGGACTCACATTCCGACACCATTGGATCCGATTGAACTCTTCCCAAGGATCGCCGATATCCCAACGGTCGAAATCCAGAATCCCCAAATGGAGATCCGGGGTCAAGACGAAGTTACCGATATGATAATCGCCATGCTGGAAAGTCTGCGGACGATCGATCAGTAACCCGCGCAATGATTCAATCTTGCGGATCAAGTCCTCATCCCCATCAAATCGAATTCCGCAGTTACGGTACGTTTCGATCTTTCGATCGATCTTCGCGTTATATTTTTGCGCCCAATTAGCGCCGACTTCGACTTTTACCCGTTGATGGATATGACGCAACGCGATTCCCGCTTCAATACCCAACGAGATCTGTTTCTTCACCGATAACATGGAAAGGATCGAACTCAGGTCACTCCCTTCGACGAAGGTCGTGTAGATCCGTACTCCCTTTTCATCGAACAAACATTCGACCGGACGACTAAACGGCGTATGTCCCAAGTAGAGTCCGTTGAGGTGCTCAAAGGACTTCACCACATGGAACAGCCGTTCGGGTTTGGAGATCCGACACAAATACTGCCCCTTCGGGGTCGTTACGATCGATTTGCGGTCATCCGACCATCCTTGATTAAGGGGGATTTTCGAGAGAATGCGATCTTCGATCGACATACGCCACCTGCTTTCTTTAAAAATTATAGCATATCCATGCGTCTTTTATCCGATTGCCTTACATCAAGTTTATAATGGAATCAGGAGGTACTTATGGGAAAAATCATTCTCTCCGAATTCATTTCGCTGGACGGGATCGCCCAGAATCCTTCATGGGCTGTCCCGTATTGGGGCGAAGACATCGCAGCCGTGAAACTTGATGAATTGATCGAAGCGGAAGCCTTGCTTCTCGGGAAAAACACGTTTGATATGTTTGCTCTTGCGTGGCCGGGGAAGAGCGATGCGGACGGTTATGCGGACCGCATCAATGCGATGCCGAAGTACGTGGTTACCTCACATCGCAAACCCTTACCATGGAACGGAGTCGGAGTCTTGGCTGACCCCGACGAGATTCGGAATTTGAAAGCGAAAACCAAAGGGAATCTGTTGGTGATTGGGAGTCTAAGTTTGGTCCATCTGCTATTGGAAGAAAAACTAGCCGACGAAGTCCGTATCTTTCTCTATCCGTTGTTAGTGAAGGAAGGACGCAAACTCTTCGAATCGTTGGAAAGCGACTTCGAGTTGGTTTCCCAACAGTCGTTTCAGTCCGGAGTCGTAGAATTAAGATACAAAGTAAAATGAGGCGTGAGCCTCATTTTCTTACTTCGATGACCGGTCGGGCCTCGATATATCCCCGCTCCCCACGCGGTTCCAACTGATACATCGGAGATGCATCGTCATAACGATATCCGATATTTTCCGGACGATACCGTTCGATCGCTGCTTGCATATTGACGATCACCGACTCATAGTCCGCATCGTCATAGGGCTCGCTTTGAAAGACCATGTAGGTACACGGTTCCAACCGGATCTTCTCGAATCCTTCGGGTAACGGTTTTTGGTAGTCATCCCGTACTTCGACGCCTTGCACATATTTCGAAGTACCTTTCGGGATGAGCGAATCGGGCAACCACATGCCCATCGGTTCGTTGATGGCTTCGTCGATGCTACATAAGATCGACCAGACATCGCATCCGACTTCCTCGCAATACGCGAAATACTCTTCCGCGGCGATTCCACGGCGAATGACGGCGGTACGAGCCGGACGGGTTACGAGTTGGACATAGAGTGTTTGTGTTTCCATAGCGATTTCCTGCGCTTTCCGGGTGAGTAAATACGGTCGAAACAAGGGGATCGGTAACGTGGATTTGCGATATTCGCGCGGACTCATGCCGAACTGTTTCGCAAACGCCCGTGAAAACCCCTCGTTAGAATCAAACTGGTAGTCGAAAGCGACCTGCAGAATCGCTTCGTCAGCATCACGTAACCGTAACGCGGCCTGCGTCAGGCGACACTTGCGGATGTAGGCTAAGGGACTTTCACCCAGATGACGCGAAAACAGATGCGCCGCGTGATAGGGCGAATACCCAGCGACCCGCGCCAGTTGAACCAGACTGATGGGTTGGTCAAGATGCGCTTCGATATAACGTCGCATACGTTCCACCGCTTCTTCGATTTCACTCATTTTCTCACCTCATCCCTAGTTTAACTAAAAAGAACGCCGGTGACTTGACCGGCGTTGCGAAGTTTAGAGGACGATCTCGTTGGATTGGATCCGTGCTTTCAATTGTAATACATTGGCTTCGATTTGGTCGATGATCGCATGAAACGTCGCATCATCCGACCCGGACGGATCATCCAAACCCCAATCCTCACGGAACTTGCAGGGCAAGTACGGACATTCGACGTTACATCCCATCGTGATCACAATATCCACGCGCGGAATCTCATGAAGCAATTTGGATCGTTGCGTTTCTTCCATATTGATTCCGTAACGGGATTGAATCAATCGAACCGCATCTTGATTGATTTGCGGTTTCGTTTCGGTTCCGGCGGAATACGCCTCGAACACATCTGAAGCGAAATGTTTCGATAAAGCTTCGGCCATTTGGGACCGACATGAGTTATGGACACAAATGAAGGCGACTTTGGGTTTTAAATTCATAGTTTCTCTCCTCTGGGATTCATCATAGTATGTTGATCAAACTTCTTCAAGTCTTTAACTTCGGCTTCTTCGGTTTGGGTAAAGGTAAAACGTTCGCGTTGGTTTTCACCAGATCACATAGATACTCCTTGTCTTCGATCTGTTCGATCACAAAGTAGTCTTTCGCGCCGTTATACGGCGGTGCTTTCATGATTTCCTTTAATAGAACTTCGACTTCCGCTGTCGGTTTCAGGTAGAAGACATTATCGGCCAAAAGCGCGACCATCTTCCCTTCAAGGAAAACCCCGTACTCCCCAAACATCTTCTTAATGACCACATCACCTAGATCTTCAAGTTGATCTTGGATGAATTGCGCGAAACTTGCTTCGGTTGCCATGTTGTCGCCCTCTCTCTTTGTTTAAAGATAGTGTATAATAAAATCACATGAATGGAAAGCGGGGAGATCGGATGAACTATAAGTCCAATGCGATGAAACAAGGGATGGCGCTGATCACATTTTTTGTAGTCATGCTTTGGATCGGCCAACACGTCGATGGAATCGTCGATGCGGCAGCACGCGCGTTGAAGATCATCTCGCCGTTTATCACGGGTTTCGCCTTCGCCTTTCTTCTGAATGCGCCGATGATGCGGATCGAGACCTTTCTTTTCCAACCGAAAAGTCCGTTACTGTCGATTCCCAAGAAATTCCGCCGCGTATTAAGTTATATTCTCACTTTGACCTTGGTTCTACTGGTAATCATCTTCATTTTCCAAATCATCGTCCCGGAACTCGGTGCGACGATCATGAAATTCGTCGGTACGCTTCCTGCGACCTTCGATAAGATACAATTATGGGCAACCGAAAATCTCGGTCCGGACACACAGATCGGCGAATGGATGGCCCGCGCGAACATCGACTGGGCGAATCTGGAGAGTTCGTTGATCACTTGGGTGACCAATAGTTGGCAAGCTTGGCTAAACTCGTCGTTCTCGATCTTGTCTTCGATCTTCAGCGCCTTTATCACATTTATACTTTCATTTATGTTTTCGATCTATCTGCTTCTTAATAAAGAAAACCTAATCCATCAAGTCAAAAAACTTCTATTGGCGATTTTCCCCGAACGTATTACCAACTGGTTGTTTACCATCGGTCATATGGCCGATGAGATTTTCTCCAATTTCGTGTTCGGCCAAGTGGTCGAAGCGTTCATTATCGGTACGTTATTCTTTATCGTTCTATCAATCTTCGGTTTCCCTTATGCTTTGTTGATCAGCGTCATCATTGCGGTGACCGCATTGGTTCCGATCGTCGGCGCGTTGGTATCGCAGACCATCGGTTTCCTGCTTGTGTTGACGGTTGACCCGATCCAAGCGTTGTGGTTCTTCATCGTCTTCCAGATTGTCCAACAATTAGAAAACAATTTGATTTATCCGCACGTTGTCGGAAAAGCCGCCGGCTTACCGGCGATGTGGATCTTGGTGTCAATCACAATCGGAGCCAGTGTAATGGGAATCATCGGAGTCTTGATCTCCATCCCTGTCGCTTCCTTAGCTTATGCTTTACTTAAAGATTGGGTGAATTACCGATTGGAACTCAAAAAACATAGTGAAGAAAGCCGTCCAGCATAGGACGGCTTTTTAGTCATGGAGATGGGTTCCGCACTTCGGACAGAACACAAAGTGGTCTTCAACGTTGGTATGACAGTTTCGACATACCATAATCCCTTTCCCTCGTTTCATCAAGGTTAAGTCTTCCTCATCGATCGTAACGAGTTCATGTCGTTTGAACTTTTTTCCGACATCCTCGCTTAACGCATACACGCTCCCGCAACATCCCATACTTGCATAGAAACGATATTGGTAGCGGAAGATGGGAATAAAGAACAAGGTGAATTCTTGATAGGTCATTGAAATCTCATAGGATGCGAATTGTCCGCAGATATCGCACAGAACCGCTTGGGCATTTCCAAGTATTTTCCGTTGGTTTGAAATGGAGAAAATAAAAAACATGATGTACCTCGCCTTCGAATATCCGAATAAACTTGTTGTCTATTTGCTTTGACGTTGATGATACCGGACCATGATGACGATCGGTATAAGGTTGAGAACCAGAAACACAAGAATCAACGGAATATTCAAATCAATACCAGTATCCTTGAGAATTAAACTAAACAAGGCATACGCGAAAAACAAAAAGTTCAGCTCGACGAAGAATATGCCCAAAATGAAGATGACTTTCTTACCCAATCCCACACTCAAATCCCTTGCCCATAAGAAGATATAGGTCAAGTCGACGGATACACCAAGCACCAAGAAAATCGCGATCGTCGCAACCATCGCGGACGTCTCGGGATTCACCGTATTCAAACCTGACGCAAACCATTGAAGAAACGAGGTATAGGCAAGCATGGACACACCGATCATCAATCCTAGGATATAAATGATTTCTCTCGGTTTGAGTAATTTTTTCATGGACTTCCTCCTGACGATAGGATTATGATACCACAATCCATCCAACCAACCGTAACCTTTTCGAAGGTTTCGTAGATCCATTATTCGCTAATTACGTTACTCATGTACTTTGCGCAATTCGATCTGACCTTCTCCGTATCCTTGCGGATCGGGTGCCTTCATCAACCATTCCACCGCTTCTTCATGTGATTTCACATCGATCAAGAAGAATCCGGCCACGACATCCGTTACAGGACCAAACGGTCCCTTCGTTACAACCGGTTCTCCGCCGGGAGTCGGAAAAGAGATCCGTAATCCTTCCGAACTCGGATGAAGACCTTTGGCCATTACGCGCACTCCGGCTTCAATCAACTTTTCGTTGTATGTATCCATCGCATCCTGCAACTCTTGGTTGGGTAGATTTGCGTTCTCGGAGTTCGAAGACGCTTTGACGATCAACATATATAACATATTGTTTCCTCCTTATGGAAAGAAATCTAGCTTCTTACTTTTTCCTACAGCAATTCACACGATGCCCTTTACTCCTTGAATCATCGACTTCATTGAACAATGTCTCACATTCTTCTTCAATCAAGATGCGCTCGTAATGATCCACGGAAAGCGAACTATAGTAAAATTCCGTATCGAACATCGATGAAACCAATTCCCCTGCTTGTCCGCCTGTCGTGAACATCAAAATCCCATCATTGTTTAACATCCTTATGATTTTACGAATGGTTTTTCCTGATTCTCGAGCGGTAAGTGGAAAAGTGAATCCCAAGCCAGAATCCCGTCGAATTTCCGATTGATTTCAATCGACACAATGTCTCCTGTAATAAATGTCGCTTCAGGAACATTCCTTCTCGCTTTTTCGATCATCTCCGTCGAGATATCCACTCCGATAACCTCAAACCCATTGATTACTAAATGCATCGTTAAGGGAATCCCTGTTCCGCAACCGATATCCAAAAGAACAGGCGATGTTCTCATGGTTACGAAAAAATCTATAAATCTTCGAAGATAGTCCATTCCATATGTCGAAGAACGAGCTTGTTCAAACGCATCTGAAATTAGATCGTAATTTCTTTCAAGTTTGTTCAAACGTAATATTTCCTCTCCGTTAAATTCAACAAAATTCTTTGTTACCCATATTCCTCAACATTGTTTCATATAATCTTCTGCATTTGATTTAAGTTTGAACTTTCACCGCTTAACAAACTTGCCGAATTTTGATGAGTCTTAATGCATCAAGATAGACTTCATTTTCCGATGTTATGTCGATCATAAGCCAACGTTGATCCATTCCTTCCTTGGTAGAAAGATAGATGTTTCGCATTTCGTCTGTCAGTTGATCATATTGATGATCAAACATTTCTTTTTCTCTTCTACCAATCACGATAAGTAACGTAAAATATTTCTTTTTGGGATATACTACACACAAGGATCGGCCGGATTTTCGAAACTTTATGTTCCATCCACGTGCCCAAACATCTTTACTGAATTCGATTCGAACTTTCGCTTGATACTCATCAATCATGATTTTACAGAGCTCATTGAAAAGCGAATTCTCAATATATTCGCTTATTTCATGCAGTTCCGGTTGATAATTGATATCGAGCAGATTGATCATAGAATGAATAACCTCCATAGTGTAGATCGTTTTTATAAGACACATGGACTCGACTTTCGATTCGTCGAACGAGATGATACTTCATTCTGTCGGAGAACGAGTCCCGTCTATTCGAAAATCTAACAAGAAGTCACTTCCATGTCATTTATGCAACAAAAAGAAACTTAAACTCTTGTCAGTAATACTACATTTTCAATATGCGAGGTGTGCGGGAACATGTCGACCGGCTGAATTTGTTTGATATTATAGAGCGTCATAAGTTCCTTCAGATCGCGGACCTGTGTCTCCGGATTACAAGAGATATAGATGATTGTACGCGGTTGGAGTTTCCGCAACGCAAACAAGAAATTCTTATCGCTTCCTTCACGCGGTGGATCGAGGATGACCACATCAATCTTCGCTTGGCTAGTCGATGCATCCAACAACCATTGTGCAGCGTCCGCGCAAACGAATTTAACGTTGGTGGTTTTGTTATGTTTTCCGTTGGCGCGGGCATCTTCGGTGGCATCTTTATTGCTTTCCACACAGATGACTTGGCTGACGTGTTTACTGGCGTAGATGCCGATCGTTCCGACACCGCTATATGCGTCCACTAAAACATCGGTTTTCTTCAAATTTGCGCTCTTGATCGCAAGATCATAGAGGACTTGCGTTTGGGTCGGATGGACTTGGAAGAAGGAGCGGGATGAGATTTTGAAGGTATACTCTCCGAGTTGATCGATGATATACCCTTTTCCGTACAACGTTCGTTCTTGAGTGCCAAGGACGATACTCGTTGAACGGCTGTTCTGGTTTTCGATGATCGTTGTGATTTCCGGGTGTTTCGCGATCAATGCGTTGACGAAGTTCTTGCGTCCTTTGAACTCGGAATGTGCAACAACCAGCACAAGAAGGATTTCACCGGATCGTGCGCCGATTCGGATCAACGCATGACGTAATAATCCTTTGCGTTTGTCTTCATCATATATCTCGACTTTAAAATCTTTCACCAAGTTCTTCAGGGTCGAAAAGATCGCCATCGCTTTGGGATGTGCGACATCGCATGATTTCACGTCGAACAGCGTATGCGTCTTTCCGGCATAATATCCGCCCAATACCGTCTTACCTTCGGCTTTGAACGTTAAGATGTTTTTGGATCGATACCCGAAATTAAGCGACGTACCCAAACAATCCTGAACCGGCTCTTTTGAGATGGACGAAAACAGTTCGCGTACTTGATCGGTTTTCCATTCAAGTTGCGCATCATATTCCCAATGGAGAAACTGACATGAACCGCAGATCGCAAAATGTGGACACGGCACATTCACGCGGGTCGGCGCATCGCCTAACCGCTTAATCAGTTTCTTGGTTTTGGGATGATATTGGATTTCTTCCAAGGGTAATACATTGGGAAACGGAATCTTATCGACGATTCCGTTCCCATCGTCATCCATGCGACGACACAAACCTTGTTTGATTTCCGACATTATTCCATTACCAAGCTAACCGGGCAATGGTCGCTGCCAAAAACATCGTCATGGATCGCCGCGTCTTTTACACGACTCATCAAACGGTTGGAAACGACGAAATAATCGATCCGCCACCCCGTGCCGTTGGCCCGAGCGTTACTACGATAGGACCACCACGAATACTTGATCGTATCGGGATATAAACTACGGAAAGTGTCGGAGAATCCGCTATTGAGAAGTTCGGTGAACTTAGCGCGTTCTTGGTCGCTGAATCCGGGGCTGAAACGATTGGTTTTCGGGTTCTTGAGGTCGATCTCATTGTGGGCGACATTTAAGTCACCACAGATAATGACGCCTTTTTTGCGATCAAGATTTAAGAGATAGTTCCTGAAAGCATCCTCCCAATCCATCCGATAGTCCAATCGACGCAATTCGTCCTGCGCATTGGGCGTATAGACACATACCAAATAGAAGTCGTCATATTCTAACGTAACGGTTCTTCCTTCGGTGTCATGTTCGGGGACATCGATTCCATAATGGATCGATAAGGGAATATGGCGGGTATAGATGGCGGTTCCAGAATACCCTTTCTTATGTGCGTAATCAAAATATTTCGAATATCCTTCGGGACTGAAGTCGTGTTGACCTTCCTGCATCTTCGTTTCTTGCAGGCAGACGAAATCGGCGTCGAAGTTCTTGAAGATCTCATCGAATCCTTTTTGCGCGATCGCGCGTAAACCGTTGACGTTCCAGGATACAAATTTCATTGGGATTCTCCTCTTTGCTTGTCTCTTCAAGTATAATCAATGGAGAGCCGTTTGTCATGGACTTTGAAAGGAGCTTACGATGGGAAATCTACGCTGTCCGGTTTGCCACCACGAGTTAAAACCGATTGAACAAGGGTTGGGATGTGAAAAGAACCATCGCTTCGATCGTGCTGCCAGCGGCTATGTGAACCTAGGGATCGGGTCGAAGCAACGCAAGAGCGGGGATGAAAAAAGAATGATCCAAGCTCGTTCCCGGTTTCTGAACCAAGGTTATTACGAACCTCTCTTAGTCGCGATCGGAGATTTGATTCAGACATTGGATGTGAACGATGCGGTCGATCTGGGATGCGGCGAGGGATACTATACCAACGCATTCGCTACTCGCTTTCCTCGGATTTCATGGACCGGCATCGATTTATCGACCGAAGCTCTAAAACATGCGGCGAAACAAAATCAAAATATCAGTTATGTTGCCTCAAGCATCAGTGATGTTCCCTTGATGGATGAAAGCGTTGATCTTGCGTTGAATATCTTCGCACCGATCTTTCCCAATGAAATTATTCGATTATTGCGTATCGGTAAATATGCGATCCTTGTGCTTCCGCACACCGATCATTTGTACGAATTGAAGCAACATCTTTATTCAAATGTCCTGTTGAATCCCGAACCGTTGAATGAACTGGAAGGATGGACGACACTTGATTATCAGGATGTCCGTTTTACGATGCATTTGGATTCCCAAGCGTCTATTCAAGATCTTTTGGGTATGACTCCCTATATTCATCGTAGTCCGAAAGAGGGATTGGAGCGTGTCGCAAATCTGACTCATTTAGAAGTTCGAGCCTCATTTCGCATACTCTGTGTGACAAAAACCGATAAATAGGATGCAACTTGTTAAAATCTGCGTTACAATAGCCTAAGCAAAGCATTGTTACGAAAGGATGTCCGACATGAATGATGGACTCGGTTTAGCGATTTCGTTTTTTTACATTGCGGCGATCCTTCTGATCGCAATCAAGTTACAGAATCTCCCTTTTGAGTTTAGTCGGAAGTTTGTGCACATAATGGCCGCGAACTGGTGGTTTATCGCGACAGCGACGATGACCTCGCCTTGGATCGCCTCCATCACACCTTTGTTTTTTGTGATCTTCAATGCGGTTACCATCACTTTCGGGTGGTTACCGGCCATCAATCGACAAGAACAACCCAAGAACTTCGGTACGGTCTATTATGCGTTAAGTGTTCTGTTTCTAACGTTTATCAGTTTTCAGTCCGGAAGTTCGTTCGCATTGGGCGGTGTCGGGATTTTGGTGATGGGCTATGGTGACGGTTTGGCTTCGTTGGTCGGCCGAAAGTTTGGAAAACATCCGTTTCAACTCTTTCAAGCGAAGAAAAGTTTGGAAGGCAGCGCGACGATGTTTTTCGTAACGTTGATCACATTGACCGTCTATCTAACCTATGTCAATGGAATGGTCATGATCCCTTTGGTGCTTATGTTGTCACTGGTCGCGACATTAGTGGAAGCGATTTGTCCCTGGGGTCTAGATAATATTCTGGTCCCGATCGTTACATCCTTGGTCTATTTCGTTTATATGTTGTGAGGTAAATCTATGCCAACCTATGTCTATCTGATGGAAAACAAACATCCGTTAAATAAAGAAATCGTGGATCGTCATATCGAACATTTACGTACGTTGGATGACGCGAAACAATTGGTACTTTGCGGACCGTTCACCGATTATCAGGGAGGGATGGTCGTCCTAAAATGCGACACCTACGAAGAAGCGGAAGCGATCGCGAAGCGTGATCCTTTCATTTCCGAAGGGTATAAATATTATGAACTTCGGACCCTGGAAGTCGCCGATCGAAGCAACGATTACTTATCCGACTAAAAACATCCTGTTTCAAACAGGATGTTTTCTAACTCTCACGTTGTTTTAATTGATGTTCGATCCAGAAAACCGGAAGCATGTATACGATCAGCGAGCCATAAACATGAACCAACAGAACCGTATCTTGGTCTGACCAAGACAAGACTTTGGATATGATTATCATCGGAAATAATAGCAACGAAATCCGCATCCAACTCTTACCGCAGGCTTTATTGGCATAGTTCCAGTTATCCAAATTCAACATCGAGCGTCTTGTCCGAAACCCTGCCAATCCGTTGATTTTCTTCGGAGGAAAGGCAAACATCCAATAACCCAATAGAAACAGAAACGCAAGCATCAACAGATCGACATCGTAAATATCCATCTTACAATAAGCTCTCACGCGGAATGCTGATCATCAACATCCCTTTTCCTTGAAGAGTCAAGGTATTGGTATCGTGGGTCGTGATGGCATGTTCACCTAAAGCAAAGTCGATTCCGTTTATGTTCATGGAACCTTCCAAGACTCCGATCATGGCGAATGCGCCGTTGATCGAGTACGTTCCGATACCGTCGATCGTCAGTTTGACCAGTGAGAAATAATCTTCATCCAAGAAGATCGTACTGGAAATCCCTTCGCTATCGACCGTCAACGGACGAACAAAGGGCGAAGTATGCGGAATGGCGGTGACATCCAGCGCTTTCTGGATATGCAACTCGCGTGATTTTCCCGAAGCGTCTTTCCGATTGAAGTCATATACTCGATACGTAACGTTGGAGTTTTGTTGGACCTCGTAGATCAGGCTGCCGGCACAGATCGCATGGATCGTTTTGGCAGGAATATAGACGAACTGTCCCGGACGAATCTCGAAATTGATCAAATGCTTTTCTAAGTTCCCGCTTTCGATCGCACGTTGCAGGACTTGTTTGTCATTTACGTCATGACCGACGATCATGCGGGTCCCTTCCAAGCAATCCAAAACATACCAAGCTTCCGTCTTTCCATAGGAGTTCTCGTATTTCATCGCATACTCATCATCGGGATGTACCTGCACGCTTAGATCTTGTTGGGCATCGATGATCTTGACCATCAACGGAAAGCGTGTGTTTTTTCCGGGTCCGAAAAGATCCCGATGTTGGTGATACACAGAGGACAAGGTTTGATCCTTGAACTCACCTTCCGCAAAAACACAGTCGCCATCCGGATGGGCACTGACCACCCATGCTTCACCGGTGTTATTCGAGGGAATATCGAAGTGGAAATGATCACGTAAGCGCGTGCCTCCCCAGAGCATTTGTTTGAAGATCGGTCGGATTTTATAGATTGCCATAATTCCTCCTCCTGTCTGATTTCATTTTACCTATCTTGACATGACTTCTCAATGACTATTATATCAATCGTCGATTTCAGTATCTACGATTGACATTCGCTTGTATCCTTATTAAAATGAATTCTGTTACCTAAAGGAGTCGCCATGGAACCCCTCACTCTCTTCTTGATCGCAATCGGACTTTCGATGGACGCCTTTGCGGTCGCCTTGGTCAACGGACTCTGCGCATCCAAAAGCAAACTTCGCTACGCATTACGCGTCGGCTTGTTTTTCGGTTTCTTCCAAGGTTTCATGACGTGGCTCGGTTATTCCTTAGGCAGAACATCCGGTGCTTCGATCAGTTCGATCGACCATTGGATCGCCTTTGCCCTCTTAGCGTTGATCGGTGGAAAAATGTTCTATGAAGGACTGAAACCAAGCGACCTAAGTTGCGAAGTTCATCAAGAATCCGATTGGAAACACTTGTTCTACTTCTCCATCGCGACCTCGATCGACGCTTTGGCGATTGGTGTCGGATTCGCGTTTCTCAATGTGTCGATCGTACCTTCTTCCCTGACGATCGCCTTGGTGACCTTCCTCTTGTCCGCCTTCGGTGTGATGATCGGCAAGCGTTGCGCCGCATTGATCGGAAACAAAGCCGAAATCGTCGGAGGATTGGTATTGATCCTCATCGGCACTCGTATCTTACTAACCCATTTACTTTGAAATATGTAACGCCCGATCTTGTCGGGCGTTTTTTAATGCGCTAGAGTGAAATATGCGATCGACAGAAGCAAAGCTCCACATAAAATCCATAGTACGACGCGCAATGGAATATCTTCACGATACTTTCGATTGAAAAGTAGGAAGATCAACCAAACGGCGAGTCCGATGAAGTACCCGTAGGTTTGCGTATTTAGAATCATACCAAACAAGACGAACACAACGATTTCCCCGAGATAGAACACAGGCAACTCGGTACGTTGCGAGTATGTTTTCGTGATTGGTTCAAACGGTTCACTTTCGCTTGATATCTTAAACTTCGGTATTTCGATTTCTATCGTGTCGGTGAGAGGTTCTACCAACTCAAAGCCGCCCTGCGCATACGCGACTTTCTGTGGGTTATTGACGGATTTGACTTTCCATCCATCCTCATCGATGGCACTCCGCATTTTCTTCGCGATGTCTCCGATTTCCATCCGTACGATTTCCGTACTTCCGAAAGGTTTCGCGACAATACGCTTCACTTTTTTGCTTGCGATGTTTTCGTTTTGACCATCCAACGTTTCATAGAAATAAACACTTTGGTCACGAACATCCGCGCTGACCAAGATCTTGTATTCGACCGGTTTCTTTGCTGATGTCCATGTCGCATCCAAAAACGTCCCTTCCGCCTGTATATCCGCATCGGGGGTATTGGTGACGATCAATCCGACGGATTGAAGCGTTTCCCGTAATCGTTCGAGGATGGTTTCTTTCATCTAGATACCTCGCAATGGTTGGTTTTCACTTGTATTTAGAATAGCACGTTGTACCGCTTCCAACAAGCCATCAAAGAACGTAAAAAGGAGCCAACACAACGTATGGCTCCCTATTCATTCTACGTAGATTCGATTTATGATCCAATTATGTCGTTGGTTCAATTTGTTTAGAAGAAAACAAAAAGCAGGATGATCGATGCGGCAATCAGAATCAATACAAGACCTGTTTTAAAACTCGCCAAATCGGAATAGATGCCCTTATTAAACGCATCGGCTTTCTTCTTAAACTCACTGATTTCCTCTTTCTTCGTCATACGTCTCCTTTCTTTCCCCACAAAGGTAGTTGCTTAAACTTATAATACTACTTGTTTTTTTTTTACAAGTTAGTCGAGTTGCACAAAAAAGGAGCCTAGCTGAATAGCGGCTCCTCTTCGTCATCTTCTTCTTGTACCGGTAACACTTCGAGTAGATACTCCGCGACTTCGGGATGCATCGCCAAGGTATCAAACAAGACCGTCAACAGTTGTCCTGTTTCCAAATCTTGCATCCTCTCCAATAAATCGCCGATGCCATCTTCGTCGAATTCCTCTTCCTGCATCGATTCGACCGGTTCGCTTTCGCTGGAGAAACTCGCTAAGGCTGCTTTACGATGTTCGCACCGTTTCTTTCCGCAGGTGCAGGTCGATTCGACGACGGATTGGCTTTCGCTGATCAACAAGCGTACATAGATATCGTTCTCAAACGCGAAAACTTGTTCAACGTCGCTCGAGAAAATCAACCGAGGTGACACGGCCTTTTTCGATTCGTTTTGGGTGATTGCCGGTTCTTCCGGTAATGTCGGGGTGATCGTTTTCATGTCCCCTCCTTTTCTTCAAGATCAAACGCGTCATCGCGAAATGCGATCGTTACGCGCTTGTGTTGGATCGTGGTATGGTAAGCCACCAAATTGCCTTTAATACGGGCATTGGGTTCGATATGCGGATGCGTGAAATCTTTTTTACGCAGATGGGCAATACACTCTGTCAAACTTTCTAGATAATCAAAGCTTAAGGGAGTATGACGATGGGAAGCGATGATCCGTTCAGGTTTCAACGCAACCAGTTTCCGTAACGAATCGACAACGATCGATTGTTTCATCGATGGACTGAAATAGAGCCACATCATGTAGTTCACCGCATCGGCGGTAAACAAGGTTTTGTCTTCTTCGATCCACAAGGCCATGTCGTGGCGAGTGTGTCCGGGAATCGCAAGATACCTTGCGGTTCTTCCACCCAAATCAAAGACGGTGTTTTCGTTGAGATCGGTATATACAACCTTTGAAAAATCACGATCCGGCGCGATGTTCTTCGCCAAAATTCGTGATATTGCGACCATGCGGACTTCGGTTGAGGTCATCATCAAGGTCTCAGGCAACGCGCGAAGCGGCGCATAGACTTTGTCAAAGGCATAATTCCCTCCGACATGGTCGATATGGCCATGGGAGTTACATACGATCAATTCCTTATCCGTCAGTGAAGAAAGCAACGGAAGAAGATCATGGATCCCATATCCGGTATCCCAAAGCAGCGCCTTTTTCGTCCCGACAATCAAATCGAAGTGTACGGCTTCTTCTTTGATATGGTAGATTCCGGGAAGCACTTGGGAAACGTGAAATGACATGGGCGACCTCGATTCGTATGGGGTTATTATACGCATGCGGTCAAAATTACGCAACTACTTTCCACTGTCACCATAGTTGCGAAGAACACGTGCGCTGGGATCGTCGACCGCACATCCCGGCCACTGCGCGTTGGGCATCCAAAACCCGGGGATCAACTTGTGGCGGTTGGGGTAGAAGCGTTCGAAGATGTCGCGATAGAGTAACGCTTCCGGACTGCGCGGAGTCGAATAAGGATAGCGATGATGACAAGCGATGACATCCTCAAAGGTATACAACGTTTCCGCATAGCGCTTTAGTTGATCCACCATCGAATGTCCGACCGCATCGCTGAAAGCTGCTTTCTCACGCCACAAGATCGATTCAGGTAACAATTGATCGACTTCAAACGCTTTGCGTAAGAGATACTTGCCATGTCCGGAGGTGTTTAGTTTCAAAGCGGGATGAATCGAAAGGACATCCTTCACAAAAGCCAAGTCCCCAAACGGAACCCTTGCTTCCAGCGACCAAGCGGCGATACAACGATCAGCGCGTAACACGTCGTAGACATGCAGTTCTTCAATCCGTTTAATGCTTTCCGCTTGGAACGCATCCCCGGATGGGGCGAAATCGGTATATTTATATCCGAAAAGTTCATCGCTGATTTCGCCGGTTAACAAGACTTTGATATCCGTATGTTCTTTGATATATCGACAAATCAGATACATTCCCAAACTGGCGCGGATCGTCGTGATGTCGAAGGTTTCAAGATGATAGATCACCGCGTTAAGGGCTTCCAGGACATCGCCCATGGTCATCGTAATTTCGTGATGATTACTTCCGATAAAGTCGGCGACTTGTCGGGCATATTTCAAATCGATGGCGTCATGCGCCATCCCGATCGCAAAGGTATCGATTGGTCTCTTTGTCCGCTTTTGAGCAATCGCGCAAACCAAGGAAGAGTCCAACCCTCCGCTTAACAGATAGCCGATCGGCACATCGCTCATCAGTCGTTTCTCAATGGCGGAAATCAGTCCGTCATGGATTTTGGATTGAATTACTTCCATATCTTCCAAGACTTCCGTTACAGTCGTCAAGGAACTATACTTGATCCATTCGCCATCGTTGTAAAGATACCCCGGCGGAAACGGACGGACGTCGTCACATAACGTATGTAAGGCTTTGGCTTCGGAAGCAAACGCCATCCCCCCGTTTTCTTTCAACGTTCCATAAAACATCGGGCGAATCCCGATCGGGTCGCGGCTAGCGACTACTTTTTCACTTCGTTTATCAAACAGCACAAACGCGAATTCCGCGTCCAATTCATCCGCCATCGCACTTCCGTCGGCGATGTAGAGCGGAATGAGCGTTTCGCAATCACTTCCCGAAATAAAGGGATAGCTTGAAAAGCGTTCTCTGAACTTTTGTTCGTTATAGATCTCACCGTTACATACGATCCGGACATCTTCCGTATCGAACGGTTGCATCCCGTGTTCGCTGGTATCCATGATCGATAACCGGTGGAAGCCGAAAATCCCCCACGTCTCTTTCATGACCCGACTCTGGTCGGGACCTCGATGTTGGATGCGTTCAAAGGCTTCAAGAAATGATTTCTCCGAGATGTTTCCCTCGGTAAATAGGAATCCGCACATGTTTTTGATCCTCCATGGATAGTAAAAGGCAGCCTTGTCCTGTAAGGGACGAAGGCTGCCTCCGTGGTACCACCCTAATTATCGGTCTTCCCGATCGCTTTCCGGGTCCGATGAACCCTTCGACGTTTAACGCTGTCTAGACGTCGTGCACTACTCCTTGCGTTTCGCACCCGCACTCTAAGGGGTTACCGTTCCGGGTTATTCCTGTTGGCTTGCACCTTCCCAACTCGCTGCGTAGACCTGGCCCGGACGACCGATCCTTATCAATGTTTTTTAAAGCATAATCCATAGACGGGGATTTGTCACGCATTATTTTCCGAAAATTTTCTGAAAACAGAATCATTTACAGAATCGTACGATTTTTAACTAAATCTTCGCCCGCAAGACGAACAATATTCCGTTCCGATGGGTTCGGCTTTCCCACAGTGAACACAAAGGATAAAATCATCCGCTACGTCCGTAATTTCAGGTTCGACGGCTTGTTCTTCGACTTCGGCGGATTTCGGGATCAAAGATCCCAAGATACGCAAGAGGCTGACAAGCGCTATGATCCCACCGACCCCGACAACCGCCAAATTCGATCCGGAAATCGATTTATTTTCCAGAAGATCTCGACCTCCCGCAAAGTAAACAAGAATTAGGGACAAAATAAGAAAGAGTATCCAAGGCAGAATCTTACGCAGACTATTTTTCTTCATACACATACCTCCGCTTCACTAGATTAAGCGTAAACGAAAAAATGATTTGACGCAAGTCGATACGAGTTAGAAACGAACCAATCGAATAAAAAAGGTGAACGTGTCACCTTCGGATATGCATGGATTCCAACATCGAATTAAAGACGATCATACTGACGATCGTGTCCGGCGCGATCAAATCGGTGTCCAGCGCACAATAACCGCGATACTCTCCGTCCTTCATGATTTGAAGCAGTTCTTTGTAATCAATGTCCCCTTGACCTAAGATCGTGGGTTTAAAGGGTTTCACTTCATGCAAGACATACTTAAGGTCTTTGATATGGACATGCCCGATCGATTTGAAGATCGCGCGTTGTTCTTCTTCCAAGGTAAGATTGAGATATTTACGCGGGATCCGATCTTTGACCGACTGGTATGAGTTTGCCGGGTCCCAGAGGAGTTTGAAATATTCGCTTTGGTAGTGATCGACGATCCGCTTGGTCATCGTCCCTTTCGGTAAATGGCAATACGGACAGTTCTGAAGTAACAACGTGATCCCTTCGCTCTCCGCCATCTTGACCGGGATGCGAAGTTTTTCGATGATTAAATATTGGTCATCCTCGTCTCCGATGACGATACGGTTTTCCGGTGAGCGAAATGAGAAGATACGGATGTTCGAACAATTCAATATTTTGGCGATCTGGATAGTATGCGCCAAGGCGGCGACATGTTGGTCAAAGGATCCGGTAAACGACATGACAGACGGATCGATGCGTCGTAACGTATCGCTGGGTCGGAGCGGTACCATCAAAAACAAGGTGGTCGCCAAAACCGCGGCTTGAAGGTCGTAACGCTTTAAAAGTTCGGCTGCGTGTTGCGCTTCTTCCAAGCTCAACTGTTCGACCGGTTTGCCCCAGATCGATTGGATCTCGACATACGGATAACCGAGTTTACGGCACTTTTTCAGCGCTTCCTCAAAGTCGGAGTTGACTTGATCGGTGACGATACAACGCTTCATGTAAAACTCCCCCTTCTTGTGAAACAATGAACTTCTTCATCTTTAGTTTAAACAAAAAACGGTCGGTTGTCAACGTGTTAACAAGGACCGTTTACGATTGTTTTAGATATTTCTTTGCGAATTCCTGCGCTTCAAGCGGATACGTATAAAAGTATCCCTGCAAACCGTCGATTTCCAAGGTTTGGGCGATGTCGTGCTGTTCTTGGGTTTCAATGCCCTTCAGATAGATTTCAAACCCCAAGGCCTTGATCATCTTGGCGATCGCTTTGAGAATCGCTAGGCTTTTTGAACTAACGGCGATATCATCGATCAAGTCCCGGGCGATTTTGATACGATGGATCTGTAGCTTGGATAAGTCGAAGAGTGAGGAGTATCCGGTACCGAATTCATCGATCGAAACTTGAATCCCTTGTGCGACCAAGGCTTGGACGCTTTCGCGCATCAAGTCCGGACTGAGTAATACGGATTCCTTGATTTCCAGATCGAGATTCTTCGGATCGACTTGGTTGCGATGTAATTCCTTAATCAAGGTGGCTACGAAATGCGATACGTTCATTTGGCGATAGGAGATATTGACGCTCATCTTTAAGTTGAGGCCATAGAGTTGATTCCATGCTTGGACTTGTTTCAAGGATGTATGCAAGATCCATTCACCTAAGGGTACGATCACACCGGTTTCTTCCGCCAACGCGATAAATTCGTCCGGTAAGATCCAACCGCGTTGCGGAATATACCACCGACAAAACGCTTCCGCACCGGTTAGTTTTCCATCAAGGTCGAAAAGGGGTTGATAGAAGAGTTTGAAGTCCGAAGAGATATCCGCTTGTTGAAGGAGGATCGCCAACTCGTTACGTCGGTTCACCGCTTTTGCGAATTCAACATCATAGAAGAAACACTGATTACTACCGATTTCTTTCGCCCGATACATTGCGATGTCCGCGTAACGCATCAACGTTTCGACCGTATCCGCATCATCCGGATAGCGGGTCACCCCGATGCTCATGGCTAACTTGAAGCGAAGTTCGCCAACCTTAAGCTCCTGTGCGACGACTTGGCGGAGTTCTTCGGTGATCTGATAAACAAACGATTCGTCACGAGGGTGATCGAAGGCAAGCACAAACTCATCGCCTCCGATGCGTGCTTTAATTCCCTGTTCCCCACCGACATTCGCAAACCTTCGACCCAACTCACGCAACACCGTATCCCCGATATTATGGCCATATGTATCATTGATCGACTTGAATTTATCCATATCGATATAATATAGAATCAGCTGTTGGTGGCTCTTTATTTGCTTAGCCAATTTTTCCAATTGGATTTGGAAATAGCGCCGGTTATACAATCCGGTCACCGAATCATAATCGGAGAGTTGTTTGAGCGCTTCCGTTTTCTCGATCAATTCTTGGCTCCGGGCTTCGATTTGATCTTGAAGATACCGTATATCTTCCTGCTGCTTCGCTAAGCGAATCTTGCGGTTGCGATAAATGACAATTGCTTCCGAAGTGAATAGATAAATGACCACCAAAACCACCAATAGTACGATATCTTTGACGTAGAAAGGATGGGTCATATAGACCAAAACCGGAGCGAACAAAATGATCATCGATTTCCCTGCGATTTGCGCGACCCGATCTTTTGAAAGTGTGCCTTGGATAAATACGGTCTTGTGGTTTTCAATGCCATAACCGATCCCGATCAAAATCAAAGTATACGCCAAGCGATACGAAAGATCGACGAGCTGAGGAAGCGTCAGATTCAATGTCCCATGAAAAGTGATGCGCGCGATATCGGTCATTGCGATCAAGGCGAACCCCGATAAAGTCAGCGTCAAGAAATTACGATATCGACGGCCAGTGACTTGGCGCAAAATTAAAAGGATAATCGATAAGGACAACACATCCATCATTCCATTGATAAAAAGCAAACGTAGCGACAGTGGGATTTCGAAGATATTTGGGAAGTGCGACTTCGCCAGCAACAAATAGAACGTATACGACCAAATCACCAGGATCGCGATAAAATCAAACAAGACCGCTTTGATCGGCAACTTCGTATACACTTCACGTAACAGGAAAACCAATCCAATTGTCATCAATAACCCGGGTAAAATGAAGAGCAGATTCCCGAAGTTTCCAGCCCATGACTGTAGTGTGGCGTTCTCACCAAGTTCCCAACTTAGGATAGCGACCGCCGCGATGATCGCGGAAACCTTGATGACACGGCGGTGGAAGACCGGGATCATCGTTACGATCGCCAAGGCGGTGAGGATTGGAATAAATCGTCCGATACCATCGACCCAAATATTTTCGTTTTGATAGAGTGCGTAGGTATACAAACCGAATAACGATAGCGAAACGAAAAGATGTAACAGGAAACGTCGATTCGATTTTGCTTTTTCGATCCATCGTTTCATAGAAAATACCTCGCTTCAAATTGCTTCGGTTCAAGCGGGCGGCTAAAATGATAACCCTGGACGGAATCACAGCCCAAGGATGTGAGCACGTTCAGTTGTGTTTCGTTGGCGACCCCTTCCGCAATGATCTTTAAGTTCAAATCATGCGCCAACTCGATCAACGCGACGACGATATCTTTGGTTTTTGGATTGGTCGAGATTTCGTCGATCAACGGTTTGGCAATCTTGAGTGCATTCAGCTGTAAATTCCGTATGTAATTCAACGACGCATATCCGGTACCGAAATCATCCACGGAAATCAAGAAGCCCATTTCGGAAATCTTGTCCAAGGTGGAACGATTCATGTCGAAATTGATCAAAACCGACTCCGTGATCTCCAAACAGATCGATGAGGGCATGACATCGTGTTTCCGTACCAATGCCAGTAATTTCTCGGCGAAGTCCCCTGTCCGCAGCTGGATGGAGGAAAGGTTGATGCACATCAAGAGTTTCTCGTTGCGATTCCGGTTCCATTCTTTGATCTGGCGAACCGCCGTCTCAAGGATCCAAGCACCCAACTCGATGATGACCCCGTTCTCTTCCGCAATCGGAATAAACTCACCGGGAGATACCCAACCGATTTCCGGTGCATTCCAACGGACCAAAGCTTCCATGGAGGTAAGTTTCCCCTCAGGCGTTAAAATCGGTTGGTAGTGTAGATAAAATTCCGAATCGAATCGCGCACGCATCAATGAAATATCCAATTTTGTGCGGCGATGGAACGTATCATTCAACAATTGGTTGAAGAAGACATATCCGTTGGATCCGCTTGCTTTGGATTGGTACATGGCGATATCCGCATACCGTAAAAGCGTTTGCGCATCCGTCGCATCCTGCGGGTAGATCGATATGCCGATGCTTAACTGAATCTTGAAGACAAATGGATCGATCTGGACCGGGAAATTACATTCCTCGATGATCCAACGAACCATCGCGTCAAGTTCTTCCATCGACTTCGAATCTTCCAATCCGATAACAAATTCATCGCCTCCTTGACGAGCGATCAACGTGTCAGGCGGCAAAATTCGTTGTAATCGTTCGGCGATTTTTATGAGAACTTGATCTCCGACCGAATGGCCGTAGACATCGTTGATGGATTTGAATTGGTCCAAGTCCACAAACAATACCGCAAAGCTCGCTGTGGGTGGGGCTTCACTGATACGTCGACTTAACTCTGACAAAAAATACCTGCGGTTATACAACCCTGTTATGGAGTCGCTACGTGACAAAAGCTCGAACTCGTTTTTCTTCATCACAAGTTCCGATGTTTGCTTTTCAATCTCTTGATCCAACATAACTTGACGAAGTTGCGCGGCATTGATCGCACGTTGATCCGCCGTCGAGGCATAGAGAAGATCTGTGATCCGTTCATATCCGACCACAAGAATCAATAGGATGAGTACTTCCCACGTATAACGGGTCCGAACCGCAATTAAGAACACCGGAGCCGCCAATAAGACAAACATCCGTCCCCGATTGATCGCGATGTCGTGCGTTTGAAGCGGTTCAATTTCAAATAACTGTGACGGATTTTCTCGACGGATCGCCATTAAAGCGCCGATTCCCATCATAAAGAACGATGTCATATAAACCAAGTCGGTAATACCAAAGGGTTCATACAAACCCGAAAAATGCTGGTACGCAAATGAGATATCGATCAACGCATATAAAAGCATTCCTGCGATGACGATACTAAAGGGTTGCTGGCGTATCGATTTACGCAAAATGCTGGCAAACATGACTACGACGGATAAAGCAAGGATATCGGTGATCATATAGATCAACATCGCAGTATCGATCGCATTCATTTCGAAAAGCGCGGAGAAACGTAAATCGAACATACCGATCGTAACCGCCAAAATCCAGACCGAAATCAAGACGACGCTATCGATCATGATCGCCAGTGAATTGAAATGTTTGCGGATCTTGATCATTAAGAGGATGGATGCCACCCCGAAACATAGATTGGGGACCATATAGATATAGTAGTAAACGACCAAATCTTCCGGCACCAATTTTTGGAACCACTGGACATAAATCCCCCAAAAATCACCGATCGTCCAACCTAACACTCCGATCGCAATCACCAACATCAACCCTCGATATTCACGCGATTTCGAGTGTGAGTAAAGCAAGTAAAAACAACCCGATACGCTGAGTGCGAAAAACGGGCTAACGACAGAAACAACCGTCTCATTCCCTAAGACGGTTGCGAGAAAATATGCGGCATAGGTCATCGTTATGAAAATGATCATGCCTTTTTTGGATCGTTGCATGGGGTTTACCATCACTTCACAATTCTACCCTCTTCAACGGTGGATTTCAAATGAAATTTTGTCACTCCTCAGGCCACGATATACGTGCCAACTCAAGGGTACGATCCGGCATGATTTGGATTCCGATGAGTTGTTTGTCTGCGGCGACATAGGTCTTTAAGCTCATCACTGGCAATAATACACCTTCGTGTAAGAGTTTTTGTTCGATTTTTACCAACAATTCTTTCCTGATTTCAGGGTCGATGGTACGAGTAGCCGCCAAGATCCAACTTTCGACCGTCGCATTTTGATAGCGCAAAGGATTGCTCGAATCTGCCCCAAACAAGTTATCCAACAGTAGGCTTCCGTCTTTAAGTTGTTCGTCCCAACTAAAGACCATCAAATCATATCCCTCAATCCCTACGCTTCGAGTTAGAAAAGTCTGCTGGTTCAAAGGTTCCAATGTTACTTTACTAAATCCCGCTTCAACAAGCGCATCTTTCACTTCCGATCCCGAAGTTCCCAAATCCGAGGCGATCAGATGGATGTCTTGATCAAGCCATTCTTCCAAATTCTCATTTATCGAAAGTGGTTGCGATGTTTTCGGAAACACTCCGGCTCCAAATAGACTTAGTTCGTTATTTTCGTGGAACTTTTCAACAAGCACCTTTGAAATCGCTTGTCTGAATTCAACTGATGCCAGTTTGGGGTTAAGTAGGTTTTGCTGGCGAATTCCCAAATACACACTTGACGAAGTCTGCGCTTCGATCCATTGCAGTTCTTTGATTCCGTCGACGATTTCCCTCGCGCTCACAGGTGCCTCGGAAACAAGATCGATCTCCCCATCACGTAATTTCGTCAACGCTTCATTGGCATCTTTGACCACGATTCCTTCGATTTGCGTGATCTTCGCGACTTCACCGTGGTAATTGTCAAAACGGGTCAACGATATGGATTTGCCATCTTGGCTGGAAACATATTTGTACGGACCTGTCCCGATGGGAAACTCCGTCAGTTGCGCTTCATTGTCGCTATCGGTCGGAATGATGGCGAAGTACGGACTGGCAAGTTTAGCCAACAGACTCCCATCCGGAGTACGTAATATGATTTTCACATGCGTCGCGTCGACCTTACTTACCGATTCGATCGGATTCATCCAAGGTGTACTTTGCAGAATCGTCGGATGTTGAATGGAGTACACCACCGCATCCGCATCCAAGCTCGAACCGTCATGGAATTTGATCCCATCGGCGACTTCGATGATGCAGCTTAGGTTATCGGAAGAAAACTCAGGCAACGCTTTCGCCAAAACAGGAACATAGTCTCCATCGACGATTTGGTATAGGTTCTCATAGATTTGCGACTGCATCCATTTTTCCGCTTGATTCTCGATTTTGATCGGCGACATGTTTTTGGGATATTGAAAAAGCGCGACCCTTAACACATCCGGTTTCGCTTCTTTGCTTGTACAGGCTACCAAACTCAATCCTATAATCAATGCAAACAGGACCTTTACGTATTTCATATGTATTCCCCCGAATTTCATTTCTATTTTAACGCAATTCACATTACTTGTACATTTAGTGAGTCACATTCCGATGCTTTGGGCGAGTAAGATGATCAAAGGTAAGGTGACGATACTGAAGAGCGTCGTCACGATGACGATTTTGACGCCTTCGTTATAGTCCATATGGAATTGTTGCGCCATGATTGCCGTGTTGGCGGCCGAGGGAGCACTGATGCCGATCAAAATGGTCAACTTCGCGAAGTTATATTTCGCATCGATCGGGATAAAGGCAAGTAAGACGAGTAATGGGATGACGATCAAGCGTAATAACATGACGCGATATACGATTGAAAACCGGAAGATTTCCCGAAGGGAAAGTTGTGCCATATAAACCCCCAAGATAAACATGGCCAAGGGTGTATTCAGTGCGGACACCGAACTTAAGGTCGAGAGAACCAAACCAGGTAACCGGATCTTGGATACATAGATGATCAATCCGATCAAGGCGCTGATTACGATCGGGTTTAACAAGAGTCGAGAAATATGTAAGTCTTTCGCATTTCCTTTTAGGATCGCGATTCCGTAGGTCCACATCAATACGGATGCCAAAACCAAAAAGGATGAGAAGTAAAACACGGCTTCTTGGCCGAGCGCCGCTGAAACCAAGGGAATTCCGATGAACCCCGCATTGCTGAAAGCGACACCGAAGTGTTCCAAACGATGTCGCCGAAAAAACAAACGGGCGACGAAAATACTGATCGCAAACGCGATGCAACTTAAAAGCGCGGCCACAAGCAATCCTTCGCTACGCTCTGCCGACGCTTCAATCGTATAAGCTTTGATGGTGATCATCGGTGTCACCACGTAAAGTAAGAGAGCCCCGAGTTCTTTCGATCCGTTCTTACTGATAAATCCTTTACGATATACCAGTACTCCGATACCCATCAACACAAACATCAAAAGGATTTGTTCTAATAGAATTTTACCCAACGCCATCTTAAAGTCCCAATGCGGTTTTGATTTGACCGAGTATCTTCTGCGTATCCATCATCCCGTAAGCCACGATATCGATCGATTCGACCGGAATGCTCGAAAACGAACGTTTGATTTTATCCAGGTTATATCGAATTTGCGGACTCAACAGAATCATATCCGCATCCACTGCGGTTTTACTTGCTTCACCATAGGGAAAGGATTCGACTTCGATTTCGACACCTTCGCTGTGCGCCGTTTGGATAAGTTGATTCACGATCTTTTGGGTCGACATCCCCATCGCGCATAACAATATGATTTTTCTCATCGTTCCATCCGTCCTATCTTTTGTGTTTTTACTATTGTACCCCTCTTTTCGGGATTTGTCTTTCGGAAATAATAAAAAGACATCCTAGCGGATGTCATTGCGTTTCATAAGGCCAATCGATGATGCCACCGAAATCATAGACCTTCGTATATCCGATCGCGGCCAACTTTGCGGCGGCTTGCGCGGAACGGTTACCGCTGCGGCAGTATATGAAGATAGTCTGGTCTAAATCCGGTAATTCCTGCGGTTTTACGTTTGTGATGGTTTCGTTGGGAATATTGATGGCGCCGGGAATCCGGACATCGTTGTACTCTTCCACGGTACGAACATCGACCAAAACGAAGTTCGAACTTTCTTCCATTTTCTGTTTGGCTTGTTCTGCCGTTATCTTCATCGCTTTTCCCTCGCTTGCGCCACATGCGCTCAATAGGATCAATAATCCAATCAGTACGATTTTTTTCATGGTTACCTCGTTGTTTGGATTGTAACTTGGATAGGATTCGATGTCAAAATGATTGACCTGCGAAAATGAATAAAACGATTTTGTATCGATATTATTCATTAAAAAGCACCTTACGGTGCTAGATAAGCTTTTCGAAAACATAAAACGGCTCTTCGCGATGCTTAAACCGGATTTGCCCTCGCGGCATAAACCCGATTTTCGGATAAAGTTCCATCGACACCGGATTTCCGCTGTACGTATCCAAACGGATGGATTTAAATCCGTCTTTTTGCGCCTGCTCTTCGACCTGGTGGATGATTTTCTTCGCGATTCCTTGTCCCTGACGTCCGACCGCCACGACCAAACGATGGATGACGCAACATTTCCCCGACTCATCTTCCCAAGGGACATCCTCGTACTCGTCAGGTTGGTTGGTATTGACGCAGACATAACCTGCAATCTCTCCTTCGTCCACCATGACATAACCGGAATAATGGTCGATGTCGTCCATGATGATGCTTAGATTGGGATACTCGCGGTCCCATTGGTTGATGCCTTTGGACTTCATGTGGACAACCGCTTTGGAGATCATCGACATGATCACCATGCCTTCTTTACTGGTAGCTTTGCGATAAATCATCTTATTTCCCCTCCGAAAGTTCTTTGGACTTTAACGCCGCGGAAAGTACGCCTTCAAGGACCGTATTCCGAAACCCGTTGGCTTCGAGATTGCGGATCATTTCGATCGTCGTTCCGCCCGGCGAGCAGACTTCGTCTTTTAATTGGATCGGATGTTTGCCGGATCGTAAGATCATTTCTCCGGCCGAGGCCATGGTGGTCGCCGCGATTAAGATCGATTCGGACTTTGTGAAACCAAGTTTAACGCCCGCATCGCCCATCGCATCCGCCATGAGGTAAAACATCGCGATCGCCGAACCGCTCAGACCGATCTCCCCATGCATTTTCGCTTCGTCGATCGGTAGAATCAATCCGAGTTTTCCGAAGAACTCCCGTGCTTCCGCAAGATCGATCGCGGAAATATTCTTTCCACCCACGATGGCGATCACGGCTTGATTGATGGCGACAGCAGTATTGGGCATCATTCGCATCACTTTGGTATTTTCCGGAAGCAATTTCTCGATCGTTTCCAACGTAACACCGGCCGCCAAACTGATGACGATGGTATCCGATGATAAGTAAGTTTTGACATCCGTTAGTACATTGTTTATATCTTTGGGTTTCACGGCCAAAATCAGCCATTTCGCTCGCGTTGCGACATCTTCGTTGCTTCCAACATGGATTCCATATGAATTCTGGACCGCGACCAACTTCTCCAACGATCGGTTGGAGGCGATAATTTCATCCGCATTGACGCCGGCATTGATCAATCCGTGGATCATGGCGGTCGCCATATTCCCGCATCCGATAAATCCGATCGATTTTTCCATCGAAACACCCCGCTCAGTTGTATTATACCGTTTTTATGTCCTGTCAACACAGGAATCGTTTTTCACGCTTCAAAACCTAGATATCGAACGTTTATCTCGATTGATTCGTTCATCAAAGCAGTTTGATATTGTGACGTTCGCAAATTTCTTCCATCTCTTTCGGCCATACGGAAGCTTGTACTTCCCCGATATGCGCTTTCCGTAAAAAGAACATGCATAACCGCGATTGACCGATCCCTCCGCCCACGGAATAAGGTAACTGACCTTTTAATAATGCTTGATGGAACGGCAAGTCGCGACGATTATCGCAACCGGAAAGTTTCAATTGTTGATCCAATGCTTCCTCATCCACACGGATACCCATCGACGAGAGTTCGAATGCCCGCTCCAGGACCGTATTGTAAACCAAGATATCCCCGTTAAGCTGCCAATCGTCATAGTCCGGCGCACGTCCGTCATGCGGGATACCGGACTTCAATACATTGCCGATCTGCATCAAGAACACGGCTTTCTTTTCGAAACAGATCTTATCTTCTCGTTGTTTGGGCGTCAGATCCGGATAACGGTCTTCTAACTCCTGTGTCGTGATGAAGTGGATTTCTTGCGGCAAGATTGGTTTGATTTTCGGGTATCGCGTCTGCACCAACAACTCGGTGTCCTTCAATACTTTATAGATTTTCTTAACAATATCCCGAAGCGTTTCTTCCGTGCGATCTTCTTTCCGGATGCTTTTTTCCCAATCCCATTGGTCGACATAGATCGAATGGAGATTGTCGGTTTCTTCATCGCGCCGGATCGCGTTCATGTCCGTATAGAGTCCTTCGTTGATTTTGAAGCCATACCGTTTCAATGCGTTCCGTTTCCATTTCGCCAACGAGTGGACCACTTCGACGATATTCTCATCGATGCATTTGACTCCGAAAGCGACCGGTCGCTCAACACCATTCAAGTTATCATTGAGTCCCGATTCGGGTCGCACAAACAAGGGTGCGGAAACTCGGGTCAGATCCAGTTCGGCAGCCAAATCATGTTCGAAGAAATCCTTGATCAATTTGATCGCGTGCTCGGTTTCCCGGATATCCAAAGGATGATCATATCCTTCGGGAACAACCACATTGCTTTGCGTAAAAACCATCGTGTAACCTCCGTTTGAATGAGATTATTGTATGCGAAACGAAAGATGAATGCAATTGCGGCTAGAACGGAACGATGATGCTATGCGTCTTGTCATCGATCACATACCCTTCGTTAAATATTGTTAGGCAAGCATCCACGACATCTTCGCGATAAAGCGTTCCGCGATTTTCCGCGATTTCGTGGATCCCGGCATCATTCCCTAACGAGGGACGATAGGGTCGATGCGACATCAGTGCTTCGACGACATCCGCGACCATCAAGATATGGGCTTCACGCAAAATCTTTTCCGAAGTAAGTCCGCGCGGATAGCCCGAACCATCGCAACGCTCGTGGTGCTGATATACCGCTTCGGCGATCAAGGGTGGAAGATCGACCTTCTGCAACATTTCATATCCGTTTTGCGAATGCCCCCGCAACATTTCGAATTCAAGTTTCGACAGTTTCCCGGGTTTGGAGAGAATCTCAGTCGGGATGGTGATCTTCCCAATATCGTGGATATACCCCAAAATCCGAATCAACTCCACGTCTTCATCCTTGAGTTTCATTTTCTCGCCGATCGCCGCGGCCAGATTCCCGACCCGACGTTGATGTCCGGCTGTATAGGGATCGCGCAGTTCTGTCACTTCACTTAGCAATGTGATGATACTTTCCAACGCTTTGCGGAGTTCGACGGTCCGTTGGCGCACTTTGATTTCAAGATCTCGTTGGTATTCTTGGTTCTTCTCTTCCAGTTCATGCTTGGAGTCGATCACTTGCTTAAATTGCGCCGCATTGCGTACGACTTTCAAAAAATCGGCTTTGTGGATGGGTTTGGCCAAATAATCGCTCGCTCCGTTTTGGACGGCGATCTTCGCCGTATCCACAGTCGGCTCACCGGTCATGACGACCACACGGATTTCTTGGGAAAGCATTCGGATCTTCTCGATCAACTCGATCCCGGTCATTCCCGGCATGATGATATCGGTAACGACGACATCCACGGGCGTATCGACGATGATTTTCATCGCTTCGATCCCGTTAGGCGCCGTCCACACTTCATAACCTTCGGCTTTTAGGAAAGCGGATAACGTAATTCGCATCGAACTCTCATCATCGACGACCAGTATTTTACTCATACACGCCTCCTTGCATCCCGAGTCCGTTTTCGACCGGAAGCTTTACCGTAAACTCCGTATACTCATCTTGAATCGACTCGACTAAGATTTCACCCTTATGATCTTTGATGATCCCATAACTGATCGATAATCCCAATCCTGTTCCTTTGTCTTTTGGTTTTGTTGAAAAGAAAGGTTCGAAAATCCGTCCTTTGATATCATCCTGGATTCCACATCCGTAATCTTTGACGCTTAACAGAAAACAATACTCATCATTGATATTTTTCAGAATGCATTTCAGTTCGATCTTTTTCATCGGATCATATCCGACATACCGTTGATTCAACGCATCCCGTGCATTAGTCAACAGGTTCATCAGAACTTGTTGGATCTGTTGGGAACGGCATTTGAAGTCCGGCAAATCGTCCTGAAGTGAAATTTCCAAAAGAATATCGTCTTTCTTGATGATTGTTTGGATCAATGACGAAGTCTTCGTCACGATATCCTTCAGATTCGCGAAACTATACGTTTGCTTTTCCATCCGTGAGAATTGAAGCAGATTACGAACAATCTCCGAGATCCGATCCGTTTCCGTAATGATCTCCTTGGCGTAAACGGAAGATTCGCTCGCTTCGCCGATCTCATCCAAAATCAACTGGGCGTAGTTCAAAATGCCATTGAGCGGATTGTTGATTTCATGCGCCACCCCGCCGGCCAAGGTCCCGATGGCTTCAAGTTTTTGTTGCTGGCGCATCTGGATTTCCCACTCGGTCTTCATTTGCTCGAGGGCTTTGATTTTGGTGTTGTCCAATGCGAAGACCAAAGTACCTTCTCTTCCTTCATACTGAATCGGTACTTCCAACGCGCTGACATGGATCGAAGTTCCTTCCATATTAAGATAGACTTCTTCGCGCGGCGGCATCGGTATTTTTTCATCCAACTCCGCTACGATATCGTTCTGTGGTAGGGAATGATAGGCCGGATGAATCCGATCCAACACAGGTTTACCGATCAACTCCCGAAACTTTCGTATACCGAACATCGCACAGGCGGTTTTATTGAGGAAAGCGAATTTTTGGTCGATCTTGATGAAAATCGCATACGGTGCGTTTTCAACCAAAGTACGAAACCGTTTCTCACTATCCTCCAGTTCAAGTTGCGCGGTTTTACGCGACGAGATATCATGTACGATCGAATAAAGCAGTCGATTTCCGGATTGATGGATCCGCCCCGAGTATACCTCCACGTCGACCAACCGTCCGTCCGCCCGACGATGTTTGAACTCGAAATAATTCCGATTTGAGGACGATGGATTATTAACGGCGTTTTTGATCTCTTCATCCGACAACGCGTTGATCTGACTAATGTTCATCGACGTCAATGTTTTCTTATCCCATCCGTAGAATTTCTCCGCGGCCGGGTTCACGTCGACGATCTTACCGGTATGCATATTGATGAACATGATGACGACATGGTTGTTCTCGAAAAGATCACGATATTGGAAATCCGCTTCCCGATTGCTGATCATCAGTTCTTGTTGGTGGATTTGAAAGAGAATCAACGCGGCCAATATCAAGGTTCCGACCGGGTAGATCAACATGATCTCCAAACTCACATTACGAAGCGTCGTTACTGCCAAGGTGAAAGGTAATGCATATAAACAAGCCAGCATGATGATGTGAACGTATAGACCATATAAATAAAGATATGGACCGCTACGATGTTTTGCTTCCTTCATGACATATTTCCGCCACATCAATCCAAACAGCGATACGCACACGATCATCAGCATCCCGGCATAGGTCCCGATTCCACCTAAATAATAACGAAACCCGGTAATCATCGCGCCGGCGATCAAGGTCGGAATCGCACCGAACGCGATCGCCGTAACACTGAGCAGAATCGAACGCCCATCAAAGATGATGCCTTGCGCATATGTGATCGGAACCAACATGATGGCGATCCCGATCAGACCGATGATCAGCCCATAGGTGATTTTCGCTAAAATTCCATTTTTGCGAAACAAAACGCTGCCCAAGTTGGTCAGCAGGCTGAGCGACAATAACAATGCCGCATTATAGATGAGTTTTCCGATTAAATCCTCGTTCATTTCGTTCCCCTCCGAAATTACCCGTCAAGAATATTGTTGCACATGTGAAATGCATATACAATTATTCTTTTCATGTTTTTCAGTATTAACGCAAAAACTATGCAAATCCAATCGATTCTTTAAATATTTCAACAAAATCAAATAATTTCCTTCTCTTTTATACCTCTTTTATCGATTATGGTCATCAAAATGGCAACAAACTCTTGTTTTGTTATACTTAGGGTATTCATCCAACGGGAAGTCGAATTCATGTCAAAGGTGAAATCCTTTTGCGATGAGCGAAATTTCTGAAAGGAGCTTTATGCATCACTCGATAAGCATCGTTTTATCCGGCGAAGCCGGACAGGGTTTACAGATCATCGAAGAATTCTTAGTCGAGACCTTAGCCCGCGAAACCTATGTTTTCTCATCCAAAGAAGTTATGAGTCGCGTCCGGGGCGGAAACAATTCCGTCGAAATCCGCATCAGCGACCAGCCGATCCATGCGCTTCGATATACGATCGACGCCTTGTTTCTACTCAATGATCATGCCTTGGACCGTCTACGTCCGCGCTTGATCGATTCGACACTTGTCTATGGCGAAGAATCGTTTCTGACGGAGGAAGTCAAGACTGCCCTTAAGTTCCATCCGATCCGCATGACGGAACTGGCCAAACAATCCGGGAATCGCTTGTTTGTGAATACGGTCCTATTCGGCTACATCGCAGGATTGTTGGACATCGACACAACCAATGCGCGCGACGTGATATCCCGTCGTTTTGAGAAGCGCGGTGTCGAAACGGTCGAAGGAAACCTAAAAGCTTTTGAATTAGGGTATACGCAAGCCAAGTCAGATCCGCATCTCTTACCCCGAATTAAACCGGTCGATTTCAAACCTAAAAAGATTTTTACAGGCAACGATGCCATCGTCGCCGGTGCCTTGGCAGGGGGTGTCAATTACCTTAGCGCTTATCCGATGTCCCCCGGAACCGGCGTTATGATGGCGTTGGCCGAAAAAGGAAGTGAATATGGTGTTTTGGTCGAACAAGCCGAAGATGAAATCGCCGCCCTCAATATGGTACAAGGCGCTTGGTATGCCGGTGCCCGTGCGATGACGACGACCTCCGGCGGCGGATTTGCCTTGATGACCGAAGCCGTCAGTTTGGCCGGTATTACCGAAACCCCGGCTGTCATCCATGTCGCGCAACGCCCCGGACCGGCGACCGGTCTTCCGACCCGCACCGAACAAGCCGATTTAAATCTGGTCGTTTATGCGGGACATGGAGAATTCCCGCGTGTCGTCTATGCTCCGGGGACGATCGAAGACGGCGTCGAATTGGCTGCCCGCGCTTTCTGGATGGCGGACAAATACCAAATCCCGGTCTTCTTACTTTCAGACCAATACTATTTAGAGTCGATGGTCCCTGCGGCACCGACACTTCCCAAGAATTACCTTGAATCCTTTATCGTCAAAACCGATGTTGACTATCAACGATACAAACTCGATCCCAGTGGCATCTCGCCACGCGGTATTCCCGGCTATGGGGAGGGATTTGTGAAAGTGGATAGTGACGAACATGATGAAAGCGGTGCGATCACCGAATCGTTCGACATGCGTATCAAGATGCACGAGAAACGTCTTCATAAGGAAGTTTTGTTTAATGTCGACGCGGTAAAGCCAATCGAAGTCGGCAATTCAGCCGCAACGAATTTGTTGATCGGTTGGGGTTCAACCTTCGGTGTGCTTCAAGAATATGTGCTGACGCACCCGGAAGCGGATTTCTCGTTGATCCATTTACGTCAAGTCTATCCGCTACCGGTAGATCTCGAAGAAAAAATAAAGACCGCGAGGAGTGTCGTCGTTGTGGAAAACAACGCGACCGGTCAGTTGGCCAACCTGATCCAAGCGACGTTCGGAATCAAACTGGCGAATCGAATCCTAAAATACAATGGCGAACCCTTCCATATTGATGAACTGGAAGCCCGCCTTGCGGAGGTGAACCATGCCTAAATTCGAATTCAACCACGACATTGACATGGCGTGGTGTCCGGGTTGCGGGAACTTCCCGTTGCGCGACATCATCGTCAAAGCATTGACGGAACTCAACCTCGATCCAACCCAAGTCGTTTTCTCCTCAGGGATCGGGCAAGCCGCCAAAATGCCTCAGTATATCGACGCCAGTTACTTTAACGGGCTCCATGGGCGTGCCTTTAGTGTCGCGACCGCCATCGCTTCGGTCAATCCGAAATTGACGGTCATCGCAGAAGGCGGGGATGGGGATATGTATGGCGAAGGGGGCAACCACTTTATTCATAACATCCGTCGTAATCCCAATCTTACCCATATCGTCCACAACAACATGATTTACGGATTGACCAAGGGTCAAGGTTCACCGACATCTCCGGTCGGACTAAAGACAACGGTCCAAGTCGACGGCGTCTTCAATCGCCCGCTCAATCCGATGGCTCTGTCCATCGCCATGGGTGCGACTTTCGTGGCACGCGGATTTTCGGGGGATGCACAGAAAACCAAAGAACTCATCAAAGCCGCCATCTTACATCCTGGGTATGCGCTGATCGATATCTTCCATCCGTGCGTGACCTTCAATAAGGTGAATACCTTTGCATGGTACAAGCAACATACCTATTGGCTGGATGAGAATCATGATCCTTCAAACAAAGAAGACGCCATGCGTTTGGCGATGGATGAGGATAGATTAGCTTGTGGGATTCTATATACGGATCCGCAAGAAACGTATACGCAACGTCATCCCTTCTATCAAGGGGACTTCACTCCGCTCTACCAACGGAAACGTGATTTGACGAAGGTTGAAAAACTATTGAAGTAAAGAAAACTGCCGGTTATTCCGGCAGTTTTTCGATGAAGTTGGTGATGGTGATGATGTCGCCGTTATTCAAGCTAACGGTGCGATTACGTCCTCTTCGTTTGGCTTCGTACAGGCTCTTGTCCGCTTGGTCGACCAACTCGTTGACGGTCTTTCCTTCGGTATAGGTGCTGACACCGATACTGACGGTGACCCGGATATTTTCGGGGAACGCGTAATTCTCGACTTCGAGGCGGATTTTTTCGGCGATCTTGAACGCGAATGTCTCATTGGCAGCTTCCAGAATCAAAAGGAATTCCTCGCCTCCGTATCGACCGACCAAGTCGGTTTCCCGGACCATGCGGCGTAATACATGCGCCAGCGACCGTAGAATTTCATCCCCTGTCAAATGACCGAACGTGTCATTGATGTTTTTGAAGTGGTCGATATCGATCATTAATACGCTGAAAAACGTACGATAGCGATGGAAATGTTTGACTTGTTCCGTCAAACGCTCATACAGATAGCGGTGATTATGGAGGCCGGTTAAACCATCCAGTACGGCGAGGCTTTGAAGGAGGGCGTTTTGCGATTCGACCAATTCCTTCTCTTTACTGAGTTCACGGAAAATGATTTCCTGCGGCTCGTCGATGACTTTTACGATCATGACTTTATAGATGAAATAGTAGGCGGCGATCTTGAAGAAATGTCCGACAAGGTCTAATTCATTCAGGGTTGTTCCTTGGACGGCGAAAGCGAATTCCGAAACGATCGTCAATACAAACGCGATTCGTAAATAACGCAAGGTCGAAGCTTCAAACTTATCTTGATATTGATTCAGAAAAATAAGCGAAGCCAAAATCATTACGATGATCAGGCTTTCCGCGAAGATCGTTTCCGTGGTGACGGTGTAAGAGACACTTGCCTGAATCGGGAAATTCTGCCAGACATAAACCGAAGCGAAGATCAAGGCGGTAATAGCGAAATAAAGCAGAAGTAACCATTCCACACGGATTTTCTGTTTACGGCGAAACCCCATGAACGAAAAGAGAAATATGGTCGACTCGAAGAAGCGGGCTGCGATCCACAGTTGGATCGAATGGGATTCAGGGACAATACCTAACCCGAAATCCGGCATTGCCAAGGCATGAAAAACATCGAGTATCGCGATAAAAAGAAACGCGATCCCGACGCTGATCAGATAGTTATTCTTGAGAAAACGCGAAGAGTTGAATGTGATCAGAAAAATCATGATTCCGATGACGATACTGAAGAATTCGGTCAAGAGATGAAAAACCGGATACTTTTCGATGCTTAAATAGTAAAGCAAGCCCAAACCGATGAGTTGGACGATCACAATGATAAGTCTCGGACTATGTTTTGGCATCTTCGATCCCTCCCCATGACCCATGGATCAGCGGTAACTCAACGAAAACAACGGAACATACTTCGTTATTTGATCTTCTTATTGGCGGCGCGATACAATGTGATGCTTTTATGTCCCGCACCCAAAGCTTCTTTCATTTCCGAAAAACGTTTGGCGCGTGTCGCTTCACTTGCGGTGCTATAGACATATCGTGCCCAATCGCGCTTGTATCCAGGCGTCAGCGCATCGAAAGTTTCCAGAAGGTTCGTATCGGTTGAAATGAGTTGACGCAACGGTTCGATAAATTCCACATAGTCCCCGACGGATTGGCTTGTTTTCGCAGTCGTTTGATTTCGCTTTGTCTTTTTGATCCCTAAGATGGTAAACACATCATCGAATCCGACCATGCGATTGAATTTGTAAGTCGAAGTACCGATATATCCGTCTTCATCGACGTTTAGTAACCCAAAAATTTCATCACGATGTACGAAGTCGGGATAAACCGGATTCCCTTTCTTCGGATATGCGATGTACAAAATCCCCTCATTCTCCAAGAGATCCTTTTGGATTGCGTTATGTATGAAAGTAGTGAAGGCTTGTTTCGATGTGACGAATACGAAGATCAATTTGTTTTTAGGTTGGATCTCGCTTCTTTTTAATTCAGTGAACTCAATTAACTTATCGACTGGACAATCGACTAAAACGACATCTTGAAATTTATCGAGTCTAAGTTTCTTGACGATCTCGGACATGGGATTCTCCTCGACTTTATTGGTTCTATTATACATGATTTATAGAATCACAGCGTTTTCACACCTCATGAGGAGATCGTATCGGCAGAACTCTCAAATACGGCGGACGATTTCTTTTTTGCGCGTTTGTCTTGATACATCAACGCATCAACCCGCTCGATCAATTGATTGATTCCGGTGAACTCCGGATGATAGAGGTCATAGCCGAAACTACACAACAAAGGATACGGTTTGACGGCTGATGCATTAAACGCATTGAAACGTTCGCGGATCCGAGCCACATTGCGTTTCAAGACATCGATTTCGCAACCTTCAAACAAAACGACGAACTCATCTCCTCCGACCCGCGCCACGATATCGTTCTTACGGATCGATTCCCGAACCAAACGGATCGCGGTCTTGAGTGCTTCGTCCCCTTCCATATGTCCATACGTATCGTTGATCGGCTTTAAGTCATCCACATCCAGATAAATCATCCCGAAATCGGTTTGATTCAACTTCAGGTAACGTTGATCGATATAGTTATATAAGGATTGGCGCGTCCACGCCTGCGTCAACGGATCTAACGATACAAGACGATGTTGGAGAAAGGTGTATGCGATAACCATGGAAAAGGCGGCCGAACTCCACATTAGAAGAGTTCCGTAAAACATCGTCTGGATCAACCCGCCGATCAGCGGGAAGATCGCAAATACGGATAAAGGAAAACGATCCTGTTGGGCGATTTTACGGTGGCTAATACTCAGTAGAAGCAAACCTAAAAATAAGTAGCCGTATGTAATGGCACTACTTAACCAAAACAATGGTCCGCGTTGATATACATTGAGCGAGGTTACGCTGAAGATACTACCGGTCCAGGGCGAAGAAACGACAAGTAAGAAATTGATCAACATCGGGATCATCAGAAGGATATTCTCGGACCGATGGTTCTTCGTATGGCGATCCAAAATGCGTCGCACAAGTTGATACCAAAGCAGCGTTAAGATCGGAGCCGTGATGAAAAGACCGATATGTAGCAAATAAGATAAAAAGATCAAGGACGGTTGGTTGACCCCGTTGATTGCGACGCACATCCCTTCAAAAATCAGTTGGACCAACACGATCAAGGAAACATTCAAAAAAGCCTTATTGAGAAGGTCATGTCGATTCAAATGGTTTTGGGCGATCCAACGGACTACCGCAAGGATCAAAAATGCGATCAAATTAACATCGATGCGCAAGAACAAGTTCATAACGCAATCCCCCGATTGACTGTGTACTGTTATTATATCTTATTACTTGAAATATTGCGATTTTTTCTGTCAAGTACTTTATTTATTTAGTGTAATGTACATTAATATTCACATCTTGCGCACCTATTTTGACGAATCCATCATAGAATTTCGGAATTTTTCGTATAAAATGGCATTGAACGTCAATATTCGATTCGATTCGTCAAATTATACGAAAAATAAACGTCGAAGCAGCGTAAAGCTTCGACGTTAATTTCACACATGAATTCCACACATAATTCTTGCTTACTTCATCACTTAAAACAAATGCATTAATTGAGATATGAACAAGGTCGTCGTCAGTGAGATGATGAACACGACCGTGACGATCGAGATTCCATTCTGTAACTTCGAATTGGTGTGTTTTCCCATGATCCGCTTGTCATTGACCAATAGGATCATAAAGATCAAGATGACCGGGACCAAGATCCCTGCGACCTGTTGGGTCGCCAGAATCAAGGGGATAAGGTCAAGATTCGGTAATAAGATCAAAGTCGAAGCAAAGAAAAGCAGTCCCAATAAAATCGAGAAGAACGCTTTCGCATCTCTGAAGGAATGATCCACTCCGCTCTCCCAACCGAAGGCTTCGCAAATCGCATAAGAGGTGGATAACGGGATAATCGCACAAGCCAATACCGAAGCCCCGAACAACCCGGCACCAAACAAGATGAACGTATATTCGCCGGCCAAAGGTTTGAGTGCCAACGCGATCGCGGAAACGCTATCCGCGGCGATCCCTGCCTCATGCAAGGTCGCGGCGGTGACTACGATGACGAAGAACGAAATGGTGGCGCCCCAGACGGAACCTAGGTACACGTCCAGTTTTTCATATTTATAGTCTTTCAGGCTGATGTTCTTATCGACGATCGATGCCTGTAAATAGAATTGCATGTAGGGAGATATGGTCGTACCGATCAAACCGATAAACGCCAAGAGATAGCCGGTATCCATATGTAGACTCGGTGTAACGACCGCCTTCATAACGGTCGGCCAATCCGGTTGGATAATGATAGCGGCGAGAATATAACTGAAGAAGGCTAGGGTGAAGACTAAGAACACTTTCTCGACTTTATTGTAATTTCCTTTGAGAACAAGTAAGGCGATCGCGACCGCAACGATCGGAACCCCGATGTAGCGCGTAATCCCAAACAGTTCCAAACTTGCGGCGACCCCGGCGAAATCACCTAATGTAACGCCGAAATTCGCTAAGAATAGGATAATCATGGCGAAGAAGGTCCAACGAACTCCGAAACGTTCGCGGATCAAATCGGATAAACCTTTTCCGGTCACGACCGCCATGCGGGCGTTCATTTCCTGAACGATCGCCAATGCGAACGTCAGAAGCAACAAACCCCATAACATCGTGTATCCGTATTTCGCGCCGATAAACGCGAAGGTCGAAATGCCACCCGCATCGTTTCCGGCGTTGACGGTAATCAGTCCGGGTCCGATGATCGCCATGACATAGACGAACTTCGTCCAACGTTTCTTCAACGCGTTCTTCATGACAATCTCCGGGCGATCCCAAATTCGACCGCCAAGTCATTGATGGAAGTGATTCCCACCAACGTCTGTGTTTCATCCACCACCGGTAAGGCCGTTAAGTTATACTTCAACATGCGCATGGCCGCTTCTTCGAAGTTGTCTTCGTCGCGAACGAACACCACATCGCGATCCTCGGGAATCAAGGTCGCCAGATCCGATTGAGGATCGGCTAATAACAGATCCAATAAAGTCAACGATCCGTCCAGTCTTCCCTCTTCATCGACCACATAGACATAATGGGCGATGTCTTCTTCCGGTCGCAAATCACGAAGTTCTTGAAGCACATCCGAAACGATGCGTGACGATGCGAACGCAAGAAACTCGTTCATCATCAAACTCCCCACCGTCTTGTCGTCATATTCCATCAATTCACGGACTTCGGCGGAAATTTCGGTTTCCATGTCACTCAAGATCCGTTGAACCGAATCGTCTTCCATTTCTTCCAAGATGTCGGCGACTTCGTCGACCGGCATACGTTCCAAAACATCGGACGCATTTTCGATCGATAAGTTCTCCATCAAGCTGACCTGTACGTCGGATTCGACTTCTTCCAAAACATCGGCCGCCAATTCGGAATCCAAACTTTGAAACAGTGAGACCTGCGTTTGTTTATCCAGATCTTCCAAGATATCCGCCAAATCAGCCGCATGCAAGGTGTTCAGTTTATGGAGCGAACAGTTCAACCGCAACCGATCCGTCCCGTGCGTCAACGCTTGGACATCTTCCCAAGCGACTAAGGTGTTATGGAATTCCTTTTGTAGGATACTGGCCAAACGAATCGCCGGCCATTCGAAACCGAGCCGACGGATCAAGCCGCGAAAGCCGATATCGACAGCGACCAGCGACCAATTCCCTGCGAATTCCGCGATCCGGACATCGTTAACCCGTTCGACTTTCTTCCCTTCAACATCGATGATTTGTTTATCCAAGAAATCACGTGCCAGAAAGATGTCGTTGTCCGGCACCGGAGTGAACGAAAGATTGGGGGATCCAAGGCGTACATGGAATTGACCACGATCATCACGGTAAATTTCAAGTGAATCCGAAGCGACGAAAAAAGTCCGTGGTCCGTTTTTGACCACGATCGCCCGTACTTTCGGAATTTGCGCGTTAAAATCGACGACCAGATCATTGAGTTTCCCTATGATCGAGTTGTCTAGATTATGGATGTTCTTATAGAGGATCTTACTGAAAAAGAAATCTTTTGAGGTCTGCATGTTACCCCTCCTTCATCGAAGGCGGGGCAATCTCCTACAGGCGAAAAAAACGGCGCCCCGCGTTACGTATGTTCGAAAACCGATCTTGACTTGACTTACGCTTATGACTAGGGCCTATGTCCATTTTTTTCTCACCTCCGAGTATGTATATTTTACGCTAATTTGAGCGAACTTGCCATCCTTTTATGGATATCCGACGAATTCCCAAAAACATTCATCCATTCTTATCTTAACTGGGTACTAAGATCTTCAAGTGCCTTCGACGTTTCTTCCATTAACGCAAGATTCTGAAGTAAACGTAACGAAACGTCAAGCTTGGGTTCATTACTGAACGAAGTTTTTTCAGAGGGATCGATCTTTAAAGTCGTTGTGAAATCCAATCGTTCCATGCGGCGTAAAACAGAGTTAAATCGTTCCTTGCCTTCCAAGGTATGTTTCTCTTCAAACACTACGCAATCATACGCCAAATGGACGATCGTCTTGATATGCAGAAGCATCGCGTAAAGCACACGTACGTTTTCCTTTTCCTTCGATCCATATGGCATCCATCGTTCCTTCAACATCGATTCGAGATTCGCTTTCACCATTTCGATATCGTTAAAGACACCCGCCAATAGCGTCTGACAAGCATCACGATCTTTTCCTTCATAGAGCGTCTCAAAGGTAGTTTTCAACCCAATTACCCCTTGGATCCGAGTATATTCCAACCGTTTTCGGGCGATCCTGCGGTAATACGCCAGTGAAAAGATGAAGTTACATACCAATGCGACCGCAATCCCCAACCCAAGCGCCAAGATCCGCAATCGAAAGGTCAACAAGACACTTGGATTTCCAAGCGCATCGCTCTGCATCAACTGCGTCATGTAGACGCTGGTAAAGATCGCCGTCGGCGCAACCATCCGATAATTGATTTTCAATGCGATATATAAAGTCAATCCCATGCCCAAGGCGACGGTAAGAAAGGTCACATTATAGCTCATCAAATAAACCAAGATCCCGGTACAGATCGCACCTAAGGTCGACGTCAGAAGTTGATTCAATCCACCTTTGATTCCGACAACGTTGATCGGTTCTAAGTTATACATGACACCGACCAATACCGAAATCATATCCAACCGCGTGATCGCAAATGCACGACCAAGCGAAAAACCAAGGCCGACGGCCACCATGGATTTTAGTATGTAGAGCCAAGAATCCAATAAAACAGCTTCGCGTCGGAGCGCGAAAAAGGAAGCGATTGATTTCATATCGATGAACCTTTGTATTTCTATATCCGGCTTTAGTATACCCCATTCGTATAACGTACGCAATTCGTGCGATATTCCTTACTTTTTAAGAAACGAGATCAGCGCATGGATTACTTTTCCGTTGGCGAGATGGACGATTCCGGTCGCCAATGATTCCTTAAATGAACCGTTACTCATCAAGATCAAGTTTCGTAACGGCGTTGTCAACGAGAACGAACGCATGACTTCAAACTCATCGTCATCGATTTCAGCTCGTGGTTTCTTAACCGCATCGCATAGCATTCGATCGACCGCCTTCAACATCCTTCTCCCGATCCACGTTTCACGCATCTCATCGAAGGTCGAGTCCAAGGTAAAGCTACCTTTCGATGTAGATATTTCTTTTGGAATCAGTTTCCCGGTAAGTCGTTCGAAATCAATATCCCTCGGTTTTCCGATCGGAGTATCATACCATGACTTCGGATTGTTTTCGGTCATATCATCCATTTCACCATCCACATGAATTTTCGAACGTAATCTGATATCGATACTGGATGACGAAATCCGGATTTCATATTCGCCCGCCACAACACGAGATCGTTTGTGTTTGTTGGAATAATATCGGAAGTCATCCTCATTCAACGTAAAAGTTACTTTCTTAGTCTCGTTGACATTTAGATTCACTTTCGCAAATCGTTTCAGTTCTTGTCGGGGAAAGAAATCCGTTTGCGACGGATTCTGAATGTAGAGTTGGACAATCTCAGCGCCGGCGTAGGGTCCAAGATTGGTCAGATCGAACGAGATAGACATCTCGTTTTGATGTAGGTTTGAATAGTGAAACTTCGAAAAACTCAAGCCATGGCCAAACGGAAAACGTACAAGCTGAGGGTTCGCATCATAATAACGATATCCCGTGAAAATACTTTCGCGATAGTTGACCTGATTGCGTTCGATTCCATATTGCGGATGACAAACAACCGCTTCGTCGTCGATCGGAAAACTCTCCGCCAGTTTCCCGGAGGGATTCACTTTCCCAAATATAAGATCGACTAATGCCGGTCCGCCGGCTTCACCCGGAAGATAACCTTCCAAGATGGAGGAAACCTTGGGTTCCCATGGCATGGAAACCGGAGCCCCGTTGGCAAGCACAACAATAACTTTTTTTGTTTTGGCGCAGACCGCATCAATCAGTTGATCGTGAACTGAAGGCAAATGCATCGAAGTCCGATCGAATCCTTCGCGTTCATACTTGTCCGTCAGTCCAACAAATACGATAACGTTTTGATCGGGTAGGATCGAAGAAACTGCTTGTTCGATCCCTTCGAAATCTTCAAGTCGTTCGATCGAATATCCGGCATGGTAGGTATATTGGATCTTTGTTTCATCCAACCCATCCAACAAACTTTCCACATGATGCGGATGGATGCGCGAGCTTCCCGAACCTTGATAACGCGGGATCTTGGCGAGTTCGCCGATCACTAAGATCGGTTCATTGAGGCTTAAAGGTAAAAGTTGGGTTTCATTCTTCAAAAGCACGATACTGGATTGCGCGATCTTGCGTGCCAACAAGCGATGGGTATCAATATCATAGGATGTTAGCGTGTTATCTTTCTCTAAACATTTTTGGATCAGCTTCAACATCCTCAACGCACTCTCATTCAATCGCTCTTCGCTCAATTTCCCAGTTTGGATCGCTTTTTCGACAGATGAAAGATAGTACTGTTGGTTACCCGGCATCTCCAGATCCAATCCGGCAGCGGTGTCTTCGCTGCGATCATGTCCCGCACCCCAATCACTGATGACCGCCCCGTCATAATTCCAAGCTGACTTCAGTGTATCTGATAATAGCCAAGAGTTTTTACTGCTTGACACTCCGTTGATACGATTGTAGGAACACATGACGGTCCATGGCTTGGCTTGTTTGACCGCAATCTCAAACGGCCGCAAGTAGAGATCGTGCAACGCGCGATCGTCGATATTGCTTGAGGAGGTCATACGATTGGACTCTTGGTTATTGGCGGAGAAATGTTTGAGCGAAGCTCCGATACCCTTGCTTTGAACACCTTCGATCCATGCGCCCGCTAGGTTGCCCGCAAGTACGGGATCTTCACTGAAATACTCGAAATTGCGTCCGCACAAGGGACTGCGTTTCATATTGACGCCCGGTCCGAGTAAAACATCGACGTTTAGTGTCAAGCATTCTTCACCTAAAGCTTGACCCATTTCATGAAGTAAATCGATATCCCAACTGCACGCACTTAAACTGGCGGTCGGAAAAGCAACCGCTTTTTCACTGTCGAACAGTCCAAGATGATCTTCTTTTCCGGATGTTTTCCGTACACCGTGCGGTCCGTCGCTAAAGCGGATCGAGGGTATGTCCAAGTGTGGAAAATCTTCCGTCTGCCATGTGTCTTTCCCGCTACAAAGCCGAATCTTCTCAACAAGTGTCATCTTGTCCAGTATCGCTTTTGGATCCATAATTTTCTCCGATCCTTATTGTTTCCATTTTACCATGCGATGTTCACGGTGGGTAGTATTGTTAAAAGCAAGGAATCGCTTCCTTGCTTGATGGTTTAAGGTTGAAGTGCCTTCAGGAATACTTCCAACGGTTGCGCCCCTTTTAGGATCTTCGTTTGATTGATTCGAAAGAACGGAACTCCGGTAATTCCCAACTCACGTGCTTCCCGTACGTCTTTCTTGATATCCGCATCTTTCTCATCGGTTGATAAGAGTTGTGATACGCGATCTTCGTCCAGACCGCTTAGTTTAGCGATTTGTATCAGTTCGTTTGGATCCGCCAGATTCTTCCCTTCCGTGAAGTATGCACGATAGAGTCGATCAATGATCGAACGATCTTTCGTCGTTTCAAGCGCCAGTTTCGCAACGCGATGCGCGTCTTGCGTACGTGTCGGCAATACGCGATCGAAATCAAGCGTCAGTCCCACGCGTTTCGCCATTTGCGTCACGTTGTCGGTCATTTCACGCGCTTGGTGAAGCGAAACTCCGTACTTTTGTGATAAATGTTGGAGGGTGTTTTGGTTCGTCGTTTGCGGAGCATTCGGATCCAATAAGAACGTTTTGACCTCGACCTCCACATCTTCTAAGCCTAATTTTTGGATCGCATCGTCCAAGGTTTTCTTTCCGATATAACAGAAGGGGCAGCTATAATCCGCCCAGATTTCGATTTTCATGGTTTGTCCTCGTTTCTCCTTTGTTATACCGTAATCGACCCATGTTTTCCATCAATATGCTTACGAAAAGTAAGTATTACTTTGCGATGTGAATGATTGAAAGGATCGGCCATCTCGTGTATGATACAGACTGGTAATCAGGGAGGTCAGGCATGAGCATTTGTACAGTTGAACATTTAAGTCACGGATTTGGCGATCGAGGGATCTTCGATGACGTTTCATTCCGCTTACTCAAAGGGGAACATGTCGGTTTGATCGGAGCCAATGGCGAAGGAAAATCGACGTTTTTCAGCGTCCTCACCAATAAATTATCTCCGGATGAAGGCAAGGTCACGTGGTCATCACGGGTCCGCGTTGGATATCTTGACCAACATTCCATATTAGAAAAAGGGTCGACCGTACGTCAGAACCTTCAAAAAGCGTTTCAGTACTTGTTTGATATCGAAGCCGAAATCATGGAACTGTATCAATTGCTTGCGGAAGGATCGGATCCGGATATGGATGCGACCCTAGAAAAGATCGGGATCTTACAGGATATGTTGGATCATCATGATTTCTACCAAATCGATATTAAGATCGATGAAGTCGCTTCCGCACTCGGATTATCCGCGATCGGGTTGGATACGGACGTGGACGACCTCAGCGGCGGGCAACGTACCAAAGTCCTTTTAACGAAACTTCTGCTTGAACAGCCGGATATCCTCTTATTGGATGAACCGACCAACTATCTCGACGAAGAACATATCGTTTGGTTGAAACGTTATCTACAGAATTACGAGAACGCCTTTATCTTGATCTCGCATGACATGCCCTTCCTGAATGATGTCGTCAACTTAATCTATCATGTCGACAATCGCAAATTGACTCGCTATGTCGGCAATTACGATGAATTCTTGCGGATCTATGAACAAAACAAACGGTTGCTTGAATCCGCCTACGATCGCCAACAATCCGAAATCGCCAAACTGGAGGATTTCGTCGCACGCAATAAAGCAAGGGTCGCAACCCGCGGTATGGCCAACTCACGTCAGAAGAAACTGGATAAAATGGATCGCATCGAACTCAACCCGCAAAAACCGCAGCCGGTCTTCAACTTTAAGATGTCGCGCACTTCGGGGAGAGTGGTCGTTCGGGCCGAAAATCTAATCATCGGTTATGAGTCGCCTTTATCCAAACCCCTCAACTTCACGATCGAACGCGGACAGAAAATCGCGCTGACCGGAGCGAACGGACTTGGAAAGTCCACGCTTTTGAAAAGCATCCTGGGAATCCAGAACGCGATCGACGGCAAGGTCGAGTCCGGTGAATTCCTATCGATCGGTTACTTCGAACAAGAAGCGAAAAAAGATAGAAACCTGAGTTGCATCGAAGACGTTTGGCAGACTTTCCCAAGTTTCAGCCAACTTGAGATACGTAATGCGTTGGCCAAAGTCGGACTGACCCGCCAACAACTCGAATCACAGGTTTCCGTATTAAGCGGCGGCGAACAAGCGAAAGTCCGATTATGCAAAATCTTGCATACCCCGACCAACGTTCTGGTACTTGACGAACCGACCAACCATTTGGATACGGATGCGAAAGATGAACTCAAACGCGCCCTTGTCGAATACAAAGGAACGATCTTGTTGGTATGCCACGAACCGGAATTCTATCGCGATATCGTCAGCGATGTCTGGAATTGCGAAGATTGGACGACCAAAATCGCTTAATCGATCGATCCCTGTGATACAATGACATCAACCTGAAGGTTGAAATGGTGATGCTATGGCAAATCTAACATCGACTCAAATTTCCATGTCCTTGATTGCTTCCGCCGGCGAAGCGAAGTCGTTAGCGTTTCTTGCGCTAGCCAGCGCGAAACAGGGAGATTTTCCCAAAGCAAACGATCTGTTGAATCAAGCCCAACAAGAAATACTAAAAGCACATCGTATCCAGACGTCGACCTTGAGTGATGAAGCCTTAGGTAATGCGTCGGAAATCGATTTATTGTTGGTTCATGCCAATGATCACTTGATGTCGACAATGTTGGCAATCGAGTTGATCGAGGAGATCATCGAACTACATCGAATAAACACTGAGAAACAATAGAAAACAAGGGACAGCAATAAAATCTGTCCCTTGTTTTTATTTCGTTCTTTTTTCCATACTCAACGCACGTAGATGGATATCATCCAACTCTTTCTGACCTAAGATTTTTTCACTGATGAAGGCGATGACTAGAATTCCGATCAGATCCAATCCGAAGCGTGTAAGGGTAAAGGTCATTCCCATCGATGCGGCTTCGAACATCAACATCGGGATTTTGGTCGTCGACCATGCGCCGATCAAAATCAACACGTTGCGAAACGAAGAACCTTTACGCAATAAGGTCAATGCGACCGGAAAGGCCGCATAGAGCGGACCGGCAGCGGCCGAACCGAGGAAGAAAGCAAGCAAGATCCCTTTGATACCGGAATCTTTGCCCATCATCTTCACCATGGTTTCGCGGCTGACCCACACATCCAACAAGCCCAAGAGAATAAAGATCGGAGGAAGGATCATAATCATTTCAAGCAGACTTGCGATTGTCTTTTTTGTACTGGCATCATAGAGCGACCGACTGAAGATAAACATCGCACCATAAACCAAAAGCATGACAATCAAAGCACGATAACGTTTTAAAAGTGATTTCATTTCAGGACGACCCCCATGACCAGCGCTACGATCAAGGAAAATACGAAGGCCAAGCCATTGCGCAAATAGGCGGCTTTCTTCCCAAAGAACTTGATTTCCATCGGAAGCGTTACGACTCCGACCATCATCAGTGTTGAGACAAAGGCGGCGATTTGCATGTAACCCGCGCCGCTCTTTAGTAACGCCGCGGCTAAGGGAAAGGCGATGAATCCGGGAATCAAGGTAATCGATCCCAAGATCGAAGCGGCCATAACGCCCCACCAACCGGATTCCTTTCCGATCAGTGAAGAAATTTGTGCAGGGGTTAAAATACTTAAGACAAACCCGATCAACAATAGCACCGATAAAAGTTGAGGTAAGATATTCTCGAATGACTTCCAAGCTTTCTTGAGTGCCATCTTCGTTTTTTCTTTGGACTTGAAGAATGAATAAACAAGACCCGCCAACGTAATCAGATAGAGCGCATTATCCAACATGCGTCTCTCCATGTTTATGTTCGTGCGAATGACAACCATGGCATTCATGACCTACCAAAGGAGTCGTCAAGGTTTGATTGAGATATCCTTCGATCGCTACTTGGACACTCTTGTTTTGCGCGTCCACACATTGGATCCCCAGCGCCAACAAGCGGTTGTATGCGCCTTTGCCTAGTGAGTTCATGATCAACACATCGACACCTAAACTCTTTAGAAACGGCGGACGTTGTTGGTGGACATTCACGTCGTCATGGATGTCCTGTGTAGCGATAATCTTATTTTCTACGATGTCGTATATCCGGAAATCGTCACATTGGCCGAAATGCCCCGCGACGTTTTCCCCCTGTAATCCGATTGCGATTTTCATGATGGATTCTCCATTTTCGTTACGATGTTCCAACAACGGATTCACTTCGATCGGTCGGACTTGAATCGGACCCCCATCGATTGACAAGCCTCGACCTTCAACCAAAAAGGTCGCCATTTTTACACGCGCACTTGCATAGATGCGTTGAACCGTCGTACGGCTGATATTCATCTTGGTGGCGCAGTTCTCTTGGCTGAGACGCAAATAGTCGCAATTACGCAATACTTCGTACTCGTCCAAGCTTAACACCACATCGCTTTGATTCTCTTGCGTGGGAGCATGAAATCGAGTATGGAGAGGTTTCTGCGTAATGCTTCGGGCTTTAAACGGTCTGGGCATGGTTTCTCCGTTATGAACATATGTTCATTACAAGTATAGTCTTCTTTCTATAAAGGTCAAGTCAAATCCGTTTAAAAAAAAACACTTTTTCAAGTGTTTTTAGATTACAGGGATTCGATACTGGAAAGGAAACTTTCGATCGGTTGATTCCCTAAGAGTTCCAAGGAATCGTTGATGATGATCTTCGGTACTCCGGAGACATTGAATTTGTCCGAGAGTTCGTAGAAGGTCTGCGCTTCGATCATTTCCCCGGTAATGTTCGGATTCAACATCGCCAGTTTATGCGCCTTCTGCACGGCACCCGGGCAATGCGGGCAACTCAACGTCACGAAGACTTTGATGTTGACGGGCTTGTCGATCTTGGCGATCCGATCCATCACATCTTTCGGTAACTCACTTTCGAGTCCCGACATCTCGAGGATCGCGGAGATGAAGGAATTGATCTCATGTCCCGCCGGAATTCCGTTGAAATGTACACCGCGATCGTTTCCGTCCTTGTCCAGAATCACAAAGCTCGGTACAAGTTCGATCCCGTATTGCTTGGCTCTATCGGCGTTTTTCTCGATATCATAGAGTTGAAGATCGATCTTCTCGCTCAGATCACTGACTTCCGCAATCAATTGTTTCGTCTCGGCACAGGTTTCGCAATCCCCTTCGCGGGTAAACAAAGCGATTTGAATGGGATCACGCATATCGTTGAATAATGTCTTCAGTTGGTTTGAAATGTCGTTATTAAGCAGTTTTTCCATGGTGGTTTCCTCCGTTAAATGTGGTTAGGTATTCGTTGGCAGCCAAGGCGGCTTTTGCGCCGTCCGCCGCTGCGATGATGATTTGTTTATAAGGTGTTTGTGTCATATCCCCGGAAGCGAAGAGTCCCTCGCAATCCGTTCTTCCTTTTTCATCGATGATCACTTCGCCGTTTTCATTGAGTGTGACTAGTTCTTTGACCAATTCGGTGTTGGGTATGTTTCCGATTTCAATGAAGATTCCATCGCCTGATATGATTCGTTCTTCCTGTGTTTTCTTATCTTGGACCCGCACTCCCGTCATGGCTTGTTCACCGATGATTTCAAGGAGTTGCGTTTCCAAGTGAACGGAGATCTTATTATTCTCATAAAGCTTGTCAACCAAGATTTGATCGGCTCGTAATTGACTACGATGGATCAACGTGACCGACTTCGCGAATAACGCGACGTCGATCGCGGCTTCCACCGCCGAGTTACCGCCGCCCGCGATCAGCACGTCTTTATCTTTAAATAACGGCGCATCGCAGATGGCGCAATAGGCCACGCCTTTTCCCGCAAACTCGACTTCACCTTTGATATTCAGCTTGCGTGGATTGGAACCCAAGTTCGTGATGACCGTTTTCGCTTGATAGAAGGTTCCATCGGATAACCGAACTTCAAACAAATCGTTTTCTTTGGTGATCGATACGATATTCGCTTCCTCGAGGATCGGCACATCCAATCGTTCAAGATGCTTCCGAAAAGTCTCGGACAACGCTTCACCGCTGATCTCCGTAAAGCCCAGATAGTTGTCGACATAGGATGTATTCAGTAATTGTCCGCCGGCACGTTTCGCGATCAGAGCGACCTTGCGGCCTTTTCGAGCGCCATAGAGCGCCGCGTTATACCCCGCCGGACCTCCGCCCAAGACTAGGATGTCATAGATTGAATCGACCGAAGGTATCCGTACTGTTTTGGTATTTAGTTTTGTAAAGTTGAAATCAAGATTCATGGTGCATCCCTCCGATTGATTCCATCATACAGGGACACATCTTGAATTTCAAGAAGATTGCTCAGGCTCGCTGATGATTTTGGATACGCTAGACTCACTGATCGAAAAGAGTTCGCCTAGTATTTTTAAAGAAATATTGTTTGTCTTACGAAAGGAACGGATGCATTGATTACGAAGTTGTTTATCCTTCACCAACCCATCGCAGTCACATTGATTTTCTTCTGCCCATTGCTTGAGCCGATCGCGTGCTAGATCGATATCCATGGGAGCACTGACTTCTGAGTAAATCGTTTGGGTCAGATCCAATTGTACGTTCAATCCATCGACTTTCGTCACATCCCGAAAACAATAACTATTGTATGGACTTTCGACTTTCTTTTGGATGCTTGCGATTTCCGCTTGTAATTCTTCCGTATTATGAAGGGATCGACTCACAAACCGACCGGAAAATATCTTCCCTTTTACCCCGCGATATTTCGCATAGGCGACGGAAATAGATTGAAGGACGGTTGAGATATTTAAACCGTGTGTGTCCAAGATCAAGTGAAAAGCATGGTCATCCAACAAGCAATACGCATAGCAAGTGAAATTGAATTTGCGTTGCGCTTGTTTGAGAATCTCCAACAATGCATCCCGATCTTTATCATTTTGAAACAACGATTGTTTGGATCGTTGGGTCACCGATTGAATTGAACAATTATCGTTTTTACGTGCGACACGTGCCATACTTATCACCTCTTCGTCAATCTATCACATCGTCCGAAGCAATTCAAGTAATGTCCCTCTCGCGTTCGATTCGTTTTGTCTTTTGATTCTTGCCCGGATACGTTATTCTATAGATAGCGAGGGGAAACGGATGCGTATCAAGAAACATAAAAATGCATATCTTCTTCTGATTATCGGATCTGTGTCGATTTTTTTGGTGCTATATTACTTTAACCTCATCCCACATCCCCGTTTTACCAATTCTTTTTTCGGTATCGAGACACTTAAAAGTCTCAATGATCAAGACAACGACGGCATCGATGATCAAACCGACATCCTCACTGAAGCGCGTGCGTATGTCCATACTAAACCGAAGTACAAGAGCGTCTATTATGCGCAGGGATATCCAAACGACGGTTATGGGACATGTACGGATGTTGTGGGGTTCGCTCTGTTGAATTCCGGATATGACTTGATGGAGTTGGTCAACCAGTCGGTTCGAGCCAATCCTACACTATACAATATTCCAACCATTGATAAACGCATTGATTTCCGTCGTGTCAACAATCTGAAAACATATTTTGAATTAACAGCTAAATCGTTAACGATTGACTTAGACAATCGTTCCGAGTGGCAAGGCGGCGATATCGTGGTTTTTCCCAAACACATCGCCATCGTCTCGGATGTTCGCAATTGGCAGGGCTATCCTTTCATCATTCACCATGGCGGGCAACTCTTCTATGAGGAAGATGCCATCACACGTTATACGATCGTTGGGCATTATCGGATCAAATAAAAAAAATAATCCCGGAGAAATCCGGGATTATCTATGATTAAAGTTTGGCTTTGATCGCTTCGATCATGCTTGCCGCATTCAACTTCAAGGTCGCCATCAGGTAATCGGCCGTGCCGACTTCGCTAAAGCGATCGTTGACCGCGATGCGAACCAAGGGGGCGGTGTTGCCTTCTTCCGCCAACACTTCCGCGACCGCGCTTCCGATACCACCGATCTTACTGTGGTTTTCGGCGGTGACGATCAGTTTTTTGCCTTTGGAGACTTGGCGAACGAGTTCTTCGTCCAAGGGTTTAACGCTAAATAAGTCGACGATACATACGCTCAGATTTTCTTTCTCGAGTTCTGCCTTTACTTTCAAACTCTCGGAAACCATTTCGCCGATTGCGAAGATCACGATGTCCGTTCCTTCTTCGACGATGATGCCTTTACCAAGTTCGAATTCACTTGAAGGATCATACAAATCCAAGAAGGCTTTGCGTCCGGCACGGATATAGAAACTTCCGTACGTTTCGGCGGCTTTACGTAAACACCAGGCAAACTGAGTGGCATCCGACGGTGCCAAAACGGTCATCGTCGGTAACGCACGCGTCACCGCAAGATCTTCCATCGAGGTATGCGTTCCGCCATTGTGGATCGCCCAAAAACCCGGATCGGATCCATAGACTTTCACATTGGCGTTCTGATAGACACCTGACATATACATTTGGTCAAAGACGCGACGGGTCGCAAAGGGTGCGAACGTATGAAGGAAAGGGACTTTCCCGGTCAAACTCATCCCGGCGGCGGCACCGTACATGTTGGCTTCCGCGATGCCCATGTCCAAGCAACGGTTCGGGAAGGCTTTGAACAGTTTCCCGGCTCCCGATGCCCCGACCAAGTCAGCATCCATGGCGACGACTTCCGGGTGTTTATCCATGATTCCAAACAAGGTTTCCGTGTAAACAGCTCTAAGTTCTTTCGGATTTTGCGCTGTTGCTTTTACGATGTTCATGCGTCGACCTCCGTAAGTTGTTTCTCAAATTCGGCGATCGCGTCTTTTAACGCGGTCTCGCCTTCACCGGTAAAGCGAATATGATGATTATCGAAAAGTTGTTCGAAGTACGTTACGCCTTGACCTTTGATCGTATCCAATACGATTGCGGTCGGTTTATCTTCGACACTACGTGCTTCTACCAAGGTTTTTAGAATCAAGTCTTCATCGTTACCCAAAATACGTACCGCGTTGAAGCCGAAGGCTTCCAATTTTAAACGGATATCAAACGGATTCATGATGTCTTTCGTATATCCGTCCAATTGTTTATGATTCTCGTCGATGAAGAAAACCAAGTTGGTCAACTTCGCATGGGCTGCATATTGGAAGGCTTCCCAGACTTGTCCTTCGTTGAGTTCGCCATCCCCGACGATACAGTAGACACGGTTAGGCTTATTGTCCATTTTGAATGACTGTGCCATGCCGACCGCCAAGGAAGTTCCTTGACCAAGCGACCCTGTGGTCGCATCGACACCCGGTGTCCTCACCCGGTCCGGGTGGGAGGGGAGATGGGTTGCGTTGTCGTTGAGCGTACTCAACCACTCTTTGGGGAAATAACCCTTCAAGGCAAGGGTCGCATATAAGGCAGGACCGGCATGACCTTTTGAAAGGACAAAACGGTCGCGTTTGTCCCATGCGGGATTACTGGGGTCGATATTCATCACTTCGCCATACAGAACGCTTAATGTCTCGACGATCGAGAAAGCGCCGCCTAAATGTCCAAATCCGCGCTTCAGCAGCATCTTCGAGGTTTCCAAGCGGATTTCCGTGGAGAAGCGTTTTAGTTTCGTAGTTGTCATGACTCTCCTTTGAGAAAGGTGTTATCCTAGATAACACCTTTCGATTTAAGATAGGTACTCAGTTTTTCTTCCAATTCAGGTAACGATATGATGTTGTTTAGAATGATGCAATCCCCATACGGCGAACAGATGTCATACATGTCTTTTCCGACGACAAACAAGTCGGCGGCGCCTTTATAAACGTCGGTGGCTGCGGAATGGCTTGCTTCGATATCGGGCAAACCCAGTTTCTTCAGCACTTTACTGACATTCATTTCGACGAGAAACGATGAACCCAAACCACTGCCGCAAACACACAAGATTTTACGTAATGCCATAGAAACCTCTCTTTCATAGGAATCGGGAGAGCGAAGGCCCTCCCGATACATTATAACCGATTAGGCTGCTTTTTTCTTCGGGAAAACCAAAGCCCAGACGATCGGCGCTACGAAAGCGGCGAGAACGATGACCATCAAGCCCGTGCCTTGAACGTAATTGGCGATGTTACCGAAGACGATACCGACGGCGGTGAAGTCCGCATCGGAGAAGGTCGTGTTCGCAAAGCCCAGAACACCCATGACAGGCATCAATAATGCCGGCAAGAAGGTAATCAACAAACCGTGGCCGAAGGCACCGAGGATCGCTCCTCTGCGTCCGCCGGTCGCATTACCGAAGACACCCGCGGTCGCGCCGCAGAAGAAGTGCGGAATGACACCCGGAAGAATCAATGCGGCGGAGATACCGGCACCGGTCAAGGCATACAGGACGCCCAAACCGACCAAACCGCCGGCGAAGGAAACCAAGAAACCAAGCAGAACGGCGTTTTCAGCATACGGGAAGACAACCGGGCAGTCCAACGCAGGTTTCGCGTCGGGAACGATCTTTTCGGAAATCCCGCGGAATGCCGGAACGATTTCAGCAAGAACCAAACGAACACCGGCGAGAACGATGTAGACACCGCCCGCAAAGGTCAAGGCTTGGATCAAGGAGAAGATAAACCAATGTTGGCCCATCGACAAGGCTGCGTCAGCCGCTGCGGCAGCTTCGTAACCCGGAGTCGTGACGGCTTTGATGGTGACGACCAAGAAGAAGACGAACATCGTCAAGGAAATCGCAACCGAGGTGTCACGCAAGAAGGATAAACGTTTCGGGAACGCGATTTCTTCAGTGGATTTCGAATTCTTGCCGACCAAGGAACCGATCCAGGCGGAGAATACGTAACCAAGCGTACCGAAGTGACCGAACGCGATCGAATCGTCGCCCGTGATCTTGACCATCGTCTTTTGCGCTAACGCCGGGAAGACAGCCATGGTCAAACCTAACAATGCGGAACCCGCAAGAATCAACTGCCAGCCTTCCAATCCGCCGACCGTCAGGACGACAGCTATCAAAGCGGCCATGTACAACGTGTGGTGACCCGTCAAGAAGATGTATTTCAGACGGGAGAAACGTGCGAGAACGATGTTAGCCAACATACCGAACGCCATGATGTAGGCGGTCGCTTGAGCGTAATCGTTCAACGCCAGCGATACGATCGCTTCGTTGTTGGGGACGACCCCGTTGACACCGAATCCGAAGTTGAACAACGCGCCGAAATAGTTCAACGCGCCAACCAGGATCCCGGCGCCCGCGCCGATAACCAAGAAACCGAGAATGGTCTTAATGGTGCCTTTGATGACGACTTCGATCGGTTTTTTCTGTGCGACCAAACCGATAAGAGCGATCAAGCCAACCAAAATGGACGGTGTTGATAAAATCTGTTGCAACACATTCAAAAATTCATTCATACGTAGAAAATCCTCCTTTTTCTCTTGTTACTGCAGAAACAAATCCAGGATCTCTTCTCGTGTCTGTGCTTTTAGAAGCCGTCCCACCTGCTCATCGTCCATCAAGAACACCGAAAGCGCTTGAAGCGTTTCCAAATGCGATTGACCGTCGCTGGCAGCCAAGGTAATCAGAATACGGACATCATAACCGTCTTCTGAGAACTTCACCGGATGGCGCAACAAGGTAACCCCCAATTGTTTCTTGAGTACGCCTTGTTCCGGCCGGGCATGCGGTAGAGCGATTTCCGGAGCCAACACATAGTAAGGTCCAAAACGGTTCGTATTGTCGATGATGCTTTGAATGTAGCGCGGTTCGACATAACCACCGGTAACTAAGGGAGTGACGGCTTCGGTGATCGCTTCGATCCAATTGTCAACATGATCGAGAATGCGGATGTTTTCAAGTTTCAGCATGGTTTTCACTTCAAAGCCAACCTCTCTTTCCTAGGTACGGACCCTATGTCTTTATTATATGCGTGTGAATTTTTGCATAAAGAACAAGAATTGTGATTTGATTCGTGCAAAATTGGTTCAATCCTTGTTCGGGGCAAGATATAGGTGAATCGCATAGGCCAATAAAATCGTACCCAGGATCCCGTTGATGAAGGATTGGGAATTCAGCGCCCCGCGCATCGCGTCGTAAACGACTGCGATATAGAGGAAGAAGGAGATGGGCAAAACATAGCGAAAACTCGTCGTGATGAAACGGTGTTTGAAACGGGCATAATCTTTACGATTATCCGGATATTCGACGAAACCGAACTTCAATAAAGTCTTAAAGATCCCGTCATCTTTTGCGGCCGGTGACGTATGGATTCCTTTGATTTGTTTCAGGATCGGATCTCCGTCTTCCATCGCAACGCCGTAATATGCCTTCTTCAACATGCGTACGTCGTTTTCCGCATCCCCGAAAGCCATCAACGATGTCCAACGTTTGCGTTTCTTCTCCAAGACATAGCTGATCCCGTCCGCTTTATCGACACCGATCGGATAGATGTCATAGTATCCGTCCTCAAAAGCTTCGGCTTTCAGTTCTGGAAAGCTTGCGATAAATTCAGTGATTTCTGCCGGTGTAGTATGGACCATAATATTGAAGGAAGAGGCTTCGACCTGAAACCCTTTCGCGCGTTTAAGGATCGGTTTTTTATGTGTCACCCGCGCGATGGTCTGTTGGATGGATTCACCGTTGAGAACCAAGGTATGGTCTGCCATATGCATGGCGCAGTCCCAGCCCTTTCCTTCGATGTAATTCAGTGCTCGTTTCAATAATTCCCGGTCGATCGGTGTTTCGTGAAACACATACCCATCACTGCCGACGATTCGTTGACCGTTATTACAGATGATCGCGTCGGGTTGTACCATTTCGATCAAATGTCGATCGACTTCGAAAAAAGGTCGCCCGGTGGCGATCAAAATCAGCATCTTCTGTTCTTTGAGCTGCTTTACTGAATGTTTGACGGAAATTGGAACCTGACCGCTGTTGCGGTCGGTCAAAGTGCCGTCGATATCAAAAACAACGGTATCAATCATCATAGGTAGGAAGACCTTTCTGTACGATCGCGCTTTTCATCAACGCGATGATTTCGCCTTGTGGCGCATGTGTTAATCGATCGACCAAATCCGGATCCGAAATGACCGTCATCAGGTCTTTCATGATTCCAAGATGGCTGATTTTATCGACCGGAGCCAAAACAAAAAGCAGGGTTGCGGTTTTGTCTTGAAATGCGATCGGCGAACGTGAAATCATCAAGGACATTCCAAGTGAAACGACGCCGTCTTTCGGCATCGCATGCGCCAATGCGATCTGCGGTCCGATCACGATGTAGGGTCCGTATTGATGCACCCGCTGAATCATCGCATCGACATATCCCGGAAGAATCGTATGGGTATGAAGCAAGGGTTGGGCCGCTTGAAGGATCGCATCTTCCCAGCTTTCGGTTTTATCGACGATCCGTATCCGATCCTGCGTCAAGACATCTTCCAAGCGAACGCTGGAAGAAGGCGCGACATCCCCGGCACGACTGGGATTGTATAAATGATCCAGATCCGCTTTCAACTTAGCGTAGGCATCACCATGGATATAATTGGAAACCACGCTCAATACGGATTCAAGATTCACTCCGCCCGCAAACTTGTGGACGTGCGCACTGTTGACGACTCGCGACAAGATTCGCACACGGTCGTCCTCCGTGATGATTGGGCGGACTTTAATGACCGGCACCGGGGCATTCACATCGACCGTAGAGACGATGAAATCGCAGTACTGAAGGTATGGCCCGATTCCGTCCACGCCGACGATATCGAGGATCTTTAGATTGGGATGAAGAGATTCGATTTCCCCACGCAAAATCGTCGCGGTGGAAATCCCGTTGGGACAAACGATCAACACCGAAGACTCTCCGTCACGGCGGACATTGTTTTGAAGGAAGCCGCCGAAATGCATCGTGATGTACGCGACCTCGCTGTCCGGGATCGGCATACGCAAGCGATCTTTCAATACGCGCGACGCTTGGACCGTCAAATCAAACAGATCCGGATATGAAGTTAGAATATCATTCATCAACGGATTTCCGATTTGGATCCCATAGCGATAACGATAGATGGACATGGCTAGATGATTGGCGATCAAATTGGAAAGACGATCGCGATCCTCGAATTCCAAACATGCCAAACGTTCGAATTCCCGCACCATTTCCATCGCGATCTCCAAGATAAAGGGCTTTTGGATCTTGGCTTGGTTGACCGATTGGATTTGGACCCGTGAACCCAGCAAATGCATCGCGATATAGATTTGTTCGGATCGAGGAATACTATCGAAATGGGTCTCGACCATGGCGAATTCCTTGGTCGAAACGATATCTTCGGTATCGATGTCCGTCAAGTCGATTTGACCTTGGCGTTTACGGATGACCGTAATCAAAACCGCCAAACTCAAGCTCATCCCTTCGACGTAATTGGTATCGAGTTTTTCTTCGATACGTTTCAATATATCCAAGGTCATTTTGACCTTTTCTTGATCATAGAACGGTAGCTGGTCGATCGCCGCCAACTGATTGTTTTCAAACAAGGGAATCAAAGGAGTGAAATAATACATGAACACCGCACGTTGTTGCATCAACGGTCCTTTGATTTTATAACCCTGACTGGTTTCGTAATCCAGTTCCAACCCGTACCGCGCGATCTTTTCACGCACGATCTTAAGATCGTTAAAGGTCGTATTACGGCTGATGTCGCACAGCGAACTTAGTGTTTCAACATAAACCGGTTCGACGCTGCTTAATAAGGTGCAAATATGGATCCGTTGGCGTTCCTTGGGCGATAAGACGTAATAACCGGTGTTATCGCTATTCTTTAGAAGTTCGCGAATCTTTTCGCTCTGAATGGAGGTAACATAGATTCCACGATTGCGTTCGATCAACAAGGTCGGAACCTCCAACATCACCAACCAATCGTTGATTTTATTGATGTCATAGTAGACCGAACGTACGCTGATATTGAAAAAACGCGATAACTCTTGCACGGTTACCGTGTCGTTGCTTTCGGTTAGGTAGCGAAGGATTGCCACACAGCGCGTATCCAGTTGCCAGTAGTTCATAGGTACCTCGTGTTTATCATATCAAATTCTATCGTTGTCTCAAGTATCATTTTTGTACGGAAGTCATGCAAAAGGAAAAAACCCGCAAGGGTTTTTACGTTTGATTATGCGTGACATCCCGATCCGCAGCTTGAACCGCATCCGGAATCGCAATCGCTGCAGGATCCCGCTTCGGGATCTTCGACGTAAAGTTTCCCGTCCTGCGCAAACAGCGTGACGTGTTCGGATCGATTTCCGGTGGTCTGATCCATCAATACGTCGATGCCATCGACGGTGACGATTTCGTCACCCTCTTTTTTCTTCGCCAAGGTAAAGTTGAGTCCCAATCCTTGACACGACTCCTCCAACAACACCCACAAACAATCCAAGTCGTTGTTTTTCATCATATCCAATAAAATATCTTTCGCTTCAAGCGAGATTTTCATAGTTCTCCTTTTTAGTAAGTGAGTTGCTTTAAGACAACCCGGTTACGCCCTTCGGATTTTGCCTGTTCAAGCAAACCTTCGGCGATCTCCAATGTCGTTTCATGACTGATATGGCTGTCGGCAGGCTTGTATGCCGCACCGATACTGACGGTGATGTTGATCTTCTGATTCCCGCAGACAAACTCCCGATTCTCGATCGATTTGCGTAAGCGCTCCGTGATGTCGACTAGATTCTGGTAGCGATTAACCGAAAGCTCGAAAATGAATTCTTCCCTTCCATAGCGGAAGACGTTGTCGCTTTTGCGACCGCTTTGGCGAATCAAGTTCTCGACCTGATCCAACAATGAACTCATGCAGACCGGACCGAAGGTATCGTAAATCGTTTCAAAGCGATCCACATCGATCATCATGATCGCATCCCCGCCGATCTTACGGGTCAATTGCTCTTCGCGGATCAAGAGTTTCGTCACTTCGCTTTGCGCGAGTTCCGCTTGACGGTTCAAATAATGCACGGGGTACGCGACGCCGTAGATTCCAAAGGCCAGATTCATCGCGTTGATCGCCGGAGCGACCGCGATATTTAGAAACGATGTCGGTACTTTGGCGAAATACAACACCGCTAATGCCGCAATGATTTCCAAAGCGACCGCGAAATATCTTATTTTGCCAAGATCGGTATCACAAACGATCAGAGCGACAAGTGCGAAGATCGCAAAGACAAACCCAGTCGTCATACCCAGCTTGAAGATCGCCAATAAGTTTACGCTGCTTGCGCAAATCAAGAAGAGCAGACTGTTCACGAGGGAACGGTTTTTACGGCCGAAAAATGCGGAAAAAACCGATCCGAAGATCAGTGCGATCGCGATTCCGAAAGATACGAAATCTTTCTCAAAATAAAACAAAAGCAACGCCAAGCAAGAGATCAAGGTCGTGCTGATCTGAAGCCGACGAATCGGTGTTTCGTTCGGGTTTGGAAGCATAGCGTTGCGGTATGAAGTCGAGGTCATGGGGTGTCTCCTACGTGATAAAATCCAATTCTTATTATGGGCCAAAAAAGCTTAGATTTCCAGTTAAACTTATGTGAGTTTACGCTTATGCGTGTGTTTTCATGTTGCATAAAGACTTTTACGTGACAATCTGAACGAAAGTGATTTAGAAGTCGAGCCGATGCATCCATTGTTTCAATCGATGAGTTTCGCAAATATTGTTCTAAGACATACCAAACAAGCGATCTAATCTTTAACTCAAAATCGAAGTCCAAAATCATACACAAAATCATACACAAAATCATCATGGGTTTGTGATAAACTGAACTTAGGAATCAAGGAGGATTCACTCATGAAAGGTAACGAAGATCTGATTCATGCATTGAACGGATTATTGGCTGACGAATTGACATCGATCAACCAATACATCGTCCATTCCGAGATGAACGCCAACTGGGGCTATGAAAAGCTTCATGACCATTTTGAGAAACGTGCGATTGACGAAATGAAGCACGCTGAGAAATTGATTGCCCGGATTTTGTTTTTGGAAGGAATTCCGATCGTGACGAAACTCGGACCGGTGAAGATCGGCTCTGATCCGGCGAAGCAACTGGATTCGGATCATAAGGCGGAAGAAATTGCGATCAAAGCCTACAACGAAGCCATCGTTGTGGCGGGAGAAGCAAAAGACTTCGCCACACGGGAAGTCTTGGAATCGATCCTCAACGACGAAGACCGTCACATCGATGCGATCGAAGAGTTGCAGGATCAAATCAATCATATGACCTTACCGCTCTTTCTAACGACCAAACTTTAAACAAACAGGCGCTTTTCGCGCCTGTTTACTTATGTTTTTCGATTTCCCGAATCAAGTCGATCCGGTGTTGGTGACGTCCGCCTTCAAACTCCGCATCCAACCATTCATTGACGATCATGCGGGCGAGTTCTCGTCCGACGACGCGTGAACCTAAAGCTAAGATATTGGAATCGTTGTGTTGGCGTGAGAGTTTGGCGGAATAGGGTTCCGAACAGCAAGCCGCACGAATCCCATCGACTTTGTTGGCGGCGATCGAAATCCCGATGCCGGTTCCGCACAAGACGATCCCGCGGTCCGCTTCGCCGCTTGCGACTAACTTGGCGACCTTTTCCCCATAGATGGGATAATCGGTCCGTTGGTTGGTTTCCGCACCGCAATCGATGATTTCGATGTGCCGTTTGGTTAATTCTTCGATCACCGTCGCCTTGAGTTCAAGTCCGACGTGATCATTTCCGATCGCGATTTTCATGAATTTCCTCCTAGTTTATTGAAAGCGTAGATGCCCGCCCCGATAATGCCGTTCTCGACGGCTGATGTCGCATAGGATACGTTGAAGGTAGCACGGGCGACATCGTTGCGTAAGAACCCTTTGATTTCTTGTTCGAGGGAATGACGCGGAAAATCGACCATATTGACGACGCCGCCTCCGACGATGATTTGGGTGACGTCCAATAAGTTGATTTCGATGGCGATGGCCATCGCGAAGTTATGGATGAACTCTTTTATGAGTGGGTTTTCAGCGTGAAGGGTAAACAATTGTTCGAAGGGCGTATCCGCGAAATGTTGTTCGTGGATCCGTTTTAATTTTACACCCGAGGTCAAGGTTTCGACACAGCCGACGCTTCCGCAACCGCAAACATCGTGTGCTTGATGCATCGGAATATGTCCGATCTCCCCGGCCGAACCATAATCGCCCGCAATGATACGGTGATCGATCTGGATCGCATTCCCGAATCCGGTACCGAGATAGAATCCCAAAACGGAAGGAACATTCTCAAGATGCAGACTATGGATGTCATGGGTAAATAAGAAACTGGTATCTTTTTGAACATAGATCGGTAAGTTCAATTCCTGAGACAAACGATTCAAATAATCCTTACCTTCCAATTTACGTTGGTTGGGTACGGATATAACTTCCAAAGTTATTGGATCGACGATGCCCGGGAATCCCATGGCGATGGCGACCAATGAATAAGCCTCTTTAACGGATAAAACATAGTTCTTTACGGCCGTATTGAGATCGTCCACAAGTTCATTCGTCGGGATTTTCTTGACTTCGAAAATATTCCCTTCTTTGTCCACAAGTCCAAAACGGGTGAATGTCCCGCCGATATCCATACCGACTACATATTCTTTTTGAGTTTCGGTTTTGAGGACGAAATCTTTGATTTCACGATATCCTTGACTCAGATCGGAATAGTTAAACAATCCGGTACCCAAGATGAAAATCTCGGCTCCGCATTCTTTATAGGTATCGAAGGTTTTGAAATTGTTTGAACCGTCGATTTCGATCGAATAAGAATAATTGAATTCTTTCTTAAGAGCACTGACTTGTTTGATTTTAGGCAAGACTTCCGTAATCATCTTCTGACCGGCGAAACCGGGTTCGACCGTCATCAACGTGATCTTGTCAATTTTCGGAAGCAGGATTTCGTGGTCTTCGATCCGTGTGCTGGGACTGATCGCAAAACCGACCTTGATTCCCGCATCTTTGACTTTATTGACGATGCGGAACGCATAACGTTCGATCGTGCTTAAGTGGAAACTGATACAATGTACGCCGATTTCGATCAATTCATCCACATACGATTCGGGATCGGTCACCATTAGATGAACATCGATCGGTTTGGTCGCATGTTTTTTCAATGAACGAACGAAATCAATCGATAAGGTAAGATTGGGCACAAAGTGCCCATCCATGATGTCGATATGATAATAATCGGTGTGATGATCGATAATGGCGATCGTCTGTTTAAGTTCAAACGGATCTGCGCACATCATTGAAGTACTGAATTGATACATGGGAACACCTCTTTTTTCTCTCTATCGGATCATGGATGGGATTTGTACCTGCTAAAATTTACTTCTTGGTAACTAAAGCGAGTTCGACCGGGGAAGCTTCCGCAACGGTTTTTCCGCTGAGGAAGTCGAGGGCGAGTTGCGCCGCGACGGAACCGATCTTGACCGGTTGTTGGGCGACAGTCGCGTCCATTTCGCCGGAGTTAACAGCGTTGACGGCGTCTTCGATAGCATCGAATCCGACGACATGGTATTCGGTGACGGAGGTGCTGGCTTTCAGCGCTTCGACGGCTCCAAGAGCCATTTCATCGTTCGCGGCGAAGACCAAGACTTTGGCCGGGTTGCCTTGAGCCGTTAAGAACGCTTCGGTGACGGATTGTCCTTCAGCGCGGCTCCAGTTGGCAGTGATCGACTGGTTGATGTTGGCGGCTCCGAAGATTTCTTGGAAACCTTTGGAACGGTCGGTAGCGGCGGACGCTCCGGCTTGGCCTAAGAGTTCAAGAACTTTATAGTCGGCTCCGAACAAATCTTTCAAATATTCGCCAGCCATCTTTCCGCCGGCGACGTTGTCGGAAGCGACGTGGGAGATGACTTCGCCGGAAGCGGCGCTACGGTCAACGGTGATAACCGGGATTCCGGCTTCGTTGGCTTTGACGATACTGGTACCGACGGTGGTGCTATCGACCGGGTTCAACAGAATGAGGTCGACGCCTTGGGCGATCAGGTCTTCGATTTGGGAAGCTTGTTTGGCAGCGTCATTGTCGGCGCCAAGCGAGACTAAAGTGTAGTCCGAACCATCTAAAACTTCTTTGATTCCATCTTCAATGTCATTGAAGAACGGGTTGGTGAAGGTCGAAGCCGCGAAACCGATTTTGTACGATTGCTTGTCTTCCGCCTTACATGCGGTTAAACCTACTACGACGACTAAGGACAACAATAAGACTAGAATCTTCTTCAACATCTCATTTCCTCCTGCGTATTATTCGGGTCGCCACCTTTGTATTGCAAATCATTGCTGATTTAATACCGATGTAATTACTTCTTGCGGTCGAAGATAACGGCCGCGATGATGATCAAGCCCGTGATGATCTGTTGCAGATAGGCGGAAGTGCCCATCATGTTCAACCCGTTCATCAAGACCGCGATGATCATGATCCCGATCAAGGTTCCGGTGACTTTCCCGCGTCCGCCGGTCAAACTGGCACCGCCGATGACACAGGCCGCGATCGCGTTCATTTCATAGGATGCCCCGGCCGTCGGAACGGCGGAGTCGATGCGTGAGGTCAGGATGATACCCGCCAACGTGGCCAAAATTCCGGAGATCATATAGACATAGATTTGGTTACGTTCGACATGGATCCCGCTCAAACGCGCCGCCTTGACGTTTCCGCCGATGGCATAAACACGCTTACCGAAGACCGTACGATTCAACATAAAGAAGAAGATCGCAAATACGATAACCAAGATATAGACCGGGACTGGAACGCCGGCGACACTGCCGCGGCCTAACCAACCGATCAACCCTTCACCCAACTTCGATTCCGGAACACCGTTAGAAACATACAACGTTACGCCACGGAAAACCATCATGGTGCTCAGGGTGGCGATCATCGGCTGTAACTTCCCTTTGGATATAAGCAAGCCGTTGATGACACCGACCATCGCGCCAAGCAGGATCGCAATGCCGATCGCGATCGGAGAACTGAATCCCGCATGGATCATTTTAGCCATGATCAAACTGGTAAATGCCAAGGTCGAACCAACCGAGAGGTCGATCCCCGAGGATAGGATAACCGTCATCATCCCGAATGCGATCAATCCGTTGATCGACGCTTGGCGGATGATGCTTAATAAGTTATATGAAGTTAGAAATTGACTTGAATTGAAACTTAAGATGACCATCAAGAGCACTAATCCTAGAAGCGGAATATTCTTTGCCACATTCTTCATAAAAAACCGTTTAACATTAACCATCAATTTATTCTCGCGCAGTTCCATGGTACGTATCCGTTCCTCCCATCATGTATTTCATCACCATCTCGTCGGTCAATCCATCATTCACCAAGTCCGCCATCAGCTTTCCTTCGCGCATGACGTAGATTTTATCGGCGATTCCAAGCAGTTCGACCAATTCGGAAGAAACCACGATGATTCCGATATTCGCTTTCTTCAGTTCGAAGATCATTTCGTAAATTTGCTTTTTCGCGTTAACGTCGATCCCGCGGGTCGGTTCATCCAAGATAAGGATGGAAGGATTGTTGGCCAACCATTTCGATAAGACAACTTTCTGTTGGTTACCGCCGCTGAGTTCGGAAGCATGTTGGTAGATGTCACGACACTTCAAGTTGACGCGTGTCGTATATTCGTCGGTTGTCTTTTTCGTCTTCTTATCACTCACCACAAACTTACTGCTTAACCGTTTTAAGTTATTGAAGAGAATGTTCTCGTTGATCGCAAAGTCCAGAAACAGTCCTTCTTCTTTGCGGTTTTCGGTAACATACCCGATTCCAAGTTCTTTCGCTTGAACGACCGAGTTTAAATTTGCTTTTACGCCATGCACGAAGATTTCGCCCGCATCATGGGAATCGACTCCGAAGAGCACGTTCATGATTTCCGTCCGTCCGGCACCCATCAAGCCCGCAAAGCCGATGATTTCACCTTCATGAAGTTCGAAGCTGACATCTTGAAATTTCTTATGACGTGAGAGATTCTTGACTTCGAGGATTTTGTTTCCGAGAGTAACGTTCGGACGCGGCGGAAACAATCCGCCCAATTCATAACCGACCATGCTTTTGACCACATCGTCAAAAGTGATGTCCGGAATCATTTCGCGACGAACCAGTTTACCATCCCGTAAGATCGTGATCGAATCACAGAGCTCGAAGATTTCCTTCATGCGGTGTGAGATATATACGATTGATTTTCCGTCTTGTTTAAGTCGTCTGATTACAGCGAACAACGCATCGATTTCCTTCTCGGTCAAGGCCGAGGTCGGTTCGTCCATGATGATGAGCTCCGCATCGTTGACCAGGGATTTCCCGATCTCAAGCATCTGCTGCATCCCGACGGAAAGTTCTTTGACTTTGGTCGCGTAATCCAACTGGATCCCTAACCGTTGGAAGATCCCATCGGCGATCCGTCTTTCTTCTTTCTCATCAACAATCCCGCCGCGGGTGATTTCCTTGCCCACAAACAAGTTCTCCAACACGGTCATCTCGTTGAAAACATTGAGTTCCTGGTTAACGATGGCGATCTTCATCGCTTCGCTATCCTGGATGTTTTTGATTTGGACAAGTTTCCCGTCGATGTAGATCTCACCGGAGTCATGCGTGTAGATTCCGGTCATGATTTTCATCAAGGTCGATTTCCCGGCGCCGTTTTCTCCGATCAAAGCGTGGATTTCATTGGTGTCGACGTGGAAGTCGACATCGTATAGAACCTGGACCGGACCGAACGACTTGTTGATTTTGGTCATCTCCAACTTCATTATTCCGCATCCTCCGTGAAGTGGACGTTGGACTGTAGGATGATGTTGGCGTACGGCGTCATTTCGCCCGTGCGAATGATCGCTTTGGAATTTTTGCTCATCGCTTTGAATTCCGTATGCGTTACCCATACGATTTCGACGGGGGATACGAGTTTTTCGATTTCCGCCAATACGTTCGGGTTGTTTACTTTTATTTCTTCCGCCAAATAGACTTTTTCGATCCACATGTCGGCCAAGACCAGTTTCAATACGTCAAGAAACGACGGGAATCCTTTCGACAAGGCTAAATCGATCTTCGGCGTTCCGGTCGGAACCGGTAATCCCGCATCGGCGATGCATACTTGGTCGGTATGTCCGAGATCTACCAATACTTTCGCGATATCGCTATTAATGATTCCGTGCTTTTTCATTGAGTTGACTCCTTACTTGGTCATAGGCGCCTTGCGCCCCCATATTCATGCATGTCAGACTAGCAACCTTGATGCCTAATTCGACGGCTTCTTTCATCGATTTTTGATTTGCGATTCCGGTCGCGAAACCTGCGACGAAGGAATCCCCGGCTCCGGTCGTATCCACGACCTCTAACTTCTGTGAGGGTGCGACGGTTGCCTTTTCTCCGTCATAATACATAACGCCTTGGCTCCCCATCGTGATCAATAACTTGCCTTGGTAACGTTTGACCAAGGATTCATAATCCGTGGATCCAAACAAGAGTTCGGTCTCGGTTTCGTTGGGAATCAAATACGCGACTTGATCAATGATTCCGTCGGCCAGTTTTGCGGCTGGCGCCGGATTGAGGATCAACGGGATGTTACGTTCTTTACATTGTTCGATCAGGTAAGCGACACTGTCTAGATTGGTTTCCAATTGTGTAACGACCAATCCTAAGTCGGTGTTTTCATTCAGGAAACGATCGACTTCTTCTTTTTGGATCTGGATGTTCGCTCCCGGGATGACCGCGATGGAATTATCACCGTCGACCAATTGGATGATCGCCAATCCGGTATTCTCCTTCTTTTTGGAGATATAGGATACGTCGATGTTTTTCTGTTTTAAGTGCTTGATCGCATCTTCGCCAAAGCTGTCTGCTCCGACCGCACCGAGAAAGACGACATGGTCATTCAACGCGCTCATCATGACGGCTTGGTTGGCGCCTTTGCCACCCATCAAGACTTGGAAATCCGAACCGAAACGGGTTTCTCCTTGTTTAAGGAACTGGGATAATTTGTAGACCATATCGATGTTGATACTTCCGACGACGCCGAGTTTCATGTGAATCCCTCCTATAGGGTACTTTCGCGGATGATCAGATCCGCTTCGTGGATGATCGTTCTTGGCGGGAAACAATCATCGTTACTGAATAAGTCGAAGGCGATGTCGCACATCTCTTCCACCCGCTGATCCACCGTCGTTAACTTGGGAATCATGTGTTTGGAGAGCGCGATGTTATCGAAGCCGCATATCTTGATGGGCTTGATTTCCCCTTTGTTTGCCTTATCGCTCAGATACGCCAGGATCTTGACCGCTTCGTTATCGTTACGGCAGATGATCCCTTCGATTTTGTATTGTTTGACGAAACTGTAGAGATCTTCGAAATCGATCTCATGTTCGACATCATATTTGTATTGATAGCCGACCTTATCGGCTTGAATACATGCTTCTTGGAATCCGCGGATCCGCTCATGAACCGAATCGCTCTCATGTAAGCGGGAGAAGAACATCACTTCGCCTTGACAGTGTTGGATCAAATGCATACTCAAGTCATGTCCGCTCTTGAAGTTGTTGGAGAGGATGGACGTGATATGTTTGAAGGAACGGTCCAAGGAAATGACCGGGATGTCTAATTTAATCGCATCCAACATTTCATCATCCAGTTCGCTGCGACACAGAAACAAGGCTTCGACCCGGAATCCTCTCACAAACGAGATCGTATCAAGTTCGGCTTGTACCGATCGTTTGGTTGTCTTGATGATCAAGGTTTTCCCTTGTTTATCCGCCAACTCTTCCAATCGTTTGATGATCTTAAGAAAGAACGGGTTGTCGAGATCCGGAATCAGGACCGCGATCAAATTGGATTGAGACGAACGTAACAACTGGGCGAAGTTATTGCGGATATAACCGCACTCGGCGATCGCTTCTTCGATGCGCCGCGCTTTGTCCGAACTGACTTTCACGCCATGCAAATATCTGGAAATCGTCGTTTTCGAGATACCTGACTTTTTTTCGAGATCCAAAATCGTAACTTTCGCTGTCATCGTATCCCCCGTTTCACGGATGGGAACGTTCCCTGGGAACGTTCTCACTTGTTATTATAGTATGCCGACCGGAATTGTCAACAGAAAAATGTAAGCGTTTAACCCCGATTATTTGTGCGTTTTTTAACGAAATTGCATTTAACCAATGAAATCGGGATTTTCGACTGTTTATTCAGAAACTTCGTATTGAGGAAAAATCTCAAAAATGAAAACAGAAGTTTTGAACTTCTGTCCAAAAATTCGGGGTTCTTGAAATTTTCTGTGTGCAATGAAGAAACCGCTACACAGTACCTGTTCTGGCACAGCACAGCGGTTAGTAGAATGATGATATCTTTTGGTGAATTACTACACCAGATTAGGTAGCAAGTATTGCTTTTTGACGACAAATGTCAGCTTTTGGGATAGTCCAAACCTTAAAGAATTTAGAATTCATCCAGACATGCAGAATTGTGAACCCACAATTCGTTGCTTGTAAGATTGCTAGATATTATTCCATACGTCTCCACATCTCAATGTCCTCATTACCTCTAATAAATTGATTTTTGGGAAGTTCCTCGTTTTTTAGATTATAATATTTCCTATTGCATTGTGAATATGCATAAGTCAAGTTTAAGCAAGGGCTCAAATCACCGTCTAAGACAGACATGCTAAAAACAAATGTTTTAAGATTTTTCAAATTCCTTATGAAAGAAATGGTTGGCAATTCATTTTTCCCAAGCAAAACAAGAGTCTCAAGGTTTTCCAACTCTTGCAGTACTGAAAAGTCCTGAATTTGCGGGCAGTTTTCGATTCGTAAAGTCCTAAGTGTTTTTTTCACTGAAGTTAATGCCAATATATCATGCAACGATCGATTATAGTCCAAATATAAGCATTGCATTCTATCAGATTGCTGTATACCATCCAATGTTTTAATTTTGCATTGAATTATCAAAAGGGAATCAAGGATCTTGCTGCTAAACATTTTGGTCAAGTCATCGTGCTGATAATTTGAAATTCTCAGTGACCTCAAACTATTAACTTGATGATAATTTAGATGACCTTTTCCCGAAATGCACAAATCTACAAGCCCTGAAATATTTTTGTAATCTACTGTGCTCGTAAATTCATCTCTTGAGCCATATTGTGTTTTACATTCAAGTGATTTGATTTCAGGCATATCATATAACGGCGAAAAATCAAAGTTGTCACCGGCTTCATCTACAGGTGTTATGCTTATATATTTTAGTGTAGGGCATTTCGTGACAAATGAAATGTCTTCACATAACAAATATGCCTTTTCAAGTTTATACTTGTTAATCAACTCTATATGTTCAGATAGCGAATGATTGGTTTTTAGCATTCTATAACTACCAAGAATACTTCCCGGATTTCTTATTACGATTGCATCATAAATATTTGCCGGATGTGTTAATGGTTTAAATTCATACCCATCCCGAATCAAATGGTGCTGCGCAAATACACTGTAGTCTGTTATTTCTTCATGTATGTTCATCTAACTAAGTACCTCTTTCCCGGACTCCATATTTTGTTATATGTGTTCTTGTTTTTAATGCCATTCCCTAAATCTTGCATTAGAAATTCATCAATAAAAGCAGCTTTTTTATTCGGAGCAGATTTCCACATAATTGATGTTGGCACATCATCACCATATCTTTGAGCAGATTTGATTGCTCTATTGAATCCTCCTTTACCAACATAATTTTTACCGCTTTTATAGACAATTTCGTATGATCCAGTGGCTTTTCTAATGTCGCTAGCTGCGTCAGCGGTTCTGTAAATTGCTTTTGCAGAATCTACAACATCATCTGCTTTGTCAACTACTTTCACGGTTGTCTTTACAGCTCTTGTAACCTCACCAACTCCAGTGATAAACGGAATGAGATCGATAGAATCACCGACAAGCCCCGCCCATGCCCATGGATCAGCAGGATTAACACATACTTCAACAATACTTGCACCGAGAGAAATTACGTCAAATACACTTTCCCAAAAAGCACCACCGCTATCTTTTCGTACAACTGGATTGTTGTCACAGTAAGCAAACAGATTTTTGTCAGTAAGCGCTGTAGGCGTTGCCGTTAATACATCAGCAACATCCGCATTCAAGAATCTCCCCCATTGTGGGTTGTAATATCGGCTTTGCAGGTAATAAAGCCCGGTTTCCGAATCATAGCGATATCCGCGATAACGGTACGGATTCTTCGCCCCGAGAGTCGACGCTAACGATCCGGTGACGGTGAGCACTTCGCCCCAGGTGGAATACGTGTAGGCAACGACTTGAGTTCCAGCGCTGTTGATCAGTCCGACGATGTCGTTCTGCGCGTTGCGGAGATAGGCATATTCCGTTCCGTTGAGGATCATTGAAATCAACTGGCCTTGGGTGTCGTAGACGTAATAGATCGTGTCCGATCCGGTTTTCTCAAAAGTCACTTTGTCGCCGGATAACCGGTAGTCCGTTTTCACACCGTTAACGGTCTTGGAAGTGCGGATCCCATTTTCGTTGTAGGCATAAGAAATCGCCAGTCCGGTCTTGTTGAAGGAAGTGAGTTTGCGTCCTTTCCATCCATATGTTCCACCGTCATAGGTCAGGGGATTGCCGATGACATCATAGGTGATCGCTTTTCCGTTGAAGGAAGTCAGCAGGTCTTTCCAATTCGAATTGGTATAAGCGTAGGAAATCGTACTGACCGGGGTCCCTAAGGTGCCGGTGGTATAGGCGTATTGGATCTTGCTGAGAAGATTGCCTCCCAGGTCATAGTTGTAAACAAAAGTTTTGTTGTCGCGTTGATTGTTTTCGCGCACCACCTCGTTGAGCTCGTTATAGAGATACTGTATCGTGTTTGTCCCTTCGGTGATAGAGGTGATGTTGCCATTTTCGTCATACAGATATGAAATCGGAGTGCTGGTGCCGTTTTGAATGCTGCTGAGTTGGGTGCTGGTGCGTGTGGTGTCGGTGGGATGGTCCGTGTAGGTGTAGGTCGTTGTATGCGTCGTCGAATTCGTGGTCCGGGTCTTGGATGTCAACCGTCCCAACACATCGTAAACATTCACGTAGCATTATAGATAAGTAATTTCGGATTTTGTTCGAGGACTCTATTGAAGAAAACTAGTTCTCTTGTTCTTCTTTGATACTATTTGGCTCTAAAATACTCGCTCTATACCAACATACATACTTTTCTATACAACAAATCAATTCTCATCATTGAATGAATTAAATTTCATGTATAAATCAATCATAATGTTATCAAAATATCTCCAAAGAAATCCGTTACAACAGAAGTCTCCGCCTTTCTCAAAATCATTCTTTGGCGGATTCTCAATTGAAAAATTACCTAGAAACACTAATTTTTTTGGAATAGTGCGTCTTGATGTATTGATCAAGTATATTCTGTAATCGTCTAGCCGACCCAACTTATCAATATCGAATCGCCTTCCTGTTTTTTCAAAGAGCTGATCTTCAATCGAACGGTTTTTGTCAATCAACTTAAATAGCATTAATGAAGGAGTTTTCCCAACTACAACATATTTCAAATCTAGGTACTCCTTCTCATTTGAAGGAAGAGTCTCTCCTTCAGTTATCTTAACCCATACCACAGGAATCGTGTGTTCGGGATAGTAAGTTCTCTCGCCGATTTTTTGGAATAGGAAATAGCGACCGTAGAGTCCCTTTTCGCGGGCATAATCATTCTCGAGTTTATAGGCATAGACATCACCGATTCTCCATTCACATTTATAACTTTTTGGTTGTGATATCTTCTTCATCGGCGGCATCGGAGAGTTCAATTTTACTCGCAAGTCTTCCAGAATTTTCTTTCTTTCCGGTGCTTTCTTCGGGTTATCTTTTTCCCATCTAGCTTGATCTAATCCATTATCAATCCAAGCCAAAGCCTGTTCTTTGACTTCAGGAAGAAGTCGACCAAGACTCCACTGTGTCTCTGCCAAAGCGAACCAAAACAACGGACCATCATCAATATCACTCAGGACTAATTTATACTCATTCAAAATTTGCCTTGTCGCTTCTTCATTACTCTTTCCTTTTTTCAACAGTTCCTTATATTGTTCCTTCACATCTTGTGAAACATCATCCTGATACAGCTTTGTTCCCCAAGCGCCCATGCTCAATCCTCCTTATTGTCCTGTCCAGTTAAGATATTCATTTTCAATCATATTCTTAAAATACTTCAGCGTTCCTTTTGCTGCACTCATATACTCACCAATACTTGGATTTAATGGATTGATTCCATTTATTTGATTATTCATATCACTTAAAGTATTAATGGTGTGGCAACTCAACATCAATACTTGCTCTAGTCCTCGTGCTTCTGGATAGGTTAGATTTCTTACTAATGGCACAAATTCTAAATTTCTACGCGCTGGATTAGCTTTATGCGCGGCTTCTCTTTTACCTTCATTTGTGGTTCTTCCGATATACTGTACGTTTTTTTCACCATCAACGAGGGCATAGACCGTTTGATTTGTGGGCATAGTTGTGAATAGCTCACCAACTCTCTCCAACGATTGTTTAGCTATAAGAATTCCACCACTAACTAAAGTCGTTAAAACAGCAGTAAGCGCCTCATCAATAGCTTTTGGTGGAATATTTGGATATGTAATCGCTATTACTTCATCTGTAATTTTGAAACTATTACCGCTTGGATCTGTAAAAGAAATGGGGTTATTTAAACTATATGAGAAGATGTTGTTCTCAATGAATGTTGGACTAGTTTTTAGTAATGCGTCCGCATTCAAGAATCTTCCCCATTGTGGGTTGTAGTAGCGACTCTGAAGATAGTAGAGACCAGTTTCCGTGTCGTAGCGATATCCGCGATAACGGTACGGATTCTTCGCCCCGAGAGTCGATGCCAATGATCCGGTGACGGTGAGCACTTCGCCCCAGGTGGAATACGTGTAGGCAACGACTTGAGTTCCAGCGCTGTTGATCAGTCCGACGATGTCGTTTTGCGCATTGCGGAGATAGGCATATTCCGTTCCGTTGAGGATCATTGAAATCAACTGGCCTTGGGTGTCGTAGACGTAATAGATCGTGTCCGATCCGGTTTTCTCAAAAGTCACTTTGTCGCCGGATAACCGGTAGTCCGTTTTCACACCGTTAACGGTCTTGGAAGTGCGGATCCCATTTTCGTTGTAGGCATAAGAAATCGCCAGTCCGGTCTTGTTGAAGGAAGTGAGTTTGCGTCCTTCCCATCCATACGTTCCACCGTCATAGGTCAGGGGATTGCCGATGACATCATAGGTGATCGCTTTTCCGTTGAAGGAAGTCAGCAGGTCTTTCCAATTCGAATTGGTATAAGCGTAGGAAATCGTACTGACCGGGGTCCCTAAGGTGCCGGTGGTATAGGCGTACTGGACCTTGCTGAGAAGATTGCCTCCCAGGTCATAGTTGTAAACAAAAGTTTTGTTGTCGCGTTGATTGTTTTCCCGCACCACCTCGTTGAGCTCGTTATAGAGATATTGTATCGTGTTTGTCCCTTCGGTGATAGAGGTGATGTTGCCATTTGCGTCATACAGATATGAAATCGGAGTGCTGGTGCCGTTTTGAATGCTGCTGAGTTGGGTGCTGGTGCGCGAGGTGTCGGTGGGATGATCCTTGTAGGTGTAGGCAGTTGTATACGCCGTCGATCCCGAAGTCCAGGTCTTGGAAGTCAACCGTCCCAACACATCGTAAACGTATCCGGTCGTATTCGCCTTCGGTGAAGTTACCAAGGTCGGGCGATTGTCTTTGTCGTAGGTATAAGATGTCGTGTAGGTCGTTCCATTGACGGTGTCAATGAAAGTCGAAGCATTGTTATTGGCATCATACCCGAAAGACACCGAATTTCCATCGGACTCCACGACCTTGGCCAAGCGATTGGCGAAATCGTAGACATAGCGGGTGCTCTTCCCGGTCGAAACATCCGTGACCCGTCCAACAACACCGTTGGCGTCATAGTCATAGGTCGTCCGCAGAGTTCCATCGATTTTCACGCCGGTGATGCGGTCAAAGCTATCAAACACATACTCGACCGAATCCCCGTTGCCATAGACAAACGAGTCCAAACGACTTGTACGGTCTTTGTAGGTATTGGTGATGAGATTTGTGGTCCCGACTTTGACCTGTGTGACGTTCCCGAACGTGTCATAAACGAAGGTATAGGCAAAGTTGTTATGGGTGATCGTCTTGAGACGATCGTTTTCATAGGTGTAACTGTTGGAAACCGTTTGTCCACCTAGGGTTGTGGAAACCTGTTTCAGCGAATCATCCGAGTTGTATTGGTTGGTGACGGTATGAAGCAGCGGATCCGTGACGCTGTTGACCAATCCGTTGAGAGAGTTGATCGAATAAGTGACCGTGTTATCGAGCGCATCTTTCTTGGTAGCGACGTAATTCCCATCCGCTGTATACGTCGTACTGGTGGTGATCTTCTTGGTTCCACCCGCTCCGTCCCCGATCGTGGCTGAAGTCGCGTTTCCGTAGGTGTCATACGCAAAGGAATACTTTACAAGCTCCGCCGAACTTGCGCCGGTGATCTTGTGATTGGCATCATAGGTATAGGTGTAGTTGTTCCCTTTGGCGTCCGTGGCCAAGGTCAGATCGTTGTTGGTGTAGGCGAACGACGAGGTTTGCTTGGCCAAGTCCACGACCGAAATGACGTTGCCTTTGCTGTCGTAAGTATAGGACTGTCCGAACTCTTCCTTGAAGACCCCGATCCCGTCGAAGTAAGCCGTGTTGACATTGTAGGAGTACACCAAGATGACTCCGACTCGGCTATAGGCTTTGTCCGCGATGGCGTTGAAACTCAGGAATTGCCATTCGCTGGTGTCGGTGTTGAAGTCTTTTGAGCGATACGTATACGTCCCATCCGTATTGTCAAATCGCAGATACAGAGCGACCCGATTGCCTTTTCCCAGCGGCGCCGAAGCGGCTTTGGACCAGCCCGACACCACAAAGACATCGTTGGCGGATCCGGATGCGTTGACAAACTGATAGGCTTGTTTGTTTTGATTGTAGGCGCCGATGATGCGCAATACGTCATTGTTGAGGGAAGTCGGCGGAAGATCGCTCGTTAAGGTCAGGATCTTATCGTTGACGTCCGTCCCGCCCCCAAAGGTCCAGGAAGTCGTCAGGTCCATGTTTCCGTTTTCAATGAGATTGTAGCGATTGGCGATGGTGCCTTCTTCCAGCTGGAGTGCATCGAAGAACGCGACGCCGATGGCGTTCTCGACGATCGGTCGGACGCGAACTTCGGTGGTCGCGGCATCGAGAGGTAAGGTAAAGGTCATCTCAAGGCGCTGCCAATCGAAAACTCCGGTCAGATACTTCGACTTTATCTCGACCCATGTCCCTGCCGCATTCTTATAGGATGCGGATAGCAGGGCTCCGATGTTGGTTCCGGTGGCCATCGCAGTCGTTTTGACATACGCCGAGAAAGTATAGCTCTTCCCTTTGGTCAGTCCGGTCAAGGTCTGGGTGAAGTAGTGTCGGCCGATACTGTTGGTCTTATTGATGACCATGGACAGCGTCCCGATGTACTTCTGCGCGGCGGCGCCTCCGATTGTTCCGGTCGATCCGCCCTCGCTCTCGATGACCCAACTTCCCGTGGTCTCATAACTGGTATTCACGAGATGGTTGACGACCGATTTCTGCAGTTTGGACTCCAGCGCCATCGAATTCTTGACGCTTCCGGATTCGTTGTAGTTATAATACTGCGCATAACCGTCGGGATCCTGGATCGTGACGGTGTTCCCGGCGTTATTGAAGGTGTAGATCGATTTGCGGTTATCGAAATCAGTGAAGAAGGTCGCGTTGTAGCCATAGGACAGATTCAACTCTTCGCCGGGATTTCCGCTATGGCTTTCACTGAACTTGATGACCCGGTACGGTTTCAGGGTGGAGTAACTGTACGTCAACTTGTACCCGTCGAAGTTGGTCGCGGTCAAGAGTTTGTATTGGTCTGTCCCCGACCCGTCATAGGTATAGGTAGACACTTTATTGTTGGCGGGAATCGCATCGAACACTTCCGTTACACTGGTCAGCTGCGTTCCGGTATAGGCGAAATTGGTGACTTTCCCGTCGACCGCCGTGATGCTTGTAAGCAGGTTGCTGGCATAGGTCAGAATGGTTCTTCGATTCACATAATCAGTACTATTCCACTCCGGATTCCGAATCTCGGTGAGCAGAGCGCCGGTATAGATGAGCGTGATCTTTTGTCCGTCGCTGTTTTGGATCTCCGTCAGTTTTCCTGCCGAATTGAATTTCGAAAGGTTGCCTTGTGCATCCTTCAAGGTGTACGTGGTATCCGCGTTCTTCACCATCTCCAACTGCGTCCCGGCTTCGTCCAGATATTTCTGCTGAGTCGCGTCATAGGCAAAGTAATGTTTCGTTCCGTCCTCGTCGATCCAGAAATAATAGGTCACTCCGCCAATCACTTGGGATCCAGCCTGTTGGGAATAATTGAGCCGCCATCCGTTCCCGAAGTTCGTATTGGTGGCACGGTCATTGAGGTTGTAGACATGCGACACACTGACCGGCATGCGGTTGCCCGTACCGACGGTGTCTTGCCGGATGAACACCAGGTTTCCGTTGGAATCGTTGGTATACCCTGTTCCGGCCCGTCCGACGTTCTGGCTGTGGTACGTCCAATAGGATTCCAAACCGTTATTGTTGACATAAACCATCGTGACCACCGGTCGGTAGCTTTGATAGGTCGAACTGGTATCGGCGGAGTAGTACTCCTTATACCCATACCCTGCGATCTCATTGTTGTCCTTCAACATCAATCCATTATTGACGCCGGAGGAATACCACTCCTTGACGATCGAGGTGACGTTCCAGAGATAGGCTTGTGCTACGTTACTGTGTCCGACGACTTCGTAGTCTTCGATCTTCGGGTTGTAGGAAGGTTTATTGTTCCAGGTCAAAGTCGTCTCGGACCAACTCCCCGTCACTTTGTGGGCATTGACTTGGTAATCGTTCTGCGAAATCGAACCTGTGTTGGCCAGACTCATTTCCAGACTGGCATAGATCACCATGTCCGCGGCAGTCAGATGAGGCAAGGTAAAACGCAGGTAGGTCCGATGCGCTTCCCCGGTTTTCAAGATATAGCTATTATAGAAATTGGAGGTCGGTAAGGTTTTGGTGACATGCGCGTCATCAATATCCGCATAGGTGATCGGGGTCGTGACGGTCGGATCCACAACGACGGGATAGACCCGTTCGGGATCATTTAGCCATCCTTCATCCGGTTGGATCGTCAATTCCCACGTCTCCCCGACTTGCGTCAAGGACGTTGCGATAGCTTGACTCTCTTCGCCCTTGGCATCCACCATCAAGAACCGTTCGAGTCGGAAGACGGAGCTGTTTTTCGAATCCAGTAATGCGATCGTTCCGTCTTCTTGCTTCACAGGTGTCAAACCATTGAAGCGGAAGACTTGGGTAAAGGATCGCTCGGCATTCTTGGATTTCAAAATCAAATTCTCTTTGACTTCATCCCCCTGCAAAACATATTCCAGATCTACGTCATTAAAGACATCAAGATATCGAACGGACGAGGTCAGATTCTCTACCGTCGTCAGATCATTGTCTTTTTCCGCGGAAGGTTGAATTACTCGGATTGCTTTTTTTGCGATATTCTCAAATGTCCACGAAAGTCCGATGTCACCGAACTTCAGGGAAACCAGTTTGGTGGATTGCGAGTTCTTCGCCAAGCGGATCTTGATGCCTCCGCTCTTGTTCTCCACGACTTCGTTCTGTAATTCGTCCGTTGTGTCGATTAGCGTATTATCGATTTCATTCCAGCTTCCGTTTTCTTGATAATGGACGGAAACGGGATAGATCATCGCCATCGTACGAAAGTTATCGGTCAGAAAATGTTTGACATTGGCTTCACGCTTTTCCAAGACTTCCGATACCGGTACATCCTGGGCGGGATCCAAGACTGCGGACTCCGTGATCACCGGATTCGGGACGACCGGCTCATTCTCGAGGGCGACGACCCGTTGCGTCAATGACGAAAAGAACAACGCGGAAACGATCGTTGCGACAAGAAACTGTCGTAATTGTTTCATAAAAAATCCCCCTGAGTCGTTCGACTCTTCACCTGAATTGTAGAGCATATCAGGGGGGGGGGGGGGGGGTCAAGTAAATCTTATCACGAAAATTCGACATTAAAGGCACAAAACGATTTAACCTCGATTATTAATGTGTTTTATCGAAATTACATTTAACCGATGAAATCGGGATTTTCGAAGCGTAAGGTCGAAAATACGACTTTTTGGCTTATCCCAAAAGAAAACGGCGAAATGCCGTTTGTTACTTGCGAAGTTGATCGATCTCGGCGAGTTTCGCTTCGATCAGATCCAAGACAAATTGTCGATCCGATTGTGAACACTCGAAATCCAAATTATCCACGTTGATCTTCAAGACCGGTGAAATCGTATATTGGTCGAAGAAGTCGCGATACTCCGCATTCAGGTTTTCCCAATAGGCACGTTCGACGATCTGTTCGTAATCTCTTCCACGTTTCCCGATGCGCCGAATGGCTTCATCGACGCTGACTTCCAGATAAACCATCAACTTCGGCGGAACGACATGTTCCAACATGTTGGTGTAAAGTTCCGTATAGATATTGTATTCTTCATCTTCCATTTCACGATTCTTATTCAACAAGGTCGCAAAGATCGCATCGCCGTAAATACTGCGATCCATGACCGCGTTTTCGATTCTTGCTGCTTGTTTGATGTGTTCGAAACGACGATTCAGAAAGAAAACCTGAAGCGGGAACGAATACCGTTTGCGGTCATAATAGAACTTATCCAAGATCGGATTATCCACGACCGGTTCGCGAAAGGGTACGAATCCTTTCTCTTCAAGATAATTTAATAGCGTGCTTTTCCCGACGCCGACGACTCCTTCGATGATTACCATGTTCCATTCACCATTCCTTTGTACTTTTTCCAATAACCGTGCGTAATTACTCATGATTCTTTCCTTCTTTCAAGCTTGGCAATCAACTTGATCCTTTTCTCGACGTCAAAGAATCTAAGTAAACTCCGTAAGTCATTGGACTTGCCTGTCTTATCGTGCTTCAATTGCTTTTTAATTGTATCATGGCGTCGTAAGACCGAACAGTCGATTTTCGACTTTAGTGTGAAATATAAAAGTTCAGTTCAGTCGGATCGCTAGGATTTCACGGATGGTCTTCGGGTCATACATCCAGTTCTTCAACACTTCAAGATCACTTACGCTGGTATCGAACTTGTTGAAGTAGATGGCGATCTTGTGTAAAATCCGGTTCAGTTGCGGATTGGGATGACGGATCGGTTTCTGGTGAACGGTCAGATCGAAGTAGTGGAAGATCAGTCCTGTCACCAGTTCGAAACATGAGGACTCGATCCAGAAATCCGTCGATTCCAACGGAGGAAGGAATTGTTCCAGGAGGGATTCGATCAAGAGTAACCCATCATCGCTGGATTGCCAAATATCGACGAAAGTGAAATCGAATTGCGATAGATACGATTCATTGAAATAATCGAACGCATCGCCTTGCACGATCGTTAACGGAATGGATCTAGGAAATTGAGGTAACAAAAAGCGATTAAACAGATCAATGACTTTGGGTGAACGTTCAACCACCGTGATTGATGTTACATTGGGATTACGCATCGCCATGAATATGAAATACCCAATACCCAACCCGAATGTCAGAACCTTCCCATTGGCTTTTTGCGCGCAGGGATCGATCGTCGCCGCTTCCGAGGGGGAATCCATCATCCAAACATCGTCCCCTTGCCAGAGAAATGCCGCTTCATAGGGTTCGGATAACGCCCGTAGACGCATCCAGTCCGCCAGTTCCCGGTTCTCATCGGGTAAGATTGCACTGACACTGAAAAGTTCTCCCGCAGGCATCGTTTGGGTCGAGAAACGAAAGTTCGCATCGGAGACATTCTCTAAGCGGATTGTCGCATTGTAGGGTGATTTACGGTATTGGTCCGTATCGATAAATAACGAAGGCCAGTTTTCTTGTGGTCCGAAGAATTCCGCATACCCCGCTTTGCGCATCTTTTGGCGGATCGTATCCTGATTCTGTTTGGTTACGTTCATTCCCACAAAACGATTACGTCGATCGTCGGATAAGTTATTGCGACAACGTCGGATGAAAGCTTCGATTTCGGCTGTCTTGTTTATTTTCATGAGAGTCTCCGATTTTCGCACTTATTGTATCATACAAGGAAACGAAAAGGCAGGACTCCGAAAAATTACGGAGTCCTGTCCTGTTTAATTGATTCGTTGTTAACCTCGATATCTAAATCGAGTTTAATTTATAGTTTGCGGCTTCATAGGTCATATATCCGCCGGATAAGTTATAAAGATTGGTGAAGCCTTTTGAACTCAAGATCCGAATGGCAAGGTAGGCACGCAATCCTACTAAGCAGTTAACGACGATCGGGGTGTCTTTCGAAACCTTGATTTCATCGATCCGTTGACGGAATCGATCTACTTCGATATTGATCGCACTCGGGATATGTCCCTCCGCAAACTCTTCATCGGTACGGACATCTAGAAACAACGCGTTCTGTGCTTTCAGTTCATCGATTTGTTGCGCAAATGCGACTTTGTATTGCCCTTCGATCACGTTTTCGGCGATATATCCGAGAATATTGACGGGATCTTTGGCGGAAGAGTACGGAGGCGCATAAGCTAATTCAAGATCGCTGAGATCGGTGACTTTGAGTTTCGCTTTGATCGCCGTCGCGATGACGTCGATCCGTTTTTCCGTGCCGATCGGACCGACCGCTTGCGCTCCCAAGATAGCTAAGGTTTCAGGATCATAGATCAACTTAAGCGCGATGTTCTCGGCTCCGGGATAATAGGAAGCATGATTGCCTCGATGAGCATGAATCGCTTGATGCGGGAGTTTTTTCATTTCAAGTTGACGTTGATTGTTGCCGGTGGCAGCAACGGTCAAATCAAACACTTTGAGTACGGAAGTTCCCAACGATCCTTTATAGGCGACATCTTTTCCGTTGATGATATCCGCGACCAGTCTTCCTTGTCGATTTGCCGGCCATGCTAACGCGATGGCGGTGTCGGTTTGGGTAACGAAGTCTTTGACCGAGATCGCATCGCCGATCGCATAGATCCCTTCAGCGACGGTTTGCGTTTGCGCGTCGAACGTTTCCAATTTCGGACTTGTGACGATGTGCCCGCGCGGTCCAATCAGCAATCCGGCGGACTTCGCCAGACCGCTTTCCGGTGATACCCCGATCGCAAATACGATCAAGTCGGTTTCGATTTCTTTACCGCTTTCCAAGTGGATCTTATGTCCATTGTCGGTGAATTTTAGTAATCCATCGTTCAATACGAGTTTCACACCGTTACGATTCAGTTCTTGGTGCACGATTTGCGCCATTTCGAAGTCCAGCGGTGCCAAAACCTGTGGCATCTTTTCGACGATTGTGACGTCTAAACCACGCAACTTGAGATTCTCGGCCATCTCGACCCCAATGAAGCCACCGCCCACAATGACCGCGCTGCGTGGAGTTTTCTGAGCGATAAAATCATAGATGGCATCGGTATCCGCGATGTTACGTAGGGTGAATAAATTCGTCGCGTCATTGATTCCTTCGACCGGGGGACGGAAGGGCTTTGCGCCGGGAGAGAGAATCAATACGTCGTACTTCTCTTCGTAGACTTCGCCGGTCTTTACTTTTCGAATGGTAATCGACTTGTTTGCTCGATCGATCGCAATGACTTCGCTGAAGTTACGGACATCCAAGTCATAACGTTGCGACATTCCTTCGACGGTTTGGACAAGTAAGTCTTCGCGATCTTCGATGACATTTCCGATATAGTAGGGTAACCCGCAATTCGCAAAGCTGATGAACTCGTCTTTCTCAAACAGGATGATATGATCTTCCGCATTAAGGCGACGCAAACGCGTCGCTGCGGTCGCGCCTCCCGCGACACCGCCTACGATGGCTATCTTTTTCATGTTGGTCACCTTACTCAATCGACTAATTCCGAAGGCCACGTCATGACGCCACCGACATTGAATACGTTTTTATACCCTTCACGGCGTAGATAATTGACCGCACTTGCGGCACGTGCGCCGCTGTAACAAATAACATAAATCGTTGCTTCTTTGTCTTTGAATGTTTGCGGGAACATTTCCACCAGATCATCTAACGGTAGATTGATGCTTCCTTCCACATGTCCGTCTTCGATAAACTCTTCGACCGATCGGACATCCACAAGTGGAATGCTTTTGTCTTTACTGAGTCTTTCGTAAGCTTCTTGTTGGCTAAGTTGGTTTTGCGTGTTGAACATATTTCTTTCCTCACCTTTAATGGAACAGAATGAACCCCGGATTCAAAATGAAAAGGGTTTACTGTTCTCGTGAATCCATCATACAGGGACATATCTTGAATTTCCATGGAAATGCTCAATTTCAATGAGTTCAACCTACTTCGATAATATGATCATCGCTTTCAATAAGCTTCTACAGAAAAGCGTACGGTTTCCGTACGCAATGAGTACTTCTGATTTTAACTCGCTTTGGCGTTGTTGATAATTTTCTGTAGGATCGGCATCGCCTCATATATTGGGATTGAGAATCCGATTCCTTCCACGGACGTCGAGGCGATTTTACTGTTGTTGATTCCGATGACTTGACCAAATCTGTTCACCAATGCGCCGCCCGAGTTTCCCGGATTGATCGCGGCGTCCGTCTGAATCAAGGTCAACGATCCGCTTTGCGACGATAATGCACGATCGATCCCACTGATGACGCCAACCGTTACCGAGCTTGCGAGATCCATACCCAAGGGATAACCGATCGCCATCGCGAAATCTCCGGTTCGAAGATCGTCGGTTACATCGAACTCTGCGGCGGTCAGATTATTCGCGGTAACTTTCAGTACCGCCAAGTCGTTGTCCGCATCCCCGCCGACATACTGTGCGTCAAGTTTTGCTCCGTCTGAAGTAACGACAGTAATTGAGCGGGTCCCCGTGCTTTCGACGTAGCTCTCGATGACATGATAATTGGTGATGATATATCCATCGGAACTTTGGACGATACCGGAACCGGTTCCGTTCACGACTCCGGTCTGTTTTCCCCAGGGTCCAAAGTTCTGCATGACTTCGGCACTGACTTCGATGCCGACGACGGACGGAATCACTTTTGCGGCGAGATCAGCGACACTCGTACCTTCCGAACTTGTGACATTCGTTAGCCCGAGTTCGCTTTGATCGATTTTCGTTTGTAATGTTTCGACGACTTGGTTGAGTCCTGCGATTTCCGCTTCGTATTTCTGCGTCTGCGTTTGCGTATAAGCGAAGTTCGCTCCGGTCAAAATGAGAACTAACGTAACGATCCCGATTTTCTGACTCAATTTTGAATTCATAGTTGGTCTCCTTCAAGTTTTTTGTTTCAACTCTAACGAAAGAATACCGCCGAATCTTGGCGAAACCTTGACGATACCATGATGGTTTGGTGAAAAAAGTCGTTATCGAATTTCATAACACGCTATGAAAAAACGCACCCTTTCGAGTGCGTTAACCTTGTAGTAGGCTTTTGATTTCTTCGACCGTCGGAACACGTCCCGAAACGACGACTTTCTCATCCACGACCAATCCGGGTGTCCGAAGGATCGCATATTTCATAATATCCTTCATGTTGGTGACTTTGACGATTTCCGCTTCGAGTCCAAGCGAAGCGACAGCTTGCTTGGTGTTGGCTTCCAGACGGACACAATTATTGCATCCCGGACCTAAGACTTTGATGATCATGGTATGACCTCCCTTTACGTTTTTAGATTAGATAAATCGCAATCGCGTTGAATAAGAATCCGATGATGATAATCCCGACGACGACCAACGAAACAAAGACAATCATAAGTTTGCTTTTAACCACTTGCTTCAGCATAACTAAACTCGGTAGTGAAATCGTTGTGACCGACATCATGAATGCCAATACGGTACCGATGCCGACTCCTTTGGCGACCAAGGCTTCCGCAACCGGTAAGGTTCCAAAGATATCCGCATAGATCGGTAAACCGATCAATACGCCTAAGGGGACGGAATACCATTTGTCAGCACCTAGGGCTGCCGTGATCCAAGCCTCAGGGATGACATTGTGTATAAGTGCGCCAAGTCCGACTCCTAACAAAACGAAGATCCAGACTTTTCGTACAATTTCCTTGACGCCGTCGATGGAGATACGAATCCGTTCTTTGCGTGTCAATTTTTCCTCGGTCACATCACCGATCGCGGTTGCTTCGTAGACGAAGGATTCTATTTGGTCTTCCATATGCATCTTCGATATCAATGAGCCGCTGATGACCGCTAGCACGATACCGACAACGACATATGCCAATGCGATCTTCCAATTAAACACACTTGCCAACAGTACGACTGACGCAAGATCGACTAATGGAGACGAAATTAGAAACGAGAACGTGACGCCGATCGGTAACCCAGCGGAAGTAAATCCGATAAAGATCGGAATCGAGGAACACGAACAAAACGGAGTGACAGTTCCCAATAAAGCACCGATCAGATTGGCACCGATGCCTTTATATCGACCCAATATTTTCCGGGTACGTTCAGGTGGAAAGAAGGTCTGAAGGTAGCCGAACGAGAATATCAGAAATGACAATAGAAGAAAGATCTTGACCGTATCATACAGAAAGAACTGAATGATCGCACCGATCTGGCTTGAAGGATCCTGTCGGAAGACCGTCGATGTGACCCATCCCATAAAATCGTTGAGCCACGTCATCTTGAGAAACGTGTTGTTAAACCAGTCGAATATGTACATACGGCCTCCGATACATAGATGTTTGTCTATGTATAGATTGTATTCCCGTAAGTTTCGATTGTCAATCAAAACATAGATATTTATCTATCTTATGCCGGATAGCTTGGATTGGTTCATCAGTGGCGAAAATGATACGGTGCTTTGACGCATCAAACTGAGATCTTCGATCAAGCGGTCGACAAAGTCGACATTGACACTGTATTTCATCCATATCCCATCGCGACGAACGTTGACCAACCCGCAAGCGGTGAGCTTTTTCATGTGGAAAGATAACGTAGGCTGTGAAATCTCGAAATCCTCGAGAAGATTGCATGCGCAAAGTTCCCGATCGTCTTTTAAACGTTGGATGATTGAAAGTCGGATTGGATCCGCCAATGCTTTAAAGCATTCAACTGCGTTGTATTCCATCGGATTTCCTCCTTTGTGTCGATCTAATATACATATCGATTGCTATCTATATTCTAACTTCATTAATTCAACTTGACTAGAAGTTTCTTCATGAATGATATCTTCCTCAACATTCCTCAATGACAAGATAATCACGCGCATGTTTCATGTTAACTAGATTTCAGATTCGATATAGTCACTTGATTCGAAGTTCGATCACTTAACATTGGATCAAAACAAGATCTTAGATTGAAGATAAATAAAAAACCCTTTTACAAAAGGGTCTAACACAGTTTGATACTGCGAAGTATAACAACATGGTGCGCGTGACAGGACTTGAACCTGCATGGTTGCCCGCTAGATCCTAAGTCTAGTGCGTCTGCCAGTTTCGCCACACGCGCGTGAAAGCATTCCAATTCTACCATGGAAATCCGGTGTTTTCAAGACAAGAAGGAGGGATTCCGTTAAGATCAGCATAACAAGGAATGCGGTAAGAGAAACGACTAACGAAAATGACTCATTGATTAAATTAACGAACTTTATGGTTCAACGATGAACCCGTTCAATTGTGAAACAACACAAAATGCATGATGTTTTATTTGGTTGCGAGTTTTTTTGTTCGGATATATGAAACTGCGGAAAGCCCTGCGACCATTCCGTCTCCGACCGCTTTGGCGATCTGCATGGTTCCGGTGGTGCAATCTCCGGCCGCAAACAAACCGGGCACATTGGTTTGGCGGTTGTCATCGGTTAGTATCTTATTACCTTCGACTTGTGCGCCGATCTTCAATGCCAGATCAAACGATGATGCGCTGCCTAAGGCGACGAAGATACCGTCCAACTTGATTTCGGTTTGATCCGCTAAGAGTACGCCTTCTACTTTATCATTGCCTAAGATACGTTCGATTTTATGCGTGTTGATTTCAACGTTATCCGGGAAACTGATTTCCGGTGGAAATCCGTGGGTTAATAGGATTACTTTCTGTGTCAAGGGTAGAAGTTCTTGCGCTTCATGCAAGGCATACGCGCCCTGTCCGATGACCGCGACAATCTTCTTGCGATAAAAAAATGCATCGCATACCGCGCAATAAGACACGCCTTTGCCTTCGAGTTCCTTTAGATTCGGAATCTTGACGGTGGTACGAGGCGAACCGGTCGCGATGATGACCGCACGACACTGGAGCGACTGCGTTAATGTGTCGACCTTAAATCCGCCATCAAACTCCATTGAGATCGATGTGACTTCGGTGTCACGGATTTCGATCCCAAGGTCGGTGGCTTGTTGGATGCCCGCATTTAAAAGATCCGGACCGGACAACGTACCGGTACCGTAATAGTTCGCGATGCTCTCGGTTTTCATGAGCGCCCCGCCATCCTTCGCCAAAACCAAGACATCTAATCCGGCACGTTTGATATAGAGCGAAGCTTGGATTCCCGCCGGACCTTTGCCTAAGATGATGACATCGTACATAGGGCGTTAATCCGCAAGCGATTCGAACCCGGAGAAGGTAAACATCAACTCTTTTTCCAATCGGGTCTTCGCGCTTTCGAAGGTTTCTTTCGGATCCGCATGACACAACACAAGTTTGACATCATTGTAATGGCTACGGTTTTGAAAAAGGAAACTACGTACCGCGGCACTGACTTTCCCGGCATGGACAGGCGATACGACGGTCAGTTTATCGTATTGACGTAGATCTTGACTGACTTTTTTAAGTTTGACTGCTTTACGGAAACTGACTTGATATCCGCATATCACGTAGGACATCCAACCGGAGTACCGTTTGACTGGTACGATCTCAATCAGGTCGGCCCCTTCACTTTCGGAGATACGTCGGGCAACATTGGCGCAATGTCCCGAAATCGTAAAATAGAGTACGGCTTGTTTCATAAAATCACCTCGCTTTATTCTACAACGAAAATAAAACAGATGGAAGAACCATCTGTTTAGAGAACGGAATTGACTTTAAATCCCTTTGTTTCCAACAATTCACGAACCTTGGCTTTATCCGGATCATCAACACGGATGATAAATTCATCCTTAACGTTCTTATAGGCGACGATATGCGAAATCGAGATGTTGTTTTCGGTAAACACGCTGCTTAGTTCGGTGATGACGCCTACCCTGTCTTCAGGGATTTCGACGACGATGCGACAACCGCTTTGGTGAAAACCGAACATACTGACAAAGGCCGATAGGATGTCACCGGTCGTAATGATCCCAAGCAAGGTACTGTCCTCGCTCACTACCGGTAAGCATCCGATATCTTTCTTTTCAAGAATATCGGCGGCTTCTTCGATGATCGCATCCGGTGCGACCGTAACGACCTTTCGGATCATGATATCTTTGACTTTCGTCTTGGATAACAGATAGTTCATTTCATGGATGCTTAAGGTCGACATGTTGGAGGGTGAATTCTCCTGGACGACCCCTTGGGTTACCAATCCGACAAGTTTCCCTTTTTCGATGACCGGTAAGCGGTGGATCGTATGCTCCTGCATCAAATCCAAGACTTCGGAAATCGTTTGATCCGGGCTAACGCAAATCGGATCGACCGTCATTTTATTTCTTACGTACATGGTTTATCCTCCCAAGTATACTTTCTGTACTTCGGGGCTACTCAACAACTCTTGTCCGGTACCTGAAAGCACGATATTACCGGTTTCCAGGACATACGCTTGATCCGCGATTTTCAACGCTTGCATCGCGTTCTGTTCGACCAAGAGGATGGTCGTTCCGCCGGCATTGATTTCTTTAATGATATTGAAGATTTCTTTGACAAGTAACGGAGCCAAACCCATCGACGGTTCATCCATCAACAATAACTTCGGACGTGCCATCAAAGCCCGTGAGATCGCTAACATTTGTTGTTCGCCGCCGGACAAGGTCGCGGCGTCCTGATTGCGTCGATCCGCAAGGATCGGAAACCGATCGTAAACTTTTTTAAGGTCTTCCGCGATTCCGGCTTTGTCTTTGCGTAGATACGCACCCATCAACAGATTCTCATAAACCGTAAGACCGGAGAAAATCTTGCGACCTTCGGGGACGTGGACCAAACCTTGCGCCGGGAGTAACTGTGGCTTTTGCGTCACGATATCCTGTCCGAGATACAACATCGTTCCGGAGGTCGGCTTGATCAATCCGCTGATCGTACGAAGCAACGTGGTCTTACCGGCACCGTTAGAGCCGATCAAGGAAACGATCTTCCCTTCTTCTACTTCCAGTGTAACATCTCGCAACGCATGAATCACGCCGTAATGCACATTTAATTGTTCGATTTTAAGCATATTATTCCTCTTCCCCGAGATAGGCTTCGATGACTTTCGGATTGTTTTTTATTTCGGTCGGACTTCCTTCCGCAATCAGCTTTCCATAGTCGAGTACGAAGATCCGCTCGCAGATTTCCATGACCAACGACATGTCATGTTCGATCAAGACGATGGTCAGATCCATTTTTTCTTTGATGTACTTGATGAAACGCGTCAACATCTGTGTTTCTTGCGGGTTCATGCCGGCTGCGGGTTCATCGAGAAACAAAAGTTTCGCCCCGGTCGCCATGGCACGCGCGATCTCCAATTGACGTTGCTTCCCATAAGGTAGATTACGTGCTTTGGTGTCGCATAGGTCCAACAGATGGACTTCGGCTAAGAATGCCCGTGCTTTCACATCGATGTCGTTCTCAGAACGATAGAAGTTGGGCAAACGTAGTAATCCGCCTAACAAACCGTAGCGCGCTTCCTCGTTCATCGCGATCTTAACGTTGTCTAAAACCGATAAGTCTTTGAATAAACGAATATTCTGAAACGTACGGGCAACACCGTGATGGGTGATTTTATAGGGTGGTAACTTACTCAATTCGATGGATTTGCCATCCTTGTTGAGGACGACTTTCCCTTCGGTCGGATCATAGACACCGGTCATGATATTGAAGAGCGTTGTCTTACCGGCTCCGTTGGGACCGATCAACCCGACCAATTCGCCTTTCTCCACATGGAACGAAACGTTGGAGACCGCCGTGATCCCACCGAAGTTCTTCGTCAGTTTTTCAATCGTTAACAGGCTCATACGTTCTCCTTCCTGCGTAAAGGCAAACGCTTTTTGAAATTCTTATAGGAGAGTTCGACCTGTCCCATCAACCCTTTCGGACGGAAGATCATGATAGCGATCAGAGCGACCGCGTAAAGAATCATGCGTGTATCGCCTAAAGGTTGAAGAATGACATTCAGGATCCCTAAGGCGAATGCTGCGATGACTGTTCCGGTCAAAGAACCCATGCCCCCGAAGACAACAATGACCAAGATGTCAATCGATTTAGTTAAGCCGAAGAAATCTGGTTTAACGACACTATAGGTTGTCGCAAAGAGCGCACCGCCGACCGATGCCAAGATAGCGCCGATGATAAACGACATGACTTTGTATTTGGTCGTGTTGATACCCATCGCTTCCGCGGCGATTTCGTCTTGATTGATACTGATACAAGCTCTTCCCATCGCGGATCGCTTAAAGTTTGAAACCAGGGCGATTGCTAGGACCACAAAGACGAAAATCAAAGGAATCGAACTGAGACGATCGATATTATTGATGCCCGCTGCACCATTGGTGATTTTCATATTCAAGATGACGATTCGGATGATTTCCCCGACCCCCAACGTCGCAATGGCCAGATAGTCGCCTTTTAACCGCAAGACGGGTAATCCGACAAGCAACGCGACGATCGATGTGATGATCGCTCCGACAAGGATCCCCAGCAACAATCCCGGGAGTCCGTCAACCGTTTTCAAGACGATGGCTGCGCTATAAGCACCGATCGCCATATACCCGGCATGTCCCAAAGAGAATTGACCGGTGATCCCGATGATAAGATTCAACCCCAACGCCAGGACGATATTGATACCGATCAACAGAACGATGGATTGGTAGTAGACACGTAAAATCCCAAGCGAAATCAAACCTTGCATCAAAAGATAGAAAGCGCCGGCGGTTAAAAGCCAATACAACGCGAATTTGTTGAAGATACTCTTTTCCACTAGACTTTCTCCTTTCGGTTCTTACCCAAAAGACCGCTGGGTTTCAATAACAGCACAAGGATCAAGATTCCGTATACGATCGCGTCTTTATACATCGAACTCCCATAACCGGAAATCAGAACTTCGGTGATACCGATCGAGAAGCCTCCGATCATCGCACCGGGGATGATTCCGATACCGCCGAAAACCGCCGCCACAAACGCCTTTAGACCGGGAGCGACACCCATCATCGGATCGATCGAGTTATAATAGACCCCGACCAAAATACCGGCCGCAGCTGCCAGAGATGTCCCGATCGCGAACGTCATGGAGATGATGTTATCGACGTTGATGCCCATCAGACGTGCCGCATCCGCATCGACCGCGACCGCACGCATCGCCCGACCGAGTTTTGTCTTTTGAACGATGATCGTTAAGAGAACCATCAAGAAGATCGATGTCGCGAAGATGATGACCTGTTTAAAATTCAACACAACTCCGCCGATATTCCATGTCTGAACCGGAAGGATATCCTGCGGGAATCCTTTGATACTGACACCCATGATTTTAGCGACTGAATTCTGAAGTAAAAACGAAACACCGATCGCCGTGATCAACGCGACGACCCGTGTGGATTTTCGTAAAGGGCGATATGCGATACGTTCGATTAGGATCCCGATCAACCCAGTGGCTACCATCGTAATCACAAGAGCGAAAACGAAATTCAGTTTCATCACCGTAACCGCCACAAACCCGATATACGCCCCCAACATATACATATCTCCGTGGGCAAAGTTAATCAACTTGATGATCCCGTAGACCATGGTATAACCCAAGGCGATCAGCGCGTAAATGCTGCCCAACGAAAGACCGTTAATGATCTGCTGCAGAAATTGTGTCATTCTTTCCTCCTTTGAAAACAAACAGGTGAAAGTCGCCTTTCACCTGTTTGATCAGATGTGCAAGTCGTTTACGGATTGACGCGTGTCGCTTTTGCGTAGACGCCATTGACCAATTCGATGACAACCGCGGATTTAACCGGGTTATGCTTCGCATCGAAGGTGATCGATCCGGTAATCCCGGTGAACTCGGTCGTCGCCAAGATCGCATCGCGAATTTCGGTACGATCGGTGCTTCCCGCTTCTTCCATCGATTGGGCGATCAAATACATCGCATCATAACCTAAGGCGCTCAGCGCCATCGGTTCTTCGCCGGACAATGCCTTATAGTTGGTGATGAATTCGGCAACTTTCGGATTTTCATCCAACGCCGTATAGTGGGTGGAGAAGAAGACTTTGTTTAGATTGGAAGCCCCGGCGGTCGTCAATAAGCTGGCGGAGTCGAATCCGTCCGGACCGATGATCGGAACATCCCAACCCAGTTCACGTGCCTGTTTGATGATCAAACCGGCGGTATCCGCATAAGCGGGAACATACAAGATCTCAGCATCCGTCGCCATCAATGTGGTGAGGACCGCGGAGAAATCGGTCTGATCGTCAGAATAGCTTTCCGCCGCGACGACCGTTCCGCCATTGGATTTGAACTGATTGGTGAAGATTTCATTCAAGGCGACCGCGTAATCGGAACCCGTCGCACCTAAGACGGCGGCTTTGGTCAAGCCTAAGTCATCGGATGCGAAGTTCGCGAGAACGACACCTTGGAACGGGTCGATGAAGCAGGTACGGAACATCCAATCAAAGACCGTTCCGTCTTCCGCTACGGTAACACCCGCATTGGATCCCGAAGGCGTAACGATTGGAATGCTGTACTGTGAGGCAACCGGTTGTTGGGCGATCGTCAATCCGGAGGTAGCACCCCCGATGATCACAGCGACTTCATCTTCGGTAGCGAGTTTCAACGCATTATTATAAGCTTCGGTCGGATCGGACTTGCTGTCATAGACAACCAGTTCGATTTCCTTCCCATCAATACCGCCGGCTTTGTTGATTTCGTCGGCAGCAAGTTGGACACCCCATTTAATCGGCGTACCATAAATCAAATAATCCCCTGACAACTCAAGATTCACACCGATCTTGATTTTGGTATCATCCTTCGTCGTACATCCGACTAAACCGGAAAGAACCAGAAACGAAACGATAACGGCAGCTAGGACTTTCTTCATAACATACCCTCCTCTCGGTAATATGGCTCGATTATATATGAAAATATGGTGAAATGCAATCATATTCTTTCATTATTACTGAAAACTTTCAAACTCTGTTTACATTGTTGTAAGCATTTACAACCTCTCGATATTTCAAAGTATTTCACCACAAAAAAACCGCCGTTGATGGCGGTTAAGATTTCAATGGTGACCCGTTAGGGATTCGAACCCTAGACCCACTGATTAAGAGTCAGTTGCTCTACCAACTGAGCTAACAGGTCGACTTGATGCTTTATGATTATATCGTAGACACAATGGAAATGCAAGTAATCAAAACGGATTTCGTTCGAAGACTTTATTGATCCCAAACAAAGAAAAAGACGCTCGAAGCGTCTCTTTTTGCACATTGGTGACCCGTACGGGATTCGAACCCGTGGATGCTTGCGTGAAAGGCAAGTGAGTTAAACCGTTTCTCCAACGGGCCGTGGCGCCTGAAACAGGACTCGAACCTGTGACCAACCGGTTAACAGCCGGTTGCTCTACCGACTGAGCTATTCAGGCAAGTGCTCATAAAATATAACATACAAAGCCTTGTTTGGCAAGTATTCAATCGACATTTTTTTACAAGAATTCCGCTTCGATCTCCACCACGTCCGGATGATCCAAGGTCAAGTTTTTGACCCACTTTTCTTTCCGCACCAAACTGAACGCAAGCATTAATTTAAAGAAGTCCGTTGCCTGTCCGACAAGATAGAGTCCGAATACCGGCCACTTCGTCAAATAGGTAACCGCCGCGACGATCGGGATATTGACCGCCCACATGTACATCGAATCCATGTAAAGCGTCGACTTCGTATCGCCGCCGGCACGAAGGATGAAGTAACATTCCGCAGCCCCCATATAAATCCAGAACATGACCGACATGATACGCAATTGCGTCATCGCGATCCAACGACTTTCATCACTTACATTATATAAATAAGGAACGAAGAAACTGGATAAGAACATCAACACCGCAAGCATCAGCGCCAACATCACGCTGAATCCCAACATTTTATAACCGTTTTCACGCGCTTCATCCAATCGGTTCGCACCGAGAGGATGTGAGATCATGATCGTCGTCGCGGCGGCCATACCACCCATCAAGACGAAGAACAGATCCGCGGTCGCCCCGGAAATCTGGAATCCGACCAACACCGCGTCGCCACGCGTACTATAGAACTTAAACAACGCCGCCATACCACCCGACCATAAAACTTCGTTGGTTGCCAAAGGCAACGCTTTCAACGTAACTTTCTTAACAAGATATTTCGAGATATGAAATATATCTTTCACTTTGGTCGAGAATGGGAAATGTTTCTTCTTCATGACCACAAGTAAAATCGTCATTTCAACGACACGCGCAATCAACGTCGCCCAAGCCGCTCCGGCGACGCCCCAACGAGGGAATCCGAAATGACCGAAGATCAGCACGTAGTTGAAGAACGCGTTGGTTAAAACCGACACAACGCCTGCATAGAGAGGAATCTTAGTCTGACCGATCGAACGCATGGCACTGCCTAAAGACAAGGTCATCGCGGTAGGGATAAACGTCAACGCAGCGATGCGCATATAGGTCGATCCTTCAGAGATGATCGCCGGAGTCTTCGTGAAGAACCCAAGAATGGCTTCCGGCATTAAGATCCCCATTAAAACAAAGGGCATCATAATGATATACGCACTCAAAATCGAATAACGGAACGACATTTTCATGTGTTCCTCATCTTTGGCGCCATAGAACTGGGCGATATAGATCGCCGCTGCCGCCAACACGCCGAACGTACCGAAAACACCGATCATGAAGAAACGGTTGGTAACCGCCACTCCACTCAGAGAAGCATCACCAAGTTGACCGACCATCAGGTTGTCCAACAGGTTGACCGACGAGGTGACGAGTTGTTGAAGCATCAACGGTACTGCGACGATCAACACTTTTTTATAAAATTCTTTGTCGCCGGTAAACCGGGCAAATCGAGTTGTCATGAATAGTTCCCCTTTGTTGAATTGTATCCTTGTTAGTAAATGTATGCAAGAGTAAAAAAAAATCCCTGACGGGACATTGGATTTTAAGTTGGTGGAGCTTATCGGGATCGAACCGATGACCCCCTGCTTGCAAAGCAGGTGCTCTCCCAGCTGAGCTAAAACCCCATGTATATTTAATTCGATGGTGGGCCTGAATGGACTCGAACCAACGACCTCGCCCTTATCAGGGGCGCGCTCTAACCACCTGAGCTACAGGCCCATCCTCACCGAATGCCTATAAAATATACCATGATTGAATGGGGGTGTCAACCAAAAAGTGAAAATTATAAACGATGCGATCTATATTAAAAGACACAGAAAGTACCGAATCAAAAAGCAAGTCTCGTTAGATAGAAAATATCGATCGACGCTAACAACACTCTACCCCCAACCAAACAAAAACCCCCTGTAACGGGAGTCTTTGCGTTGGATGATGTGAAACAGATTAACGTTTCGAGAACTGCGGAGCGCGACGTGCACCCTTCAATCCATATTTCTTACGTTCCTTCATGCGGGAATCGCGGGTAACGAATCCGGCAGCCTTCAACTTCGGACGATAGTCCGCGGAAGCTTCCAGAAGCGCACGCGTGATGCCGTGACGGATCGCGCCGGATTGTCCGGTATAACCACCACCCATAACATTGACGTTAACGTCCATGGTGGCGAGGGTTCCGGTCAATTCGAGCGGGGAGCGAACGACCATGCGCAATGTTTCCAACGGCAGGTATTCGTCCAAGGTTTTTCCGTTAACGGTGATGACACCGGTTCCGGGGGTAAGATAAACGCGGGCGACGGAGGTTTTACGACGTCCGGTTCCGAGATAAACAACTGCTACTTTCTTTTTCGTTGCCATGTCTTTCTCCTCCTATCCCTTAATCTTCAACTCAACAGGTTGTTGAGCGGCATGCGGATGATCCGGGCCTTTGTAGACAAAGAGGTGCATACGTTGACGATCGCCCAAACGGGTGTGCGGCAACATGCCGTGAATCGCGCGTTCGACCCATTCGATCGTGTAATGCTGACGCATGATTTTCGTGCTACGGACACGTAGTCCGTCTTTATGCTGGGAATGGTTGTAATATTTCTTGGTTTCGTCCTTGTTACCTGTGACGACGATCTTGTCTGCATTGACGATGATCACGAAATCTCCCGTGTCGACATTCGGCGTATAGGTCGGACGGTGCTTGCCACGCAAGACCGTTGCGACTTCACTCGCTAAACGTCCAAGGGTTAATCCGGACGCATCAACAACAAACCACTGACGTACGACTTCTTCTTGTTTTGCCATCGTTGTTTGGCGCATACTGGTTATTTCCTCCTAACCAAAAGTAGTTTCCGGGGCTACATTTGGCATAAAGTGCCATATACAATAATAAATATATTCACCCTGAATGTCAAGGATTTTCGCATTGGACCGACTTGAATCGGATGTGCTATACTAAATGCGGTGATAACATGGAAATCGTATTCATTCCGATCGAAGAAGAGTTGATGATGGCCGAATTGACGATCCCGGATGGGACCGGTCCGTTTCGCACGTTGGTCTGGATCGCCGATCCGCAAGTAAGTGAAACGATACCGGATAATGAGTCGATTTTATTGATACGACGTCCTTCGGATCATCCGCTTTGGTTCGCCGCGATTTGCGATGAACTGCGACTTCAGGACTTTTATCCGGACGTTGTCGACTTAAGGGTCGATCTGCCGGTCTTTCCATTTAAATACGTAAATCATCCCTTCGGATCGGTGACAGGCATCTATGCGAAGGATATTCTGACTAACTTTCCTCAAAGTGGACGCTCGTAAGAGCGTTTTTCTTTAGAGCGGATCGTCGTTTACCTTGATTCCTAAGGTCGCAAGGAAAGATTCCGCTTTGCGAATCGAAGCCATATCGTAAAAATCCATCGGACTGTGGGCATCGATTCCGATACGTACATCGTTTCCGATTTCGGCCGCCAGTTCCCAAAACCGAGGATAGGGATAACTGAATTCGGTGAATCGATTGCGTGCACCGCCCAAGTTGTACTCGATCGGCAGATTCGCTTGCTTACAGGCAAGTAAGATCGATCGGCTGGCTTCTTCGGCTTGCGGGGTCCATTGATCCATACTGCGAACGAAGATATCGGGATGGGCAAACATTTGGTAGATCCCGGTTTCGATGGCCGCTAAACTATCTTCAAGATAATCCGTAACCAAATTTTTCTTATCGCGATAGGATCCGTAATATCGATCAAAGGTATCGAAATGATGGAAATGATTCCCTAAAATGATCGTTTCAAGCGAATAGTCCGCGATCGTTTGTTTCAGCCAATCCATGCGATCTTCGAAATATTCACATTCCAATCCGATCTTGATACGGATGCGATCTTTGTATTTTTCTTGAAGTTGACGTAAACTCGATACATATTCCGGCAGTTGATTCAAATTCATCCGAATCATTCCGGATTCGTGCGGATAAAGCGGCCAAGGGGAATGATCCGTAAATGCGATTTCCGAAAATCCAGCGTTGATCGCGGCTTCGATGTAGTCTTCGTCGGATCCTTCCGCGTGTTTACAGCGGTAGGTGTGGATGTGATAGTTTGTTTTCATGGTAGATCCCTATAATAAACGCGTACCAGATAGAGTCCGCATGGTGGAGCGATCTTACTGGTGGCGAGTTTGTCTTTCGCAATTAATATTTCTTTCAATGATTCAACGCTCATTTTATGCAATCCTACTTCAAGTAGGTTGCCGACGAGCATACGTACCATGTATCGCAGAAAGCCGTCTCCCTCCAGAATAAACCGTAGCGTGTCACCTTCTTCAATAATATCAAGGCGTCGTAGTTCCCGAACTTGATCCGGTGTTTCTTCGACTGGATTGGCACAGAATGATGTAAAGTCATGTGTTCCGATCAAAAGAGCCGCGGCCTCGCGCATTAAAGGTAGATCCAACGGTTGATTGATCTGATGAATCAGGTTATATCGAAAAGGATCGTAAAGTCCGGTGTTGACCAGGTAATCATATCGTTTTCCGATGGCCGAATAGCGGGCATGAAAGTCAGGGGTTGTTGCTTCAACGTTTCGTATGCGAATATCGTTTGGAAGTTGCGCGTTGAGCGCACGCATCCACCCTTCCCCATCGAGCTTCATATCACTGTCGAAATGAAACACCTGGCCGATCGCGTGGACGCCCGCATCGGTACGTCCCGAACCGAAAATGATGATTTGTTTCTGATGCATGGTTGAAAGGATTTTTTGAATGACGTGTTGGACCGTATGAAAGGAGGGCTGGATTTGCCAGCCCGCGTACTTCGTTCCATTGTAACTGACGGTAACACGAAATCTCATAGGAAGATCGCCATCGCGATCAATCCCGCCAAAAGCAGCACGACGACCATCAACATGACATCGTCTTTCAAGGTCCGCTTCAACTGTTTATAGCGTGTTCGGACGGCGGACGGTACATAACCACGCGCTTCCATGGCATCGGCTAAATCCTCGGCACGTTGGAAACTTGAAACAAATAGAGGTACGATCAACGATAGGATCGCCATGATTTTTTCCTTGAACTTACCTTCTTTAAGATCAACTCCACGGGAAGCCTGCGCTTTCATGATCCGTTCGGTTTCCTCGATCAAGGTCGGGATAAACCGTAACGCGATCGAAATCATCATCGCGATTTCATGCGCCGGGACACCGAATCGTTTGGCCGGAGCCAGTAAATCTTCGATGGCCAATGTCAAGTCAAGAGGTTTGGTGGTGGCGGTCAAAGACGTTGTGATCATGATCATCAAGGCTAAACGGAAAGTGATATAAATGGTTTGGAAGATCGCATCGCTATAGATCGTGAAACTTCCGAGTTTAACGAGGACATAACCGGTGCGTAAGACCAGGATGTTAATGACAAGCAGGAAGACCAACATGAAAGCCATCGGTTTCATGGCTCTGAAAATGAAGTTGAGTTTGAGTTTGGCGATCAATAAGACACTTACGATAAACACACCCAAGACCGCATATCCAGGATATCCGGCCGGAACGAAAACCGCGATCAAGAGGAAGAACATCGCGATGATCTTCATGCGTGGATCCATCTTATGGATCGGACTGTTTAACGGGATGTATCTGCCTAAAGCGATGTTGCTCATGGTTTGATTCTCCCGGCGATGGCTTTTGCTAAGGAGGGGATATCGGTAATCCCTTCCGGCAAATCCATACCACCTTGCATCATCTTCTCTTTGAAACGCAGAACGTTGGGAACATTGATATCTAGTTCATGCAACAACTTTCCGTCATTGAAGAATTCCTTGACGGTTTGGTGGGCGGCACATTTACCGTCCCGCATGACCACCACGTTGTCGCAATAATTAAGCACGTGTTCCATGTCATGGGTGACGATGAGTACGGTTTTTTCATAATTACGGTTGAGCGCGGTAAACAATTGCATCATGGCTTTGCTACCTTGCGGGTCCAAGCCGGCCGTCGGTTCATCCAACACCAAAACTTTCGGATCGATCGCCAAAATACCGGCGATGGCGATACGGCGTTTTTGTCCGCCGGAGAGATCTAGAGGGGATTTCGAAGCGATCAACGGATCGACCCCGACGACGTTCAACGTATCTAACGCACGTTTTTTCGCTTCTTCCTCGGAAACACCAAAGTTGAGCGGACCAAACATAACATCCTTGAGTACGGTTTCCTCAAACAGTTGGTACTCAGGAAACTGAAAAACAAGTCCGACGTTTTTACGGAGCGATTTGAGTTGTTTCGGTTTGTCCGCATGCGTGATGATGCGATCCAACACTAAAACTTGACCGTCCGAAGGAAGTAGTAAGGCATTGAGATGTTGGACCAAGGTCGATTTCCCGCTTCCGGTCGGACCGATGATGGCCGTGATTTTACCCATCTCGATCGCAAGATCGACTTCTTTAAGAGCAGCGTAGGCGAAGGGGGTACCGGGAGCGTAGGTATAGCTTACTTTTTCAAATGCAATCGGCATAACTGTTCCACCATCCCTTCTTCGTTCATCGGCGTGTCTAAAAGAATTCCGTACTTTTTAAGTTCGAGTGCTAATTTGACGCTAAACGGTGCGTCAAGGCGCAATTTTACTAGATCGGCATAACGATGCAGGATGACATCGGGATCTCCGTCCATGACGATTTGTCCTTCGTTCATGACTAAGACATGATCACTTTTACGTACTTCTTCGATGTCATGGGTAATCGAGAGAATGGTCATGTTATGGATATGGTGAAGTTGATCGACCAAATCGTTGATGTCGGCTTTCCCTTGCGGATCTAACATGCTGGTGGCTTCGTCTAAGATCAAGATTTCCGGTTGCATGGCTAAGACGCCCGCGATTGCGACCCGTTGCTTTTGCCCACCGGATAGACGCGTAGGTTCATGGTTTAGATAGGAAGTCATGTTGACTTCTTCTGCGAATCGTTCGATGATCGTGTCCATTTCCAAAGGATCGACACGATGGTTTTCCAATCCGAACGCGATATCGTCGCGGACGGTGGCACCGATGAACTGATTGTCCGGATTTTGAAAGACGATGCCGACTTTATTGCGTACGGTGGCGAGATTCTCCACCGTCAACGGCGCGCCGTCGATCAGGATTTCGCCTTCTTCTTTTTCTAAGAGTCCGATCAATAACTTCGCGATGGTTGATTTACCGCTGCCGTTATGACCGATGATTGTCGTATAACTTCCGCGTTCCACAGAAAAACTGACGTCTCTGACGACGTCCGTTTCCTGGTCGTACGAAAATTTGAGATGTTTAACCTCAATCGGTTTCACACTTTACCTCCTCAAAAAACTTATTCGACTTCGATATCGGCGCGCGAGAAACCTTGGTAGGTCCCTTTATTTTCATACGTCATCTCAGCGATCTCCAGGATACTGTCGTAGATCGCATCGGCGTTTGCGGGGATGTGTAAACGTAACGTGACGAAATTGCCCGAATCGGCTTCGTCCAAACGATAATTCTTCGCTTTGGCACCTTTCACGAACGCAAACATTTCCTGCGGCGTTTTAAATCCCGATTTATGGAGCAGATCCAGTTCGTCGCCTTCCGAATACCCTTCAGCCATTAATCTAGCTTGGATACGGTAACTTTGCTTCGCTGCCGCATCGACTTCGGTCAGATCATAAACGACTTCGGTATCTTCGATCGGTGACGACATTTGTGACAATTCTTCGCGTTCGATTTCTCTTTTCCGTTGCATCTTGCGATATGCCGCAAGTCCCGCGGCTGCGCCAACGGTTAAGAATGCTAAAACGGGGATGGTTTTTTTCATAAGGATTCCTCCTTTTTGTTATTGTAACATATCCTTTGGTAAGTTGCTTTTCGGAAACGTCTGCAATGTTAGAAAAGGAGCGATGTCTCGCTCCTTTTAGACCTATTAAACCAGCTCGATGGTTGCCATTTCCGCTGCGTCTCCGCGGCGTGTCGTGGTCTTGCGGACACGGGTGTATCCGCCCTTACGGTCGGCGTATTTCGGCGCGATTTCGTCGAAAAGCTTTTGGATAGCCGTTTGACCGGTTTCCTTGTTCGCGACGACATCCTTCACATAGGATGCGACTTGGCGACGGGCATGAAGATCACCCTTCTTCGCGGTCGTGATGAGTTCGTCGACGACGGAACGTAAGTCCATCGCCTTCATTTCGGTTGTTTCGATTTTTCCGTAGACGATCAGGCTGGTCGCCAAGTTTCTCAACAAGGCTTTGCGGTGATCGGCTTTGCGGCCAAATTTACGATTCCACATGGTTCTTCTCCTCCTTAGGTTTATTCGTAGGATTTGAAGCCAAGACCCAGTTCAAACAGTTTGTCTTTGACTTCTTTCAACGATTTTTTACCCAAGTTACGGACACGCATCATTTCGTCTTCCGAACGTTGGGTCAGCTCTTCGACCGTCTGGATACCGGCACGCTTCAAGCAGTTGTATGAACGGACGGAAAGATCCAAGTCCTCGATCATCATGACCAATCCTTTGTTTACGATTTCGCCGTTGGCGTCTTTCATGACCGAATCAAGGTCCGAGACGTTTTCGGAGATTTCCGTGAACAGTTCGAGATGGTCGATGAGGATCTTGGCACCCAACGCCAACGAAGTTTGCGGGGTGATGGAACCATCGGTCCAGATTTCGAAAATAACTTTGTCGTATTTCAAGTCTTGGCCGACGCGAGTCGGTTCGACATTGTATGAAATACGTTCTACCGGTGTGTAGATGGAGTCCGTGTAGATGGTTCCGATACCTTGCGAAGATCCTTGATACAAGGATTTGTTCGCATCGGCACTGACGTAACCTCTTCCGTTGCGGGCTTTTAATTCCATTTCAAGGACACCGCCGGTTTCCAGCGTGGCGATGACCAGGTCTTTATTGAGGATTTCCACATTCGTCGGACATTCGATATCGGCGGCGGTGACGACTTTGGGACCCTTTGCGGAAATGCGCAGGGTGTAAGCATCGTCGTCGCTGATGGTCATGATCAGGTCCTTGATGTTCAGGACGATGGTCGTGACGTCTTCCTCGACGCCCGGGATGGATGTGAATTCATGATAAACGCCGTCGATCTTGATCGAATATACGGCAGCACCGGGTAGAGAGGAGAGTAGAACTCTTCTTAAAGCGTTCCCAATCGTCGTCCCGAATCCACGTTCGAGCGGTTCGATCACGAACTTCCCGTAATGGTCGGATTCGATGTATTCTTTGACTTCGAAATTGGCGCGTTCGAATTTTTGCATTAATTAGCCCTCCTCACCGTTGATTTAACCACGGGGCCGTTTCGGCGGACGGCATCCGTTATGCGGAATCGGCGTCACGTCGTTGATGACGTTGATTTCTAGACCGGCGGTCTGCAATGAGCGTACCGCGGCTTCGCGTCCGGGACCCGGACCTTTGACGTTGACTTCGACAGTCTTCATGCCGTGGTCGACCGCTGCTTTCGCGGCAGCTTCGGCGGCAAGTTGCGCCGCGAACGGCGTGGATTTTCTGGAACCTTTGTATCCGAGGGCACCGGCGGAAGACCAGGAAATTACATTTCCTTTTTCGTCCGTGATGGTGACGATCGTGTTGTTGAAGGTGGAGTGGATATGCGCTACGCCGCGTGCGACGTTCTTGCGGACGCGACGCTTGCGACCGGCTGTTTTACTAGCTGCTGCTTTTGCCATTGTTATTTCCTCCTACCCTATTTCTTCTTGTTCGCGACAGTGCGGCGCGGACCTTTACGCGTACGGGCATTCGTTTTCGAACGTTGTCCGCGTACCGGTAATCCTTTGCGATGACGACTTCCGCGGTAGCTCCCGATTTCCATCAAGCGTTTGATGTTCAGGTTGACTTCACGGCGCAGATCGCCTTCGACTTTGATCTTATCGATTTCCTTACGGATCGCGTTGACTTGTTCTTCGGTCAAATCCTTGACACGAATGTCTTCGCTGATTCCACAGATCGCTAAAATTTGTTCTGAGATGGTTCTTCCGATACCATAAATGTAGGTTAACGACACCACTACGCGCTTGTCGCGCGGGATGTCAATTCCAGCAATACGAGCCATTTTTGTGTGTGTCCTCCTTATTACCCTTGACGTTGTTTGTGTTTCGGGTTTTCACAAATTACCATTACGCGGCCTTTGCGTTTAATGATGCGGCACTTATCGCATATGGGTTTGACAGACGGTCTTACTTTCATGCGTTTTCTCCTTGCGACATACTATTTATGTCTGAATGTTATGCGCCCACGTGTTAGATCGTAGGGTGAAATTTCAACGGTGACACGGTCACCCGGTAAAATGCGAATGTAATGCATGCGGATTTTACCGGAAACGTGGGCCAGGATCATGTGTCCGTTGGCGAGTTTCACCTTAAACATGGCATTGGGAAGCGTATCTTCCACGATACCGTCGATTTCGATGACATCTTGTTTACCCATTCTGTGAGTGATCCTCCTTGCTTCTTAGACATGTTAGGATTTCATACCCGTCGTCGGTAACGACGACCGTATGTTCATAGTGTGCGGACAACGAACCGTCCCGTGTGACCACGGTCCAATCGTCACCTAGCACCTTGGTGAAAGGTTTGCCCATATGCACCATCGGTTCGATCGCCAGGCACATTCCTTTTTTGAGAAGGACGCCTTTGCCCGGTTCCCCATAGTTGGGGATGGACGGATCTTCGTGCAGGTGCGCGCCGATTCCGTGACCGGTATACTCGAAGGGCACGGTGTAACCGAAACTGTAGACGTATTCGCCGATGGCGTTGGACACATCCGAGAGACGGTTGCCGGGTTTCACTTTCTTCAGACCTTCGAAGAGACTTTGTTTGGTGACTTCCATCAGGTGTAGCGTCTTATCAGACACATTCCCGATGGCGTACGTCCAAGCGCTGTCGCCGTGATAGCCTTTAAAACAAGCGCCGATATCGACTGAGATGATGTCTCCGTCCTTCAGCACGGTGTTGTCGGGAATCCCATGAACAAGCGTGGAATTGACCGATGTGCATGCCGCGGCCGGAAAACCGTTGTAGTTTTTAAACGAGGGAGTCGCCCCGTTCTCCCGAATCACTTTTTCCACAAGCGTGTCCACTTGTTTGGTTGTGACACCGGGTTTTAGAAAAGGTACCAAAGCGTCATGTGCCTTCGCGACGATTTCGCCGGCGATGCGCATCAACTCGATTTCCCTTTCAGACTTCGTACTGATCATTCCAATCCTCCTAAGACCTTGTTGACATCTTCCCATACGGATGCGATATCCCGCGATGCGTCAACGTCGTAAACAAGGTGTTGGGCGCTGAAATGGTTCAATACGGGCGTCGTATTCGTTACGTGTTCTTGCAGACGCACGGTCAATTGCTCGGCCGTATCATCCGCCCTCTGAATCAGTTTGCTGCCGCAGACATCGCACACGCCCTCGACTTTGGGTCGGATATGGACGGTGTGATAGATCGCGCCGCATTTCGGACACAATCTCCGTCCGGTTACGCGAAGCAACAAGTCTTCGAGGTCGACGGTCAAGTTAATGACCGCTTCCACGGGTTTGCCGATTTCGATCGCGATCTTCTCGAAGGCGAGCGCCTGGTTGAGGGTCCGGGGGAAGCCGTCCAGCAAGTAACCTTGCTGGCAGTCCGCCTTTTTCAACCGTTCGCTCACCATCGCGATCGTTATTTCATCGGGCACCAACAGACCCTGATTCATGTAGTTTTTCGCGGACTTCCCTAATTCGGTCCCCTCCGCAAAAGCAGCCCGGAACATATCGCCGGTGGAGATGTGCGGAATTCCGTAGGTTTCTACGATCTTCTGCGACATCGTTCCTTTGCCACTTCCGGCGGGTCCCATAATCAAAAGGTTCATCGCGCTATCCTCCTACCGGTTTACGAAACCGCGGTATTGACGCTGCGTTAACTGCCCTTCCAAATCCTTCATGGTTTCAAGCGCTACACCGACGACGATGATAATTCCGGTACCGCCCACGGAAATGCTGGAGGGAAGCGCGGTGATCATCGGTAAGAGGTAGGGTAAGATCCCGACGAAGGTTAAGAACAGGGCGCCCAGAACCGTAATACGGTTGAGGACCTTCTTGAGGTAGGTTTTGGTTTCCGACCCCGGACGGATGCCCGGGATGTAGGTCCCCTGTTTGCCGAGGTTCTCGGCGATTTTCTCCGGATCGACCTGCAGGTTCGTATAGAAGAAGGTGAACAGGACAATCAGGATCGCGTAGATCGTCAATCCCAGAGGTTTCTGGAAATTGAAGATATCGCTGAACCAGCTGTACAAACCTTGCGTCTGACTGAAGAAACTGAAGGCGGTCGACGGAGCGGTCATGACCGCGGAAGCGAAGATGACCGGGATAACGCTTGCCGAGTTAATCTTCAAGGGCAGATAGGTAATATCGTTTTTGGCCTTCCCCATCGTACTCGAGGTATATTGGATCGGGATTTTACGTTCTGCCTGCGACATGAAGATAACCAGGATGATGATTGCAAGATACATCAAGAGAAACATACCGAAGTTCAGATAACCGTTGAACATCGCCGCGCTGCTGCTGGTGTCGACCAAGGTCTTAAACACCGAGGAGAAGGTGAACGGAATGTTGGAGACGATGCCCGCGAAGATAATGATCGAAACCCCGTTCCCAATCCCGTAGGATGAGATGCGGTCTGCGATCCACAACAGGAACATGGTTCCCGCGGTCAGAACGACGGAGATGTAGAGATAGGTCGATACATTGGCATTTACGAGGATGCCATAATTGACATCGAACGCATACGTCATCGTGAACGATTGGAAGAACGCGAGGACGACACCGAGATAACGCGTGACTTTGTCCATCTGCTTTCTTCCCTGGGCTCCTGACTTCGACATTTCCGTCAAGGCGGGGATGACATCCATCGCCAATAACTGGATGATGATCGAAGCGGTGATGTACGGTCCGACGCCCATCGCGAAGATGGAGAATCGTTGGAGCGCGCCACCGCCAAGTAAGTTCATGATACCCAATACGGATACGTCGCTGACACCCTTCAAGAGTGCGGCGGTGTCGACTTTCGGCGCCGGGATACCGGCACCCAGACGGAAGATGAACAACATGCCCAAGGTGAAGAAAATCTTTTTACGGATATCCTTACTCTTGAACAAGTTGACAAACGTCTTGAACATACTAGATCACCTCGACTTTGCCGCCTGCTTGTTCGATAAGCGTGACGGCGGACTTGGAGAACTTATGGGCTTTAACGACCAGTTTCTTTTCCAAGGCTCCGACGCCGAGGATTTTAATACCGTTGAGTTCCTTACGGACGATTCCTGTTTCAATCAACAGTTCGGGAGTGACTTCGGTTCCCTCTTCAAAGCAGTTTAATACGCCGACATTGACGATGGCATATTCAACGCGTGTGAAGTTGGTGAAACCGCGTTTCGGAATACGACGGAATAAAGGCGTTTGACCGCCTTCGAACCCGAGAGCGACACCGCCGCCCGTACGGGATCCTTGGCCTTTATGACCTCTTCCTGAAGTTTTTCCGGTCCCGGAACCTTGTCCGCGGCCAACGCGTTTGACGGGACCCTTGCGGGCGCCTTCAACAGCATGTAAATCATGTAATTTCATGGATATTTCCTCCCCTTAGCGCACGTCTTCGCGTTTTAAATCGCGCAGAGCGGCTACTTGTTCGACCGTTTTCAAGCTGGTGAGAGCTGCCATGGTCGAACGGACCATGTTGATCGGGGTACGGGATCCCAAGCACTTCGTCAAGATATCGCCGACTCCGGCGAGTTCAAGAACGGCACGTACGGGGCCGCCGGCGATAACGCCGGTACCTTCGGTCGCCGGGCGAAGCAGAACGGATCCTGCGCCATAGTTACCGATGATCATGTGCGGAATGGTTGTTCCCACGATCGGAACACGGACCAAATTCTTCTTGGCGTCTTCGATCGCTTTTTTGATCGCATCAGGGACTTCGTTGGCTTTGCCGGTACCAAAACCGACGCGGCCTTTCTTATCGCCGATGACGACCAGCGCCGCAAAACGGAAACGACGTCCGCCTTTAACGACTTTGGTGACACGGTTAATCGTGACAACACGTTCTTCGAATTCTTTAACTTCCTTTTCAAACCGTCTCGGTTTGCGTTGTTGTTGTTGTTCCATGGTGTCCTCCTAGAATTTCAGTCCGGCTTCTCTGGCCGCTTCGGCCAGCGCCTTGACGCGTCCGTGATAGAGATAACCGCCACGGTCGAATACGACTTCGCTGATTTTCGCTTCTTGGGCACGTTTGGCAATTTCGGCACCGACGGCTTTCGCAGCGTCGATGTTCCCTCCATTGGCCAGTTTCATTTCCACGGAGTTGGCGGCAACCAGGGTTACCCCCGCGACATCATCGATCAACTGCGCATGGATATGCGCATTGGAACGGAAGACGTTCAGGCGAGGACGTTCCGGAGTACCTGTAACTTTGGTGCGAACGCGCGCATGACGACGTTGACGTTCAACATTCTTCGAGATTTTCTTAAGCATGTGTTCAGTTTCTCCTTTCCGTTACTTCTTACCTGCCGTTTTTCCTTCTTTACGGCGGATGATTTCACCTTTATACTTGATCCCTTTGCCGAGGTACGGTTCAGGTTTGCGGACGGCACGGATGTTGGCTGCCCATTCTCCGACGCGTTGCTTATCGATGCCGGAGACGACGATTTCCGTCACCGTGGGGCATTCGATCTTGATCCCGGTTTCGACTTCGAAGATGACCGGATGCGAATAACCGATATTGATGGTTAATTTCGTACCGACCACGTTGGCGCGATAACCGATACCGACCAATTCCAACGAACGTTTGAATCCGGTGTGGACTCCTTCGATCATGTTGGCAATCAGGGCGCGGGTCGTGCCGTGGAGTTGTTTGGTGTGTTTTTCTTCATTGGGGCGCGCGACAGTCAGGATACCGTCGTTTAGCTCGATTAGCATAAGCGGGCTAAATTGACGCTTCAGTTCCCCTAGGGGACCTTTGACAGTCACCTCATTCCCTTGGGCGATGGTGACTTCAATGCCGGCGGGAACGGTAATCGATTTGTTTCCGATGCGTGACATTATTGATTCCTCCGTTGATTACCAGATGTAGGCAAGCACTTCGCCGCCGACATTCTGTTTTCTAGCCTGCTTATCGGTCAATAGGCCGTGGCTGGTGGAGATGATCGCGATGCCGAGTCCGTTGAGGACGCGCGGCATACGGTCACACTCGACGTACACGCGCAATCCCGGTTTCGAGATGCGTTTCAACCCACTGATAACACGTTCCTTATTGGCCCCGTACTTCAGGACGATGGTGATGGTCTTTTGGACATCGCCACTCACGACGTAGCTCGTGATGAACCCTTCATCTTTTAGGATGCGGGCGATTTCTACTTTTTCCTTGCTTGCGGGAACTTCGACGGTTTCGTGACGCACGCTAGCGGCGTTACGAATACGTGTCAGCATATCCGCAATGGGATCGGTCATATTCATCATGACGTATGTTCCTCCTTACCAGCTTGCCTTTTTGACACCCGGGATCTGACCTTTGTAGGCGAGTTCGCGGAAGCAAATACGGCAGAGTTTATATTTACTCAATACGGCGTGGGGACGACCGCAGCGTTCGCAGCGGGTGTATTCACGCACTTGGAACTTCTGAGGACGTTTCGATTTGATGATCAGAGATGTTTTTGCCATGTTCTTGTCCTCCTATTTCTTCTCGAACGGCATGCCGAGTTCCTTCAGCAACGCGCGTCCTTCTTCGTCGGTGTTGGCCGACGTGACGATGACGATATCCATACCACGGACTTTGGTGACTTTATCGAAGTTGATTTCCGGGAAAATCAACTGTTCTTTAACACCCAAGGTGTAGTTGCCACGGCCGTCGAAGGCACTGGCGCTGACACCGCGGAAGTCGCGAACGCGCGGAAGCGCGATATTGATCAGTTTATCTAAGAATTCATACATTTTTTCGCCACGCAAGGTGACTTTACATCCGATGGACATACCTTCGCGGAGTTTGAAGTTCGCGATGGATTTTTTCGCCTTCGTGATGACCGGTTTTTGTCCGGTCAGCTGGGTCATTTCAGCAACGGCATCTTCCAAAGCTTTCGCATTGGCGATCGCGTCTCCGACACCCATGTTGACGATGACTTTAAGGACTTTGGGGGCCTGCATGACGGAGGAGTAGTTGAACTGCTTCACCAACGCGGGCACGACGTTTGCTACATATTTTTCGTTGAGCCGATTCATGTTGTTCCTCCTTACTTCACAACAGCGCCCGTTTGTTTAAGGACACGGACCTTTTTCCCTTTTTCGATCTTGTATCCGACACGTCCGGCCTTCTTCGCTTTCGCGTCGTAGAGCGCTACGTTGGATACATGGATCGGGGCTTCCTTCTCGACGATGCCGCCGTCCGGATTCGCCTGGGTCGGTTTCAAATGCTTCTTAACCAGGTTTACGCCTTCGACAAGCACTTTTTCATCTTTCGGGAAAGCCTTCAAGACTTCGCCGACGGTTCCTTTGGAGCTGCCGGTAATGACTTTGACTTTATCGCCTTTTTTGATTTTCATGTCGACCTCCTACAGGACTTCCGGGGCCAAGGATACGATTTTCATGAAATCCTTGTCACGGAGCTCTCTCGCCACGGGGCCGAAAATGCGGGTTCCCTTAGGCGTATTATCCTCTTTGATGATGACGACGGCATTGTCGTCAAATTTGATGTAAGTTCCGTTGTCACGGCGAACGCCGCGAACGGTACGAACGATGACGGCTTTAACGACGTCACCTTTCTTTACGGAACCGCCCGGTGTTGCTTCTTTGACGGTGCAGACGACGACATCCCCGATATTGGAATAACGACGACGGCTACCACCCAAACAGCGAATGACCAGGACTTCTTTAGCGCCGGTATTGTCGGCTACCCGGCATCTGGTTTCATTTTGAATCATGAATGTTCCTCCTCCGGTTACAGCACGACGGCTTTTTCAATGACTTTAACTAAACGGAAACGTTTCGTGGCGGATAACGGACGGGTTTCCATGATCTCCACGATATCGCCCGTTTTCGCTTCGTTCAATTCGTCGTGCGCTTTGAACTTCGTCGAATACTTGACGCGTTTTCCATACAACGGGTGACGTTTCGAGGTCGATACTTCGACGACGATCGTCTTCTCCATTTTGTCGGAGACGACGGTCCCGCGGTAAACTTTGCGGCTTGTTCTTTCCATATTTGCGACCTCCTATTTACGCTCGCTGAGCGAACGCTCAGTGAGAACGGTTTTGATTCTCGCGATGGTCTTGCGGACTTCACGCATACGCGCCGGACTGGACAATTGCCCCGTGGCTTGTTGGAAACGGAGGGTGAACAGTTCTTCTTTTAGCGTATCGATTTCTTTCAGCAATTCGGAATTGCTTTTTTCACGTAAATCGTTTTTCATGACTATTCCTCCTCACCTTTACGGACAAAACGGGATTTGACCGGCAGTTTGTGTCCTGCCAAACGGAACGCTTCGCGCGCCGTTTCTTCGTCGACTCCGCCGATTTCAAACATGATGCGACCCGGGGATACGACGGCTACCCATCCTTCAGGAGCTCCTTTACCGGAACCCATGCGGACTTCGAGCGGCTTTTTCGTGATTGCCAAGTGCGGGAAAATCTTGATCCAGACGTTACCGCCACGCTTCATATAACGCGTCATGGCGATACGCGCGGATTCGATCTGACGGTTGCTTACGTAGGCGCCGGACTCGGCGACCAATCCGTATTCACCGAAGACGATGGAACGGCCGGCTTTCGAGCGGCCATCGTAGGTCACGCGATGCGGTCTTCTATACTTCGTACGATTCGGCATTAACATGATGACTACTTCCCTCCTTCTACTTCGGTTGCGGGTGCGGCTGCCGCAGGGGCATCCGTACGCGGGCGACGATCGTTGCTGCGGGGACGATCATTCCGTCCGCCGTCGCGACGTTTGCGGTCGAAACCGGTGTTTTTCGGCGCTTCAGGTTCTTTGACCATTTGTCCCGGCAATACTTCGCCGCGGCAGATCCAAACCTTGACACCTAAACGACCATAGGTCGTGGCTGCTTCATAGACTGAGAAGTCGATGTCCGCGCGCAGGGTGTGCAGCGGGACAACGCCTTCGGCGTACCCTTCGGAACGAGCGATATCGTTACCGCCCAAACGGCCGGAGACCATGGTTTTGATTCCCTTGGCGCCTGCACGCATGGTGGCTTGGATGGCTTTTTTCTGAGCGGTACGGAACGAAGCGCGAGCTTCGAGTTGTTCGGCGATCTTACGTGCGACCAGGCTGGCATCCAAATCCGGGTTGGCGATTTCCAACACACGCAGATGGACGGTTTTGCCGGCGGTCAGCTTTTCAAGCGCACCTTTGACAGTCTTGGCAACTGCGCCTTCTTGACCGATGATAACGGCCGGGCGGGCAGCACGGACCATAACTTCGACGCGGTTCTTCGAACGTTCGATTTCGACGCGGGAAACCATGGCGGCTTTCAATTCCTTGAAAATGTATTCGCGAATTTTAATATCTTCCAAAAGAAGGTTGCCGTATTCTTTCTCGGCGTACCAACGGGATTCCCAATCGCGGATAATGCCGATCCGGAATCCAACCGGACTTACTTTTTGACCCATGTTGTTCCTCCTATTCGCGTTCCGCAACCACAACGGTAATGTGGCTGGTACGCTTTAAAATCTGAGCTGATTGGCCTTTGGCACGGGGCATGAAACGTTTCATGACGACGCCTTCGTCGGCGTAGCACGCTTTGACGAATAATTTGCTTTGGTCCAAAGAATGGTTGTTGACCGCGTTGGCGACGGCGGACTTCAATACTTTGCCGGTGGCTTCCGCGGCTTTGTTCGGCATGAACTTCAGGATCGCGGTTGCTTCGACGATGTTTTTCCCACGAATCAAATCCAGAACCAAGCGTGCCTTAATGGGGCGGACACGTAGGGTTTTTGCTGTTGCTTTTACGTCCACTTGCTTAACCTGCCTTCTTATCGTCGCCGCCGTGCCCGCCGAATTTGCGGGTCGGGACGAATTCGCCTAATTTGTGTCCAACCATATCTTCGGTGACATAGACGGGAACATGTTCTTTACCATTGTAAACCGCAAACGTGTGTTCGACGAATTGCGGGAAGATGGTAGAACGACGAGACCAAGTTTTGATGACTTCTTTCTTGTGGATCAAATTCAGTTTGTCTACCCGTTTCAGCAGGTAGTCATCACAGAACGGTCCTTTTTTCAAGCTACGACTCATGTTTCATTCCTTCCTTTCGTTTACTTTCCGTTTGCGCGGCGAACGATCAGTTTCGTCGACGCTTGTTTTCTCTTACGCGTCTTCATGCCCATGGCTTTTTTGCCCCACGGGGTCATCGGGGATTTACGCCCAACAGGGTTTTTCCCTTCGCCCCCGCCGTGCGGGTGATCAACCGGGTTCATGACGGCTCCGCGTACGGTCGGGCGAACGCCCATCCAACGGGTACGGCCGGCTTTGCCGAGGTTGACTAAGCTATGGTCTTCGTTGCCGACTTGACCGACGGTCGCGCGGCAATTGCTGAGGATCTTACGAACTTCGCCGGAAGCCAGACGTACGATGACGTAACGGCCTTCGGTACCGAGGATCTGCGCGGAGACACCGGCGGAACGAGCCAACTGGCCGCCCTTGCCCGGTTTCAACTCGACGTTATGGATGAAGGTACCGTCCGGCATCTTGCCCATTTCCATCGCGTTGCCGACTTTGATGTCGGTAACTTCGGCGCTGACGACGACCTGACCGACGGTCAAGCCTTTCGGCGCCAAGATATAACGTTTTTCGCCATCCGCATAATGCAACAGGGCGATGTTGGCGGAGCGGTTCGGATCATACTCGATCGTCGCTACTTTTGCCGGGATGTTGTCTTTATTACGTTTGAAGTCGATGACGCGGTAGGCACGTTTGTGTCCTCCGCCTTGGTGACGGGTCGTGATACGACCGTTGTTATTGCGTCCGCCGTTCTTATTGAGGTTTTCAATAAGGGACCGCTCGGGTTTGCTGACTGTGATTTCATCAAAGGTCAGCGTCGACATCCCGCGGCGACCCGGTGTCGTCGGATTGTACTTTTTAATTCCCATGAATTTCCTCCTTACGCATTTTTTCCGGAAATCGCGTAATTCTTCCGATATGTGCGATCAACCTGTTCTTAGAAGAGGTTGATTTTGTGGCCTTCAGCGAGTTTGACGACCGCTTTGCGGACGGCGCTGGTCGTGCCGGAATATTTACCGACGCGTTTGGCCTTGGGACGAACATTGAGGATGTTGACCCGTTCGACTTTGACCGCGAAGATGGTTTCGACCGCTTGACGGACTTCCGTCTTATTGGCGCCCTTCTTCACTTCAAATGTCACTTTGTTATCCGATTCCTGAAGCTTCATGGATTTCTCCGTGATGATCGGACGGATGATGATATCGCGAGCGTTGTTACTCATTATGCCCATACCTCCCCGGTCAATTTGACAGCGGCTTCGGTGAAGACAAGCTTGTCGGCGTTCATCAGGTCGTAGACGTTGATGCCCTCGACGGTCAGAAACAACGCGTTGGGCAGATTGCGCAACGAGAGATAGGCGTTTTCCCATTCTTCTTCGGCGCTGAAGATGTACAGCGTCTTACTTGTCAGATTCAAAGCGCTTTGGATTTTAACGAATTCCTTCGTCTTCGGCGCAGATACGTTGAACGCATCGACGACTAAGATCTCATTGGCGGCTGCTTTTTCCGACAAGACCGATTTCAACGCCAAGCGGCGGACTTTACGGTTGATACGGAAACTGTAGCTGCGCGGCGTCGGTCCGAAGACGATGCCCCCGCCTCTCCACTGCGGATTGCGGATGGACCCGGAACGGGCACGACCGGTGCCTTTTTGACGGAACGGTTTACGACCGCCGCCGGCGACTTCGCGTTTGTTTTTGACTTTGGAAGTACCTTGGCGAAGCGAAGCGCGTTGCATCAAGACCGTATCGAATACGGCTTGTTGATTGGGCTCGATGCCGAAGACTTCCACGGCCAATTCAAGTTCGTGAAGGGCTTTGCCTTCTTGATTTAAAACTGTGATCGTAGGCATGGACTATTCCTCCTTCGCGGCAGCGCGGTTGACCAGCTCTTTCGGCGAGACAGCCGGCGTGTTCTTCGCTGCGGATTTGATGACGACCAGACCGCGTTTCGGACCCGGGACATTGCCCTTGACCAAGACGACGTTCAAGTCGGTGTCGACTTTGACGATTTCAAGATTCTGGTTGGTCGTGGCGTAGACACCTTCGTGCCCGGCCATGATACGACCTTTATTGATGATACCGTTGTTACGGCCGATGGTCGCCATGGATCCCGGGTGACGGGTGTTCGGCCCGGCGCCGTGGGATTTCGGACCCATCTTTTGGTTGTTACGGACGATTGCGCCCTTGTAACCTCTACCTTTGGAAATACCGCTGACGTCGACGATTTCCCCGGCCGTAAACAACTCGGCGGCGGAAACGGCTGTGCCGACTTCAAAGTTGAACATTTCGTTACCGCGGATTTCGCGGATGCTCTTTTTCGGAGCGGTGTTCGCCTTGGCGGCATGTCCCTGCGCGGCTTTGGTGCTACGTTGGATCTTTACGTCTTCATAACCTAACTGAACGGCTTCGTAACCGTCGGTTTCGATCGTTTTCTTCTGCAATACGACATTCGGCGAAACTTCGACGACCGTGACCGGAACCAATGTTCCATCCGTCGTGAAGACTTGCGTCATGCCAAGTTTGCGTCCTAGAATACCTTTCATGATTTCCCTCCTCGCTAAAGCTTGATTTCGATATCGACGCCGCTGGGCAACTCAAGACGGCTTAATGCGTCGATGGTTTCCGCAGTCGGTCCGACGATTTCGATCAAGCGCTTATGCGTTCTGATTTCGAATTGTTCGCGGGAATCCTTGTACTTATGAACCGCACGTAAGATGGTGACGACTTGTTTCTCAGTCGGAAGAGGTACCGGTCCGATAACCTTTTTGGCCCCGTGATCGTTAGCTGCGGCGACGATCTTCTGTGTCGCTGCGTCCAAGACGCGGTGTTCATAGGCTTTAAGACGGATACGAATGCTGTTTTTTGCCATGGAATGCTTCCTCCTATCCATTGATCGTCTTGTGACGATCCCGCTCGATGCGAATTCCCCGTGCTTCTCACTGACCATGACAACGGATATCAGTGTGCCGGCAACCTCGCACGTCCATGCGGATGCAGAGTACATTATAGCAAAAAAGTACCTGCGATTGCAAGTACTTTCTGAGTAGTTGTTGATATGCCGTCTTTTGTCGTGGCAACAGGTAGATTGTACCTCAATTCAGACGGCTTGTCGAGTGAAAATCACAAGGATTCGCCAATCATTTTCCGTTTCGAAAGGATCTACCGTTTGGCTGTCCGTTGTTCGGCGTCGATCCATCGAGATTCCTGCTAAACGCTTCCAAATGGCTGTACGATGCGTTTTTCAATCGTTGGAAAACATCACGGATATCGTCAGGTAATTCTTCTTCAAGAAACCGTTCATACATCGCGATATTGTTCACTTCCGCCTGTACTCCGATTTCATAGGTCGCTTCCAACGTTTCAGGCAAAACGACCTGATCGATCGCCGTATCCTTGGGTATGCTAACGTTATACGCATTCAATAATGGTTCCAACATGTCGATGTGGTTGACTTCGGCTTGGATGATGTTGGTAAATGGGCGAATATCCCCATATTTATCAAGGATGGTCTCATATTCTTGACGAGCTAGGTATTCATCTTCGATCGCCATCGTAAGCATCTCCTCAATCGAATACGATGATTCGTCATAAATCACGGTAGGTTGCGGATAAGCTGGATTGTCCAAACGATTCACCGTTGATTGAGAAGCGCTTTGATTGTAGTTCCGATTGGATCGGACATTCCCGAATCTGTCGGGTTGACTGCTTGGATTTGCGAGTGAACAACCCGCCAATCCGGCTACGGCTATGCTGATTCCTAAGAATCGAATGACTTTCGATTTGTTTGTCATGTTTATCTCCCTAGACTATTAGGTCTATGAGAACATCATAGGTAACAATTATGTCGAAAGTGTTCGTTTCTTTTTCCTTTTCTATAACAAATCCAATAATTCTTCGATTCGATAAATTCGTCGTACCGGAAGATCGGTTGACTTGGTAGGATCGGGATGGATCCAAATCGGTGTCATTCCCACATTTAGGCTGCCGATGACGTCGAATTCCAAACTATCTCCCACAAAGACCGTTTCCCCGGCGGTGACACCGAGAAGATGAAGCGCTTTTGTGAAGATGCGGGCATCGGGCTTTTGGGCTACCTCTTCCCCTCCGACCAGAATCAGATCCATGTAGGGTTCACATCCGAGTTTGGCGATTTTGACGCGCTGTGTCTTCCCGACCCCGTTGGTGATCATTCCGAGTTTGTATCGGCCGTGCAACGACTTCAACACTTCCATGGCCTTAGGATAAGGTGTGGTGTATTCGCCTAAATGGGTCCACCATTTTAGGTTGTAGGTGTCCCAATGTTTGCCTTCTTGCGGATATTCTTCGAGATACTTTGAAAAAACGATGTCCTTGGGGGTCGCGCCTTCGTCATCCCATTCCATCAATCGATCGACGATGCGTTCGATTTCTTCTTCCCTTTTTGAATACTTAAAATCATCGTCGACGATCTTACGCATTAATGCGCGTGCCGCCAATTGACGATCGATCAGCGTGTTGTCCATATCGAAAAGGATCGTTGTGATCTCTTGCATTGCTCCTCCATAAAGAAAGCCGGATTTCTCCGGCTTGATGAAACTACTTAGTGATCGTGATGACGTTTCCGGCACCGACGGTACGGCCGCCTTCACGAATTGAGAAGGTGGTTCCTTGTTCGACGGCGATCGGAGCGATCAATTCGACGGTCATGACGACGTTGTCGCCCGGCATAACCATTTCAACGCCTTCCGGCAATTTGATGACACCCGTAACGTCAGTCGTACGGAAGTAGAATTGCGGACGGTAGTTGGATACGAACGGCGTATGACGGCCGCCTTCTTCTTTGCTTAATACGTAGACTTGCGCATTGAAGAGGGTGTGCGGTTTAACCGAACCCGGCTTCGCGATGACTTGTCCACGTTCGACTTCTTCACGGTTGACACCGCGCAGCAATGCGCCGATGTTGTCCCCTGCGGTCGCTTCGTCCAACAGTTTGCGGAACATTTCGATTCCGGTAACGACGGATTTGCGGGTATCTTTCAAACCGATGATTTCGACTTCTTCGCCGAGTTTCAAGACGCCACGTTCGACACGGCCCGTCGCAACGGTGCCACGGCCGGTGATGGTGAAGACGTCTTCAACGCTCATCAAGAACGGTTTGTCGGTTTCGCGCTTCGGATCCGGGATCCAGCTGTCGCAAGCATTCATCAATTCTTGGAGCGCCGGTTCCCATTTCGGGTCGCCTTCGCCGCCTTTAAGAGCGGAACCACGGATGACCGGGGTGTTGTCGCCATCGAAACCGTTGGCGGTCAACAATTCGCGGACTTCCATTTCAACCAAGTCGATCAATTCTTCATCGTCGACCATGTCGCATTTGTTAAGGAAGACAACCATGTACGGAACACCGACTTGGTGCGCCAACAGGATGTGTTCGCGGGTTTGCGGCATCGGTCCGTCGGTGGCGGCGACAACAAGGATCGCGCCGTCCATCTGCGCGGCACCGGTGATCATGTTTTTAACATAGTCAGCGTGGCCCGGGCAGTCGACGTGGGCATAGTGGCGGGTAGCAGTTTGGTATTCGACGTGCGCGGTGTTGATTGTGATACCGCGGGCTTTTTCTTCCGGGGCACCGTCGATCTGGTCATATTTCATTTCCTTCGCCATGCCGGTTTTCGCCAAATACCTGGTGATCGCCGCAGTCAGGGTCGTTTTACCATGGTCGACGTGACCGATGGTGCCGATGTTGACGTGCTTTTTAGATCTGTCAAATTTCTCTTTTGCCATTGCAATTTTCCTCCTGGATCAGTTTTTTGTTGAATGCACTTCTATTTTATTCTAAACCCCTATAAATGGCAAGGGTTTAGTTGGCTCCGGTATTCTTCTTGACAATCTTTTCGGCGATGCTCTTAGGCACTTCCGTGTATTGCCAGAACTGCATGGAATAGTTCCCGCGACCCTGGGTGAAGGAGCGCAGATCCGTCGCGTAACCGAACATTTCGGAGAGAGGAATGTGGGCTTTTACGACGATCGCGTTGCCCCGTTCTTCCTGATCCTTAATGATTCCGCGGCGGCTGGAAACGTCGCCCATGACCGAACCGAGGTATTCGTTGGGAGCCGTGACTTCGACTTCCATGATCGGTTCAAGGATGACCGGTTTGCACTTCTTCGCAGCTTCTTTGAACGCCAAGGAAGCGGCGACTTTAAACGCCATTTCCGAGGAGTCGACGTCATGGTACGAACCGTCGAACAAAGTCGCTTTGATATCGATGACCGGATATCCGGCGATCAAACCGTTGGACAAGGAAGCGTTGATGCCTTCCATCGTCGGTTTCACGTATTCCTTGGGAACCGTTCCGCCAACCAATCCATCCACGAACGTAAAGCCTTTACCTTCTTCGTTGGGTTCGAACTTGATCCAAACGTGGCCATATTGACCGCGTCCACCGGACTGACGTACGAACTTCCCTTCACAATCGGCCGCTTGACGGATCGTCTCGCGGTAAGCGACTTGCGGGGCACCGACGTTGGCTTCGACTTTGAATTCGCGACGCATACGATCGACGATGATGTCGAGGTGGAGTTCACCCATCCCGGCAATGATCGTCTGGTTGGTTTCAGGATCCGTAAAGGTACGGAACGTCGGATCTTCTTCCGCCAATTTCGACAACGCCAAGCCCATCTTGTCTTGGTCGCCTTTGGATTTCGGCTCGATCGCGATGTTGATGACCGGTTCCGGGAACGTCATCTTTTCAAGGATGATCGGGTGTTTTTCGTCACAAAGCGTATCGCCCGTGGTCGTATCTTTCAATCCGACCGCTGCCGCGATGTCGCCCGAGAAAACCTCGGTGATTTCTTCGCGGTGGTTGGCATGCATCTGTAACAAACGTCCGAAACGTTCGCGTTTGTCCTTCGAAGCGTTCAGTACGTAAGAACCGCTGGTGCAGGTCCCGGAGTAAACGCGGAAGTAGGTCAGACGTCCCACGAAGGGGTCGGTCATGATCTTAAACGCTAAAGCCGCAAACGGTTGCTTGTCATCCGAAGGACGTTCTTCGATATCGCCGTCTTCGGTGTGCCCTTTGATTTGGGGGACATCCAACGGGGAAGGAAGATAGTCGACGACCGCGTCAAGCATCGCCGTTACGCCTTTGTTTTTGTAGGCGGCGCCGCACAAGACCGGATAGAATTCCCCGGTACAAACCGCGACACGGATGGCTTTTTTAACCTGTTCGACCGTCGGCTCTTCGCCTTCGAGAACCGCCATCATGACATCTTCGTCATAATCGGCGATCATTTCGATCAGTTTCATACGGTAGTCCGCAACTTGATCTTTCATTTCAGCCGGGATTTCGACGAAAGTATCATCCTTCGTTTTGTCGCCGGAGAAGATGCGGGCAGTCTGGTCGACCAAGTCGATCAAACCGTCGAAGTAGTTTTCCACACCGATCGGAAGTTGCAGCGGAGTCGCTTTGGCACCCAATCGGGTTTGTAGAGAACGGTAGGACATGTAGAAATCGGCTCCGGTCGCATCCATCTTATTGACGAATACGATACGGGGAACGCCGTATTTGGTCGCTTGGCGCCATACGGTTTCGGTCTGCGGTTCAACGCCGGACTTCGCATCCAGCACGGTGACCGCACCGTCAAGCACACGGAGGGAGCGTTCGACTTCAACCGTGAAGTCAACGTGTCCCGGGGTATCGATGATATTGATTCGGTTGCCCTTCCACTGCGCCGTGGTCGCCGCCGAGGTAATGGTAATCCCGCGTTCTTGTTCCTGAGCCATCCAGTCCATGGTCGCCGCACCGTCGTGGACTTCACCGATTTTGTGGGTCTTGCCGGTGTAGAAGAGAATACGTTCCGTTGTCGTCGTTTTGCCGGCGTCAATGTGCGCCATAATCCCTATATTGCGAGTGTTCGCAAGTGAATATTCACGTGCCATCTTTGGATTCTCCTTTCAACCCCGCGATTACCAGCGGTAATGTGCGAAGGCTTTATTGGCTTCAGCCATTTTATGCAGATCGTCGCGTTTTTTGACGGACGCTCCGACACCGTTGGCCGCATCCATGATCTCGTTGGCTAAACGTTGTTCCATCGTTTTTTCATTCCGTAAACGGGCATAATTGACGATGTAACGAAGACCTAAAGTCAAACGGCGTTCGGCCGAAACTTCGACCGGAACTTGGTAGTTGGATCCCCCGACGCGACGCGCCTTCAGTTCCAACATCGGCATGACGTTTCCCAACGCCTGTTCGAAGACTTCCATCGGCTGACGGCCGGTTTTTTCTTCGATCATATCAAACGCGTTGTATAAGATCGTTTGCGCGACGCCGCGTTTGCCGTCGATCATGATGCGGTTGATCAGTTTGGTGACCAGCTTGGAGTTGTAGATCGGATCGATCAGAACATCCCGCTTGGCGATATAACCTTTTCTAGGCATGATTCATTCTCCTTTCACGAGTGACGGCTACTTTGCCGTTTTCTTGGCGCGCTTGGCTCCGTAGAGCGAACGGCTTTGTTTGCGGTTTGCGACGCCGGAGCAGTCCAACGTTCCGCGGATGATGTGGTAACGAACCCCAGGTAAATCTTTGACACGACCGCCGCGGATCAGCACGACGCTGTGTTCCTGGAGGTTATGCCCGATTCCCGGGATATACGCGGTGACTTCCATCCCGTTGCTGAGACGGACACGTGCGTATTTGCGAAGCGCGGAGTTCGGCTTCTTCGGGGTCATCGTTCCGACGCGGGTGCAGACACCTCTCTTCTGAGGGGAAGAAATGTCGGTAGGGCGGCGTTGCAAAGTATTGAGTCCCTTGTTCAAAGCGGGGGATTTCGATTTGTACACCTTGTTTGTGCGACCTTGGTTGACCAATTGATTAATCGTAGGCATGGCGAATTCTCCTTTCCAGTTTGTTTGCACACATTTCCGGGTGTGCCATTCCGGGGCGTAATATATAGTTCCCTCGCGGAAACCACAGTACTCCCATAAGCGTTCTAATTTTATATGGATTTTGAGTGTTTGTCAAGTCCCTTTCGTAACCGTCCGATATGTAGAAATCCCGCGATCGGCTCGCCCAAAACTCGGACATTCTTTATCCAACTCGGTTAAGATACCATACCGACCCTCTTTTCGCAACCATCTTCTTATGAAATCGTAGGTCCGTAATTTGAACGCGTACGGTATAATTGACCCAAGGAGTCTATTATGCGCAAATCCCTGTTGATTTCGGTACTTTCGATCCTCTTATTGAGCGCGTGTCAACGCGTGCCGTTTGATGTGTATTCGAAACAACCGATCCATAACAGCTTACTTCCCTTTCCAGAAAAGGCAGTGCCGGTTTTCCTTGCGGATCCCGATCCGATCCAACAAATCCTAACCTCGATGACCTTGGACGAAAAAATCGGCCAGATGATCATCGCCGGTTTTTATGGTACTGAAATTAATGATTACATCGTAAGTCTGGTCAATGATGCCCGCGTGGGTGGAATCATCTTTTTCGGACGCAACTTTGTTAGTTTGAATCAAACAACGGAATTGCTGAATGATATTAAAGAACTTGATCCGAAGTATCCGCTCTTTCTATCGGTCGATGAAGAAGGCGGCTCGGTCAGTCGATTGCCTAGTGAGATCGACGATCTGCCTAGCGCACGCTGGTTTCGAAGAAATATCGGTCAAGACAAAGCATTCGACCTCGGGGTCGTCATCGGCGAGACATTAAGCACGTTTGGTTTCAATATGAATTATGCCCCAGTATTAGATGTCGACAATGGTAAGTCCTCTTCCGTCATGGGATCACGAAGTTATTCCACCGATCCGCAGGTCGTCGGAGAAATGGGCTCGATGGTTTCGAAAGGGATGGAGTACGCAGGTGTGATTTCGGTGGTCAAACATTTTCCGGGACATGGCGATGTGGCGGTGGATTCGCATGAGGGTGTGCCGGTCTTGCGCTTTTCGATGGAGCGACTCACACAAAACGAACTTAAACCGTTCGTGATCGCGATCGCGAATGATATCCCAGCGATCATGGTCGGTCATTTGGCGATAAACGTCATCGATAAGAAAACCCCCGCTTCCCTTTCCTATCCGATTCTGACCGGACTGTTGCGTCAAACGATGGGGTATGACGGTGTGATCATTACGGATGATTTGGGAATGGGGGCGATCCGTAAGGATTATTCCCAATCCGAAGCCGCCGTATTGGCGGTGTTGGCCGGAGCGGATGTCGTTATGGTCAGCCATTATGAAAACGATCCCTTCCGTGTCGTCGAAGCGATAAAAGAAGCGATTCTTGACGGTGTGATCACTGAAGCTCGAATTGATGAAAGTGTGACACGGATCTTACGACTTAAGACGCGGTTTAGTCTTGATAATGCGTTGCGAGAACAGGTCGATGCGGATCAGATCAATCAAAGTATTCAAAACTTAATAAGAAAAAGATAGACTGTCGCAAGAGGGTCTATCTTTTTGAGATTAGTCGGAATAACCCAACGAAAAGACGGAGATCCCGATCACATAGAACGTGATGTCCGTAAAACGCTGGTCGTTTACTTCTTCAAAGCGATACGTAACATTGGAAAGCAAACCGCGATAGGTAACTTTCTCCGCTGTGTTGACCATTTTAAACATGAAGATCGGTTTCTTGCGATCGTAGACGATCTTGGCATCGATGGCTGTTAAGAGAAAACCTAACGCAAGGATACTGAATAGGATGTTGCGTCGGCGACGCATGACATTCTCTCTTTTTAATAACGGCTTGATATCTTCTGGTATCGATGGATTGTTCATGGTACTACCCCCACATAATTATCGCATTAAGGGTATGAAAAAGGCAACCTTGCGGTTGCCTTCGTGAACTAGATATCGGATTCTTCCTTAAAATCATCCATGCCGCGCGTCATTTCTTCAGGCAAAGCATGTTCTTCTTGGAGGATCGCGTTGCGTTCTTCACGTTCGGAACGGAAGATGCCGGCGAGTTCCTTGATTTGTTCGGATGTTTCGCGGTAGGCTTTGGAGCCTGTTCCCGCCGGGATCAGTTTCCCGATGATGACGTTTTCCTTCAAGCCCAACAAGGTGTCGATTTTGCCTTTGATTGCGGCGTCGGTGAGAACCTTGGTCGTTTCCTGGAAGGAAGCGGCGGAGAGGAAGGAATCGGTTTCGACGGAAGCTTTGGAGATCCCAAGCAAGGTCGGTTTAAACAAGGCCGGACGTTTACCAGCTAACAGGATCTTCCGGTTGATTCCGGTGATCATCGGTAAGCTGAGTTGGATACCCGCCGACATGCCCGTATCGCCACCGTCGACGACGACGACTTTACGCAACATCTGACGAATCATGACTTCGATATGTTTATCGGAGATTTCGATCCCTTGCGATTGGTAAACCTTCTTAACTTCCTTGATGATGTACTTCTGGACTTCCGCGACGCCTGCGACATCCAACAGTTCCTTCGGAGCGACTTGCCCTTCGGTCAGTTTATCGCCGGCGGAGATGTAGGTCCCAACTTTGAGCCAATTGCGGACCATTTGATTGGGCGCAGCGATATGCTCGATTGATTCCTTGTCGTTGGCGATGACGATGCGGGTGCCGTTGCGGCCTTCCAATTCGGTGATCTCGGTGATTTCTCCGTCGATCTTGGCCAACAGGGCGGCATGCTTCGGACTACGCGCTTCGAACAATTCTTCGACACGCGGCAACCCTTGGGTGATGTCTCCCCCTTCGGCTGCAGCGACCCCTCCGGTATGGAAGGTACGCATGGTCAACTGGGTACCCGGTTCACCGATGGACTGCGCAGCCATGATTCCGACCGCTTCGCCGATTTCGACGATTTTGCCGGTCGCCATGTTGCGGCCATAACACTTCTTACAGACACCGTAGGTTGAATCGCAGGTGAAGGTATTGCGGATGTAGACTTTGTCGACTTTGGCGGTGACGATCTTCTGGGCGATGGCTTCGGTGATGAATTCATCGGAATCCAGGATGACTTCGCCGGTGGTCGGATCGTAGACGGTTTCTTTGACGAAGCGTCCAACCAAACGGTCGTAGAGGCCTTCGATGACGGAATTGGTCTTGCGATCCAAGATATCTTCGACCAAGTAACCGCGATCGGTGCCGCAGTCTTCCTCGATAACGATGACATCTTGCGCGACGTCGACCAGACGGCGGGTCAGATAGCCGGATTCGGCGGTCTTCAACGCGGTGTCGGTCAAGCCTTTGCGGACCCCGTGGGTCGAGATGAAGAACTCGGATACGTTGAGTCCTTCACGGAAGGAGGAGTAAATCGGAACTTCGATGATCGAAGAGGTATATTCTTTTTTGGACTTGGATTGGGTCGGTTTCCCCATCAATCCGCGCATCCCGGCCAACTGCGTAAAGTGGGAGGCGTTACCACGCGCGCCGGAGGTCGCCATCATGTTGATGGGGTTCTTACGCGGGAGGTTTTCCATGAGTTCTTTCCCGATGTCGGATTTGATCTGATCCCACAACTGCGTTAAATGACGTTCCCATTCTTGAGGCGTCAAACGTCCGCGTTTGAGGAGTTTCATCAGTTCGGCGGCCTTTTCTTTTCCGTATTCGACGTAACGTTGTTTATTCGGCGCGACGTTGATGTCGGAAAGCGAAACGGTCATCCCGGCGACGGTGGAGAACTTGAATCCGTTGTCTTTGATTTGGTCAAGGATTTCGGAGGTTTTCTTGGTAGAGTAACGATTGAAGACTTCGGTGATGATCAAGCCAAGGTCTTTTTTCTTGAATTCCCCGCTTAACGGTAATCCTTCGACGAAGGCTTTCAAATCGGTCCCGTGTTCGCAGAAGTAACGATCCGGGGTCGCGGTGAAGTTGGCTTTCGTGATTTCGTTCAGATACGGGAAATCGGCCGGGAACATTTCGTTGAAGATCAATTTCCCGACGGTCGTCATGATGTATTTGTCCAGCTTGTCTTCAGCGAAGGAGGTTTTCTTCAACGCTTTGGCCGGCAATACAATTCTTGTGTGCAGATGGATCTGTTTGTTTTCATACGCCATCAGCGCTTCGTTCATGTTCTTGTACAGATGGCCTTCGGATTCGCCGAAGGTATGCCACATGGCAGCCCCTTCTTTGTCTCCGAGAAGAACCAAGAGTTCGGCTTTCTTGTAGAATTCATCGGCACGTTCTTCCATGTTGAGGTAGAAGTTTCCCAAGACCATGTCTTGCGACGGGGTGACGATGGGCTTTCCATCTTTCGGACCCAAGATGTTATTGGAACCGAGCATCAGGATTTCGGCTTCCGCACGCGCTTCTTCGGAAAGAGGAACGTGGACGGCCATTTGGTCGCCGTCAAAGTCGGCGTTAAACGCCGGGGTGACCAAGGGGTGTAGACGGATCGCACGGCCTTCGACCAGTTTCGGTTTGAAGGCTTGGATACCTAATCGATGCAAGGTCGGTGCGCGGTTGAGGAGCACCGGGTGTTGATGGATGACGTCCTCGACGATATCCCAGACACGGGGGTCTTGACGATCGATGAGTTTTTCCGCCGTTTTCGGGTTGCCCGCGATTTGACGGTTGACGATTTCGTTGATGACGAAGGGTTTAAACAACTGGATCGCCATTTCCCGGGGAATTCCGCATTGGTACATCTTCAAGTCCGGTCCGACGGCGATAACCGAACGGCCCGAGAAGTCGACGCGTTTACCCAATAAGTTCTGACGGAAACGACCTTGTTTCCCTTTAAGGGAGTGGGAGAGCGATTTGAGCGCTCTGCCGCCGGCGCCGGTGATCGGTTTGGAACGACGTCCGTTATCGATCAATGCGTCGACCGCTTCCTGCAACATACGTTTTTCGTTTTGGACGATGATCGCCGGGGTGCCCAACTCCAACAGTTTTTTCAGACGGTTGTTGCGGGTAATGACACGACGGTACAGGTCATTAAGATCGCTGGTGGCGAAACGTCCGCCGTCCAACTGAAGCATCGGACGTAGATCCGGGGGGATGACGGGCAGGTTGGTCAAGACCATCCATTCCGGCATGTTTCCCGAATTACGGAACGCGTCGATGGTTTCCAAACGCTTGATGAGTTTCTTACGTTTGTCGCCTTGGGCGCCTTCCAAATCCGCGATGACTTGTTTGTGGTCTTTTTCCAGATCGACTTTTTCAAGCAAGGCTTTGACGGCTTCGGCGCCGGTCATGGCGACGAAACGTCCGGCGCCGAATTTCGCGTTATATTCGCGATATTCGCGTTCGGTCAAAATTTGCTTGGTTTCCAGCGGAGTGTCGTACGGTTCGACGACGACCCAGCTGACAAAATAGACGACTTCTTCTAGGTTCTTGGGCGTGATGTTTAAAAGCAACGCCATCCGCGAAGGAATTCCGCGCAGATACCAGATATGGGCGACAGGCGCCGCCAATTCGATGTGCCCCATCCGTTCGCGACGGACCGAGGACTTGGTGACTTCGACGCCGCAACGGTCGCAAACGACCCCTTTGTAGCGCACTTTCTTATATTTTCCGCAGTAACATTCCCAGTCTTTCGACGGGCCGAAGATACGTTCGCAGAACAAGCCGTCTCTTTCGGGTTTCTGGGAGCGATAGTTGATCGTCTCAGGCTTCTTGACTTCCCCGTGGGACCATTCGCGGATCCGATCAGGGCTTGCCAGGCTGATTTGAATCGAGGCAAAGTTATTGATGCTCATGGCTTACCTCCTCTTTTTAAGCGTCGAGTTCGTCTTCGAAACCGACGTGCATGGCTTCCGGTAGATCTTCTTCTTCATCGATGACCAAGGCGCCAATTTCGGGCAAGGTTTCATCGAGGATCGGCGCCGCGAAGCTGTCTTCGGTTTCGATCTTCTTCATATCGACTTCAGAGCCGTTTTCATCCAACAAGCGGACGTCGATGGCCAATGCCTGAAGTTCGTGTTTCAAGACGCGGAAGGACTCGGGGACGCCGGGTTCCGGAATCTCTTTGCCTTTGATGATGGCTTCGTAGGTTTTGGTACGGCCGACGATGTCGTCGGATTTGATCGTCAGGATTTCCTGCAAGGTATGGGCTGCCCCATAGGCTTCCAGTGCCCAAACTTCCATTTCCCCGAAACGTTGACCGCCGTTTTGCGCCTTACCGCCCAAAGGTTGTTGGGTGACCAAGGAATACGGACCGGTGGCACGGGCATGCAGTTTATCGTCGACCATGTGGGCCAACTTGATCATGTACATGACGCCGACCGAGATGCGTTCGTCAAACGGTTCGCCGGTGCGACCATCGAAGAGGACGGTCTTGCCATCGGGGTTGACTTTAGCTTCATCCATGATGGATTTCAGTTCGTCGTTGTTGATCCCGTCGAAAACGGAAGTGGCGAACTTGACGCCGAGTTTCTTGGCGGCCATGCCCAAGTGGATTTCAAGGACTTGTCCGATGTTCATACGTGACGGAACACCAAACGGGTTCAACATGATGTCGACCTGCGTGCCATCCGGCAAGAACGGCATATCTTCGATCGGAAGGATCTTGGAGATAACGCCTTTGTTACCGTGACGTCCGGCCATCTTATCGCCTTCGGAGATTTTACGCTTCTGGACGATGTAGACCTTGACGACTTCGTTGACGCCCGGGGGCAGTTCGTGCCCTTCGGAACGTTTGAAGATGCGGACGGATTGAACGATGCCCGATCCGCCGTGTGGGACTTTGAGGGAGTTGTCACGGACTTCGCGTGATTTTTCGCCGAAGATCGCAAGCAACAGTTTTTCTTCCGGAGAGACTTCGGATTGACCTTTCGGCGTTACTTTGCCGACGAGGATATCGCCTTCTTTGACTTCCGCACCGACCATGACGATTCCGCGGGCATCCAAATGGCGGCACGCGTTTTCGCTGACGTTGGGGATATCACGGGTGATTTCTTCCGGGCCAAGCTTGGTTTCACGGACTTCGATATCGTATTCCTCGATGTGGATCGAGGTGTAGACGTCTTCTTTGACCAAACGTTCGGACATGATGATGGCATCTTCGTAGTTATAGCCATACCAGGTCATAAACGCGATGGTGACGTTTTGACCTAAGGCCAATTCGCCGTTCTGCATCGCCGGTCCGTCGGCCAAGACATCGCCGCGGTCGACCAGTTCGCCTTTTTTGACGATCGGTTTCTGGTTGATGCAAGTTCCTTGGTTGGAACGTCTGAATTTCTGCAGTTCGTAGACTTTGTTTCCGGTATCCTCGCTGACGATGATCTTGTTGGCGTCGACGTAGGAAACCACGCCGTTGCCATTGGCGATCAAAGCCGACCCGGAGTCGGTGGCGATACGGTGTTCGATTCCCGTACCCACATATGGGCTATTGGGACGAAGCAACGGAATCGCTTGACGTTGCATGTTCGCGCCCATCAGAGCACGCGAGGCATCGTCGTTTTCCAAGAACGGAATACAGGCTGTCGCAACCGAAACGATCTGTTTCGGCGAAACGTCGGCGAGTTCGACTTCGGCACGGTCCTTAAGAACGTTTTCACCGCGGTAACGGACGACGACTTCATCGTTGACCAAACGGCCGCCGATAACTTCGTTCGCCTGGGCGATGACATATTCCAGTTCATCATCGGAGGAGAGATAGATAACATCGTCGGTGACGACGCCGCCTTCCTTGACGATGCGGTAAGGAGTTTGGATGAATCCGTATTCGTTGACGCGGCCATAGGAGGTCAAGTTGGAAATCAAACCGATATTCGGACCTTCAGGTGTTTCGATCGGACAGATCCGACCGTAATGGGAGGAGTGAACGTCACGGACTTCATACCCGGCGCGTTCGCGGGTCAAGCCGCCCGGACCGAGCGCGGAAATACGACGTTTGTTGGTGAGTTCGGCCAAGGGATTGGTTTGGTCCATGAATTGCGAGAGCTGCGAAGAAGAGAAGAACTCTTTGATCGCGGCGGTCAACGGACGGATATTGGTCAAGTTCTTGGGGGTCAATCCGGAAGTTTCCGTGATCGACATCCGTTCTTTGACGACCCGTTCCATACGGCTTAGACCGATACGGAATTGGTTTTGGATGAGTTCTCCGACCGTACGGATGCGGCGGTTGCCCAATTGGTCGATATCGTCGACATCGCCCAAGCCATCCATCAGGTTCAATAAATAGGAATAGGAAGCGACCATATCGGAGACCGTGATGGTCTTCTTGGTGCTTATGGGATCGACACCGATGACTTTGATGACATGATCGCCATCCGCGGCATAGATCAAGACTTGTTGGACGGCGGCTCCGACCAACCAAGCATCCAGTTCGGCACCGTCATTGACCAATTTGATCAAGACGTTTTCTTGGTCGTTGGTCAGACGCGTGACTTCCTGGTCGGCGATGAAACGGTCGCAGACCAATTCATTGCCTTCGCTTAGGACATCGACGCCGTTGACCGATAGACGGCCTAAGGCAAACAAACGTTGTCCATAGTTCATGACCGCACGGTAGTTGCCTTTGTTTAAACGGACTTTATGGGCATGGATGCCACCGTAGATCGCGACTGATTCGACGGTGGTCGTTAATTTCAAGACATCTTCTTCCGTCAATACCGTACCTCTGAAGAGTTCGCAGGCATCGACATCCTGCGCCAACACGCGGCCGACGAGGGCTTGGTTGAGGCTGGTCGAAACGACGACGTCTTCCGGATGTGTAAATAAAGGATTGAACGGGAAGGCGGTCATATGCATACCGCTCTTTAAGGAATCGGTGAATTGTTGGTGATCGCGACGGTTAATTAACGTACCTTTCGCGATGACCACTTTACCGTTGACATCCAGGATGTTCTGCGCGACACGGTGGCCGTCCAAACGTCCGTAGACGCCTAACTTCTTACCGAGTTTGAAACGTCCGGCTTTGGTTAAGTCATAACGGCGATGATCGAAGAACTTGGCATTCATCAAGTTGATGGCGCCATCCAAGGTCGCGATTTCATCGGAACGTTGGTTTTCGTAGATTTCATACAACGCTTCTTGCGCGGTTTTGATCTTATCGGCTGCCAAGGTATTGACGATTTCTTCGTAATTACCGAAGAACGAGGTATACATCAGCATATAAAGATTCAAGAACTCGCGTTGTTCGTTTTCGACTTCGACGTCATGAACCGGTAAGCCCATGGATTGAAGGAATACTTTGAACGAGGTCGTATCGAAGGCGTCATCGCCTTTTTCAAGGTTGAGGGACATCCCGCACGCTTTGAAGAGGATCGAAGACAAGACTTTGCGTTTACGGTCGATACTGACGTTCAAAATACGGCCAAGGGCCGCTTTCTTTGCGTCGGTCATATATTCGAGCCACGTTCCACGACTTGGGATCAGTTCGCTCTCATAGGTTTCGCGACCGGTCTTATCATCGATACCGGTGCTATAGTAGGCACCGGGGGAACGGACGATCTGCGAAACGATGACACGTTCCGCGCCGTTGATGATGAAGGTGCCGGTATCGGTCATCAAGGGGAAATCCCCGAGGAAGACTTCTTCCCATTTATTGTAGACTTCGCCGGTCGCAGGGTCGACGATTTCGAGTTCCATGCGTGCCTTTAAAGGCGCGGCGTAATTCGCTTCGCGGACTTTACATTCATTGACCGAATATTTCGGTGTGCTGAATTCATAGTCGATGAATTTTAACTTAATATTTCCGCCATAGTTGAAGATTGGATAAATCTCATCGAAAACTTCGCGGATCCCTTCTTTTTTAAACCAGTCGTACGAGTCGGTTTGGATCTCGACGAGGTTGGGTAGCTGCAGGGAACCGCTGACTTTGGAGTAGTCACGGCGTTTCGCTTTTTTACCGTTTTCAACGATGCGGTAAGTCTGATTTTTTTCCATGGACGCCATCCTTTCAGGTGGAATAAAATGCAAAAAAGGCATTTTACCCCAGTTTAAAATTAACTATTTATGCAATATATTATGATAGCAAACTAACGTCAAGTAGTCAAGTTTCTTTGACGGATTTCAGGATTTCGAACCCTTTTTTCAACGCCAGTCGTGAAACATTGCCAAAGATGCGCTCCAATTCCTTAAAAGCGCTGGCTGCACCCTGTTGGCGACGGATCACCACGTAAAGACTGCCTTCATTGGTCAGAATATCATAACTTTCCTGAAACAAGCGGTATACGGTCTCTTTGCCTGCCCGTATGGGCGGGTTAAGTAAGACGGTTTGAAATGATTGGTCGATACCGGAAGTACCGTCGCCGACCCGAAAGTCGACCGGTAGATCCATTTTTGCGGAACTTGCGATCGCACATTGTACGGCACGGGGATTGATGTCCGTTCCGACAACCGATAGATCGGGTTGGATGCGTTTGATCAGTAGACTCATCAAGCCATATCCGCATCCCAAGTCCAAGAGGGGTGAACGAAGGGGTTCTTCGCTCACCGTCTTGACGAGTAAGAGGGATCCTTCATCCGCTTCGGCTTTTGAGAAGACGCCGTTGTCGGTAACGAAGGTATAGTCTAAACCCAAAAACCGGAAAGAGAATTCCTTCCGGTCACTTGGTAGTTCGCGATTGTCTGTGAAATAGTGTTTCAAGCGATCGCCTCCCTTACATGCTTGGGTTGAGAAGGCGTGAAACTACTTGATTTCGACGACAGCGCCAGCTTCTTCCAATTTCTTCTTGAGTTCGGCAGCTTCTTCCGGTTTGATCTTTTCTTTGATCGCCATCGGAGCTTTGTCGACTAAGCCTTTGGCTTCGACTAAGCCGAGGCCCGTGATTTCGCGGACGACTTTGATGACGCCGACTTTCGACGGTCCGACTTCTTTGAGGATAAGATCGACATCGACCGGTCCGGTAGGTTCGGCGACTTCGGCAACGGCAGCAACGGCTACCGGCGCGGCAGCGGTGACACCGAATTCGGTTTCGATCGCTTTAATGAGTTCGTTCAATTCGAGAATGGTCATTTCCTTCAGCGAGGCGATGACTTCGAGGGCAGTTAATTTAGCCATGTGGGTATTCCTCCTTATTGTTGTTCCTGTTTTTCGGCGATTTGCTTAACAGCGTAAGCGAAGTCGCGGATCGGGGATTGCAGGCAACCGAGTAGCATTGCGATCATACCTTCACGTCCAGGTAAATCACTCAGCATTTTGATGGTGTCCGTATCGACGACTTTACCTTCAACAACCCCGCCTTTAACGACGAGTTTCTTGTGTTTCTTGGCAAACTTCGTAAGAATACGGCTAGGCGCTACCGCATCGCTACCAAAAGCGATGGCGTTAGGACCGGTCAGGCTTTCGGTCAAAGCTCCATATCCGAGTTCGTCGGCGGCGCGTTGGGTCATCGAGTTCTTGTAAACTTTGAATTCGATCCCTTCGGCACGCAACAGGCGACGCAGATTGGTGACTTCGGCAACGGTGAGCCCGCGATATTCGACGACGACGCTGGACTGCGCATCCCGGAGCTTTGCCGCGATTTCGCCGACCAACTCAATCTTCGAATCGAGTATCGTTTGGTTCATGTGTCGTACACCTCCTTGTGTTATTTACCCTATACCCGCAAAATAATAAACTCATGCCAAAGACATGAGTTTGAAAGTTTTTTTGCTTTCTACCTCGGCAACGGATTAAGCCAATTGGCGGTTGCTGTCTATGGTATAGTGATAACACGTTTAGTTTATCAGATTTTGACGAGAAGTCAAGTTGATTCGCAAATCTAGGGTCGATCGTTGGTGACGTCTCCGCTTTGTTCGAGGGAGATCGGATCCCCTAAAACTTTTGCTTCAGGTTTGAATAACGAGAACAGCACATCCTTATTGCGAGCCAAGATTTCCCGGGCATCGCGCAGCCATTGGTAGGAATAAGGTATTTTTTCCGCCGCAACTCCGATCGCTTCGATGCCTAGACTACGTGCGATAAAGAGGGCGCGATAGAGATGGTATTGTTGGGTGACGATGATGATCTTGGTTGCGCCGAAGATCGCTTTAGCGCGATAGAGACTGTCATAGGTCGAAAATCCCGCATGATCCATAAAAATCGAGGATGATTCAATTCCCTGATCGATCGCAACGTCCTTCATGACGTTGACTTCATCATATTCTACGGTACCATGGTCTCCGCTCATCAAAAGACGATCACTGGAGTGGAGTTTGAAGAGTTCGACCCCTTTGTTGAGTCGATCCTCCAACATCGGACTGGGTTGATTGTTTTCCCATACACCGGCACCAAGGACAAGAATGCAATCGTAGTCGTTGGATTCAAGTTGATCAACAGTAAATATACGATTTTTTGTGGATTGAACCACCCAAAGATCGATCAATAAGACAAAGATCGATCCCAACACAATACAAGCAAATAGAATCCGTAATATCATGACATAGCTCCACTTCTTTTGTTTCATATGTACTTACCCCACATAACCTAGTTTTAGGATAGCATGTTTTCAAGTCGAACCCTAGAAAAAAAACGCCGAAGCGTTTAACGGGCGAAGAGTAGAACCCCCAACATCATCGGGGTGAGATTGATACGTGCGGCACGATGAGACAGTTGCGCACCGATTTCAAGGATCGCACATAGTTTGTCGGCGGCTTGGACGACCCATGCTTCTTTGCTTTGCGGTTTCGCATCGCCTAAAGGCCACATGTGATTGACGATGCAATCCGCCATGGTGTCACTGACTTCCGTCATGGCACAGGCATTGGATAAGGCTTGGGCAGGATGGACGTTGACATGGCGACCTTCGATCGGTTGTTCGGTACGCCAGTCGTAGAGGTAAAGGTCATGCAACAGTGCACCCCGGACCATATCTTGTACGTTCAGGTTCAAACGATTCGCCATACGATAGGCTACATAGGCTACATTTAGGGAATGTTGGCGGCGTGAGGTGTTGAGATGTTGACCATATTCGTCCAAGGCCAGCATAGAGGGGTGGTCCCAGAGGTCTTCGATCATGGATACGAATTCGATATGTTGCGCATTTTCGCTTTGAAGTAAGTTTTGGTTGAGTAGTACGGGTTTCATAGCGCTCCTATTGTGACGTTCACAATGCGCACACTATAGCACGCTACTTTCTCAAGAACAAGTGAAATGTTTGTGTTTTTATGAAGTTTCATCTTCGATTTTAAAACAATAATGATTGTTTATCACATGTTGATATGTGAGCCCTTTCATATGTGCCAAACGCAAAAAAAAGAGCTCTCGGTTGAGAGCTCAAGTAATCCGGCAGCGAGTTATCTTCACTATGGCATGCATAGCTATTGTCACCGCGAAAGTGCTTAACTTCTGTGTTCGGGATGGGAACAGGTGTGACCACTTTGCCATAACCACCGGATGTGAGAGATGGTGTCTCTCAAAACCGAATAACAGATTTTTGTATTCTTTCTCGATAGTGTTTTTTCAATGTTGTTTTGTGATTAAATCCTCGACCTATTAGTATCAGTCAACTGCACGCATTGCTGCGCTTCCATCTCTGACCTATCAACCTCGTCGTCTTCAAGGGGTCTTACTTCACTAGGAATGGGAAATCTCATCTTGGAGCCGGTTTCACGCTTAGATGCCTTCAGCGTTTATCCGATCCATACTTGGCTACCCAGCTATGCTCCTGGCGGAACAACTGGTGCACCAGCGGTATGTCCATCCCGGTCCTCTCGTACTAAGGACAGAGCTCCTCAAATTTCCTACGCCCACAACAGATAGGGACCGAACTGTCTCACGACGTTCTGAACCCAGCTCGCGTACCGCTTTAATGGGCGGACAGCCCAACCCTTGGAACCGAATTCAGCTCCAGGATGCGATGAGCCGACATCGAGGTGCCAAACCTCGCCGTCGATGTGAACTCTTGGGCGAGATCAGCCTGTTATCCCCAGGGTAGCTTTTATCCGTTAAGCGACGGCCATTCCATACTGCACCGCCGGATCACTAAGTCCGACTTTCGTCCCTGCCCGACTTGTAAGTCTCGCAGTCAAGCACCCTTCTGCCTTTACGCTCGTCGATTGATTTCCAACCAATCTGAGGGTACCTTTGAGCGCCTCCGTTACTCTTTAGGAGGCGACCGCCCCAGTCAAACTGCCCACCTGACACGGTCCCGTCGCCAGCTCATGGCGATCGGTTAGAATTTCAAACAAGCAAGAGTGGTATCCCAACGGCGACTCCACGTTGACTGACGTCCACGCTTCGTAGTCTCCCACCTATCCTGTACATGCTTGTTCAAAACTCAATATCAGGCTACAGTAAAGCTCCATGGGGTCTTTCCGTCTAGTTGCGGGTAACCTGCATCTTCACAGGTACTAAGATTTCACCGAGTCTGCTGCCGAGACAGCGCCCAAATCATTACGCCTTTCGTGCGGGTCAGAACTTACCTGACAAGGAATTTCGCTACCTTAGGACCGTTATAGTTACGGCCGCCGTTCACTGGGGCTTCGGTTCAAAGCTTCGCCTTGCGGCTAACAACTCCCCTTAACCTTCCAGCACCGGGCAGGCGTCACCCCCTATACGTCGTCTTGCGACTTTGCAGAGAGCTGTGTTTTAGTTAAACAGTTGCTTGGGCCTCTTCACTGCGGCACTTGCGTGCACCCCTTCTTGCGAACGTACGGGGTAATTTTGCCGAGTTCCTTGGCAACAGTTCTCTCGCTCACCTCAGGATTCTCTCCTTGCCCACCTGTGTCGGTTTTGGTACGGGCCGCCATACAATTAACGCTAGAAGTTTTTCTTGAAAGCTGGCATCACGCGCTTCGCTACTTGGTCACCCGTTCGCTCCCCGTCACGGCTTATCTGTATGGTGCGGATTTGCCTACACCATGATCGTTCCGCTTGGACCGGCTCTTCCATCCGCCGGCTCACGCTAGCCTTCTCTGTCACTCCATCACTTGTACGCGGGTACGGGAATATCAACCCGTTGTCCATCGACTACGCCTTTCGGCCTCATCTTAGGTCCCGACTTACCCAGGGCGGACGAACCTTCCCCTGGAAACCTTAGGCAATCGGTGTGTCAGATTCTCACTGACATTTCGCTACTCACACCGGCATTCTCACTTCTATACTCTCCACCGCTCCTTACGGTACGGCTTCAACGTGTATAGAACGCTCCCCTACCATCCCATTGGGATCCGTAGATTCGGTATCATGCTTAGCCCCGGTAAATTTTCGGCGCAGGGTCACTCGACTAGTGAGCTATTACGCACTCTTTGAAGGGTGGCTGCTTCTAAGCCAACCTCCTAGTTGTCTGTGCATCCCCACATCCTTTTCCACTTAGCATGAATTTTGGGACCTTATCTGACGATCTGGGCTGTTTCCCTTTTGACCATGGACCTTATCACCCACAGTCTGACTGCCGACTACGCATGTATGGCATTCGGAGTTTGATTGAAATCAGTACCCCGAGTTGGGGCCATCATCCATTCAGTGCTCTACCTCCATACCGCTCCACGTCGACGCTAGCCCTAAAGCTATTTCGGGGAGAACCAGCTATCTCCGAGTTCGATTGGAATTTCTCCCCTAGCCACAATTCATCCGCCAACTTTTCAACGGTGGTCGGTTCGGTCCTCCAGTTGGTATCACCCAACCTTCAACCTGATCATGGCTAGATCACCCGGTTTCGGGTCTACCGCGTCGTACTTTCGCCCTATTCAGACTCGCTTTCGCTACGGCTCCGGGTCTTCCCCTTAACCTCGCACGACATGGTAACTCGCCGGTTCATTCTACAAAAGGCACGCCATCACCCCTTAACGGGCTCTGACTTGTTGTAAGCATACGGTTTCAGGATCTATTTCACTCCGCTCCCGCGGTTCTTTTCACCTTTCCCTCACGGTACTGGTTCACTATCGGTCATTAAGGAGTATTTAGCCTTACCGGATGGTCCCGGCTGCTTCCGACAGGGTTTCTCGTGTCCCGCCGTACTCAGGATCCCACTAGGCTGCGTCTGGTTTTCGTCTACAGGGCTTGCACCTTCTTCGGCCGGGCTTTCAATCCCGTTCGTCTAACCATCTACAATGCCACATCGTGGTCCTACTACCCCGATCTGTGATCGGTTTGGGCTGCTCCCGTTTCGCTCGCCGCTACTCAGGGAATCTCGTTTGATTTCTTTTCCACCAGCTACTAAGATGTTTCAATTCACTGGGTTGCTTTCACATGACCTATGGATTCAGTCATGGATACGTGCGCATTACCACACGTGGGTTTCCCCATTCGGATACCTCCGGATCGTTGTGTACTTACCACTCCCCGGAGCGTTTCGCCGTTCGTTGCGTCCTTCTTCAGCTCTTAATGCCAAGGCATCCACCGTACGCCCTTATTAATTTAATCACTGCTTGTTTTTTCAATTTGCGATTGATTACTGTTTAACACTGTTTTTTTCTCGATTTGTGAAAATCTTTTGTTTTTTTCTTTCACTATCCAGAAAGACTATGTCTTTTCTGTTATTCGGTTTTCAAAGAACCATCCTGAGAGCGGAGCTCTCAAAACTAAATAGGAAATCGCGTTGTCTTCATTGTCTACTCTTTCTCCTTAGAAAGGAGGTGATCCATCCCCACGTTCCCGTAGGGATACCTTGTTACGACTTAACCCCAATCATCGATCCTACCTTCGACGGCTCCCTCCCATTACTGGGTTAGGCCACCGGCTTCGGGTATTACCAACTCTCATGGTTTGACGGGCGGTGTGTACAAGGCCCGAGAACGTATTCACCGCGGCATGCTGATCCGCGATTACTAGCGATTCCGCCTTCATGAAGTCGAGTTGCAGACTTCAATCTGAACTGAGACGTACTTTGTGAGGTTTGCTCCATGTCGCCATTTCGCGTCTCTCTGTATACGCCATTGTAGTACGTGTGTAGCCCAAGTCATAAGGGGCATGATGATTTGACGTCATCCCCACCTTCCTCCGGTTTGTCACCGGCAGTCCCTCTAGAGTCCCCAACTGAATGCTGGTAACTAAAGGCAAGGGTTGCGCTCGTTGCGGGACTTAACCCAACATCTCACGACACGAGCTGACGACAACCATGCACCACCTGTATCCGCCATAACTATTCCCCTGTCTCCAGGGTTTTGCACGGTATGTCAAGACTTGGTAAGGTTCTTCGCGTTGCTTCGAATTAAACCACATACTCCACCGCTTGTGCGGGCCCCCGTCAATTCCTTTGAGTTTCACACTTGCGTGCATACTCCCCAGGCGGATTACTTATTGCGTTAACTGCAGCACTGAATTGCTCCAACACTTAGTAATCATCGTTTACAGCGTGGACTACTAGGGTATCTAATCCTATTTGCTCCCCACGCTTTCGAGCCTCAGCGTCAGTTACAGGCCAGGCAACCGCCTTCGCCACTGGTGTTCCTCCATATATCTACGCATTTTACCGCTACACATGGAATTCCATTGCCCTCTCCTGCACTCTAGTCTGACAGTTTCTAAGGCAATTCGGAGTTGAGCCCCGAACTTTCACCTCAGACTTATCAAACCGCCTACGCTCCCTTTACGCCCAATAATTCCGGATAACGCTTGCCACCTACGTATTACCGCGGCTGCTGGCACGTAGTTAGCCGTGGCTTTCTGGTAAGGTACCGTCACTCCAAGAGCATTCCCTCTCTTGGCCATTCTTCCCTTACAACAGAGCTTTACAACCCGAAGGCCTTCTTCACTCACGCGGCGTTGCTCGGTCAGGCTTGCGCCCATTGCCGAAAATTCCCTACTGCTGCCTCCCGTAGGAGTCTGGGCCGTGTCTCAGTCCCAGTGTGGCCGGTCACCCTCTCAGGTCGGCTACGCATCATCGTCTTGGTGGGCCGTTACCCCGCCAACTAACTAATGCGCCATAAGCCCATCCATTCGTGCTGTGTCCCAGCTTTAATGTGCAGGGGATGTCCCCCGCGCACCTATCCGGTATTAGCAGTCGTTTCCAACTGTTATCCCGGTCAAATAGGTAGGTTGCTTATGTATTACTCACCCGTTCGCCACTAAAAGAGAAGCAAGCTTCTCTCTTCGTTCGACTTGCATGTATTAGGCACGCCGCCAGCGTTCATCCTGAGCCAGGATCAAACTCTCCATTTGACTTGCTCATTGTTTTTGTTTATTTTACCGCTTAGAGCGGTTCGGCATTCCTGCCGTTTTGTTTTTTTGAATCGACGTGATTTCCTATTTAGTTTTCAAAGATCCGCTCGCGTCCTCGTCCGTTTCGCATTTCTGCTTCCCGTCGAGCGCTTACTTATAATACCAAATCCAACAACCTCTGTCAACAACTTTCGCTCCATTTTAAGCCATTTTTTGAAACTCGATGTTCTTGGCGGTTTTCCGTCAAAGATGCGTCTGGAGACAAAAATGGGGCTCATAAAAAGCATCCGTTGTTACGGCCCACGATATCATGAATCATGGCTGTCCTTTTTTAGAGGTAGGTACATTATAACACAAGGAAAAATCATTACAAGGATTGTGTCTCGGTTTTCACCGCAAGTTTTGTGAAATGAGTTGAAGGCTTCGTCATATCCAAAAATCAATTTTCTTAAAGATCATTCGCGTTCGCTGATTGCCTTAAGTATGGGTAAAGCAAGACTCCAAGAATCAAGCATTTCTTGTTCGAAGCCGGCGGGAATGTCAATGAGCACACGAAAACGGGTTTGGTTCGGTTCGATCTTTTCGATGAAGTACTCTTCGTACGACGGCGTCCACTCTTTGGCGCTCACGCTTTCAGTGTCGATTTGGTTTTCAGACACGATTCCGATATGTTTGATCAAAATGTGACTTGGATAATCACTGATGACGATCCGAGACAACAAACCGTTCTCTTTTCCGCTTGGATCTTGCGCAAGAAAGCGAATTTCGGATCCTTCCGACCATGCCCCGCGAAAATATGATCCTTTACTGAAAACGTCTGTCCATTCCCGATAACTTGCGTCGTCGATGATCGCTTCCCAGACTTTTTCCCGGGTTGTTTGAATAATGATTTCTCTTTCGAATTTGTTCATAGATTTACCTCTGGTTTTACGTATCATACCATCACAAAACTGCGGAACTGTCGCAAATGACCGAAAAAAAACGTATCCTTGCGGATACGTTTGATGGATTTAGAACGTTGCGGTATCGATTTTGACACCCGGACCCATGACGCTGGAGAGAACGACATTCTTCATGTAGTTTCCTTTGACGACGGCCGGACGGGCGCGCAGCAATACATCGTAGAGCGCCTTGAAGTTTTCATGGAGCTGTTGGTCGGTGAACGATAGTTTTCCGATCAAAACGCTGATGTTGCCTTCTTTGTCGACGCGGTATTCGACTTTACCTTTTTTGATATCGGTGATCGCTTTGGTGACATCCATGGTGACGGTGCCGGTCTTCGGATTCGGCATTAAGCCTTTCGGGCCTAACAGCTTACCGAGTTTACCGAGTTCGCCCATCATGTCCGGAGTTGCGACGATGACATCGAATTCGAACCAACCGCCTTTGATCTTGTCGAGCAATTCTTTGCCGCCGACTACATCGGCGCCGGCATCCAACGCTTCTTTTTCTTTCGGCCCCTGGGTGATGACACATACCTTTTGGGTACGGCCGGTTCCGTGGGGAAGGACCATGGCGCCGCGGATCTGTTGATCGGCGTGACGCGGGTCGACATTTAAGCGGAAGGATACTTGGACGGATGCGTCAAATTTGACAATGTTGGTTTCGCGGGCCAATACGATGGCTTCGCTGACGGGATACAGTTTGGTACGGTCAACCAATTTGGCGGCCGCTAAATACTTTTTGCCTTGTTTTGCCATTTCAGTTGCCTCCTATTTATTGTAGCCTTCGATGACGATACCCATGTTACGAGCGGTACCGGCGACGATGGCCATTGCACCTTCAACATCGTTCGCGTTGAGGTCGGGGAGTTTGTACTCGGCGATCTTACGCAGGTCTTCGACGGTGATGGTTCCGACTTTGGTTGTTTTGGAACTGGCAGATCCGCTCTTAACGTTGGCTGCCTTCTTCAACATGACCGATGCCGGGGTGGTTTTCAATACGAATGTAAACGATTTGTCCTCGAACGCGGTGATGATTACCGGAACGATGTCTCCTGCGCGGTCCTTGGTCGCGTCGTTGAACGCGGAACAGAACTGCGGCATGTTGACACTGGCGGAAGCCAATGCCGGACCCGGACGGGCGCCGCCCGCAGGGAACTGGAGTTTGACGACTTTTGCAATTTTCTTACTCACAGAATTTCCTCCTTTTGATGGAAATTTCGTAGCCGTGGTGAACGGATGATTGCGCATCCTCCCACGCTCGAATGGCCGTAAATCGGCTCACTTATTATAGGACACAAGCGGCTGGATGTCAAATATTAGAAAGAACGCGTTTCCGCGTTCTTAAGCTTCTACTTTATTGAGGTCGATGTAGGCGATCTCGGTCGGGGTTTCCCGTCCGAACAGGATCGTCAGTACGATTGCGCTTTGTGAATCGTCATGCATTTCGTCGATCGTTCCTTCAATGCCGCTAAACGGACCGTTGAGGATTTTGACACGGTCGCCGACGGTGAAGTTGACGACGATCTTACGATCGCTCAAGCCCATGCGACGCAGGATCGAATCGATTTCATCGGGAGATACCGGGAACGGTTTGGCACCGCCGCCCGAAGATCCGATAAAGCCGGTGACACCCGGTGTATTACGCACGATATACCACGCTTCGTCGGTCATGATCATCTCGACGAAAACGTAACCCGGGAAAAGATTGCGCATCTTCTCGATTTTCTTCCCATTCTTAAATTCGATTTCAGGTTCTTCGGCGACCAGGATACGGAACAAGTTGTTCTCGATACCCATCGTCTCGACCCGGCGTTGGAGGTTTTCCTTTACGCGGTTCTCATGGCCGGCATATGTGTTGACCACATACCACTCTTTTTGATTGTCGTCCATGTTACGCTCCGATGCCTAGCAATTTCAAAAAAGCGGCGACGCCATATTCGCATAAGACGAAATATAAGCCGAACGCCACGGTAAAGGTGACGACGGTCAAGCTGTCTTTCACCATTTCTTTCGGTTGGGGCCAACGGATACGCTTGACTTCGGTCATAATGCCCGGGATACTGAACCATTTCAACATGAGGGATCCTCCTACTTCGTTTCTTTGTGCAACGTGTGTTCGTTGCATTTTTTACAGAACTTCATCAATTGCAGACGTTCCGTCGCGTTTTTCTTATTGCGTCGTGTCGAATAATTGCGCGACAGGCAGACCGTGCAAGTCAAGATGACGCGTTCGCTCTTATCGGCCAATCCGATCACCCGCTTTCATTTGCCATATTACTTTATCACAACGACCTACCTTAGTCAAACATCGTCGCCAATTTCTTGCGGATCCTTTGAAGGCTGTTGTCGATGGCTTTATCGTTGGTTTGAAACATTACCGCGATTTCCTTATAGCTATATCCTTCGCTGTGGCGATTGAAGATCAACCACCCGTCTTCACCCAGTTCTTCCTTGATTTCGTCGATACGGGAGAGATAAAAACTTAGGTTGGCCATATAGGCAGGATCATAATGGTGATCGGTGTTGGCGATCGTGTCCATCAAGAGGACGTTCTCGTCTTCCGATACGCTCATCGATAAAGAGAGCGAATGGGAAAGAAGCGCATAGGAAGAGCTGCGGTAGCGACGTAAGAGAGAACGGACTTCCCGTTCGATGCAGATGCGGGTGAAATGACCGAAGCTGGCGCCGAGGTCTTCACGGAAATGGTGGACGCTTTCAAGCAACGCGATGCATCCTTCCTGATAGAGATCGTCAAGCGACGATGTATGGGCGGATGAGGGTTGGCAAGAATGGATGATCGCCCAGATGGTACGATGGTATTTGCGTAGCAGAGCGATTTCGCTCCACTCGTCACGTTGGCGTAAATAGTAGACCAGTTCATCGTCATGCGGATACGATGTCGACATAGACTTACCTCCCCGTAGATTACTTGGCGGGGAAACGTTGGTTGAGCACTTCGTAAAACAAGATTCCGGCGGCGACCGAAGCGTTGAGCGACTGGACGCTGCCATGCATGGGTAAGGTGACCACGAAGTCGCAGTTTTCTTTGACCAAACGCGAGATCCCGAAACCTTCCGACCCCATCACCAAGGCGATTTTACCGGTATAGGATACCGTACGGTAATCCTTGGCATCTTTGCCCATCCCGGTACCGTAGATCCAAAATCCGGCTTTCTTTAAATCGTGAATGGCTTGGTTAAGGTTGGTAACTTCGGCGGTTTTGACCGTGTCGATCGCGCCGGTCGAGACCTTGGCGACGGTCGGTGTCAGAGAAACGCTGCGGTGTTTCGGAAGGATGATGCCATCGATCCCTGCCGCGTCGGCGGTACGTAAGATAGCCCCCAGATTATGCGGATCTTCCATTCCGTCCAACAAGACCAAGATCGCATCTTCTTTCGCATCACGCAGGATTTCCTGCAGGGTGTAGATCTTGAAATCGTCGATTTCGATCAATGCGCCTTGATGGTTGCCTTGGGCCAGAACATCGAGTTTCTTGGGGTCGAGGTATTCGATGGCGATTTTGTTTTCCTTCGCCAACGACTCGCCTTCTTTCCATGGATTTGTTTTACTGAGGATCAGCTTGCGGACTCCCGTCTTCGTTTGGAGTCGCTGCTTGACCACGTTTTTCCCGTAGATATATTGTGCCATAGTCCTCCTGTACGCGGGTTTGCATTTGGTTCCAGATTTGTTCCAAGCGGTCGTTATGACCGGATAGATACCAATATCCCCACAACGCTTCGTAGCCCGTGGCGCTGCGGTAGGTCGTGACATTAGTATTCTTGGGGACGCTGTCGCTTTTGAAGTTGCGACCGCGTTTATAGATCAACTTCTCTTCTTCATCTAAGATATCCTCGTCCAACAAGAAACGGACGAATTTCGCCTGCGCTTTGGCGCTGACGTAACGGACGGAGAGTTCCTGCAGATCCTTGGGTTTGGTGAAGCCTTGTTCGACCAATAGTGTCCGTACCTTCAGACTCAGGATGGCGTCGCCCACAAAGGCCAAGACCGATCCATTGAGTTCTTCGGGTCGCTTCATCAGAGTTTCCCTTGTTCCGCCAATTTGGTTCGAATGGCGTCGGCTTTGGCGAAATCCTTGTCGGCTTTCGCTTGATTCCATGCGGCGTAATCCGCGATATCTTCGAGTGTAAGTACGGTCGGCGGAATTAAAACCCCGAAGACTTCAAGCATAATGCGCATTGCTTGATACAAGGAAGCGACGGTTTTAATGTCCGGTGTTTTATTGCGTAACGCTTGGTTGAGTTGTTTCATGGTCTCGAAAAGCTCCATAAAACCGTTCGGGGTATTAAGATCGTCGTCCATTTGGGCGAAGAACGCGTCCATGCGTGGTTGGTCCGGGGTTTCTTCCAAACTGAAGCCTGCGAGTTGCGCCTTGATTTCGGTCTGTTTGAGGACCGCTTCAACTTTCGCCAATTCGGTTTGCGCTTGGGCGATCGATTCGTCATTGATATTGAGCGGAGCACGATAGTGCGCCTGCAACATCATCCAGCGGGTCGCATTTCCGCCGATCTTGGCGATGACTTCACGCGCCAACATCACGTTGCCGATGGACTTGCTCATCTTTTCCCCGTCGATATTCAACATGCCGTTGTGCATCCAGGTATTGGCGATGCCATGTCCGAACAAGGCTTTCGATTGTGCGACTTCGTTGTCATGGTGCGGGAACTTCAGATCCATCCCCCCGCCATGGATATCGATCATTCCATGGAAATGATCGTTGATCATGACGACACATTCGGTATGCCATCCCGGACGGCCTTTGCCCCAGGGACTGTCCCATTGGATGCCCTGGAGGGTTTTCTTCCATAAGGCGAAATCCAAGGGGTTTTCTTTTTCTGTTTCTTCGTCGATCCGGGCACCGACGATCAGATCATCGATGTTCTGCTTGGAGATTTCCCCATAGTTTTCCACTTTTGTGACCCGGAAATACACATTTCCGTCGACGTTGTACGCAAATCCTTTTTCTTCGAGTTGGCGGATGAACGCGATGATCGCGTCCATGGTGTCCGTGACTTTCGGGGCATAGGTCAATTCGCGTGTGTTCAGGCTGGATCGTACTTTCTCATAAGCGTCGATATAGCGCGTAGTGATCGCTTTTTCGTCGACCCCTTCGTCAATCGCTTTTTGGATGATTTTATCGTCGACATCCGTATAGTTGCTGGCGAAGACGACGTTCATCCCGTGCGCTTCGAAAAGTCGACGTAAGGTGTCGAAAACGATGATCGGACGTGCGTTGCCGATGTGCGCTTCATTGTAGACCGTCGGTCCGCAGACGTACATATGGACTTCGTTGTCGTGGTTGGGTTTGAATTCTTCGCTTTTGTTCGCTTTCGAGTTAAACAGTTTCATAGCGGTCTCCTTTGACGTTTCTTCTGCATTTAAGTATATCACGCTTACGCTATTTTCGGGATGCGCATTGTATTTGTGTCCGCTCTCCCCTACAATGAACTCAGGTGATCAACATGGAAAAAAGAAAACTTGGAAAATCGCAAAACGCGACATCGCTTTTAGGTTTTGGTTGCATGCGTCTGCCTTTAAAGAACGACGGGACGATCGATCAAGCGGAAGCTTTCAAACTTTTCGATCTGGCGTATCAAGGCGGCGTGAATTACTATGACACGGCCTATCCTTATCATCGCGGTCAGAGCGAGGAAGTGTTGGGCAATTGGCTGCAGACGATCGATCGAACCAGTGTTTTGGTCGCGACCAAAAGTCCGGTTTGGCTATTGACCACACCGGAGGATTTCGATCTCTATCTAGCAAAGCAACTTACTAAATTACAAACTTCCTATATCGATTATTACCTTTTACATGCGCTCGACAAAGAACGCTTTGAGAAACTTGTCGAACTGGATGTCTTCGCTAAACTGGAAGACGCGAAGCGTAACGGTTTGATACGTCATGTCGGTTTCTCTTTCCATGATACATATGACGTTTTTGAATCGATCCTCATGCATCATCCTTGGGACTTCTGTCAGATCCAACTGAACTATATGGATACCGACTATCAAGCCGGATTGGCCGGATTGCGTTTGGCCGAATCGTTGGGAATTTGCGTCACGGTCATGGAACCGGTCAAGGGTGGCAGTTTGGCGAAAGTATCCGATGAAATCAAGACAATATTTGACTCGATGGATCCCCTCGCTTCGCCGGCTTCGTTCGCATTACGTTATGTGGCATCCCAATCCAATGTTCAGACCGTATTGTCGGGGATGTCCGATCGCAGTCAAGTGGAAGACAATTTGAAAACCTTCGCTGATTTTAAACCCATGGACGAACATGACATCAAAAAGATGCTTCAAGCCGCCGACATCATGCGCCAAAAGATCCAAGTCCCATGTACCGCTTGTCGGTATTGTATGCCTTGTCCGTACGGAATCGATATCCCGGGCAACTTCAGCCGTTATAACGATGCCTTCATCTATGGTGAAGTCGCAAAATCAAAGCAACGGTATTTGGAATGGATGGACGCTTCCGAGCGTGCTTCCGCTTGTGTGAGTTGTCAAGCGTGCGTTTCGAAATGTCCCCAACACATCTTGATCCCCGATCGTTTGGTTGAGGTCGCGCGATTGTTTGAGGGAGATTGAGTATGACGAAGCTTGCCATTACGATCGATCCGTTGACGATGGATGAAGCCCGAATATCTGAGTATGTTCACGATGCTTTGGCGTTGGCTTATAGCGAAGTCTACTTATTGCTTCATCCCGAACAGTTTCCCCGGGGAAGAGCCGAAGAAAAGTTGACCCGCTTGATCGGTTCATTGCGTCAATCCGGGATGCGTCTGCATGCGGTGGTGACGGAAACGTCGTTTAACGAGATCGGGTTGAATCGGAATGATCTGAAACCGATCCAAGACATGGGATTCAAAGCGTTGCGTTTGGAGAGTGGGTTTGATCGACATGACTATGTGACCTTGATGACGCAGAATCCGTATGGGATCTTGATCGAAGACAATCCGTTGGTGTTGGAAGACGCGATCGGCCGCATCAAGGCGATTCAGTCGAAAGGCAACATGAAACAATACAGTGCTTCCCTTCCATATTATGTCCATCCGGACACGGGGTGCACCTACGAAAGTTGCATCAATAAGACGAAACTATTCAAGTCCTGCGGGATCGAAGTGGGGATTTGGGTCAATACGTTGGCATATTCTTCACCGACCTTTCCCTTAGGCAAAGGGTGTCCGACCCTGGAAGGTCAACGATTCAGCAGTTCCAATCTGAGCGCCAGCGAATTGGTGGCGATGAATCTCTTTGATACGATGGGCTTCGGGATCACGACGGCCAGTCGCGAAGAGATGGAAGATCTGACACGCGTGGTCAGTCGCAACACGGTCGAAGTGCCGGTGTATTTCCATCCCGAACTGGAACCACATTTGAAGGAAATGTTACTACAGACGCGGTTTAAAGCCCGTAGCGATAGCGCGGCGTCGATCTTACGCGCGGTACAGTTCCGTCAAAAGGCCGAGATCCAACCGTTCAACACGGTGAATCGTGATAAGTTGGCCTTGACCCTTGACAACAATCTGGCGTGCCTGTATCAAGGCGAAATGCAGATCGCACTAAAGAATCTTCCCTCCGTGCCCTACACCAACGTGATCGGACAAGTCGATCTGAGCGCCGCCAAATTGGTGGATTTACTCCAGAGCGGGAAGACCAGTTTCATACTGACCGAGAATGTTTAATCCCGCCGCGGGAAGACCAGTTTCATACTGACCGAAAATACTTGATTCCGATACGGAATAATCAGTTTCAATTTGACTGTAAATACCTAACCCTGCACCCGCGGGGTTTTTATTGGTATTCTGCGGAAGATTCGATTAGAATGTAACTAATAGGAGTCTTACTATGAAAAATCCGATGAAAACCGACGATGAACTCCGCATCTTCCGCCGTGCGCGGAAATTGACGCCCTATCGCTCTGCCGTTCGGATCACGCTTGCTTACTTGACCTTCGGCATCCTTTGGATTCTTACCACCGACTCGATCTTGGATTTCCTGTTCGGGAATTCCGATACTTACCAACAACTCCAGACCTATAAAGGATGGTTCTATGTTATCATCACGGCCGTCTTCATCTTTCTTTTGGTCGTTTCGACCTTGGACCTTTACGAAGACGCGAAAAAGAATGTGGAAGCGGTCAATGTCGACCTGCAGAATCAACTTGAGAAAACGCAATTGAGCGAACAGCGTTTCGAAATGGCGGTCAAAGGTTCGTTCGATTCGATATGGGAATTCGATAACCATACCAAGACTTACTACATGTCGGAGACATTGCTTCGTAACTTAGGATATGAAACATTGACGTTGAAGAATATCGACGACTGGCGGGCATTGATCGATCCGCAGGATCTACCGTATTTCGACCAACGGATCGACGCGTTTTCCGCATCGCCGGAACCCGACTTGGAGTGGATCTATCGTGTGAAGCGATATGACGGAACCATCGCTTGGATCCGTACACATGGGACTGCCAATATCGATAGTGAAGGTAAACTACTAAAAATCGCAGGATCACACACCGATATCACCGAAGCCAAGGAACACCAGGAAAAACTCCAACGCTTGGCATATTATAACGATTTGACCGGACTGTTGAACTGGCATGGATTCGCCAACGTCATCCAACGTCGGATCCTCGATGATCCGGATTTACCGTTTACGTTGCTTTATTTGGACATCGACGATTTCAAGAATTTCAACGATGTCCACGGATATGCGGTCGGCGATAAACTGTTGCGTGAAATCGCCTGCGATTTGACAGGATTGGCACAGAAGGACGAAGTGGTTGCCAATTTAGGCGGAGATGGCTTCGGCTTGTTAGTTGAGACGATCGATCGCGCGCAAGTCCATAAGCGGATAGAGAAAGTGTTTGGCGCCCTGAAAAAAGCACATACGATCGATGGACAGAAATTCTCTGTGTTCGCCAGTGTCGGGATCGCACAGTACCCGAAGGATGATGAACAGTTCGAGGATTTGATGCAATGTGCCGACGAAGCGATGTACGAGGCGAAAACCAGGGGCAAAAATACTTCCGTGTTCTTTAGCGATGAGATTCATGCGACGCGTTTAAATACGATCTCGTTGACCAATGATTTGCGTCATGCGATCGAAAACAAAGAGTTGTATTTGATGTTTCAACCAATTTATCGACTCAACGATCATCGCTTAGCATCCATGGAAGCCTTGGTACGTTGGAAACCAGCGGGACATCCGGCCGTACCCCCGGACGTGTTTATTCCCTTAGCCGAATCGACCGGACTAATCAGTTCGATCGAACTTTGGGTCTTCGAACAAGTCTTCGCCCAAGTCGTCAAATGGCGTAGCATTCGTACACATAGCGTACCGATCGCGATTAATTTGTCGTCGCGTGGGATCGCGGATGATGAGTTCATCCAAAAAGTTCTCCATTTGTTGCGCAAGTATGAAATCAAAGACGGGGAGATTGAGATTGAGATCACCGAGACCGGCTTGATCGAACGCTATGAAACAGCACTCCACAATCTGCGAAGATTGCGGGTGAACGGAATCAAGATCCTTTTGGATGATTTCGGAAAAGGATATTCATCATTGACCTACCTGGTCAATCTACCGATCGATGTCCTGAAGATCGACCGTGGTTTCACCAGTCGGATCCATAGTTCGGTGGAGATCGACGCGGTCATCGCGACCATCGTTTCCCTCGCCCATTCGATTCAACTTAAAGTCGTTGCGGAAGGGATCGAGTACGAGAATCAATTCGATTATCTGTTAAGTTTGGGGACGGACTTCGGTCAAGGCTATTTCCTGCATCTGCCCGCCTTACCGGAAGTGGTCGAGAAGTTACTGAAACAGTAAAGACAAACAAACAAAAAGAACGCCGTCCGGAAGATCCCGGGCGGCGTTTGTGTTTGATTAGCGTGTCAAGCGTTTGATCGTGGTCAACACTTCATCGATGATCGCCGGATCGCCGGCCTGCAGGTCGCGAACGACACAGGTTTTCAGATGTTGGGCGAAAAGTTGAGAAGCGAAACTATCCAGTCCCGATTTGACGGCGGCGACTTGGATGAGAATATCATCGCAATAGATGTCGCTATCGACCATGGACTTGATCCCACGGATCTGACCTTCCAAGCGATTGAGTCGATTGATGAGGTCTTGGACCTGTGAGGGATCGCGTTCGGTATGGCGTTCCGTCGTATTACATTCGCAGTTTTTCATGGTTACCTCACCTTAAAGAAGCGGAGTCGCAACGCGTTGGTGACCACCGAAACCGAGGAGAGCGCCATGGCGGCTCCGGCGAAGACGGGGTTGAGTTGCGGACCGCCGAAGTAGTAGAAGACGCCGGCGGCGAAGGGAATTCCGATGATGTTATAGATGAAGGCCCAGAATAAGTTTTGTTTGATGTTGGTGAGGGTCGCTTTGGATAACTTAAGTGCACTGACGACATCGTTGAGATCGCTGCGCATGAGGACGATGTCCGCGGATTCCATGGCGACGTCCGTTCCCGAACCGATGGCGATCCCGGTATCCGCTTTGGCCAAGGCGACCGCATCGTTGATGCCGTCTCCGACCATAGCGACCGTATAGCCTTGTTGCTTGAGTTTGTCGACTTCGTTGCCTTTGTCTTGGGGAAGCACTTCCGCCAAGACCCAGTCGATGCCGACTTGTTTGGCGATGGCATCGGCGGTTTTTTGATTGTCACCGGTGATCATCGCGATCTTGATGCCCATCTTCTTGAGTTTCGCGACGGCTTCTTTACTGGAATCCTTGACGACGTCGGCGACGGCGATCATGCCTTCCGCTTTCTTATCGATTGCGGCCAAGAGGACGGTTTTCCCTTGGTCGGACCAAGCGTCAAGCTTCGATAAATCATCGAAGACCACGCCGTTCTCAGTCATCCAGTTCGGATTTCCGATGAGGATTTCATGGTTGTCGACGCTGGCCGAAAGCCCGCGTCCACTGATGGCGGTAAAGGATTGGACAGGCAATAATTTCAGTCCGCGTTGTGTCGCGGTCTGGGTGATCGCGAGTGCCAAGGGATGTTCGGAGGAAGATTCAGCCGACGCTAAGAGCGTCAGTAGTTCGTTTTCATCGCGACCGTAGCTGATCAGATCGGTTAAGGTCGGCTCCCCTTTGGTTAAGGTGCCGGTTTTATCGAAGATGACCGCATTGACGTGATGCGCGGTTTCCAGCGCTTCGCCGCCTTTATAAAGGACACCCAATTGGGCCCCACGTCCGGTTCCGACCATGATGGCCGTCGGTGTCGCTAAGCCTAAGGCACAAGGACAGGCGATGACTAGTATCGTAACGAAACGGTTGAGAATAAACGAGAAGGATTCGCCCTGCATTGCCCAAAAGCCGGCCGAGAGAAAGGCGATGACGATAACGACCGGAACGAAATAGGCGGAGATGATGTCGGCGAGTTTAGCGATCGGGGCTTTTTGTCCTTGCGCGTCTTCGACCAACTTGATGATTTGCGCCAAGGCGGTGGCTTCGCCGACGGCTTTGGCTTTCATCGTCAACATACCGTTACGATTTAAGGATCCGCCTGTGACTTTATCTCCGACGGACTTATCGACCGGGAGACTTTCCCCCGTCAACATGCTTTCGTCGACCGCGGATTGGCCGCTGACGACGATACCGTCGACCGGAATCCGTTCACCCGGTTTTACCAATAACATATCTCCAACGGCGACGTCATCCAAGGCAACGTCCGTCGTTTCACCGTCAACCAACAAATGCGCGGTTTTCGGCGTCAAACCCATCAGTTTCTTGATGGCTTGGCTGGTTTTGCCTTTGGAGCGCTCTTCCAGCCATTTCCCCAAGAGAATCAAGGTAATGACGACACCGGCGGATTCGAAGTAGAGTTCGTTGACCAAATCGAAGTTGCCGAGATAAATCCCGACCGTGTTATAGACCCCGTAAAGGAAAGCGGCCCCGGTGCCGATGGCGACCAAGGTATCCATGTTGGGGGAACCTTTGAATAAGGTTTTCATACCGATCGTGAAGAATTTACGTCCGGCATAGAGGATCGGTAAACTTAAGAATAATTGAACCAACGCGAAATTCAAAGGTTGTTTATGATGGTTCATAAAATCGGGTAAGACGATCTTAAGTGACGGGAACATGTGTCCCATCGCGATGTACAGTAAAGGAATCGCAAAGACCGTGGCCATCAACAAGCGGATCGTCATGTCTTTTAAGGCGGCTTGACGACGTTTTGCATCTTCGTCCACGTTGACCACGACGGCTTCGGAGGCTTTGTATCCAGCGTTCTCGACCGCTTTTTTCAACGTACCCAGCTTTACTTGCGCCGGATCGTAGCTGACGGTCGCTTTGTTTGTAGCTAAGTTGACGCTGGCGGAAGAGACACCGTTTTGTTTCTTCAGCGCGCGTTCGACCGCAGCCGAGCAACTGGCGCAGGTCATCCCTTCGATTTCCAAGGTTACGTTACGTTGGGATTTGATTTCTTCCAATCCGTAACCGGCCTTGGAGACCGCGTTTTTTAAGGTTTCGAAGTCAAGGTCGGTTTCGACCACGACCCGTTCGGTCGTCAGGTTGACATCGGCTTTTTGTACGCCGTCCAGTTTCTTGAGCGAACGCGTCACCGCGGCGCTGCAACTGGCACAGGTCATGCCCGTGACGATGTAGGTTTTTTCTTCCATGCTCAGCCTATTTCTGAATCAGGGTGTAACCCGCGTCTTCGACCGCTAAACGAAGCGTTTCGAAAGCGACGGATTCATCCGCGTTGACCAAGGCGGTCTTTTCCGCTAAAGAGACTTTGGCGTCATTGACCCCTTCCACGTCCTTCAGAGCCATGGTGACATGGTGGACGCAATGCATGCAAGACATTCCTTCGACAGAATAAGTAGTTAGTTTCATGTGTTTCACCTCGGTTGTATTATATACCCCCCCTGGGTATTATGCAAGAGAGATGAACATAAAAAAAACGTATCTTTTTACGGATACGTTTTTCAATTCGGACTTAGATCTTGGAAGCCAAGAACGCTGCCGTACGGACCAATTGGTTGGTGTAGGAAGCTTCGTTGTCATACCAGGATGCGACTTTGACCAAGCAGACACCGCCGACGTTGGAAACCTTCGTCTGAGTGGCATCGAACAAGGAACCGAAGGAGATCCCGATAACGTCGCTGGAAACGATTTCGTCGGTCGTGTAACCGAAGGATTCGTTCGCTGCGGCTTTCATCGCGGCATTAACTTCGTCTTTCGTCGTGGCTTTCGCAACGACCGCAACTAATTCGGTAATCGAGCCGGTGATGACCGGAACGCGTTGCGCGGCTCCGTCAAGTTTGCCCTTCAATTCCGGAATGACCAATCCGATCGCCTTGGCGGCACCGGTGCTATTCGGGATGATGTTGGCGGCGGCGGCACGTGCGCGACGCAGGTCGCCTTTGCGATGCGGAGCATCCAAGGTGTTCTGGTCGTTGGTGTAGGCGTGGATGGTGGTCATCGAGCCGGTGACGATTTCGAAATTATCGTTGAGGACTTTGGCCATCGGCGCTAAGCAGTTGGTGGTGCAGGAAGCCGCGGAAACGATCGTTTCGCTGCCATCGAGGATGTTGTGGTTGACGTTGAAGACAACCGTTTCGACGCCTTCGCCCGTTGCCGGAGCGGAGATGATGACTTTACGCGCACCCGCCGTGATGTGGGCGGAAGCTTTCGCCGCGTCGGTGAAGAAGCCGGTGGATTCGATGACGACATCGACCTTCAAGGCTCCCCACGGAAGCGCCGCAGGATCTTTTTCCGCGTAGATGCGGATTTCCTTACCGTCGACGACGATGCCGGTTTCGGTAAAGGAAACTTCATGGCCGTCCCAACGTCCTTGGGCCGAGTCATACTTTAATAAATGGGCCAATGTCTTGGCATCTGTCAGGTCATTGATGGCTACGACGTCGAATTCAGGTCTTCCGGCCATTAGACGGAAAGCCAAGCGTCCGATACGTCCAAAACCGTTAATCGCAATTTTTGCTGTCATGATTAAGTCCTCCTCATGTGACATATCAATTATAGGCATTCAATCTGTCTTTGTCAATTGTGAAGCAATTCGCATTTATGTGATTTCTTACTGGGAATCGCTGATCCAGAGGGGTTTTTGACCCATCGTCATAGCTTGCAGGGGACTGGTGACACGTGTGTCGAAGAGTTTATTGAAGAGGTCGTAGTCGTTGATACGGACGCTCATGTAATCTTCTTCGCTTTCGGTCGATCCGGGCAAGACCCGGGTCAGGTTTTCGTGTTGGCTGACATGCAGGACGACTTTTTCTTTTCCGATCAATAATGCCGAGATCATTTTAAGTAAACTCAGCGTATCGAGATAAAGGATCTCTTGTATGTCCGCATGACGTCCGTTGATCGAGAACATGCAACACCCTTTGAGGATGCCGTCTTCTTTCAGCGTCAGTATACTTGCGCCTTCGGCGCGCAGCTCCGCAAATCGTTTCTCATAATAATCCCCTTCGCGCACAAACCAACCGTCGAAGTGTTTCGTGAACTCTTTATAGAAGGCGGTCAGTTCGCCCGGATCGGCGTTATAACTTATGCCCTGACTGCTTAGACTTGGCACCATAGATTTGTCGACCCAGATCCGTTTGCGCTTGTAGACACGCGCAAACCCGAATTGTTCGTAGAGCGAGGGGTTGTAGGCTTGGAGGACCGTGATCAAGTCCTGATGCGAAAGCATGTCCAAGACTTCGTCCATCAAGCGTTTCATATAGCCTTTGCGACGATGTTCGGGCGGTGTGAGTACACCGACGATATAGGAGACGCTGACGCGTTTGCCATGTAAGTTCATGGTATGTCTGTGAACTTGAAGCGAACAAAGAATACTGTCGTTTTCCTTAAGCAAGTAACATTCCATCGGGTCATAGAGCGCGTTGAAATAATGGTCGATCGATCCTCCGTCGTCATGGGCGAAAGCAGCCTTCCATTGTTGGTAAAGGATCGCTTTATCGGTAGCCGATGCTCTGCAAAGTTTCATGTGTTTCCCTCAGGCGGTACTTCTCGATGAAGTAAAGCGGATTCAGCGCCATTTTGGCGGCGCGCAAATGTTCGTTGCCCATATCGTCTTCCCGGTTGACCAAGGTCGCATGGAGGAAGTGACGGTTGAGGAATTCCTTTTCGACGACTTGGTAGAGTCCGCGGATACTGTCGTCGGCTTTTTCGATGTTGATTTGAACCATCCGATCGGAGGTCATGGAACCGATGACGAACGCTTTGACACTTCCGTCGATGCGGATCAAACCGCCTTCCCAAGGGATTTTCCCATAGAGGTCCAGGATATCCATCGAACCTTGCTTCTCGTAGGTGAAGTACTCGTCATGCGCTTCATCCTCTTTCCAAGAGTATAGAAACGCTTTGACTTCTTCAAGATTGCTTTCGTCGATGACTTCGTAGGTATATCGTCCATGATATTCCAATTGGAAGGCGTTGATATGATTGCGTCGCTTCTGCAGTTTCTTTCCGCTATAGGTCCGTAACTTTTCCGCTTCATAGACATAATCGTAGGCATCGCGTTCTTTAACGAACTGCGTATCCGGTAAAACATCCAGGATGCGTTGTACTCCTTCGATCGTGTAACATGAAAGTTCGAAACGGACATTGGCTTGACTGAAGATTTCTTTGCCTTTGAGGATCGCATTTTGAAATTGATCCGACGCACACAAGGGCATATACATGAAGAGGGTTCCTTTGTGGATCCCCAATAAAAGCATATAGTCGTCCCCGATGCATTTCCATAAGGGATATTGACGTCGCCACTGATAAAAGTTGACGATGTTGTGGTTGCTTTCTTCGATACCGGCACGCTTCAGATAGGATACGATCGTGCTACAGTCCTCTTCGGTAACCGGCTCGAAGTCTAATTCGTTGACATCCATGAAATCGATTACTCTCTTTCCTTAAAGTCCGCGTCGATGACATCCCGATGGATCGGTTTTTCGATATCGTCGTCGCGTGACAAATCACGTGGTTGTTCAGGTTCTTGGGTGGCCGCATTACGCAACCGGAAATAGAATCGGATGAAATAGACTCCGATGATGATGGCGAACAGCAGGAATACCGGCCAGAGGTAGGAGAGGAGGATCAGTCCGATGACGATCGTGAGAATAAGTTGAATTGCTTTCAATAAAATCACCGTTCTCATTATAGCACAAAACAAAAAAGGCAATGCCTTTCTTGTACTTTGATGATTTAAAACAAATCGCGCAATTCGATGCCTAACCCGCGTGCCAATTTATCCAAGGCACGCAATGAAATGTTGCGTCGTCCACGTTCCACATCCGAAATGTAGTTGCGATGTAACCCGCTACGGAACGCGAGTTCCTCTTGCGATAAATCGACGCTCGTGCGCAAATGACGGATCCGTTGTCCGAATTTACGTTCTAAATTATGGTTGACGTCGACATATTCGACGTCGTCTTCCGGTCGTTCAAAATCCAATGAAGAATCTATTTCTGATCGTTCCATTTTCCCCACGCTCCGATCTTACGGTCCCCTTTGACCGTAATTTACGATGGATTCCATGCCGCAATCGCGGATCCGCCCCGGAAGAATCACATCGTTGTTTGAATTGATTATCGTAAAATCTACACTAATTATCACAAAGCGACGCTATTGTCACTACACACGATGAGTGTACAAATCGCAAGATTCAAGAAACATAAAGAAAAGCCCGAAAATGGGCTTTAGAGTGCGAAATCGCCGTTCTCAAATAAGCGGATCCGTAATCCGTCTTCGTTGTATGCTTCGATTTCGAGATCGTCGGTACCGAACATAAAATCGACATGGATGCTTGAAACATTGAGGTGCAAGGCTTCCCAACTTTCATCAGGCATAACGCGTGCTCCGTCGATCGCTCCCGCAAAGCCTTTTCCTAAGGCTAAGTGGCAACTGGCGTTTTCATCCAATAAGGTGTTATAGAAAAGGTGTCCGCTGCGACTGATGGCGGAAGAGGCTTCGACCAAAGCGACTTCGCCCAAGTAACAGGAGCCTTCATCGGTGTTGATGAGGTTTTCCAACAGTTTTTTGTTCTTTTTCGCTTCAACAGTAACGACTTTTCCTTGTTTGAAGGTCAGACTGAAATCTTCGATTACGCTGCCTGCGATGTAAAGCGGACGGCTGGCGACGACTCTCCCTTCGACTTTATATTTGTCGGGCGAGGTAAAGACTTCTTCGGTCGGAATGTTGGCGCTAAAACTCTTCTTACCTTCTACATCCACGCCCCCGCTCCAACGGACATGTTGGGAAAGCCCGATCGTCAAATCCGTACCTAAGCCGGTTTTGAAATGCAGTTCGCGCAAACGCAAGCCGTTGAGTTTGTTGCGTACTTGACACAGACGTTCTTGGTGACGGAGCCAGGTGGTGACCACGTCTTCGTCCTTGTCCATATAGACCAAGCCGTAGATCGTCTTCCAGAACGCTTTGATGGCATCTTTTTCATCCAAATGCGGAAAGAGCGCTTTCGCCCACAAACGATTGGGTACCGGTGCGATGCACCATTGGATCTTATGGGTCGTCATACGATGACGGACGACATTACGGAGTTCGTTGGTCCGTTGTTGGTAACTGGCGGCCTTGTCTTCTCCGATATCATCCAACAATCCGACATAGGAACTCGTCAGTAAAAGATGACAACCGTTCTCGCGCAGATACGCATCGATCGATTCGCGTTCCCAATGTTCGACTTTTTTGATGTCCGCTGCGCTTTGGCTGTCGATCCGCAGTTGGTCAGCCCGAATGTCGGTGTAACGGATGACCGCAAGTTTCGCTCCGGCCGCATACGCTTCTTGGGCGACCATTTTGGCGAATGCCTGGTTCTCCACATCGACATCGATGACAACATTCTGCCCAGGCTGGACGTTGAGTCCGCACTTCACCAAAAGTCGCGCGTATTCTTGTTTTTGTTTGCTTCCCATAGTACCCTCTTTCCTACGTTAGAATAGATATTTTAGAAATGGCAGATATCGGGCGGCCATTAGTAGAATCCACGAAAAAGCATATGAAATCATTGCGACTGCGAAGTATTCGAATAAACTATTGCTTCCGAGTGATCCAAGTCCCAGTCCTCCCAAAATCATAGGAAGGATGATGATGATCAATGGATGAACTAAATATACAATCAGACTCGCATCGCGTAGCCAACGGTAAATCTTACGTTCTTTCAGGTCGATCTCAACCATACCGGAGAAAAGACAGATACTGGCGGGTAAAGCGAACAATAGTAGGTTGAAGTCCAAGGGTCGGCTATAGGCACGTAAGAGGTAAACTTCAAACGTCAATCCGACCATGAATGTGAAGAACCAAAAGAAGGGATTACGGATTTTAAACGAGGTTTTGACGAAATAAGCCCCCATGACGACGAAGAAGTATCCGAAGAATAGTCCGTCGCGGGTGGTATTAAACAGAAAGCGATAGAAATCGTAAGGGGCATTGATACTTAGATTGACCCCGACGCCATACCAGGCATCTCCGAAAAGTCCGATCAGATAGAGCACAACCCCAAGAATCAATGCCTTTTTGAAGGAAAGATAGTGGAGCGAAACAAAAGCCAACACGACTGCCACCGCAAGGGCGAAGAGATACCAGAGATGCGAACCGGTCCACAAGAAACGATAGAAGAGATAGAAACCGAAGAGGTCGAATCCGACCAACTTTACGAAATAGAATAACGCGATACTCATATAGATGAGATACCAGATCAAGTACAGGATCAAGATTCGTTTGACATATAGGAAGACGACTTTGCGGTTTTCCGGATGTTCACGTAACGGAAACGCTAGCTTTCTGAAAAGCAAATAGCCGGCCGTCATGAAGAAGAATTGGATGGTGACGCGCGCTACGACATGGATCACAAAGACATCCAGGGTCAGCGAATAGGAAATCAGTGGACGCACATGTCCCGCGACCACCAACATGGCCGCGACGAATTTCATGAGATCGATTCCAAAGTGATTGCGTCGTTGACTCATTGAAAAACCATCCTTTGCGAAATCGTATCATATTCATATGAGGATGCATAGAATGGATTGCGATTTTGACCCTTGTTTATCCCTGATTCAGAAAACGCAAGAGATTTAAGGACCAGTTCAACACGAATAAAGCACCAACCAACACGTATTGCATCCGTGTCAACCGAATCTCTGAAATCCGCATTAAATACTGCGTCCGAAAAATCATATCGCTCAGCGTGATCAAACCAAGTACGCAAAAAGCGATAAACAACGGGATCGAAAGCGCGTTAAACGCGTTGGCCGAAGCGAAGTCCAGGCGCAATATCGCCAAAAATCCATGCGACAAACCGCAGCCGACACAAGGAAATCCGGTGATATAAGCAAAGGGGCAACGGTAGAAGTCCAAGATCATCAAGCTCGCGAATAAAACCAGTCCGCCGATCAATCCCCAGAAGATCTTTTTAGGCTTGGCGTCCATATTCCAAGAAGTTCATCAACTTTTGCATGTTCTTTTCGCGGCACAAGTTCATGATCAAGAACCAGTCGACAACCGTCAAGATTCCGCACAGTCCGCCGGTCAAGAGTTTAAGTACGCCCATCCCGACATCACCGATCAAGAAACGGTCGATGCCCAAGGTGCCGATCAGTACGGAAATGATCAACAAGACGGTGGGATCATGGAATTCCAAAGCTGAAATCATCATGAGTTGGTTGTCATCCAGATTTTGGATACGGTCGCGTAGAAACATCATTTGGTTGGCAGGGAAGTATTTCCCGTAAGCGGCCATGAAATACATTACTTTGTCGTTGGTCATTGAATTCTCCTTTTTCTGAGTGATACGCATGAAAAAGACACCGTTGAGGTTTATTTACCTTAGATTTCCTGTGTCTTTCTTCATTGTAAATCCCCCGATTTCCTTATTAGTGTAGCGATATGCGTTGCGCTTGTCAATCTTTGGTCAACTGGTTGTGATGGGAATGTCGGGATGAACGACTTGGATCCACGTGTTCCCCGGCAATAGGATGATTTCTTTTCCGTTGTTATCGTAGAAGGTCGTGGGTTTCCCTTCGACCGGTTTTTTCCAACTTCCCTTGATGACTTTCCCGCCGATGTAGAACTCTGCTTTGCCTGACCCTTCGAATTCGACGATGATGTAACGGACCCGTTCGACCGCATGGTGCGGAGCATGTTGGACGATGATATTGGTGACCATGACTTGACTATCGTTGTAGGCATCCATCATCGGTTCGTCGTTGATGAAACGGGCGTATCGCTGTTCTTCCGGGAGGTATTTATAGGTGACTCGATTGTTTGAGGCATATCGAAGGTTGAGTTGATTGACATCATCCCCCGAATAGACAACGTTCTTACTGAACATGAAGTGCTTGTCGACCTTCATCTGCGGAATCATTTCCAAGGCTTCTTGGCCGTTCCAATACGCATTATGCGGCGCTTTTCGCGCAGGATCTCGCGAGAAATATTGACTGTTGAGTCCCGTGTGTCCGTCAAAACGTACCGGGAAGTTGGAGGATCGAATCAAGGGAATGACATTCCCTAAGCCGGTCTGTCCGGCGCCGAAGTGTGTAAACCCGATGTCCCATTCGCGCATTACCCGCACAAACGGAAAACGTGCGCTCCGTACCGGTCCGATTTTACTGGGTAAGGTGGTACTAAAGATGCCTAAGAAGCGTGAGATCTGCCAACTGTCGACCGCGATTTCATAAACCACATCCGCAAGTGAAATCCCCGATTGGGGTCTCGCCGCGACCGTGTTCTCAAACATGACGCCGACCGCTTGATACGTATCCCCATAGACGGTTTTTCCGGTAAAGACCGACGTCGTCGGGCTTTGTGTCGCTTGATAATAGACGATCGGGTAGTCGCCGATGATTCCGGTGATCGGTAGTAACTCCGTTTTTGAACATCCGCTGATCAGTAGAAGTAGAAGTGTCGCTATTCCCCATTTACGCATTCTTGTATCCTTCTTTCGCTTCTTTTATTTTAGCATGTTTCACAATCTCCTTCGCAACGATTTATGGCGTGTAACGCATGGAAATACGCTATAATAAATGCAACTTAAGGAGGATTCGCCATGAATGCCCAATCCTACGTCGCTTCCGTTTACGATCAAGTGTTGGTTCGCAATGCCAACGAACCTGAGTTTTTAGCCGCCGTGAAAGAAGTCTTCGATTCGTTGGTTCCGTATTTCGAAAAGCATCCGGAATTGATTGCGGAAGGCTTGTTGGAACGGGTCGTCGAACCGGAACGGTTGATTACGTTTCGGGTGGCATGGGTGGATGACAAGAATCAAGTCCAAGTAAACCGCGGTTTCCGCGTCCAATATAATTCAGCCTTGGGTCCGTATAAGGGCGGTTTACGTTTGCATCCTTCCGTTAACCAAAGCATTATCAAATTCCTTGGTTTCGAACAAGTCTTCAAGAATGCCTTGACGACCTTACCGATGGGTGGCGGCAAGGGCGGTTCGGATTTCGATCCGAAAGGTAAAACGGATGGCGAAGTCATGCGTTTCTGCCAAGCGTTCATGTCCGAACTTCAACGTCATATCGGATCGGACATCGATGTCCCGGCCGGCGACATCGGCGTGGGCGGACGGGAGATCGGATATCTTTACGGTTATTATAAGAAAATCAGAGATATCCATGCCCAAGGATTCTTGACTGGTAAAGGCTTAGGTTACGGCGGTTCATTAGTTCGCACCGAAGCGACCGGTTACGGTCTGGTTTACTTCGTGGAGAAGATGCTTGAAGACCTCAATCTAAACTTAAACAATCAGATCGTATCGGTTTCCGGTTCGGGTAACGTTGCGATCTATGCGATCGAAAAAGCGCAGCGTTTAGGCGCGAAAGTCGTGACCTGTAGCGATTCCGACGGCTATATCTATGATCCGGAAGGAATCAATGTAGCCCTTCTTAAAGACATCAAAGAAGTCCGTCGCGGACGAATCAAAGAGTATGCGGACAAAGTCCCTTCCGCGACCTTTACGCAAGGGAGCCGCGGGATTTGGTCCGTTCCATGCGATATTGCCCTGCCCTGCGCGACCCAAGGCGAATTGGACATCACCGGTGCCAATCAATTGATACAGAACGGCTGTAAAGTCGTTGCGGAGGGCGCCAACATGCCGACGACCTTGGAAGCGACGCAGCTCTTCCTAAAACATAAGGTGTTCTTCGGGCCTGGTAAAGCCGCCAATGCGGGCGGTGTCGCCACTTCCGGTTTGGAAATGAGTCAGAATAGTTTACGATTAAGTTGGACCTTTGAGGAAGTGGATGCCCGTTTAAAGGACATCATGGCGAAAATCTACTCTAATTCCAAACGGACCGCCGAAGCCTTCGGAGATCCGATGAATTTGGTTCTTGGCGCCAATATCGCAGGCTTTGAGAAAGTAGCCTTAGCGATGAAAGCGCAAGGAGTTCTCTAATCACCCATCATACAAAAGCGATGACGTTCCGCAAGGATAGTCATCGCTTTTACTTTGGATATTACATTCTTTAGTAGATATTGGGCACTGGACCTTCGATGTCCTCCACCATACCTAAGAATCCTCCGGTCAATGCATCAAGCAACGGCATATTCTCTTCGCTATCCGCAATTTGCCACTCCTTGTCGACATACACCATGTGCACATCGACCGTATACACCTTATCTTTCGGCGAAGCAAACAAAGCTTCCTCAAGAAGCACCAGTTCAGCAGCCAGTATTTCTTCTTCGGTTTTCCCAGAAGTCATCCACTCCATCGCCCTCGCTACGATTCCATCGATCCATTGGCGATATACTCCCGCGATGTCGTGGGCAGTGATTTTCATGGAGACGACCGCCGTGTCTTTTTCCATCGTCTGCGAAACGATTTCATAGTTGAAATCACGTATCAATATGTTCATCGTTTCAACTAGTTCTTCGTTGTCGGACCCGGCATCGAATGCATCCAATTTAAATGCATACTCTCCTTCAGCTTCAAAGTATTTCGAAAGATCGTCCGATGTGGAAGCACCGGTCTGAAATGCGGTTAAGAAACGTTCAACAGATTCGGATGCTTTGGGTTTGCTCGAACAAGCGGTGACACTAATTAAGCAAATAGATAGAGCGAGAATCGAGATAAGTTTACGCATGTTTTAATTTCCCTTCGCATCGTTAACAAAATAACGATTACTTACTCATAGTATTGACCATTGACAATTAAAGACATTATTCGAGAAAATGCTTGTGGTTATACATCTAAAATATCATACAAACCAATAGAAATGTTGACTGAAATACTGCGAAATCTCGATAATTTAAATTTAATCTTAAAATTTTCTTGGATATCGCTTTAGAGTCCCACAAACTCACTAATTTTCTTTCCGAGAATCTTTCGTCCAACCATGACGCCAAGTGCTGTAACGACTATAATCAACAAGGTAGTAATTGGAAATTGGAGAAGATCATATCCAGGGATATTTCCTAGTAAGGTCTTCACTAATATATGCGCTAAGAAAATACCAAAAGAATAATCTCCAATTTTGATAAACATTCTACTTAATAGGCTTTCATCTTTGATCATGTGATCATTCCTTAAAAAAAGGTATGCTAGTAAACAGGCGACTGTTGATGACAATACCGATGTTAGTCGAATCTGTGATGTAGCCATATCATAATTGCCACGATAGAACCAAGCAAACCCTTCAAGTTCTGACAAGAGAAGGACAAAACCATAGACAATCCAAGTTTTTACATTACTAACATTGTATGTTAGAACATTGTTACCCAGAGCCATTCCCAAATAATAATAGATAAACCAAACTAAGAATATCGTTCCAGGAAAAGGAAACCCTAAGTTTACACCCATAAATACAAGCATATATCATATAACGAATATTGAGACAGGTGTCACAAACCATCCAATCCATCTATATTTTGATTTCAGCATTATTCCAATTAATGGTGTTAAGATAACAAATTGAGCATATACTGATACATAGTAAAAAGGACTGATAGCATTAGCGGTTAAAAGATTCCGTAAAAAACTAGAATAAGAAACATTTACAACTGTATAAATCAAACTCCATATAAAATATGGAATCAATATCTTTGAAAGTCTTTTTTTATAGAAACTAGGTAAGTCCGTTATCTCTAACTTAGTAAGATACCCCGAACAAAATATAAACAAAGCAACAGAAAAATTTATAAATGGACGTATTGTCACGCCCATAGCCCCCGTTGCATTGGAATGGATCATGACTACTGCAAAAATAGCAAGTGCACGCAATATTTGGATTTTATCTCTCATCTCATTTTATCCTTTGTTTATGATAATTAGTGCCAATCCTACTTTGAGTTTAAGATTCTCTTTAATTTCGTCAATATTCTTGAGTAGATGGATTTCTTAAATAACTTATCGTACTTGCGGATAATTGGCTTCATTTGATTGATATACACATCAAAATCATCTACATCTTCAGCCTCGGCATAATATTGATGGCTTTTTTCAGCAAGTAACACTCTGGTTTCGTATATCTTTTTCCGTTTCTCCGAGATATCATTACTTGCTTCAACTCGTTTTATCGGTCTCCATTCGCTTACTTCATCTTTTAGATACAATCGATATCCGAGGCCCTCTCTTCTATGCCGGAATCCGCCTGCTTGTGATTCGAATATTCTGTTCTCATCGATTTCAGTCAAATTCAACTCATCCTTATGAGCTTCGATCATTTCAAGAATTTTCAGATTGCGAACAGTGATTATATTGGTTCCCATGCTATCTTTGTTGTACTCGGGTAACCAAGCATCCCCAATTGTCACATCCGCAGTTTCTGCCAGTACATCGTCACAGTAGTCGCAAGCCTTTAATTTGAAATGCCCGTGCCCCCAGTTTGTAGTAAATAGTTCTTTGATTGGCGCTTTCTTGATAACCGTATCCCCAAGTACTTCGACTTCGGCTTCAACTCCGTAGTCACTCGCATTTCGACCTTCTATTTTTACTCTGAAGTCAAATTTCGTAATTTTTGTTGGATCCATTCCCATTTGCCAAACCATAGATTTGACAAATCGATCTGTTTTTAGGTGACCGCACACAAGCCCAATTGTATACTTGATTCGATCTTGAATAATCGGATCTTGGTCGCTAAGAAGTCGAACCGTTTTGATAAAGCAAGGGACTCCGATAAATGCATAGTTGCCCGGATTCTCCCTTACATAATTAATCACATTCGACATTTCAACAGGATAGTACTTGGACTTTGCGCCATTTCTGATTTCAGAGATAGAATTTGATACATGATACTTAAATAAGATATTGTCCTTATCTTTGACTGTTTGCGTCACATGTATGATCCTGTCGACATAACCAAGCTCAAGCAATTTACATGCGATCCACGATCCCATTCCTCCTGAACTTCCATTTTCACGATAGGTGTCTTTTTTAACATATCCAGCATAGTTTCTTAAGTAATATCCAATGTACAGATTATGCCTCACATCGTTTTCATCTGAATATAATTCTTTTGAAATTTCACTTTCATTTTTTACACTTGCGAATGGACATACAAACGTACCTTCAGTAATTTCTACGTTCTCATCATTGACAGGAAGATAACTCCCATTTGCCGTAAACTTCATTTGAAAAGCCGAGTTCAAAGAACTCGCACACCCACCACATCCGACACAATAACCTTTCTCAATTACATTGACTATTTGAGGTCTTATTGCTTCTTTTGTCATTAAATTTTCCTCTTACCCATATTAATGCGGTTATTAATAGGTTTCTGTACTAGATCTTTTTCAAAAGAGTTCAAACCAAAGAACCAGAGTGAGACACCATATATAATGACATAAACTCCCCCAAACAAAAGCAGTTTAAAGACTGAGTCGATTTCAACCATTGTATTTATAAAAATACCGTAAAATATCGGAACAATCATCGAGGGGATAAAACTCAAAATATTTTTCCAAAAGTAAATAATATCTATTTTGACATATTTATGATAGTACCAGTTCATGATAAATCCGTTTCCAACGATTAAGGCAAACGCTGTTCCTAAAGCTGCCCCTATACCTTTTAGTTGTTGAGCCAGCGGGATCGAGATTGCAATGTTCAGAATAGCAATCAAGAAATAAACGAAAGAACGAAATCGATGTAGATTCTTCGCTCTGGAAATCTCAATGCCAATATTCTGGATAAGCGGAACAATGGATGGAATAATCAAGATAAGGGCTATTGGGTAAGTATCGGCATAATTGCTTCCTGCCCACATTTGGATAAATGATTTACCAAAGAAAATCAGACCGGATGCGATGAGGAAAAGTAATGCGAATTGTACTCTTCCAACTTTAGTGAATAAAGTTGTAAGTTCGTCATTGTTAACCGTGCTTGCGACCATTTTATGTACGCGAGGGATGAAGACATTAGTAATGGCTGTAGAAAACGACATAAAATAGACATTTAGTTGGGCAGCCAATCCATAGATAGCGACTGAGGTTGTCCCAAAAAATCGACCTAGGATAAATTTATCGACATTCCAATTTACTTGATCCACAACAAGATTGACGAAAATGAACGACGAGTATACTGTCATTTCCCTGAATAGGCGAGTGTCGAAGTTCTCAAATCGAAAACTCATTTTCAATTTCTTCAAGCAATATAAAATATTTCCAAGTTCGATCGACAAGCTAATGAACAGAGATACCATGACCATTCCGACCGATCCATAACCCAACAACAGTATCGGTAACATCAAAAATGGATTCACAAGCGTTTTTAATACCTGAAGAAGTTTTTGGAATACAAACTTTTCATTTGCGGTGATGTGCGAATTAAAGACAATGCCGGGGAAAGAAATGGCCATATTGACAACCATAACCATCATAAGAATTCGTGCTCTACTGATTTCCTGAATAGAGAGTCGAGCACCAAAGATCATTTCTGTATTTAATACTAGAACTATTCCTGCCAATAAAGCTATTAACCCAAGCACCGAGAAAATGATAAGAAACATTCCATTAAGTTTCTTGATATTTTCCACTTCATTCTTTGCTTTGTATTTTGAATAGTATCGCATATAGGCGCTACCAAAACCAAAATTCAACACGCCCATATATGCGACAATCGATGCAACGAGATTGTATAGTCCATATTCGCTTTGGCCTAAAAGTCGCAGCATTATTGGAGTATACAAAATCGAGACAACATACCCTAATCCCATTGACAGATACGATAATGCAACTCCAACTTTTAACTGGTTAATTTTCATGATTGGTAGCCTTTTCTAGCGATAATGCGGAAACCAAATACTCTTCGACTTTATCTCTTTCAATCTTTAGGATTTGCGGGACATGCGAATAATCGATATTAAGCACATCATCAATCACATTAATATTCTCTCCACGTCGGTCTTCAAATTCAAATTTCGATAACAATGTCGTAATCCTTGAACTCATTGATGGTGTTTTGGATTGCCGCTCAAAAACCAAAAATGGTTTCTCCATTAAAATCGAGAATATCGTCCCGTGAAATGAGTCCGTTAAGATTATCTCGGCTGAATGTACTAGGTCGATGAATTCTGAAGGATCAACCGTATAGAATTTTTTATCGTCGAAATCAGCAAGTCTAACGATATCAAGTCCAAACTTTTCAGCAATACCATCAATCGTTTGGATCGTTTGCTGCGTCTGCTTACCAAGGAAATAAGTAAGTATATATTTAGTGCAAGGTTTGATACAAGAAGCACGTGAAATCGATAACCACTTTTCTTTTGGTAACATCAATGTTGGATCGATGTGTACAGGCACTTGTCTGTCCGTTAATTCTCGAACAATTTCAGCACCGCTATTTTCCCTAACCGAAAGACTTGCCATTTGCATGAGGTGTTTTTGGAATTCATCCCTACACTCGTGGGTCAACTGAGAGATTCCAAAACTTGCTGATAGCGAAATCCGTTTGTTTTCCGGCGCAAAAGTTAAAAAATCGACATTACTTCCCCTTCGGAAGTTCGGATTCCATACCTGATCGCTTCCCACGACAAATGCATCATATCGGCTTCCCATGTCGATTGGTATTGAATCTAAGGTAATCGTATAGTTTGTTTCATGAATGAATTCTTTTGTGAACTTTTTGAAATTCGTAATGCGTGTTGATCTCCAATTGGCTAATTCTTTATCAGCTTTGATTAGTTCTGCTTCTTTCTTAGAAATGTACATCTTCTTCCTGAGTTTATTAACCCTAATCAAGATCCTCTTTGCGATTGATTTTGAAACGAGTGTTTGCGGATTATTAATGGCTCTATAAAGACGTGCAGTTAGATTCTGCTTTCTGTCTGGAAAGTTTACGATTGTTTCGGATTCCACGCCTAAACGTGCAAGCACTTCTTGAACGGCGAAGTTTTGCAGTCTGTTTCCATAGTTGTTGTAGTCGATAATCGTAATTATTCCCACTCGTTTCATCGTTTCTCCCCTTTTAACTAATCTATCCTCTTCTATGATTCTCATACAATTATGATTTCAACTTTGTATTAACCCATTTCTTAAGCATCAACAAAGTAAGGTTGTGTTTTGAAACTTGATTCTTTTTAAAGTTCCATCGTAATAACTCAATAATCGATTTTAAGCTGGGTTTGCTGCTTGTAATCCAGTAACTGATTGTAGATTTAAATTGATCATCAAGCCAAGACTTATCACTAAAATTCAACGATGAATTCTTAGCATTCTCAAATATGAAAACTTTTTCGTCCAGGTTTTCAATAATGAAGCGTGCAGATAATCGGTTTGAAATATTCGTTGTGTGGATTCGATAGATACCAATGATATCTTCGATTATTTCCGCATCACCTACAAGAAAGGATCTTAAATATATTGAGGCATCATTCATCATCATCATCTTCTTGAATCCGATTTTATCAAGCTTTTCTTTATCAAAAACTGCTGAAAATGTGGATAATGGCTTGTCGATTGTACGCATGAATCCGCTCATAAATTCATTACGTCCAATGAACCCCGTCCTGTTTAGTCTTTTGCTTTCATAACGATCAGAGGATACATAATACACTTCAGCATTTCCGGCAACGAATGCGAGATTTGAGTTGGCTATATGCCTCATTATTGCTTTTTCAAAAAAACGAGGATCAATATAGAAGTCATCATCGTCAAGAAATACAATGTATTTTCCGTTTGCCTGAAGATACCCAATATTTCTTGATTGTCCTGCATTTTTGTTTTCGGTATTACGAATATACTTAACACAATTATGTTGAGCAATCAGTTGACTCATTACTGTCTCGGTATCGTCTTTCGAACAATCATCGACTACGATAATTTCTTTATTTGGATACGTTTGATCAAGTACACTTTTGACACTCTCCAGCAGCATTGCGGATCGATTATAAGTAGGGATTACCACACTGATCAACGGAGTTTGCTCATTGATAGTTGAGTTTAGCCCCTCAGCGCACCGCTTCTGAATCTCAATGCATATTGGTTGGTCAACATGGTATTTATTCTTAAGCAAGTATACAAATGACTCGCATGAAGTTTTGTGTTTATTGAATTGATCTTCAAGTTCAATGATGGATGGGTCCGTTATTTCAAGCGAGTCGAAGTTGAGGTCAAACATAGAATACTTACTCCGCTACTTTAATAAAGTCTTGTATGCTTTGTTTGACATTAGTCAAAGATTGCTGGTTTGGAATCATCACATAAAGCAATCGGCTACCCATACTATAGGTCGGCCTATGGTCAGGGGTACCATCGAGTTTTGAAGATACAAAATCCCATTGTGCATTTGTCTTTAACTGCATTTGAAGTAACTTCGAGACATCTTTCGAAGGCATATTCGTATCGATACTTCCACTTACCGCGTTGATGATCCCTTCCACTTTTAAAACGGTTTCTGGGCGAGTCAGTTTCTTTACGATTGCTTTAATGACTTCTTGTTGATTAAGCCCACGTTGTACGTCTCCATCTGCAAATGATTTGCGTTCCCGCAAAAAGCTAAGCGTTTCATCCGCATCTAGTCTATTTATGCCCGTAGTATATTTATAACCTTCAAATGATGTAAAACTATATTTTGAATAGACATCGATTTCTCCTATAACGTTAACGATTTTCAATGTTGAGGTGAAGTTAAGACGGACATAGTAGTTAATATCAATATCCAAGAAGTTCTCAATTGTTTTAACTGTGCAGCCAATACCATAAATACCACTATGAGTTAGTTTATCCATTTTATCTGACCTACACGCCAGTGGCACATACGTATCTCGCGGGATACTAATCGTTAGGATTTTATTTGTATTTGGGTTGACGACAATCAATATATTGACGTCACTTCGCGATTTAAATGAGAGAGGACCTGCAATATCAATACCACTTAGAAGTACCACGAAAGGTGTATTTGTAATATCGACTTCTTTAACAATATCCTCTTTTATATTCGATTTCTCGATAGACCAAATCGATTTGATTTTTCCGATATCGTCAGGTTTTAACTCACGCAAATTCTCATAGAAAGCGTTGTCTAGTATCAAAACTTCAATATCTCCATCTATCAGTTTTTGAAGGTTTTCTTCATCTGTCAAAGATTCGGAATACTCGATATCACTGGCTTTCTTCGCCAACTCTGCTTTGGAGAAATTCAGCATAACGTCATCTGTCGCCGCAGAATACCCAAATAACATTCCGGAAGTTTGCTCAATACTTGAGACATTGGAAGTTTTCAATACATAAAATGAAATTACGCTCGTTTCGACCGGAGTATATTTGAAAAGGCGATTTGTAATGTCGCCGAGATAGAGAAGTGAAGCGGAGGTAAGTACCAAAAGAATACTTAAACTGATTTTTAGAAGTTTTGACTTCGAAAACATCGATAGGGAAATTATCAATAAAACGATTATCGTTGAAATCCACTTTATCCATGATGGAAATAGTGCATTTATTTGAAGCATTAGTACGATCAATATCCCGGTTGCTATGAGGATAAGGTTGAGCTTGGCTTGTTTTTTCAGTTTCATATATTCTCCCAGTTCTAATAACTAATGTGAATCATTCTATAGTATAGACCAGTAATGGTATTTTTGAAACACCAATAAAGTTCGAATCTGTCGAAAACCTTCATCCATTAATGAACTTTATTCCATTTCTATATATTTTATGCGTCAAAAACTAAAACAAAACAATCATTTGCTAACAACCGAAAAGGAATTCTCTGATTTGAGAATTCCTTTTCAGAATGAGGTTGATCCATTTAAAGGTTTTCAAGCCTGTTTTAAACCATCAAGCAAATCACTTCACTCTACTTTGCGATAAATTTCTGAGCTAAATGGACTATAAACTTTTGTTGTTCCTACGATAACATATGATCTGATTTTATAACGATATGTTGTACCATAGACTAACGGGCCGTGTGCATAGTTTGTGCTGGTAGTACTTTTCAGTAACGCGAAATTCGGAGAATCATTGATTGCTCGATAGAGTTCATAACCAGATTCATATGTGTGTGGAATCCAAGCTAAATAGTTCGTATCAGAGGTTTGCCAAGACATCCAAATCGTTGGTGCCGGGAACGAGGTTTCAAATGTCACATCGGAAAATGCACTATAGACCTTTGTACTGCCAACTAATGCATATGCCCTTACTTTATAGTAGTAAGTTGTTCCGGCGACAAGTGGACCGTGAACAAAAGACAGACCAGTAGTGCTTTTCAACAATGCAAAGGTGCCGGTTGGTGATGTCGCCCGATAAAGTTCATACCCGGAAGCATAACTAACGGAACCCCAAGAGACAGTAATCTTGTTATATGTATTTAGTTTCGTGATTAAGTTTGGAGGGGCTCCAAACGTTTGCCTGTAAACAAATGCACTGAAGTTGCTAAAGACCCTTTTTGTTCCAACAACTATGTAGGATCTGACCTTATAATAATATGTATTGCCAATTGGTAATGGACCATGCACGAAACTTGTCGATGTCGTTGTTTTAATCAATGCATAACCGCTATTATAGTCTGTGGAACGATATAGTTCATATCCGCTTGCTTCACTCACAGCATTCCATTGAACCAAATTCATATTATATGCACTTGGATTAACACTTATTCCCCATGGAGCTGCAGGCAGATTCGTTGATGAAATGATCGGTGAAAAAGCCCCATAGATTCTTTCAGTTCCATCTAAGCGATAAGCACGTACCTTGTAGAAATAAGTACTTCCTGGAACGAGCGGAGTATGCGTAAAACTCGTAAGTGTTGTAGTCTTTATTCTAGAATATACCCCATCATAACTTGTTGCACGAAAGAACTCATAACCTGAAGCATTCGCTACTCTAGACCAATAAATGGTGTTTGAGTTGTAGGTTGAACTTTGAACATAGATTTGCTCAGGAGCGCTTGGAGGATTTTTTGATCCGGTAAGTAGATTATCTGCATCGATCAGTCCGTAACCATAGTATGGATCATACCCTTCCCATCCTAAATCTTTACTAGTCACTTTTATTAACTCGAAAAACTCAACATAGTCTAAACTCGGATTGATCGCGGATGCCAAGGCAGCGATACCTGAAACATATGGTGCCGAAAATGATGTGCCGCTGGCAAAAACGTAATCATTTCCACCGCTCGTATACCAATCCGCTGTTGTCAGAATTTCTTCACCGGGTGCAGCGACATCCACCATAGAATTGTATTGCGAGAATGTTGACCGAACTAATTGGTCATCAACTGATGCTGCACTTATGACACCATTATAAGATGCCGGATAATTGTATGAAGACCCTCCGCCATTCCCTGCCGCTGCTACGACGATACTGCCTAAGGAATTCGCATATTGAATTGCACCATCCATCGCTGTTGAGTAGTCGGGACCTCCAAGACTTAGGTTGATTACATCGCTATTGATGTCAGCCGCAGCATAAATTGCTTCGATAATATCGGATTCATAAATAGCCCCATCTGTATAAACGACTCTTAGGGGGACTACCGCAACATTCCAGTTTACTCCCGCGATACCTTCGAAGTTGTTTGTCTGTGCCGCGATAACTCCGGTAACCATGGTACCATGCCCCGTCGCGTCATAAGTAACTTCACCATCTAAAATGAAATCATATCCTACTCTGATATCGGAATTTAGTAAATCAGGATTCTCTCGATCGACACCGGAATCAATAACTGAGACAAAAACTGCATCGGATCCAGTCGTTATGGTCCATGCCTCAGGAATATCCAATGCATCAAGCGCCCATTGGTATCCGACATGAGTATCATTGGATATCGATTGGGAAGTCATCTTTCCGTCTTTTTCGAAATTTTTAACCAATCCTGATGTCTTAGCCTTAAAGTCATCCGGATTTGAGAGTAAAACTCTAAAAACCCTCTGCCCACTTTTACTAAGAAGTGTGTAAGAATAATCTTTAACAATTTCGTAAATCGTATCTAAGGAAACTTTTTCCTTAAACTCGACGATGTATTGTGAATCCGCTTCGCTGCGAACTTTGTCTTCCTTAATTTTCTTCTCAGCCCGTGTCGCCCCAAACTCAAACAAGTCAGACTTAATCTTTACCCCCTTTGCGATTTTCTCCTTTAGTTCCTTTTGAGAATCTTCATTCGCGAAGGGATTTTTGCTTATCGAAACTTCTGATGCATTGGTATTCAATTTTGTCGGACCTAAAAATGAAGCGATAATCAGCAAACCAGATAATGCTAGTGTTAATGCTGCTTTTCTATACATTGTTTCCTCCCCGTTTGGTTATGTATAAGCAATAACTCAATTTGTGTCCAATCATATGACAGATTACGTTGGTATATTTCCCAATTTCTCGATAGGCACTTTCCCCCATTTGTTTTGAATTCAATATTTCCCCGAATCAAATTTTTGTGCTATTCTGCTTAGAATATATCACACTTCTTATATCAATACATCCACTGTTTTGATGAAATGAATCGATACCCATATCATTGAAAATCTGTTGAATTTTCTAACATTCGTACTATATCGCTTTTGAATGAGATTTGCTTGCTAGTAAGAATACTTCCGCTGGAATCTTGGGTTCGACTCCTAAACTTTTCAGAACTTCAGCAACTGAGACGCTATTACTCATCTCGATTGTTGAATATTTCCCTGGAAATCCATAGTCGACAATCACGTTTTCGGTTTTTTCACTGTATATAAACGGAAAAACCGGAATATTGAATCGAAACGCCAAGATCATTGCGTGAAATCGTGTTGCGATAATTCCGTTTGAGTTTGAGATAACTTCCAACGAAACTTTGAGGTTGTCATAACTTACTATTTTGGCATAGATGCGTTTGGCTTCGCTTATTCTGTTTCGAATGCGATGGATCGACTCCAAATCGCCTTCATAATCGCAAAAAGACATGAAGACTACTTCTCTACCTTGTTCAATCATACTTTCAGCAATCTCTGCCAATTTTGATTCGTAGTCATTCTCAAAATCAGCTAGTTTAGAACGGTTTCTTACATTAATGTTTGAGATCACGTAGTATTCTTCGTGTTCGTTTTTTTCTTTGAATATCGGTGACTGCTCGAGTGTTAGAACGATATCTGGAGCATACTTTACAGATTCGATACTCGAAAATAAATCATATGATTTTTTATCACGCAAGATAATATTCTTGGCTTTCTTAAACAGCTCAATATATGTAGCTAAAAAATCTTCACTTTGATAAGGTCCGAAGTTACTGCTAACAATGGAGCTGGTTTTACACCTTGTAACCATGTAATTCATAATGTTGAATTCCCGACGCCATTTTTCGTCTTGAATAAAAAGCGACCCGCCTAATGCTACAAAATCGGTGTTTTGATTGGCATATCGAAAATGATAGTAACTGGGTTTATCGAAATATCTGAAAATCTTACTGAAAAGGCGAACTAATAGCTTGTCTTCTGCATGTGGAAAGAGATTCTGTCTTCGATAAGATGCTAAGTATGCTTTCTTAGTTATCAGATGTATTTCAGAATCGGGATGCAAATTACGAAACGCCTCTAACATTAAATCATCACCCAGATTTTTACGCCAATAACCATACAGGAATATTCGATTGCTTTTCACGTCCGATTCACCTTGAACTGATTGCCAAGTTCGATTTCCCTTTGTATCCCAACTTCAAAACGGATCGGTGCATAATCGAAATCCCGAACGGCATCGTCGATTGAAAAAGCTTTGTTTTCGTTAAGACGTAATACTTGCTCTGCCTTAAGTCTTGGTTTTTTTGAAATACCCTCGTAAATTTTTAGAAGATGAAAGCTAAGTTTCATCGGTAGATGTATCTTGATTGTCTTTTTTCCCATTTTTGTGGATACGACATCTACCAGCTCATTGTAAGTTAATGGCCGTTCTCCCGCTAAGTTGTATTCCTTTCGATATGTGGTGCGATTATCGATTACGTTGACAATCGCTTTCGCTAAATCTTCCACGTAAACAGGTTGTTGTAAGTAATTCCCATTTCCCAATATCGGCAAGATCGGGAATCGTTTTAAATAGGTAATCAATCTCCAGAGGTTTCGGTCTTTAGGCGTGCCATAAATCATGGTAGGACGAAGAATCGTGTAGTTAAGAGAACTCTCTTTGATTAAGCGTTCTGCTTCGATACGGATTCCTTTGCTTGTTGGATTGAGGTTGGTGAATATCCCGGTCGTACTAATGAAAATCACTCTTTTAACGTTTGATTCTGTGATCGCATCCATAATGGTTGGGGCTAAGCCCGAACCCATTGATGCAATGTTAATCAGAACATCTTTTCCGACCAGCGCATTTCGAATTGAATTTTTGTCGTTCAGTTCTCCATAAACAAAATCAGCATTCAGTTCTTTAATTACTTCAATGTTACTTGTTTCTCGAACGAAGCAAGTCGTAGGATAACCTTGCCGTAATAGTTCACGTAAGACAAACTCACCAAGAAATCCAGTAGCGCCTGTAAGTAGAATCATGATTTCCCTCCGATCGCCTTGATGTTTTAAAACAAAGCATTTATTCTAAATAGCAAATCAAACAAATATTTATGTTTATGTAGAATCAACCATCGAATCAATTTGATTCTTAGATTTGATTCAGAATAAGCTTCAAAATAGTTTCGAATTTGTTCATGATTTATATATCGGTTGATGGAATTAATTCTATGTTTTGGGGTTAAGTTTGCTTGTGGTAAGTAAAGTTCCTTAATTGACGATACGAAAGAAAGGCAGAAGAACCGACTGATTACACGAGTCGGGCTTAGCGATGGATTAGTATCGAAAAGTTGTTTAAGTTTTAGGTAGAGGCGCAGGTAAATATCGACTTTATCCAATCTGACTCTTGATTTTAATGATCGTTCATGAGATGTCACAGTATATAAGGGATTCGGAATCGACGACACTGAATTACAGTGTATTAAATAGTCATATACGAACAGCGTGTCTTCTCCAAACGACAAATCAATCGGGAAGCATACATTGTACTTCTGTATTATTTCACGCTTGTAGAGCTTAAAACAAGGTCCTTGGATTAAGTTCTTTTCAAGAAATCGATCAATCTTACTGAGAAATTCCTTTGAGTTTCCGTTGAATTCAATACTAGTAACCAAAGTATTTTTTTCATCCAGCTTATTTCCTTGCTTAACATAACCGCATATTGCTAGATCACTATCACTTTTACTGATGGAAATAAGTAATCTTTCGATAATCGTTGAATCCACCGAATCGTCAGAATCAACAAAATGGATGTATTTTCCGCTAGATAACTCGATCCCGAGATTGCGTGCATACGAGACCCCATGATTTCCAATCGAATGGACTTTGATTCTTCCATCCGCTTGGGCGATTTCCTCGATGATCTTGTTACTTTCATCGGTTGAACCATCGTCGACCACGACGATTTCTAAGTTGCGATGTGTTTGGTTGATGACGCTTTGTAGGCATTTACCAATAAGCTTTTCTTGATTGTAGACTGGAATAATAATAGAAACTAAACTCTCACTTTGCATCATAACGCTTCCCTCTCTTCACAGGAATCGGAAATCTTTTATCAAACCATATCATAACAACCTGCAAGTCAATTCTTATTTTTTCGTCATTCCTTGAGAAGAGTATTGCCCATGTAAGGACGTAGAAGAAAAACCAATTGAACCAAAACAAGTCCACAAAACATAACAGAATAAAAAGCAAAGCGAATATTCGTGTCTCTTTCGACATATGATCTAGAAGTTTCGAGAAAAAGTAAAGGATGGTACCCATCCCGAAGATTCCGAAATTAAGAAAAGTTGTCACGAAGGAATTACTGTATGGAATCAATTTAGGAAATACGAGTGTATATTGATTTGCTCCCATGCCGAACAGTTTTTGCCAAGGTGTGAACTCGGAGAAGATTCCGACATTTCCGATTAATCGAAGTTTTGCGCTACCCATACGATTACTTTGTAGATCTTTCCCGATTTTCGCGATTTTCAGAAATGAGTAGTCCACCATTTCATGGAATGGAGGAATTGCAACGTAAAGAAGAACGAATGATATGATTGCGGCACCCATCAATATCAAGACTTTAGTTTTATGATTGACGAGGAAAGATCTGATATCGAATTGGAGCGCAAAGATAAATACTATAGCGAATATTAATGCCAATGCGATAGATGATGTTGAAAAGACCGCAGCAACCACAAAGAACAGAAATAGCATGATCTTTTTCTGTTCCAATGTGTATGCGATTAAGGGGAGCAAATAAATCGTAAAATAGGATGGTTCTTGGAAAATGGAGTGGGGTCGGATGACTCCGGTTATATCACGGAGTTTCGCCCAATCGTCATATTCACTTAACTTCAAAAACGGGATTCTACCATCCCATACTTGTTCGAAGTTGAAGGATAGAGCCAGGATTTGAACGAAGATGAATCCGGCAGCGAAAATACCGACACAGAGTGCAGTCTTTACGAACATGTCTTTGTGACAACTTTGCCAGAGTATGCTTGTCAAGATCGCATAGATCGTCCAGAGGATTAGGACTCTGAGTGATAAGAGAAAGTTTCGGTTATCTGTGAAGACTAGGAATGAAAGAATATTGATGACGAAGAAAACAGTAAGCATGATCAATAATATCTTATCGAGTTTAGCTTCTCGTTTTGTGTAAAGTATCAACCCTGCGGCGAAGACAATCAATACATCGATGACGCCAACTTCCACCGTGTTTATGCTAAATAAAATGTAAGGATCAAACAAGGGGCTGATAGCTAAAATGATTGCCGCGAGATGCGGGAGCGACTTTCTCATTGGGACTTCCCTGTTTTCACTAAAATTTCTTGAAGTAAGTTCTTCACTTTTAACTTTACGTCAACTTCATCATAGAATTCTCTGGCATTCGTTGCCATTCGAGAATAGTCCGCTTCGATTGTTCGAATCGCTTCGCAAATATTTTCTTCATTGAATGTTGTTACGCTGATTCCGCAATGATGCGTGTCGAATAGGTATTTGAGTCCCGGAACATCGTTACTGATCATTGGGACTGAAAACTTGGCATACTCAAACGTTTTGTTCGGTGCTGCAAACAAAGCATTAAGGATTGAATACTGAGATTTAACGGGAAAGTAGGACAAGACTCCGATAAAGGCATGACTGGTGACTTCTAGGTGGTATGGCGGTTCAATAAACGGAATAAAAAAGTAGTTCTTGCTTTGACTTTCCTTGTAGATGTTTTCCCCTTTGGTCATCACCACAAACGCATATTCGTCCCCCAACTGATCAACGGCATCGATAAATTTGTCGAGGGGGCGTTCACGATGCATGATACCTTGGTATAGGATGATTTTCCTATCTTTAAGCTTCTCCATCAATTCAAAAGCAACCTCGGAATGTTCGATTATAGAATTCTTCGCGATATCGATCGAAATATAGGGTTTGTTCTCCAAAATAAAGGGGAGTTCATTTAGTTCCCACCATTCTTTGATAATATGAGCGCGATTGTACTCGGGAACAACAACACGTTTGGCAAAGTTGCCAAACGCTTTTTTATCCAGTTTGAGAAATCTGAGTTTCTTGTAGTAAAGAAGATCTTCCGAAAGTTCCATGAGATGTAAAATATAGTTCTTCGTAAGCAATCGTTTCCCAAGATGTTTTATTCCTGTGTCCGAGATTACCCAAAGCAATGTGTTATCATCGTAATTCTCGTCGATGATCGACCAGATTTGTTTCCGAATGTCAAACATTCTAAAAATCTTCAAGAAAGGCGACATTGGTTTCTCATATGTAATGCCGATTTCTTTTATTTTTATCTGATCGCTTGGACTAAGGTTGATTTGATGACGTGTTTTCGTCGTACATACGATTACTTCATGGTTAAGATCGATCAAACTGTTAATGACGTTTAAGGCTGGAGGGCAATAGTTGATATCTCCGATATGTACGATAATGATCTTCACGATATGTCCTCCTTTACTTGTCTGTTTTTTCAATCGTTTTTTGGTACACTTCTTCCATCATAGTAACATTTTGGTGCCAATCATACATGGCTAAAACACGTTTTCTTCCGTTTTTACCCATCTCTATTCGTCTTGAAGGGTTCTGGAAACAGTATAGCATTTTGTCCGCAATCATGTTTTCATCTTTAATGGGAACCAAAATTCCGGTAACTTGGTCCTCGATTACTTCTTCAAATCCGCTGACTTGGGTCGCGATGACCGGAACTTCGCATGCCATCGCTTCAACTGCGGCGACACCGAAACTTTCGCTATCGAGTACACTGGCTAGGCAAAAGACATCCATTTCGTTGATGGCTTTCGCAACTAGCGTATTCTGGATGTATCCTTCGAATGAAACTTGCTTCTCAATGCCAAGTTTGGCGCATAACTCTTTCAACTCTCCTTCAAGTTCGCCTTTCCCATATATCCGAAGGATAGGGAGATTTATAGTTGGGTTTGTTTCGGATAACTTTGTTAAAAGCAAACCGAATCCCCGGATGATGTATTCGATTCCGTATTTCGGTTTGAGGGCTTTGACTGTTCCAAATACGAATGTCGATGATTTCTCAATGTCAACGATCGGTTTAAACAAGTCCGTATCTACTCCAAAAGGAGTGATTTCAATATCGATTTTTTCTCCTAACAGCTTTTCAACTTGTCTTGCCATCGAATGGCTAGTGGACGCGAGTTGGTCGGCATAACGTAAGTTTTTCTTGATTATCCTCATTTTTAAATCACTTTGATAGGGGAAATCGTAGACATCGCTCCCCCAAACCGAAAGGACCAACGGCCTTACCTTTGCCATTCGAGCTAACGTTCCGTAACCACTTGCGTAGTGGGCGTTGACGATATCCGGTTTAAATGTACGGTAGAGTCGATTTAATTGGACTGCATTGAGATAATATCCAAGAGTTCCGGAATATTTCAGGGGAACAATTTTCACTTTGGAATCGATTCGATCCGCTCCGCTAAAATGATTTGCGTTAGTTGCTAAAACAACGTGATGTCCACGTTGTATAAGTGCGTTTACCCATCGTACCGTATGGATATTATTTGCTGCTGATAAGAATAGAATTTTCATGGGTGTTCCTTTCCTTGAGTTGTTATCGTAGCTTATTTACAAATAACATCCGCGATGCGAACACTCGCTTTTCCGTCCCCGTAAGGATTGCTTGCCTGGCTCATCTTTTCGTACTCTTGATGATCGGTCAAGAGTTGGTCAAACGCTTGATAGATTACGTCTTCCTCCGTTCCGACCAATTTTAATGTGCCGGCTTCGACTCCTTCGGGTCTCTCTGTTGTATCGCGCATGACCAATACCGGCTTCCCTAAACTGGGTGCTTCTTCTTGGATTCCGCCACTATCTGTCAAGATCAAGTAAGATCGAGCTAGAAAATTATGGAAGTCAATGACATCCAACGGTTCGATGATATGGATTCGTTCATTTTCCCCAAATATCTGATTCGCGATTTCTCTTACTGCTGGATTGTAATGAATTGGATAAATTACTTTGATATCTTGATGTTCTGCGATGATCCGACTTATTGCGCGAAACATGTTACGCATGGGTTCACCAAGGTTTTCGCGGCGATGCGCCGTGATCATGATTAAGCGACTATCACTCGCCCATTCTAGTTCACTATGTGAGAATTCTTCTTTCACGGTTGTATTCAACGCGTCGATTGCTGTATTCCCCGTCACATAGATTCGATCGGCAGTTTTGCCTTCGTTGATTAAGTTTTGCTTCGCTGCTTCGGTTGGTGCAAAATGATATTTCGCCAATAAGCCGACAGCTTGTCGGTTGAATTCTTCCGGAAAAGGTGAGTAGATATTATTAGTTCGAAGCCCGGCTTCAACATGTCCGACATCGATCTGCAGATAGTAACAGGCAAGAGCGGTGACAAAGCTTGTAGAAGTGTCACCATGAACTAAGACCAAATCAGGTTTAACTTCATTTAAAACAGATTGGATTCGCTCTAATATCGTAATTGTGACATCAAAGAGATTCTGTTTGTCTTTCATGATTGAAAGATCGTAATCCGGTTTGATCTCGAAAATATCTAGAACTTGGTCAAGCATCTGCCGATGTTGACCGGTAACGCAGACGATCGTTTCAACGTTTCCACGCGATTTTAGTTCATTAACCAGAGGGCTCATTTTTATTGCTTCGGGTCGAGTCCCAAAGACCACCATGATTTTTTTCATTAATTTCTCCAGGTTGTCTTCATTTGTTCGTGTAAGATCGTTTTCTTAAAGCTTATATGCACGTTCAAAGGTACAAACATTTTTCGTGTCGAGGACAATTTTATTCTTGATCTTTGCCTGATTCTGTTTTATTTCGTCATGTCCGACCATTATTACAACGATATCAACGTCGTTGATAAAATCATCTAAGTTATGATATTGGTTCTCAAACAAATCTCTCGTGACCAAAGGATCATAGGTTTTCGGAATAGGTGACATATGCTTCTTCATCGAATCGATGAGCTGCAATGTCGGGCTTTCGCGTATATCATCTACGTTTTCTTTATAGGTCAACCCATAAAAACCGATTCGGCTCAAATCCGAAAGTTGGTTTTCTTTCATAATGGAAAAAACCCGTTCAAGAACGAACTCCGGCATTGAATCGTTGATTTTACGAGCCGCTAGGATAATATTGGCCAAACCGGGATAATCTCCGACTAAAAACCAAGGGTCGACCGAGATGCAATGTCCTCCGACACCTGGACCTGGCTGTAAGATATTGACACGAGGGTGCATGTTTGCGATTCGGATGATTTCATAAACATTGAGATCATCCAGCCGACAGATTTTCGCTAACTCGTTGGCAAATGCGATGTTGATGTCACGGTAAGTGTTTTCCACGATCTTCGTCATTTCAGCCGAACGGATATCCGTGATGATTATTTCGCCCTTACAAAACGATTGATATAAAGTCTTTATCTGTTCACCGATTCTATCATCATCCACTCCGATGATGCGTGCGTTATTTTCCAGTTCGTAAACCATGTTTCCCGGGATGATGCGCTCTGGGGCATGGGCAAGATGAATATCATCACCGATAGCTAATCCTCGGGCTTGCACTAAGGGACGTACGTATTTTTCGATTGTTCCCGGTGAGATTGTCGATTCGATGATAATGATTGCACCGCTTTCACAGATATCGAGTATGCTATTTACGGCTTTTACCACATACGAAGCATCGATTTTTTTTGTATCTTTCATAAAAGGTGTCGGAACAGCGACGATATAAACATTGGTATGTTGATACTTGTCCGTGAACTCTATCTTGTTCTTTAAAGCTTTTTCAAACAACTCGTCCAGACCTTTTTCGTCAAAAGTTGTTTTACCCGACTGCAATGTCTCAACAAGTTTCTTATTGTAATCCGTTCCGACAACTTGAATCCCTTTTGAAGCAAACATCAACGCCGTCGGCAATCCGATATATCCCAAGCCAATAACATTCAACATTTCCGTTCCCCCTCTTTTAGTACTTTTGAAATTACGTTATATAGTTTTCCAGCTAAGATTCCATAATCAAAGTCCAAGGCAGCTCTCTTTGCGTTGTCGGAGATCCGTTGATATTCGTCATGATCCATCTCGTAAAACTTTAGGATACCTTCCGCAAGTTTGATTGGATTTGAATCTTCGATTTCGATTCCACAATCGTATTTCTTTATCAAACTATAACCAGTCTGTACGTTTGACAAGATCGGTTTCCCGCTTGCCATATAGTCGAAGAGTTTATTGGAACTGTTTCCGCGTGTCCAATTGTATTTCCCTTGTGAGTAGTTCAGTATGTTTACAGAAGATTTACTCAAGACATAGGGAATATATTTTTTCTCCACGAAACCTTTAACTCGTACATTCATTAGCCCTTCATTCGCAACTCTTTGGCGTATGTTGGGTAGTTCGTTTCCATCTCCGTATATCAAAAAGATGATATCTTTCTTCTCCAACATTGTTTTCGCTGTATCCAAGATACTACCGACGTTGTTGATGAGCCGAATTGCCCCAGTATAGACGACTTTGAATTGATCGGAATCTAAGTCAGGATCGTCTAGTTTGTTCAGATTGATCGCATCGTTAAACTTTCTGTTGTTGACTCCGTTGTTGATATAGTGACATTTCGCAAGATCGATTTTTCCCCCGTTTTGCGTATCCCACTTGTTCTCTTTGATGTAATCGACATCCCCTTCTTTGGTGAATATCAATGCGTTCGATTTTCGGTAGATCCAGTTTTCACCTGCTTTTAAAACTCTTCCAAAGAAACTCGTATCATTAATCAGTGAGGCGGAAAAAATAGCCTCCGGCCATAAATCACGAACTTCTCCAATACATGGGATATGCATGCGTCGTGCGATTTGAATACCCGCGATCATGGTGAGCGGGTGTGGACTTGAAGCCAAGATAATGTCGGGTTTCCCCTTCAACTCAACGATTTTCTTGCTTACACCGAAGAGACGGTAGTAGAAAGAAACCATGTTGATCACACGGCTGAATTTTCCTCGTTTCGATGAGGGTGTGTTAATGAACACAAAGGGTATTCCATCATCATCATCGATGATAAATTCCTGCTTCCCGTCGATGATGTTCTTTTCCGAAAAATGCAAGAATGAAGACGCAAAAACCGTTGTCTCACAGTTATAGTTCTTTAACTCGACACCGAAATTATAGGGTCGAGTTAAGCCACTCATTTTGGGTGGCGTCGCATAATGGTGAAACACCCAGATTTTCGTCAGACTGTCGGCACTAATTTGATAATCCCCCATGTTAGCTCCTGTCTTTTGATACTCCGATATCTTATCACAAATTTTACGAGTCTAACAGTTGGTAAGTGATGATTTTATACATATAGTAATAACTTTGTTTTTCTGGGTCCAGTACTGTTTTCACCCTTACAGTTCTCCGTATTTCTCAATCAATCGTTCTAATCTTAAATCTTCTGTGTATATTTTCCTTCCAGGAATGTCTCAATCATTCCGCATATAAATTCGGATTCCTGCGGGGTGTATTTATAGCTGTTCATGGATTTATTGTTTATCGCAAGTGCGAACTCCGCGAGTTCATAACGTAATCCATCGTCTTCGAATTTATAGAAGTACTTTTTGTTTTTACTCATATCTTCGAAGCGTAATTCGAAGTATTCAGTCTTCCACCAAGGTGCCGGAACGTAGATATAGCCCTTGGTGCCGGCGATTACTAAATCACCTTCCGACTTTACCCCTAACCCGACTTTTGCGCTGGCGATGGCGTTCTCGTAGCGTAGATCGATTTTGGTGAAGAGATCCACGCCTTCCTCGTCCAGATAGGATGTGAAGCGTTGTTCGATGACGTCGCTTCCGAGTAACTTAACGATGGCTAAGAGTGGATAGGTTGCCAGTTCGGTGACGCTGCCTCCCGCGGTTTCTTTTTTAAGTTCCCTAAGTTGTCCAGAGACAAGTTTGGTGAAGGTCGCATCGATGCTTTTGATGGATCCGATCAGTCCGCTTTTGGCGACGCTAATCAATCGTACGAATCCGGGACAATAGGCCGTTTTGACGGCTTCCATCAGGACCAATTCTTTCGAAGCTGCCAATAGATAAACTTCTTTCGCTTGTTCTTTGGTTAGTACCAACGGCTTTTCACATAACACATGTTTTCCATGATTCAGTGCCTGTACGATATAGTCATGATGACTTAAGTGCGGACTTGCGATATAGACCGCATCAATACGGTCAAAGAATTTTTTCAGATCCGTTTCATAGAAGGATAATTCATTGGACATTGCGAACTTCGCGACGGATTCACCGTTTAACCCAAAAACCCCTTCAACGTTAACACCGCTGACATACTTGGACTCCGCCACAAACCGATTGGCAATTCGACCATATCCGATGATTCCGAGTTTGATGATCCCTACGGTATTCGCACGCAATTGCGTACTGGAGATCCCTTTGGTCCGTTCGAGATACACGACTTCGCAGAATTCTTTGATGTAGTCGAACTTGCCGACCCAATCCGATCCGATCGCAAAGATGTCGACCTTATACTTCAGAATATCATTGATTTTCTGACCTTCATATTCCTCGATGATGATCTCATCGACCAATCCGCAATTCTTTACGTTCTCGATCCGTTTCAACAGTCCTTCTTGAACATTCAACTTCCCCCGGCTTTGGTCGTAGTTATCTGTGGTAACACCGACGATCAGATAATCGCCAAGCGTTTTCGCACGTTCCAATAGCCGATAATGTCCTTCATGAAAGAGATCGAAGGTTCCGTAGGTGATTACTTTTTTCATGGTTTGCCTTTCTTACGGATATGTCGTATGACATGCATGGAGTTCATAAACATTTCCTGAACTCTTTGGTTCAATTTTATCATACTTCGCAACTCCTAAGGCACAGAGTTGTCTTCGTCAGGGATAAATAAAACTCTTGTGGAATAATTACATGTTTTGAATGTGAAGTACATAAAGCACAAAACTACATAGAGGCGGAGAAATTTGCTCGAACCCTATTCTTCTGTAGATTAACAACATAAATAGAACCTAGATATCTCTAGGTTCTTGAGGATGGGATTTGCGATAGGCTTTGATTATAAGTCGGAGGATCCAGGCGAAGAATTGGAAGATTGTGTAGAAGACGAGAAAACCATAGATGCCATATGCGATGTCATCGAACTCCATGTGCCCACTGTCGCTTGCTTTCTGCCCGATTTCAATCGCAAAGGCCAAAACGACCGCTACGGTAAACGTATAGAACCAAGAGATTATCTTGAGGTTGTATTTGGCGATGCGCTTAAACACGAAATGCACGACGATGTAAATGAATAGACACAGGAACCCAAAGACATAGAAGTGCAACATCTTATCATTGATATTGAGATGATTCGCATCGACGATCCCTTTGAAGAAATACTGGATTTTCTCCATGAAGTAGATGATGAATTTGAATAGATTGATCATAAGTTTAATTCCTTTCACGAGACAATTTGATTAGTTTCACGTACTAAACGAGCATACCTTCACCGAAGAATTTAATTAAGCACATGCGAGATTTCTCGTTTCGGTTTGAATCATTGTATCACAATCGACTTGATTGAACCTCTTTTGTTGAAGTTATCAACATCTAGAGTCAAAAGAGAAACCCTGGTTACGAGGTTTCCTGTTCAAATTTATGTTCATTTTGTTGTGTTCACTGATTGAAATAGTGCTGTTAAGTCAATAAGGATATGGAACATACCTGGCATCTATTTTGAGATAGGTAATGTGTTTTTAGTTTTCAAGTTTGCATTAAACCTCGATGAAATATCCTCGCTCATCTTCTGAAGCACTTTCGCCAGTCGCTTATTGTTTTTTTCGAAAATAAGATAGAACAGTATTGCGACGAAGTTAGACAAGATGACACTGATCAGAATACGTAAGGTAGAGTTTAAGGCAATGTTCGATCTGTAGATCAAGTCTACGATTGGATAATGAATAAGATACAATGAATACATATAACATGAAAGGATCGTGAGAATCTTGAGTTCAGAACCGCTTTCTTTTGTGTTGCCCCAAATCAAGAAGAACAGAATAGAGAAACTTAGCGAGAAGACGAAGGTTGTGTTATAGGCGTCCTTTACCCACAAGGCAATAAGAAAAGTAGATAGGAAGCTTAGGGATGTTAGGACTTGGAAGAATTTAATCTGCTTTAGATTGAGAAGTAGTTTATCATATAACAGATAAATCGCCACCCCCAACAGCCACGTCAACATTAACCCGTTCCCGCGGCCACCGACCATTTTTAAAATGGGCTCAAAACTGAGAATTCCTAGAATTAAGATTGAGTACCACTTTATTGATGCTTTCTTCCAATCGCGATATATGACAAGTACGACATAACCGAATACGATATACGCCCACCATTCGATGGCTAATGTCCAGAACGGACGTCCCGAACCAAAGGAAGTGATCCATCGACTTAAGAACGGAAAGTCTTGAAGCATGAATATGTTTCCCAAGAAGACCAAGGGATTGAAGGAAGAAAGATAGGTGTATTCTAGCTTGTTAAGTAAGATATTGAAAGAATCTACGAGGAAAACGAAAATTAGAGCCGGTATGTATGCGGAATAGATCCGTGACGTCCGTTCGATCAGGAATGTCTTATAATCGTAGGAATTGTCTTGGTTGAGTTTGCGATGGATGGAGAAAGCGGTCAGAAAGCCAGACAAGATAAAAAGCAGGACGACTCCGATGTTTTGGATGTACGGGAAGAACTGTTGATCCTTGAGAATCGTGACATGGTAATACGAAAACAAATGGCCTAAAAGAACCGACCAGATCGCAACCAAGCGGATACCGTTTAGGAAGTTCGAGTTAAATTTAGTTATACGGATGGAAGGGTTCATAGATACCTCGAAGGAATGAATCGTCGGATTCCTTCGCATTATAACATAGGAATATTGTCTTTGAATAAAAAAACCCGCCTCGACCGGGGGGTGAGGCGGGTAATCTCTTATGGTAATGGTCGTTCATATGAGTGGGGGGGAAAATCCGACCATTCAGGCAAATTATGTTGCCTTTCGATTTCTCACACGAGAGCATAGTCATTTAACATATCCAATAATTTTTGTTGGGAGAATCAACAAGTTCAAAAACATTTTTAACGCTTTATAATGAATTATTACGAACTAGATGTGCAGAAACGTCAATAGACGATGATATTGGGTCCGGATAGTTTCGAGGATAGGCACTTCAGTATTTAATGACAAGCGGATCACACTAGCTGCTGCCATAACGATGTAGGCAATGACCATCGAACTCATATCGACCCCAATGCTATACGATGAAGCTGTCCCATAGAAGCTCGCACTTCCGCTGAACCCAGCCAGCATCGCCAGTAAACCAGCAAATACCACCATTACTCCACTGTAAGCGGCAGCGAAAACATACTTATTGTATTGAGCAAATTTTGCTTGGATTTCATCCAAATCAATGATCAAGACAACCACATTGACTGCCATCATCGCAAAAAGTATGAATTTGACATTGTCGGCGACTTCCTTGAACAGACTGGCACTATTTTCGGCAGATTTTGTCAGGATTTGACCGCCGAAAGAAACGACAGGAAACCAGAAACCGTAGTTACCGATCAAAGCAAATGCATCCCAGTTGGTCACCATAAAGATTAGGATGGCGGTCAAGGTTCCTATCAAGAAGAAGATAACGAATTTTTGTTTAACATAAAGAATTCCAGTCTTAACAATGACCGGCAAATGGATTTCGACGTTTCTGTCTGTTCCGAAAACAAGTGTCAAGATCAAGACCAACAAGGATCCCTGGATCAGAAATGGTACAACGTCGATGCTCAAGTGAACAAAGTCGGTAATATTTTGAGAGAAAAAGGCAAACAAAATAGCCAAAGTAACCTGTCCAACAAGGACCGTCACCAAGACCCGTTCAAATAAAACCGCCTTATTGATTTCTTTGTCCTGTGATTGGATGAACTTCTTCAACGCCACTATTGCCCCGCCAACCAAGATTAGAGTCAGGATGATGACTGGCATAGTCATTTTTAGTCCGATACTCAAATCCGTTCCAGCTCCAAGTAACCCGTTATCTGTGACTGCCAATTTGATGGCCCCCATCATAGCACTGCCGAGCAGTAGCACAGGTGAAAGAGAGAAGGTTGACATATCCAAATAATCTGCCGATGAGCCGAAATTCTTCATCAAAAGATCTTTGATCGAGGCATTGAACATGGCAGAGACAATGAAACTACCCGCCAGCAGGATGCCTAGGTAAACGGCCAAGCCTATATATGTCTGCTTCCGTTTGCATAAATCGAGGCCTCTCTCGGCTAATTTACCAAGAGAAGCAACGATACCGGGTTCGTCACTGACAGGCTTGTCGGTTTTTATGACCGATTTTTTCACATCGAATTTCACTTTGGTCTGATGATAAGTGATGAAACTAGTTTGGCCATCACTGAATAGGTCGACTTCATCCCCAATGAGCGCTCCTTCATACGAGTTTTCAATCTGGACCCTTTTAAGACTGTTGTCTTCGGTATTCCCGACCAATACTTCACTTCCGGTAATCTTTATGATCTTATACATGGTTTTTTTCTCCTTCCCCATTGTACTTAAACCCTTGTTTATAGCTTTTGAATGAAATGATCATGACCGTCTGTAAAGTACGCCACCGTATCATTGATATTCGCAGCATCATACGCATTCTCCAAAGGGATAAACAGGCTATTCTCTTCGCTCTGTTTCTTGATTTCGATTTTACCGTCGGCGATCGATATGATTTGGTACTGATCATCCGACGATTTAGTTACTACATGGGACACTGCTTCCTTGGCTTTAAGCGCTGCCTGTTCTTTGGATAATGCTTTCTTAGCTTTTGCTGCCGCCAATTTCTCGGGATTCTTCTTGTAGTAGAAAAAGCGAATCAACGCCAACAAGCCCAACACGGCTAATGCAGCTGCACCCATCATAAGCATTTCTCTGGTTGAATCGTATTTCAATCCCAATATTAGCTCAGCCGAGTTGCCGGTATACATGAGCTTACTGTTCTCGAGTGTAAAACTATATTCGGCCCCTTGAATATACTCTTCCGACCCGACGGTTTTGATTTTATAATCATTGAGCTTCAATACATATTTGATCGGATTGACCAAAGCCCGCATATAACTTTCTGGTCCGCTGCCGTAATAGGCTTCAGACCAATCGACTAAATTCGTGGTTTCATTGACAGAAACCGAAACAGAATCATTGAAACCCTGAATCAGTAGGGTGGTCATATTGGATATACTTGAAGGATCTATGGATGAAAACGAGATGACATAGTCGACTTTTCCATCCGCTTGATTTACTTTTTTTACGACCTTTACATTCTTGAGGGTTTCGTTCTGGGTTGTGGAATCGATCTTGCTTTGGAAAAAGTTTAGGACGGTGTCGTCATTGATCATGCTTACTTGTTCACTGATAGCACTATTTAAATCTAGCGTAAATATTATTTTTCTAGTGATATTGAGATTTTTACTCAAGGTATTTTCGATTACTAAATTCTCGATGTTCCAGACATTGTAAAGTACGAAATCCCCGTAGTAGTCATCGACATTGTTGCCGTCGAAATAAATGGTGCTGCCCTGACCACTGGTTCTACTGACAAGATTGTCGTAATCAAAAAGATTCGCATCATCGATGGCTTGTACAGCCCAACGAGAGAAATCTTCTTCATCCAGATCCAAACCACTGAATTCGACATCCTTCACAAAAATATCTGAGCCTTCCGTTTTAGTGAATGTGTAATCATTTCCGGTAATCAGTTCAGCTTTGGTTTCGAAATCAGCTAGACTGCTGAAAGGATAGGTCATCGAGACATACAGTACATTGCCTTCGATTGAGGAGGTAATTGTCATCTCTGCGAGTGGTTTACTAGCATCGATGATGGGCACGATCTTGCTTTGGACACTGGTCAGTGATTCGCCTTGAGTATTGGAACTGTTAACTGATAAAGTGACAATATGTTGACCCTTTCCAGTCAGATTCGTGAAGTAAAGATTGCTTTCGACATAGTGATAATGACTGCATGATGAAAAAAGTGCTATAAATATAAGCAATAGCATTCCCTTTTGGATTTTCTTCATAAAAAAGCCCCCTAATATTTTTATTCTAACCTTATTCTATATTGATTTCAATACAATTTCATTTGATTGTCGTTTACGCAACAATTTCATTTGATTGTCGTTTACGCATATGCCTGAAGTAATCTACCATTGTTACTTTTATAGTATAAATCGTTGTTTACCGATTCTCGTTTAAATAAAAAAATCCCGCCTCGAGTGGGGGGGGTGAGGCGGGTAATCTCTTATGGTAATGGTCGTTCATATGAGTGGGGGGAAGTCCGACCATTCAGGCAAATTATGTTGCCTTTCGATTTCTCACACAAGAGCATAGTTATCTTAACATATCCCATAGTTTTTTCAAGCGTAATCATCACGCAAAATCATAAAGTTTTTGACATTTGTCAATTTTTTAGGAACTTTGGTTTGATCATCGTAAAGATGCGTTGACGCTCGACCTTGTTCAACATAATGGCCCATCCGATGCCTAAACCGATGAGGGTCAGAACACTTGCGAGAATGCCTAAGTCGATCCATGAATGGATGGTCCAGAGGGTCGAAAGGCTGAAATAAGTAAGGATCAGAAGCGAGATATAAACCAGCCCTCGAAGGATCGAAGGATAGAGTTCGCGGGGTTTGATATGTAGAACATGGGAAGTGTATAAGGGGACGAAAACCAGGAAACGGATCGCTTCCAAGACCGAACTGACCCCCGCAACCGCCAACAAACCTAACGAAGTCGTGTTCAGTAAGATCAAAACAAGGACCAGGTTAAGAATGCCGGACAGAAAGACGGAGAGAGATGCGAATTTCAGCTTGTTGGTGATGGTAAAGACATAAAGCAAGGGCATCAATCCAAAACTTGCCACCATCGATCCCATCGTCAATAGAGATAAGAGAACGACTTCGTCTTGCGGTACCGAAGGGACCCAAAGGCGGAAGAACGCGGAAGCCAAAGCGATAAACCCTGCGATCGGGATACCCGTCAACAAGGCACTGACCTTCAAACTATAACGCAACTCTTGAAAGAAAGCCGATTTATCGGTTTTGGCATATAGAATCGTCAAATGCGGGAAGAACGCTTGCGGAACGACGTTGACGACCATTCCTAACGCCATCGGCGCCGTTTTCGCAACCGCCAAGATCCCGGCAGCCGAAGCCCCTAAGGCCACATTCGCAATGACAAGGTCCAACCCGGTTAATAGGACCGTACTCAATTGGTTGAAGGTACTCCAAATACCGGAAGAACCGAGCTCTTTGGCGAGGGTGAAATTAAACTGTTTACGACGGATCTTCAATTCAGGCAACAACTTGCGCGCGAAATGAAAGTTCATCGCGCCTTGAATGATCATGTACCCTAAGATCGATAAGCCGATGTAATAGACATGCGGGGGAAAGAAGACAAAGGCGATCACGATGATCGTCAAACGTGTCAAGATGGACAAAATCGTGACCAGTCCGGTCAAGTCGATGCGATTGACGCTGAAGGCCGGTACCGAAAAGGTATTGGTAGTCACGTTGACGAAAAACATGACGAACATGAAGAAAAACAAGAGACGGACATCCGTTAAGATCGGTGATGGGATGTCGATGAATCGATCGATCGTGAAGACGATCAAGATTCCGAATATCATCGCGACGGTCGCAATCGCCAAATTGGTAAAGAAGGAAGTACTATAATACGCCGACGCTTTTTCTTGGTTTCCGCGATGCAAGGACAAGGTCACAAACCGTGCCGTCATCGACGTCATCGCCACCGTCAAGATCGTCATGTATTGGACGAAATTATTCGAGATGGGCACAAACGAATACGCTTCTTTCCCGATGTTCTCGACGATGTAAGGAGTCAACAGAAAGCTCACCGCCAAGGAAACAAGGACGGATAATCCGTTTGCGGCGATGTTGAGGGCGAGTTGCTTACGTTTCATAGGGATGTCGTGATCGTTGAAATGTGCTCGCGAACCGCTTTGAACGCCGGATTTTGTTTGAAGAGATAGGTAGCGATGACTTCCATCAACTCAAAATCTTGCGGATGATCAAGATCAAGCACAGCCGTGTCAAACATCAATGTAACATCGCATTTCCCCTCGAAGATCCCCTTCCCGGATAATAAATGCGAAGGCGAATAGGCATAAAGCGAAGCGTTCATGTCAAAAATCTGCGGCGCTTCCTGTCGGGAGTTGAAATTGGATCGGATCACACGTTCGACGCCTTCTTCCGTTCTTTTTACCATATTGAAGTAGGGATTGCGACGCGAATCCACCACCGAAAAAACCACGTCCGCATCGGATTCGGATTTCTTTTGGATCAGGTTCTCAAGATCCGCAAGCGTACGTAACGGAGCGGTAATATCCAGATCAATTACCATATCGTAGTTGATCTTAGTTTTTCTTACCATTTCGTCAAAACAGTTCTTAATGACCGCGATCTTCGGAGTGTTATCCTGCGCGATGGCAGGATCGCGTACGATGATGTCAAAGGGCATGTTCAGTTGTTTCTCGAAAAGTTCGATCAGATCCAAACTATCGGTATTCAACACTAAATCGGAATGATGTTCCGGGTGCGCAATCCGATATAGGTCAATCACGGAAGCCGTATAAAACGGCAGTGGATACGCTAAAAAAGGACGGATGTTTTTCTTGGGTATTCCCTTCGACCCGGCTCGGCCGCAAATCGTAAAGAGTAGATTCATTGTTCAGTCTTCCCTTTCAAAGTAAGTTCTAGGACGCGCAACGCATGGTGGGGCGGATTATCATTGGGAATCTTCCCTTCGACGATATCCAGGAAATGAATCATCTCACGCATATACATCGCATTGCGATCTTCGTTGATGTCTATTCTAAAGCCGGATTTCAGATAACGGAGCGTACCGTTAATCAAATCCGCGATGATGGTATCTTGAGACGTAAACAGGTGAAGTTCACGCATCGGTGCACGGCCAAAATAGTCCAAATGCACTTCCGCCACCATTTTCGGATATTGTGCGATATAGATTGAAACATCGTCACTGTGAATGTCGAGATTGGAGAACTTACCATGGAAATTGAGGATCGAGGTTGGAAAACCGAAAAAGTGGACCAAATAGTCCCATTCGTGGATCAAATCGATCGATACCCCGCCACCCATCTCTGCGTTCGCGCTATAGGATTTCGTATAGTCTTGACTGGGTCGCCAATCCGGCAGATAACTGGATGAAATCGCACGTACACTATATACGTCGAATGTAGGCAAAAGTCGCGCTACTTCCGAGAGCACACCGTGATAACGTAACGGACAAGCGACGTAATACGTATTTCCTTCAACCAAACCCAACTCTTCGATTTTGAAATCCGCATTGTGAAAGAGAGGTTTTTCGATGAAAAAGTGTTTCGCTTTATGGGCAAAACGCTGTATCGTATCGAAATGAAGATGCGTCGGGTTGGTCACGAACGCAATATCATAATCCGAAGGAATATCATCATCAAGCGTGTAGATGCGGTTAATCATCGGTAAGATGGAAAGTTCAGTCGGTTGGTTTCGTTGACTTCGAACCAAATCGATGACTGGATTGATGTTTCGCGAAATTAGAAGAGCATGAAGGTTGGTGATGTGCCTTTTCCCGATCGAACCCAGTCCGATCACACAGATTTTCATCATAAGGTAGGTTCCGCTTCGATTACATCGATCCAACGTAAAACCGCAAGATCTTTCTCGAAGTCATACTTTAACGATTGGTTTTGATCGATACTCGCGAAAAACGCCCGAATCTCTTCGAGATAGGCATTCTCGATGATCGTAGCCGAATAGTTCGACAACTGCTCGACGGACTCGTACAATCGGACATTCTCCATCGTTTTGGTCGTAAAATCATAGGTGGACAATTCCTGCGGATTGCCCTTCCAAACGATATGCATCGACTCCCCGAAGATTTCGAGATTGCGTACCGCTTTGCGACTCACTACGTCCACAGCGATCATCCCCTTGTGTCCTGAAGCGTGGGTCACGATGCATAGATAGTTGTCCGGATAATCGATCTCCAGTGAACTGATCTTGCTTTTTTCCACATGGACGGACACGATCTCGCCGAACACTTGGGTGATCCAAGGCAGTTCAATGGCGAAGATTTCGCGACACCCGTTAGTTTCTTTCTTCCCGATGAAGTAGTCTTTGTAACTTTCCCAAGGATGCCAATCCGGTAGGTATTGTCCGACATGGTAACTATAATTCAGTTTACTGTTTGAATCCTTGACGTGCTGGCGTATGTATTCGATCTCATTCCGGTAGAGAAAGGTCGACGAAAGAAAGAGCCGGCGATTCTTTTCCTTCGCGATCGCGATATTTTCCTCATACCCTGTGGAATGTAGATTCAGTTCGCTAAAGACATGCCAACCTTTATTTAAACAATCTTTGATGATGGAAGCATGGGATAAGGGCGAAGTGCAGACAAAGGCCGCATCGGCGACGATCTCACTGAATGAAGGAACGGTTTTGATCTTAAAGAGCGTTTCGGTCTCATTGCGTCGGTCGATATTACTATCGATCCCGATGATCTCTAGATCCTTATATTCCTGAGACATCAATCGTATCCTGCGTTTTCCCATCGAACCCAATCCGATCACGACGACTTTCATAGCTTCACCTCCACATCGTAAAATTTCTTCTTTAAATCGATTTTTTCTTTGGAAACGATCTGTTTTATCACATCGATGATTTTGGATGATGAATCGCCAATTCCATAGGGATTGATGGTGATTGAAGCAATCTTTTTGAAATCCTCGCTTCGCGCAAGCGCCAGCGCTTGTTCGATGGACGTTGTTGTGACTTCGCAATCGATCACGCAACTCGCCCGTAAACGGCCTTTTTGCCGATCCCCGACATTGATGACAGGAATCTTGAAACTCGGCGCTTCGATCAGTCCGCTGGAGGAATTCCCCAACACAAACGACGCATGTTTCTGTCCGCTTAAGTAACGGGTCACACCCAAAGACGCAAAGACTTTGACGTTGGGATGAGTCAAGGCAAAAGCATCCAAGCGTTGATTGATCGCCCGTCCTTCCGCATCCGCGTTGGCTTTGGTGATGATGAAGTGAAGTTCGAGATGATTCTCAAGTACGGTTAGTAACTGATCGATCTGCGTCAAGGCACTTGTAAAATCCAAGGTCGCCGGATGAAATGTCACCATGCCATACGGGATATCTTTTGGGATTTGGAGTAACTCGTACGTTTCTTCTTTTTCAAGCAATTTCTCGTTTAGGATATTTTCGATCCCTAAGGCTCCGACACAAAATACGCGACTTGGATCTTCGCCCAATTGAATCACACGCCGCCTGTATTCTTCCGTGCTGGTGAAATGCAGGTAACTCAACTTGGTCAAGGCATGGCGGAAACTCTCGTCCAGCGCCCCTTCCGTGGTCTCTCCGCCATAGAGGTGGATGATCGGAATACGTTGGTTGGTGGCCGCCAATGCGATCGCGACGGTCTCGTAACGATCCCCTAACAATAGCACCCAATCGGGTTTACGGATGGCGAAGTACTCCGCAAATCCGTTGAGAGCCAAGGCCATTGACGCGCTGATCCCGCGCGGTGAATCATCTTCGCTCAAGATCGGGATGCGTGCGTCGATGTCAAACCCATCGTTCTCGATTTCCTTATACGTCGACCCGAACGCTTCGCTCAGATGCGTCCCGGTTACCGCCAACGTTAGCGAAACGGACGTTTCGTTGTTTAACTTAACGATCAAGGGTTTCAATAATCCGTATTCCGCACGGGTCGCGGTGACGATACAGATCTTTTTCATAGCTCGATACTCTCGTCTTCCGAAAAATCCCGACTCGCTTTTTGACCTAAGACTTCAAACCAGCGCATCGGGGAGATTCCTGTTCCGGGACGTTTGACGGTTAAGTTATCTTCGGTAAAAAGTTCGCCTTTTTTGATCGTTGTTTTGGCGATAATGCTTTTGCGAGCGACCGCCTTGTTTTTAATTTCGGATGGGGTCGGCAGTTTGATGCCATTCCCCATTGCGACTTCGATATGACGGATCGCATCGACCATCGCTTTGAGTTCATTGGGTTCCAAGCTTGCCTTGTGATCCGGTCCTTCCATGGTCTTATCCAAGGTAAAGTGTTTCTCGATGACACACGCGCCCAACGCGACGGCTGCGATCGGGACTTCGATGCCTTGGGTATGGTCGGAGTAACCGACCTTGACCTTAAAGGTTTCCGCCAAGGTCAACATCGCGTTCAGATTCACTTCGTCAAAGGGCGCCGGATATTCCGTCGTACAATGTAATAAAGTGATCTCTCCGGCGCCATTATTGCGTAGCGCTTTTATGGCTTCTTCGATCTCATGCATCTCGGCCATTCCGGTCGAAACGATTACGGGACATCCGGTTTGCGCGATTTTGATCAGGTAGGGCAAATTGGTGAGTTCCCCCGAAGGAACTTTCCAGTTGCTTAAAGGAAGGGATGCTAAAAAAGCGACGCTTTCCAAATCAAAAGCAGTCGATAAGAAAGCGATGTTCTTGTTTACACAGTAATCACGAAGTTCGATGAAGTCTTGTTCGCTGAGTTCCAACTTCTTCAACATCGCAAACTGACTTTCGTCTTTCCCGGTATTCTGTTTCTGGTAATCCGCCATCACGGCGCTTTTCGAAACGATCCGCGAGGCGTTGAAAGTCTGAAACTTAACGCAGTCGACTCCCGCCAAAACGGCTTGATCGACCAGTTGTTTCGCTATCTCTAGCGATCCGTTATGATTGACACCGGCTTCCGCGATGATATAGACGCTCATAGCGAACGCACCTCCTTACATGGATTCCCGTAAGCGATCACGTTGGCAGATAGGTCATGGGTCACGACCGACCCCATTCCGATCACCGTATGGCTGCCGACGGAGATTTGTTGCTTGATGACGCTGTTGGCTCCGACATGAACGCCGTTGCCTAAGCGTACTTCCCCACACAAGACCGCGCCGACCGATACGTGACAAAACGCACCGACTTCGCTTTGGTGTTCGACGATGCATCCGCTGTTAAGGATGACACCTTCGTGTACGATCGCTTCGGCGTTGACGATGACGCCTTTGGCGATGAAGATGCCTTCCGATAACGATGCAAAGGGCGAAACCACCGCGCTACTTGCGATGATGTTGGGCAAAGCGAATCCGATCTTGCGTAACTTCTCGGTTAACTCACGACGTAAATCGGTATCCAAAATACTGCCGACACTCACAAACGCGTCGGTATAGCCTTGGTTGAAAAGTTCGGGCAATTGGTCATCGGTATGCGTAACAACCAGATCCAATACTTTCTTACCGATACTTTCGGGTCGGTCCGTAATGACGATGTCGGTATAGATCGTTCGATCGACGCAATCCAAGACCGAGATCGCATGCCCTCCGGCTCCGACCAACACCAGTTTCTTACTCATGGGCGTTCAACCTTTCCCGCATGGCTTCCATTTGGTCCAGTTCGCCCATATCCATCCATGCGCTTTCACTGATCGGATAGATACCGACCTTCGCGCCGGCTTTTTGTATTCTTGTCATCACATCGGGAAAACCGATGTTTTCTCCCACATTCATCGAATCGATGACATCCGGTTCGACGATATAAATGCCCGTGTTGGTCAAAAACGACAACTCGGGTTTCTCCTGCATCGATGCGATTTGCCCCAGGGAATCGACTTCAACGACCCCATACGGAATCTTTACGCGTTTGGTCGAAGCGATCATCGTGATTTTGTTTCCGGAGTCTTGGTGGAACTTCACGATCTGCGCATAGTCCGCTTCGATCAAGATATCACAGTTGGATAGGATGAAAGTTTCGTTGATTTCCCCCTTCAATAAACTCAACCCGCCACCGGTCCCTAAGGGGATCTCTTCATCCACGAATTGAATCGTATACTCTTTTTCGATTTCGTTGAAGTACGCTTTGATCATATTTTTCTTATGATTGACGATCATAAAGAAACGTCGGATCCCGAAGTCGCAAAAACGATCGATAATGTGCTGCGCGATCGGTAGATCGCCGATCGGAATCAAAGGTTTGGGAAGAATTTTCGTATAGGGGTAAAGACGGGTCCCTAACCCCCCCGCCATAATCACGACCGGAACCGTTAAGTTCGCATGGCGACTGATTTTCTGATCATCCCAAAAGACCACCGAAAGAATCCGACCTTGGTCATCCAAGACGGGTAAGGCTTCGATGGAATGTTGCTTCAAGAACTGTTTCGCTTGCGGAATCTGTTCTTCGATCAAGAATTTCGGCGAATAGTTCGCCACGTCTTTGACCGGAGCGTTGAGATCGCCGCTCTTCAGGATGAAACGACGTACATCCCCATCCGTCAATACCGCCAACAAACGTTCGTCTTCCACGATAAACAGGATGCGTCGTCCGCCTTTGTCCAAGGCTTCCATCGCATCGATTAAGCGAACGTCTTCACGGATACATAAGGTTTCCAGATTCATCGGTTTGTCCTTGTCACATGACTTGCTTCGATGATCGCATCCACGACAGTTTGCGCATCTTCAAGGGTCAGATTGGTGCTGCACGGGATATTGACGATATGTTCCCAATAATTCTGTGCCTTTTCGATCTTGTAGGCTTGATCGTGAAGGTAAGGAATTTGTTGGTGGATCAATCCCCAGATCGGCCGGGTTTGGATCTTGTGTTGCGCCAAAAATTGAATCAGTTCATCGCGCGTCAACGGGAAGTTTTCTTCAACATACACCGAATAGAACCAATGGTTACAACGTAGGTCATCGCGGAAGTTGAGGACGCGTAATCCATCGATCTTTTCAATGGCTTGCTTATAGAAGTCATAGTTCCGTATTTTGGTTTCGATAAACGCTTCCATCGTCTCCAACTGTGCGATCCCCAAGGCCGCTTGCATGTTCGTCATCCGATAATTATATCCGACTTCGTCATGGATAAAGTTCAGTTCGTCGGCTTTGGCTTGGGTGGTCAGGTGTTTGGCTTTCTTTAAAAGTTCCGGATCTTTTGATACGATCATCCCGCCGCCGCCGGTGGTCATGATTTTGTTTCCGTTGAACGAGTAAACACCGATATCCCCGAAAAGTCCCGCATGTTTACCTTGGGCTTTTCCGGATAATACATACGTACCCAAAGCCTCGGTCGCATCTTCGATGCACTTCAAGTTATATTTGTGGCAGATTTCCAAGATTTCATCCATTTGCGCTAAGTTCCCGAACACATGGACGACAATCAAAGCTTTGATGTGGTTTTTGGAGGTACGATTGATCAGTTTACCATCGACGTAATCACACTCTTCAACGCAGAAAGCACGCAGTTTCTTCGGATCCATCGTTAACCCGTCATCACAATCTATAAAGATCGGGTGCGCACCGACATATTTGACCGGATTGACTGCGGCGATGAAGGTCAAGGTCGGAACGAGCACTTCGTCATTCAGTCCGACACCCATCAGTAGAAGCGCGATATGTAGACCGGCAGTTCCGTTCTGACAACTCACAGCTCCGCTCGACCCGACATAAGATGCGATATTCTTCTCGAAATCGTTGACATACGGTCCCCCGGTGGAGACCCATTCGGTCTTGACAGCCTCGGTTACGTAAGCCAGTTCGTTGCCTTTAAGATTCGGCACGGAAAGCGGAATGAATTTCGTCATGGTATGACTCCTTTACACGTTATAGATATCGGCTTTGTATTTGTCCGCATTGGCCCGTAAGAATGCGATCGTCTCGGCCAACCCTTGCGCGAAGGTGAATTGCGGTTGCCAATCGGTCAACGCTTTGATTTTCGCGTTACTGCCAAGCAAGCGTTCGACTTCGCTCTTTTCGGGACGTAAGCGTTGTTCCTCACAGATGATTTTCGCCTTCGGGTTGATTTGGCGGATCAATTCTTCTGCCAATTCCCCGATGGAAATTTCCTGTTGGGTCGCGATGTTGATCTCTTCCCCGATCGTCTTGTCCGAATTTGCGATGGCGATGAATCCGCGCACGGTGTCTTTGACGTAGTTGAAGTCGCGCGTCGGCGTTAATGATCCTAACCGGATCTCTTCTTTCCCCGCCAACAACTGCGTGATGATCGTCGGGATGACGGCACGTGCCGATTGACGCGGACCGTAGGTATTGAACGGACGTACGATCGTCACCGGTAAGTTGAAACTACGGTAGAAGGATTCGGCCAAGCGATCCGCTCCGATCTTGGTGGCGGAATAGGGTGACTGGCCTTGATACGGATGCTTCTCGTCGATCGGAACGTACTGCGCCGTCCCGTACACTTCGGAGGTCGACGTCACCAAGATCCGTTTCGTCTTCAAATCGCGGGCTGCCTGTAAAACATTAAGCGTTCCCTTGATATTGGTGTCGACATAGGAATCCGGCGAATGGTAGCTGAATGGAATCGCAATCAAAGCCGCCAAATGATAGACGACATCGATGTCTTTCATCGCTTCACGCACTCCGTTGGGATCACGGATATCCCCCGAGAACACTTCGATTTTCCCTAACAATTCCTTGTTGAAGGTATCCAACCAACCCCAATTCCCAAAAGAGTTATAGTAAACGAAGGCGCGGACTTGATGTCCTTCCTTCACTAATTCTTCAACCAAGTGACTGCCGATAAATCCGTCGGCGCCGGTAACTAAGACCTTCATAACGTACCTCGTTTCGTTTTTAACATTATACACCGATTTCTCGGTCGGGGAATCACAGAAGCGATGTCAAGATCGCATCCAGTTCTTCCAAAGTTTCGGGAATCTTGAATCGGCTTGGATTCCGATACATCGCTTGAATCTGGTTGGCGATCTCGAATGTGTTCGCATTGATGTTGGTCATCAAGGTAAGATCAACCAAACGATACAACAGGATCACGATCGGTTCTTCGTCAAACATCATCTTCGGACTCAGACATGCGGTCGAGAATACCGATACCAAGACCTTGTCATGGAAGCTTTCGTTGAGCTCCATGATTTCGGACGATGCCTGAAATTCCAACACTTTTTGATACGGATGCTTTTGCGTCCTAGGATGTAACTTTACGTTGAGTTTCGCGCCTAATTTCTCTTCGATGCGCGTATAGAGAGAATATTGCTGCTGGTTGATCGCGTCAAACATGAAGGGCTGATCCATGAAGATGACTTCATTCTCGACATGCGGATGCATCGATACGTCATAACCGGACAAACGGTTGAAGAATGAAACCAACGTTTTGTTTTCCTTCGACATCGGCATTATCGTAAATACCGGTAACTTCTTAACGTTATTCAACAATGCCTTATGGTATACATACGCGCCTCGATAGTCTTCGTAAAGGTCGGTATGATAGAGCAGTTTCAGAAACGTCCGTTTCACTTTCCCGAAGCGATGTTCGAAGAAGTTATAGGCGAAGGTCCCTTCCTCAAACATAAATAGCTTGATTGAAGGATTCGATTTCTTAAACGCATAATAAAGCAACTGCGAAGGTACATCGGGAGATGAAATGAAGAAACGATCGTATTTCTCCCTTTTATCTACCTGGTCTAATAATTTCCCCGGAAATAGAAAGTACGAAGAAGCTTTCAGATAACGTAACCAAGGATAGGGACTGATTCCTCCCGTCATCGACTTTGAATGAAGAAAGTACACATTACGGAAAATCCCGCTCGTTTTCAAGGCTTCGAAATAAGTTTCGTTTTGCGGGGCATGGTCCAAGATGTAGAGGTCGATCTTCGATCCGTCAAGCGTCCCGGTCGCCAAGTTGATCATGTTCATCAGTTGCAACGGCGAACTACAAACGGCGCAATCGATTCCTGTATTCATCAGTTCATTTGCATCCATATGAGTTTCCCGTTTTCGTTATAGAATTTGGTTCCGCACACGTTGGTGGCTTTGACGATCCGATTGACCAGAATGGTTTTGGCGTCGAGGAAATAATCTTCCGACATCAAATTCATGTCCTTGTCATAGAGGCGGAAAACCCGTTTGTGGCGGTAGGACAAGTACTCCAACAAATTAAATCCCAAGGGTTCGACCTGATTGACGATGTTGAGGAACTTAAACTGACCTTCCTCTTCCAAGGTGGTGATCAACTCATGATCCAACACGTCACGTCCGATCTCAAACCAGGTATACTTGTCGGAAATGTATTTGTTGGTCTGCGCCTTGGCGGTGAAGAAGATCATCGCCGCTTTCCGGGTATCCAAGGGTTTTCCCGTCACATCGTAATACGCATCCGCACTCTCGCGAATGATCCCGCCATAATACTCGATCGGTTTGAAACGACCGCTTAACACCACATTCCCCTCAACGTCGATCAAACCGTAATCCCCACTTGGAAATTTCGCCGCGATGTATTTCGATTGGTTCTTAATCTCGGAATTTTGCGGAACGTAGGTATTTTCGAAATGGATGATTTCCAACCGACAGGTCGCCTTATCCAAGAAGTCTTGGTAATTGTTCGCGTAGAAATAGGTATTGTTGAAAGTCGCGGTCTCTTGTTGAAATACCGTAAAATACGGCACATAGTATCCATACTTCGCGATTCCGGCCTGACCTGCCATCGCAAGCAATTCTTTTTCCAGATACAAGGCGCACATAACCGCAAGCCCGCTAAACGCAATCCCCTTCATCAGCTTTGTCTTGTCATACAAATCCACGATCGCCGGCAACACCAGGACCGCCAGAAAGAATCCGTAGATGGATAATCGTGCCGCGATCAAATCATCAAAGCGCAGGAAGAAAAAGATCGATATCCCCACAACATACGCGTCGATGAAACGTTTGGGAATCCGCTGTTGTTTGACCAACGTATTGTAGTGGTAGAGCACAAGCGCAATCAAAAACAATCGCGGTAAAGATTTAAAATCCCAGAACCCATACGAATCCGCGTTGCCTAAATAATAGGATAACCGCGAGAACACCGGGACTTTCGCCAACCACACCGCAAGTTCCCCGACAGGCAAAAGCGATGCGATCAACGACGCGGCTACAAGAAGCATCAGTTTCTTACGATCCCAATGCATCAGTTCGCTCGCTAGAAGAACCAAGAAAACCAACGACGTCTTATGGATAAAGTACAATCCCGCCACGATCAACAGTTTCGAGGTAAACCGCCAGGTATATTTCACATTCATTAAAAGATAAACACCGAGTGTCAACGCCAAACCTTGGCGTAATGAACTTAGATTCCATACCAGAAAGAAAAAGGAGTAATAAACCAAATAAGACAACGTTGACGAGGTCGCATTCTTCTCAATCCACAGGTAAACCAACACCGTGATGAGGATCGCCATAAACGCCACGAAGACTTCATAGGGCAAGTTAAAATAGCGAAACGGAAACATCAAAAGTTTGATTCCGATCTCCTGATCCGGCAGCGCCGAAATCGCCTTTGCCAACGAAGTTTCGGGAATCAAGTAGTATAGATAGGAATACGAGAAATAATCCGCCCCGGCACCGAAACGAAACATCGCCACCACCAACATCGCCAAAGAGCTGAAAACTCCTTTGATCCGCTTCGAGAGATGAAGGGGATGCAACAGGATCGGCACGAAAAATAACAAGTAATACATGGTCAATCCCCTTTCTTCACAAGAACGCTCTGATATAAGTCAACCATGGCTTTCGCACTCTGCGTTTTATCGAAACGCGATACGTCCACGCTCCATGATTGGATCTTTGTCCGGGTGCGCAAACAAGCGCCTAGGGCGTCGAGATCTCCCTTCTCGACGGTGGTCAGGTAGGGAGATTGTTCCATCTCTGGGATTCCACCCGTCGCATACGCGACGACCGGTGTGCCGCAGGCTAATGACTCAAGGACCACGGTCGGATAGTTGTCTTCATAACTGGGTACGACCGTCACATCGGCCAATGAGTAGTACTCGGTTAACTCTTTGACCGAAGACGTCCGTGCGATTTTGATCATCGTGTTCGGTAATTGTTCGATCTGTTTGGGCGTCAGTCCGATAACGATCAGAGCTTCGTCTGTGGTCAAAGTTTCCGCGAAACGAACGATGTCATACAAGCCTTTACGACGATCCCAGACCATCGCTACGGAAAGATAGACTTTTTTATCAATTAAGTTATGTTTGGTTCGTAGATCCGAATCGGTGTGTTTGAAATTGTTTAAGTCGATTCCGTTCGGTATGACTTGGATCGGATATTGGGAAAGATAGGATTGCGATGCGAGATCTTTCAGCCAACGCGAAGGCGTGACTAAGGTTAGATTCGGAAAGTTCGAAAACCAAGACTTCTTTTCGCTCAGGTTTTTCGCGGAACGATCCACCAGCCAACTCTCGGGATAGTCATGCAACCTCGGGCAACTTCCGCAACCGGTGTGCCAACGATCGCACTTGGGCGAATCGAAGTATGCGCAATGACCGGTAAAGGACCAACAGTCATGCAAGGTCCAAATCACCGGAATCCGGCGTGATTTCAATTGCTTCATCAACAACTCCACATTGAGATAATACCCGTGGATATTATGCAGGTGGACGATATCGGGCTCAAAGGTATCCAAGGTTGCGCATAAGGCACGTGTGGCTTGTTTGGCGGAGGTGGAATGCTTATCGAAAAGACGGGTCTTCAACACATCCACGTAATGGTCGATCGGTTGACTGATCCGATAGGCGTTATCGCAATTCTTGGCCTCGCCACGTCCAAAAGCGATCATGGAAACATGATCGTTGTTTTTCAGTTCAACATGGATGTCGGTCGCGATGCGGCCCGTGCTGCCGGTTCCGCACAGCACGTTGATTTGCATGACACGCATTATTTTTGCCACACCGTCCGGTTGATATAATCGGTATAGGATAGAATGATTCGTACGACTTTATCGGATACATTGGGCATCGAATAGTCCGCCACGTCGCGGAATGAAGTCGGATCTTGTTGATCCAAAAGGCGCAAGCCTTGCAGGATCCGTTCTTGCTTCAATCCCACCATCATGACCGTCCCCTCTTCCATCGCTTCCGGACGTTCATGCGCTTGACGGATGTTGAGAGAACGTAGTTTTAGAATGCTGGTTTCTTCGCTGATGGTCCCCGAATCGCTTAACACGCATTTGGCACCCATTTGTAGGCGAACATAATCGATGAAACCTAAAGGTTTGGAAAGTTGAATCAAAGGATCAAAGACGATCTGTTTCGCTTCGATCATCTTGCGAGTCCGCGGATGAGTCGAAACCAAGATCGGTAACCCATAGATCTTCGCGATCGTATTGAGCGTGTCTACCAAGTCCGTAAAGTTCTCTTCACTACTGATGTTTTCTTCGCGATGTGCCGAAACCAAGAAGTAGTTTTGTTCGGTCAAGTTTAAGCGACGTACGATGTCCGACGCTTTGATTTCATCCATCTTCGACATTAACACTTCATACATCGGCGATCCCGTCTTGATGATCCGATCCGCCGGTAAGCCTTCACGCAGCAGATATTCGCGCGCAATGTCGCTATAGGTCAGGTTGATGTCAGAAATGTGATCCACGATTTTCCGATTGGTTTCTTCCGGGACACGTTGGTCGAAACAACGGTTACCGGCTTCCATGTGGAAGATCGGAATATGACGACGTTTCGCCGCGATAGCACATAAGCAACTGTTGGTATCGCCCAACACCAGAATGGCGTCCGGTTTTTCCTCATGCAATACCTTATCGATGTTGATGAGGATATGTCCGATCGTTTCCACCGCGTTGCCTTGCGCCGCATTGAGGAAATGATCCGGTTTACGCAATCCGAAATCGTTGAAGAAGACTTCGTTGAGTTCGTAGTCGTAGTTCTGGCCGGTATGCACCAAGACATGGTGGATCGAGGCGGCGGCTTCCAGTTTCTGGATGACGCAGGCCAGGCGGATGATCTCCGGCCGGGTGCCGACGATCGTCATGACTTTGAGTTGTTGGGACATGTTAAACCTCCATGAAGTGGGTATCGGGATGGGTCGGATCGAAGATCTCGGTCGACCAGAACAAGGTAATCAGGATATCATCGCCGGTATTGGTGATGTTGTGGGTGTAGCCGGTCGGGATGTCCAACACTTTGGGTTGTTCGCCATCTACTGGATATTCGATCACCTCATGTGAGAAGATGTTGCGGAAACGGATAACACCGGTCCCTTGAATGACCAAGAACTTTTCGGCTTTGGTGTGATGCCAATGATTTCCCCGCGTAATTCCCGGGAAGGTCTTACTGACGAAGACTTGTCCGAAGTCAGGCGCTTTGATGAACTCGGCCAACCAACCTCTTGGATCGCTGTTCTTTTTGAGGTCATACCCGAAATCATTGGGTTCCAAATAGGATAGATAGGTTCCGTAGAGTTGGCGATCAAATCTTGACTCCAACGAAGGTAGAAACAAGTTCTCTCGTGTTTTCCGAAACGCGGTGAGTTTCTTGGCAAGTTCGCCCAGTGTGATTTGGGTCGTAGGGGAAACAAAGCAATACGTTTCTTGTTTGGTATCTTTGTTTTCCAACGCTTCTAGAAATGAATTAATCACATCATCGATATGACACAATTCCAGTATCGTATCGGGATTGTTGACTGTAATCGGTAAGTCATGGGAAATATTGTAAGCGAAGGTCGCGACAACCGAGTTGTAATTCGGACGGGACCATTTCCCGAACAAGTTATGGAGCCGATACACAAAAACCGGAATATCATATTTCTTTCCGTATTCAAAGATCAGATCCTCGCCGGCCTTTTTACTTTGTCCATACGGATTATCGAGTGCCGCTTGGATCGAGGATGAAATCAAGATCGGCGAACGATTCTCAAAGCTGACCAATAGATCTAGTAAGACGCTGGTAAAACCGAAGTTTCCCTTCATGAAGTCTTCCGGATTCTCCGGACGGTTAACTCCGGCCAGATGATAGACGAAGTCACAGGTTTGCGTGTAACTTGCCAAGACATCGGGCGGCGTATTGAGATCCACCAAGAGCAGTTCATGTTGCTGGGTATGACGAAGCGTCGCGACTAAATTGCGACCCACAAACCCATCGGCACCGGTAATTAGAATCTTCATCGTTTATCCCATTCCGCCAAGGCTTCCTGTACTTCTTCCAGTTCCAATAACTTGGCTTTGATTTCTTCCACGTTTAAACGGCGTGTATTGTGTGAGTTGTATTCGTGATCTTGGGAAAGTTGGACATCCCCGTCCACGAAGTATTTATCGTAATTGAGATCGCGTTTATCGGCCGGGACACGGTAGAAACCGCCCATATCCTGCGCAACTAAGTATTCTTCTTTGGTAAGCAAGGTTTCGTATAACTTTTCCCCATGACGGGTACCGATGACTTTGATTTCCACATCGCTATTAAATAATTCTTTGACCGCTTGCGCTAAGTCGCCGACGGTCGATGCCGGGGATTTTTGAACCATGATATCGCCCGCATCGGCGTTTTGATAGGCAAACAGAACCAATTCGACGGCTTCGTCCAAACTCATCAAAAAACGTGTCATGTTCGGATCGGTGACGGTCAATGGCTTGTTGGCTTTGAGTTGTTCGATGAACAGCGGAATAACCGAACCGCGTGAAGCCATGACGTTTCCGTAACGGGTCCCACAGATAACGGTCGTAGAACAAGTCTTGGCTTTAGCGACGAAGACTTTTTCCATCATTGCTTTGGAAATTCCCATCGCATTGATCGGATATGCCGCTTTGTCGGTGGATAAGCAGACCACTTTTTTAACACCCGCTTCGATCGCGGCGGTCAACACGTTATCCGTTCCCAAGACATTGGTTTTCACAGCTTCCATCGGGAAGAACTCGCAAGAAGGCACTTGCTTTAAGGCTGCCGCATGGAACAGATAATCCACCCCATGCATAGCATTCTTGATGCTTGGCAGGTCTCTGACATCCCCGATATAGAACTTCAAGCGATCGTCGTTATACCGCTTACGCATATCATCCTGTTTCTTTTCGTCGCGCGAAAAGATGCGGATCTCCTTGACGTCCGTATGCATGAAGCGTTTCATGACCGCGTTCCCGAAGGACCCGGTCCCGCCTGTGATTAATAACGTTTTACCTTCAAACATGTTTCTTTCCTCCTTGGATCGTTTGGTTCAGTTGCTCGATGAGAGTGTCGTAGAACTTATCGCGGTTGAAATGCGCTAAGTAGTAGTTTCTACCGTTTGTCCCGTCGATGACAACTTGGTCGCGGTGTTGGTAATAGTAGAGGATGTTTTCGCTTAATTTTGAAATATCCCCGCTTTCCCCAAAGCGACCGCCGCCGCTTTCCTGAAGCACATGCGCGGTTTCACCGCCGACCGCCGCGACAATGGGCTTGCCGGCAGCCATGTAACTCTGTACTTTCCCCGGCAATGTTCGCGCGATGATCGGATCATCGATCAGCGAGACAAGGAAAAGATCCGCTTTCTTATAATATACCGGCATTTCTTCCAACGAATGCGCCCCCGCAAACGTTACGTTGGTAAGTTTGAGTTCTGCCGATAATGCTTTGAGGTGCTCCAAATCGGAACCTGTCCCGACCAGTTCGATCCGGATGTCCGGATATTCTTCCAGTTGTTTCGCCGCATACAAGACCGTTTGAAGATCTTGCGCTTTTCCGATGTTTCCGGCGAAAACGCAGATGAATTCTTGTTGGGGAGGTTTAGGCGGAATCAAAAACTGTTCTTCCGCGTATTGAGGCAGATGTAAGATGTCGATTTCCAGTCCAATAAATCGTTCAAGGTAACCGGTAAAGGATGCCGAACTGACCCACTGTACATCCGCTTGACGATAAATCCACTTACTGACGGACTTTACCGTTTTATAGAAAAGTGTGTCGGATTTGATGCCTAAGGTCGAGATGCTGTCAGGCCATAAATCGAAGGTATACATGATTAAAGGTATTTTCATTCTGCGTTGAATCGCGATTGCGGGTAGAGCCATCAAGATCGGTGAGAGTTGATATACCAAGACTAGATCATATTCTTCTTTCAGAAAAAGTGATTTGATCGTCGCGTTGAATGCGTAACTGACATAGTTTAACGCAAGGCGGAACTTCCCTTCGCTCCGTGCGATGAGAGGGACACGGATGACATTGACGCCATTGATGATTTCATGCCGCTTTTTCCCAAAACGATATTCCATGGGGATTTTCCCTTCGGGATAATTGGGTAAGCCGGTAAGCACATCGACGTGGTTTCCGCGCGCAAAAAGTTCCTCGGCCAGATCCGTGACTTTAAATCGTTCGGGGTAGTAATACTGGCTGACGATCAAAATCTTCATTTACACGCTCCGCTTCTTGTATTCTTCCACTTGGATGCGAATGCCTTCTTCGAAGGTCATCGGGGCATATCCGAAATCACGGGTCGCCGCATCGTGATCGTAGATTTTGTCTTCCTGCATCCGTTGGACTTGTTCGACCGAAATCAAGGCTTTCTTGAAAAGGTAGTTGTAGATCCTGGCTAGTAAAATCGAGAGTCCCAAGGGAATCTTGATGAAGATCGTTTTTTTGTTTAAGTTCTTCGCTACCAGCTTCAGCATCTCGATATATTCGATCGGTTCGGCACCGGAAAGAACATATTCTTTGTTTTTGGTAATCTCGGGATGATCTAGGACTTGTTGGTAAGCGATGGCTAAATCGCTTCCCGCGACCGGCCGCATTAAGTTGCGTCCGTTTCCGAAAATCGGAAAGAAACGATGTGTATCGATGTATCCGACTAAACGGCTAATGTTTTTGTCCATCTTGGACCCATAGATCATGGTCGGATAGAGGACGGTCAGATCGATCTTATCTTTTTTCGCTAAAAGTTGTTCATCGACTTGCTTATAAAGCGCGGAAGCGCTCTTGAACTTGGAGAACTTTCCGGTCGTTTGGATACTGATCATCCATTTTACCCCCGCGGCGATCGCCGCATCGGCAACGAGGTGGGAGAGGGTGTTGGGCGCGATATGCAAGAGCGTATCGACGCCGACCAATGCATTCTTCATGCTTGAAACATCTTCGTAGATCGCATCGACATAAGTTATGTTTAACTTAAGTCCGGAGAGTTGATCGATTCTACTTGTACTTCGCTTGATCCCACGGATTTCACCGGTATACCCGGATTTCTCAAGGTTCTTCAGGAAATAGTAGGCGGAATGCCCGGATACCGCAGTAATGCCTAACATGTCATTCCTCCTTTTGATTCGAAGCGCCTTCTTTGACACCTTCGGAATGCAAGACGCTTAAAATAGTACGTAAGATGATTTTTAGATCGAATAAGATACTCATCTTTTGGATGTATTCCCCATCCAATTTCGCTTTGACCTCGATCGGAAGTTCATCGCGCCCGTTGATCTGCGCCCACCCCGTTAATCCGGGTAACACGTCATTCGCATGGTACTTCTCGCGTTCCGCAATCAAATCATCTTGGTTCCAAAGCGCGGGACGAGGCCCAACGATCGCCATCTGACCGAAAAGGATATTGAAGAGTTGAGGTAGCTCGTCCAAGCTCGACTTGCGTAAGAACCTTCCCGAACGGGTAATGAAACGATCCGGATCCTGTAACAGATGGGTCGGCATATCCCCGGGCGTATCGCTGCGCATTGTGCGGAACTTATAGATCATAAAGGTGGAGCGGTGGATCCCGATCCGTTTTTGACGAAAGAAGACCGGACCTTTCGAATCGGATTTGATCCACAATGCGATCAACCCTAAGATCGGCGAAAGTAACAGAATCCCGCAAAGGGCTCCGAGAAAATCAATCCAGCGTTTCAGAATCACGTACATGCGAGGACACTCCTTTGCGATTGGGATGATAGTTATCAACGACTTTCGTCAGAACTTCGACGATCGCATCGTCACTGACCATTGGTTGGTCGATAACGGATTTCAATTGATTTAGTTCGGACGAGATCTGATCCTTGGATAAGGATAAGGGATGCGTCACGAAAATCAAGTTGTTGGGGGTGGTGGAAACATCTTCTTTATTGAGATGTAACTCTTCGTAGAGTTTCTCACCCGGACGCAACCCGATTTCTTTGATTTGGATGTCTTGATACGGAACATATCCGGCTAAGCGGATCATCTTTTCCGCCAGATCGAGAATCTTGACCGGTTGACCCATATCGAGAACGAAGATTTCTCCGCCTTTCGCATAGGTCGCGGCTTGTAGGACCAAAGAAACGGCTTCCGGAATGGTCATGAAATAACGGATGATGTTTTTATCGGTGAGAGTCAACGGACCCCCGTTGGCGATTTGTTTCTTAAAGAGCGGAATGATCGATCCGTTGGATCCCAATACATTCCCGAAACGAACCGCGACGAACTTCGTCTTCGAACTCGGATCCATCGATTGGATCATCTTTTCGACGAAACGTTTGGTCGCTCCCATGACGTTGGTCGGGTTGACCGCTTTGTCGGTGGAGATCGAAACAAAACGCGCGACACCGTATTTCTCGGCCGTCATCAATAAGTTATGCGTACCGAAGATATTGTTTTTGATCGCTTCGATCGGTGCGTCTTCCATCAACGGCACATGCTTGTGGGCAGCCGCATGGAACACGATTTCCGGACGATAGGTCGCAAACAAACGATCGATGGACGCCAAGTCACGAATACTTGTGATGAGTGGAATAAATTGGATCGAATCATCCAGATGTCCGTCGCGAACCATCATGTTGAATTCTTGCTGAAGGTCGTAAAGTCCGTTTTCGTTGATATCTACCAATAAGAGTACTTTCGGGTGATGGAGGATGATTTGTCGGCAGAGTTCGCTGCCGATCGATCCGGCGGCACCGGTAACCAGAACCGTTTTGTTTCGAATTAAGTCTTGGATGACCGCGTTGTCCAACGCGATCGATTGACGTCCCAACAAATCTTCAATACCGATTTCACGCAAGGAACGTTTGATCCCTTGCGATGAAATCATATCTTTGGTCGAAGTAAGTACCTGAACCTTGCATCCGGTTTCGTAACACTTCTCAAGGATCTGTTTCTGTTCGGCCAACGAAACGCTGGGCATGGCCACATAAATCATTTCGATTTGTTGGGTGTTGACGACGGCGCTTACGTCATCGGTCGTGCCAAGGACTTTGACTCCGTTGACCGACTTGCCGACCTTGCTTTTATCATCGTCGATAAAACCGACCAAACGGTTTTTATAGATCTGATTGGAAGTGATTTCCTTCATCAACATCAATCCGGCCGCCCCGGCGCCGATGATGATCGTCCGGGCATAATCATCGCCCATCGACTGTGCTTTGATCTGCATCATCGAGAAGATTCGGTAGGAAAAGTGGATGAATTCCAAACTCAACACCAATAAGATTGCTTGGATCAGATAGATGCTGCGCGGAATCGGACCGAAATTCGTCATCGTTAAGACAATATAGTTTATCAAACCGCCCAAGAGTCCGGCGATCGCAATGCGGACCGCTTCATCCACGGAAGCCATGTTGCGGATGGTCTTATCGATTTTGAAAAGCTTGAAGATAACAAAATAAATGAGAAGAATCAGCCAAAGACGACTTAATAAGAGTTGATAGAACGTAAGCACGCGAAAGGACAGATCCATACGGATCCAAATCGCGACGAAATAACTGATTGATACAATCAGTAAATCAAAGATAAGCAACAGACTCGATTTGATTCGATTCAAAATAAATACCCCCGTTTTCCGTTATTGATTTTCCGTAACAACCGGATGAAGTGCTTGTTGAAGCGCGTTTTGTGCTTCGATCAACGATTCTTCATCAAGATCGATCACATAGGCGGCTTGCCCGCCTAACGCATAGGAAGGTCGTAACGCCGAAGTTCCTTCGATCGAACGTTGCGTGAAGGTCCATCCTTTCATGTTTTTGATCTGCATCCGTACGAGTGCGAAGATTTCATCACCGGTCATGTTGGTTGTGACCGTTCCTTCGACCGATTTGATGATACTTTCGATCTTAGTGAGCGAGGAAGGACTCAGAAGCTTGTTGATGATACCCTTTAAGACTTCCTGTTGATTCTTGATCCGTTGTTGATCTCCTTTAATAAAGGCGTAGCGGGCACGGGCGACATGTAAGGCTGAGTTTTTGTCCAAGATGTTCAATCCCTCTTTGAACGTATATCCACCGACCACGAAGCCTTCGTCAAGATACACTTCGATCGTCCCGAGTGCCCCCACCAGATCCGTTACCGTGTCGAAACCGACTTGCGCATAATAGTTGACGTCAACTCCTAACAGTTCTTGCATCGTTTCGATCGCGCATTCCATGCCATAGACACCGGCATGCGTGAGCTTATCCATCGCCTTGGTACGGGTGATGCAACCGAGTTGTACATATGCATCCCGCGGGACGGAAACCATCGTGATGTTGCGGGTTTTGGGATCCACGACCGCCATCATGTTGACATCATGTCGGTTGGCTTGGAATTCATCGCGATTATCGATGCCTGCCAAGTAAACGACGAAGGGTTCTTTCGTAACGTTAGCTTCGGCTAGATTGATGATGTCTTCGGTCTTATTTACACTCCAGATGACTTTTGTGTTTTCCAAGAAAAGCGGATCATAAGCCTGCAGTGAAGAGAGATACCCTTGGTCGACCGCGAAAATCGCGACTTTCCCATCATAGAATTTAGCCAATCCTTCTTGGATACCTTCAAGTTCCACCAATGCAAGTTCATACTTCTCTGCTTTTAGTTCTGATTCGATGAATTCGACGACTTCTTCGTCCAAGATCGAACTGACTCCGATCCTGGATTCGTTCTTGATTGCTTTTTTGATCGAGGTGACCGGAGAATCCTTTAACACGAAGAAAGAAATCGTATTTTCCACTGTCGGGTCATAATTGATGATTTGCCCGGCCACGTATTCGACATAGGTCAACCCGGAGGCCGTCACCAACATGATCAAGACGACGAAGATTTGAAGCACTTTGCGTTTCCACACCAAAATCAACAATGCGATCTCGACAATGCCGATCGCCACTAAAATTTCGATCGGAAGCAAACGATTTGCGACCAGCGTCACCGTCAAGAGGGCGATCGCGATGAGTTTCATCATAAACCAGAGTATCTTCATTAAGGCACCTCGTTGTTTTATAACCGATATATTATACCAAAGTTTTTCATGTTCCTTGCGTATATTTACATTTTCACAATCTTTCACACGTTCTTATCCGCAATCTCTAAGATTTTCGTGAAGCGATGTTTCATACCGGACTTGCTCATACGAGCCCCGGTCCGCTCTTCATACGCCTCGCAAAGTTCGTTCAGACTGTATTCCGGAAAGTCCAATCGAAGGTGCGCCACTTCCTTCAACTTGTCTTCCAGAATCGCTAATTTCCCTGATTCTTTGAGTTTGTGTATGGCATCCAATTGACTCCGTGCAGCCAGTTGGCTTTTCATTTCGTTCGCGACTTCGCAATTGTCCAACCGCGTCAAAGAGTTATGGAAATCCCGTTCAATGCGAATTTCCTCGAAATCGAGTACCGCGTTGTTGGCATTGACCAAACGCAGAAAGTCGCTAATTTTATCGGATGCTTTCAAATACACCACGAACTGATTGCGACGCACGATCGTTTTCGCCGGCAAATCAAAGCGTCTCATCAATTTTTCCACAAACTTAGCATGTTCTTCTTCTTGAGTCGCGATTTCCAAATGGTAGTTGGACTTCTGGGGGGAATTCACGCTCCCCGAAGCTAGAAAGGCACCGGAGAGATAGGCACGTGCACCGCTTTCTTTAGCAACCAAGGATTTTGCGGGGACGCTTTGGAGACCCTTACTTGAAAGCAGACCGAGATCCTCAAGTACTTCTTTTCCGCGTGACACGACATTCAACGAATAAATGTTATTCTTTTTCAACTTCATCTTGCGTATGACCGAAAGTTCGGTCGGAACTTGATACAGTTCCTTCAATACGGTAAAGATCCGCTTCGCGGTCGCCGCATTTTCCGTCTTGATGTGCAACTGGATTCCCTGACTGCTGAAGGACAGGTAGGAACAGAGTTGAATCAAGGCCGCGGCCTGGGCGCGCATCGCGCCGGTTTCAAGTTGTGCTTGGGCGATCTCCGCCTTCACATCGGTGGTAAAAGACATGCGAGCGCCTCGCTTTCCATGAGGTATTCCATGACGGATTTGATCTTTTCGCTATCATGTCGCACCAGACCGCCGTCAAAACGCAACAGTTTGGTAGAAACGACGATGTAGGGATGTTCGGTTTCACGCATCACGACCGGTTGGGCATCGGTATCTTCGTAACGATCCAACACTTCCGGTGGGATGATATCATCCGCATAAACGACGACATCGACCGGATGATCGTCAAAGGCCATGATTGCCTGGACATGCTCTTCCATTCCGTACCCGGCGGTTTCTCCAGGTTGAGTCATCGCGTTACAGAAGTAGATCTTAATGGCACGCGATTCGCGGATCGCATGAGCGATTTCATCGATAATTAAGTTCGGAAGGATACTGGTATAGACCGAACCGATCCCATAAAGGATATAGTCCGCATTCTGGATCGCTTCGATGGCTTTCTGGGTTGCCCGTACCGGCGTATCGTAGAATACGCGTTTGATTCGGTTGCGCACTTTGGGGATATTGGATTCTCCACGCACGATCGTCCCGTCTTCCATTTCCGCATAGAGCGTGATGATTTGACTGGTGGAAGGCAAAATGTCCCCTTTGACATTGAGGACGTTGGAGATTTGCGTGATGGCTTCCATGAAACTACCGCTGGTTTGGGTCAGGGCGGTTAAAATCAAATTGCCTAAATTGTGTCCGGAGAGTTCGTTGGACCCTTCGATCGCATCATCAAAACGATAATTCATCAGATTCCCGAGTAGACTTTCGCTTTCGGCCATCGCGATCATGACATTGCGCAGATCGCCCATCGCCGGAATGTGGAAACTGCGGCGTAAACGCCCCGTGCTTCCACCGTCGTCCGCCACCGTGACGATTGCCGTCAATTCGATGTCTTCGATCTGTTTCAACCCTCGCAGCATCACCGCTTGTCCAGTGCCCCCACCTAAAACCACGACGCGCTTTTTATTTGTCATAGGTTACCTCAAGTCCCGATGCTCTTTGTAGACATGGTAGTCTTTTCCGTAATGGTCGAAAAGCCAGTTGGTAATGGCAACTGAACGATGTTGTCCGCCGGTACACCCGATTCCGACGGTGAAGTGGTTTTTCCCTTCGGCGACATATTCTTTGAAGGCATAATCGAGGAAATCCGTAAGTTTCGTCAGTAAGGTTTTCGTTTGGTCGAAGCCCATGACATAGTCATAGACTTGCGGATCATTGCCCGTATACGTCCGTAATGTCTCGATCCAATAAGGGTTCGGTAAAAACCGCACATCAAACAGTAAATCCGCGTCCAACGGGACGCCATTCTTATATCCAAAGGAAATGAAGCTGATCGAAAAGGAAGGTTGGGAACTCAATGCGAAATATTGGTTGATCTTCGCTTTGAGTTCGTTCCCTTTGAGAAACGTCGTATCGATCGTCAAAAACGCTGTGTCCTTGAGATCCTTTAAGAGTTCTTCTTCCAGATAAATCGCATCTTCCAAGGTCGTCGCCTTATTTGAAATCAACATCGGATGGGTCCGTCGGGTCGACTTATAGCGACGCAACAATTCGTCCGCGTTACAATCCAATATCAAGACCCGGACATCCAGATCCATGCCCGAAAAGACCCGTTGGTATTCTTTGAAATCCGTCAACGTGGTCGCCAGCGCGATGTAACTATATCGGGGGTCACTTTCCCCATTCAACATCGCCGCGAAGTTTTCCAACAGTTTGACGGGAAATTGGTCGATACAGTGATAGCCCATGTCTTCCAGGATGCCCATGGTGCTGGTTTTACCGGCGCCTGAGCGTCCCGTGATGAGCAGAACCCGTTTTTTGTCCATGTTCTTCACCTCGTGTTTATTCTACCACGCACCCGGGTGTTCCACAACTTTCTCAAAGAAAAAGGGCGTGTCGCCCTTGATTTCTAGTATCCTGAATAAAGCATGGCTTTTTTAAGAACTTCGCTATCTCCACCTAAAACATCGACCAACGTATAAGCGAAGGACAAGACCGTCCCTACCCCGCGACTGGTAATCAGATTCCCGTCGATCACGACCGGATCTTCGCGATAGTCCGCATTCTTAAAGGTTTCGTTGCCTGCTTCGACCGGATAGGATGTGACTTTCTTTCCGTTTAAAATCCCGGCTTTCGCCAACACCAAGGGTGCGGCGCAGATCGCGGATACGAATTTTCCTTGATTGTACATATCCTTCACCAAGCCAACCACTCTGGCGTCAGCCGCAAGGTGATTGGATCCGGGTTGACCGCCTGGCAAGAACAGTAGATCATAGTCCCGAAGATCCGGTCCCCACAGTCGATCCGCCAACACGCAGATTTTGCGTGAACTGGTGACGACTTCGGTCGAGTTGACCGAGACGACATCGACCTGAAATCCTGCTCGACGCAAGACATCGATCGTGGCGATCGCTTCGGTTTCTTCAAATCCATCCGCTAAAAGGCATACGATTTTTTTCATACTTTCCTCGCTTTCTTTTTGATTGTTGTCTCGATTATTATCTAAATCGGGAAGTATTCGTTGTTTAGAATACATCGTTTGTTTCGTTTGCGTAAGGTAGGCAGAAGACGGAATACAAGGGGATCGACCGCAACGTATCTGTGGTACCGAAATTACGGCTCGAGAAACGGATCATGACCGACTGCGGATAACGAGCACCAAAGACAGATAGGCTCCTTGATTTCACATGTTCTCCGCTTTTTGCCTCAATCGCTAGAATCTGCGTTTTGTGTTGTATCACGAAGTCGATTTCCGCGAGCGACTCGCTTTCCCAATAATAGAGTTCGTATCCTTTCTCAAAGAGTTGCTGGGCAATATAATTTTCGGTGATTGCGCCGATAAAGACCGAATCCGTTTTCATCAAAACCGCCGCATGCGAAATATTCGTTTTGGCGACAAGTAAACCTGTATCCCCAAGATAGAGTTTAAATGAAGTTAAATCCGCGAAAGCGGAGATCGGATCTTCCGCATGATGGATCTTATATACCTTGTTGATGATTCCGGATAGGCGCAACCATTCGATCGAATCACCGAAAATGCTTGCGGTCCCACCCTTCTTAACGATCTTATATTGAAATTTCTTATTGTTCTTGGCAAGTTGGACCGGAATCGATTGGAAACAAGCTCTGATTTTGACGCTCTCCGTATTTGTCGCATACTTCGCCATGTCCGCAAGGTAATGGTCGAGAATCGCGTTCTGGATAGGAGTCACTTCCGCCAGTTTCTTTGTCTCGATATAGGTACGTACACACTCGGGCATTCCTCCGACGATAAGATAGATATGATAGAGTTCAAGCGCCTTTTGGTGTAAAGCTGCGGGTAATTCCTTTTTCGCGTTGTAACTACGACGAATTTCGTCAATCAATAATTGCTCATTGCTTGCCCAAAGAAATTCTTCGAAATCAAGAGGACAAAGGTTTACGACTTCGACTTTTCCAACCGGGAACGAAAATTTCTCACGATGAATCGCAACGCCAAGCAAGCTTCCCGCCGCAACGATCGGATACTCCGGAGCCAACTCATTAAAATACTTCAATGAAGTTAATGCCCGCTCGCACATCTGTATTTCGTCAAAAAAGATTAATGTGGTGTTCGGATTTATAACTTGACCGGAGTCCGCTTCGAGATAGCGAAGGATACGTTGTGGATCAAGATCCCCTTCGAAATAGGAAGCAGCCAATTGGTTCGACTCAAAATTGATCATCACCACGTTTTTGAAATGATTGCGTGCGAAGTCATTGAGGATATAGGTCTTTCCGACTTGCCTTGCTCCGTTTAAGATAAGCGGTTTTCGAAATCCAGACTCTTTCCAAGAGAGCAAACGTGCCGTGATCTTTCTTTGCATAGGGACTCCTCCAATGAAGACATTTTAGCACATTTTGACTTTTAAGTCGATTTTAATCAGATTTTTCTGATTTTTATGGACTTAAATATCATAATCAGCAGAATCCCCTTATAATGACGCACGTAGATTCATTAACAGACTTAAGATAAATAAGTATACCCAGAAGGATGCGGCCGCGGCTTGCGGGTTCACGCCGCCGATGGTCAAAGACAAGGCTGTTTTTTTGATCGGAGACAACTCGATCGCTTTCATATCATCATCAAACTTTTCTTTATACAAACGGTTGCCTTGCATTCCGAGAAAGAATCCAGTGCCGATCGTCACCACAAATCCGAAATTTGGTGAGATAAGATTGAATACGAGGTTGATCACGAAGAAGATGATTCCGTATCGATACATCTTGCGGTAGAAGAGCCAAACGAAGTTGAGGAAGAAAGCGGCGACGTTAAATGTCGATTTTGCATACGAGGATTCAAGTTCTTTGAATCGGCTTTTATAGTAATAGGGATTCTTAACGAAGTAACGAAACACCGTTTCGTCATCGTTCAACGGAATGAACGCTTTTTCGCCTACTGGTAATGGTTTGACGTTTTCTTCCGGAAGTTGATTGTGGACATCGGAGAAAGGATGGATTTCTTCGTCGACCGGACGTACTCGGATCGGACCGCCAAACACCGGGGTATCATCGACTTCAACGGGTTTCGTCACAGGCTTGGGGTTAAGGATCGGAGGTACTTCAATTACGGCCTTTTTCTTTATTTTCTCCGGCTGATGTTCAGGAACTTCTTCTTTATGGAGGATCGGTTTTCCGCAATACGCACAGAATTTCGTGTGTTCGAACAATTTCCCTCCGCAGTAGTGACAAAAGTTCACTGCGGCGTTTTCTTTGATAAAACTGATATCGGTATGGATGTCGACCGTCGGCGCGATCGCGGCGGCTTGGCATTGGAAACGCACGCAACCGTGGTTGGCATCCCAACACCGTTTATGATAGATCGAATTACATTGGCTGCACGAAGCGGTTACTTCGTTCGCTTCGATCGGCGTCATACAATACCGACATGTACGTTGATTGTTCATGATCAATCCCCCTAGTATTCTCTACCCGCATTTTACCATGAGTCAGAAGGCATATAAAGATAGGTAAAGAAAGAAAGAGCCCTTTAGGACTCCTTGATGTATTGAAAGGCCATTTGAGCCGCCACAGCACCGTCACCGGTCGCCGTAACGATCTGACGCAACGTTTTGACGATGACATCGCCCGCCGCGTAGATTCCCTTGATGCAGGTTTCCATCTTATCGTTGACTTTGATGTAGCCATCTTCCTGACAGATCCCAAGGTCTTTTAGGAAACCGGTGGAAGGGGTCGCACCGATGTACGGAAAGATCCCATCGCAAGCGAAATCAAAGGTTTCATGCGTATCCAAATTCTGTAACTTGATACCGACGACTTTCTTGTCGGCACTCAAGACTTCGATGGGGATATGGCGTTTGATGATTTTGATCTTCGGATGGGCAAACACCGCATCCTGGGCAGCCTTATCGCCACGGAAGACATTGCGACGTATGACGATCGTCACCGACTTCGCGAACTGGGTCAGATACAAAGACTCTTCAAGTGCTGCGTTACCGCCGCCGATGACGACGACTTCTTTATCTTTATAGAACGTCCCGTCACATACGGCGCAGAAGCTGACGCCATGTCCGATATTGGGCTCTTCACCCGGAATGCCCATCTTGTTTTCGACGGTTCCGGTGGCGACGATGATCGCTTTCGTAAGAAAAGTACGACCATCTTCCGTGAGAATTTGTTTCGGATTTCCTTCGATCACTTGTTTCACACCGACAAACTCGGTTTCGATTTCAAGGTTCTGGGTATGTCCGAACATCTGTAGCGCGAGGTCTACCCCGGAAATATGCGGATTGCCCGGCCAATTGTCGATTTCAAAGGTTTTAACCAACTTCCCACCCGGAGCGGAATTCTCAAACACGATGACTTCCAGTCCGGCGCGTTTGGCGTAAATCGCCGCGGTCATACCGGCAGGTCCAGCCCCGATGATACTTATATCGTAGAGCTTGTCCATGAGATATCCTCCTTCAGGATCGCCGGGATGTCAGCGAGTTTCTCGATCAAAGCATTCGGCTGCGTCGCGACGAGTTGTTCCTTGCGATCGGGATTAAATACGAAACCGATCGAATATACACCCGCGGCTTTGGCAGCTTCGATGTCTCCGGCGGAATCCCCGACATACACGACATCGTCATGCCCAACCTTCATCAGGCTACATGCGGTGAAGATCCCTTCGGGATCGGGTTTATGTTTCAGTACTTCGTCATATCCGACGATGACTTCGAATTCATCCTGCAAGTCAAACAAATTCAAACCTAACAAAATGACTTCCTTCTTCTTGGATGACACAATCCCTAAGCGATAACCTTCGGATTTTAACGTATCGATCACTTCCTTGGCTCCATCGACCATGAAGACATGCGTCTTATGATATTCGACATTCAACGAACGATATCGTTCGATCGCCGGAGTGATCTCATCCGGATTCAGATAACGTCCGAATCCGACATTCAAGGTCGGGCCTAACAATTCCAAAAGTTCTTCTTTACTGAATTCTTGTTCCGGCCGGAATTCACGCAAGACTTGGGTATAGCTGGCTAAAATCGCTTTTTCCGTATCCAACAAGGTTCCGTCCAAATCAAACAACACGACCGGTTTACGCTTCTTGAAGAAGCGGCGATACACGCCCAACATCCCGAGGACCCCTAATATCACAAAGGCCAATGAGGTGATTTGCGCCATCCTCATCCCATAGAACATAAGACTGTCGGTACGCATGCCTTCGACCCAGAAACGGGTAATCCCATACCACATCAGATAGGCATAGACCAAATCGCCACGATGACGATTCTTGAGGTTTTTCTTTAAGGCAAAGGTGATCAAGACAAAGCCGATCACATTCAAGACGCTTTCATAGAGGAAGGTCGGAACGCGATAGGCACCGTCGATGAACATCATGTTTTTTATAAACTCGGGGAAGTATTTAAAGTAACTTTCCGTGACCGCGATCCCATACGCTTCTTGGTTCAGGAAGTTACCCCAACGCCCGATCGCTTGCGCCAAAAGTATAGCCGGTACAACTTGGTCGGCTAAGCGCATGAAGTTTACTTTGCGTTTACGGGTAAACCAATATCCGTAGGCTGCCCCAAGGACGAGTCCGCCTTGTATCGCAAGTCCGCCTTGCCAGGTCATCAATATCGAAATCGGATTGGCGAGGTAGGATGATAAATCATAAAAAGCCACATACCATAGACGGGCACCGACGATCCCCGCAAGCAGGGCTCCGAAAAACAAATCGTCGACCAAGTCGGACTTGTATCCGATTTTACGTAGATTGCGGACGGCGATGAAATAGACGCACATGGCGCCGCTGAGTATTAACACCGCGTACCACTTGATGGAAATCGGACCGACATTCAGAAACGTCGACGCATCCGGAAAGAATTGCATATTGTTATCCTCCTACTTGTTTTGATTGGCTATGAAATTATAAACGCGTTGTTCGAAATCCTTGGCGCTGTTGATCCCTTTTTGCTTTAAGGTGAAGTCGATGACGGCGGATTCGATCAACACCGCCATATTACGGCCTTCTTTGACCGGGAAAACCAGTCGCGGAACCTGCATGTCGAGAATCGTGATACTGCTTTCGTCATCGATTCCCAAGCGATCGTATTCTTTCGTATCGTCCCATTTCTCAAGTTCGACCACGAAGTCCACGCGGGTACGGTCCAACATCGTCGCCGCCCCGAACATACTGGTAACGTCGATGATCCCCATACCGCGAATCTCCAACATCCCCCGCAACAATTCAGGCGCTTGCCCGAAGATCGTGTTGTGGACCCGAACCACGTCGACCCGGTCATCCGCGACCAAGATATGGCCTTTACGAATGAGTTCCAACGCGATTTCGGATTTTCCCATCCCGCTGGATCCGGTGATCAATACGCCTTTCCCAAAGACGTTCATCAAAACGCCATGGATATTGTCGGCCGGCGACAACATTTCGTCGAGATATGAAATGACGTCGACCATCAACCGATACGTCGGTAACGGTGAACGAAAAATCGGGAAATTCTTTTGAATTGCGATTTCGTGAAGAATAGGCGGACATTCCTGATTGCGAGAAATCAGGATGGACGGTGTGAATGAATCCGTCAACATATTGAAGGCTGCCCACTGCCGTTCCTCCGACATCGTCTGAATATACGCGATTTCTTTGTTTCCGAAAATGACGACCCGTTTCGGTTCGGTAAATTGCATAAATCCGGTCAGTTCCAATCCGGGACGATTGATATCCGGGACGACGACCCAACGATCCAGAGAACTTTCATCGCCGGTCAGCTGTTCGAAATTGAAGAATTTTTTAAAATCACGCATCAGCGCCTTGCCTTCGAATTCCATCATTCGCTCCTCTCCCGCAATACGTGTTTGAGGTATTGCCCGGTGTAACTCTTCTCATTCTTCATGATTTCTTCCGGCGTACCGATTTGAAGCAAACTCCCGCCTTCATCGCCGCCTTCCGGTCCGAGGTCGATGACCACGTCCGCATTCTTGATGATATCGAGATTGTGTTCGATGACGATGACGGTATCGCCGTTGTCGACAATGTGCTGTAATACCACCAACAACTTCCCGACATCGTAACTATGCAAACCGGTGGTCGGTTCATCAAGGATGAATACCGTTTTTCCGGTCGCTTTGCGTTGGAGTTCAGAAGCCAGTTTGACCCGTTGCGCTTCCCCGCCCGAGAGCGTGGTCGCCGACTGGCCGAGTTTGACGTAATCCAACCCGACGTCATGTAACGTCTGTAACCGATGTTTGATTTTATGGATGGGAGAGAAGAACTCCAATCCTTCCTCGACCGTCATCTCCAAGACATCGTAGATGTTCTTCCCTTTGTAGGTGACATCCAATGTCTCGTCGTTATATCGCCGTCCACCGCACTCTTCGCAGGGGACATAGACATCCGGTAAGAAGTGCATCGAGATCCGTTTGACCCCGTCGCCTTGACACATCTCGCAACGTCCGCCCTTTATATTAAAGGAAAAACGTCCTTTATCATAGCCTTTCGCTTTGGCCGCAGGCGTCATCGCAAAGAGTTCACGGATGTCGTCGAAGATACCGGTATATGTCACCGGATTGGATCGCGGCGTACGCCCGATCGGATCTTGGTCGATCTCAATCAGTTTATCGACTTGTTCCATCCCGAGGATTTGATCATGTAAGCCCGGTTTGACTTTCGGCTTCCCTAAATAATGCGTGATGCCCTTTCCTAACACTTCGTTGACCAAGGAGGACTTCCCGCTGCCTGAGACCCCCGTGACCGCAATGAAACAGCCCAAGGGAAACGCGACGTTGATATTCTTGAGATTGTTTTCTCGAGCTCCTATGACGGTCAAGGAATTTCCGTTGCCTTTACGTCGTGACGTCGGGATCGGGTTGGACATCTTCCCTGCCAAAAACATTCCGGTAATCGAAGTCGGATGTTCGATCAGTTCTTGGGGCGTTCCCATAGCGACCACTTCCCCGCCATGCAATCCGGCTCCCGGACCGATATCGATGATATAATCGCTCTCCATCATCGTTTCTTCGTCATGCTCGACGACGATCAACGAATTCCCGAGATCGCGCATATTCTTTAAAGTTGTGATCAACTTATGGTTATCACGTTGATGCAATCCGATCGACGGTTCGTCCAAGACATACAACACGCCGGTAAGATGGGATCCGATTTGCGTCGCCAATCGGATTCGCTGCGCTTCTCCCCCGGAGAGCGAACCAGCGATGCGGTCGAGGGTTAAATATTCCAAACCGACATCTTTGAGGAACGTGATCCGTTCACGGACTTCCTTTAAGACAAGTTTTGCGATCTCTTCCTGCATCTTCCCTAACTTTAAGGACGACAGGTACAGAAGAGACTGCTTGACGCTCATACGTGTCCAAGCGTTGATGTCTTTGTCGCCGACCCGTACGCTCATCGCAATTTCGTTCAAGCGTTTTCCGTTGCATGTCGGACAAGGGGATTCAGCCATGAATGTCGCATACCATTCCCGTGCCATACTGGAGGTGGTTTCTTGGAAACGTCGTTCGATCAAGGTCACGACACCTTCGATGACATCGAAACGCGAAAAGACGTTGCCCGATCGGGATTCGATCGTATATTTAATCGGTTCAGGCGAACCTTTCAAAAGAATATCGAGTTGTTTGGGGGTCAATTGGGAAATCGGAACGTCACGCGGGATTTTGTAATGGTCGCACAAAATCCGGAAGGTCTGCCATTCGATGTTCTCCGAATCGACGATGTTCTTATAATAGACAATGCCACCTTTTGAAATGGATTTCGAGCGATCCGGAATCAGATAATCGATATCGACTTTCTGTGTGACACCTAATCCTTTACAGGTGGCGCATGCGCCTAATGGCGAATTGAACGAGAAAAGCCGCGGTTCGAGAATGGGGACGGAGAATCCGCATTTCGGACACGCGTAATTGCTTGAAAACAAAAGTTCTTCCTTACCGGTATCCACCAAGGCCAAGCCATTGGCTAAGCGTAAGGAAACTTCCAGCGAATCATGGAGACGCGAAGAACTGTCCGGTTGTTTGATGATCCGGTCGACCAAAATATCGATGTCATGGCGTTTATTTTTATCCAACGTGATCTCATCTTCCAAAAGACGAACTTCCCCATCGACCCGCACACGGATATATCCTTCTTTGCGCAACTTATCGAAAAGATCCTTGTGGGTACCTTTCGCCCTGCGTAACGATGGCGCCATGATATTGAGGCGTGTTCCATCTTCCAATTCCATGACACGATCTACCATTTGACGAATGGTCTGGGCGGTGATAGGTTCGTTGTGGGTCGGACAATACGGTGTCCCCACACGCGCATACAAAAGACGCAAATAGTCATAAATTTCCGTAACTGTTCCGACGGTCGACCGCGGATTGTTTGATGTGGTTTTCTGATCGATCGAAATCGACGGCGACAAGCCTTCGATCAAGTCGACGTCCGGTTTATCTTGATTGCCCAAGAACTGCCGTGCGTATGCGCTTAAAGACTCGACGTAGCGTCGTTGTCCTTCTGCGTAAATGGTATCGAATGCCAACGAGGTTTTCCCGCTGCCTGAGAGTCCGGTCATGATGACCAGTTGGTTGCGTGGTATCTTCAGGTCGATATTTTTGAGATTGTTCTCCCGCGCACCTTTGATAATAATGTAGTCTTGATTCATCGGATCACCTCTGCCGTTTTATTATACATCAGGTCGAAGTTCTTGTCTTGACCTTTGAACCATAAACTTGAATTATTTTCAAGTTAACTTTCGGCTTTCAGCTCAAGGATGACATCACGTAGTTCCGCCGCACGTTCGAAGTCGAGGACCTTCGCGGCTTCGTGCATTTCCGTCTCCAAGTTCGCGATCAGTTTCTCGCGTTCAGGCTTGTTGACCTTGGACTTCTTCTTCAATAATTTCGCCGCCATCTCCTGCGTTTCTTTCCCACGGATGACGTCTTGGATCTCTTTGACGATGGTGGTCGGAGTGATATTGTTTACACGGTTGTGTTCTTCCTGGATCGCGCGTCGACGATTGGTTTCCCCGATCGCCTTGGTCATCGAATCCGTCATACGATCCGCATACATGATGACTTTTCCGTTCGAATTACGTGCCGCCCGGCCGATGGTCTGGATGAGCGATCGTTCCGAACGTAAAAACCCTTCTTTGTCCGCGTCTAAAATCGTAACCAACGAGACTTCGGGCAAGTCGAGCCCTTCACGAAGAAGGTTGATGCCGACCAAGACGTCGTATTTCCCTTTACGTAAATCGCGCAGGACTTCGATGCGTTCCAAGGTTTTGGTTTCGTGATGAAGGTATGAGACTTTAAAGTTGGCCTTCTTCAAGTAAGCGGTCAATTCTTCGGCCATCTTGACGGTCAAGGTCGTAATGAGGACCCGTTCGTTTTTATCTCGGCGCATTCGGATTTCGTCCATGATATCGTCGATTTGCCCATGGGAAGGACGGACTTCGATGACCGGATCCAATAAACCCGTCGGCCGAATGATCTGTTGGACGACTTGGTTGTTTGTGAGTTCAAGTTCGTAATTGCCCGGGGTTGCGGAGATGAAAAGCACTTGGTTGATGACTTTCTCAAATTCCTCAAATCGCATCGGACGGTTTTCCAACGCACTGGGTAAACGGAATCCGTATTTCACCAAGGTTTCTTTGCGGGCACGATCACCGTTAAACATCCCGCGGACTTGCGGAACGCTGACGTGCGATTCGTCGATCACCAGTAAATAATCTTCCGGGAAATAATCGAATAAGTTGAACGGACGTTGCCCGGGGGCTCGGCCGTCGATATGCATGGAATAGTTTTCGATGCCGGGACAGAATCCGAATTCCCGTAGCGCTTCCACATCGTAGAGCGTCCGTTGTTCGAGCCGTTGCTTCTCAAGTAAAAGTCCGGTTCTTTCGAATTCGCTTAGCCGTGATTTCAATTCTTCCTCGATCTTCAGGCATGCCGCGTAGATCTGTTCTTTCGGTCGGGCATATTCTTTGGCGGGGAAAACATTGTATATGCTATAAGCGTTTTGGATCTTACCTGTTACCGGATCGACTTCGGTGATCCGTTCGATCTCGTCATCGAAAAGTTCGATACGCAGATTGAATTGTTCGGTATGCCCCAGGCGGATTTCGATAACATCCCCATGGACACGGAAAGTTCCGCGTTTGGGATCCAAATCGTTGCGGGTATATTGGCGTTCGACCAGTTTCCCTAATAATTCCTTACGTACGACACGATCGCCCACCCGTAAGGTGAAGAACATGTTTTTATAGAGATTGGGGTCGGACGAAGCGTAGATACAGGCGACCGAAGCGACGATGATGACATCGCGACGTTCCAAGATCGAGTTGATCGAAGCCATCCGCAACATATCCAACTCTTCGTTGATCATCGCGGTTTTCTCGATGTAGGTATCGGTTTTCGGCATATAGGCTTCCGGTTGGTAATAGTCGAAGTTGGAGACAAAGTACTCGACCCGGTTATTCGGGAAGAGTTCTTTGAATTCGGAGTAGAGTTGACCGGCCAAGGTTTTATTGTGGACGAATACCAAGGTCGGACGATTCACTTGAGCGATGACGTTACTGACAGTGAAGGTCTTCCCCGTCCCGGTCGCACCTAAAAGTACTTGGGCGCGTTTTTTCGCTTTGAGTCCGGCGACCAATTCCGCGATCGCGGCCGGTTGGTCCCCGGTCGGTACGTACTTACTTACAAGTTGAAAGGTTTCATTCATCGATTAGTTCCACCGCCTTCGCCATTTGCGTGTCGCGCGTCGTGATTTCTTGATGCCAGACGCGGATCACGTCGGAGTTCAATTGATTGTATAGATCTTGCGTCAAGATTCCGGTTACGGTTCCACGTGTCGCTTCATACGCTTTCAATGCGTTAAGCGTCGCTTGCGAGAAGTAACCGTCCGTACGATCGATGGTGTATCCAAGAAAACGCAATGCTTCTTGAATAACTTTGACCGGTTCGCCGACCGAATCAAACGCAAAGGTTTTCGTTTCATCCGGATATTCGCTAAATCCGTTCTCCATGATAGTTTCCAAAGGAACGACTTCATCCGGGGTAATCCCTTTCCCATTGATCATGTTGCCTAAAGGGGTCAACCATTGGGCGATCGTATACTTAAGAACCGATTGATCGTTGAAGGGACGTTGCGTCTGTACGGTTCCTTTCCCGTAGGTCAAGGTACCGACGACAGTGACAGTATCTTTTAGGTTTTCGCTCAATGCGGCCGTTAATACTTCGGCCGCCGATGCGGTGTTTCCGTTGACTAATATGACAATTTTCTTCCAGGTCTGGACAATATTCCCGCTGGATTTGGAAACTTGGATCGATCCGTCGCGGAATTCCTGTTGAAGTAGGATGCCACCTTTTTCGATGAAGAAAGAACCGATCGTTTCCAAGGTACTCAAGTACCCGCCGCCGTTATCGCGAAGATCCAGAATCAAGTCCGTCGCACCCTTCTTCTTCAAATCTTCCAAAATCGCTTTGACTTCCGGTCCGGTCGTATCGCCGAAGGTGCTGATTTCAAGCAAGCCGCTATTCGCGTCGATCATCTCGCCGTAGGCAGTGTTATTGATGCTGGCACGGGTGATCGTTTTCTCGATTTCCTGTCCGGCGCGGAGAAATACGATCTTGACGATCGTTCCGGCCTCCCCTTTGACTTTTTCCGCAAGCTCATCCGAACCGATGTCGGACATCAGTTCGCCGTTAACTTTATAGATGATGTCACCCGGCAGAACCCCCGCTTCTTCAGCCGGAGATCCGCGGAAGACGCGTTCGATGATGTAGGTCCCTTCCGCATCGTAATATTGGACACCGATCCCGACGAATCCCAGATTCATGGAATCCGTGAACTCTTTGGCTTCTTCGGCACTCATATAATAGGTATGGATATCCCCGCCGCCGTTGACCATTCCGTTGATGGCATCGTCGATCAACTGGGTATTCAGATCTTCGATGTCTTTACCGAAATACCAGTCTTCGCCCATTGATTCGTAAATCGCTTGTAACTTCCCGAAGACACCGGTGTCGGTAGCGATCGGACCGGCAAAGGTCGAACCGACCACCCATCCGAATACGAAGGTCACTAAAACGCCGGCGATCATGATTCCACGTCGCAGGTTACGTGTGCGTCGTTCTTGGATTTCATCGGGCCAGCGATGTTTTTCAAGGTGTATGCGTACTTTTTTCTCTGACATATTGTTACCTCGTCTTGCGTTTATTTTACCATGCACAATCTATCTTCGGCCAACAAGTGCAATCTGTCAAAGGAATTCCGGTGAAAAGAAGAACGCATGATTAAAATGTACTAAATCGTACTAAGAGTTGGACATCCCATTTAGGTGCATTTAAACATGCGTACATTTTTGTTTAACCTGTCATGTATTAGAGATTCGATTCATCCTTAAACTTGGCCGTAATATCCTTCATGTTCTGATCTGCCAAGTAAGTAAAGAAAGGAAGCGGCTGGAATTTTGATGATTGGTATTCTGGTATGATGTTGCACAATTCCAAAATCATTTGGTGATTTCGTAATCACGATCGACCCTTTAACATTTGACTCGACATGATTTGTCATTTCGACGATTGCGTCATCCTCAGCGATTGCGGAGTTTTCACGAAATTTCACTTCACATAATATTTTCCCGGTCGGTATTTCAACGACAACATCGATTTCCTTTTGATTACCATCTTTTTTTCGATAATACCCGACATTCGAAGCAGTCTGGTAATAATAAGTCGCAAGATGCTTGTAGATGGTTGTCTCAACCATAATCCCGAGTTCGATCGGATCGGTTGCCGTGTGCTCGTTCATTAAAACAGCGTTGCGGATCGCAGCGTCCGCAATATAGATTTTCGGTTTTCCTTTCAACACCGACTTTCCACCCAGTCCGATTTGCTCGCTGATATAAATCAAGTTCGATTCTTTTAGAAATTCTATATAACTTTCGATCGTCGCTCGGTTCATTCCATCAAGCTCTTTTGACATTGCTGAGAAGTTGACGATTCCAGAAGAGTTGATGCATAAGTAGAGAAATAGCTTTTCTAATTGTAATGGATTTCTTACGTTGAATAGCGCAAGGATGTCACGTTTAATTACCTTGTCAACAATGTCTTCACGTAAAAGTCGTTGAGCGAATGCATCATCTTTTGACAAAGCGAGTTCCGGAAAACCGCCGACCGATAAATATCGATAAAAATGTTGTGACAAGGGGGCTAACTTCGCCATGAGTTCGCTTAAGTCGCCCTTCGACATACGATGAAGTTGAGTGGGTCGTATTCCATTCTTAAGTGCAGGTCGAGCGCTCAGTTGAAGTAATTCGCAATACTCGTAGAATGACAATGTAGGGACTCGAAGCGTTACCCATCTTCCTACCCCGCTATCTGTTGTTTTTCGACTGATGACCGGACTTGCTGAACCTGTAGCAACGATCATGGAGTTTGGACGAGAATCATAAATTACTTTCATCCAAATTTCCCAGTTCTCAGCATATTGGATTTCATCGAAGAAAAAGTAGATTCGATCATCCGTCGGAAAGAAATTGTCATACGCGGCAAGTACAGCATCGATTCCCGCAAGTTTCAATATCGGATTATCGAACGAAAGATATACGATATTCCGAGCTAAAACTCCGCTACGCAATAGATAAGCGATGATTTGATTCATGACCGTGGTTTTGCCAACGCGCCGAGCACCGCAAAGCACAATGAATCTTCGAACGCTTTGTTTTATTATTTTGATTGCCTCATGATATACGAATCTTTTCTGAGGTTTATCGAGATCATCTTGAATTGATCCAGACTTCCACCATGGATTATATTGAAAAAGTAAGCTCATGATTTTGTCTTCATCGTAGATTGCCATTGGTACACCTCCATAATTATTATACATTACGTTATGAATTATTCAACCATTTATTGATATTACGATATACATTTTATGCTCTTTAATTGTTATTATACTATGAATTATTTGGAATCAATACATGAATGAAAGTAATCAAACCAACTCGAAACGTAAATAAAAAAGGAGAATGTTAGACATTCTCCGGATCCTCTTCTTCATACAGATTTTCAATCGCTTCATAATACTCTTCGTAACTCTTTACGGCTTCGACAGGAGCTGCCGGGGTCAACCGGTATCTCCCGGTTTCGATATCCAATACATACCAGGCGGGATTACTCATGAAATACGGAAGTTCTTTCTGTGTCATGGGTGACTCCTTTTTAGTTATAGGTTTTACCGTATGAAACTCCGAAGACATCTTCAGGACGCAGGCGACACGGCGCTCTGTTTCCGTTGGTCGCGCAACGGCTACTTAACGAATACCCTGTTCCGAAGACCAAGTCGCCGTTCCAGCGTTGTGCGTAATAGGCGACGGTGTTGGTGCCGAGATAAATGACTTCGATATGCAAGTGCGGACCGGAGGAATTTCCGGAAGATCCGACGCGTCCGACGACATCCGACGGCTTGACGATCGTCCCGATTTTGATTGGGGAACCGGCTTGAAGGTGGATATAACGGATGGCATAAGAGCGATCATTGACGTTGACCATCGTGTAGACTTGATTGCCACCATAAGAGGAACCCGGGTAGCCGCATTTGCTTCCCAGATACCCGTAGGTCGGGCAAGCGTTAGAGGAATAGATGACGACCCCATTGGCGACCGCATAGATATTGGTGCCGACCGGAGCGGCCATGTCGACGCCCAAATGGACGCTGGATGTGCCGTTGTAATACCATGTCCCGGCGCTGACGCGGAAGCGTGCGCGAATGGGGATGGACCAACCCGGTGAGGGTGCGATGGCGTTGAGTGCCTTGGAGATCGCCTTTAAGGCATCCTGTGTCTTCGATAAATCCGCGACCAATTCATTCTCAAGCGCCATTAACGCCGCTTCTTGCTTTTGGAATTCCGCAAGGATGGTGGCCGCCGCGGCTTTGAGTCCTTCCATTGTTTCTTTATTGATTTCGATGTTGGCTTTGTTTTGTTCGAGCGCTTCCTTCTGACGTTCCACTTCGGCTTTATCTTCATTCAACAAATTGACTTCGTTTTGAAGTAAATCCATCTGTTGCTTGTCGAAATCGGTGATATCGTTGATCCCTTCGACCCGGCGAATCAAATCGGTGAACGACTCCGCCCCCATGATGAAGTCGATATAACCGTTGAGACTGGCGAAGGATTGCATGTTGACCATACGTTCCTTAACGCTTGAATCGATCGTTTCGATGACGCCTTCACGTTGGACGATTTCGGATTCCAAGATGATGATGCTGGCCTCGGAGGCTTCGATCGATTTCTCCAAAGCGAGAATGTCGGTTTCCAACTGCGTGATTTGCGCTTGATAATTGGATAACTGCGCCGTATATTTGGTGATGTTGGCGGCGATATTGGCCATGTCTTTCTTTAAAGCGTTCAGTTGCTTTTGCGCATCCAACACTTTCTGGTTGACATAGTTTTGGTAAGCCAAGCAGACCGTACGGTTTTTCGAGGCTTGAGCCGACGAACAGAGCGCGGAATAATAGGCCTCGTTATTGGCGAAGTCGTAGGTTTCGGCGCTTACGTTTCCAAAGCCGAAAAGCATGAATGAAATCAAAACGGCGATCAAGAATTTTCTTTTCATCGTTTCCACCTCAAGTGACGGGTCACGGAAATAAAACTCCCCAACAAGCCGACCAAGACGGCGATGCCCGTCAATATGAAGCTGACTTGGTAGACCATCGGAAATACCGGACGAAGCAAGAAGAGATTGCTGGCTAAGACTCCGCCCATGGCATTAAAGAGATAATGGTAACCGAAGATAGTGATCAAGATCGGTAGGAACGAACCCAAGAGTCCGATTAAAATCCCTTCGATCAGAAACGGAAAACGGATGAAATGGTTGGTTGCGCCTAAGGTGCGCATGATGTGGATTTCGTCGGAGCGGGCGTTGATCGTGATTTTGATCGTGTTGGAAATCAGAAAGATCGCCAGTAAGCTCAAAATCGAAACCAAAAGCAAACCGCCGTTTTGAAGGGAATCCATAAACGTAACCAATTTGATGGTATTCTCTCCCCCATAATCGACTTTCTCGATCCCAGCATAGCCGCGGATTTGGGCGGCTAAGACATCCAAAGTCGCGTTTTTCGCCACGTCGACCAAATATGCGTCGCGTAACGGATTGTCTTCCCCGCGATACATTTCAAAGATTTTCCCGTCTTCCCCGAAGGCGGCGATAAAGCGATCTAATTCCGCATCTTTGTCGGAGAAGGTCACCTTGGTGACACCGGCTAATTGGGTGATTGCGGTTTGGGTCGCGCTGATCGTTTCGGCACTGGTCCCGTTTTTGATTTTGACGTGGATTTGGATGCTTTCCTCGACATTGCGTGTAATCTGTTGGAGGTTAAGAGTCAATAGCAGAAACATCGATACGAGTAATAATGTAATCGTGACGGCTGTCGCCGCGGAGATTGACATCGCGCTATGACGCAGAACACCGATGAATCCTTCTTTTATGTGTCGTCCGATTTTCATTCGATATACCCTCCGTCACGGAGATCCGCCATGATATGGCCATCCTGAAGGGCAATCGTGCGTTTGCGGAAGGAGTTGACCATACCGATGTCATGAGTGACCATCAGGATCGTCGTTCCTTCTTCTTTGTTGATTTTCTCAAGCAGACGGATGATATCCGCTGATTTGGCCGGGTCTAGGTTGCCGGTCGGTTCGTCGCAGATCAGGACTTTCGGTCGATTTGCGATGGCCCGGGCGATGACCGTACGTTGTTGCTGGCCACCGGATAAGTTGGCCGGAAAGTCGTTGGCTTTGTCCGCGAGATCCACTAAACTCAATACTTCTCTTACGCGTTGTCGCGCCTTTAACGTCGGCATATTGGTGATTTCAAGAGCGAAATGTACGTTTTCGAAAATGGTTTTTCGTTCAAGCAAGCGATAGTCCTGAAAGACCACACCGATACTGCGACGATAATACGGGATTCTTCCGGGTCTGATTTTCCCGATATTGACACCGCCGACTTCGACGGTACCTTTGGTTGGTTTCTCTTCCGCATCCAAGAGTTTGATCAGGGTCGACTTCCCGGATCCGGTCGGTCCGATGATGTATACGAACTCACCTTGCTCAATCAGCAGGTTGATATTATAGAGGGCGTTGACGCCGTTATTATAGGTTTTGGATACATCTTTGATTTTCAGCATGCGGTCACTTCCTATCTGCGACAATTATACCACAATATCTTTTTCTTCAAAGACTTGCGGGGAAATCCCTTGATTTCATTTCTCGATCGAACTGTATAAGAGTACTTTCATTGTAGCATGAACTTGATTTTGTTAAAGTGCAATTAGTTTTCGATATCACGCAACTTTTTTTGATGATGTGGCATCGAACCTAGTGAGGACCCCCATGAGCGAGATCCACGACGCGTTTGAAGATGTCTATCGAAGGACTTTTCCGATACTCAGCAAGTATCTTTTGTTTCGCGTCGTTCAACCGGCGGATATGGAGGATTTGCTTCAGAATGTATACGCCGCTTACTTTAAAGTCATGGTCAAGCGTACGCCGATCGAGAATCCGATCGCGTATCTGACCGAGATCGCAAACAACGAATTGAAGCGCTATTATCGGTGGAAGTCCAAAGCGCCTGTCACGTTGATCGATGACGAAGAACAAGATTGGGTATCCGAATTGACCGATGGTGAAGATCCCCATATTACAGCGATCCGCAAGGCTTCGCTTGAAGATCTCACCCGCTTATTAAAACGGATGGATGTTGAATCACAGCGGATCTTGATCGCGAAAGTACAGTTGGATATGACATTTGCGGAGATTTCCGTTATCTTGAATCTCAATGAGAATACGGTGAAAGCCCGCTATTATCGGGCGTTACTGAAATTACGGAAGGAGGTTGAAGCGCTTGGATAAACTAAAACAAGGATTACGCGGTGCGTTTTTGGACGAAGACCGAGTTTTCGAGAACGTTACACGCAAAGTCGCGTTTCGCCCCTTATCTAAGTTTTCGTTGGCGATGACGGTGAGTTCGATCTTGCTTGCGGTAATGTTAATTGGAATGTTGCTGACACGTCCGACCATTGCCGTGGCCGGCGTCGTTTCCGTCGACCTCAATCCCAGTGTCCGATTTGAATTGACGGATGAATTCGTCGTTCTCAAAGCGTTGTCTCAAAACGCTCAAGCCGATTCATTGGATATGAAATCCTTGGTCGGATTAAGTATATCTGATGCGATCGCGGCGCTTGTGAAGCAAACCATCGAAAAAGGGTATATCGACCGGTTATCGTTGACTCAAGATTTCATCTTGGTGACGACCGTCGCAACCGATGGTCAAAACACAACCTTTAGTGTCGATTTGAAATCGCTGTTATCGAATCTTCAAAAAGAAAATCCTTTGCTTTCTGGCATGAGTATCGCCTTTATGGAGGCATTGCGTGAAGATCTCGAGAATGCGGATGCGCAAAACGAACCGTTTTGGCTTTATTTACTACAGAAGGAAAATCCCGACTTAGCTCTGGATAAAAATGCGACGGTACAGTCCTACTTCGAAGATCCGGTATTGCGTAGCGAATTTGAAACCTCTTTGGGAGAGGTCGATGATGACGATGATTTCGACGATGATGATCTTTTGGAAGCGTTGGATTATTTACAAAATCAAGGCGTGGATGTGTCAACGTATCGTGACCGGTTAAATCAACCGGACGTATCGATCGAGCAGCTAGCGAAAGAAATCAAAGAAGTGTTGGAAGAGGATGAACATGATGATGATGAAGAAAACGAGGATAAAGAAAACGAAAGCGAGGATGATGATGATGATGACGAACATGATGAAGAAGATGATTAAAATCATTCAGATCGGGTTGGTTGCTTTATTGGTAAGCGGTTGTACGAGCGATGATTTCGAACGACTTTTGTATGGTGGTGTAATTGATGACTCGAAGATTCCGGTTCTCTCGGAAAGTGTCGATTCAATCGACGATGTATCCAGCACGCCAACAAAGAATCAGGAAACTTCAAATCATACCGATACGTTGAGTTCCTCCACAAAGCCGATCGAAGGGGCAACGCAAACAGGGAATGATACGAATACATCCGCGACACAAAAACAATCTCCGATACTGGCGACCGTTTCGTATCAGGCAATCGTGCATGGTGTTTTTGGTGGAATCAGCGATGGGATTCTGTTGATCGATATTCCGACCCAGTCGACCGTCGATACGGTCACTTCCGCAACCAAAACAACTTCCACAACATCCACAATCATGAAACGGGTAAGTTATCCCTTATCGTCTGCACCGTTACTTGGCGATATGAACGGTTCGACGCTGAATTTATCGGACTTTCAAGTCGGGGATCGAATTACGATCTATCTATCCTTAGGTCAAGTCGTTGCGATCGAACTAAATGATGACGTCCCTGTGGTAATTATCCCTACAGAAGAGAATGAGGATGACGATGACGAGGATGATGAAAACGAAGATGAAGATGAAAACGAAGAGGATGAGGAAGATGAAGATGAGAACGAGGATCATGAAGATGAGGATGAAGATCATGAAGATGAGGATGAAGACGAAGACTAATCCAATGAAAAGAAAAGGGACAATGCGTTGTCCCTTTTATACTTTGTAGTCGAAACTGAAACCGTTGCCTTTGACTTCGGTCGCATCGGTGACGATGATAAACGCATTCTTGTCGATCATGTTGACGACTTTCACCAGTTCGGCGTATTGGTTTTTACTGATGACCGATAGAACGATCTTTCGCGGATCGCCGGTAAAGCCGCCTTCCGCTTCCAAGAGGGTGGTTCCGCGATCGAGGAAATCATGGATCGCATCGGTGATTTCGCGGTAATGATCGGAGATGATCATTACGCTACGGGCTTCTTGGCCGCCAAACATCAAGACTTTATCGATCGCATAAGCGCATGCCCAAACGGAAATCAAGCCGACCAGTACGGCTTGTAAGCCGTAGACCGTAAATCCCAATAAAACGGTAAGCGCATCGAATCCCAACACAAGTTTGGATAAGGGCCAATGGGTGTACTTATTGACGACCATCGGTGGAACATCCATACCACCGGTCGAGGCTCCGGTACGGAAAACCAAACCGACGCCCAATCCGCCAAGCAAACCGCCGTAGAGGCTGGCTAACATCGGGTCGACATCGACGCCCGCATTCCATTTCAAGGCGACGATGTAAGCGAGAAAGGCAGGATAAAGCAGGGAACTTAATGCGGTATGGACAGCAAACTTACGACCTAGAAAGACTGAACCAATGACAAAGAGACTTAATATTAAGATATAGATCCAGAGCTGGGCGTCGATGTTGGTGATCGGTTCCAATGCGACCGCGATCCCGGCGACGCCTCCGGACAAGACTTTATAAGGTAAGATAAAAAACCCGACCGAGCAAGCCAGGAAGAAATTTCCGATGACGACCATGACGACGTCAGATACGACTTCACGGATTTTCATGGCGATTCCCCCTTCAATAATGCTATTATACCATTGACTTGTCGGTGCGAACACCCCCGCGGAGGAAGGACATGAAACTCAAACGTACGATTTATTTCATCGCATATGTACTTTGGATCTTGTCGATCCTTGCATTTTCCCTTCAAACCGGGGAGAATTCGTCGATGACCAGCGGATTGGTGGTCAACTTGATCGCGGATACGTTGGGCGGCTTGAACATTGCGGTTTCGATCGAAGTGCTTTCGTTGATCATTCGAAAACTCGCCCACTTTACGGAGTACATGGTGCTTGGTTACGTAAGTCATCGTAACGTGAAACTCTTCAATCAAAAGGGTTATTATATAACGATTCTACTTCCCTTTCTTGACGAACTGCTTCAAACGACGATCGATGGCCGAGCCGGACGAATGCTGGATGTCGGGATCGATCTCTTGGGTTACTTGGCCGGGGTCTCGCTTGCTTTAACACTTAAACCCAACGACGCGCAATAGCGCGTTTTGTTTCTCCGGAGTAACTTCGCCTGCGTTAAGGAAATGTGTTACAATTAATCTAACAACGAGGTGACTTTACATGAAATACGGGATCATCGACCTAGGCTCCAATACCATCCGCCTTGTTATCTTCAAATACGAGAGCGACGTTTTATCGAAAACACTTAACGTGAAACGTTCGACCCAAGCCGTCAGTTATGTGGATAACGGCGTATTGACACCTTCAGGCATCAAAGCCATCACATTGACCTTACGTGAATTGATGTTGATCGCGAGGGCGTTTGACGTGGATGAGTTGCGTGTGTTTGCGACAGCTTCGTTGCGTAATATTCAAAATACCAAAGAAGCGAAACAGGAAATCGAACAAGCTTTAAACATCAAGATCGATCTGTTAAGCGGCGATCAAGAAGCTTTACTTGGATTTAACGGACTCAAACGCGGTGTCGTCTTACCGAAAATCGGCGTCAGCGTGGATATCGGGGGCGGTTCCTCGGAAATTACGTATTTCGCCAACGGCGTCCCCATCAACAACGTCTCGATTCCTTTTGGGAGCTTGTCGATGTACTTGCGTCATATCAAGAATATCGTTCCGACGGCCAAAGAACATGAAAAAATGCGATCTGAAATCCAAAATGCGTTGGCACAGGTCGATTTCCTACAGAATTTGACCGTCGATAATTTAGTCGGGATCGGAGGTTCGGCACGGTCGATCATGAAGATCTATCAGGCGCAGAATCATCTTGAGGAAGCGATGTATGAATTGATCATCCCGACCTCGGAGATTACCAAAACTTCGATGATGACCGAAGGCAAGAAAGCCGCGGGGATCAAACTCCTCTTACAAGCGGTTCCGGATCGTATTTCAACCGCCTTGCCCGGAGCGATCATTATGGATGAGATCAGTCGAAACTTAAAGGCAAAGAACTTCTTTGTATCCCGCTACGGCGTTCGTGAGGGTTACCTATACGGACGAGTCCTAAGGTTGGATGAAGATAAACATTATGAACGATCGTTATGACAACCGGGAACTTTCCTGGTTAAAATTCAACCATCGCGTGCTGGAAGAAGCGGATACCCAAGATAATCCGCTTTTTGAGCGTTTGCGTTTCTTGTCGATCGTCGCCAATAATCTTGACGAATTTTACATGGTCCGGGTCGGGTCGCTCCATGACCAACTACTGTTGGAGAAACAGAAAGAAGATAACAAGACCGGGATGAGCGTCGATGATCAACTGGATGCGATCTATCTGAAAACCGCGAAACATAATAAGGATCGCGATAAAGTCTTCGATAAGGTATCCAAGGAACTCGCAAGCAAGAACGTACACTTTTTACGACAGGATGACTTAAGTACGACCGAAAAAGACTTCATGAAGCAGTACTTTGATCTTGAAGTATTACCTTTACTTTCCCCACAGATCGTTGACCAAAAACACCCTTTCCCCTTCCTCGCAAACAAACAATCGTATATCGTCGTCCAACTCAGCGTCAAAAATAAGAAATCGCTGGGTATCATTTCGATCAACCGACAATTCCTCAAACCGATCATCTTCTTGCCTGGCAAGAAGACACTTAAGTTTATCTTGTTGGAAGAACTTATCCTCATGTATGCCCATCGCGTTTTCCGTGATATGACCTTGGAAGGACGTGCGATCGTCCGGATCATACGGAACGCGGACTTGGATGCGGAAGAAGCTTATTATGACGAAGATAACGATTATCGTGAATTCATGAAGATGTTACTGAAGAAACGTTCGAAATTAAAACCGGTACGGGCAGAATTATCGCATGACATTCCGAAAGAACTGAAGAGTATTTTACGGAAACGGTTGCGTCTGTTGGCACCGCAAATGTTTGTGGTACGTTCCCCTTTAAGCTATGAGTTTATGCCGGTGTTGGAAGAAAAGTTGCGGACATCCCGCCATGACGCTCTCTTCTATCACGCGCTCTCCCCTCAACCCAGTCCCTTTGCGAATGCGAACTCACCGATGATGAAGCAGATCTTGGATCATGATATTTTCGTGTCCTATCCTTTCCAGAGTACGCATCCGGTATTGAAGCTCCTTCAAGAAGCTTCGACGGACAAGAAAGTCGTCGCGATCAAGATCGCATTGTATCGGGTCGCCAGTGAAAGCAAGATCATCGCCGCGTTAAGCGAAGCTGCCGAGAATGGAAAAGAAGTCGTTGTGGCGATGGAACTCAAAGCCCGCTTCGACGAAGAAAACAATATCAACTGGTCGGATAAGTTGGAAGAAGCCGGATGTAAAGTGATCTATGGCGTGGAAAACTATAAAGTCCATTCCAAGATCATGGTCATCCTACGCAAAGACGGTAATTTCACCCAGACCTTCACGCATATTTCCTCGGGCAACTATAACGAAAAGACCTCGCGTTTGTATACCGATGTCAACGTCATCACCGCACATCCCGAAATTGGGGAAGATGCATTGAACTTCTTCAACCGTTTACAGTTAGCACAGATTCCGTCAGTCGAAGACTATACACATTTGATCCCTTCGCCGATGGGTATCAAACATGAATTCTTGGAATTGATCGAACAGGAAATCGAACTCCATCGTCAGTTCAAAGACGGACACATCGTTTTCAAGATGAATTCTTTAACCGATAAGGATATCTTGGATAAGTTTGTTGAAGCATCGCAAGTCGGAGTGAAGATCGATCTGTTGGTACGTGGGATCTGTTGTCAGATACCCAACCTACCGCAACTGACCGAAAACATCACGATTCGATCGATCGTCGGTCGTTTCCTCGAACATTCGCGTATCTATTATTTCCATCATCACGGGGAAGAGAAAATGTACATTTCCTCGGCCGACCTGATGACACGCAATACCGAGAAGCGAGTCGAATTAGCCTGTCCGATTTGCGATAGTACCGTGAAGGAAGAACTCAAAACCATCCTCGCCTTGGCATGGCAAGATAACACAAACGCCCGACAGATGGATGGAAAAGCGGAGTACAAGCGAGTCGCAAAAGCAGAACCTTTCATCAATAGTCAATTGTGTTTGTATCAGCGGGCTTACCAACAAGCCAAAGTTGAGTTCCCAAAAGAACTTCAAGTGGAACTAACGGAGGATGAAAAACTGAAAGAATACTTATTTGGTACTCGCGAATCATAAAAACATAATTAAAAAGAGACGATCTGATGCGAATCAATCGTCTCTTTTTGGTTTGGGAGGTTTTGTTTTGGAGTATTAGGGATTAACCGCAACCGCTGCTTTTGACTTCTTGACTTTTGAGTATGCGATAAATCCGATGATGATACTCGGTAATAAGAACATTGCGTAAGGGATAAATAATCCTGCCGCGACGCAGAACAGAATGGCTGCGGTTAAGGCGAATCCTGACTTATTAAGGAAATATGCCAACCAACAGAATATCGCGGCCAAGAGAGTTACGAAAGCATGCGGTGCAACCAAGAACGCGGCGATTCCGGCACCGACTTGTTCTGTCGAGTCGGTACTCGAACTCATGTTCGAAATGAAATACGAAATGATGTAAATGGTGTAAGCACTGGAGATAATACCGTTGATAAGCAGTAATTTGGATTTTTTCATGTTTCCCCCTATTTTAGTGTAAATTGTACGGTCGGTTCATCCGAATAGAAATCACTTGAATAATGCGTTAGAACTAAACTTGATTCACCTTTCTTCACTTCATATGCCAACACCGCTTCATACGTTCCTCCCGGTAGTAAATCACCATACTCGAACGTTTTGATCGAGTCACTAAACAGATACGCGGTATCGATCTCTTGTCCTGAAGAATTCTGAATTTTCCAATCATAAGAGTTGTGTGAGATCTTAACATTATGGTTATTTTTCATCTTCATTGTGATCAAAATATATTCGTTCCCGTTATCCGGTTTACTGTATCCGACTTTGGACAATCGTTGTACCTTCGTAATCGAATATTCGATTTTATTGAGGTTCGCGGTTTCCGACTGATTGAACAGTGTCTTTGGCGGTTGGCTCTCATCCGTGATTGCGATTTGGAACGAATATTTATCATTGAACATCGACGAGTAATAATTCAGCTGAAGTTCGGTGTCATCGATTGGTTGTTCAAAGACGATAATCCCCTCGACCGATCCTCCAGGAACCAATTCTCCGCTACTCAGCTCGGTCATCGTTCCCGTTGTATAAAATGTTTGACTGTCTTCAACTCCTTGGCTATTTTGCATTTTCCAATCAAACGGATTGTAGGATTTGTTTTCTTCCGAGATATTCTCAATCTTAAGTCCGACGATCACATACTCGTTTCCGGCATCCGGTGTATTCCATTGTCCTCCGGAGGATTTCCGCATAAACTGGACACTGTATCGAACGCCATCGAATTCGACTTTCTCATGTTGAGAAAATTGTGTTTGCTTTGGTTCTTCTGCCGCAGAACACCCCGATAGTAAAAGCAAACTTGTCATCAAGATGATAAAAAATCTTCTCATTAAGCCCCCTTTTGCATGTGTTTCATGCATCGTAGATCGTAAGTGCGTTTATAGATTCCCGTATCACTCATTCTATATTCGCTCTTATCTAGTTCAACGTTATCATTTTGAGTGTAGTGCATCAATAAGTAAAACGGTGACCAATAAGACATGTCCGTATTTTTGGACTTTTGAATGAACCCTTTGTCTATTTTGAACATTTACTACCTTTAAGAGCTTCTGGCTACTCAGTCTTAACGACTTTTTTTCGCATTCTCAACATAAAAAATCCGCTCTGTAATCGGAGCGGATTGAATATCCTACACGTAACTTAGCTATTTTTGAGTTTGAAAGTAAACGTACTTCCTTCATTTTCCTTACTTACTACTCCGATCTTGATGTTATGTCGTCGTGCGATGTTTTCCGCGATGGCCAAGCCCAATCCGCTGCCTTGCGGGTTGGTCGTATCTTTGACACGTTGGTAACGTTTGAAGAGTTGTCCGATGCGTTCTTGACTCATGCCCGGACCTTCGTCTCGGACGGAAATCAGGATGTTTCCGGCTTCTTTTTTGGCACGTACATGGATTTTCTTACCGCTGGGTGTGAACTTGATCGCATTGTCCATGACCGCATTCAGCATCATCCGTAAACGATCATAGTCGCCGTTGATTTTCCAGACACCTTCTTCGATGTCGGTTTCCAGTTCGACTTGGTTCAGTAACATCCGTTGGGCACTGCCACGTAATACATCGTTGAGGACATCGTGGAGTTCGAGATCATTTGTGACCAATTTGAAGTCCGGGTCTTCCAACCGACTGAGTTCAAGCAAATCGCCGATCAGCCGTTGCATGCCTGAACATTCCCGGATCATTTGGGTGCTGACATCGTTTAACGTATATCCTTCCGGGTAGATGTTATCTTTGAGTCCTTCCGCATACCCGCGTAATACCGTCACCGGGGTACGAAGTTCATGGGTGATGTCCGCGATGAAGTTTTGGCGCATTTTTTCGAGATTGGCGCTTTTGCGGGCGGCTTCTTCCAAACGTTTCCCTAAGACATTTAAGTTGCGTCCCAGGTCGCCGATTTCGTCTTTTCCGTGTTCACCGATCCGCGTTTGATAGTTTCCGTTGGCGAGTTGGGTGACGGTGTGGTCCATGGCAATGAGGGGTTGGATGAATTTCTTGGAGAGTAAATATCCCGCCAAGATGGCGATGGCGATGCCGATCAAGGTACTGATGACCAAGATACGAATCCCCGCATTGGCGGTGCTTTGGATCATGGTGACCGAAGCGTTGACCAAGACGGCCGCGATGACACGTCCGTTGGGTCCGTAGACCGGGACACCGATCGTGATGGTTCGGGCTTTATAGATGTCCGAGAAACTTTCGGAGGTTTTTTCGTTACCGTCCAGTACCGAAAGGATGACGTCACGTACCCGATCGGTCAAGGTGCTGACATTGTTATGCATGCCCATTCCCGGACCCATCGTTCCGCTTTTGGAACGGGACCAGATGATGCCATCCGAGGTAACGATCCAGAGTTGGGCGTCGTTGAGGTAATCGCTAATATTTTTGAATTGGCGTAGTACTTCTTCGTTGGTCGCATCTTCCGATTCGATCAGGGTCGCCAAGTCGCGGGTGTCTTGGAGGATCTGTTCTTTGACTAAGTTGACCGTTTGGTTACGGTACATCATGGCGAACAAGATACTGATGATCAACGCAAACAAGACGATAACACCGACGAAGTACGTGATTAAACGACGTGTGATGCCGGATTTCATGGTGTTTCCCCTTGGGTCAGTTCGAACTTGTAACCGACTCCCCAGATCGTCTTTAGATCCCACAGAGGATGCGCGATCGCATCCAGTTTGGTGCGTAGACGCGTCATATGGGAATCGACTGTCCGGCTATCTCCGTAATAGTTATATCCCCAACAGAGATTGAGTAAGTTCTCGCGGGAAAAGGCTCGTCCCGGGTGGGAGGCGAGCGTCCATAACAATTCGATTTCTTTCTTGGTTAAACTGATTTTATGTTCATCGATCTTGACGATGTATTCGTCGAGGTCGACTTTGAGGTTTTCGATGACTAACCGTTGTTTTTCTTCGGCGGAAGGATGTTCCATCCGACGTAAGATCGCTTTGACACGAGCCATAACTTCTCCCGGAGAAAAAGGTTTGACGATGTAATCGTCAGCTCCGATTTCCAAGCCCATGATGCGTTCGAAATCCTCGCCGCGAGCGGTGATCATAAGTATGGGAACATTGGATTCTTTGCGGATCTCCCGTACCACCGTAAACCCATCGATCTTGGGCATCATAACATCCAGCAAGATAATATCGAAGGTGTCGTTGAGCGCATGGGTCAAGGCTTCGCTTCCGTCATTGGCGACGGTGACGAGATAGCCTTCCTTTTTCGCATAGCTTTCCAAGATTTGGACGATCGATGGATTGTCGTCCGCAATCAACATACGTGTCATACTTCCACCTGCTTTCGTGCTTATTGTATCATCCGTTTGTGACGAAAGTGTTGAGGAATTTACGGTTTGAGGTGATAGACCACAAATCCCCCGCCATCGATGGTTTTATCGTACCATCGATCCAGGTTGATTGAGATCAGTTTCCCCGCATCGAAGATATCCAAGTACATTTGGTTGTTTGGATCGATCTCAATTCCGACCACGGTAACCCAATGCCACGCATCCAAGTTCTTCTCTTCGCCGTTATGAAGATTCAGAAAGGCTACCGGTACGTTTGACTCGATCGCATTTCGAATAAAGTTGCGTACGTCCTGGATCGGTTTACGTAAGTGTTTTTTCTTCGGGACATCCACCACTTCATACTCAAAGTTGATTTCTTGAGTCGCTAAGTATTGGTTAAACCCTGTGGTAAACATGCGTGTATTCCTGACACCGCCCCAACTGGGTGTAACATATTCCCAGATTTCGTTCATGACCTTTACGGCTTCGGCTTGGGTGCGATATCCCTCATTCTTAGGTAAACCATAGAGAAAAAGGTTGGATGCGGTAGTCGGTCCGCAACCGGCCATGCGTTTCCACTTGGTGGGATAGAATTCCTGATCGCAACCGAAATGTAATTCGCCGTCCGGTTTCAATAAGGTGATTGCGTCTTTGTTTTGGATCGATATCGTCATAGATCAGCCCGCCTTCTAAAATGTACTCTCACTGTATCACGGAATCCCTTTATTCGCACAAACTTTGACTATACGCGAAACGACGGTTTCCCGTCGCTCGGTCTTACTTTTCGCGAATGATGACAGTCACATCATCGAGATAGTATTTGGTCATTCCTTCAAAAGCGGAGTCCGTTCCGATCAAGAGATAGACCGTACCGGAAGCATCCGTTTTGGCGTTGACTTCGACTTCCATGGATTTGTAGACATATCCTTCCTTGGAACCTTCGGGTTTTGCGAGATTGGATACGACCGGAACTTGTTTGCTACCGGTCGCTTGATTTCCGATATCCACGTTCAAGCGATACACACCTTGCCCATCCAATGCGATTCTCGGGAGTTTATCGACGATCCCGGCTTTCACGTAGACGCTTTCCGCAGGAGATCCGCCCACTCCGATCGATCCAGCTTCCGCATCCGTACCGATCATGAATTTGATTTTGAATGTGTAGTCGGACATCGATTTCAATCCGGTCAACTTCTTGAAGTACCCCATAAACAAATCATCGCTGCGATTGGTCCCTTGAAGATACAGAGCGGTTGTGGCATTATCGATGGTCGGTTTCTCTTTGCCCCAATGCATATCGTAGGTCGTCAGATCATTCCCGTCATCGTGATAGTCCGCAAAGATATACTCGAATCCTTCGTTGCCGGATTCAAACGTGAACTTCAGCGTTTTCGTTTCGGCAGCGCATCCGCTCATTACGATCAGCGCAGCTAAGATAACTATGATTTTCTTCATTTATTTCACCTCACGCATAAATCCTATCATTCCCCCGGTTAATTTTAGATTAAGCGATATTTCTTTGTTTCTCAACGTTCTCGGCACACTTTCGTAACATTCACATTCTATACTTTAGCCATACCCCAGATCGGGGAAGGAGCACAACTATGAAAAAGAAAGCAGGAATATTCGTCGGAGTCATCGCAGCCGCCTTGATCCTGACATTGATCACCACCACGGCCTTCGCGGCCTTCCAACCCAAACGCGGCATCGAACTTGCGGCAGACGTCTTAGGTGTTACCGTTGACGAACTGATCGATCAACGTGACGAAACCGGCAAGACAATCCACGAAATCCTTGAAGATGCGGACAAACTCGACGAATTCACCGAAGCCCACCTCGCGCAGATCAAAACGATCTTAGCGGACAAAGTCACTAGCGGCGATCTTACCCAAGCCGAAGCCGACGATTGGTACAAACAAATCCAAGAACGCATGCAGGAAAACATTGAGAACGGCACTTACGGCCGTGGTTCAGGATATGGCATGATGCGTGGTTACTTCAGCAATGGCACCGGAACCGGAGCTTGCGGGGGTACTGGAACACGTAGAGGAAACGGATACAGATTCTCGCGTTAATCATCAATATTCTTATTCAAAACGAGCGATGGTCGCTCGTTTTTTATTGCCCACTTTACTATACGCAAGCAATTACATGTTTCCTTTTAAGGACATTAAAAAAGTTAATCTTGTATATCGATTGGTTTGAATCGTACAATTGATTCAGGGGATCATTGAATGCACACTCGGCTCATCGAATCATTAGGGTATTCAAAAGTTGATGATTTCTACTATTACCCGGATAATTCGGAAATCTTTACTTCGATCTATCGCAGGATAAACGAAGTTCTCCTGGTCGACCATAATATCTGCGACCTCGACTCAAACAAACTATTTAATTACGAACTCTATACCCAAATGCAGAATGATTACATGAATCGATATGATCGATGCTTTCGTCTGCTTTATAATCCAAAATCATTTGAGTCCGAGTTGAACGATCTCTTATCTCCAAGTCAACTTGAATTCAAGAAGGAAAATTATGCGGACAGAAACTTAAGCTCTCCTGACAATACAGCCATCGAATCGGAGTTTGAAACTCGTTGGCAAGAAGTTTACGGTTTGGATGCTCTTCAATTCGTGCATAAAGAATATGGTTTAATAGATGTTGAACAAAACCAGTACTTCTATGATTTCGTCGTTGAAACAACCGATGGATTTATCGGAGTTGAAGAAAACGGAGTTTCATATCATCATCCTCAGATCATCAAGGATACGCTCTACAAGAAGCAACTGAATAAACAAAACACATTTGTTCGATCCACTGGTAAACTTTTCCGTTGGTCTTCAATCGATTGCCAAAACACTCAGCGAGTGAATGAAGAGATCAAATCTTTTTTCAAAGATCGTTCCAACTTTATTTCAAAGGGTCTATCAGTAGGTCAAAGGTCTGTCGAATTATATTCACATCAGAAAGATACGCTTCTGAAAATACAGCAAAATCGAACAGAGGGAAAACAAGCATTTCTCGTTGTCTTCCCGACGGCTGCAGGAAAATCAAAAATTATAGAAGAAGATCTGAGATCATTATTGACTGAGAATCCAACAATGAGGATTTGTATCGCCTCTCCTACGGTTGCGATTTCGGATGATTGGTTCTCGAGAATCAGAGGTCTATCCGAAAGCCTAAGAGTCAAACTCAAAATTGGATCGGATCAATTCTCTCAAATAGTCATTGGGACTTACCATGTTCTATATAGTAACATCAATAAGCTCGATAGAAATCACTTTGACTATATTGTCGTCGATGAGGCTCACCATGCGGTAGCTCCTATGTTGAAGCGTGCTTTGAGCTATTTCACGCCTAAGTTCCTAATCGGACTTACCGCAACTCCATTTCGTAATGACCAAGCAAAGATCGAAGAGATATTCGGTACTTATCAAGTGCAACTCACAATCGAAGAAGCAATGTCAAAGAACATTATCGTTCCGGCGAGAGCATATCGACTCGTAACGAATGTGGATTTAAAGGAAGTTCGATTTAATGGGAAGCAGTTCATTAATGCAGACTTGGAAAGAACAATTCGCGTCAATTCCAGAAACGAACTTATTGCTCAAGTCATCGTTCAATACTTTAATCATGGAAAGGCAAAAGAACTTCAAGGTGTTGTCTTCTGTGTAAACATCAAGCATACCGAAGAAGTTGCTTCAATCTTAAACAGACACGGTATTTCGGCTGTGGCTTTGAATTCTTCAAGAATCACAGATGGATATTTAGAAGACTACAAAAACAAACGAGTCCGTTTCTTGTGCAGTTGCAGCATGATTAGCGAAGGATGGGACAGTCCACAAACGAGTATTGTAATTATGGCCAGACCAACATTATCCAAAACTCTCTATCTTCAACAACTTGGCCGTGGTTTCAGGAAATTTCCCGGGAAAGAGTTCCTTTATGTCATCGACGTAGTTGATCAATATGGTTCACTCGCTATCCCATGGACATTAAACTCCATCTTTAGTAATCCTTATTACGTTCCATTTGGAGATGTTACTCGACGATACCAAGTTGGTGAAATGATATCCATTTACGGAATCGACGAAAAAATCCAAAAAATCGATGAAATTCAGATGGATACTTTCGAATCCAAGTATGGTGATTATTTGAGCGTCGAACAGGCTGCTAGAGAACTTTATATCGGCACATCTTCCTTAAGTGCTTGGATACAATCCGGAAAAGTACAGTGCAACCTCGAAATTCCATTTGGATCAAGGAAGATCCAATACTTTACGAAGGAAAATGTGGAAGCTATCCGTGTAAAATTCAAACTTGGCACCCATAATCAAGATACTTTGCGAGAAGACTTCATCGAATTTATCCACGAAAACCAATATACCTTCTCGTTCAAAATGGTTTTTATGCTATCCTTATTAAAACTAGCCGATCGAAACGGTGAAGTCGATTTGGATGCACTTAGAACCTTATACGTATCCTTTTATAAAGACAGACTATCGCAGAACCTTAAAGTAGATCGTCCGGGATGCATTTACACTTTTGATTATTTGAATGATAAGAACAGAGTAAATAGTAGTATCCTAACAAATCCATTCGAGAAGTTCGAACGAAAACGTTTTGTCTTCTATAGTAAAGACTTAGCGAAAATATCGTTTAACACTCGGCTATGGGAAGATTTGATCAAAGAAGACCACGTCGAAATCGAAGAAACTTTGATCAAGAACCTAACCGACTATTTTGAAAATCTCGACGGATTACAAAACATAGACTACCTTAGGAGGAACCAATGAGCTACAACTACTACAATGAACACGCAAAAGAATTCTACGAGGGATCCATTAATGCGGATATGTCCGAACTGATCAACAAGTTCACTTCCTACCTTCAACCTGGAGCCCATATACTGGATGCAGGATCTGGTGTTGGAAGAGACACAAAGACATTCCTCGAAATAGGTTTCAAAGTTTCCGCATTTGATGCCTCCGAAGTGATGGTAAAAATGAGCACAGAGTATACCGGTGTTCTAACAAGATTATTAAAGTTTGAAGAAATGGATTACGAAAATGAGTTCGATGGTATCTGGGCATGTGCTTCCTTGTTGCATGTTAAAAAGGAAGATATGGAAATCGTATTTAGTAAATTGTCAAAAGCATTAAAACAGAACGGAATTTTGTTTGTGTCGTATAAAGATAGAGACGAAGACTATGAAAAAGATGGGAGAAATTTTAGTTGTTTCACTAATGATGAGTTTGATATTTTTACGCAGAAATTTGAAGACTTCAAAATTCTTAGTAAATTTACTACATTTGATGTTAGACCAAATAGAATCAACGAAAAGTGGCTAAATGCAATACTAAAGAAATCAAGATATGAAGAATAAGATCTCTTGAACTGGTCATTTAATACAATCTTTTAAGTCAAAATAAAAGAGTGTGTGCCACACACACTCTAATTATTAGTCTTTGATAAAGATCTTAAATGCCTTTTTTCCGTAATTTTTTGCGAAGATTGTTGTTCCATCCTTCAACTTCATAGAGGAACGATAAATGTAATGCATTCTCATTAATCACATTCCTTTCTCGATTGAAATTCTTGAAAATTCTCTCCGCAGTAGTTATACTTGATTTGAACCATCCAGTAGTGGCAAACTACTCATGGAGAACTGTGACTGCAATCACAGTTTTTTTATCTCTTTCAATCTATCGTAATTCTATCATAAGAAATGTGGATTCAATTCTGAAAATGCATTCATTTCAGTATCCAGTATGATACTATTAATTACGATATATGTGATTATCTAGATAGCATTTTTCAACTTCGAATTGGATTATCATAGATGCTGAAAGGTAGGAATCCTTGATGAAATCAGAGCGAGTCAGTATACGTAAACTCATTGTCGCCAACGCGCATCAGCTCCTAGATCTGGAAGTGCGCAATCGTGCGTTCTTTGATCGTTTTACCATCACTCGTACGGATGTATTCTTTACGTTGGAACGACAAGTCGAGAATATTAAAAGAGCATCCATCGCGTGGGAAAACGATGGCATGTATCGTTTTGGAATCTTCCTCAATGAAACGAACGAACTCATCGGAACGATCGCATTAAGTGATATCTTGCGCGGTGGCATTCAGAGTTGTTACGTTGGCTATTCGTTGGATGAAGCACATAACGGAAAAGGATATGCGACCGAAGCTTTGGGATTGATCGTTAAGTTCGGATTCGAAGAATTGAAACTCCATCGCATCGAAGCCGGTGTCATGCCACGCAATGTCGCTTCGCAACGTGTCTTGGAGAAGTGCGGATTTGTCCGTGAAGGATTGGCACGTAAGAATGTCAACATTAACGGAAAATGGGAAGACCATTACACCTACGGGATCATCAATCCCGCAGACGAATAAAAAAGGGGATCGCAATGCGATTGGGAGGAAACGATGAAAGGTTCATATTTTGACGGAGGATTATTATCGTTGATCGGATGGTCGTTGCTTGGCTACTTCGTTACCATCATAACCTTTGGGATCTGTTACCCTTGGGCTTTATGCATGGTCTATGGATGGCGTATCAACCATACCGTCATCGAAGGACGTCGGTTAAAGTTCTCCGGAACCGCAATCGGATTGTTCGGGAATTGGATCAAATGGTTATTACTTACGATCATAACCTTTGGGATTTATGGTTTCTGGGTCAACATCGCTTTGGAGAAGTGGAAAGTCAAGAATACCATCTTTGCCTACTGAGCACGAAAGTGCTTTTTTTATACCTTTCAACAAGTTAATGTCCAAGTCATTCTTTTGATGGTTTTAAATTTGTACAATTGCTTAAGAAGACCGCATTATTCTAAACACACGTTCTGTTCATAATTAGATACTGATATACTGAAGAAAAATACATTAGAAAGGGTGGGGAGATGTCAACCAATATTGATCCTTATGTTAGAGGCATTGATGATAATTTTATAGAAGATTTGAAGAATGGAAGACTTCAGGGATTTCTTAGCCTAGTAAAATCGGATCCAAATCTTTGTCTAGAAATACGAAGGAATTATATCAATCTTTATTATCGAGGCGGTAATGCGGCAAAGATTTCTTTTCTGAGAAGATCAAATAAATATAGAATCGATTTTGATGAGAAATACTGCTTGAATAAAGATGATGACAGTATGCTTCAACACATCCAGGGTATCGATAAATATAACCCCGGTGATTTTCTAAAAGAATTTAGTATCATTCGACATGAAATGGATACTTGGCTTAATGTACACAAAAATGCCGAACGGGATTTTCAACACAATTTGATTAAACAAAACCAAGGTAGTTTTCGAATAATCGATATCGAGTATGCTGGTCAGACGAGTAACGGAGCTAAATTCCGTATTGATATGATTGGAATTTACTCAGGACCTGATGGAGACAAATTGGTCTTAATCGAGAATAAGTACGGGGATAAAATTGGAGGTAGTTCGAGTCTCTTAAAGCATTTCAATGACATTTTGGCGATCATCAATGATGTAAATACGTATTCCCAATTAATTCAATCCGTGAACAACATTGTTAGAAATAAAGTGGAACTTGGACTTGTTAACTGGAGTGTCGATGTGTTTGACAAGTGCGATGTTGAAGTCTTGTTTTTATTGGCAGACTATTCCAAAGATGTGGACTATGTGAGAAATCATATGCGCGGTGTCACTTACTCAATACCGCTAAAAGTACTCATATTGCCACCCTCAACAACCAAACAAACAATGGCAATTGATTACTCGAAAGCAATTCTCCTCTAAGATCATGAACATTAAAGTACATCGTGGTTTCGACAGGATCGGTGGAAACATTATAGAGATTGATTCTGGAACGACTCGAATTCTATTTGATATCGGGCTTGATCTTGACCCCGAGAATAATCTAAGTCTACCGAATATTGAAGGACTCTTTGATAAGAAGGACTTCGATGCTATTTTCATCTCACATTATCATAGCGATCACCTTGGACTTATTTATAAGGTGAATCAAGATATTCCGGTTTATATAGGTGAAAAGAGTTACGGGATTGTCCAAGCATCAAACCGATATCTTCAAAAAGAGAACTTCAAAGTAACTGGATTTCTTCAACACAAAAAACCGATACTAGTCGGAGATATTAAAGTCACTCCGTTCTTGTGCGATCATTCCGCATTCGACAGCTATATGTTGTTCGCTGAAACAGAAAACGATAATGTACTATACACAGGTGACTTTCGGGCGAATGGCCGTAAACCGAGCGAATGGTTGTTCGATGCGTTACCAACAAACATTAATAAATTAATCTGCGAAGGCACTACGTTATCACGTAATGGATATATTGCGCAAACCGAGAAATCACTCGAAAAAGAAATTCTCGATTCTATGAGAACTCATTCGGGTCCGGTGTTTGTTCTGATGTCTTCAATGAATGTTGATCGCATCGTGACGATGTATCGAGCAGCCATTCAAAGTGATCGATTGTTTCTGGTGGATACGTACTTAGCTGAAATAACAAGCTCGATTCGCCATGGAATCCCAAATCCAATCGACTTTGAGAAAGTAAGAGTATTTCTTACGTATCAGTTGGATGGAAAATCAAATCGATACACACTATTTAACCAATATGGGTCAAGCAAGATCAGGAAAGCGACTACCGCTAAATCTCGGTTTGTAATGTGCGTTCGAACTAGCATGCTAAATCATTTAGTAAGCTTAAGTAAAATGATGTCGTTTGAAAAATGGAGTCCTCATTTACTCGTTTTGGTCAGGCTATCTTAAGAAGCTTGAAGTACAGTCTTTTATCGAAGAATGTGAGCGAATGGGACTCAACGTCGTAAATCATCACACAAGCGGACATGCGGACGAGAATGCTCTTGTTCGACTTATTGAAAAAGTGAACCCGACTCGAATCATTCCCGTACACACTGAGAATGCGGAATGGTTTTCTAAGAAGTATCCTGACAAGACTTAATTACACAAAAAAACTGTCGACGTTCTTTTGGAAAGAGTCGACAGTTTATTTTATCTCAGAATACTTCTCTTCCCTTTTCGTTAAACACCTTGATCGCATCGACGGCCTGTGGGACATCGATCATCTTCTCAAAGATATCAAACGGCAAAGTGCAGGTATGCGCTCCAGCATTCAATGCAAGAGTCACTTGTTGGGCTTGCTTGAAGCTAGCCGCAATGATCCGACAATGCGAATCACGTTCGTCGATGAACTGACGCATCGCCGCGATTTCCGCGTACGGGTCGATTCCGGACACCAACATTCTATTGACGTACGGTGCCAAGGTATCACAACCGGCCAAGACCCCTAAGATCGCTTGGGTCGCGGTATAGATGGCGGTTCCTAATACCGGGACTCTGGGATGAAGTTGTTTGAATCGTTTGACTGTTTCTAAACCGACTTGGTCAAGCGGGATTTTGATTCCGATCTTATTTGGATTCAGTGCCAGGATCAATTCCGCATCTTCAAGACGATCTTCGACGGTCTCCCCAATGACTTGGACATAAACGATCTCAAGATCGCGTTGTAGGATTTCTTGAATACGTGGGTTACGGTTGACGCTTTCACGGTGAAGGATCGCAGGATTGGTCGTCAATCCCACAAACACGCCGGATTTCAGGGCTTGGTCGATATCTTTTAGGTTCGCTGTGTCAAGATACATGGGTAAATCCTCCTCATAGTTCAAGTTTACTCCTGTTACGTGAAGATGGCGAATCCAAAAATCGAAAGAACAGAGTGAAAGTGTTGGTTGAAGGTCACTGTGGATGTAAGTAAGGTGGAATTCGGATACAATGGAAGCACAACGGGAAACAAGTTTCCCAATCCTGGAGGAAATCATGCAAAAGATCGTACCCCATCTTTGGTTCGATACCCAAGCCGGCGAAGCGGCTGACTTTTATGTCAGCGTTTTTCCGGACTCGAAAGAAAAGAGTCGATATGTATTGGAAGACACCCCAAGCGGCGATGCCCTGTCAGTCTCATTGACGATCTGTGGCATGGACTTCATGTTCATCAGTGCCGGACCTTACTTTACGCTTAACCCATCCGTCAGCTTTATGGTCGCTTGCCAGACAAAAGAAGAAGTCAATGAACTTCATGCGAAACTGGTCGAAGGCGGAAGTGTCCTGATGCCCTTAGATGCCTATCCCTATAGCGAACGATATAGTTGGGTCAATGACAAATTCGGTGTGTCCTGGCAACTGATTTATGTCGGACCGATCGACATCCCTCAACGCATCACCCCGACACAATTGTTTGTGGGGGATGTGAACGGAAAGTGCGAAGAAGCCATCCGTTTCTATGTCTCCATCTTCAAGAACGCCAAGATCGGCGATATCAGCCGCTATGGCGAAGGCGCTCTTCCGGATCTGCCTGAACACATCAATTACATCGGCTATACCTTGGAGGACGTCGACTTCGCCGCGATGGATAGTGCCTTGGATCATCAATTTAGCTTTAACGAAGCAATCTCCTATGTTGTCTTCTGCGAGAATCAGGAAGAAATCGATTACTATTGGAACGCCCTCAGCTTTGTGCCCGAGTCCGAACAGTGCGGATGGCTCAAAGACAAGTACGGATTCTCGTGGCAAATCGTCCCAAGTGAAATGGACGAAATGATGACCCATAGTGATCCCGAAACACAAGCAAGGGTAACGCAAGCGTTCTTACAGATGAAAAAGTTCGATATCGCGGAACTCAAACGGGTCTACGAAGAAAAATAGTTAAACAAGGGCTTTCCAAAAAAGGAGAGCCCTTTACTTGTTATGTGATACTGTTTGCGTACAACTTCGTCGCAATCGCAGGCAAGGCTTGTTGTTTTATGATAGAACCGATACAATAAACCCGAGGTACAAACTATGGACGAAATACTCATCGCGCTAACAATACTAAACGTAATATTACTGGTTGTTGTGATTATCATTCACCAGAAACCTGCGAAAACTCTTGTCCAACAACTCGAACGCGACCAACGCGGACTGTCGGAACAGATCGGACAAAGCCAACGCAACATCGCGGAAGAAACCAACCGCGGACTCAAACTCTTCGGCGAACTCTTGACACAAAACGCATCCAGCGGAACCGAAGCTTTGGACAAACGTTTGGCCGAATTGACCGGATTGCTTGCATTGTCGCAGGAAAATCTACAGAAGAACGTCCTGGCATCCTTATCGCAGATTTCGGTCATCCTGCAGAATACATCGGTCACCAACGAAACCAAACTTGAAAACATCCGGGAAACGGTCGAGAAACGATTGACGTCCCTTCAGGAAGATAACGGGAAGAAACTGGATGAGATGCGCAATACGGTCGACGAAAAACTGCAGAAAACACTCGAAGAACGAATCAGTAAATCCTTCCAACAAGTCTCTTCGCAACTTGAACAAGTCTACAAAGGCTTGGGAGAAATGCAGAGCTTGGCGACAGGTGTCGGAGATTTGAAGAAAGTGTTATCCAACGTAAAGACCCGCGGGATCTTGGGTGAAATCCAATTAGGCGCCATCTTAGAGCAGATTCTGGCCCCCGAACAATACGAAACCAACGTTGTCACCAAATCTTCGGGAAGAAATCCGGTCGAATTCGCAATCAAACTTCCGGGAGATGGAGAAACACCTGTTTATCTACCGATTGACTCGAAGTTCCCGGTCGAAGATTACTTGGCACTCAACGATGCCTATGACCGTATGGATAAAGTGGAGATCGAAACCTTGGCAACCGCATTGGAACGCAAGATCAAGATGTTTGCGAAAGATATCCACGATAAATATGTCGAGCCCCCCTTTACCACCGACTTCGCGATATTGTTTCTTCCCATCGAAGGACTCTATGCGGAAGCCGTACGAAGAGGTTTGGTCGAAAGTCTACAACGGGATTACAAGATCAACATCGCCGGTCCTACGACCATGGCAGCCTTACTGAATAGCTTACAGATGGGCTTTAAGACCTTGGCCATCCAGAAACGGAGTTCCGAAGTGTGGAATGTTCTGGCAGCCGTTAAGACTGAGTTCGAGACCTTCTCGAAAGTACTCGCCGTCGCACAGAATCGCATCGCACAGACTGGGGATGAACTGGATAAACTGGTCGGTGTCCGCACCAAGAAAATCCAACGCAAACTCCGCGATGTGTCCACCTTGGACATCCCAACATCTTCATCTTTACTTGATACTGTCGATACTACCGAAGAAGAGGATTAACCTCTTCTTTTTTTATTCCTTCTAAAAAGCGAAGAACTTGATTCGAGTTATCAACCGAGTGGTTCACAGGATCCATGAAAAAGCTAAAGAATCTTAAATAATGAATTCAAAGGATAATTGTTGAAAGAAACCGCTGAGCACTAGCCTCAACGGTTTCTTTTAAGACTGAAATTTTTATTTGGACTATACACTGGTCTAATAAATCATCAAACTCGAATCGATTTAGGATTTCTAAATGCGGATCGATACCCGCTTCGCAAAATCAACCGCCGTCTGTACATCGGACGCATTGGGATGACCTGCTCTAAGGAATAGAAAGTTACCCGGACAAACGATTTCATCCAATACCTTGATTCCCTTTTCTTCGAGGATACTGCGAACTTGAACTTGTTTCAGTTTCGCTGCCGCGTTTGAGGTTACCAGTACAGCTTGCTTAACGTGATCCTTGTTTAGAGATTGTACGTAAGTTAATAGTTCAGGCATGCTCTTTCCGGCGTAAATGCCCCCGACGATAAACAATAGGTCAACATTCTTCAGTGTCGGCTTATGTGCGATATTTTCCGCCTTCACATTCAGCACATTGCCGATCGCTTCGGCATATCTTTGGGAGTGCTTTGTTTTGGTCGCATATACGATACCAATTTCATTCATAATCAGAACCTTCTTTCCGGACTCGTATTTGAGTCCCACTTTAACCGAATCATCATCATGAATAACTGAAGTTACTATTGAACAGCCTGCTCGATCGCATTCTCTACAGCTTCGAGGTGTGCTTTGGAGGAAAGGGTCGCGCCACTGATAATGTCCACTTGTAACGTTTGCTTCGAGAGCACTCGATCCGACAAGTCGTCAACGGACAACCCTCCGATCATTTTGACCGGCTTTCCCTGTTTATCCAAAACCCCTTGAAGTACGGTGATTTCAACCACTTCGCCTGAAGCAACGGTTACTTGTACTTTTGTATTGCGGAAACTATCTCTTGTTCCTTTATATTCACCTACGTACACGCCATCCTGTAACTTAGTGAAGTCGATCGAATCAATGACCAGGTTCTTGATCTCTTGTCGCCCTGGTTCCGTTAAGAGAATCGCTCCACCGATCCCAACCACAATCACACCGAAGATAACCAATACAACGATCCAAATTCTTCTCTTTTTCGTACGATTTACTTTCTTTTTCATCGTGTTCTCTCCTTTTTCGTTTCGATCATCCTGACGATTTGCCAGTATCCGTCAAACCTTTCAGGATAAATTCCGTCATGTAATCTTGGACTTTCGGAAAGTACTGAAGACCGATTTCCTCTTTGTGCGTACCTACCGTAATAATCGCCCCAAACATCGCCATAATCATTTCACTGCTTATATCATTTCTCATCTTTCCCTCTAGCTGCCATTTTTGAACAATCAAAATGAATTCTTTATACATAAAATCAACCGAATCAAGCCCGTTTTCTTCTCTGTATAACCGTTCGATTTTGTCGAAGACATCGCGGTTATACCATTGACTTAGAATTGGATTCGATTGCATCCCCGCCATGTTTAACGCGATCATCTGTAGGATTAACTTTGTTGGTTCATCCTCGAGATTGATTGATTCCATCACCTTTTTCGCCAATTTCGCGTTCTCTTCCAAGTATATCTCCATGAATAGTTTATCCTTTGAAGGATAGTAGATATAGAACGTTCCGGTGGCGATTCCTGCCATTTTTGTTATTTCGGCGATATTTGTAGCTTTGAATCCTTTGGTACTAAACAATTCTCTTCCACATCTCAAGATATCTTCTCTCTTGTCGGCCATATTGACTTCCTCCTGGTTGTTTTGCTAGAACATAGTCTTCAATATACCCAAAACCTTAAACATTGAATCTATACTCTCTCGTAATGAATGAATATTTTTATATTCATTCATTTTATATCACTACTTCTCTCTCCTGTCAATACATTTATTTATGATTTCACAATACACATTATCTTGATGATCTCATTGCGAATCTTATCTAATCGTTGGAATTCCAAAGTTGGGAATCAAGTGCTGTCATCGCGTGTGGCACGTGTCGCTTGACTTCCTACCATGAATCGTCTACGATAACGCAAAACAGGAGAACAACTATGGACTTCGGAATGCCCACTTTACTGGAACTTGAAACCTTGGAAGACAATGTCAAACTCGCAAAAGAGTTGGGACTCAGCTTTGTGGAAATAAATGCGAATGTCCCTGAATATCAAGTCGAAGCGATGGATCCCAAGCAATTGATCGAGCTAACCAAAAGCTACGGGATCGGTTTTACCTTGCATTTAGACGAATACCTATCCATCACCGATCCCAATCTAACGATCTCCGAAGTCTATATCCAAAGCGTACTCAACTCGATACAGTTCGCCAAAGAAGCCGGTATTGAGAATCTCACGATGCATTTCTTAAGCGGTGTCGTCTTTACCTTGCCGGACAAGAAAGTCTATGTCTATGAGAAATACAAAGATTACTATTACCAACGTCTCACCAGTTTCCGAGAACGAGTCGAAGAAGCCATCGGTGAAGCGGATCTGAAACTATGCATCGAAAACACCACCGGATTTCATCCCTTCATGCGTGAAGCCATCGACTTTCTCTTGGAAAGCAAAGTATTCGGATTGACCTATGATTGCGGACACAATGTCCGATACAAACAAGTCGACCAAGACTTCATGATTTCACACGTATCGAAAATCAATCACATGCATTTCCATGATTGTATCGGTGTCAGAGACCATATTCCGCTGGGTCTTGGGGAATTGGATCTGAAGAAAGAGTTGAGATTTGTGGATGGACATGCGAAAAAGGTAGTCATCGAAGTGAAGACGGTCGCAGGGCTTCGGGAATCAATGCATTTCGATCGAAGTTTATAAACCGGGAAACCGGTTTTTTTATGGGTACGAAAAAGACGCTTGCGCGTCCGTTAGGCTTCATTCACACTAAACTGCCATACGATCCCAAACTTATCCGTCAGTGAACCATAATACTTACTCCACTTGGTTTCCTGCAGCTTCATTCCGACGGTTCCTTCACTCGCAAGTAACGGAAACCAACGATCGATATTTTCACGTGACGTAATCAGATTCAAACTAACCGAAGCGCCGACATTTGTCGGTACGCCGGGGAAATGGTCGCAAATCATCACGCGTGTCGAATCGATGTCCAGAAACGTAAACATCGCTTTGTCGCCGAAATCAGCCGGAACTTCAAATCCGGGATTACCGGCTTGGTTAAAGGTTAGGATGTGATTGGATTTGAGTCCGAATACTTCCGCATAATACGGTACGGCTTGTGCCGTTTGTCCATTCAGATTGAGAAACGGAATGATCATAACTGAATCCTCCTGTGGATTTCATTGTATCAAGAATTCTTTATATGAGGTATTTTTTGGCTCAAACAAAAAGGCGCTTGCGCGCCTAACCTTCTAACTTCGTATAATACGGCTGATATCCACGACGGAGATAATTCTCCACCATCGAAACCAAACTTGTACGATTGGCGAATTCCAAGCGGACCATTTCCGCTCTTCCCTCTTTCACCAACGCGAAGATCACATGCTTTTCGTCTTCCTCATGTTTCTTCTTCTGACGCTCGCACATCTCTTCGAAATGACTTTTACTGATCAAAATCGAATGCCCGTTATCCAACAAAATCATGGTAAGACCCCCTCTCACCGCCATCGTAAGTATGTAAAAGCCGCGCTATGCGTGCCGGCTTTCTTTAAATGGCGTTTCCTTTGATTTTGTGATTATTATATCACGAAGAATTCGAACTTCCATACCGAAAACGCCTAAATTCCCGCGTTACGTGAAAGTTATGTGAGAATCATTCTGTGTTTTCTTGATTTGAGGATGCGATCACCTTAATCATCGCGAAGAGTGAATTGAAGGCAAGCAATAGGATCGATAACTTGATCAGTCCTTTATAGCTTCTTTTAAGGATAAACCAAAGGAATTTCATACACGCCCTCCTCTAGGTTTAGTTTACCTCTTTTTAGATGGAATGAAAACGAGGATTGAAACAAACGGACTCTAAGTGAAAAATCATCCAAGATAATTCGCAAGTGACTATCAACTTCGCTCTCAAAACGTTGAGTTCTGTGGAGAAAAGCTAACCGAAGTTGTACAATGAAGACAGTCAAGGAGCTTACTATGCCAACACTCATGAAGACCCTCAGTAAACTGAAACCGGAAGTCGGAGCGACATGGATCGAACATGAAATCCCGACGATCGGGGAGAATGACATTCTTGTCAAAACGTTAGCCGCATCGATATGCGGGACCGACGTGCATATCTATGAATACAACGACTGGGCAAAATCACGTATCCACCTACCTCAAATCATGGGACATGAACTGGCCGGACAAGTCATTCGGAAGGGGATCAATGTTACCGATATCAAGATCGGGGACATCGTGAGTGCCGAAACGCATATCGTTTGCGGGACCTGCGAGTTCTGCCTCAGCGGAAATGCGCATATTTGTCAGAACACCCAAATCATCGGGGTCGACCGTGACGGAGCGTTTGCGGAATATGTGTGCATACCGGCGAAGAACGCGTGGATAAATGATCCGGAAGTCGATCCGGCTTACTTATGCATCCAAGAACCTTTAGGCAATGCGATCCATACGGTATTGTCCGGGGAAACAAAGGGAAAAACCCTCGCGGTGGTCGGTTGCGGTCCGATCGGGATCATGGCGGTCGATGTGGCCAAAGCGGTTGGCGCGAGTCAAGTGTTTGCGATCGACTTGAATGATTATCGGTTGAAACTTGCGGAAAAACTCGGGGCGGATTTCTCATACAACCCTAAAAAAGTCGATGTTGTATCGCAGATTCTGAAGGAAACCAATGGAATGGGCGTCGATGTCGTGTGTGAAATGAGCGGCAGTCCGATCGCGTTTAACCAAGCGTTGAAATATCTGAAAAAAGGCGGACGTATGTCCATCTTGGGGTTGCCCGACGCCCCGTTTGCGATCGACGTCGCCAACGATATCGTCTTCAAAGGAATCACCCTCCATGGCATTACCGGTCGTCGGATGATGCATACCTGGCAGCAAGGCAAAGAACTCATCGACAGCGGGAAATTACATCTTTCCGATATCGTGACTCATATCTTCCCTTTCGAGAACTACGAGGAAGGATTCGAACTGATGCGTCAAGGCAATTGCGGAAAAGTGGTCTTGCGGATCGGGGAAAAGGAGAAACTATGAGTATCCATGATTTGGTCTTTCTCCAAGAGAAATTGGATGAACTGAAGAAACAAGGCGTCTACCGGAAAATCCCGGTCGTGGAAAGCGCCAACGAAGCGATAATCACAATCGATGGGAAAGAAGTATTGAACCTTACTTCCAATAATTATTTGGGCTTTGCGAACCATCCGCGACTCAAACAAGCTGCGATCGCCGCGGTCGAGAAGTATGGAATCGGAGCCGGAGCCGTCAAGACCATTAGTGGAAATAATCGCCTTCATGAAACCTTGGAAGCTGATTTGGCACGGTTTAAACGCGAAGAAGCGGTCATGCTTTTCCAATCCGGATTCAACTGTAATGCGGGCGTCATCCAAGCGATCACCGCGGAAGGCGATTTGATTGTATCGGATTCACTTAACCATGCATCCATCATCGATGGGACTCGACTCTCCAAAGCCGATCGCGCTGTGTACCAACATAGCGATATGCAAGATCTTCGTAAGATCTTAGTCGAAAAAAGAGGTTCATATAATAATGTCTTAATCATCACCGACGGTGTCTTCTCGATGGATGGTGATTTGGCCAAACTGCCCGAAATCGTCGACTTGGCGGAAGAGTTCAATTGTCTAACGTATGTGGATGATGCGCACGGATCCGGCGTCTTGGGCGAGAACGGTCGCGGAACGGTCGATCATTTCCACCTCCACGGACGAATCGACTTCACGATCGGCACCCTCTCGAAAGCCTTCGGAGCCATCGGAGGTTATGTGGCAGGTCGCAAAGTCATGAAAGAATGGTTAAGCCATCGTGCACGACCTTTACTGTTTTCAACCAACCTTCCCCCAGCCGTCACCGGGGCATTGATCGAAGCCGTCAAGATGTTGGAGGAATCCGACCAGTATACCAAAGCGGTATGGGCGAATGGTAACTACTTCAAACAAAAGATGAAGGAAGCGGGATTTGAGATCGGACAGAGCGAAACACCGATTACCCCGGTTTTCATTTATGACGAAGCCAAAACGGTCTTATTCTCGAAGTTATTATTGGAGAACGGTGTCTTCGTTTCTCCGATCGTCTTTCCGACCGTCCCCAAAGGAAAAGCCCGCTTACGGGTCATGGTCAGCGCCGAACACACCTTCGATCAACTGGACCAAGCCGTAGAAGCGTTTATTCGTGTTCGCGAGACACTTTAATTACCTTAAGATTCAATTCTCCTATCTTCGCTGTATCGCATAGGATACAATCGAGTTAAGGAGGAAGTTCACCATGTTTTCAAAATACTGTCGCATCCTTTTAATCTTGCTTCTCGTCATGAGTGGGTGTTCGAAAGCCGACAATCAGGACCCCGATGATGATCCGATCGAAACCGGGATCTTCGCGAAACTGACATTCAATTTAACCTTGACCAATCCTGAATCAAAAGACGACGGATATCTCGTATTTCTGATGGTTCCCGAAACCAAGACGGAAGTGCCGGGGAAAGCGGAACAGAACGGTTACTACGGTCCCATCGAAACCGACGCAAATCTCATAGCGACGCTCGATTTCAACTTCAATTGGGATTTGGACTACTACATCAACGAAGCGATTACCGCCGGACATGAGAAACTCCAGGTCTTTGTCACCACAAAAGAAGACATCTATCTTCGCAATCCTCTCAATGCGGAAACGTACATCGATCTGGTGGAAAATAAGGACGAAGTGACAAAAGCGGAATATGCCTATGGTAGCAAAGTTGAATCCAAAACGATATCGATCACGGATGCCTATCCCGAAGGTGTTCTATCACTGGCATTTCCGGATGCGACGTTTGTGATCAAACTCAACGTTCCCGTGGGAACAACCAAATCTTATGAAGTCTCGATCCATCGTCCTGATAATGCGGGTACCGGGATCTCCGCAATCCGTATCGGAAGAATCGCCCGCGAATTTGAAACACCGTTCTTCAAGGAAGACAATATGAAGAGTTGGAGTGGCTTCATCGTGATTCGTGACTTCGATACCAACGCGACTGTCAATTACGAAGGATCACCAAGATATATCGAGTTCGATGAGAATGGGAAATGCAAAGACGGAGATATCGTCGTCGTAAACATCCCCTAAAGGAAATAAAAGCGAGAACTTCAAATCGAAGATCTCGCTTTTTTGTTGCTGGTTTACTTCGCTAACTTCGTCGGTTCCGGGAATATTTCCCCGAAAGTCTCGACCGTTACCGTACGCATGACCTGATCCTTCTCGGGACGATCATTACGGCCACGTGGTTTCTGGACGATCGCAAGCGCCACATCCAATCCTTCGATGATCTTACCGAAAGCCGCGTACTGTCCATCCAAGTGAGGAGCGTTCGCAACCATCAAGAAGAACTGACTACCGGCACTATCGGGATGCATAGCACGTGCCATCGAGATGACACCTTGCGTGTGCTTCAGATCGTTCTCGAACTTATTGTACTTGAATTCACCGGGAATTGAGTATCCCGGACCTCCGGTCCCGGTTCCGGTCGGATCTCCGCCCTGAATCATGAATCCCGGGATAATACGGTGGAAGATCGTCCCATCATAGAATCCTTGCTTCACTAAACTGACGAAATTGTTGACCGTGTTGGGCGCAATTTCCGGATACAATTCGATTTTGATTTCATCGCCATATAACATCGTAATCGTGACTATTGGGTTTTTCATTGGTTTCTCCTGTTATCACGATTAGTTTACCGTAAATCGATGAATTACGCAATTTCACTCATCTTAATTTCGACAGAATATACGTGGTCAAATCCTCGAAGGATTGTTTCCCCTCGGGGGTTTCGGTGTAGAAAATCGTCATATCGTGAAACAAGCCTTTCCAAACTTTGGACGTTAAGTCCGCACCTTCTTGTTTCGCTTTTTGGATCAACGTGTAGTAATCTTCAAACCCCATCTCCAAGGTGCCCGCATGCATAAACAGGGCGGGCAGATTCTTTAAACTCCCGTAGATCGGTGAAATCAAGGGATCGGTCAAACTGACATTCCCCGCATATTGGCGTGCGCTTTGGTAGTCGAATCCATAATCGCAGACCGGATCTTTCGATGCGTTATTCTTGATCGACTCCGATTCCATCACCAAGTCCAACCACGGCGAAATCATGCACAACGCCTTCGGCATTTCCATTTGATGGTCACGTAGATACATTCCGGTCGTCAATACGAGATTCCCGCCAGCCGAATCCCCGAGGAAAACGATGTCTTCCCCGCGATATCCCGTTTCCAATAAGTGTTTATACACCGCAATCGTGTCATTCATCGCGGCCGGGAACGGATGCATCGGGGCTAAGCGATAGTCGACAGCCAACGTCGGAATGTTTGTGGCTTTGGCGAGAGCGCCAAGAAAGAAGCGATATATCTTCGGTGAACCAATCGTGTAACTGCCGCCATGTAAGTAAAGGATTACTTTCTTTGGTGTTTCCCCGATCGGAAAAATCCACTCGACCGGCACATTGTCCCAAACTTCGTTTTTGATCGTTACATCTTCAGGCACTTTATATCGGGAAACCGTCTTCTCAAATTCTTTACTTTGTTCGTCAATATCCAGACTCTTTTTGATTGTCGCACGTAAAATTCGAACGACGAGCCATGCTCGAAAACTCATTTTAATCCTCCTCTGTTGATTTTCCTTCAACCTTTACGAAGTCGCATCCCAAACCGATACACCTAAAAAGTTTGCGATCGTTTCCGCATCGTCCAACATCAGCCCGCGATTTCCATGACGCAGGACGCTTTTGCGGGTTGCATCGTGAAGTACTAAGATCAATTCATATGACATATAGGATTGATCCATATGTGTATTTGTATCATAATCTCGAACTAAGCGGGCAAGAACCTGTAACGCATGGATTTGGTCAAGGCGAATCGAGTTCGTTCCCTTTGGTTCTCCTTTGGTTAGTCGGCCTTTTATAAACATTCCTTTGTTTTTATCAAAACGTATCGGTTTCGCCGACATGACGATATTCACGATTCCAAGTACCCCAAAAAGAATAAGAATTAGATAGGGTGGAACCTCACGAAAACCATTGACCCAAAAGACGATGCTTCCAATCAACCAGATTGAAAGTAGAACTGCACTAAGAATATACACTCCATACGTCAGCTTGAAGACGAGTACTTCAGTTCCTTCGTTTTTCAACGTGTGCGAACCAAACCCAGCTCCCCCTTTGGAAATCATGTTCCACTGAGTCTTCAACGCCACGGGATCGTTGAATCGAGAGGGATCGACTTGATGTGTCTCGCCGGTCACAATGTCGATTGCTTGGGTAATGCGTTCAAACACAAGAAAACCTCCTTTCCACGTTCTGTCGTGAAGTACGTTGTTCTATGATCAATATGGGATGGTTCGATCGTTTTCGTGTTCACGATCGTACTTCTTTATTTCATCATAATCCTAATTGTGAAATATTTCTATATATCGCAGTAAATATTGCTATTTGTTGCCAATTCGGTTAGGACGTTTGTGTTCACTGAGCGAAACTTCAAAAAGTTGTGATAAACTAGTTCATATGAAACGAGGTATCTTATGCGACTCAATCAAATCTATGCCTCGATGAACGAACTCGGAATCAAGAGCTTATTGGTAAGTGATCCCAAAGCGATCGCTTATGCGATCGATAAAATGTTTCATGTTTCCGAACGTTTCATCGGATTGTTATTGCAGGAAGAGAAAGCGGTGCTGTTTTTAAATCAATTGTTTCCCTACGAGAACGATGAAATTAAAATCGTGCGTTTCCATGACATTGAAGATCCGATAAAACTGGTGGTTGAACGGATCAACGGGGATGAACTATCTGTGGACCGTAACTTGGCGAGCGGTTTTCTCTTACGGATGATGAAACATAAGCCTGAATTGAAAATTAGTGAAGGGTCCTTCGCGATCGATCGAATTCGTGCCAAGAAGTCGGTCGAGGAACAAGATAAAATGCGAATTGCCAGTCGCTTGAATGATCAAGTGATGGGAGAAGTTGAACAGAAACTAAAGATTGGGGTACGTGAGACTGAAATCGCCGCCTTTATCCGACAACGATTTAACGAAATCGCGGATGGGGTCAGTTTCGATCCGATCGTCGCGTTTGGTCCTGCGACAGCGGATCCGCATGCGGAAGCAGCCGATCGAGTGTTGGAAGCAGGCATGCCCATTATCATCGATATGGGATGTAAGAAAGATAATTACTGTAGTGATATGACTCGCAGCTTCAGTGCATTAAGACCATGGAATCAAGAAGTGTATGAACTGGTTCGAGAAGCAAATCTAGCCGGAATCAGAGCGGTTAAACCTGGAGTGAAACTCTCGGAAATCGACGCTGCGAGCCGGAGAATCATCGAAAAAGCCGGATATGGTGAATACTTTATCCATCGCTTGGGACATGGTATCGGTCAGGAAGTACATGAACCCTTCGATGTCAGCGGCGTCAGCGAGATAATAGCGTTTGAAGGAATGTGTTTCTCGATCGAACCCGGAATCTATCTTCCCGGAATCGGTGGGGTACGGATCGAGGATTTGGTACTTGTGACTGCTGACGGGTGCGAAGTCTTGAATGCGTATCCGAAAGAATTGGAAATCATCGGATGAACCCGGTATTAATTCTATACGAAATTATGTCGCTTATCGGATACGTTTTGGTCTTTGTGGACAAGCAAAAAGCGATCCGCCACCAATGGCGGATTCCTGAACGGGTATTCTATATGATGGGATTATTGGGTGGATCCGTTGGTATTTGGATCGGGATGTTTCAATTCCATCACAAGACACGCAAGAATCCGTTTCGATGGATCCTATTTGGGACGCTGGTTATCAATGTACTGATTCTGATTTATCTAAACCAATGAAAAAAGAAGCCGAATCGATCGGCTTCTTTATTTCCCTGTTCGGACCGGCTGGGTGGGGGGGTTAGTCGGTCCGGAGGGTTTAACCTCACAACAATTATAACATTATGAGTTGATGAATGTGATACGAACTTTATGCGATCAAGCTGCTCAAATAGGCGTACACTAATTCATCCAAATCTCCGTCCATGACCTTCGCCACGTTGGTATCTTTATAGTCGGTACGATGGTCGTTAACCATGGTATACGGGCAGAAAACATACGAACGGATTTGCGATCCCCATTCGTTGGCTTTCTGTTCGCCTTTAATGGCGGCTAATTTTGCTTCCTGTTCTTCCACATATCGTTGGTAGAGTTTACTCTTCAACATGTTCATGGCGTTTTCGCGGTTATTCAACTGCGAACGTTCGGTCTGACAGTTGACGACGATCCCGGTCGGTTTATGGTAGAGTCGGACCGCGGACGAAACTTTATTGACGTTCTGTCCACCGGCACCCGAGGCATGCCTTGTTTCGAGGACGATATCGTTGGGGTCAATCTGGATGTCGACTTGTTCGTCAAACTGAGGCATGACATCTAAGCTGCAGAATGAGGTATGACGGCGACCGGATGAATCGAAGGGCGAGATCCGCACTAAACGATGGACCCCTTTTTCCGATTTTAGGTATCCGTAAGCAAGCGGACCTTCAACTAAGAAAGAAACGGATTTGATACCGGCTTCATCACCATCCTGATAATCCAATACCGAAACTTTCCAACCTTTACGTTCCGCCCAGCGTGTATACATGCGAAACAACATCGATGCCCAGTCTTGTGACTCGGTACCGCCGGCTCCGGGATGGAGTTCCAGGATGGCGTTGTTATTGTCATAGGGGTGGCTAAGTAAGAGCTTGATTTCGAATTCTTCAAATTCCTTATAGGCTTCATTCACTTCTTCTTCGACCATTTCTGCCATTTCAGGATCGAAATCGACCTTTAACAGATCGACGGTCTCTTCCATGGAGGCATAGCGGGTTTGTAATCGATGATAAGTTTGGACAACATCTTTGGTGGAATTCATTTCATCGATCAAGCCTTGCGCTTTTTTACGATCGTTCCAGAATCCTTCCTCCAACATCATTCCCTCTATCTCTTTCGCGCGTTCTTCTCGTCCTGCGAAGTCAAAGTGAGTCACCCAACTGCACGAGTTTGTCCCTGATCTTCAGGACACCTTGTTTCATCTCATAAAGTTCCATTTATTTTTTCTCCTCAATGGTAATTCGGACATTCAAACAGAAAGATACGACTTCCTGTGAGATCCGTACCAGCATGTCTTCAAACAATTCATAGCCTTCTTGAACGTACGCTTGCAGGGGATTGCTTTGTGCGTAGGAGCGCAGATGTATCCCATCACGCAGCTTACTCATGGTATCGATGTGTTCGATCCATGCGCGGTCGACCAACTTTAGGGTCATCGTTTTTTCGATCCCTTTCATCGGTTCTTTGATACGTTCGATCTTGGCTTCGTAACTCGCCCAGACACGTTCGATACATAAGGTTTCCACATCCAATACCGGAACGTCATGTAGGTCTTCGGCGGTAATGCCCGCTTCTTTAAATCCGAGTTTCTCCAAAGCTTTCAATAAGCCTTCCACGTTGATCTTCGCTTCTCTGCCGCTCTTGTCGGTGTGTGCCTTTACCGTATTCTTAACGACGCGGTCAAACATGTCTTTGACGACCGCATGGACATCCTCGTGTTCCAGGATGAAATTACGTTGTTGGTAGATGATCTCGCGTTGTTGGCGCAAAACATCGTCATATTCCAAGAGCGTTTTACGGATATCGAAGTTGACCCCTTCGACGCGTTTCTGCGCGCCGGAGATCGACTTGGTGATCATGCCGGATTCGATGGGGACATCCCCGAGTTGTTTAAAGATGGCGGCATAACGTTCGCTACCGAAACGGACCATCAGTTCATCTTCGACCGATACATAGAAACGGGAGTAGCCCGGATCGCCTTGACGACCGGAACGACCGCGCAACTGGTTATCGATACGACGGGATTCATGACGTTCACTTCCTAAGACAGCCAAACCGCCCAATTCACGGACGCCTTGACCGAGTTTGATATCGGTTCCGCGACCGGCCATGTTGGTGGCGATGGTTACCGAACCTTGATGTCCCGCTTTCGCGATGATCTCGGCTTCACGCGCATGGTTCTTGGCATTGAGGACTTCGTGACGTACTTTACGTTGCGTCAACATCTTACTGACGAACTCACTGGTTTCAACCGCGATCGTACCGACTAAGACCGGTTGGCCTTTTTGGTTGAGTTCGATGATCTCCGAGATCAAGGCTTCGAACTTCGCTTTCTTACTGCCGAACACCGCATCCGGATAATCTTCACGGACGACCGGTTTATTGGTCGGGATTTCAATGACCCGCATGTTATAGATGGAGGTGAATTCTTCTTCTTCGGTCTTGGCCGTACCGGTCATCCCACAGAGCTTTTCATAGAGACGGAAGAAGTTCTGATATGTGATGGTCGCTAAGGTCGAGGTTTCCTGTTTGATCGGAACGTTTTCCTTCGCTTCGATCGCTTGGTGTAGACCATCCGAATAGGCACGACCCTGCATCAACCGTCCCGTGAAAGGGTCGACGATGACGATCTGTTTATCTTGGACGACATATTCGACGTCGACCGTCATGACATAGTTGGCTTTGAGCGCCATGTATAAGTGATGAACGAGATTGGTATTGGAAAGATCGTAAAGGTTATCCACACGGAATGCTTTTTCCGCCGCTTTCACACCGCTTTCGGTCATTTGGACCGTCTTGCTTTCAATGTCGATCTCATAGTCTTCGTTTTCACGCAGATTCTTGACGAATCGATCCGCCTGGATATACAGGTTGGCGGTTTGTTTTTGTCCACCTGAAATGATCAACGGTGTCCGTGATTCATCGACCAAAATGGAGTCGACTTCATCCACTAAAGCGACATGTAACGGACGCAATACACGGTCTTCGACTTTCGTCACCATGTTATCGCGCAGATAATCAAATCCCGCTTCCGCGTTGGTCGTATAGGTAATGTCGCAAAGGTAAGCATCGCGTTTTTGCTTCGGGGTCAAGTTACGTACGTTTAAGCCGACCGTCAATCCAAGGAACTTATGGATCGCGCCCATCCACGCCGAGTCACGCGCCGCTAAGTATTCGTTGACCGTGACGATGTGTACGCCTTTACCGGTTAAGGCATTGAGGTAAACAGGTAAAACCGAGGTCAAGGTTTTCCCTTCCCCCGTTTTCATTTCGGCGATGTCGCCTTGGTGAAGTACGATTCCGCCCATGACTTGGACGAAAAACGGATACTCCCCGATGACGCGCTTCGCGGCTTCGCGGGCGGTCGCAAAGGCTTCAGGCATTAAGTCATCCAGACTTTCTCCATTCGCGATCCGTTCTTTGAATTCCGGTGTTTTGGCTTTGAGTTGATCATCGCTCATTTCCGCATACTGTTGAGACAACGCATCGACTTTCTTCGCTTTTTTCGTGATCTCTTCCAAGCGTTTTTTATCGACGCTGAATAGTTTATCCAATAGGTTCACTTACGTATCCTCCGATTCTTCCCATGTATTGTATCATGGCTCAAAGCAAACAAAAAGGGTTGGAATCGACCAACCCTTCTTGCATTTAGATTTTGGTAATCTTGTGAGCTTGTAAGCCGCGATCGCCTTCGACTAAGTCGAATTCGACATCCGCGCCTTCTTCGATGGTTTTGAATCCATCCATCACTAATTGGGAGTAATGGAAGAATACGTCACGATCGTCCGCCAACTTGATGAAGCCGTAGCCTTTTTCTTTGTTAAACTTTTTTACTTTGCCTTGCATTATAAACCTATACCTTTCCTATGGTAGTCGAAGCTACAATATTATTATACCGAAAGCAAATCGAATTGCAAGTAGGAAACTTCGTACAAATGTTGCAACAATCGTACGTAACAAATGATATGTTTTTTGACATTTATCTTCCTTCGGATCGATAAACGAAGGATGAATCGCAATACAAACACATGTCAAAGAACGACATACCGTTTCAACTAAATCGGCACAGGCATTGATCGTCGAGCCGGTCGTGACGATGTCATCGAAAAGCACCACATCCTTCCCTTCAGCCAAAGAAGAATGGATCAACTCGATCTCGTCTGAGACTTTTTTACGTTGGATCGCACCGCGTAAACTTTGCTTCTCGGAACTCGTTTTCATTAACACATCGATCCGAGGAAGCTTACTTTCCTCAAGGATCGTCGGCAACGTCAGAAATCCGCGGTCTTCGTTCTTGGATTCGCTTGAAGGGACACAGACCACTGTTTTGTCTTTAAATTTGCGGTCAAAACGAGAAGATAGGGGATGGATAAACAAGCCTGCCAGATCGCGATCTTTCGCTTCTTTAAAGCGATGGAAAATCGTCGACATCACTTCATCATAAACATAGTAAGCGAATACCTTACGCGAACCGATATCGACGAACCGATTGATCGGTGTCAAGGATCGTCGACAAGTCTTACAGATGACGTCATCCACAGTAAAGACATCGGAGAGATGCATTCCTTGCGTTAACGGGGCAAAACAAAGCAAGCATCGCGGTTCGCGCGACGTAAGGCGGTCAAACATGCTCGCAAATTTCGCGTGGGTCTCTCGCATAGAAACAACACCTTTCCATTTAGAAACAACGGACTACGTCCAACACGTCCGGCAATCTGGATCAGCGAGGATTCGGTAAAGACCGGATGTTCTCCACTAAGCACACAGACCTGCGCATTGGTGAAGGTCACGCCACGTTCCAGCACGGTGGTAGAGATCAACGTGCTTGGATCTTTGGTGATGAACTGATCGATATTTTCCTTTAAATCCAAACTGGCGGCACTGACATAGGGAATGCGAAACAATGAGCTGAGACGTTTGGCTTTCGCAATCGTGGGCACGAAAATCAATCTTCGTCCATGTGTATCGGCTAGCCACTTCGCTAAAATCAACAGTTGGAAAACATACGGCAGCACAATCATCATGGGCACCGGTAAGGGATGATTGTGCGGACGTCGGTTGACCCGAATTTCGATCATTTTCCGATGTTTGACAAGGTTTCTCAACCTTTGGTCAGGTGTCGCGGTGAGATAGATCCTCCGTCCCCGACATGCTTTTTCCGCAAAGCCTTCTAAAAGCGCATCCCCCGTAAACGGGAAGGCATCGGGTTCATCGAGAATCAGACAATCAAACATTCCATTGAATCGATACAATTGATGGGTCGTCACCACGAAGAGTTGCGCGGAGAGAATTTGCGTCTGCCCTTCGCAAATCGCTTGGACGTTCACATTCGGAAACGCACTTTTTAACCGTTTCGCCAATTGAATGACGACTTGCTTGCGGGCAATCGCCAAACCGATGGTTTGTCCGGTCGAGAGATACATCGCGATTGTATCCATGACCAGTTCGGTTTTGCCCGCCCCACAGACCGCGTTCACCAACACATCACTTGCTTTCGAGGCTTCGCAGATCGCATGTGCCGCCTGTTTTTGGATTTCCGTCAGTTCAAACGGTAAATCCACTTCGACGGATGTTGTATGAATGTCGATGATGGCGTTCTCCCCCGAGAACCCGATGCATCGCCGACATACGATCGTACTTGAAGTCTTCGAGAAGTAACGCATCGATCGATTTCCGCATCGCGGACATTCCATGACCTCACCCCTTCCTTGATAGACCGAAAGTTGGACTTTTCCTAGAAATCGGATAAAATTAGTCTAATTAACGGAGGGCTTGAAATGGAAATCAAACATGCGCGAGTGGAAGACGCAAACGTACTTGTCTCTTTGATCCGTGAGTTGGCAGCCTACGAGAAGTTAATCGATCATTGTGTCATCACACCTGAAAAAATGGAAATCGCCCTCGCCAATCAAACGGCATATGGGTTGATCGTATGGAACGATTCATTGCCGATTGCGTATGCGGTCTATTACTTTACCTTCTCGACCTTCACCGGTCTTCCCAGCCTTTACCTTGAAGATCTCTACGTTAAACCGGTATTTCGTTCTCAAGGCATCGGTACCGCGATCTTTCAGGAATTGTTCACGATTGCCAACGAAAAAGGATGTCCGCGCATGGACTTCGTTTGTTTGAAGTGGAACACAAGTTCCCTGGAGTATTATCGTTCGATGGGAGCGGTCGTATTGGATGATTGGCATTTGGTACGAATCCATAACGATGCCTTTCAAAAACTTGACGAAGAACTTATCTAAAACCAACGCACCTCTCAGGGTGCGTCTGTTTATAGGTTTGATTTTATTTTGGCCAAGGATCCAAACGATTGCCTGTCACGAAGACCGCTTCAATTGCGATTTTCGCCATCGGCGAATCGGAAAGAGAATCTGAATAAAACGTTTCGATCGTTACGTTGGGAAACAACGCCCGAAACCGTGGTACCTTTTCTTCACCGTAACAATTCTTTCCGGTATATTTCCCGGTTTTGGGATCGACGATCGAAGCGATCAAAGTAACGTTAAGTTTTTGACAGATCGGCTTCAACATAAACTCGGGAGAAGCGGAAATGATGACATCGTCATCGCGATGCGTGGTCGCATAGAAAATCTTGATATTGGATTGGTTCTTTTCCCAAAACAGTTCAACTTCGATATCGATATTTCTGATCCATTTAAAGTAACCGTAAAAGGTCTGTTTCATGGATGTCTTATCGATGATCTTCAACTTGTATTGCAAAGCAGCAAATCCTTGGATCGGCCATAATAATACCAGGATCCAATGACGTTTTAGATTATGGAAGTAGAAATCAAACGACGAGTCGCCGTCGTAAATGGTCTTATCGAAGTCATAAACGTTCATAATATGCTCTCCTTACTTTTCTCTATAGTATCATGACTTGTTCTCTATCACAAAAAAAATAGGCTTTCGCCTATTTGGGAAACTTGAGTATGAACGTACTTCCTTGGTTGGGGAGACTTTCGATCGTAATGCTTGCGCCATGCATCTTCAAGAAAGATTTCGCCATGGCCAAACCCAATCCGAAACCTTCGGTCTTCTGTGCACTCGAAACCCGATAGAATGGCTCGAAGATCAAATCGATATTTTCAGGTGCGATTCCGATGCCTTGATCCTTGATGGTCAGCGTCAGTTCATTTTTGTCTTGTTTCAGACTCACATCGACGTTTGTGTTCTCTGGGCTATACTTGATCGCGTTTTCGACGATATTATAGATGGCGCGATAGACAAGGACTTCATTGCCCGGAATCCGAGCAACGCTCGGCAAATCTCCGTTTAGCTTGATTTGTTTTTTCATCGCAATTGGATTCAAATCTTCCAACACGTCGGTAACGACGATATCTAGCGCCACTTGATCATCCAATCCGGCGGTTTCGACTTGGATGCTGTCCAATAAAGCATCGATCAACGCGTTCATTTTACGAACCGAACTTTCCACAGTATTCAACGTGGAACGATAATCTTTGATGTCTTTGGATTTCAGATCATTCAATACGTCGATCTGTGTCTTGATGACCGCTAACGGAGTCTTCAATTCATGGGCGACGGCCGCGTTGAATCGTTTCTGCGTCGTCGCGGCGTTTTCCAACTTCGCCAACATGGTATTAAAGGAATGGGTCAGATCACGGACTTCACGTGTCGGATCTTGGAGGACGATGGCTTCCCCGCTTTGCGCGTTGGCATAGCGAACTTGTTCATTCAGGGAACGGAAGGGTTTAAGAGTACGTCCGCTAGCGATGTAACTTCCGACACCGCCTAATAAGGCGATCCCGCCCAAGATCCCGCCGCTGATCCACATCAATCGCGTAAAGGATGCGTCGATTTGTTCCTGGATGGCGGTAGCGGCCGCAAAAGCTTCTTGGTAATCGTTCTTGTCGATCGTGGTGGTCTTACCGTCCGTCGCAAAATCCTCGACTTCGCCGGCGATGACCGAGGTATCCAGATTTGCCCGGGTTTGCGGGAAGAGTTGGTCATACGTCACAAATAGCGTCAGCATGCCGACCGCAAGCAACCCCAAAGTCGTGATGATTCCGTAACGTAACCGAACATCAGTTCTTAGTTTCATGCGACACCTCCCGTAAAATCGAATCGATAGCCTGCGCCTTTGACGGTCTGGATGACAGTAAGTCCGCCGGTGGCTTGGGAGAGTTTCTTTCGTAACGAGTAAATATGTACCCGCATCACATCGCTGAACGGATCAGCTTCTTCATTCCAGATATGTTCAAGAAGTTCTTCACTGCTGACGATCCGATCGCCATGCAAGACGAGATAACTGAAGATGGAATATTCTTTTAGGGTTAAGGGAATTTCGATGCCTTCGTAATTGACGCGATGTAAAGCCAAATCCACACTGAACCCCCCGGCTTTTAAGACGGTGGGTTTGGAATTGAAGTCACGGCGTAGTAAAGCCCGAATTCGCGCTTTGAGTTCTTGAAAGTCAAAAGGTTTGGTTAAATAGTCATTGGCACCCCAATCCAAACCGATAATGCGATCTTCGATCGAACGGTTGGCGGAGAGAATTAGTACTCGTACTTGCATATCCCGTTCGCGTAAACTTTTCAGTAAGTTTAGTCCGCTATCGTCAGGTAAGTTGATGTCCAATACGACCAAGTCGTAGGAATTGATGAAAAGTAATTCCGACGCGTCGCGTCCGGTCAGGGCGCAATCGATCGCATACCCGTCCTTCTTCAACCCTTTTTCAAGGGCTTCAATCAAAGGCACTTCATCTTCGACCAATAAGATTCGCATCGGACATCCTCCTTTCAAAAAGCGAACACCAAAGCCGAAGCTTTGGTGGTACGACTATTTCTTTTTCGAACGGATCGCGTAAACCGCAAATCCACCCAATAATACGATACTTCCCAAACCGGCGACCGCAGCGCTCGGATCGATCCCGACCGCTACTTTATTGTCGAGGTCTTGGATCGTATAAATGATCCCGTCTTCCGCGATCTGCGGATCTTCGGGGACGCCGTCATCCGTACGTTTTACCCATTCGCCTGTTTCATCCGGTGCTACCGGTGTTTCAGTCGTCGGTGTCGGTACTTCAACAGGCTTCACTTCTTCGACCGGTTTTTCTTCAACGACAGGAATTTCTTCAACGACCGGCGGTTCTTCCTTCACCGGATCGACCGGTAAGGGTTCGACGGTCCCTGGGTTGCCCGGATCGCTCGACCCGCCTGAACCGCTGTCGGTGAGGACGCAGGTTTGCGTGCCATCCGAACTCACGGTACAGCTATCGTTTTCATCCGCCAATGCCGGCAACATGACAGCGAAAAGCAACAAGATACTGATTGCGACGGTCATGGATATTTTCTTCATTTTCAACATAGATTCACCTTTCGACGGGAGATCCCCTTATGTGAGTCTATCGTAACAGAGACTAGATTAAGATAACGTTAATCTTGGTTGGATGCGTCGATCATCAGACCGGCGACCTTCAGTGAGAAATTCAGAGGATCGTCGATCGGCAAGCCCTCGATCAATAACGCTTGATTGTAGAGGACATACGCATAGTCGGTAATCTTTTCGGGATGTTGGCTATGTACTTTCTTGATCGCATCGAAGAGCGGATGATCCGCATTGATTTCAAGCACACGACGCGCCTTCATATCCGGTGCCGCATCGGGCATCTTCGCCAACACTTTCTCCATCTCCAACGACATACCTTCCCCACTGACCAAACAGACGGGATGGGATTTCAGACGGGTCGACAAACGAACATCTTCGACTTCTTTTCCCAAGACTTCTTTGATTTTCGCTAGAACATCTTTGCTTTCTTCACTCTTTTGTTTAAGGACTTCTTTCTCTTCCCCGGAAGCGATATCCAATTCACCTTGATTGATTCCTTTAAAAGTCTTCTCTTTATACTGGTGGAGGATCGAGAATACAAATTCATCGACGTCCTCGGTTAAGTACAGGATTTCATAACCCTTTTCACGAACCCATTCGCTCTGCGGGATCGCGGCGCATTTCTCGACCGTATCCCCACTGACATAATAGATTTCCTTTTGGTCCTCTTTCATGCGAGCGATGTATTCATCCAAGGTCACCAGTTTGTTTTCGTGGCTGGAGACAAACATCAACAGGTCTTCCAAGAGTTCGCGTTGCGCGCCGAAGTTCTGATAGACTCCCAGCTTGATCTGCAAGCCGAAGTTCTTCCAGAATTTCTCGTACTCTTCGCGTTCCAGTTTCAACATTCCTAACAATTCGCTCTTGATTTTCTTTTCCAAGCGGCTGGCGATGGCTTTGAGCTGGCGATCGTGTTGCAACATCTCCCTGGAGATATTCAACGAAAGATCCGGGGAATCGACCAAGCCTTTGACGAAACGGAACGCATCCGGCAAGAGTTCTTTTGCTTTATCTAAGATGAAAATCCCGCGACTATAGAGTTGAAGTCCCTTTTCGTATTCCGAGGTATAGAAGTCGAACGGCACACGATTGGGGATATACATCAAGGCATCAAAGGAAATCGTTCCTTCCAAGTTGGTATGGATGACCCGTTGCGGATCTTGGTAGTCTTCGAATTTGTTTTTATAGAACTCGTTGTAATCTTCTTTCGTGATGTCGCTCTTGGAGCGTTTCCATAACGGAATCCGTGAGTTCAAGGTCTTGGTGACAACGATCGTTTCGTATTCTTCGCTGTCTTCTTTCTTCTTCTCCTCTTCCACATCCATCAGAATCGGATAACGGATATAGTCGGAATACTTCTTCACTAAGTTCTCAATAGTGTAGCTATCCAGATACTGGCTATAGTTTTCATCGTCGGTATCTTCAAACAGATGTAGGATGATGCTCGTTCCGACAGATTCACGTTGGGCTTCTTCGATATCATACCCTTCTTCACCGGAAGAGACAAACTTGAAGGCTTGGTCGGATCCGGCTTTTTTGGAGATGACAGTAACTTCTTTCGCAACCATGAAGGCGGAATAGAATCCGACTCCGAATTGACCGATGATATCCACGTCATCTTCTTTCTTTTCTACCTTATCCATCGCTTGCTTGAATGCCAACGATCCGCTTTTCGCGATCGTCCCGAGGTTGTCTTCCATTTCCTCGGCGCTCATCCCGACCCCATTGTCCTCTAAGGTCAAAGTACGTGCGTCTTTGTCGACGGAAATCTTGATTTGAAGTCCGGTACGGTCGACATCCTTCACTTCATCATGGATCGAAAGATAGTAGAGTTTGTCCAACGCATCGCTGGCATTGGAGATCAGTTCCCGCAGGAAGATTTCCTTGTGGGTGTAGATCGAATGGATCATCAGATCCAAGAGTCGTTTCGACTCGGCTTTAAATTGTTTCTGCGGCGTCATACGTTTCCCTTCGTTTCATTTTGGCACTTGTGTGCGTTGAGTGCTAAATTAGTTATACCTTGTTTTAGGTTGGATTTCAAGGGTTTCGCGGACCTTTTTCAACGATTTGACGCAACTCCTTCGTTAAGATTTAGGGTTCAAGTTTGCGATGCGTCCGTTTGCTCGGTATAATAAACCCAAAGGAGACGTTCAAATGAAATCCTTCACTCCTGAAATCAAAGGAAATCTTCGTAACCATATCGTCGAAGTACCAAAGGCGATCCAACATGCCAGTGGAATCATTATTTTCGGAAAATGCATCAAATCCTTGGTCTTTTCAACCGACGTGGCAATCATCCGCAACTGTAACGCGGATGCGGTCATCGCGGTCTATCCCTTTACACCGCAGCCGATCATCACACATGCGATCATCACCGCTTCCGATCTCCCGGTATTTGTTGGGGTGGGTGGTGGAACGACCACCGGTCAGCGCGTCGTTGATTTGGCGATGGACGCGGAGTTTCAAGGCGCGATCGGCGTGGTGGTCAATGCGCCCACGAAAGATGATACGATTCGTCAGCTAAACCAAAAGCTGGATATACCGGTCGTTGTGACCGTCGTTAGCGAACACACGGACATCGCCGCACGCATCAAAGCCGGGGCGACCATCCTCAATGTGTCCGGCGCCGCTAACACCGCCGACATCGTTCGTCATATCCGTTCCCGGTTCCCCGAAATCCCGATCATCGCGACCGGCGGACCGACGGAAGAAGATGTGATGCGAACGATCGAAGCGGGGGCCAATGCAATCACGTTTACGCCGCCAAGCAATGCGGAGATCTTTAAAACGATGATGGCGAAGTACCGGGAACGTGAAGTCTAAGTACCGAATTATCCCTTAAAATCAGTGAAAAACAGGTTTTGGTATGGTTTTTCGGATATGCATATCATAGGACATCGATATGCATATCTTTTCCTTTGATTATCGGTCAGTCTGTGGTATAATGCGCAAGTATGTTTTCGCATACACTATGAAAGAGAGAATTGAATGAACTTTAATGAACTGAATTTGTCCCCCGAGTTGCTCAGAGCGATCGAGGATCTGGGATACACCCAGACGACCCCGATCCAGGAAAAAACTATCCCCGTTATGTTGGAGGGGTTGGATTTGATCGGACAGAGCCAAACGGGGACGGGAAAGACCGCTGCCTTCGGATTACCGTTGATCCAGTCGATCGTTCCCAGCGACAAAAAGCGCCCGCAAGCGCTGATTATGTGTCCTACCCGCGAGTTGTCCATCCAAGTAGCCGAGGAACTTAGGAAGTTTGCCAAATATACGGAAAACGTCCGTACCGTCACCATTTATGGCGGTCAACCGATTTCCGTCCAGATCCGCGAATTGAAAAGCGGAGCAGACATCATCGTCGGCACACCCGGTCGTATCAAAGACCACATCGACCGTCACACGTTGAAATTCGACGACTTGAAAGTTTTGATTTTGGATGAAGCCGACGAAATGTTGAACATGGGATTCCGTGAAGAGATCGAAGACATCATGTCTTACCTTCCGGAAGAACGTCAAACCGTCATGTTCTCGGCGACGATGGCGCAGCCGATCTTGACCTTGACCGAAACCTATATGAAGGAACCGGTCTTCGTTAAAATCAAAACGTCCGAACTTACCGTTTCGTCGATCGAACAGATCCTTTACGAAACCAATCAAGGTACCAAACTGGATTTATTGCTTCAACTGTTGGAAGTCTATCGTCCGGAATTGTCCATGGTCTTCTGTAACACGAAGAAAATGGTCGATGACATCTCCTCCGTCTTGTTAGCCAAAGGGTATGCCGCAGCGGCGATCCACGGTGACATGAAGCAGGAAATGCGTTCGATCGTCATGGCCAAGTTCAAAGATCGTAAGATTAATGTTCTGGTATGCACCGATGTCGCCGCGCGCGGAATCGATGTCGACGACATGGACATCGTCTTCAACTTCGACTTACCGCAGGAAATCGAATACTACGTTCACCGTATCGGCCGTACCGGTCGTGCCGGGAAGACGGGGATCGCGATCAGCTTGATCACGCCGCGTCAGAAGTATTTGGTCAATGTTCTCGAACGTTTGACCCGTGCCAAGATCAACAAGAAACCCTTGCCGACCTTAGCGGAAGTCCAAGAAATCAAGTTTACCCAGATGAAAAACGAAATCCGTAAGTTGTTGGCGAAAGAAGTTCCCGCCGAAATCAAACGGATCGCGGAAGAATTGGTCGACGAAGGATTTACCAGCGAAGAAATCGCCCGCGCCTTGTTGTTTAAAACGGTCGGCGTCGAAGCCTTCAAGGAAATCAAGTCGCCCGCAAGCATGCAGAAAGTCGTCACCCACAAAGGGTATTCGACCTTGACCTTGGATGTCGGTGTTACGCACGGCATCGCAGCCGCCCACATCGTGAGCGCGATTGCGGAAGCCAGCGGAATCTCCGGTCGCGATATCGGAAAAATCCGTATCGGCGAACGTACGACCACCGTCGAAATCCCGGTCCAACATGACAAAGCGATTTTGGAAGACGTCAATAAAGCGACGATCAAAGGCTATGCCATCAAGGCTGTCTTGACCCCGCAATCGGAACGTCCTTACGAAAAGCGCAGTTATGGTTCAGGCAATGCCGGATCTGACCGCAAACGCGAATACGGGAACCGCGAAGGTAACCGTGATAGCAAGTTCCCGCGTCGGAATTACAATTCATCCAACTAAAACGAAACCCGCAGAATTTGCGGGTTTTAGTTTATCGTTTTCGCCAATTCGAACTTTAAGTTCGATGGAACGACTCTTTCAATCTCATACAGATCCGCATTTAACTTCCCGTTCTCAAAGCTTTCCCCGGCGATATACCAATCAGTTGATGTAGTATCCGACATCGAATGTGCATGGGTGAGACCTTTCTGATCATAAACGAGATAGACATTGTTTTGATTCTGGTTCTCGAAATGAACATTGATGATCGAAGATCCTTCGCCTGTTTCGTCAGTTCGTATCTCGTATTTTAATGTTGACGGAAGTCCTTGGATCGAGTTTGTGGCGAGATCGATCGAAATCGGAATACTCTTTTGCGAAAGCATCAATATTTCCGTAATTTGAATCGAAGCGTTATCCGGTTTGTTTAATTGCCCGCCCGCAAGGATAAAGGTAAACATCGATCCGTCATTTGTGGTTTCCAACCACTTCACCTCATTACCATCTTGGAGGTAGAGAATGTTGAAGCCGATGATTTTACGAGAATTCTCGAGATCGGTCTTCAGGATGAATCGAGTCTCCAAGGCACCGATCTCAACGGATTCAAGGAAGACCTTTTGCTTTTCGATCTCGATGGAACGATGGATCGTATACCGTTGCGATGGAATGTAGGTTTGGGGATCGATCGAAATCTGCCGGATTTCGCTCTTGTTTCCTTGATCATCACTCAAATAAAGATTCATGGCTTCACTGATCTGCCCGAGTTCAATCTGGACATCCATCCAGCGGTACCCTTGATACATATGATATCCTGCACTCATCAACGCACCCAACTGACTTCCGTCGGTTTGCGTTATGTTGATGCGCGGAAGGTTGATGTCAGAAGATTCTTCGATTAAAATACCTTGATCGTAGAAGCGATAGAAAAGTGAAATCGAGAACGTATCTAAGATGACATAATCGATCTTCGCTTCGATATTCCCAAGTTTTAACGTAATATTTGTCTTTTGGGCATAGTCTTCATCAAAGGCTTTTCCGACTTCTTGACGGTTTTCAAATCGGATCATTTCCGCGATCGGAGCCAAAATCGGATTGGATTTCGCATAGAGATAGAATAACGGATTCAGATTAACAAGAAGCCCAAACAATAATATTATTGAGAATCCGAAAGCGAAGACGATTTTCGTCTTTAAATAGCGATGTGAACGTTGCGATTTGATCGTATCGTAGATCATCGCATCCAATCCGGGAATTTGTTTCGATTTTATTTGTTGTTCCCATTCATTCAAGTGTTTCTTGTTCATTCGATCTCCATCTCGACGCGTAAGCGTTGTAAGGCCGATTTATATCTTGATTTGACCGTACTCTCGGGAGATTGAATTACTTCGCCGATTTCACGGAATGTTAAATCATGAAAGAAACGCAACACAAGGATTTGTTTCAATTCGAAAGGCAAGGTATCGATTAGATCATGAACGAAATCAACGGATACTTCCATCGGTGCTGCGACATCGAAGTTTTCAGGCAAAGGAACATATTTCCGTTGTCGCTTCAGTTCGTTCTTACATTCATTGATTAAGATGCGGATCACCCATGTTTTAAAGAATTCAGGCTGACGGATCGATTTCCGCTTCTTATATACCTTGATCGTGGTTTCCATGATACAATCCTTCGCAAGCTCTTCATCCCCCAACAACGAAATCGCCGTCCATGTCATCTGCTTCGATATCTGTTGCATGCATTCGATCAACGCATCGTCATCGCCGTTGATCGCTTGCTTTATTTTGTCATCCGCCATGGTTTTCCCCTTTAATCATTAGACACTTGATTTCGTCCTTTCGACGAAAAGAATTTTGAATGTTGGGTATATCATAACATTCCGTTGTTTTATCGCAAAATGTCTTTTCTGTTTATGTGTCTACGCAAGTTCTAGGCAAGACATTGTCACTGACGTCCGTATTCGGATACAATAAACATGTACGAGGAGGTAAATCATGGATAACTTTAGATATCATGTGTATACGGAAATGCTTTTTGGGAAAGGACAGATCGAACAATTACCCGCCGTGTTGGCGAGACATGGGAAAAACGTGCTCTTGGCATATGGTGGTGGAAGCATTAAGAAGAATGGGATCTATGAAACGATCCTCAATTTGTTGGGTGGCTTCAATGTCATCGAGTTTGCGGGAATCGAACCCAATCCGCATTTGACGACGGTCGAACGGGGACGGGATTTGTGTTTGGCGCATAATGTCGATGTTATTTTGGCGGTCGGCGGAGGCAGTGTCATCGACTGTTGTAAGGTTGTCTCCGCAGCTACGTACTATAACGGAAATGCCTGGGACTTGGTCGATACCTATGTGCCGATCAAGAAAGCGTTACCGATTGTTACCGTTCTGACGATGGCTGGGACAGGGTCCGAAATGAACAGCGGAGCCGTCATCACCAACACCGCAACCCACGAAAAGAAAGGGACCGGTTGGCCGATCACGTATCCGCAGACTTCAATCGTCGATCCTACCTATCTCTATACTTTGCCCGCCATCCAAACCGCAGCCGGAGCGGCGGACATTTTCTCGCATGTTTTGGAAAGTTACTTTAAGAAAACCCCGGATGCGTTTCTTCAGGACCGCATGGCTGAAGCCATCTTATTGACGGTCATTCAATATGCGCCGATCGCGTTACAAGAACCGGAAAACTATAGCGCTCGCGCTAACTTAGCATGGGCGAGTTCGTTGGCACTGAACGGATTGTTGGGGAGCGGAAAGAAAGGTCCGTGGTCGGTCCATCCCATCGAACACGAACTGAGCGCACATTATGATCTGACGCATGGCGTCGGATTAGCAATCTTGACTCCCGCGTGGATGCGTCATGTCCTCAACGATCAAACCGTCGACAAATTCGTCGAATACGGAGTCAATGTTTGGAAGTTGGATCCGACTTTGTGGAAGTTCGAAATCGCCAACCGTGCGATCGACCGTACTGAAGAATTCTTCAAATCGTTAGGGATTCCGATGAAGTTAAGCGAAGTCGGGATCGATGATTCCAAGTTCGAAGTGATGGCGAAGAGTTGCGTCGGTATGGGCGGACTTCCGAATGCCTATGTGCCTTTATTGGAGAAGGATGTACTTGCGATCCTTGAAGAGTGTAAGTAAACAACGTAGTTATATATTCGAAAAAAAAGAAGGGCGACCTTCTTTTTACATTCCGTGCAACATCATCAGGATACAATCCGCCAATTCCCGTCCGCGCATGTCGCACATCCGGATACAGTTGGCCAACGCCAGTCCGATCATTGAGATACCTCCTTGGATACATTGGTATCATAGGATAAAGATGTGGAGAAAATATGCAGAAAAAAATCCCGTTACGGGATTTTTTACCAGGTGACTTTGCGAATGGCTTGGCAGGCGACGCAACCTAAGCCGGTATTGACGCCAACCGTAGAAATCAAGGGAACAAAGAATATTTCAGTATCCGGGAAATCTTTTTGGATCCGATCAAAAAGGATTCTTCCTTCTTCTTCGGACCAGACATGCGCAACGCAGACCAAATGGTTTTGATCGACGCCCATCTTATGGAAATATTCCACCACGCTATCGAAAGCGCGGCTCATCGTACGGACTTTATCGTAGACATCGACACGTCCGTTGGTTTCTTTATTAAGGATCAAGATCGGTTTGATTTTAAGTAAGCCGCCGATCGTCGCGGCCATCGGTGTCATCCGTCCGTTACGGGCCAAATGGGGCAAATCATCTCCGATAACGAAAGTCACGCTATCGGCTGCCGCTTCCTGCAAGGTTTCGCGAACGAACTTAACGCTCTTTCCTTCATCGAACATCTTGCGTGCGCAAATCGCCAAGTGAAGTTGATTGCTTGCGGTTGAATAACAGTCGATGAAATCGAACGGCACGCCGACCGTTTGCGCCGCGCTCTGCATGGCGCTTAAGGTCGAAGATAGACCGGTACAAATCGGAACCGCGAAAATCAAATCGTAGTTTTCCTTCAACATTTCAAACAGTTCTTCGATACGTCCGAGCGGAGGCAGCGATGTCTTGACCGGTTTCTTTTCGGAGATCAACTGATAGGTTTGATCGATCGTAATCGTCTCCCCTTCAAGATACGTTTTCTCGCCGTCAGAAATCTGTAAGGGCAATTTAAAAAGCCCCTCCATTTCGATTCCCTGATGATAAATGTTACTTCCGCTATCCGTGACGACTGCGACTTTCATGGGTCAATCCTGCCCTTCTGTTTTCATTTTAAAGCGAACTGAAGAAATATGCAAAAGAAAACGCCAAGTCGGCGTTTTTACTCTAAATTTGTCTAGCCTTTGTATACGATTTGAATGGCGTAGGTCTTCAATCCGGCATGGGCCGCGACGACCGCGGGCAATTCCAAGTACTCGATTTCCACATCCGGATAGAGCTTGGTGATGAATTCCACGAACTTCTTCGCTTCTTCCAATCCGTCCGAGTGCGGGATGTAGATTTTGTAAGTGTCGGGGTTAAATCCGACCTCTTCCATCTTCTTCGCGATGGCGGCGAAAAGCTTGCCATCCGTACGGGCGGTCTCGAATTTCTCGATCGCCGTTCCGCGGTTTTCCAAGATCAGTCCGACTTTGAGTTTCAATAGGTTCGATAAGGTGGCTGCCGCGGATGAAATCCGACCGCTACGTTTGAGTTGATCAAGATTCAACGGCACAACGAACGAGATCGTATGGTTGAATACCTTGCTTGAGAACGCTAGGATATCCTCTTTGTTTTTCCCTTGTTTCGCCATTTCAGCGGCTTTCAAGACGACATAACGTTGCGGACCGACCAAACTTCCGGTATCGACGATCGTCACGTTGCTCATTTCGTTTTGGAGCGCGGACAAGACAAAGGCTTGATAGGTGCCGGAGAGATGGCGTGAGAGCGGGAAGACGATGATTTCATCGAGTTCTTCCTTTTTCAATTCTTCCATGATCTCCTGCAACATCCCGAGATTCGGCTGGGAGGTCTTGAGTTCGGCTTTATCACGAAGTGCCTGGTGGAGAACCTTCGGTGTCAATTCGATGTAATCTTTGAATTCTTTTCCGTTGACACTCACCGATAGGGGGGCGACGACGATTCCGAGGCGTTCTCCCTCGATTGGATCCATCGATATCGCGGAATCCGTAACGATGCGAATTTTTGACATAATAAACCTCCGTCTTTTGTCTGATAGGCATATTATACCGAACATTATTTGAATGTCAAACTAATAGCCTTTTCGCATGTTTGTGTTTTCCTGTCCAAACGTATACAATGAGAATAAGAGAGGGCAATCTATGCTTCAAAACGAAGAATGGCTACGTGGATTCGATCGTTGGGCCGTCTTGGGCGTCAACGAAAATGCGGAAGGTTATGCGAACCAGATTTATCATCGTCTGAAGGCTTACGGAAAAACCGTCGCCGGGGTCAATCCTTTTTATACGTCCATCGATACCGATCCGGTCTTTCCTTCGTTGCATAAGCTTCCCTTCAAACCGGATGTGGTGGTTTCCGTCGTCCGTCCTTCGGTCGGCATGTTTTACTTGGAAGAAATGAAAACCTACGGGATGCGTCGACTCTGGTTGCAGCCCGGGACGGTCGACGATGTGCTCTTAGCGCGTTGCGAAGAATTTAAAATCGAAGCGCTACAGGCATGTGTCTTGATGGGATTGGATTTCATTATTCGCAAAGACAGTTCAAACAATCCTTGATCCATGGTTCAATAAATTACTTTTTTATAGGTTTATGATCGGAGTCCAACAATGAAAAAAACCGTAGTCTATTGGGTAAGTCGTGCGATCCGGATCCATGAGAATCCGGCGCTTTTTTATGCGCAAGAACTGGCGTTACGTGAAAATATGGATCTGCTTTGCGTTTTCAACCTTTACCCGTCATTTCCTTTCGCCAATACCCGCAACATGGATTTCTTATTGAAGGGATTGGCTGAAATGGCGGGTAAACTGAAACAGTACAATATCCCCTTGTTGCTCTTTGAGGGAGAAGCGAAAGATACCTTTGTTTCGTTGATGAACGAATATGATATCTTTACGATCGTCACCGAATATCAAGTCTTGAAACCAGTCTTACGCGCCCAGGACGATGTCCGTGCGCTTTGCGGGTTAAAAGGAATCAGCCTTCAAACCGTCAACACCGCCTGTGTCGTCGATGTTCGTTTCGCCAGTCCGAAATGCGAGTTCTCCGCGAAGACCTTCCGACCGAAAATCATGGGTCAATATCGTAACCATCTCGCCAAGTTGCCGGAAGTGACGAGACATCCCCAAGCGATAATGAAGAAATCCTTTACTTCAAGTGATGTCCAAGAAATATTGGATACCCATTCGGAATGGCCGAAGCTTTCGCTCAGTTCACTGACCCCGGGCGAAGATGCGGGATTAAAACGATTGACGGAATTTATCGAAAATGGATTACCGAATTACGATCGACGCAACGAAGTCGACGCCGGCGGACAGTCGATGTTGTCGGCGTACCTGCATTTCGGAATGATCTCGCCGGTACGTATGATCCGTGAAGTGGAAGCGACCGGACATCCCAATGCGGCATTGTTTGTGGAAGAAGCGATGGTACGCCGGGAATTGGCGGAAAACTATTGTCATTATAGTAAGGAGTACGATTCCCTGGATGGGGCGTGGGAGTGGGCAAAGACCAGCTTACTCAGACATCGTGATGATGTACGTCCGTATACCTATGATTATGAGACCTTTGCGAAGGCGAAAACACATGATCCTTTATGGAATTATTGTCAGCGAAGGATCGTTAAAGATGGATATCTTCACTCGTATTTGCGCATGTATTGGGCGAAAATGGTCCTGCTTTGGACGATCGACGCGCAAAGCGCCGTACAAATCTTGATTCGACTGAACGATACCTATTTCTTGGACGGACGCGATCCGAACGGATATTGCGGGATTTTATGGAGCGTTGCGGGCTTGCATGACCGCCCTTGGTTCGACAAACCGATCCACGGATTGATTCGCGCAATGGGCAAAGAAGGAACCTTACGTAAGACAAAATTGGACCTAAATCAAATAAATGAAGAGTAAAGATTGCCAAAACTGAAACGCCGAATGATGGTTTTAGTTGTAATCGTCCTATAAATACGTTACATTCATAAAAGGGAATTTGAGGGAGAACAACGTGCAGGAAAACGACATGCTTTTAGCGGCACTTTTGGAGAGTTCGCCGGATATCATCATCTTTGCGCTCGATCGCAATTATCGTTATCTATCGTTCAACGCCGAACATGCGCGGATCATCCGTCACATCTGGGGCGTCGACATCCAAAAAGGCATGAATATGCTGGATATTTTTGGCGACCATCCCGACAAAATCAAAGCCAAAGCCAATATGGACAACGCTTTATCCGGGAATCGATTTACCATCGTCGAACAGTATGGCAACGAATCGTTGGCACGGATGTTTTGGGAAGATACCTGGGCGCCGATCGTTGATGAACATCACGAGATCATCGGATTAACTTGCGTCGTAAAAAACATTACCGAACAGAAACGTTCGGAAATCGAATATCTCAAAACCAACGAACAGTTGAACCTCTTTTTCGAACATTCCGTCAACGGATATCTCTTTATGATGTTGGAGGAACCCGTCTTTTGGAATGATTCGGTCGATAAAGAAAAAGTGTTGGATTATGTGTTTGCGCACCAACGGCTTACGAAAGTAAACCAAGCTTATCTCGACCAATATGGGCATACGTTGGATGAGGTGATCGGGAAAACGCCGAACCAATCGTTCGCATCCGATCTTATTCAGGGAAGAAACGCGTGGCGACAACTCTTCGACCAAGGACAAAGTCATATCGTGACCATGGAAGAACGCAAAGATAAAAGCAAGATTTGGATCAAAGGCGATTACGTATGCATCTATGACGACCAAGGACGAATCACCGGACACTTCGGGACCCAACAGGAAATCACAAGCGAAGTCGAAGCCGATGAACTGTTACGGCGCAATGAAGAGTTATTCCGCGCAATATTCGAACAAGCGGCGGTGGGCATCAGCTATGGTCCTTTAGGTGAAAGTTACGGGCGATTCAATCAGAAATACTGTGAAATCGTCGGATATACTCCGGAAGAACTAAGACAAATGAGTTTCGCCGACATTACCCATCCCGATGATGTGGAGCTTGATAAAGAATACTTGCGGCGGATGGTGAATGGCGAGATAAAGAATTATTCGATCGACAAACGCTTCATCCAAAAGAACGGAAACATCGTTTGGACGCATTTAAGCGCTTCGATCATCCAACATAGTTCGGAAAACAAATCCTATATTTTAGCGATCCTTCAGGATATCGATCAGAAAAAACGCTCCGAACAGGAAATGCGGCATCTCAATTACCACGATCATCTAACCGGATTGTATAACCGGAGATTTTACGAAGAAGAATTGCGACGCTTGGATGTGGCACGCAATCTGCCGATCACTTTAGTAATGATCGACGCCAACGGACTCAAACTGATGAACGATGCCTTCGGGCACGAGATCGGGGATCAGTATTTGATCCGTATCGCACAGATCCTGAAACAAGTATGTCGCCAAGATGAAATCATCGCCCGCATCGGTGGGGATGAGTTTGTGATCCTGTTACCGAAAACGGAAGAGAAAGTCGCTACGGAAATCATCCGTCGCATCCACGAAGCGATCGGAAACGAGAAAATCGAAGGTGTCTATCTATCCCTGTCGATCGGTAGCGCAACCAAAGACGATCCTGAAATCGCAATGCGCGATCTCTTCAAACAGGCGGAAGATACGATGTATCGCCAAAAGCTGACCGACAGTTCCAGTACCATGTCCAAGACCATCGATGTCATCATGAATTCGCTCTATGAGAAAAACAGCCGAGAGATGAGTCATTCACGACGCGTCAGCGAGATCTGCGAAGCGATCGCGGCGAAGATGAACTTCGACAAGTCCGAGATCCATAAAATCAAAGTCGCCGGATTGATGCATGATATCGGAAAAATCGGCATTCCGGATTCGATCCTCAATAAAGTCGAACCCCTTACCGAAATGGAATGGAAAGAAATCAAATCGCATAGCGAAGTCGGCTATCGTATCCTCAGTTCCGTCAACGAGTTCTCTGAGTTATCGGAATTCGTATTGGCGCATCATGAACGTTGGGATGGTAAAGGTTACCCCAAAGGATTACGCGGGGCGCAAATCCCGATCCAAGCCCGGATCATCGGAATCGCGGATGCCTTTGACGCCATGACTTCAGACCGGACCTATCGACGATCCCTCAGTGTTCTCGAAGCCTGCGAAGAAATCAAACAACATGCGGGAACGCAGTTTGATCCGGTGATTGCCCGTATTTTCCTGGATTATGTGGTCCATGAATTAAGAAACGACGAATTCGAGTGAATTCGTCGTTTGGTTTATTTCGTTAGATATCCGATCGCGATCGCACCCTTACCGGCGTTGAGTCCGACAATCGGTGAAATCGTTTCGATGTAGGTAGGTGCTTTTTTGATGATTCTGATGCATTCGTCATTCAGTTTCGCTAGATCGGTCGGTTCATCCGCATATACCAAGGCATACGCTTCGATGCCTTTGGATAATAAATCTTTCTTGACTGTTTTTAGGATCGATCTCAAAGCGCTACGCTGGTTAAGCGACTTGGCATAGATCTCTCCTTTTCCGTTACGGTCGATCGAGATGACCGGCTTCAGTTTCAAGAGAGAAGCGAAAATGCCAGTTACCTTGGATACTCGTCCGCCCCGCAACATATACTTGAGATCCTTGACGCTGACATAGATGCGGGCATCCTTGATTTTAGATTTGACTGATTCGACCATTGTCTCAAAGTCGACGCCTTTTTCCTTTAAGAGTGCCGCATGCATCACCAATAACCCTTGGGCGACCGAGTTGGTCTTGGAGTCCAGGATCACGATCTTATCGGGATCATCGGTTAACGTCGAAGTGATTTTGCGTATGTTTTCGTACGTACCGCTCATCTTGGATGAAACAAAGATTCCTAAAACATGATCATAATTCTGAAGCAAGAAACGAAATGTCCGTTCAATCGTCTTTTTCGTCGCTTGGCTGGAAGTCGGATTGAGGGAGTAATCATCCAGATGTTGGTAGAAGTTCTCCGCCGTCATGGTGAGCTTGTCTTGGTAGACGATCGAATCCACGATCAAATTCATCGGAATCACCACGATGTGATGCGCATCGATGAAGGATTTGGGTAAATCCGCGATCGAGTCAGTCACCAAGGCGATCTTGGAGAGCGGTTGATGGATCAACTTGGCTTGCAAAGCCATGTCATCGACTTTATGGGAGACGAGGATTCCATTCTTGAGTAATTCAACAAGCACTTTGTCCGGGTGGTTGGTGTGGATATGAAGATTAACATGGGCATTCGTCGATCCGACCACGATCGAATCGCCGAAACTTTGGACCGAATCAAGGATCAATTGTGTATCGGTTTGCGTTTCAACCAAGTATTGCGCGCAATACCGGTATTCACCGATCTCGACAGAGGTTAGATTTTCGCTGACTTCATCGAGGATCGCGGCGGTATATTCCACATTCTCCAAGGTATGTCCTTTTAGAAACTTGACGATTCCCTCGACGAAAAAGTAGAAAGCTTGCGCTCCCGCATCCACCACGTTGGCGTCTTTGAGAACCTTGAGCTGTTGCTTGGTGTGCTGGACCGCCGCTTTGAGATGTTCCAGGGAGTGTTCGATGACATGCGCAAAGTCGTCTTCCATTTCACTTTCAAGGGTATTGGCCCATTCACGCATGACTGTCAGAATGGTGCCTTCTTTGGGGTTGGCGACCGAAGAGTGCGCGTAAAGTGCACTGCTTTTTAGGGATGACACAAACTCCGATGCGGTCAACATTTCACGTTGTCCGATCGATTGGGAAAGACCATGGAGATATTGGGCAAAGATGACGCCCGAGTTCCCATATGCGTTATCCACCGCGATCTGCGCGATCGAACGCATGGTCGAAAAAGCCTGCGGTAAACGGGCAGCGCTCGTAATGATCGATCCCATCGTCAACGATAAATTGGTTCCGGTATCCCCGTCAGGTACGGGAAAAACATTGATCCGGTTGAGATTGTTTTCGTTGACGATAATGTTCTTCGCTCCCGAGACGATATAGGCGTAAAGTTCGTTTCCGTCGATTTTGTCCATATTACCTCCGTAAATCCGCTTGAATCTTTCCGTCTTTGATTTCCACGATCCGATCGGTTTTCTGCGCGATATTTTGGTCGTGGGTGATGATAATGAAGGTGGTGCCGTACTTTTGATTGATGTCCCGCATCAAGGCATAGATTTGTTCGGCCGTATCGGAATCCAAATTCCCGGTCGGTTCGTCGGCGAGAATGATTTTCGGTTTATTAATCAAAGCCCGTGCGATCGCGGTACGTTGTTGCTGGCCACCGGACATCTTGGAAGCGGGATTGTTTTTCACTTTACCTAAGCCGGTAAACTCGATGAGTTCATCCGCCCAAGCCAAAGTTTCGGGACTGACTTGTTTGTTTTTGATACGTGCCGGCAACAAAATATTCTGAATCGCGGTAAACTCGGGCAACAGATAATGGAATTGGAAAATAAATCCGATTGTCTGATTCCGAAGAAGCGCGAGTTCTTTGCTTTTCAGAGTGGAAACATCGGTGTTGTTGATCTTGATGTTGCCACTTGTCGGTCGGTCTAAGGTCCCCATGATGTTCATGAGGGTGCTTTTCCCGCTGCCGGACTGTCCGATGATACTATTGAAACTGCCGGCTTCAAAGGCCAAGTCGATATCGAAAAGGACTTGGGTTTGGATCGTCGTTCCGTAGATTTTATTGATATTGCTAAGTTGAAGTATGTTATCCATTGCGTATGACCTCGATGGGGCTAAGTTTCTTTGATTTCTGTGCCGGGATGATGGATGCGATCAGGGCGGATAGGACCGCGACGCTGCCTGAGAATGCGATGAACGCCAAATCGAAGGAAATCGGAATCAAAGGCGTACCGTCAGGATTCTTAGCGAAGGTGGTAAACATTTGAAGTAAACCGACGCCTAAGACGATGCCTAGAATGCCACCGAAGATCCCTAAGATCAAGCCTTGGAAAATGAAGATCAAACTGGCCTGACCATCGTTGATGCCCATCGCCTTTAAAATCCCGATTTGGCGGGACTTCTGTAATACGGTGATCGCCAAGACACTGGAGATCCCTAAGACGACCGAGACCAACACGAACAACTGAATCATGTAGGTCGAAATGCTTTGACCGTTGAGACCGCTCAACAAGGCTTCATTCTGTGTTTTCCAGTCCACGATCTTCAATCCGTCGGTAACGTTCGATGAAAAATCTTGGGCGATGGTATCGGCCGCGAAGACATCCTTCACTTGCATTTCCACGCCGGTATAGGTCGATCCCAAGTCAAACAGATTCTGCGTGAGATCCGCTTGCGCGACGATCCAGGATTCGTTGACCGCGGATACGCCGAGATCAAAGGTCCCGACGATTTTAACTTCAATCGTTTTACCATTAAGTGTCTGAAGAGTAATCAAATCATTAATCGAAACATTGAGGTTTTCAAGTAAGGATTGACCCACGATGACTTCATTGGCTTGGTTGGCCAAACGACCGTCGACCAACGCGTTTTCCAATTGATAGAGGACATTCAAGTCATCGTCGAATCCACGCAACAACGCGGATTCGTTCTCATTGTCAGAAAGCGCGAATACCGCGCCATCGGCCGTGCGACCGATATGGATCAACCGATCATCTTCGGTAAGTCGGTTGAAAAGTAGATCCGATACTTCAAAGGAAGCGCCTTTGTTTTCGCTGACGATCGAAATATGCGGTGAGGTTCCGATCGTGCGGTTGACTAAACTATCTTGTAAGCCTTGAATCAGTAATCCGATGAAGATCTGGACGGAAATCCCAACCGCGATCCCTAAGATGATCAAGATCGTTTGACCTTTACTGAAACTTAAGAAGCGACGGGCAATCGATAATGAGAGTTTCATCGGTTGTCCTCCCCAAGAAAGGTTTTCAGTTCCTCAAAGGTCGTTAAGATCGTAATATTGTTTCCGTGGATCGCGTCTTGATTGTGATTGACGGCGTGACCTCCCACGAGGATCTTCAACTCCGGACGTACTTCGTTGATTGTCGCGATCGATGCGTTCAGCGCAGGCAACACATAAAAATTACTGGCGCTTAAGACGACATAGGATAAGTCCAACGAATTAATCAAATCTTTGATTTCGAACTTCGGTAAACTGTTTCCGAAGAAAAACGGACGATAGCCCGAGAGTCGGAAATAGTCCGCGATGATGCGTAGACCAAGTTCGTGATATTCCCCTTCCGGACAAACCAACGCGACGCGGCGCGTCGGAAGGATTTCCGGTGTTTTCATTACACGAGGATATAAGCTCTCCAAGACGGTCCGTACGATCTGCGTTTTAACATGTTCGTCCCAGATTTTATGGCGCGGGTCGAGTTGGGATGAACTGACATCGACCATGGCTTTGGATAGGATATCCTCGTAGGCTTCGATCAGCGTAAACGAATTCGCATCGAGTCCTTCGTGGATCAAGCGGACACAGGTATCTTTGTCATGCGCGTTGAGCGCGGTTTTAAAGTGTTCAAGATATTGATTCATAGAGTTCCCCTTTTACAACCGTTGGATAATGAAATATGAAACGACGCTGACGATCGTCGATAGACTGGTTCCCCAGATCAAATCGATGATCGTAATGTGGATCGGCCAATCCTTTAAGGTCGCAAGGTTAGTCAAATCGTAGGTCGCATAGGTGACCAAGCCAAACAATGCGGCACGGAAAACCAATGTTGCTAGGTTCTTTTCGATCAATGCGGGTTGGATGACAAATACCAATAAACCGATGATAAACAACACATAAAACAAGAGTGCCGCGATCCAATTGACTTTGTCGGTCATGATGAAGCCAAGATACTTACTGTAGAGGTTCTTGGCGATCAATCCTAACCACACTAAGTCGACAGCGAGGAAAACAGCGAAGGCGATCAGAAACTGAATGACGTTTTTCATATTAATTCCCCTTTTTGTTTGGTAATGGAATAAAGATGCTGGTTTTTCGTACGTAGTTCTCATATCCCGGATAACGTGTCAAACGTTTCTCCAACATCGGCACGCCGGAAACATAACGTACAAGCAAGGTAATCAATATCGGACTGAGTATGGTCCAAAACGGTGCCCCCAAGCTAAGAGCTGTCAGATAGATGCCCCACCAGACCACGGATTCACCGAAGTAGTTGGGATGTCTCGAGTATTTCCATAAACCGGTATCGATCAAGGTTCCTTTTTTCGAAGGATTTGTCACATGGGATTTGAGTTGTCGGTCGGCGATGGTTTCGATCGTCAGTCCGACAAGATAAATCAGAATTCCAAGGATTAGAAGAGGTAACGAAAGCAGGGCGGCGTCTTGTTGGCCGAAGATCGACGCAACCGAAACACCATACATCAAGACGCCTTGAAGCATGAAAATCTGGAAGTAGGCGCGTAGTTCGTAGTTCCTGCCCCAGTCTTTGCGAAAGGCCGCATACCGATAGTCTTCCGGTTTACCGACATTCCGTTTAAAGAGATGGAACGCAAGTCGCCCGCCCCACAACAGAATCATGAGAAATAGGATCCAACCCAAGGTTTTATTTTGATTGAGTTGTACCCAAGCGCTTACCACCACAAACCCGATGCCCCAGCCGATGTCGACCAGTCCGGCGTTTTTGGTTTGTTTGGCGATAAAATAGAAGACTGTGAAGAAAATCCATAGTACGGTTAAAATCGAGAGATGATTCATTTTTTGCCCTCCTGCGATCAAAGAATCAAAATACAAGTGTTGAAAGAATGTGGTTTTGACTCCGGAAATAGTTCATAAATATTGCGAATTCCCCTTTGATGATTGACTTAACTACACCTATTATAGCTTTTAAAATAAGGGATGCAAGAGAAGTGAACTATTGACTTAAGCATGAAAAAACCGGCGTTTTTCGCCGGTCGATTTACTCTGTACGTTGACGATACTCCTTGGGAGTCACGCCGAACTTGCGTTTGAAATGATTGTAGAAGTTACTGGTGAAGCGAATCCCGGAGCGCAGGGCGACATCCGCGATCGACATGCTGGTATTATCCAACAGATCACGCGCCATATATAAACGACGCTGACAGACATATTGATGGGGCGTCATCCCGACGTATTCGTCAAACAAACGAATGAAATGAAATTTACTATAATCGACGCTTGAAGAAACATCATCCAGGCTGACGCGTTGCGCCAAGCGTTCATCGATATACACGATCGCCTGACGGACCAAGTCGCGTTGCTTTACGTCACGGACATTCACCACGTTCAAGCTTTTGAGTTTACGCGTCAAAGGTTCATCGTCATTGCGCATCAACTCTTCAAGCAATCCATCGATCTGTTTCGGATCGATTTCGGCCGGCGAACGCAACGGATTGCGATTGAACTCGGATTGCGGGCAATTGACAGCGACCCAGAAGTCGCCATTCCCTTCCGCATAGGAGATATTGACGCCATGTACCAAGGGTACCATGACCAACTCGTTCGTCAATACGACGCGCTGCGATTTTCCGGAACGGACGATCGCATGCCCATCGCGCATGTAAAGCATCAACAGTTGATACTTTCCGTGCGGTTTCTGATGTGGCTTTAATTGTACCTCGACATGATCGAAACTGATTTTCCCGACCTCTTGCACAGAAAAAGCATCTTCCTGGGGGGTAAGGAGTTTAGACTCGAAACGGACGGATTTCACATCGTTAAAAAGCATTTTCGTCCTTCCTTTACTAGCGCTCTATGTTCATTTTACGACCTTCGTTGTCGATTCAGCACTCTTCTATTGTAACGTATAAACTGAATTATGCAAGGTCAAGAAATGTAAATTTTCAAGGAGGTAATATCAAAAAACGGCTTGATTTAGGGATATTTCAACGATTGTTGCCTAATTCTTGCGACTTAGGCGAATAGAATGCCGATCAAAGCCGCCGCTAAGATCAGAAAGGTCGAATTGATCTTGGTGCGTAACAATAGAATGACAGCAACCAGAAAGATTACGATGCTCCTTAGATCGATTAACGTCGTCATTCCTAAGCGAACGGACACCGCGGCCATCAGTGCCAGCGATGCCGCATTGACACCATCCAACACGATTGAAATGCGCCGTGACGAACGTAGTTTCTCAAAGACCGGTTGTAAGAAGTAGACCAGTAAGAAAGAAGGCAGAAAGATCCCTAATGTCGCCAATATGGCACCCCAGAATCCATGAATCAAATATCCGATGAACGTGGCGGTCGTAAAGACCGGTCCGGGAGTGAACTGTCCGACCGCGACGGCATCCAAGAGTTGTTTGGTTGTCAGGACTCCAAAGCCGTGGACGAATTCGGATTCCAAGAACGCCAATAAGACATAACCGCTACCGTAGAGTACCGATCCGATCTTAAGAAATGTCAGAAACAAAAGTAAGAGGGAAATCGGTTCGACGCTAAGCGTTTTAGAACGTAGTTTCTTTAACTCCATATATCCCAACGTTAGTATCCCCGCAAGCAACAACAAGGGGATTTCTTTAACGCCGAAAAGCGAAAAAGCAAGCACGGCGATAAACGTGATCCATGCTTTCCATCCTTTAAGTACGCTTTTGGCCAAACGATACAGTGCCAATACCACGATGGCCAAGATGACGGGCTTAACACCGTTAAAAATCCCTGCGATCGCCGGCAAACTACCATAACCGACATAAACGACCGCCAACGATAACACGATCAACATCGCAGGTAATATGAAACTGACTCCAGCGATCAACAGACCGATTTTACCGCCACGGATGTATCCCAAATGAATCGCCATCTCCGTCGAGTTGGGACCGGGGATCAGGTTGGTGAATCCGAGCAAATCGACAAACTTCTCACGCGAAATCCATTGTCTCTTTTTGACGACTTCATCTTCCATCATCGCAATATGGGCGGCCGGACCGCCAAACGCGAAGAATCCGAGTTTTAGAAATACTTGTAAGATTTCGCGATATCGTTCTTTCATCGATGTCCTCATCTACCGAAACGGCATTCTATTGATGGTGCCATTTTATGCGATACGTGAACCAGCGTCAATCAACATGCGTACTATGCCAAAAATGCATGTGTACTTTGTAGCGAATGGAGGTGAATTCTTGCTAATTGTGTGAAATTTGTGGGAATGAATGTAAACGCTTACGAATCTTCAAAAAAGGTACGGATTTTCACATGATTTCCATATACTTAGAAAAACGATTGTGCTATTCTTTGACTGTAAACAGAGCATTTTCTTGACGACATCATTCATACATGAAGGGAGGTACTTCCTGAAAGAAACACAAGATCGGCTATGAGCAGTTTGAATCGGTTCGATTTTTTTTGCTACTATTTCAACAAAGGAGAAAAATAAATGGCAAAATACGTATTGGCAATGGATCAAGGGACAACGTCCTCCAGATCGATCATCTTCGACAAAAATGGTACACCGGTAGAGTCTTTGAATCAAGAATTCGAACAGATTTATCCGAAGGCCGGCTGGGTCGAACATCGCCCGTTGGACATTTGGAACACGCAAATCGGGACGACCCGCGCGATTCTGAGAACCGCCGGTGTTGATCCGCATGACATCGATGCCATCGGTATCACCAACCAACGCGAAACCACGACGATTTGGGATAAAGTAACCGGCGAACCCGTTTACAACTCGATCGTATGGCAATGCCGCAGAACCGCGAATATTTGCGATGACCTACGCGCAAAAGTCGGCAGCGAATTCGTTCGCGCCAAAACGGGCGTTCCGATCGACGCATACTTCTCCGGAACCAAAATCACTTGGATCCTCGACAATGTCCCGGGCGTACGCGCCAGAGCCGAAAAAGGCGAATTGTTGTTCGGAACCATCGATACTTGGATCATGTGGAAACTTTCCGGCGGAAAGATCCATGCCACCGACTATTCCAATGCTTCCCGTACCATGATTTTCAACATCCACACCTTACAATGGGATGAAGATTTACTCAAAGAATTGAGAATCCCGAAGAGCTTGTTGCCGGAAGTCAAACCTTCCAGCGGTATCTTCGGTTATACTGACGAAGCCATTTTCGGCGCCGTCGTGCCGATTGCCGGATGTATCGGTGACCAACAGTCCGCGATGTTCGGACAAACTTGCTTCGAAGTCGGATCTTCCAAAGCCACGTACGGAACCGGCGCGTTCTTGATGATGCAGACAGGCGAAAAACCGGTCGAATCGAAGAACGGCTTGTTGACCACCATTGCTTGGGGTATCAACGGTAAAGTCTACTATGCCATGGAAGGTAATACCTTCGTCGCCGGCGCGACCATCCAATGGTTACGCGACGAATTGAAGATGATCAAGAGCGCGGCTGAAACCGAAGAACTCTGCAATAGCGTTCCGGATACCAACGGCTGTTACTTGGTTCCTGCGTTTGTCGGCTTGGCAGCTCCGTATTGGGATGCTTACGCACGTGCCGTTATCGTCGGTTTGACCCGCGGCGTCAATCGTGCCCATCTCGTTCGCGCAGCGGTCGAAGGCCAATGCTACCAGATCCGCGAGATCTTGGATGCCATGGTTATCGACGGCGGTATCGAATTGAAAGAACTCAAAGTCGACGGCGGCGCCATCAAGAACAACTTCTTGCTGCAATTCCAATGCGACTTGTTGAATGTTCCTGTTTCCCGTCCGGTCGTTACCGAATTGACCGCCCTTGGAACCGCATATCTTGCCGGTTTGGCCGTCGGTTACTGGAAAGACCAGAACGAACTGCTCAACAAATGGCAGCTCGATCGTAAATTCACGCCGAATATGGACGATGCTCACCGCAAAGAAATCTATAAAGGATGGAAGAAAGCGGTTCAACGTTCGCTCGACTGGATCGAACACTAATCGTTTCGAATCAAAGGTAGACGGCGCAAACCGTCTACCTTTTTTCATTTAATTGGATATTTTGTGAAAATTCGTGCTTTTTTCTGACATTTCGTGTCGTTTGAGCTATGATATCTATGGAATCAGTCCCCTTTGGACTGTAAGAGGAGGAAAGCCATGAAATTCGAATTTATGACGGCGAATCGCATTATTTATGAACGGGGTTCGATCAAGCAATTAGGTAAACTCGCGAAATCTTTCGGAAATAAAGCATTGTTGACGACGGGGATCCCGGATGACGTAACGGATTCGATCGTCGCGATGTTGGCGGCGGAAGGTGTCGAAGCGATTACGGTGAGAGTGGTCGGCGAACCTTCGATCGAAGGACTCAACGAAGCGCTCGAACTGGCACGTAAAGAAAAATGTGAACTGACGATCGGGGTCGGTGGCGGCAGCGCCATGGATACCGCGAAGATCGTAGCGGCCATGATCCACAATCTTGGCGATATCATCGAATATTTGGAAGTCATCGGAAGTGGAAAAGCGATCACCGAAGCGGGGATCCCTTGTATCGCCGTTCCGACCACCTCGGGTACCGGCGCCGAAGTCACGAAAAACTCGGTTCTCGGATCGACGAAACATCATGTCAAAGTCAGCTTACGCAGTCCATACTTATTACCGAAGCTGGTATTGATGGATCCCGAACTGACTGTCAGCGTTCCCCCCAAGGTCACGGCCAGCACCGGTTTGGATGCCTTGACGCAGAACCTTGAGCCGTTTGTCTCCAATGCGGCCAATCCGGTCACGGATTCGTTCTGTCGCGAAGGTATGGCACGTGCCGCGAAATCATTGCGTATCGCCTATGACCACGGCGATAACATCGAAGCGCGCGAAGACATGTCGATCGTCAGCTTGTTTGGCGGATTGGCCTTGGCCAACGCGAAACTTGGCGCGGTGCATGGATTTGCGGGTGTCATGGGCGGGATGTTCCCGATTCCCCATGGTGTCGTCTGCGGAATCCTTCTCCCTTATACGATCGAAATGAATGTCAAAGCGTTGAAAGAACGGATGCCGGAAAGTCACTATCTGAAACGTTTCGACGAAGTTGCACGCATTTTGACGAGTAATCCTAACGCTACCGCCCAAGACGGCGTTGTTTGGATCCAGGATCTCTGTAAGCATCTGAACTTGCCGACCTTCTCGACCTTTGGTGTCACGAAAGAACATTTTGCGGACATCATCGACAAATCCAAAGTCGCCAGCAGTATGAAAGGCAATCCGATCGTATTGACGGACGAAGAACTAGAAGCGATTTTACTAAAGGCACTCTAAAGAAAACGAGGTAATCGCATGCTGGAACTCTGTACTCAAGAAGAACAAAACTACATCTTCGATACGTTTAACGCAACCATCGCTTATGAACTGGGAACGTACCTAAGTAAGAAAGCGATCGAACTGAAGCTTCCGATCATCGTCGATATTTCGACCCCGAAACAGACGCTTTTCCATTTCGCCGCCTTCGGATCGACAACAAACAATGAGAACTTCATACGCAGAAAACGCAATACTGTCATGTTATTCTGCCATTCGACTCGTTGGGTCGACGCCAAAGTCAAAAGCGATGTCCCGGCGATGCATGCGAAGTACGGAACTAACGACGCGGATTTCTCAATCTTGCAAGGCGGTTTTCCGATCCTGGTGAAAGACATGGGGTTCGTCGGAAGTTTCTGTGTCAGCGGTTTGACCGAAAAAGAAGACCATGGCTTGATCATCGAAGCCTTGGATGCCTATTTTCACCGGACGTAATCCATTATTTCAGTTAGCCGCCGATTTGGCGGCTTTTTTAATGTAGACATACTCCAGCATTCCGCAATTCTTAGAATAAAGGTCTTTAAAATTCGCTTTTCAAGCGCTAGAAAGAAAGCTATAATAAAAACAAGAACTACGAATAAACAACAAGAATCACAAAATCCCGATAAATAAACCATACTTTTTGAGACGAAGTCTTGTGAAAATGAAATGTTGATATCGGATCGCAATTCATATACTACAATAAGAAATCGGTGGTTTCGCATCTTCTATCACACAAGTTTCACAAAATCGACCTAAAAGTATAGAAATTGTCGAAATGATAGATTGACTGAATTAAGCGCTTACATCTATACTGTAGTCATAAAGCAGATTGGAAAATTCACAAGTCATGACTTCGACTCGGTCTAGGTTTTAGTACCGACATAAGTTACACAACCGAGAATTTGAATGTCCAGTGGAAGTCATCTGTTTTAATTCGGATTCAATCAGCTTCGAATTCCATCGGATCGAAACACCCTACGAAAACGTTTTGATGCGGTATGGATACGAATCTGAATGATCATACAAGCGAAAGCTTAGAAAGGGAGAAATTATGAGATTTTTGAGAGCAGTTCTTGGCTACATGATTACTGGTATCTTTGTTATGGCTGTCTGGGGCAAAATGGCTGCTGACCCGACATTCGGAATTTTTGGAGGCTGGTTTGCTGCGTTTACGATCATTAGCCTTGCTTGGTTCATGAACCACTTCTTAGGCATGATCCACCACGATGGAGATTCCGGATTTGTTGACCAAGGGTTAGGCGTCGCGATCACCGGTATCTTCCGTGACACATTCATGTACGGTGCCGATCGTTTCGTTAACTCCTTACCGACGATGGGCTTAGTCGCCGTCGGAGCGGTCATCGGAGGTTTCTTGGCCGCAAAAGTAGAAGAAAGCATGGAAGGAGACAAATAACATGACCATTCAACAAGCAATCGCGACAATCGTAGGTGCCGCAATATTCCCGTTCCTGATTCGCTTACTCTGGGGTAAACTTTGCGAAAACTTCGGTCCGTTCGGCGGCTTCATGGCTGCAGGCTGGATCGTTGGTACGACTTGGTGTTTAAACCACTGGACCGGCATGATCACTCAATCCGCTGATGGCGCTTGGGTTGACATGGGGTTGGCAGCTGGTGTCGGTTTGTTAGTCGCTTCCGTTCTTCGCGGCGGAAAATTCGGCAAAGCTGTTCCGAACGTTGTTGCTGCTATCGTCGGCGGCGTTCTCGGTGGATTAATTCTTTCCTTATACCTCCCGAAATAAGTTTGATTACCTAAAATCCATCTACGCCATATCTCGGAAGATCGAGCGTATGGCGTAGATTGTGATTGGCCTCATTCAGTATGATAATTACTCGAAATGGAGAAACAAATGGAAAAATACGTATTAGCGATTGACCAGGGTACCACGAGTTCCCGCGCAATCATTTTCGACCAAAAAACCAACATCGTTGGTGTAGCCCAAAAAGAATTCACGCAGATCTTCCCGAAACCCGGGTGGGTTGAACACAACGCGAACGAAATCTGGACTTCCGTCCTTTCCGTAATCGCAGACGTCATGATCACTACCGACATCAAACCTGAACAAATCGTCTCTATCGGTATCACGAACCAACGTGAAACCACGGTTGTTTGGGATAAAGCTACCGGCTTGCCGATCTATAATGCGATCGTATGGCAGAGCCGTCAAACCGTAGGTATCTGTGATGAAATCAAAGCCGCTGGAAAAGCCGATCTCGTCCGCGCCAAAACTGGCTTGGTCGTCGACGCTTACTTCTCAGGGACTAAAGTAAAATGGATTCTTGACCATGTTGAAGGTTCCCGCGAACGCGCCCAAAAAGGCGAATTGTTATTCGGAACGATCGACACCTGGTTGGTTTGGAAACTGTCCGGCGGAGCCGCTCACGTTACCGACTACTCCAATGCTTCCCGTACCTTGATGTACAACATTTACGACCTTAAGTGGGATCCGGAACTGTTGGAAATCTTGAACGTTCCTGCCGTTATGTTACCGGAAGTTAAACCTTCCAGCTACGTTTACACGAAGACCGCTCCTTACCACTTCTTCGGACACGAAGTACCTATCTCGGGTATCGCCGGCGACCAACAAGCCGCTCTGTTCGGACAAGCTTGCTTCCAACCGGGTATGGCGAAAAACACCTACGGTACCGGTTGCTTCATGTTGATGAACACGGGCGAAAAACCGGTTCCGAGCAAAAACGGCTTGGTTACCACGATCGCCTGGGGTCTTGACGGAAAAGTCGAATATGCTCTTGAAGGCTCGATCTTCGTTGCCGGTTCCGCGATCCAATGGTTACGCGACGGCTTACGTATGATCAAAAACGCTCCGGAATCGGAAGAAATCGCCGGCCGCGTTGAATCCTCTGAAGGCGTTTACTTGGTTCCTGCGTTCGTCGGTTTAGGCGCACCGTATTGGGATGACAAGGCTCGCGGAGCGATCTTCGGATTGACCCGTGGCACCAACAAAGAACACTTTGTTCGCGCTACCTTGGAATCGATCGACTACCAGACCCGCGACATCCTCCAAGCGATGGAAATCGACTCGGGTATCAAGTTAGCAGCGTTGAAAGTTGACGGCGGCGCCGTTAAGAACAACCTGTTGATGCAGTTCCAATCCGACATCCTCGGCGTTCCTGTAGAACGTCCGGTCGTTCAAGAAACCACCGCCTTGGGCGCTGCCTTCTTGTCCGGTTTAGCAGTAGGTTTCTGGAATGGCACATCCGAAGTTACCAACAACTGGAAACTCGATCGTCGTTTCGAACCGTTAATGGATGCGAAGACCCGCGAAGACTTGTATGCTGGATGGGTAGAAGCCGTCAAAGCAACGCAAGCGTTCAAACGTTAATCAAATTCATACCGAAGAGCATGGGAAACCGTGCTCTTTTTTTTGTTGTAGTTTCACCTTTTAAACCTACAGAATCCTTCGTTACTTAGCATCCTAGGTTTTGAAGTTGAAAAACCATAGTTAGAATGATTCCGTCAGATCCATATTCTAGTCCGATTTAAAGCATCATCTTCACTCAAAGCTAAACATCATAAGTATCTCGTCTTTCATTCGTTTTAAGGCTCTATTCGCTCAATAAAAAAGGAAGTCACTTCGATGCGACTTCCTTTCAAACTATGTTCAAAATTCGTTTTTGAGCTTAATACAGAGCTTTGGTTTATCGATTCAAGTATTCTTCCTTCGTTATAAGATAACAGGATTCATCGAAGTTCTTCCCTAGAAGTTTCGCTTCATAGATACCCTTCTTATAGAACCTGAACCCGCATTTTTCCACGACTCTGCGTGAACGATCGTTGATATCGAAATGTCCGCACCAAATCACATCCGCATGCAGTTTCTCGAAGGTATATTTGATGGCTTCTTTGACCGCTTCGCTCATCAGTCCTTTTCCCCAATAGTCTTTACTTAGGACATATCCGATCTCACGATGGATCTTGGCGGGATAATCAGGATCCATGGATCGATTCATGATACCTAGGGATCCGATGACTTTGTTGGTCTCTCTGAGAACCACCGCATAAACTTCACCTTTATCAATGAAGGATTTCAGAATTCGAAGTGATTCTTCGATGCTTTGGTGATGCGGCCATCCAGCCATTTCTCCGACACCGTCGACTTTTGCATATTCGTAGAAGTCATCCACGTCGCTCAGTTGCCAATCCCGCAATATCAATCGTTCTGTTTTTAATGTTTCCATAATGTTCCCCTATTTCCTATATTTTAGCATCACTTTTCCTCATTGAAACAAGCAAAAACCGGATTTCTCCGGCTTTTGGTATTCAATTCAAGGTAATGAGCTCCTGGCGGATCTTTTCGAGCACCAGGTTGACGTATTCGGAGTTGGACGGACGTTTCCCGCAGTCCAAGTAGTTCATCTCTGTAAGGAAGCGCCCGAGCGCGTCATGGTTCTCGTTGTAGGCTAACGACAGACTGTGACGCATCGCTTTATCGACACAAGCGCTGCTGGTATCGAAATGCTTGGCGACCAGGGGATAAATGTTCTTGGTGATCGAGAATACCGTCGTCTTTTCCTTCAGTAAGTGATTGACTGCCAAACTGAAGTACTTGTAGCCTAAGGTATGCGACGGTAATCCGCTATCCAACAATAATTTCGAAACGATACTGTTCAAATCGGAAGCCTTCGCCATCGTGATCCCGTCGATGCTTTCGTTGCGTTCGGCGTGATCGGAGTTGAAGGTGATGTTATGGATACGATGCGCAAGATATTCAAACGAATACGGCTTCAACATATAGAACGATGCGCCTAAGAAGAACGCATACTTCACGATGCTTTCCTGACTGAGTTCGCTGGTGACGATGACTTTCGCGTTGGAGAGAAGTTTTTCGTGATTGGCCCGTTCCATAAACCCCAGTCCGTCGATCTGCGGCATGATGATGTCCAACAGAATGATGTTCGGGTTTGTTTTACGTAGCAACTCCAGTCCGTCGATACCGTTATTTGCGATGCCGACGACTTCGATATCGTCAAGTCCGTCTAAATAGTAACGCAAACGATCGCACATGACGCAATCGTCGTCAACGATCAATAACCGGATCGGTTTTTCCATTCGACCGCCCCCTTTGTTTGATTTCTTAAAGGAGTAGACACGTATTACTTCATGGTACGTGAAGCGATGATATCCACGTTCAAACCGCAAACGTTGGCAACGACGACGTCTTTATTGTTGACGGGCGCCTTGACGACGACATGGCGCAATTGCTCCATGACGGCACGCATCATCGACTTCGGAATATCCGAGGACGTGATGACCGGTAGGCGTTCGTATTGCGCGCCTTCGATCTTGACGGTCGATGTCAACATGCGGGTCGGATTCGTCAATTCCTTACGGGCATAGACATCCCCGCGCGGGCAGGTGTTCCCTGTGACGGATTCGATCGAACCATCCACATCGTTAAAGCCGACGCGCAGATGACAGCTCATCGGGCAAACGATGCATACCATTTCTTTTTCCATTATTGCTCCTCGCTGACCTGGATCAGGATGTTCTTTTTGCATCCGACCAAGTCTTCTTTTTTCAACACGATGTTTTCCATTTCTGCCGGCGCCATCGCGCGTTTCTTCACGGTTTTGATGACTTCGCCGTCTTTGTATACTTTGACGAAAACGTTTTTGTACGTACGGGTAACACGGAACATACATTCGACGGTAGCGCCGATGTTGTCGGGATTGACTTTATGCGGAACGATATAACCGACGCCGGTCCCGGCATCCAAATCGATGGTGGAACCACCCTCGACCAATTCTTTCTTTAAATAACGGGTAGCGGCTTTCCCGGCTTTGGTCCCTTCCTGCGAAACCCAGTCGACCAAGTCGTGGACATGCAAGACGTTACCACAGGCGAAGATCCCTTCGACGTTGGTCTGGTAGGATTCGTCGACGATCGGACCTTTGGTACGACGGTGCAACTTGACTTCAGCTTCTTCGCTCAACGCGTTTTCCGGAATCAACCCGACCGAGAACAAGACGGTATCGACGTCGAAGACTTTTTCAGTCCCGGCGATCGGTTTCATCTTATCGTCGACTTGTTGGATCGTCACTTGGTTGACCCGTTGTTTGCCTTCGATCCGGCTGATCGTATGGCTTAAGAACAGAGGAATATCGAAATCTTCCAAGCATTGCTTGATGTTACGCGGTAAACCGTTGGAATACGGCATGATTTCAGCGACACCCATGACCTGGGCGCCTTCCAAACTCATACGACGGGCCATGATGAGTCCGATGTCTCCGGATCCGAGGATGAAGACCTTACGACCGACCATATAACCTTCCATATTCAAATAACGTTGCGCGGTTCCTGCACTCCAAATGCCGGCAGGACGATATCCCGGAACGGCGATCGCACCACGGGTACGTTCGCGACATCCCATCGCTAAGATGACCGCTTTGGCTTGGACACGGACGTATCCTTCCGCCGGGGTGACATATTCGACGACTTTTTCATCGCTCAAGTGGGTAACCATCGCGTTGAGTTTGAATTGGATCCCACGATCGTGGATCATGGTGATGAAACGTTCCGCATAGGACGGACCGGACAACTCTTCTTTAAACGTATGTAAACCGAAACCGTTATGGATGCATTGGTTCAAGATTCCGCCAAGCTCTTTATCACGTTCTAAGATCAAAATATCGGTAACGCCATTGTCATAGGCACTGATGGCGGCCGCCAAACCGGCGCTTCCGCCGCCGATTACTACTAAATCGTACGTTTTCATCGTCCTACCCCTTTGTTCTTTCCAACAGCAAGTGTGAATCATCGCCGTCCAACAAAACATCCAGGGGTGAAACTTTCAACTCGCGGGCCAAGATCGCGACGACCTTCGGTTCGCAGAAGCCGCCCTGGCAACGTCCGGCACCCGGACGGACCCGGCGTTTTACGCCTTTGACGGTGGTGGCACCGCAATTGCGGTGGATGATATCGACGATCTCGCCTTCGCTGATGTGTTCGCAACGGCAAATCATCTGGGCGAACTTGGTATCGCCGTTGACGAGTTCCTGCTTCGCATCCATATCCATACGGTTCATGATGATCCACGGACGACGTTCGATACGCGGTTCCGTCTTCGTCACGAGGTCGAATTTCTTCGCGATGATTTCGTTTAAGACATATTCGGAAATGGCTGGCGCACTGGCCAAGCCCGGGGATTCGATGCAGGCGACGTTGATGAAACGTTCCGCATCTTTGGCTTCTTCGATGATGAAATCGTTGGTGGAACCGGTTGGACGTAAGCCCGCATAGGTACGGATGTTGTCGCCCATCGGAATATTCTTGACGCACTTACCGACTTCACGGCGGACATATTCCAAGGCGTCATAGGTGTTATCGTTGGCTTCCGGATCATCGGTCGGCTCGGAGTTCGGGCCTAAGAGGACGTTATGATGGACCGTCGGGATGACCAAGACCCCTTTGCCTTTTTCGGAAGGTAAAGGATAGATGGTACGTGTGACGACCAGAGGATTCTGTTTGTCTAGGATAAAGTATTCGCCTTTACGCGGGTTGATCTTCCAATCCGTGCAGTCACTCACCATCGCGTAGATCTTGTCTGCGTACAAGCCTGCGGCGTTGATGATGAAACGGGACGTATAGACACCCTTGTTGGTATGGACTTCGTAATGGTCCGCATGTTTGACGATCTTCTCGACTTTGTTGCCCAAGAAGAGTTCGACGCCGTTGTTCATGGCATCTTCGATCGCCGCGATACAGGATTCCCACGGTGAAACCAAGCCGGTCGTCGGGAGATCCATCGCTTCGACCACGTGGTCACTCAGATTGGGTTCCATCGCCAACGCTTCGTCATGCGTCAAAAGTCTGCACGGAACCTTGCGATCGATCGCTTGTTTATGCAACTTATGCAAGGCCGGAAGTTCCTCATCGGAAACCGCGACGACCATCGCGCCGTTACGCCAGAAATCAACCTTTAATTCCTTACAGAGGTCTTCCCACATTTCGTTGCCGCGAAGGTTCATTTTGAGCTTCATGGTTCCGTCTTTGGGATCGTGACCGGAGTGGATCATCGCACTATTGCCGGAAGTTACCCCGTTTGCGACGTCGTTGTCTTTTTCCAAGATGGCAACACTACATTGATACTTGGATAGATCCCGGGCGATTAATGCGCCGGAGATCCCTGCACCGATGACTAAGAAATCATACATTGTTCTTTCTCCCTTCGAAAAAAAACACTAAAACCCGAACTAAAATAGTTTCGATGTCTCAGTGTCCCTGTTCGCAGATTAACTTGTACCTTTAGTTTAATGCAATCGCTTACAGTTGTAAAGGTCATTTTGTCGCTTTCGGTCTGATTTTGTCGCAATTTTCATCTAATTTGTGATATATTTATCAATATATGTTGTTTTTCTCCGTCGAAAGTGTGCATATTTCGCTTTCTTTCACGATTTAAGGTCGATTTTGACTTTCGTTTTGCGTTTGTAAACTTCATTTTCGTTTTTCCGAATTTTCGACCTTTTGTCCGGATTTATTCAAAAAGGTCGAATCAAGCATCATTTTTATCATATAATAAATCTAACCCGATTTAGATCATCGTTTGTTCTGGCAAGAAGGAAAGATGCAATGTGAAACCGTTTAAGAAACTCTTCACACTTTTATGGATTAGCCTTCTTTTTTTGCCATGGACTTCCATCAGATCGACCTCATTCCAGATCGATTCGGTTTTGGTTGACCTTCTCAACGAGCATTTGCTTGCTGTTGAAAATACGAAAGTGGATGTGACGCGTATTTTACCCTTGCTCGATATTGATCTAAATCCGAATTATTCGTTACTGTTGTTTGAGGATGGGTATGCGATCCTTTCGAATCAATCCGCGATCGTTTCGGAATACGCGTTGCATACAACCGAGATTCCTTATCAAGACTATATTAAACCAGGTCGGACCTACGTTTACGGGGGTCCGGGGAATTATGCGTTTACGGAGAATAATACGCATTATCGCAATGCGATCGATGGAACATCGATTATGTTCAATCCATCGGAGAAACTCAAACAATTAAATCGGACAGTACTAAGCGAAACCAACAAGCGTGCAGCCGTTGAGATCAAGTATGTTCCCTTACGGTGGCGTGGGATCCATGAATCATTGTTTCTGCGCTACAATCACGGGATTTGGATCAATAACGCAGAGAATTATCCGGAAGGTAACGGGATTTGCGGACCGATCGCGGTAGCGATCATGATGTCTTATTACCAAGACCATATCGATCGTAACTATGTGCCCAACACGATCCGTACCCCCGAGTCGCGCAGTCCAGGGAATCTGATCTATCTTCTGACCTTGCATATCGGAGGCGTTCAGTACGGGACGATCGGGTGGATGTTATATTACGGAATCCAAGAGTTTCTAGAGTCACAGAAGATCGACTTCTACCAACCGAGAATGACCTTGTTGGAAACATGGGATGCGGTGGTAACACAAGTTGACCAAGGACGTCCGATTGCGGTCGGATTGACCTCGTGGGCAGGAAGTCCACAAAGTTATGGTAACCATTGGGTTACGGTGTACGCTTATGCGAAAGACGAACGTGAGCGTGGCTTTTACAAAGCGATCGACAATCATGGCAATTACAAAGCGGTCATCAACACACGTTGGACCGTCGGAACGTTATGGCTTGAAGAAAACCGTCAGTGATGACGGTTTTTGTTTAGAGTACGTTCAGTTTCTGCTTCTGCATCCTCATGGTCTGCGAGAACCAAACATCTTCCACTAACAAATCTCTTACTTTACCTTGATTCTTGATCTTACCATCCATCAAGATGACCACATTGTCTTCCTCTTCCAACATCGTTAACCGATGGCTGACACTTAAAATGATCCGTTGGTTTGCGATGTTTCCTAGTACTTGGTCGATCTCGCTTTCGGTACTTCCATCCATTACCGAGCTAATTTCGTCCAGTAATAGTATCGGCGCATCGGTTACGATGGCTCGAGCGATCGCGATGAGCTGTTTTTGGCCTTCAGAAAGCGACAACTCTTGATTGATTTTCGCATCCAATCCCTTGGGATGTTCACTGACAAGTTCGTTTAATCCGACATCACTCAACGCTTTCAGAATTTGTTGATCCGAGATGGTTTCATCCCCTAAGGTGATCTGTTGACGCAAAGTTCCGTCAATGATGGGAAAGTTCTGATCCACATAGCCATAAATGGATCGACGTAAGCGATCCGGAATCGTATGTACGTCGATTCCGTTAAGTTGGATCTGTCCTTCATCCGGTACGATCAGGCCCAATACAAGTTTCAAGAGTGTGCTTTTCCCGACTCCGGTCCGACCCACAAACGTGACACGTTGACCACGGTGTAGTTTGAGTTCTACGTTCTTTAGGACTGGTTGATCGGCTTCGTAAGCGAAACTGACGTTATGAAAGGTCAGTTCATCGACCCGTATTTCATCTTGTTTGAGTTCTTGGTTCTGCGGTGATTGGGGTTCTTCGCCAAAGAACTCGTCGATCCGATCGATCGCGGCCAAGGCTTGCTGGAGAGATTGGAGTTCGCTTCCTGCACTTTCGATGGGTTCGAAGAGATTGGATAAAAGTTCGATCATCGCGGCGATGCTTCCGATTCCGATGGTCATCCACGTCGAATCGATGAGGAAGGATCCCACAAGCACCGAAATCGTCAATGCCCGTACGATTTGGATGGTTGTCGGATAGAGGGAGTCATAGAGGTTGATGGATTCGTTGGTACGATACAACCGCGACAATTCATTTCGAAATCCCTTCATTCGATTGTATTCTTTGCCATTCGCTTTGATGACCAAGAAATTTTCCAAGGTTTCCGCAACGTGTTGGGTGAGTTTCCCAATCAAATCCCGACTTTGGCGTTGGGCGTGTTTCATCCGTTTCTGAAATCCATACGTGATCAAACCGAGTATCGGAATAAGAACCAAGGTGAGGATTCCGATACGTTGGCTGTATCCGAAAATCGCCAAAGTTATCCCCAGTATCTTCAGTAAATCAATCAGCATCGTGACGATTCCACCGGTAAATAGGACATCGACCGCTTCCACATCGTTCAAGATTTTTGATACCGTTTCCCCAGACCCGACCCGTGTGAAGTACCGGGCATTGACCTGGTGGAGTTTGCGTAGCGCTTCGCTGCGTAAACGGTAGACGATCTTCTGGCCGAGTTGCGTCAACAAGGCTGACTTGAGGAAGTCACTGAGTCCGATTAGAAACAGGACACCGATATAAAGCAGTCCAAGTTCGAGGAGTCCCTTGGGTTGACCAACCATCAGATGAAGATCGATGGCACGTTGAAGTAGAACGGGTGGGATCAGTCCGCTGATGACGACCAGTAAGCTAAATAGGATCAAACCGATCGTGATCGCGAGATTCTCCTTGAGTGTCGCGATGACGATCTTTTTTACGTTAGTGTTCATCGTCGCCTCCTTCTTGGAGTTCGACGATCGCACGATAGCGATCACTTTGTTTCAAGAGTTCTTCGTGGGTGCCCACCAAGGTTTCAGACGGATCTAGATAGAGTACTTTATCCACTTCCCCAAAAGTTTGGACCCGTTGGCTCACCCGAATCAACACGCATTTCGTATAGTTCTCATGAATCGCTTGGATAATTTTGCGTTCGGTCATTAGATCGACACTGGCGAAAGGATCATCCAAAAGCAGGATGCTTCGTTGACCATATAAGGTCCGAGCCAGTGCGATCCGTGCCTTCTGTCCACCGCTAAACCGTGAACCCATACTTCCGGCCAAGGTTTCTTCTTTTTGTCCCATTGCGTTGATTTCGTTGTCCAACTGTACGACCTTAATCACTTCTTCAACATTCCCTCCGCTTTCCCACGTGATGTTGTCACTGAGGCTCTCTCCGAAGAGTTTGGGGGATTGAGGTAAGTAGGATATGAGTGCTGAGCGTTCTTTGTCACTCAACTTTCGGAGTTCTTTACCGTTGATCAGTATACTTCCTTGATATTCCATCACTCCGGTAAGTACTTTGAGTAAACTGCTTTTCCCGCTTGCGATCGGTCCGGTAATGACCATGGTTTCCCCTGAAGTTAAGGTAAAGTTCAGATCCCGGAAGATCTCGATTTCGTCATATCCAAAACGTAATTGAGATACCTTAACGGTGATTTCTTCCTCCGTTTTCCCTTCTACTTCCTCAAATTCGACATAAGGTTTCAGATATCCTTTGATTCTTCCCCAGGATACCGAAGATTTCTGTACACTGTTAAAGAGTTTCGCGGCTTTTGAGGATTTCAGACTCAGTGCGGTAAAGATGGATACATAGGCGCTAAACGTTCCGATCGTCCAAAGTCCATCCGTTACTTTCTGCCCGCCCAACACAAACACAAAGACGATTCCGCTCATCGCAATCGCGTTGTACAACGGTTGCATCGAATTCTCCAACACGTTCGCTTTCACGGCTTTATTGCGTAATGATTCCAATTCTTTCGCGTAGTTCCGCTCCACGATCGGATCTACCGAAGAGATCCGATAAAGTAACGCATGGTCACAAGCTTCAAGGGTCAGCGATGTCACGTTCGCGGTTTGTTTCCGATACGCACTCGATGCTTTGACGATCACTGTCTTCAACTTCTCCGCAATCCCCATTGCGACCGGCACAAACGCCACCGAAAACAATGTCACCCACAAATCATAGCGAAACATCGTAACGATATAAGCGATCATCAATACCCCCGTATCAAACAATTCGGTGGTAAACTTCCGCATTCCTTCGACACATGCCTGCGCATCCCCAATGACCCGACTTAACAAATTCCCGGTATCCATATTATTTTCGTTGTATCTCTGATTCAGTATCCCGTTATAGAGATGGGTACGCATTGAAGCTAACGTTCGATTTGCGAACCTTCGTATATAGAACCTTTTGACATACCGTAATGCTTGAATCATCAATATAACCAATACAAACCTCATTATCCCCTTCCAAATCATCGCCGGTCCCGACGAAATCACGATCAAATCAATCAATTTCCCCAACTCAATCGATCCATAGACCGCCAAGATATTAAACGCCAACCCAAAAACAACGATCAAACTGACCGTTAAGGGTTGGTGTTTCCAATAAGAGATCATCTTATCGGGTTGTTTGTATATCTGTATCTCAACATTTTTCATCATCGATACCTTCTTCGATGTAATCATAGGCTACTCGATGAATCAAAGTCAATTCTACATGGCGTCTGAGTTTTGATAATGCTAAATATGTTGCTTGGGTAACTCAGTTTGGTTATTATGAAAACAGCGGAAATCAGAATGGTTTTAGATTTAAAGAACTGGGGACTTACTATGAAAACGGTTGAAGTCGTTGCTGCGATTATCCTAGAGGGCGAAAACGTACTAATTGCCCAAAGACAAAAAGGTGATTTTGCCGGAATGTGGGAGTTTCCAGGTGGGAAAATCGAATCTGGCGAAACACATGAGGTGGCATTGAAACGAGAAATCTTTGAAGAGCTAAATCTTCCGATCAAAGTTAATGAGTTCCTTATGACAATAGATTATGAATATCCAAGTTTCAATCTAGTTATGCACTGTTATTTTTGTTCTGCATTATCTGCTCATTTCAAGAACATTGAACACAAAGAAGTGAAATTCATTAACATTCACGAGTTGAACAAATATAGTTGGATTCCTGCCGATATCTTTGCATTAGAAAAAATCAAACAACATTTCTCTCTCGACTAGCGCCAGAGTGGCTTACATCTGAGTAACCAGAAATTTCTTCATAGATTTCTTCAGGTAATTCATTTTTAAACTCGAGACGAAATTGTGTAGGTGTCTCGTCTTTTAATACTACAGCATCTACTTCACCTAAGTAGAAATATGGAAGTGTAATACCTGATTCTGAGCTTTTTCTTCTAACTAAAAGGTGCAGCTTGTATCCATATTTCTTATAATTTATCAGCTTTTCGCCCATCTTCGTTTTGCTATTCATATTGCTGATTGTTTGCCAAGTCATCTCTGTTCTACTTCTAATTTCGTCTTTATAGTTCTGAGATTCAGGAGTATCTTTGGTTTTTATCAGATTAACGAATAAGTAAATGTTATTTTTGTATAATTGAACCCCCTTCATCCATGTATCCTTTGCGGCATAATTCGCAATTAGTTGTACGTCTTTTGTTTGATAAGTTTCAAAAAGTTTGATGAATGGCGATCCAAAATCTTTGAATCCAAAGATTTTTTTATACTTTACAAGACCAAATTGAATAACATCATTAATAAGTTCTTTTTTTAATTCATTTAGAATTTCATCAAGAAAAACCGATGACAAAGAAATGTTATTCTCATCAATTTTTATTATCTTGATATCATTTTTCTTCTGAATCGAGTTCCTAAATTCCAAATTTAAATTCTTTATGGCATGATCACATGTTTGTTTAGATACACTGCCTAATTGCTTCTCAATAAGTTTATAATATTCATCTTTCGAAATAGATCCCGCCATTAGCTCATTGATAAGAGTAAACTCATGTATTCTTTTTAATGGTAATAATTCTGACAACTGTTTCAGTAATTGTAGGAAGACTTTGTCAATTTTGTACTTAGCGTATTCAGAATCGAGTTTTGCGTTATCTAGTAAGAATTGGAAATATGAATCATTTCTGACAAGGAAGTTGTCTGCATCTATACCATACTCATAGGACTCAAAGTCCATCATGTAAATTGGATCCCTTCGAAGGATTTCCTTTAACGAGTAAAATTCTTGTAATAGATACTTATTTGAATAAAATTTCTCACGTTCTATTTGACTAAGTATTCTTTCTTTTACGATCAAGTCCATCTTAATATGACACAGTTTGTTAAAGTCGTTGAAGTCGTTTTTAACAAATTCTTTAAGTCGTCTCTTATCTAGCCCCTTTGAGCCGTAGAGTGCAATAGCAATCAAAAATGCTCTTGAATGATTTCCAATAAAATCAAGAACTGTTAGGTAATTCTTATCCTTGTGTTTTCTCAATCCACGTCCTAATTGTTGTATAAAAATCATTGATGAACGAGTTGGTCTTAAAAGTAATACTTGATTGATTGATGGGATATCGATCCCTTCGTTTAGTACATCAATTGTAAATATCACTTCAAGAGGATCTTTATCATCTTCGAGTCGTTCAATTAGGAGTTGCCTTTGTTTCGGTTCGATATCTGCATTGATTAGTTCACTTGCTATGCCACGTTTATTGAATTCTTCTGTCATAAATCTTGCATGATTTGTATCTGCACAAAATCCAAGACATTTCCTCTTGTTTCCATCAAATCCATAGTGATTCATTTTTTCTATAATATAATCAACTCTTTTCGAAATGCATAATTTTTTAACGAGTTTATTTAAGTCGTTCTCAGTAGACTTATCTAATTGGATATCGTCGATTTCATTGATTCCAAAGTAGTGAAATGGCGCAACGAGTCCTTGGTCAAGTGCTTCTCGCAGTCTTAAATCAAGCCCGACATTATTATCAAACATCGAGTATATGTCTACTCCATCCATCCGTTCAGGCGTGGCAGTCATTCCAAGTGAAAATCTTGGTCGGAAGTGGTCACGTACATTTTTATATTGATTTGCGGCAACATGATGGGCTTCATCGTAAACAATATAGTCAAATTCGAACGGGTCAAATCGCCTGTAATTTCTACCCATGGTTTGGATTGTTGAGAAAATATATCGAGCATCTCTACTCTTTTCTGTGCCAACAAAGAACCCTGTTTCTATTCTTGAACCTAGAACTTTCCTATACGCCTCTTCGGATTTTCTTATAATATCTTCACGATGGGCTAAGAAAAGGACTTTCTTTGGATTGAACTGCTTAACATCAAATGCCGATAATATGGTTTTCCCAGTTCCTGTGGCTGCAATAATGAGTGCTTTACTGCTAGACATACGTATCTCTTCAAGTCTCTCGCATGCTTCTTTCTGAAATGGCTTTTCGATTATATCAAACTCTTGATATACCTTTTGATTGATTTTGTTTTGAATATTCTTCAGTTTCTCAAGTGCTTTTTCATAGTTCACAAGAAACTCATCGGTTATTTCCTCTGTTATCTCCCAAAGTGAATAGAATTCCTTTATTACTTTCGAACTATAATAATCACTTTTAGATGCTGTAATATATGAATTCCATTCAATGTTTTCTTTTAGAGCTGCTTGAGTTATGTTTGATGATCCAATGATTATTTTGTACTCATCATCAGTCTCGAATATATATGCTTTTGTATGAAATCCCTTATTGTGTTTTTCGGTCCGAAAAATTTTAGTCTCAATATTCGGTTTAAAAGAGTCGAGTTTCTTTAATGATTTGGTGTCAGTAAAGTACTGATAATCAGTCGTAATTATCTTTCCTAATTTGTCTTCTGATTTCGAGAAATCAAATAGAGAATCAAGTAGTAACTGTAATCCTCCATAACTTATAAAGGCTACACTTACAAAAAATCTATCACATCTTTTAATGAGGTTTACAAGAACATTAAGTAGATTATCATTTACACTATTTGTAATTAGCTCGTTTTTTCGATCGTTTTCCATATTTCCCCCGCGATAATTTCAGTTTAGACCGAAAAAAAGCATGAAACAAGATCTTGAAGATGTTATTTCATGCAATGTACAATAATTCTCTACTTTGCTGACGATCTGTGCAGGAAATTCTGTATATTCCCTGGCATTTGGTATTTCGATTCATTTGTTCTCTTTTCCAAACCTTCAATAACTCTCAGAATCCCTTCCTTCAACATCCCCCCCGGTGGCTCATTATAATCTTTCCCTTGATAGGTAAAAACCCGACATAGAGTCGTACAACCGCAGATATCTCCGCAGGATTCACAGATGTTTTCTTTGATGTCTCCGAGGATATCGATGCCATCGACACGGATGGTCGGCGAACTGAGGAAATGGTATTGGAAAGCTTTTTCGGTGGAATCGATCTTGGTCTTCTTTAAGGCAAGATGGATTCCTTTTTCTTTGAGAGAAGGGTTAAGTTCGTTGCGTACGTCTTCCAAGATTTGGTCGGTCCCCATGCATCGTTCACAGGTGGAGAGATCGAGGTAAAGGAAATCAATAACGATCGTTTTCATAATGTACCTCCGGGGTTTTTGTTTTGAGTATCTTGTCAGGGATCGTGATCGCAAAGCGACAGAGCGTGGAACCGGAAAGAACGGATTCCAGAACTTCAATTTCGACTTCTTCCTCAAAGAGAACTTCGTATAGAACCTTGGTGAAACCTGCACTACAGTAGCACCAATCTTTATCCACTTGTGTCGGACCGTGTTTGAGTTCAGCTCGTACGAAGGGACAATGGCAGGCATAATAGCGTTTTAAGATCGGATCGTAGGTTTTTAGGAAGTTGATCGTATCGTACGGGATCTTAGCTGTATAGAGTTTATTTCCCACTCGGGTAGCGGACATGATTTCCGGATTGCGTTTAACGTAATCCACCACATCTTGGTTGATTTCTTGTTCGAACCAGATCACATTGGTATCCGCATGTTTCTGTAATGTGTCGATTCCTCGTTGATTGAGTCCGATAAGGTAGTCATCCAGAGAGTCGGTTTCGTCGAAGATTTCCTTCTCGGTTTGAAACGCTTCTTTCGGGATCTGATGATTGTTATGGGCTAAGGATTTACGTACCTGCGTGCGATCCATCAAATCTAAGAGCTTTTCCATCACTTCCCGGGTGTAGGGAGGGTTACGTTGTATATCACTGCCAAAAGACGGTTCTTGTAAGTTTGCGAAGACTTGGGTTTGTACATTGGGATGGATGTGTTGTTTGATTTGGTCCATCACTTCCAAACTCCCAAACAAGGTCGTGAAGTAGATGTAAAGATCGTGTCGTCGGGTGAAATGGAAGTAACGTGCCATATTACGGAATCGTGGAAGTTCGTTACGATTTGTATCCATTAAGGTATCCAGATACTTTCGCAACAAGGTCACATCCATCGTATCCAACGTAGATCCTTGTTTTTGGATAAAGGTTTCCATTTCTTCCACATCCAAAAGGATCGTTTGAACTTCGTTCTGCGATCTTCCTTTGGAAGTGAGATCGGCTACGAATGCTTCCCTCTTCACTTTTAATCCTCCTTGCGTATGTGTATCGCTTCTGGATGAAACTCAAGTGTCTCCATCGCATTGAATTCCATAAACCGCTTTAATGTTTTATTCAGTTCGTTTTCAAACTTCTTCGTCACTCGAAATTTGGGCTCGACCCACAATCCTTTTACGGTCAACGTCTTGGTCTTCTTATTGTTTATGACCTCGATCCGTGCGACCATTTTATCGCCCCACAGTACCGGTAAACAGTAATACCCAAACTTCCGTTTGCTTTCCGGAACATAGATTTCCCACGTATACTCAAACCCAAAGAGAAACTTGATCAACTTACGATCCCATAACATATTGTCTAACGGTGCCAGAAATTCCATTCGCAAAGTAATCGGTTCTAACCGGATTGACTCATTGAGTAAAGGTAGATCTTGGGTCAAGAGATAGAAAGGTTCGGTTCTTCCTTCGATGTGAAACTTCACCAGTTTCCCCTCTCCAACAAGTTCATGGAAAGCCTGGGTACGCTGACTCGCACTCATCGCGATATAGATAAACGCATCCGAAGGCTTGTTCCAAAGGAAACCGACCGAACCGATTCTTCGTAGGATCCGCCACTTGATAAAGTCCAGATCGTCCGTAAAGGGATCTTCCGCCTCTAGCACTTCTTTTGGTATGTACTTCTCGGATACATCGTAATACTTCATCGTATTCTTACGATGGTGGATGATGAGATCGCCATCGAAATACATAGATTCAAGGGCGGCCCGACTGAGTTTGGTCGCGCTCCAATACCAGTCGACTTTCGCAGTGTGCTCCAAGTCGCGGGAACAGATCGGGCCGGTGGTCAGGATTTGATGGTGGATGGAAGAACGGACTTTGCTGATTTCGACTTGGCTGCGTCCATACGTACGATGACGTTGACGAATGCGGTGGAAATACACCCAATCTTCAATCGGAAAAATCGACATGACTTTATCGTAATAATCGACCAGTTTACGTTCTTGATAGAGTAGATCTTCCAAGTCTTGTTTCTTAAATTTATCGACACGAGATTGTAAAACCAACTGAGCGTTTTTACCACAGACATCGATTGGATCGTACTGTAGGCATCCGACTTGGTGGATGTAATTTAGGATTCCTTCTTTTCCGTTGAATCGTTTGTTTCCGATCAACCCTTGTTTTCGTAACAGAAATCTTCGTGCTTGTTCTTTGGTAATTGTTTCCATGCTTTTCTCGCTTGCTTCTGATATCATCATACCCTCATGGTTAAACTTGTCAACCTAAGGAAAAGAACGCCTTGCGACGTTCCGTTTTGTATTACGATATCCTCTAGCTTATTGCTTATCCTGTGGCTTATTACTCCGAATGGCATCACTGATTTTAGCAAGCTGAATCCCCACAAACACCAAGGATCCTGAAAGCATGATCGTTCCAAATATTGAAGCGAGAACCAATCCCCCCACTGCCGATCCAACGTCTGTCATAGGCCTCTGTTCCTTTCATTGTTTGACTTGTTTAGTTTTCTTAATTCAAGATAGATGAGCAATAATAAAATCGGAACGGCACAAACCTTGATGAATTCTATTCCGAGTGCAAATAGAAGAATTAGGATTCTCCCCATCGATTCTTAATCCCCCTTTTATACTTTTGAGTATAGCATTCCTCTAATTTTGATTCTAGTGCTTACACTTCTCTTTAATCTATATTCATGTGAATGTTCACTACGATCCTTGTAGGATACAATATAGCTATTCACGAAAGAATACGAAAGTATTTTCTCTACAGAGAAATAATTATGAATTTTTAATAAGTTTTTTCTCTACAGTGAAAAAACTTTTACTTATTTGTGGGATGCGGTATAATAAACGTGAAAAAGAGGTGACGATCATGATCGAACGTAAAGAGTATTTAGATCAACTCATCGCTGGTAGAGACAAGAATGTGATCAAAGTAGTAACCGGCGTTCGGCGCTGCGGAAAATCGACTCTATTTGCACTCTATATTGAATATCTAAAATCGACAGGTGTTGCACAGGATCAAATCATTTCCATCAATTTGGAAGATCTAGAATATGAAAATCTTCTAAATTACAAGGAACTCTACAACTATGTTCAATTGCGCTTGTTGAAAGACAAGACTACTTATGTTTTTCTTGACGAAGTTCAGAACTGCAAGAACTTCGAGAAGGCAGTGGATAGTCTTTATATCAAACCAAATGTTGACATATATATAACCGGATCGAATGCCTTTATGCTATCCGGAGAACTCGCTACGCTTTTATCGGGTCGTTACATTACGATTGATATGCTCCCGTTATCTTTTAAAGAGTATTGTTCGGCGCAAGTCCAAGACGAGAAGAGCTTACAAGAAAAATTCAATGACTATCTTCGTTTCGGTTCATTCCCTTACATATCTCAGTTGAAGCGAAATGATGCTGCTGTAACGACCTTCATCGATGGAATCTATAATACCATTCTGGTAAAAGACGTTGCCTTAAGGGAAGGCATTTCTGACATACCACTCCTTGAGAGTATCGTACGGTTTGTTGCAAGTTGCATCGGAAGCCCGATCTCAACAAAGAGAATCAGCGATAACATCAATGCATCCGGCAGAAAAATTTCGGTGAACACGGTTGATAACTATCTAAAAGCGCTCACCGACAGTTACATTTTTTACAAAGTTGATCGCTATGATATTAAAGGTCAGCAACTTCTTAAATCTCTGGGAAAATTCTATATTGTTGATACAGGGATACGAAACATTCTTTTATCCAGTGCCGAACCTGATCTTGGCCACTTGATCGAAAACGTCGTCTATCTTGAATTGCGACGCCGAGGGTATAAAGTGAATATCGGGAAGATGCTAGAAAGCGAAATCGATTTTGTTGCTTCCGACATGAGCGGGCTTACTTATTATCAAATATCCGCTTCGGTTCTAGATGCAAAAACACTGGAACGGGAACTTGCCCCGTTGAGGAAAATATCGGATAGTCATCCGAAGCTACTCTTAACACTTGACGAAATCGGAGCAGGTTCAAATCATGAGGGGATCAAACAAGTCAATCTACTTCGTTGGCTCCTCGGTCAGTAGCTGATTCGTCTTCACTTTTGGTAGAGTCGTTGTACGCTGTTTTCCTTAATAGAATCGCAAACGTGTTCCTTATATTGAATTAATCCCCGAATACAAACAAAAGAACGTCATGACGTTCTTTTTGTGCTTCCATCGCCCCCCGCGATCCCCACCACTTTGCACGAGTTTACCGTACAATAGTTTGAAAATGCTGTAAAGAGTGAATTTTGATTATTCGGATAGTTGTCCACATCTCTGTACAGAACTTAATCCTCAATGACATCCTCGAGATCCTCTTCCTTAATGCGGCGTTTCCCAAGAAGATAGAAAATCGGAACCGTGATACAGAAGTAAAGGAAGGTGTTAAGAATCCGTCTTACCGGTTCCATCGGAACAGTCAGATTCAATGCGATCGGTGCCAGCACCAACATTCCAATGGTCGCACCTTTGGCTCGGATCGTCTTGATCAGTAACTTACCGGTTGCTTTATAAACGACTCCATTGGCTTTGTCTTTGATTTTAGAGAACCCGATTCGGAACATAAACAACTTCTGTTGATCCGTCATTTCGGTTCCTTGATGACGACGTCTTTCAAGTCGGATTCCAAGATAAAGAGTTTCGCAAACCAGCGGAATACGAAGATCATCAAGATGAAGTAGCCGAACACCGCCAACAGCTGTAATTCCAAACTAGGAATGAAATTACCGAAAAGGATGGCCGGATTGATGACGACCAGCGCCAAGCCATAGATGTTGAGCCGCCCGACTTTCTTGTCGAGTAACCCACTCGCAATGTAGGTCTTCCCGGTCGACTTGTCTTTGAACTGTTTGAATCCCATTCTGAACTTCTTTAAGAGTTGTTGATTATCCATGGTCCCTCGGTAGGGCTTGAACGATATCAAGCCGTTTCAGTCATGCATTTGATACTACGATCAACGCACTGTTTCTTGAATCAAATTATCGCTTATATCGTTGCGTAACGCAAGAGTGTCAATTCTGAGTTGATGAATACTTAGGAACTGAAAAGCTATCCTAAACGTTCAATATACATCGTAATGATTGCCTTTATTCTAATAGAATCATGTTGCTGGATAATAGAATTTTCGGTTCTGAACCTATTGCTTTGGAAATATCCAGAGTTTTAAACGAAGCTTGGATCTGTTTACTCTTTGGTTTGGAGGATCAATCTATAGAAACAATCAATATAAAAAACATAATTCAAGGCAAGAATCCTGTCGAAAAGTTAGATAAAATCAATGTCTTTGTTCGTGCCTAATTTGGAACTAAATACCAGGCAAATTTGCACAATGGGGGTATTATTTCCCGGGAAATTATACAGAAAAACCGAACCGGAATACGCTGTTATCAAGGGATTTAAAAGCTTTCGGTTCGGTTAGAATTCTCTCAAAAAATTGTTAAATCATGGAATCCGGGAAATAAGAAAGTTCAAATCTTTCTTGTCTAAAAACTACCAACAAGATAATTAGGTACGGATCGATCATTATTCATAAAGATACTTTCTTTATCATTTTTATCTGATTAAGAGAACCAACTGGCTCTATGTTTAATAGAATTCAACAGGGTTCAATTCAACATAAAGCTTAATTCGGATCCTTAAGGTCAATTTCAACGGAAGAAGTTTCTTGTTCCATCGGTTTCGGTATCGGTGGATTGCGTCGTTCGAAGTACCAGAAGCTACCACCGAACTGGGCCGCGACTTCGATAGCGTACTCCGTCGTATGATTTAACTTATCCAACGTAATCCGGTCGACGATCGCCAGTATGACGATGTACGTATGATCTTTTCCGAACTGTAGGATCTGCGCATCGGTGGCCGGACCTTCCAAGGTTGCCTGGATATTGGGGCGAGATGAAAGATGATCCAAACAAGCTTGCGCTTGATCGAGGGTTTCAAAGGCAAGGATAAAGTGTTGAAGATGAGGGATACTTAAGTCCACATTCTCTTCCATCATTTCACGGTAAGCCCCGGCGTTGCGTAGGTGAGACTCCTCAATTAAGCTAGGGTTGAGTTGGTCGAAATAGATCTGCCAATCCGGATCGTGGGTGGACTCCATCTTGCCCAACTCGAAGTTAAACTCCAACAAGAATCGCTCAAACTTCTTCCGGAACGTTACGCCGTTCTGCGCGTAGAAGTACGCGCGGAATCGTTTGGGGTAGGTACAATAATCCCCTCCGACATAAAGACCGTTGTTGGCGAGTGCGAAGCGATTGAGTTCCGGGGTAAGGTCAGAGAAACGAACTTGCATTTCTTCTTCGTCTTGGTTTGGATAATCCAGTGTCCAAATCAAACAGTCTTGGCAATCCGCCAACGGAAGATAGTGGCGAATCGATAAATCAACGCCGTGGATCACGTGACTGCGTAAGAGAAAGTTCAAGTCGACCCGATAGGGATTGAGCCAGAGGTTGATTCCTTCGATCACCAATTTATATTCCAACGCAAGCAGCACCAGACCGCCCACAACCGTCATTAGCGGAAAAGTCGGATAGATTTCGACTAGATATCCAAACGCGTAAATATCAATCAGAGCAAGCCCCCAAACGACGCTGGTGACCGCAAGTCCGATTTTGATTCCAAGCAAGAACAACGCAAAGCAACCTGCGAGTGAACCAAGAAGTAACGCGAGAATCATCGGAGTTAGTTCAGATAAATCCAACATCAAGAAAAGAATGATCAGAATGAAGATCGCGAGGATAGCCAAGATACGAAGCGACCCTTCGATGATATTCTTATTCCAGCCCGCAGTATGGATATGTTCGGGATGGCGTTGAATCCGTTTGAAGAATCGTTTCTCGCGATAGACTTCCTCATAGATATGGACATCCATGTTCGGATCTCCCAACACAAGTTTGCGTTTGAAATCCATCGTATTGAACTTGCTTGAAAGATGAACCGACAAGAATGAAGTCAAGATGATTAGGAATGGTTGAAGGTTGACGAGTTGTGTGGGAAACCATGCGGCCAAAAACCAATATATGGAGAGGAGTATCTGTAGGGATTGAAAGAGCAGAATCATCCCAACCATTCGAGCCAATCCATAACGTAAAAGTAGAAGCCAAGGTAGGGAGATGAGTACGAACATACCGATATAAAAGTAACCGATAAACTTACCGGCTGAAGGAAGAAGTAACCAAAGTAATAACAGGAAAAAAAGATTCGACAATAAGGCGAACAGTATGGTTTGCTTTGGTTTTCGTTTGATTTCGTTGAAAATAGAATACATACGTTCTCCTTATCAATCTGTGATAAGCGTATCGGAAAAGCAGAGGCTTGTAAAGCGAGGAGATACTATGAAATACAAAACGATACAAAAAAGGCACGGAGAGGATCCGTGCCCGAAGCTAGATAGTTTTACTAAACCAAGAACATGACAAGTTGCGGCATGAAAGTGATGATTAAGGTCGCCACGATCATCGCAACGATAAACGGAATGACTGCCTTCGATAACTTGGGTATCGAAGTATTCGCAACCGCGGAGGCGGTAAACAAACACACCCCGAATGGCGGTGTAACCAGTCCGACGGCCGTATTCACCGTAACGATAATCCCGAAGTGAACGGGATCGACGCCCAAGGCGGTAACTAACGGAAGGAAAATCGGAACCGCAATCAACAAGATCGCGCCGGTTTCCATGAACGTACCCGCAATCAACAGAACGAAGTTGATAAACAAGAGCGTGGCGACAGTGCCCATATTCATACCCAAGAATCCATTGAGGATCATTTGGGGAATCTTGGCATAAGCCATGACCCAGGCGAACAACATCGCATTCGCAATGATGAACATGATCTTGGCTGCTCCGACACCTGACTCTAACAAGACTTTGGGAATATCTTTCCACTTCAATTCTTTATAGATGAACAGACCAACAAACATCGAATAGACAACCGCAACAACTGCGGATTCGGTTGCGGTGAAGATGCCTCCGAAGACACCACCGACGATAATGACCGGAGTCATCAAGGCCCAGATGTTATCCAAGAAGTTTTTCAGAGCTTCGCCTTTTTTAAGTTTTACTTTGACTTGCTTCGCTGCCGGTTTGTATCCGTTCTTCTTGGCGATGATGAAGGCGACGATCATCAATGCGACACCCATGATGATTCCCGAAGGAATCCCGGCTTTATAGAGGTCGGTGATCGAAACGTTCGCCAGAACGCCGTAGATAACAAACGAGATACTGGGCGGGATGATAACCCCGATCGGCGAAGCGGTCGCGATGACCGAACCGGCATACTCTTTCGAGTACCCTTCCTTCACCATCGCAGGAATCAAGATTCCACCGATCGCGGCTGCCGTGGCGACACCCGAACCGGAAATCGCCGCGAAGAACATACAGGATAAGATCGCAACGATCGCCAAGCCACCGGTAACGTTACCGACAAGATTGTTGATCATTTTGACCAAACGGGTACCCAAACCCCCGCGATTCATCAAATCCCCGGCAAGGATGAACATCGGGATCGCCATCAAAGCGGTCGAGTCGATGCCCATAAACAAACGTTGAATGACGATCGAAGGTTGAATGCCGCTGGCGAGAATGAAGATGATGGATGAGAAACCGACGGTAATCGCAATCGGAACACCGAGAATCAAGAGGATGACGGCTGCCGCGAAAAAGAGCTCGACCATTAGCGTTTATCCTCCTTCTTCTTAAACGATTTAAATAAGTGATATAAGGTAAACAAGAGAATGAACGCCATCGCGATCGGATAGATACTGTAGATAATGTTCATCCGGATCTTCATGTTCGGCGACGTTTGGAAAGCGGCGATACGTAAGACTTGGACGCCGAAGTACATGACCATCGACGCATAGACCGCCGTGATGACACGTTGGATAACCTTCAACGGTTTAACCGTTTTGGGTACCATTTCTTCAAGCGCGTTGACGTTGATATGAATGTCACGTTTGGATACCAGGACGGATCCGGCGAAAATCATCCAAACCATCATGTAACGAGCGGACTCTTCGGTCCAACGAAACCCAGTGTTGAATACATAACGGGCGACGACTTGCGTTGACAGGGAGAGAATCATCCCGACAAACAATGCGACGACAATCCAGCTAAACAGAGTTTCGATGGCCGATAAAATTTTATCGACGATTTTCATGGTAGACCTACTTGGCTAAAGCCTGGATGCCATCAAGATATTTCGCGTCGTAACTTGCGGAGAATTTATCGTAAACCGGTTTTACCAGCGCTTGGAACGCTGCAACATCAACATCTTCGACGATCGTAACGCCTTGGTTACGCATATTGTTTTTAATCGTATCTTCTGAGGCACGTTCGGCTTCGGATTCTTCGATCCCGGCTTCAAGCGCGGCCGTACGGACGATTTCTTGAAGATCGTTCGGCAGGTTCTTCAGAACTTGCGTACCGATGACCATGTCGAAGAACGAGAACATATGCGCGGTTTCGGAAATCGTATTTTGAACTTCGTAGACTTTTTCTTTTTCGATGACTAAGTACGAATTTTCATGACCGTTGATCGTGCCTTGTTGGAGGGCGGTAAAGACTTCCCCGAAGGACATCGCTTGCGGATTGGCACCGAACGCGGTAAACGTATCGACATAAACGGAACTTTCGATAACACGCAGTTTCAAGCCTTTGATATCGGCCGGTTTACGGATTTCGATATTGTTGGTGGTGACGTGACGGAAGCCACGGGCAGCCAAGGAAAGAATCGTCAAGCCTTCTTCATCGCCGGTTTTTAACAGGTCGGTGTAAAGAGCAGAATCCATAAATTCAAACGCATGATCCCAGTTTAGAAACACATACGGAAGGTCAAGCGCTAAATATTCAGGAACGAAGTTGGTTAACGGCGAAGTTGTCGTAACGGCCATGTCAAGGTTTCCGTATTGGATCGCTTCCAGCAATTCGCGGTCAGCACCCAAGACTTTGTCCCCGTAGATTTCAATCTTGATCGCACCATTGGTACGTTCTTCGACACGAGTCTTAAACGATAAGGAATACGTGTTCAACGGATTGGTTTCATTTCCCATATGTCCAAGTTTCAAGACTAAGGGATTTTCGGAAGTGGGGCGATTTTCGTCCACTTTGGCACTACATCCAGTCAATAACACTGCCAACGTCAACAAACAGATTAGAGCGAGTTTTTTCATAAAGTTCCTTTCCTTGTTATGAAATCTTTCGATTTTTGTAATTTTGTTCGATGATCCGAACCAAGAGATACAAAACCTTCGTTGCCTCTACTTTAATTCCCAAGAGTTGTGCTTGCCGGACGACTTCACCGTTGATGAAGGCGACCTCCGTCAACCGACGATTGAGCACGTCCTGCAACATCGACGGACAATGTTCAAAGTGTTCCTTGAAGAGCTTATCCACTAAAGCATGTACAGCATCGACTTCGACGGGAATCCCCTTCGCACGCGCGACGCTTAACACTTCGTCGACCACCGTATGGGCCAAGCTATGACCTTCGACCGTATCCCCGACGTAACCTTGCGGTAACATCGTGATGGACGTCAAGGTGTTGAGGGCGGCGTTAAACGCGACTTTTTCCCAGACGGCTTTAAACACGTCTTTGGAGAGTTGGGCATTCAATCCGGCCTCATGAAGCAGATCGCGGATCGATTCGACTTCTATGGTAACATGACCGTCAATACTCATGAAAGTGGTCGTGCCGCTTCCATGGGAACGGATTTCGCCATACCCTGTCAAATCGCTGGGGAAGTTGGTCGTACCGATCAGGATGTGATCGGGCTTGACATAACGCCGGATGATTTCTTCGTGACCGATGCCGTTTTGCAGGGACAGTACCCAGGTTTTATCGGATAAGATCGGCCGAATGGACATAAGAGCGTCATTCGAGTATACACTTTTGGTAAACAGAATCACCAAGTCGACGGGCTTTTCACATTGCGAAGCGAAGTAAGCGGGAATCGGTACCGTCACTTCTCCTTCGTCAAGCAGCATGCGTAAGCCATTCGCATTGATCGCTTCGACATGCGGCGCATTGACATCGATCAAGCCGACATCCGCACCTGCGCGTTTAAGCTTTCCGCCGTACAGGCAACCCATCGCGCCGGCACCTAAGATCATGATTTTCATGCATGGACCTCCTATAGTAGTCCGATAAAACGCCACCACGGCAGATACACAAACAAGAGCGATAGTACCACCACAAACGTCATCACCAACCCGAACTTCAAGAGACTGCGACTATCGATAAACCGATTCCCCGAACCGATCATGATCGTGACATGATGGAACGGCAGCAGGTAATGGATATTGACGCTTACGTAGGTCGTCATCATCAGAACCAAGGGATCGATCTTACCGGCCGTCAAGGTCAGAAAGCCGGGAATAACGACCGATAAGGTCGTGATCGTACTTCCCAACAACATGTGCAGCAACATCGTCGCGACGATGAGCGCCAGGAAGTAGAAGATCGTGACTTCGGTCGGGAAGATTCCGGTCAAGCGCTGAAACACGACCTGCGCGATCCCGGTGTTTTTCATCACCGGTCCGATAGCGAACGCGGCGGTGAGAAAGAATAACAAGTCGATATTGATGATTTTGAGATCCTCTTTTTTGAGGAATCCCAACAAATAGAATCCAAGCGTACCTGCGATAATGATCAACACAGCGCTCAATCCGTGAATGGACTCCGTCACCCATAACATCACGACGGCGACCAATACAAGCGCCGCATACCGCTCTTTCGTGCTCAACTCAATCGCTTTCGCATCGACACGTTGTGGAACGGATGTGCCGAAGATCGAAGTACGAAACGTAAGCAGAAAGGCGATCAACATGATCGATCCGGTCACCAATGTCGGTACCGTCAGATAACGGACCCACATCGCGGCCGGGATGTCCGTCCCGCCAAAGCCTAACATCGCGCCGTTGAGAATCACATCGCCGTTACGGAACAGCATGTACGATACGGTCGCGAAGACAAAGAGGCTTAGCAATACGGTCGATCGAACCTTCGGTTCAAAGCCCCGTTCATCCAGATACTTCGCAAAGAGCGTCGCCAGCAGAATCGCGCGGGCGAAAGGTTGCGGAATGATGAAGATACAAGCGATCGAGAAGAGGATGCCGATCAAAATCAAGCGAAGGGGTGTGCTTCCGAAACGATTGAGGACTTTCCCCACATACGTCGTCGCGACCCTGGAATTCACGATGCCTTGGGAGAACAGGTAGGCATAGAGAATCATCAGGAAGTCATTGGACAAGGGGAAACGGAAAACCGTTTTGATTTCGGTTTGGCCCACCCACAGAAACAGGACCAACAAAGCGGACGATACATATCTTTTCTTAAAGATGTCGGCGGTCCAAAGCAGGATCGTCACCACCAAACCACTGAGACAGACATTGTTTGTTTGCGTAAGTTGGAACGGATTTATGACAAACAACACGATACCTGCGACTGCGATCAGGACAAGAAGGCTAATATTCTTTCTTGTCAACGGCTTCATATCTTTAAGAGTTGGAGCAAGGCGCAGGCGATCGCGGAGAGTTTGTTTTCCGGGCTGTCCGAACGGGATGTCATGATCAGCGGAACTTTCGCTCCCAACACGCAACCTGCTGTCTTGTAGTCGGCGAAATAACGTAAAGCTTTATCTAGGATATTCCCGGCATTTAAATCCGGCATGACCAGCACGTCGCTTTGCCCGGCCACTTCGCTCTGGATGCCTTTATGTTTGGCAGCTTCCAGCGAGAGAACGTTATCCAACGCCAAGGGACCATCGACGATGCATCCTTTGATTTGTTTGCGTTGTGCGGCTTTACTTAAGAGGGCTGCGTCGACCGTGCTTTGGATCGCGAGTTTAACTTCTTCGACCGGTGCGACGATCGCGACGCGCGGGGTTTCGATCCCCAACGCATGGCAGAACGCTACGGCGTTTTGCGTGATTTGGACTTTCTCTTCGAAAGTCGGAGCGATATTGATGGCGCAGTCCGTAATCAACATCAAGCGGTTTTCCTGTGCGTATTCGACCACGGTCGCTTGACTTAAGAGTGCTTTGGGTGCGACCAGTCCGCGTTCTTTATTCAGGATCGCTTTGAGGAACTGCGAGGTTTGAAGTAAACCTTTCATCGGTAAATCCGCTTCATGGTTCTGGATCATCGATGCGACGATCTCGGCGGAATCCATGTCATTCTTACTTTCGACGATCGTCCACGTTTCGGCGGATTCTCCGAGTTCCGATAAGATGCCTGAGATTTTCAACCGATCACCAACCAAGACGAAGTCCGCCAGATCGGCGTTTCGTGCGGCGAGGGCACAGGTCAAGACATCAATATCCTGTGCCGCCGCGATGGCGACTTTCTTCTTAACGCCGCTTTGTTTGACGGCGTCCATCATTTCTTGAAAATTGTGGATCATCATGTCCCTATATCGTTTGGATCGGTTCGATGCCGGTTAATCCGTCATCGGCACCGAAGGCCAACGCTTCCATTTCGTTTTCACCGGGATACAACACGACCTTCCCGAGAAAGCCGATCTTGGCGATCAAGTCTTTCATCAGTTTCTTCGAGTTCGCGATTCCTCCCGTGACGAGAATCGCGTCGATGTGTCCGTCAAGGACCGTGGCGTACGCCCCGACTTCCTTGGCGGTTTGGTAGATCATCGCATCCATCACTTCCGCCGCATGCGGATCGGTTTCGGCTTTCTTTTCGCACGCCCGGGCATCGGATTCACCCAAGTAAGCGACCAGTCCGCCGGCTCCGTTGATCATTTTTGCGACTTCTTTGGCGGTCACTTGTCCCGTGAAACAGAGATCCGCAACATACTGGGCGGTCAAACCTCCGGTACGGTTGGTCGAGAAGGGTCCATCCCCTTCGATACCGTTGTTCGCATCGATGATTTTTCCGAAACAATGGGCTGCGATCGAAGTGCCGCCTCCCATATGGACGGAAAGCAAGCGTAATTTAGTATAGTCCAATCCGTTTTCTTTTGCGTAACGCTTCGCCGTCGCTTTATGGTTGAGGGCATGAAACTTCGAGCGACGGGGAAGCAGAGGATGACCTGAATATCTGGCTAAGTTATGGAACTCGTCGGTTACCGGAGGATCGACAACCAAGGCTAAAGCTTTGGTATTCTGACACATTTCATAAGCGATTCCCGGACCGACGTCACAGGCATGACGTCCGAATTTTCCCGAGGCGATTTCTTCAAGCATCGTTTCATTGATCCGATACGTACCGCCTTCGATGGGATGAGTATGTCCACCGCGTGATGTGATGGCGTCCAAGTCGGAGAGAACGATTCCTTTTTCAAGCATGAATTGTTCGATCATCTGTTTCCGGTATTCCCGTTGATTCATCAGATCGCCATATTTCATCAATTCGTTGACATCATGTTCGAGGTTCGCTTTTTCAACGCACACACGATCGACATAATAAGCCACTTTGGTCGAAGTCGACCCGACATTGATCACAAGAATCTTCGTCATGTCAATCTTCCTTTTTAAGTGCTTTTTCAAGGTCTTCATAGCGTTGAACGATATGTTCCTTGATTTGCGCCAATTGGTCTTCCGTCGTTCCTTTGAAACGTCCTTGAAGTTCAATGTACTCTTGGATATTTCCTAGGTCTTTCGGTTTTTGATTGATCTTGATTTTACCGTTTTCATATTCATACAAGAGCCAAGCTCCGCTATTGACGGCCGCCTTACTGATCTGGAAGGATTTCGACGAAGGATAACGCCATCCGGTCGGACAAGCGCATTGGATATGCAACACGGAAGTACCGCGGACATTCTTCGCTTTTTCAACTTTGCGGCGTAAATCCGGCAAGTTTGCGATCGAGGCGGTTGCGGCGTAAGGTACGTGATGTGCCATGACGATGCCCATCAAGTCTTTTTGACGGACCGGTTTTCCACCTGGAGTCGTTGTGGTATAGGCGCCGACCGGTGTGGAACTGCTTCCTTGGATCCCGGTATTCATATACGCTTCGTTGTCATAACAGATGTATAGGATATCTTCATTGCGTTCCATCGCACCGCTGAGGGATTGTAGGCCGATGTCAACTGTACCTCCGTCTCCCGCAAAGCCGACGACTTTGGTGTGGTCATTGCCTTGGATACGGAGTCCGTTACTGACACCGGCGGCGATGGCAGCCGTGTTTTCCAAGTTGCCTTGAACGCCGGCGATTTTCATCGCGGCTTCCCGTCCGGTCCCCGAGAACATCGCGGCACATCCCGGAGGAATAACGAAGATCGTATCTTCCCCTAAGACATCCAAGACATTCCGGATGATATTCTCTAAGCCGCAGCCTTGACAGGTCGATACGCCATGGGCGATCAAGCCTTTCGCTTCGGATGTGATCTTAAGCATTGTCGATTACCTCCCGGATCGTCATCGCGTTTTCTTTTACGTCATACCATTGGGTCCCGGTTTCACGTTTCCCGTCACGGATTTCGATCAGTTCGTTAAAGATTTTATGAAAAGTTTTGTCGGAGATGTCGCGTCCTGCCAATCCGCCGATGTAGCTGTGGATCGAAGGCGCGGTTTGGTGAAGCGCGGCACGGACTTCCGTACAGACCGGCGCTTCGTTGGTCCCTAACCCGGCGGAACGATCCATGACACCGATGACCTTGACGTTTTTCAGTGCGTCGCGGATTTCTTGTACAGGGAAAGGACGGAAGACACGGAGTTGAAGCGCTCCGGCTTTGATGCCTTTTTCGCGCAATTGATTGACGACATATTTCGCGGTCCCGGCCATCGAACCGATCGTGACGACGGCGATTTCCGCGTCTTCGAGTTGATAGGCGTCGACCATATTGTAGCTGCGACCGAACTTCTCTTTGAAGTCCGCCATGACTTGCGGAATGACTTCATAGGCTTCTTTGAAGCCGACTTTTTGTTGGTAACGCATTTCGGTGAATTCATCGGTCGGCGTCAAGTCATTGACGAACATCGGATCTTTCGGATCGATGTAGAGATTACGTCGGACATATTCACCGACAAAATCAAACGCTGCTTCATCGGTTGGGGCATCGACCTTCTGCATACTATGCGAGAGGAAGAATCCATCCAAACAGACCATCGAAGGAGTCAATACTTTTTCATGTTCGCTGACACGATAAGCCATTAAGGTTAAGTCGAGAACTTCCTGGACATTCCCAGCATAGAATTGGATCCACCCGGAATCACGTTCGGCCATTGAATCTTGATGATCGCACCATAAGCTCCACGGAGCGACCAACGAGCGGTTGACAACCGGCATGACGATGGGCAAACGTAATCCACTGACAACGCCGACGACTTCATGCATCAACGCCAAGCCGACCGATGAGGTCGCGGTGACGGCACGTACGCCGGTCAATTGAGCCCCGACGCAGACTGACATCGCCGAGTGTTCGGATTCGACACGGACATATTTGCCCTTGATTTTTCCTTCATCCACCAGATCCGACAGCTTTTCGGCGATCGAACTTTGCGGGGTGATCGGATACGCCGCAATGACTTGCGGACGGATGAGACGCATCGCTTCAACGGCGGCGCCGTTTCCGTCAAACATTTTGAATGGCATTATTGCGCGCTCCTTTCGTCGATCATGGTCATACACTGTTTGGGACATTCGTTGGCGCAAACGCCGCAGCCCTTACAGTAATCCCAGTTGAATAAGACAGGCGTGTCGCTTTTCTTATCGAAGATGATACAGTTGGTCGGACAGACCCGGTCGCATGTTCCGCAGCGGATGCAGGCGGCATAATCGACGGTCGGACGTTCCAAACGCCAACTTCCGGTATTTCCGGCGACGAACTCGACCGAGCATGGTCCAAGTATGTTACGCTTCTTTGGTTGCGTCATAGGTTTCCCTTGCGGCATTCACATTCTTCGCCGCGCCCTTTCCAAAATTATCCATTATCGCTTTTTCGATCGCTTCGATCGACACGATTTCCGTTTTCGCAATCGCGCCTAACATGGCGCTGTTGGGAATCGCCAATCCGATGTTTTTGATAGCGATCGATGTCGCATTGACATGCAGGATATGCTTGAATCCGTATTTTTCGCGGTAATGTTCGACCATTTCCGGCTTTTCGGTATTTAACACGAGAATCGTATCCGTATGGATGCCTTCGCCGACATTCACATTCTTACTGTCGATCGTATCTTCCATGCATACGACGATATCCGGTTCATAGACGAAACAGTTAAGTAACACCGGTTGTTGGTCGACGATGATGTGCGCGAATACCGGTGCGCCTCTGCGTTCATGTCCGTACGCCGGTACCGTGATAGCGTAGTCGTTTTGATAGAGGGATACGGCATGCGACAATACTTTCGCGGCGGTAACCGCGCCTTGTCCGCCTAAGCCGTAGAACTTGATTTTCTTCATGACTCACTCTCCTTCATTCCACATTGTGGAACATCGTTCCATTTTGATAATGATTCTTAGTATCCCGTTTTTGTTCCACATTACGGAATACCGTTCCCATTGATGTTCGATTTATTCGCCTACACCGTTCCCGTACGTGGTGTAAGCGATTTCAATTCCGTTCCATTGTTATTATATGAACGCATAAAAAAAGTGTCAATAGGCATCGACACTTTTCATTTGTTTATTTTTTAACTTCCCACGAAGCTTCTTTGAGATCTTTGATGATTTCTTTTTTGCTCTTGTATACCGCTTCTTTTTGTCCACTCAGACTGATCGCCGCGATGACATGACCTTTGAAGTCGAAAACCGGAGCGGCGATACAACACAAACCCAGTTCGGATTCTTCGTTGTCTTCGGAGTACCCTTGCTTTTGAATCTTAGTGAGTTCCACCCGCAGCGCGTCTTTATTCGTGATCGTGTTTTTAGTCCATGATTCAAGATGGATCGATTCGACGAGCGTTTCTTTCTTGTCGGTGGGTAAATGCGCCATGATGCTTTTCCCGGTGGCTGTGCAATACGCCGGCATGGTTCCGCCGATCCGCGATTTCATATTGATGATTTGCCCGGAGTTGATTTTATGGATGAAACGGATGTTCGTCCCTTCCAAGACAACCAGATGACAACTTAACTGGTATTTCTTACTCATCTCGGCCATAAACGCATCCGCATGTTTCGCCAGTTCGTCACGTTCGTTGACCAAGGTGCCGAAATAACTAAGTTTCATACCTAAGCGATACTTATTTGTGGCTTCGTTTTTCTTAAGGAAGTTGCTTTTCGTTAAGCTGAAAACCAAGCGTGCGACCGTGCTCTTCCCCATCAATGTCATACGCGAGATTTCGCTGATTCCGAGTTCATCGTTTTCGATGAATAGATCCAAAACGCTTAATGCTTTGTCTACCGATTGAATCGTTACTTGTTTGTCATTCTCCATAATCATGTCCTTTCAAAAGATCTACGTTCTTCTTGAGTTCGATTACATTCATTATAATCCAAAAAAACGATTATTTGTTTTGAGGATTGTTAAGAAGTTGTATTTATCGAACCAATCAATTCTAAATGGAACATCGTTCCACATTTAGGGTTTAAAGTAGAGATTTCTCAATTACGATACAACATTCTTCTTGTGATGTCACGAAAAACCTTTTGTTTTGGGATATTTTTTATACTCAATTGTTTAATGCTTCATCGACACTTCCAACACTTCGATTCAATCGACCTATCTTTCTCTCAACACGCATAAAAAGAATGTCCGGAAGATACCAGACATTCGTTAGCGTTTCGTTGGATTTATCGAAGTACGATCGCTTCGATTTCCTTGGATGAATTTACCTTATGATCATACCCGGTAAGTTCTTCGGGATTCCCATATCCCCACGTCACCGCAATGGAAGGAATCCCCGCATTGCATGCGGTTTGGATATCCACGTTGGAATCCCCGACATAGAAGCAATCTTCCGGTTTGGCATTAATATGCTTCAAGGTTTCCCACACACCGGTCGGATCGGGTTTGTTCGGATAGAGTTTCTGACTTCCGACGATTTCGAAGATCAACTCTTCCGAAAAGAAACTCCGGACGATCTTCTGCGCGATGTCATTCGGTTTGTTTGTGTTGATGGCGACTTTGATTCCCTTTTGGTTAAGGGTTTTGACCAGATCTTCCATGCCGGGATAAATTGAAAGATCGATTTGCCAATTGCGTGTATACTCGTCCAAGAAGTCCGCCAACACAATCGGATTGAGTTCGGGGTTTTTATCGGATCCGCCGATGGCACGTTCAATCAATGCCTTGGCCCCGTTTCCAATCGCTTTGACATAAAAGGCGCGATCCAAGGGTTCGAATCCGAACTTCGCGATGGCTTTGTTGGCGGCATACGCGATGCCTCCGATCGTGTCGATGAGGGTACCGTCGAGGTCGAGAATGACAGCTTTCATGGGTTTCTCCTTCAATGCGTTCGCATTTTATCGATAATAGCGTAAGATTCCGGCGTTGACGAAATCCAAGTACGAGATTCCGCACATGCCGATTTCGCGACCATCCGTTCCTCCGTGGAAGTCAGAACCTCCCGAGAAAATCAATTGTTGGTTTTGATATCGAGCACGGAGAAATGCTTCGATTTGTTGATCCGAGTATTCACCGCGATAGTTGGTCTTACTGTAGGCATAGCTGACTTCGATTCCGTTCAGGCCGAACTGAATCAATCGATCGACATAGTCCAAGGTCGATTCGTTGTTCGGATTGATGAGAAAAGGATGTGCCAGAATACTGATGCCACCGGTATTGCGAATGAGTTCAATGATTCTGTTCGGTTCCGGTTTGACACGTAAGACATTGAACTCCGTCTGTGTTTGTGTCAGATTCTTCGCATCTTTCCACGTTTCCACATACCCAAGCCGTGCCATCGTTTCGAAGATCATCTTCTTCTGGATCGATGTTTCATCGATGACGATTCCGTTTTGTGTCAATACATCTTCCCATTTCATCGGAAATCCATGATCGTTCAATGTTTCGACTAACTTCTTGTAGGCATCGATCTTACTTTGGATACCTTGTTTTTCCAATGTTTTAAACCGTGGATCTTCGAAATCGCATCCAAAGGCCAGGATATGGACATCTTCGATGTCGGTATCGCAGGAAATCTCGATTCCGCGCATCAACCGAAGGTTGGCGGACGATGCGATTTCCAGGATGGATCTCAGTTGCCCTTCCACAAGGATCTCGCGTGGCGGTAAGACATCATGATCGGTGATCGCGATGACTTTCATGCCAAGGTTTGAGGCGTGTTGGATCAGTTCAAGCGGACTGAGCTTCCCGTCGGACCGCGTCGTATGACAATGCAGGTCGACTTCGAAGTTCGGTTTCATCATTTCGCCCCGAACATCGTCATATGATGCATGACGACGTCGCAGATCGCGGTTCGGATTTGACGGTCATAGGAAAGCGGATCATACACGAGTTTGTGTTGGGTGATTTGCTTCATCGTATCCAGATACGCATGCTTCAAAGCGGTCGAGACGTTGATTTTCGCGACACCCAGCGCTATGAGTTTTGCGAAGGTTTCGGCGCTGAGTCCTGTTCCGCCATGGACGACGATCGGAACCGAGGATACAGCGGAAAGTTGGTGTACCAGTTCGAAATCGATCTTCGGTGTCCCGGTATAGATACCATGGGCGGTTCCGATGGCCGGTGCGATCGTGTCGACTTGGGTACGTTCGATAAAGTCCAACACTTGAGTTAGGCTGGGTTTATCCGACAAAGTAGAATGGATCTCGTCTTCCACGCCTTGAATGGCACCGATCTCCCCTTCCACAAGCACTCCTTTGCCTTGACAGTAATCAACGATTTCACGGGTCAATCGGATGTTTTCTTCATAGGGAAAGGAAGATCCGTCAAACATGATGGATTTCCATCCCGCATCGACGCAGCGTTTCGCAAATTCGATATCCGTACAATGATCGAGATGAAGTGAAATCGGATGTTTCGCATCATGTTTGGCAAGTTCAAACAATAAAAGCGATGCTTGGATCCCGATCTTCTTCACGGTCGACGTGGACATTTGAAGGATCACGGGAACTTCGAGTTGGTTGGAAGCATCGACGACGGCTTGTGCGCTGATCAGATTGAAAACATTAAACGCTCCGAGTGCGTATCCTTGTCGTATGGCTAAATGATACATTCGAGCCTTGGTTTTCATAGTTGATCCTTTCTTATATATACCTGTATATACATTATACACCATTTATACTATTTATCAATATAAATGGGGATCAATCAAGATCCCCATCGGTTTCGTTCTGATATTCGAGGGTGATGACAATCTGGTCCCCCCTGAAAAACACTTCGGAATATTCGAACATCGTTTCGTTCACATACCGTCTTTCTTGAAGATAAAGAAGTGGATGCGATACTTTGAGGGCTAATTTGTGTGCTTGATCCTCGTTGGCATACACCATCTCCAAGGTTTCTTTTGTTTTGGTCGGGGTTAAGGCGTAGTCTTCTTTCAGGATGTTGCAGAGCTGCTGGTCGGCTAAACGTTCGATCGAAATCAACGGATTCACCAATCGTTTCAAGTAAGAACGGTGAATGCTTAAGGGTTTGTCTTTTAAGTAACGGACACGTTCGATGAAATAGACGGCCGTGCTCGGATCGATTTGGAGTTTCCGGGCGATTCGTTCGGTCGGCATGATGATTTTATTCTCAAGGACTTCGGTCGTGATCTCCAGACCTTTTTCTTCCAATTGACCCCGAATGCCTTTATATGCCAAAGGTCTTGTCGGAATCTTGGGTTCGCAAACGAAGGTGCCCTTTCCAGGAACACGATAAAGAAGCCCTTCTTGTACCAAGCGCGTCAAAACGGATCGAACGGTCATTCGACTGATATGGTAATCCTTACTTAATTCGTTTTCGGAACCGATCATCTCTCCTGGATTCCAGACACCGCCATCTATTTTTTCGCGTAGAATGGTCTCGAGTTGTTCCCACAAAGGCTTCGAGCTATTTCGATCCAACATGATTTTTTCCCACTTTCATAGTACTTAAATTACCATGCCTGTTATATGAAGTCAAGACGCTTCTATACCTGTCTACACCAAAGGGGGGCGCGAAATTCACGCGCCCCGATGGATCTTTTTCGATTAACCTTTGTATTTCGGAACTAAACCGATTTCACGACACATATCCAACGCATCGATGATCTCGGGTGCGGAACGGGTACCGATCAATTCGGCACCGGCCAAGATGAACGCATACGCGTTTTGCGGACGCGGGAACTTCACACCGGATACCTTCAGACGGACCGGGGTCCCTTCCAGCGCTTTCTTCATGACCAAGAACTGTTGCATACTCGGTCCTTCAAATTGTCCGCTGGAGGTCTTACAATACTCGATTCCGGCTTCCGCAACCATCTTCGCGCCGATTTCGATTTCTTCGTCGGTCAGATAACAGACTTCGAGGATGACTTTCGTGATGGCGTTGCCGGCGGCTTCTTTGAACTCTTTCAGTTCCAAGCGGACGTCGTCATAACGTTTACTGCGAAGCGCGCCAATATTCATGACCATGTCGACGGCCGTGCAACCATGTTCGACCGCATAGCGGGTTTCAAACGCTTTGACAACGGAAGGTTGAGCTCCGAAGGGGAAACCGATACCGCATGCGACATGGATGTCGGTGCCTTTGAGTTCTTCGACGACGATATCCGTCCAGTAGGGAGATGCGGAATAGTACGATGCGCAGTTATACTTAATCGCTTCTTTACATCCGTCACGGATTTCCTTTTCCGTGGTTTGTTTCGGCAAGACACTGTGATCGAAAAGTTTTCCGATCGCCTTCTTGTCCATTTTTGACAGATCAGCCATGATATGCCTCCTTTTATTTCAGTTTGCCAAGTTCGACAAACGTACCGCTATCGGTCAATGCTTGATACGCTTTGACGTATGCCTTGTAAATGTCGTTGTAACGTTTTACGTTGGCAGGGATCGGTTCCACTTTATCGATGAACTGAACCAATGTATCGACGCCTTCTTTCGCATTCTTGAAGATCCCCGCTCCGACTCCGCCGAGCACGGCTGCGCCGACGATGGTCGCGTCAGGGACTTTGAGGACGTTGATCGTGATTCCGAACATATCGGCGATAATTTGACGCCACGCTTTGGACTTGGTCGCGCCTCCGGTAACTGCTAAGGAATGGATGATGACCCCGGATTCTTTCATCTTTTCGTACATGTCTTTGCTTTCAAGGGTGATGCCTTCCATGACGGAACGGACCATATCGCTCTTGGTGGTCGCAAAGTCAAGATTCAGGAATGTGCCTTTCGCGGTGGAATTCCAATACGGATAGCCTGAGCCGATCAAGAACGGCATGAAGATGACGCCGTTGGCTCCGACCGGGGATTTGGAAATATGGTGGTCCATCAGTTCGAACGGGTCTTTATTGACGGAAAGAGCGAAGGTCGTTTCGAAGTTGCATAAGGTATCGCGTAACCAACGATAGCTACTGGCGGCTCCTAATTGAATACCTTCCAGTTCAAAGACACCTAAGGCACCCGACGACGGAACCATCAAGAAACCGGATTTATCTTCCAACATCAATTTTTCCGACCCGACGACCAATAAGCCGGCGGTCCCTAAGGTCAAGGATGCACGTCCATCCCCGACGACCCCCGCGCCCATCGCGGCACATTGTTGGTCACCCGTACCGGTACATAACGGCGTTCCGGCAGGGATTCCGGTCAACTTTTCGACTTCAGGACTGACGACGCCGATTTGTTTGCCCGGGTCGACCAATTCGGGAAGCTTCGCAGGATTGATGCCATAAGCTTTAATGATTTTATCCGACCATTCCATCGTGTGGACGTCGATCATTCCGCTGCAGCACGCATTGGTACGTTCGCAAAGGAATTTCTCGACACCGAAGCGGAACATGACGTATTCCGGCATCTGGACGATGAATTTCGCGCGTTTGTAGGTTTCGGGATCGTTGCGCATGACCCAAATCACTTTTTCAAAGGAGAAGGTCGGCGTTACGGGCATGCCGGAAATCTTATAGAGTTCCGCAGCCGGAATAACGGATCCGATATATTCAAGTTCGCTGGCGGCGCGATTATCTTGCCAGCCATAGAAGTTTCCGTTGATGACTTTGTTATTTTCGTCCACGAAGCAGAATGTAGCACGTTGGGTCGAGAATCCGACCGAGATGATTTCATTCGGATCGATCTTGGAATCCAAGATGGCGCCTTTACAGGCCTTGAATGTTTCTTGAATCAACATTTCCGCATCTTGTTCGACCCAATTCGGATTGGGATACAGACACGGGTATTCCCCATAACCTTTACCGATGACATTGCCCTTCAAATCAAGGACCATGGCTTTGGAACCGGTGGTACCGACATCGACGCCTACGAGGTATTTTTTCATTTCTCTCTCTTTCTTATGTCTTCGATCTGAAGACGATTGCCGCTCATAAAGCTTTCTATGAATCATACAGAAAGAACCAGTATAACGGTCAGCATAAATCAAGAAGGGATGTGGAAGGATGAACCACCTTGAAAAAACTCAGATTGTCTTGTTTTATTAGGCTAATTACTAATTGCATGTGACTTTCTTCTACGGATTTTATTACACATCGCACACAAAATAGATAGAAAATTATTTTGGGTATTTTCCCTCCTTTCGTGTTCGTAATATTCTGTCGGTTAAATTATTCTCAAAATGAGTAAATCTTGTAACGACATTAACACTACCGACACATGTTAATTGGATGAGATCGGCAAAATGCATGTTGCTATACCTGTATGTACATATTTTCACACTTTTAAATGAATTAATCAATTAAATGGTGAATTGTTGATGATTCCATTACATTTTTCTTTTAAAATGCTTTATCGGGCAATAACAAAGAGAGAATCTACACACAAATTGGGAACTCTTTGTAAGGTGTTAACGAAAGACACTCAGTCATTCAATTCGAGTCACTCTAGTGCTTATGGCTTATCCAGTCAAGCAAAAGCTGGAATCAACCAGCTTCTGCTTGATTTGGAAAAATACGTTCGCTGGAATTTACATTTCGATCGTTTTGACTATTTCACTTAACTCATCAACAATCATAGGTGCATTTCGTGTACCGATTCTTTCCGTACCGGCAAGAATGCAGCCGAGAACAACCATTGGTGTGAAGAAACTCCCAGTTCCGGCAACTTTTACCTTCATGTGCGAAGGAGCGGTTTTTCTCATGAGTTCGACCTGTTTTAAAGAGGGTCCGCCATGACGACCGGTCGATGTCTTAACCCAATCGGCTCCGGCTTCTGCTGAAAGCTGACATGCTTTGATGATTTCTTCATCGGTTAGGAAAGCTACTTCTAAAATGACTTTACATTCTAGGTTCGCTTCATGTGCGACCTTTACGACCGCTGCGATATCATTCTTGTAATATTCATATTCGCCACCTCGTAGCGCACCCACATTGCTCACCATGTCGATGACACCTGGACGACCGTTTAAAAGTCGGACCGAGTTCTGCGCTTCCAGCACTTTCACTTCCGTAGGGTTGGTCCCGAAGGGGAAACTGACGACGATTCCGGTTTCGATCCCAGTTCCCTCTAGATGATCGGCAACTGTTTTTACCCAGATCGGATTCACATGGAACCCTTTAAAGTTGTACGCGATCGCAACATCACAATCCCGTAGGATTTCTGCTTTCGTCGAGTTTGGGTTAAGATTTGAATAATCCATCATTTGCGCTAATCTTTCTTTTGTTAATGATTTGAAATCAAACATTTTTTACCTCTTTCCTTACCTTGCTAATTGATACAGTCACTCTTAGTGACTGTATTTAATTCAAACAAAGACTTATTTGTAAAAAGCTTACTCAGGTCAACCCGTGATATTTTTTGCTATTTCACTAAGTTCATCTACGATCCAGGGAGCATTTCTTGATCCGATGCGTTCTGCACCGTTAATCAAACTGCCTAATACGACCATTGGTGTAAAGAAACTCCCGGTGCCGGATACTTTTACTTTCATGTTTGGTGTAATACTCTTTTTCATTAAGGCGATTTGGCTCATGGTGGGTCCAGCCTGACGACCCGTCGATGTTTTCACCCAATCCGCACCTGCCTCGGATGCTAATTGACAAGCCTTAACAATTTCTTCATCCTTCAAGAAAGTGACTTCGAGGATGACTTTACATTCGATATTGGCAGCATGCGCGACCTTTACGACTTGAGCGATATCATTCTTATAGTACTCATAGTCTTTACCGCGTAGTTTTCCAACATTGCTGACCATATCGATGACACCTGGACGACCATTTAACAATCGAACTGAATTTTGCGCTTCAAAAACCTTAACTTCGGTCGGATTGGTACCAAAGGGGAAGCTTACTACGATTCCGGTTTCGATACCGGTTCCTTCGAGACGATCCGCTACAGTCTTGATCCAGATCGGGTTTACATGTACACCTTTGAAATTATAGGCGATCGCCGTTTCACAGTCTTTTAGAACATCGGCTTCGGTAATATCGGGGTTCAATACAGCGAAATCGATCATTTGGGCAATATTCTCTTTAGTTAATGACTTAAAATCAAACATTTTATTACCTCTTTCTTTTTTTAATGTAGGCGCAGGGGGAGATATTTCCCCCTGCTTTTTGAGAATCGATTATTCGTGAGATTTCTTGAAATACCCACCTTTATTAAGGGACTCATAAGCGGTTGTAAATAATTTGAAGGCTTTGTTGTATGCTTCAAAAGTTTCCGGATTCGGCACATAGGTTTCTTTTACGTGAACGACTTTTTCGATCGCTTCATTGTAGGTGTTGAAGAGTCCAGCTCCGATTCCAGCGTAGATCGCAGCGCCTAAGCAACCGGTTTCCGATGTCTGTAGGATTTTTACCGGAACTCCATAGATGTCGGCTTGCATTTGATTCCATAAGCGAGACTTCGTCGCTCCACCGGTCAAACGAACTTCTTTGATATTGACGCCGGCTTTTTTCTGCGCTTCGAAGTTGTCCTTCATTTCGAAAGTAATACCTTCCATGACCGCTCTGGCGATATCACGTTTGGTTGTCCCAAGGGATAAACCTAAGAAAGTACCGCGAGCATAACTATCGCCACGCGCTCCACCATCCGCTCCTGCCAAGTAAGGAAGGAAGGTAACCCCGTTGGCTCCCGGAGGAACAAGCGCGATTTGAGCGTTGATTAATTCGTACGGATCCACTTTCATATTCGGCGCAAGTGCTTTTTCAAGTCCGCAGAAAGTGTCTCTATACCAACGGTAACTTGACGCGGCGGTCGAAGATGCGGCTTCCATCGTGAAGGTTTCAGGGCCGACATTGCTCTTTACCATCAAGATTTTGTTAGGATCGCGAACCGGTTTATCGGAACCGACGAAAATAGAGCCATAGGTTCCCATAACAAGAACAGCATCGCCATCATTGACAAGTCCGGCACCGATCGTTGAACAGTTTTGATCATGCGCTCCCATACAAATGAGCGTTCCTTCGGCGAGTTTGGTGATTTCGGAGACAGCTTTCGAAACTTTACCGACGATTTGACCGCCCCGTCCGACTTTGGGGAATTTCGATTCATCGAGCCCGAATGCTTCGAAGATTTCTTTGCTCCAACACCTATTGTCAACATCGAATACACCTAAACGTTGAGCGGAAGCCGTATCCGTCCAATATTCGGTGGCTCCAAACGCACGAGTGAAGAAGTCTTGATTTGTACTGTACATTGCTGTCTTTGCTGCGATTTCAGGTTCTTCATCTTTGAACCATAGGATTTTTGTTCCAGCTAAGACTGTACCGATACTGTAACCGGAAATTTTGTAGTAGAGATCCGCGTTGATAATTTCATTTTTGCGAATCTTCTCAGAATACTTGATTCCACGAGCATCTTGCCAGCCCATGAACGGTCTTAACAACTTGCCATCTTTATCAAGCGGACCCCAAACTCCGCCTTGAGTAGAAATTGCCATTGAAACGATATCCTTCGGGTCAACCTTCGATTTTTCAATCGCGGCGCGAACTGATGCATACAACCCTTCCGTAATTTCGTCATCCTTTTGTTCTACCCATCCTGGATGTGGGTAATGGCATGGATATTCGCGATAATCTTCTCCTATCACATTCCCACTGAGATCAAAAACAACTGCCTTACATCCTGTCGTCCCTTCGTCAAGTCCTAGTAGATATTTCATTATTTCTCCTTTGTTAACGTTTTTCTAAACGTTTGAACCAATTTAAAAATGCAAGCAAATATCAAACCATATTAGAAGTTTCAAAGTATTCTGATATTTGGGTGTTTATTTTTGGCCGTTGGCAGCATTCATAAAGCGTCTTTGATAGGTTACGACTTGGTTGGTCGAAGTGAACTGTGCCAAGTAATTCGGTTCGGCGGTAATGACCACTTTCCCAACCATGTCTTTAAATTCTTCTTCTGTCAGCAAACGATCGAGATCGGGATAGTTGTTTGGTCCTTCCATACTGCAGACGATCAGCCTTGTATCCGGCAAATTACATTGTTTAAGGACTCTGAGGTTGTGTCGTACACTGTCAAGTCCATCGGAACCTTCACTCTCAAACTGACGGTATTTTATGAGGTTTTCAGCGTAATCTTTGACTGAGAGTAGATCTGCTTCCTTCATCGACATTGGATAGTGATCATTCTTCACGAGATATTCTCTTAATTGCGTCAAATAATTAATATTCTTGCTTGCTTCATAGGCGCCAAGGAAAGCTTGGATGTTGTTGCTTTGGATAAGGCGATGACGTACAAAACTGTTAATGAAGTAAGGCTTCGCCTGTAATGCCAAGGCGGTTTGATAGGGTTCGAACATCAACGTGAAGTTAACGCGGAATCCCTCCTGCTGGAGTCGAAGTGCGACATTGTGCCCTCGTAAGAAATCTTCGGTGCTTCCTTGGTTATAACGGTTCGCAAACGTCTTGTCACCTACCAGTAATTGGTTGATCGTTTCGAAATTCATCGGACCGGTATGAGGGACTTTGATGACCACACGATATGGTGAAAGCATGTCTCTAAAATGCTTCGCTTCTTCAAGCAACTCTTCAATCGGCGCATAGGGATTATTGAGCTCAACACTGATATCACAACCCGGACCAAGGATACGTCCGATTTCCATCATTACTTCATCACGCGTTTTGAATTTGCCGCCGATGTTGGCTTTTGGATTGTTGATGAAAAGGTCGTAAATTATGCCTGGATTACAGGTTAGATTGCCGATCAAATCTTTAATGGGTTCGATTTCATAAGGATTCGCACTATCAGCGGAGAAGATAACATTGGTCGGACGTTTCAGACCGTTTTCTCCGTAACTGATATCTCGAACCAAATCGATTACTAGTCGATTATTCTCTTCGATCGTGAATTCAATTCTGAAACCAGCAGGTGTAATTCCTTTTCGAACATCGAATGTTTTGATGACATCCACAAACCGGTCACTGACATCGACAACTTCAACAGTCTCAGATAAGAATAAGTAGGTATCAAAATCGATTTCTTTTGTAAGAACGCGTTCGATATAAGATTCTTTTCCGGTAGCCTTTGTGACGTTGCTGTTGATAATACTTCCGAGGTTAAATTTGAGATCGTTAATCATGTTTTTCTCCTTTATTTTTTAGTATTCCTAAGATTGTATTCGAAATTTCTTCAGCGTCTAATCCATGCGACTTAAGTATTTCGCGGTAAGGTCCGACTTTTTTCGAACCTTCCTCTACACCCAAGATATGATGATCGCCCTTGAACTCCTTATCCGCTAATAACTCAGCAATACATCCACCGAATCCCGCAGTTTTGGAGTGTTCCTCTATCGTCACGATGTGTTCATAATCTTTAACTTTGCGTTCAAGTGCTTTCTCATCAATCGGCCACACGGTCAGAAATGACTCGACGGAAACGGAAATGCCTTTTTCTTTTAAGATATCAGCCGCGTCTAATGATTCATTGATCATCGTTCCATATGTCAAAATGAGGATATCCTTACCTTCCAGTAAGGTACGTGATTTCCCAATCGCGTATTTCTCAGTTGGGTTACCTGGTATATCACGCAACTCATGACGTGGCATACGCAGATATACGGGGCCGTTATGCTCGATCGCCAACAGCAATGCCTGCTCTATTTCTTTTCCATCACCCGGAGCTAAAATGACCATGTTGGGAATCGTGCGCATCAGAGAAATATCTTCGATTGCCTCATGCGATGAACCGAGGGTAGAGTATGCTAATCCTCCACCTGAACCAACCAACGTGACATTCCGACAGGTATATCCGATGTCATTACGTACCGCTTCGTAAGCACGCATTGTCAAGAAAGGCGTGATTGCCGCTAATACCGGTTTGAATCCTGTTTCCGCAAGTCCGGCACAAACACCAATCGCGGTTTGTTCAGAAATTCCGACTTCCACATACCGGTCTGGAAATTGCTTTATGAAAGTCCCCATCCCTGCTCCTTTAGCTGAATCACAGGAAACCGCTAGGATCAGAGGATTCGCAAGTCCCAATTTGGCGAATGTGGATTCAAACACTTTACGTGGATCACTCATCATAAAGTGAATACCTCCTCGTCAAGTTTTTTGACATCTTCGCGCGCAATCGCGATTTCTTTGGGATCTTTGGGATTCCAATGATGATAATCGCCATTATTCTCCGCAAAAGATAATCCTTTTCCTTTGATCGTATTCGCAATGATTACACTTGGTTTATTTGGCTCGAAAGGTAATGTATTCATTACCTCATAAAGTTCTTCGATATCATTTCCATTCACCGTTTTGACTGACCAACCAAAAGCTTCATAGCGCTCCTTAAGCGGTTCGAGGCTTTGAATCTGTTCCGTGGTACCGTTGATTTGCAGATGGTTCCGATCGACAATCGCGATGATATTGTCGAGTTTATGATGCGAAGCGAATGAAGCGCTTTCCCAAACCGAACCTTCTCCTTGTTCACCGTCCCCCATTAAAACAAAAACTCTGTTCGCCTTATTCTTAAGTTTCATCGATATCGCGACTCCGCATGCTAAAGGCAAACCATGTCCGAGCGATCCGGTGCTGAAATCGACACCTCTGAACTTTCCTTCGTCAGGATGCCCGGGGACTTTCGTATCAAGTTGGTTATACGTATTCATCACACTCTCATCTTCGAATCCACGTTCGATCAACGCTGCATAGAGTGCCAGGCACTTATGCCCTGCGCTTAGAATAAAGTAGTCGCGATTGGGACTCTTGGGTTCATTCGGATCGACATTCATCACTCCGTTGTAAAGAACGGACAAGATGTCGGCGCAAGAGAGTGATGGTCCCGCATGCCCGTCTCCGAAATCTAGCACAGTCGTGATGACTCGACTACGAATCCGGTTCGCATTGATTTTCATTTTTAAAACGGACTCATTTTTCATGTTCGACTCCAATCAATTGGAGTTTTTCAATCTCCTTGATTTTATTGATTTTGCGTAGCGATGGGCTTTCCTTGAATTCCAGCGATAACCAAGTTCGAACCATCTCTGTCGCTGTCGCAATACCGACCACAAGAGCACCGATGCACATCACGTTGATATCGTTACTTAAGATGGATCGCTGCGTCGAGTAAAGATCATGACAAACAGCGGCATAAATACCTGCTACTTTGTTGGCGGAAATGCACATCCCAATACCGGTACCACAAATCAAGATTCCTCGGTCAGCCTCATTGTTCCTTAGACCTGAAGTTACTAGTTGGGCAATGTCTGGATAATCTGCCTTCTCGTTTGGTCCGACCCCATAGTCAATAAACTCAACTCCTTCAAGCGAAAGACGATGGATAATCTCTTTCTTCATATCGTAAGCGAGTTCATCACAACCAATCGCGATTCTCATATTATGCTCCTTTTATTGGGTGTTGTATTAAGTTGTTATAACTTGTATATACTGATGATACTTTACGACGGATGTATTGTCAACCCAAGAAACGGTAAAATTTGATAACGCTTTCATTATTTGAGAATGTTCTCTTTAGTATGAAAAAAAAGACCACCGTAGTGGTCAAGTAATAATTCCGACACGTTTGAGGATATCCTCCACATATCGCATATGGAAGGAAAGAGAGAAAGCTTCATCCAGCTCCTCGTTCGTCAAGGTCTGTGTCACCGCGTTATTCCCTTCCAACAACTCCCGGAAGCTTTGGCGTTTTGTCCAGCTTTCCATCGCGATCGGTTGAATCAAGTCATACGCAGCTTCGCGGGTCACCCCTTTGCGTTCGATCATCAACGTCATGACACGTTGCGCAAAGATCACGCCGTAGGTCGCGTTGATGTTCTCTAACATACGATCCTCAAAGACGGTTAAGTTTGACAGGATCGTGTTGGTCCTGTCTAGCATATAGTCCAATAAGATCGTCGCATCCGGGAGAATGATCCGTTCGGCGCTGGAATGGGAGATATCGCGTTCATGCCACAAGGGAATGTCTTCGAAGGCGCTAACCATGTAACCACGCAACACACGTGCACAACCGGCGATGTTTTCCGAAGAGATCGGATTGCGTTTATGCGGCATGGCCGAGGAACCTTTTTGGCCTTTCGCAAATCCTTCTTCCACTTCACGGACTTCGGTGCGCTGAAGGTGGCGCAATTCGACACCGATTTTCTCTAATGTCGAACCGATCAAAGCGATCGTGCTTAGATAGTGGGCATGACGATCGCGTTGTAGGGTTTGGGTGGAAATGTTGGCGGAGTTTAGCGATAAAACTTTACAAACAAAGTCCTGTAAATCCGGAGACGTATTGGCGAAAGTACCGACTGCGCCTGAAATTTTACCGGTTTGGACTTCGGAAGCCGCCAAATCGAAACGGACCAGTTGACGATTAAGTTCGTCATACCAAAGGGCGAATTTGAGTCCGAAGCATGTGATGTCCGCATGAACGCCATGCGTACGTCCAATACAGGGGGTAGATTTATAACGAATCGCTAGAGTTTTAAGCGTTTCCATCAAGACTGTGATGTCTTTGCGCAGGACGGTATTAACGCGTTTCAGCACCAACCCCATTGCGGTATCGACCACATCAGTCGATGTCATCCCGTAATGGATCCAACGGCTTTCAGAGCCTAAGGTTTCACTGACGGCACGGGTAAACGCGACCACATCGTGGCGTGTTTGCGCTTCGATTTCATAGATTCGTGCAACATTAAACGATGCCTCACGGTGGAGTTTCGTCCATTCGTCATCGTTGATAAGGCCTTTGTTATGATAATAGTCCACGACCGCCAGTTCCACTTCCAGCCAGGAAGAGAAACGGGTCTCGTCGTTCCATAAATTTGCGAGTAAAGGTCGGCTATAGCGTTGAATCATTGCTTGTCTCCCGGAAGTTTCCCGATGTCCCGCCGATAAAAGAGTTGCGGGGCATGTAGCTTCGTAATCTCTTTATATACGTTTTCGCGGGCATTTTCAAGGGTTGAGCCAAAATTCGTGACGCAAAGGACCCGTCCACCCGCATTACGATAGACACCGTCAAACAATGTTCCCATATGGTAGACCGGACAATCAAGCGATTCTAACCCTTCGATGGGGTCGCCTTTGGTGTAGGTCGATGGATATCCATTCGAGGCAAGGACGACGCCAAGGCAAAAACGGGGATCGAACTCTAACGTGACTTCGTTGTGATTCATCACATCGAAGATGACTTGGTCTAAAGGACTGATTAACCTTGGTAAGAGTACTTCTGTCTCAGGATCACCGAAACGCACGTTGAATTCGATGGTCTTAACGCCATTGCGTGTTGCCATAAGTCCACCGTACAAGATTCCGGTAAATGGAATCCCTTCGTCGACCATCGCTTGGGCGGTCGGTTTCATGATTTTCTCCATCGCTTCGTCCAGGAGATCTTGCGTAATGAAGGATACAGGGGAATAAGCGCCCATCCCTCCGGTATTCGGACCACGATCTTCGTCAAAGGCACGTTTATGATCCCGGGCAATGTCCAAGGGAAAGACGCGTTGATGATCCACGAAAGCCATTAAGCTAAATTCTTCACCTTCCAGATATTCTTCGATGACCAATGGACATACGGTTGTCGGATCAGGATAAATGTCTTGGACGGCTTGGATCGCGGTCATTTGATCCATCGCCACGGTCACGCCCTTGCCAGCCATCAGTCCGTCGGCTTTGATGACGATCGGTGCCGGATGATCATCCAGATAATTCAGTGCTTCATGTAAGGTGTAAACGGTTTGATGGTGAGCGGTCGGGACTCCATAACGATTCATGATTTCTTTCGCATAGGATTTCGACGCTTCCAAACGAGCTGCTTTTAATGTCGGTCCAAAGATTTTGATACCTTTGTCTTGCATGGTATCGACGATGCCTTTCGATAACGGCGCTTCCGGACCCACAAACACCAAATCGACGGACTTTGAAAGGGTGAACTCGATTAAGGCGTCGAAATCGAAACTATCGATCGCAACCGGTGTCGCCACATCCCGCATACCTGGGTTTCCCGGAGCGACATAGATCCTATCGACGGTCGGACTTTTCGCGAAACACGCGGCCAGGGCATGTTCACGGCCTCCGCTGCCGATAATGAGGATCGTGTTTCCCATTAGTGTTTGAAGTGCCTTTCACCCGTGAAGATCATTGAAATCCCAAAGCGATTACAGGCATCGATCGACTCCTGGTCTTTGATCGATCCACCCGGTTGGATGATACATGAGATTCCATACGCTTGCGCTACTTCGACGGTATCGGATAGCGGGAAGAACGCATCGCTTGCGAGAACGGCACCTTGGGCTTTTTCACCCGCTTGCGCTAACGCGATTTTTGCGGAACCGACACGGTTCATCTGTCCGGCACCGACACCAAGAGTTTGTCCATCTTTAACGATCACGATCGCGTTGGATTTCACGTGTTTGACGACTTTTTCCCCAAACAAAGCATCTTCCATTTGAGAAGGTGTAGGTTGGCTTTGAGTGACCACCCTACATGCTTGCGATTTCGCAGAAATCTGATCGACATCTTGAACCAACAACCCGCCCGCTACACGGACACTGGTATGCGTATAAGGTTTGGACTTAACTTTCGGTAAATGCATCAGTCGAATATTCTTCTTAACGGAAAGGAGATCGATCGCCGCTTGAGTATAAGAGGGTGCAAGAATGATCTCAAGGAAAATCGAAGCAAGTGCGGTCGCGATTTCCGCATCCACTTCCCCGTTGAATGCGACGATACCACCGAAAATGCTTGTTGGATCGGCTTCGTAAGCTTTGCGCCATGCTATATGCAAGTCATCGGAGATCCCGACTCCGCAGGGATTCATATGTTTCAAAGCAACCACTGCCGGTTGATCGAACTCGCTAAGAATCTGAAGGGCTGCGGAAGCATCTTGGATATTATTGTAGGAGAGTTCTTTCCCATGAAGTTGGACGCAATCGGCCAATGAATTCGCTTCCGGAAAAGGTGTCGCGTAGAATGCGGCGGTTTGGTGGGGATTTTCGCCATAACGTAAGGTTTGTTTTAAGACAAACGTCTCGGTGATTTTTTCCGGATAGGTTTCCCCGCACAAGTCACTTAGATATTTCGCGATTAAGCTGTCATAAGATGCTGTGGTCCTGAATACTTTAGCGGCCAATTGTCTGCGGAATTCCAACGAAGTTGCTTTATCCGTAGTGAGTGCCTCGATCAGTTTCGGATAGTCTTCAGGGTCGCATACCACCGTCACATCCGCGAAATTCTTCGCCGCGCTCCGCAACATCGAAGGTCCACCGATATCGATATTTTCGATCGCTTCTTCCATCGTGAATTCCGGTTTCGAGATAGTTTTTTGAAATGGATAGAGATTCACGATCACAAAGTCGATCGGAGAAATTCCGGCTTCCTTCACTTGTTTCACATGTTCGCTTAGATCACGTCGATAAAGCAGCCCTCCGTGAATCATCGGATGGAGCGTCTTTACTCGTCCATCCAACATTTCTTGAAAACCCGTTACTTCCTCGATGCCTAACACAGGCAATCCGGCTTCAACTAAGGTTTTCTTGGTTCCTCCGGTTGAAATCAGTTCGATATCCTGTTGAACTAAAACTTTCGCCAACTCGATAAGTCCGGTTTTGTCGCTGACACTGATGAGCGCTCTACGTTTCATTTTCTTTCCTCCTGGATCGTTTGTTGGATGACTTCGGGATAGACACGATGTTCAAGTTGGTGAAGTTTCTCTTCAATCTGGGATCGAGGTTCGTCCCCTTGGATCGTGAAGGGAAACTGCGCGATGATTTCGCCGGTATCCATGCCTTCATCGACATAATGGACACTGACACCTAATGTTGTCTCATTGGCAGACAGCGCTTGTCCTAACGCGTCTTTTCCGCGATACTTCGGTAATAACGAAGGATGGATATTCAGGATATGGCGGGGGTAAGAACGAAGGATTTCGTCGGTGATCAAACGCATATACCCGGCCAAAATCAACCAATCAGCCTGCCAAGCGATGCATTGATTCAAAATGGCTTTCTCCATCTCTGTTTTGTCTTTGAAGGATTTCCGCTCCACGACATAGGTATCGATGGTATGTGCTTTCGCGCGTATTAGACAATACGCATTCGGTTGATCGCAAATCAATCCGACGATCGTTGCGTTGAGTCGCCCTTCCTCGATCGCTTGGACGATGGCTTCGAAGTTTGACCCGTTGCCCGAAGCGAAAATGACTAAACGAGCTATTCCCATAAAATTCCCGGCATGTCGGTGACTTCGCCGATGACGCTTGCGGTTTCGCCGAAATCACGCAAGATCGAGAGTGATTCGGAAACATCTTCACGATCGACGATTAAGATCATTCCGATGCCCATATTGAAGACATTGTACATTTCATGTTCATCGATCTTACCTAAAGTTTGAAGATAACTAAAGATCGGGGGAATAGCCCACGTACCTTTCTTCAATTTTAGACCTTGGTTCTCTTGAAGACAGCGAGGCATATTTTCATAGAACCCTCCACCGGTAATATGGGCGACTCCCGTAACTTTTATCTTCTCCATTAATGCCATGACCGGTTTGACATAGATTTTCGTCGGGGTCAACAGTACTTCGCCGATCGTACTTTCACCGAAAGGATGATTCATGTTCGTCTTGTTATCTTTGAATAGAATCTTTCGTACCAAGGAAAATCCATTGGAATGGATCCCACTGCTCGCAAGCCCGATGACGACTTGACCGGATTTTACGTTTTTGGGTGAAATCAATCGTGATTTTTCCGCAACTCCGACCGAGAACCCCGCGATATCATATTCGTCATCCGCATACATGTCCGGCATTTCCGCGGTTTCGCCACCGATCAGAGCGCATCCGGCCATAACGCAGCCATCCGCCACCCCCTTTACCAACGCTTCAACTACTTCCGGCTTATTTTTTGCGATCGCGATATAATCGAGAAAATACAGAGGTTGGGCACCTTGCGCCAAGATGTCGTTGACGCACATCGCGACCGCATCGATCCCGACGGTATCATGACGATCCATCGCAAATGCGATTTTCAGTTTGGTTCCAACACCATCGGTTCCCGAAACCAATACGGGTTGTTTAATATTCAGTTCGGATAGATCAAACAGTCCTCCGAAGGATCCGATATTCTCCATCATTCCTAGTCGACGTGTCCGTTCGATGTGTTGTTTGATGCGTCGGACCGATTCATATCCGGCTTCGAGATTTACGCCGGCTTGCGCATAGTTGTCGCTCATTTTTTTCCTCAGAACTTTCCGTCTTTATTGGCATTTTCCAATTGGTCATAGAGATGGGTCGGGTACTCTTTCGTAAAGCATGCGCTACAAATTTCCCGGTTTCCCAACGCTTGTTTAAGTCCTTCCATCGATAAGAAGGCAAGCGTATCCGCACCGATCAACTTACGTACCGCCTCGGTGTCGTTAAACGCGCTGATCAACTCTTCGTACGTCGAAGTGTCGACCCCATAAAAACACGGGGCGACGATCTGCGGGGAAGCAATCCGCATATGGATTTCTTTTGCGCCCATTTGACGCAACATCTCGACGATTTTCTTCGATGTGGTACCGCGTACGATCGAGTCGTCGATCAATACGACTTTCTTACCGGCTATGACTGAACGTACTGGAGAAAGCTTCATTTTGACGCCTTTTTCGCGTAAGGTTTGCGAAGGTTCAATAAACGTCCGTCCGATATAACGGTTCTTGATTAAACCCATTTCATAGGGAATTCCTGAAGCTTCCGCATACCCGGATGCGGCAGACAGCGATGAGTCCGGCACCCCGATGACGATGTCCGCTTCGATCGGTGCTTCTTGCGCTAAGATTCGTCCGCATTCCTTCCGTGATTTGTGGACGTTGAGTCCAAGCAAGTCGCTATCCGGACGCGAGAAATAGATATATTCCATCGCACAGATCTTCGAAGACGTATCTTGGGAATAGAAATCGCTATGGATTCCGCTACCATCGATGGTGACGATTTCCCCAGGCAAGATATCACGAACGAATGTCGCACCGATCGCATCCAACGCACAGGTTTCCGAAGCCACGCAATATCCGTCATCCAATTTTCCGATAGATAAGGGACGCAGTCCATGTCGGTCGCGCATGGCGTAGAGTTTGTCTTTGGTTAGAAGTAAGAATGCGAACGCACCCTCAAGATAGATCAACGCTTCTTTGATGGCTTCCATTCGTTTCGCACGATAATCTTTTTTGATTAAGTGCGCTAGAATCTCACTGTCGGACGTCGTTTGGAAGATACTGCCCTTCATTTCCAAGTTGTGTCGAAGTTGTTTGGAGTTTACGATATTTCCGTTGTGGCATAACGCGAAATCCCCTTCGCCATGACGGAAGAGAAAAGGTTGGACATTGAGAACGCCACCTCCACCGGTCGTGGAGTAACGGACATGTCCGATCGCATGCGATCCGATCAGTTTCTTGAGTGTGGACTCGGGAAATACGAAACGTACGCTGCCTTCGTTCTTCACGGAAGTGAGTTTATTGGTGTCGGATACGACGATTCCCGCCCCTTCTTGACCCCGATGTTGGAGGGCATGAAGTCCATAGTAAGTAAGTTCCGCCGCATTGGACCGATTGAACACTCCGAAGACACCGCATTCTTCATGGAGTTCACGATCGAAAAGCATGGATTTAGGCATCTTTCTCAAGTGTAAGCAATCGTTTGAGGATTTCCTGATATGCATCCTCAACATTGCCCAAATCCCTTCTGAAACGGTCTTTATCCAGTTTCTTCTGCGTATCCTTATCCCATAAGCGGCACGTGTCCGGAGAAATCTCATCCGCCAAGACGATTTCGCCGTTGGTTGTTCTTCCGAATTCGATCTTGAAGTCGACCAAGATGATACCGATGCGGTCGAAAAGACGGATCAGTTCTTGATTGATCTTAAGGGTCAGTTCCTTGATGCGCTCAAGTTCTTCAAGGCTTGCGGCTTTGATGGCTAAAGCATGGTCTTCGTTGATTAACGGATCCCCCAACGCATCGTTCTTATAACACAGTTCATAGATCGGTTTGGGTGCCGGTGTCCCTTCGGGGATATCCAAACGTTTGGACATCGAACCAGCGATACGGTTACGAATGATGACTTCCAAGGGAAGGATCGTGACTTTTCGACATAACTGATCCGTTTCATTCAACGTTTCGATATAGTGCGTCGGAATCGAAGCTTTTTGGAGGTGTTTGAAAATCAGAGTCGAAATGGCATTGTTTAACATCCCTTTATGTTCGATCTGCGCCTTTTTAACCCCATTGAACGCGGTAGCGTCGTCTTTGTAGTGGATGATCAAGGCATCTTCTTGATCGCAGGTATACAGTTGCTTGGCTTTTCCCTCATAAATCATCTGTTGTTTTTCCATCATTCTTCCTCCTGGGTGGTAAAGTATGCCACAGCATTCTCGAATATTTTAAACTCACTCATCGTCGGGATATTACGGTAAAGTCCGGGTAGCACGCGTTCCGTATGCCCCATTTTCCCAAAGATCCTACCATCCGGTGATAATAGTCCTTCAATGGCACCATCGGATGCATTTAGATTCACGTTAGGATCGTTGGTTACGTTTCCTAATACATCGCAGTATTGGGTTGCGATCTGACCGTTTTTCGCCCACACTTTCAACTGATCTTCGCTAACCACGACCCGTCCCTCCCCATGACTCAAGGGTACCTTGAAGCAACTTCCGGGTTTGATATTCCTTAGCCATGGCGAAGCATTGGATGTGACTCGCGTGTTTGCGATGGCGGAAATGTGTCGACCGATCGCATTGTGGGTCAAGGTCGCGTCATGTTCATTCAGATCGCGATATTCCCCATAGGGCAACAAACCTGTTTTGATCAGCGCTTGAAATCCGTTACAGATTCCCAAGATCAGTCCGTCACGTCGAAGCAAGTCTTCGATCGCGCTTCGAACTTTCTGATTTCGTAATACGTTGACGATGAACTTCGCACTACCGTCCGGTTGGTCCCCTGCGGAGAATCCACCAGGTAGAGCTAATATTTGACTTTGTTTTATCAACTCACAGAATGTATCGATCGATTCCTCTAAATCAAGCGGGGTAAGATTACGTATCCCATGAACATTTACGATCGCGCCGGCTTTCTCAAAAGCATGGCTCGTGTCGGTTTCGCAATTGGTTCCCGGAAAGAACGGAATGACCACTTGAACCTTATCAACTCTAGGTCCTTGATACGGACGTACTTCACGATCGACATCGTCGATACGCATTGCCTTCGCATTGCCTTCCTGATATACGGGATACAGGAAATCCAAGCCATATAGATACGATTCGACTGCTTTCTTCGAATCGATCGTCACATCGTTAAATCTCAGTCCTTGTTCGGTAATCACACCGATCTTTAACCATTCTTTATCGATTTCTTCTTTTGCTTCGATGATCAATCCAGCCGGATAATTCGCGAGTAAATCGAGATTGGTGTCGATATCTACGCCAAGTCCATTTCCGAATACCATCTCGCAAACGCTTGCGAAGATACTGTTCTCGATGACCCGAGCGCTAAGAACCGATTTTCCCGAGATGGCTTTCTGAAGGTCAAGATAGGTTTTTCGAACTGCTTCCAAATCGAAGAATCCGTTGGCTTTGCGTTTCGCTTCGATAAAATATAATCCATTCCCAACTTCTTTAGCTTCTTGGGATACGATCGAATTTTCCGAAGTCGCGCTACATGCGAAGGAAACCAAGGTTTCCAAGACATCCATTTCTTTAAATGAACCCGACATACTATCTTTACCGCCGATTGCGGGTCGCTTAAATGCGTCTTGAACACTCAGTGCCCCAAGTAAAGCTTGGACGACATCGCCCCACTTTTTAGAATCATTGGCCAACTTCGGGAAATATTCCTGAAAGGAGAAGAACACATCCTCGACTTTACCGCCCAACGCGATCGTTTTCGCGATGGATTCAAGGACAGCGCCTTGCGCGCTTAGAAACATGTTCTGTTCGCTTAACTTCGGAATAAACCCATGCGTTAAGATGGATACGGTCGATGTCGTCCCGCTTTCACGATAGACACGTTGGACGCTCCCTTGCGTCGGAGTCAATTGCTTATTTCCACCGAAGGGAAACAATACGGTCGTCGCTCCGATGGACCCATCGAACTGTTCGACCAATCCTTTTTGACTGCACACATTCAATGAACTTAAGTGTTTCAGCGCGTTTTCCTCATTCAATTCAAGATTTTCAACAAGGCTTGTATCATGATGGATCAATTGTGCCGAAACTTGTTGGCGCACCCCGTTGGTATCAATTAAATCTCGATCCAGGTCCACAACGATCTTTCCATGATGTTTCATGATCAATCGCCGTTGATCGGTAACGATCGCGACTTGTGTGGCTTCGATGTTTTCCTGATGTGCCGCTTCGAGAAACGCTTTTACATCCTTAGAATCGAGTACGACCGCCATCCGTTCTTGGCTTTCGCTGATCGCAAGTTCGGTAGCATTGAGTCCTTCATATTTGGTCGGGATGACATCGAGGTTGATTTCAAGTCCGTCGGCCAACTCCCCAATCGCGACGCATACCCCACCTGCACCGAAATCGTTACATTTCTTGATCATTCTTGAAATGGATTCTTTGCGGAAGAGTCGTTGGATTTTGCGTTCTTCCGGCGCATTGCCTTTTTGAACTTCACTGGCACAAGCACGCAAGCTTTTCGAGGTATGGGCTAATGACGAACCTGTCGCCCCGCCGATCCCATCGCGTCCGGTTCTTCCGCCAAGCAAGACAATGACATCGCCCGCGACCGGTGTTTCACGCCGGACAGCGGAAGCTTTGACTGCACCTACAACCGCTCCTAACTCTAAATGTTTAGCGGTATAGCGCGGATGATAGATCTCTTTCACATACGTCGTAGCCACACCGATCTGATTCCCATACGAGGAATTTCCCTGCGTCGCGCGTTTCGCGATGACACGTTGGGGAAGTTTTCCGGGTAACGTATCCTGAATTTCCTCAACAACGTTTCCACACCCGCTGATGCGCATCGCTTGATAGACATATGCCCTTCCGCTTAAGGGATCACGGATCGCACCGCCGATACAAGTGGAGGCTCCACCGAAAGGTTCGATTTCCGTAGGATGGTTATGCGTTTCATTCTTAAACATCAATAGCCAATCTTCTTTTTTGTTTTCCGTTTCGACTTCAATGCGTACAGAGCAGGCGTTTACTTCTTCAGATCGATCGATGCGCGGGTCGTTCAGTACACGCCCACCAATCGTCGCCATTTCCATCAATGTAATCGGACGATTTTCTCTCCCCGCAATCTCTCGATATCGTTTAAATAAGTTCAAGGCGTTTTCGAGATCTTGTTTGTAGGCTCCATCTTCGATCTTAATTTCAGTCAACTGTGTTTCAAAGGTCGTATGCCGACAATGATCGCTCCAATATGTGTCTAAGACTTTGAATTCCGTACGTGTCGGATCCCGATGTTCGACGTTTGAGAAGTGATTCTGTATCAATCGAATATCCGCTAGTGTCATTGCGGCGCGTTGTTGGATACGGAAGAGTTCGATCTGATCCGCGTTCAATTCCCGAAATCCGACCATGGGTCCTTCATTGGATGTTTCTTGTTCGATATCCAGTTCTTGATTCAAATCCTTTTGACGATTCTCGATCGGATTGATCCAATAATCCAAAAATCGTTTCTCTTCCTCAAGTTCCAACGTTCGATCAAATAGAACAACCTCAAACGTCTTCACTTCCGAAAGCGTTGATCCATTTAACAACTTCAAACATTGCATCGCCGCATCCGCACGTTGATCAAATTGACCCGGTAAAGGTTCCCGAACATAGATGTTACCGGAGGTCTCAGGTAATAAATCATGCACTTCATCGATCATCGCTTCCGAAAACACGGATCGAATCGCCACTTCCATCGTTTCTTGATCCAAATTACGAATATCATATCCGTTCAACAAGCTTACCGATCCTTGGATATGAAGTTGTTGGTTGAGTATGTGAGTAAGTTCGATCGATGCGGCTTCAAATCCCTTACACTTCGAAACAAAGATTCTTCGATTCATTCGTTTGTCCTCCATCGTTTATACTTTCGCACTAACTCGTCATGTGAGTCGGCACAGATCGTAAGGTGCCCCATTTTACGATCGATTTTACTTTCCTTTTTCCCATAAAGATGGAAATGGATCGAAGAATCGTGGTTATGTGCGTATTTCTCTAAACTTTCGGCCAGATCTTGTCCCAATACGTTGACCATCATCGAAACCGCATGGCGATGCGACTCTACTTTATTTCCGCCCGTAATGGCGGAAATATGCAAATCATACTGACTTCGATCGGAATCTTCGATCGTCGCATGGGCACTATTATGCGGTCGCGGAGCGATTTCATTAAAGAGGATTCCCTCTTGTGTAACAAAGTATTCGACAGCGAATACGCCGTAATATTCAAAGGATTCAGCGATCAAGCGTGTAGCCTTGATCGCCTGCGCTGTGATTTCATCCGTGATTCGCGCAGGGTGGATCGCTTCGCGTAGGATTCCGTTGGAGTGACGATTCTCGAACGGTTCAAGAACCGTGATGCCATCGTTGAATCGACAAGCCACAACCGATATCTCCGCTTGGAAGTCGATCACTTCTTCCGCGATATATTCATTCGGAAACCTTAGATCGATTTCATCCAACGCTTTTTGGTTATGTATCAACCATTGGCTTTTACCGTCATATCCAAAGCGACAACTCTTGATAAGTACTGGAAATTCGCTAATCAAGGCAAGATCTTCCTGACGTTGGATATAATGATAACGAGGTACGGGAATATCCAAGCCTTGCGCGAACTGTTTCTCATAAAGACGGTGTTGCGCGATACGCAGCGCTTGCGCACCTTGCGGAAAATGAGCCGGATATTTTGAAACAAGGTCGACATCTACGTTCTCAAATTCATACGTCGCCACATCGCACTGAGAAATCAGCGATTCAAACGCCTGGGGATCGTCATAAGCTGCGCAAATGAACGTATCCGCAATCGTTGCGCAAGGACAATCCTGCGAAGGATCCAATACGGCGATCTTATATCCGGTTTGAAGCGCCGAGAGTGCCATCATGCGGCCCAATTGACCGCCCCCGATGATTCCGATCGTCGCAGGAGGAATCAGACGCTTCACTCAAGCACCGCGTTGCGGACTTGATCCGCCATTTCCTCACGATACGCACGTAATTTCAGTTGAAGTTCCGAGTCGTGTAGAGCCAAAATACGCAGAGCTGCCAACGCGGCGTTCTTCGCCCCGGCTACACCGATCGCCATCGTATTGACCGGTACCCCGTATGGCATCTGTGCGATCGACAGAAGACTATCGATACCATGCAAGGCACGGCTTTCGATCGGAATCCCGATCACCGGCAATTCAGTGAGCGATGCGATCATCCCCGGCAAATGCGCCGCCCCTCCGGCCGCCGCGATGATCACTTGAATCCCCCGACTTTGCGCATCTTTCGCAAACGCCACCATATCCTCGGGAGTACGATGCGCACTGACGACTTTCTTTTCAAACGGTACATTGAATTCTTCCAAAATCTTGACAGTTTCTTTGACCGTTTCGTAATCGCTTTTCGATCCCATGACGATCGAGATGGATGATTTTTCCAATTTCACCGCTCCTTTCAATGAAAAAGACACCTTGGTCCGGTGTCTCGCTCAAAACTAAAAATGACTAAAAAGTCCTTTTAAGTTTTGTAGTCCCGTCATTTCCGGTGACAGGGTAGAGACTTGCGGACCGTATTTCCGCAGTTATACAAAACGATTCGGTTGTCTAAAAAACAAAAAACATAGGCGCAAAATCCCTATGTATTGTTTCTTACCGTTACTTCAAGAATTTCAACGCATGTAGATCGCATTTCTTATCCCTCCGTAACATGGACATAGTTTAGCACAACTCCCCTTCGATTTAAAGTGCGCAAGAAGATTTCATTCCTTGTATAATAGGAGTGGTGATTCAATGTTCCGCTTAGCCCGCTTTAACTCACATTCGATTACGATCAAAAAGTCCGAGTTCATCGCACTTCTTTATCGCGTCTCTTCCGAAGAGGAAGCCAAAGAAATAATCAAGCAAGTTCGCAAGGAACATCCGAAAGCCAGACATGTCTGTTCCGCGATAATCCTCGGGGGCGATACGCCGGTCCAACGAAGTAACGACGATGGTGAACCGGCGGGCACGGCCGGTCTACCGATCTTGGAAGTGCTACGAAAACGCGAGATGGAAAACATTCTGGCAGTTGTGGTTCGCTATTTCGGAGGAATTCTGTTAGGTGCAGGCGGACTGATCCGCGCGTATGTTGAAAGCGTGTCCGAATGTTTGGATCTTGCGGAACTGACCGAAACCCGAAATGTTCTTCAAAGCGTGGTTCGTTTTCCGATACGGTTTACCGATCCAATTTTGTCCTACTTGAAACAAACAACTATCCTAAACAAGGAATTCGGTTCGGATGTCGTCTTGACCTTGGTCAGCGATGACGATGCGTGGATAGCTAAATGTCGAAACCTCTGCGGAGGACAATTCAGTTTATTATCACAAGAAGTCAAACAACTCGAAGTCCCCGTTAAAAAGAATCTTGACTGAGGGATACCCATGGAAACGAGGAAAATATGAACGATTTTGACATCTTACTCAAAGAAGAAATTCTCAACCGCTTTGTTTCGGTGATCTCTGAATGGAACGAAACGGATATCTATGCGATCTCCTTTTACATATCCAACATCGCGGACAATCCCTGCTATCCGATCGTCATCCTCGGATATAACACCGAAACCTACGAACGCGAGAATCTCGACCAATCCGACGAACAGGAAGTACGCTGGAACTATGCGTATTGGATGCAGAATCGGGAAGCTGTTTTTGGAGATACGAATGTTCAACCTCTTTTAAAACAATGGATCGAATCGCACGGGTTACCACACATCGATAACTTCAACCTCTACTTCAACACAGTCGGTGAAGAAACATTGGAGAAGATGGAGTTGATTCCAATCAAGTTTCAAGAGATTCTAGTAAACGTTGCGCAAGAAATCCATACTCTGGGAATCTTAGAAAAGAAGTTCCATAAAGAACTTCCGATTTTAATCCATGGGGATGAATATGATGACTTTGCGGCAAAACAGAACATCAAGGCTAACGAGAAAGTTGATATCGATGATTTTATTAGCTATTGCGGACGATAGCTTTACCTTTTTCGAGAAATTATACGTGTTTTCAGGAAATCGACGTGTTGATAAACCTATTTAATCTCGAATTGACAAGCGAAGATGAGAAATTAACCCACTAAGAACCACTAAGGACATCCCAAAGATTTCGAACGGTGTTCCAAGAAGTTGAAGTAAAAGCGAAATACTCCAAACGACACTAAGAACTGACGCAACCAAGCGAACAGAGTTCGAATCTCGCGAATGACTTGCCCACTGAATGAAAAGCAAACCGATAACGCAAAGAAATAGATTTATGATCGAAATTTGAAATTGTTCATCATAAGAAGTAATCCGACCCCCGCTAATCCATTCAAGCGGGATAACTCTGATCAAAATCAATAGATGAACAAAAATTGTCGTAAGATAGAACAATGAACCAAGCGTTATCGCGGTCCTGTAAGAAATTCTGCGTAGTGTATTTTTCATACACCTATCATAAATCAGCAAGGAAATTCTTGTGTTAAGATACTGTTACTTTTCTTATTCGCTCAAATGATTGTACGCATGTGACGATCCCGATGTATTTCCCGTGATGTAATATGTTTGTTCTATATTGAAGATTTCTAAAAAGTCACAACTTTGTCAGACCACTCTACCATCGCAACACAATCATTCATCGTACTAATAGGACAGACTTCCGTTTCTCCCATATTGCGTGATTTTAAGCATGTTCCACATGCTAGAATCTGACCGCCGGCTTCATGAAATTTTGTGACTTGAATTTCGATATTGAACTTTTCATGAGTCATTTTCTCGATTTCAACCGCTTCCCCCATCAAAAAAACTTTGACTTCGTGTCCATTCTTCAATGCGGTTACAGCAAATCTCATTGCATTCCATGCTTTCTCATATTCTTTCGTCTCGATGATTACTCCCAGTTTCATTTTTTTCCTCCGTGAATGAATTTTATAAAACGCTTTTCAACTGCTCAACGACCTTATCAATCTCTTCTTTTGATGTATGCTTACCCAAACTGAACCGTATGGCGCCACGTCCGACTTCATCAGACACACCCATGGCTGACAATACAGGCGATACTGAAGTCATCCCCGAGTGGCATGCCGATCCAGTCGATGCAGCAACTTCGCTTAACTTATCCAGCACTTCGTGTCCATTATAACCTAAAAAACTTATGTTAAGCGTGTTAGGAAGTCTTTTTTCCGAATGACCGTTAAGATGGATTTTAGTTCCGAATGTCGTCATTAGAAGGCGATAGAAGTAATCGGTCAGCAGTTTTGTTTGATTTGATTTTAGCGTTTCTACGGCTAGCTCTGCCGCCTTCCCTAAACCAACTTCGAGAGTAACACTCTCGGTTCCTGCTCGTCTACCGTTTTCATGCCCAGCCCCATGTATCAAAGGTTCAATATATACTCCGTCTTTGATAAAGAGTGCTCCAATTCCTTTTGGAGCATACAATTTATGACCTGCCAACGTTAGAAAATCAACACCTAGTGTAAAAACGTCGATCGGAACCTTTCCGACGGATTGTGATGCATCCGTATGAAGTAAAACACCAGATCTTCGACAAATTTTCGATATCTCTTCTATAGGTTGAAGGGTCCCTACTTCGTTATTCGAATGCATGATCGATACAAGAATCGTTTTGTTAGTAATTAATCTTTCAATTTCTTCCGGATTGACCATTCCAAATTTATCGACTGAAACATAACTCACATCGACTCCGCATTCTTCCAGATAACGACACGGATTCAGGATCGACGGATGTTCAATCTGTGATGTGATGATGTGATTTCCCTTCTTCTTATATGTGTGTGCAACACCTTTTAAAACCATATTGTTTGATTCGCTACCACATCCGGTAAAAATGATTTCGTTAGGTTTAGCGTTTAGAAGTCGAGCAACCGATTTTCTTGCATTTTCAACTGCTTCTTTTGCGTCAACCCCAAGTGCATGCGAACTCGATGGATTCCCAAAATTGCCGTATAAATACGGAATCATGGCTTTCGCAACCTCTTCGTCGATTGGTGTTGTGGCATTGTGATCCAGGTATATCATTGGGTTCTTCCTTTCAGTTGTGCGGAAACTCCATGAATCAAATTCAAAGTTCATTTTTCGTAAAAATCAATTACGCATCCTGATCGTATCACTTCGCATCATATCCCACAACTTTTTTACCTGTTGCTTTCACGCAAAACAACTGCTAACCAAATTCAATCAAACCATCGGACTCAGGTACCGGTTCTTCAAAACTTAAACACATAAATCGAACATGCTTATATGATAGTAAAAGACTCCCCTTCGGGAGTCTTCGTTCACATTATGATTTATACGCGCCAGAGTTCGCTGAACGCCATGAACGGAACTTGATCCGCATGGAGTTTGGCATTGTGGCGTTGTTTTTTAATGTTGCCTTCGTTGTCTTTTTCAAGCAGATCCTTGTTGGTCATGTATTGGACATAAACCGTCTTCTTCAACAAATACCATTTCGAAATGGCACCGTAGATCAAATCCGAACGTTCGGCCGTTTCTTTACAAGCTTCGACGGTCTTGACCTTCAAGTCTTCGGCTTTCGCCAAAACGAGATCGTTCAATGCGGTAAACGAATTGTAATAGTGACGGTCGACTTCGCGTTGCAAAGCACCGACACGTTGCGTCTGAGCCAACAGTTTCTTTCCGATGTTTCCGACAACTTCCGGTTGATCGGTGTTGACCGCAACCAATTCATTGCGCGCGTTTTCCAACAAGCCGGTTTGTTCGGTCAAACAGTAATATAAACCTTTCGCCAACGGATAATCGGATTTATCGCCATCGATCAACAAGATTCCCATTTCCGCATCCCCCGCGGCTTTTCCATACACGATGTACGGAGCTTTCAAGAACCCGGCCGGCAGCTTGGACGCGTCCTTATAGCGGATGATTTGGTTGGAAATCACGTCTTTGTTGACGCCAAACGACAAGTCGACGATGATACGCAGGTTTTGTTCTTCTTCAAAGAGGTGTGCTAAACTGGATTTTAGGTTGCCTTCTTCCAAGGTTTCGAGATAATCTTCAAGATAACCATTGAATTGGCATTGGTCGCCGCCTTTGCGACGATCGTTGATGTTCGACAATACTTCGACGATTGACATGGAATGTCCCCCTTAAGGTTCTTTTTCTACTTCCCTTTTCGCGATGATGAATGCTTTCATAAACTGTTGATGTAGGATGGGTCCCGTTTCCAGCAACAATATGGCGACCATCATGAGAAACCCTCCAAGCACCGCGGTGGGTCCCAGAGGTTCATGCAAGATCAGCACGGCACCGGCCGCCCCGAACAACGCTTCCAGGGTAAGAAGTATCGCCGAGATCGATGCGTCGACATGCTTTTGTCCATACGTCTGCAGGAAGAAAGCGATACCGCTGCTTATGATGCCGCAATAGGCGACATAACCCCATCCTTGCGTCGGTACCCCTGTTTTACTAAAGAGTGAAAACAGAAAGGCCCATACGCTCATCGTCAAGCACTGAAGCACGGTCAGCGATAATGCATCGTCATGATGCGCAATCTTCTCCAACATAAGGATATGTAGGGCGAAGGCAATCGCGCAACCGATCAATAGCGTATCCCCGAAGGACAAGGTGAAGGATCCGCGAAGGGTCAATAATGCCGTGGCAAACAACGAAAGCGAACCGGCAATCCACGTCGACACCCCGACTTTTCTGCCTGTGATCAAATAGAGCAGGACCGGAGTGAAAACGACATACAGGGTTGTCAGAAAGGAAGCGTTGGTTGCGCTGGAAGCGCGTTGACCAAAGGTTTGCAGGGCGAATGCGAGAAACATCAGACTGCCGGCGACGATTCCGTCACGCATGAGATCGTGTTTCTTCCACCATTTCCGATTCAAGGAAAACAAACCCAGGAAAACGCCGCCCATCAGGCCGCGGAATCCAAGCAACAAAAACGGATGCCAACCGCTGTCCAAAGCGCCTTGGACGGCGATGAATCCGATACCCCAGAGAAATGACGCAGTCAATAAGGCCGTTTTCCCGTACTTCTTGTTTTTCGTCATACTTACCTCTGAAATATCATTTATAATTATAACTGAGGTACAAGCGATGAACAACCATTCTTTTGAAAATGGAACGATAATTTTCAGTGAACCCCATGCGCAGACGGCATTCCTGCGTGAAATCCTTCAAAACAACCCGATTCTCACCGGCGTCCGCATTTTATCGCTGGAAAGCCATTTGAAGGGAATGGATGCGAAACGTGTCGATCCGATCCGTTTTTATGTCGATTGCGCCCTGCTTTTCAAAGAAATGAAAGATGAGATGGAAGTCTTGGGTAAGATGCTCGAGTTCCCTCAGACAGTCAAGGAAATCACCGATTTCGCAATGGAACTGACGGACTGGGACATCGCTGTCGAAACCTTGCCTGAAGATACCAAAAAGAATCGAGATCTGAAGAAACTTTTGACGGCGGCGATGTCGCTTGAGAATCCACATAATGGATTACGTGTCGTATTTGAGAAATTTCGAATCAGCGATGAAGTCAAACGTTGTGTGATCCATCCTTCCAACGAATCACTCCTTACGTTTTCACGATATCAAGATTTGGTGGAAAATGGTGCACGGATGTTGGATCGTGAACCCCGTACTCCCGACTTGAAATTGAAGTTTACGGGAAATCCCAGATTACAGGCGCAAGGCGTCGCACAGTACATCGCGTTAAGTAAGATGCGCTATGATCGTCAAAGCATCGTCTGCTTGGATCCCGCGACGGATATCCCGTTATTGAAAGTCAGTTTCGATCGTTATGGTATTCCGTATAGCATATTGAGCGAATCCTTTCGCCAACCGGAAGCCGATTTATTCATCAACCTTTTACGTTTCGCCGATTCCGGTTTGATCGAAGATTGGAAATCCGTCCTCGATAATCCGCTTGTTCAAATCGAACACACCCACGATTTGGTACGATATATCGATGCTTTTGAAATATCGACGAAAGATATAGGTTTTCCTTTAACTTCAGTCAAACAAGCTTTGTCTGAGAGTCGATTATGGGGATATGCGGAAAAGAAAACGTATCAAGAAATGGAAGACAAGGCGGAGATCGCACGCAAATCGATGGTGCCGCTTTTCACATCCGTGATAGAATGTTTGACGATGAATTGGCGCGCAAAAGCCGAACGGATCTATGCGCTCTTTGTTTCAATCTGCCGCAACAACGAATCTTCCGAAGAAGCGATCCTTGCGATCAAACGAATCTTGGAGGTATCGTTGCCGATCTTGGAGAATCATCCCCAAGCCTCCGACTTTTTGATCTATCAAGTCGATGCGACCCGCGAACGTATCCATGCGATCCCGAAGGGTGTCTTGATTACCGATCTTGCCCATTACATTGTCAGCGGGAAAGACCGCGTCTTTGTGATTTCCGCTTCTCAAAGGAATTTCCCGCAGTTCTCGACCGTTCGCGGGTTGTTTGATGAAAATTACCGCAGTCTGACCGGACTTCCTTCCCTGGAAAAACGTTATAAACATCATATGGATCAAGTCAATGGTCTATTTACGTATGCGAATGAAATGATTTTCTCTTGGTCGACCGGGAATTTCGAAGGGAAAAGCAATGAACTTTCCTTTGAAATCAAGGACGCTTGTAAAGGTGTACGTGCCGAAAGCTGGCAACTCACGGAAGAATTCGGACGATCAAGACGCGAACCTTCCTTAACATCGCAGACAGCGCAACGGTTGTTCTTCAAAGAAAAAACGATCGTCGGCAGCGTATCGTCGATCGAACGGTTCTTCCGCTGTCCCTATATGTATTACTTCGCATCCGGAATCGGTTTACGCAAGAAACCCAACGCGAAAATCGAAGTCAACATCGTCGGAACTTTGATGCATGCGATCTTTGAGGAGACAGTTAAAACCAAAGGGAAGGACTATGCGAAACTCAACGAAGAAGAAATCAGCCAGATCGCCCAACCTTTCTTCGATGATCTTAAAAACATGTATCCGAAACAGTCCGACAAGGTTGAAATGATGCGTCGGCGGATGATCGCGCAATTGATGAAGACGTTTACGTTCTTACGGGCGATGGAACTGGAAACCGCGTTTATCCCCGTAAGTGCCGAATATTCCTATGAAATGGTACGAAGTATCGATGAAACTCGGATGCTTCGACTCAACGGTTCGATCGACCGGATCGATACGACCGCGGATCAAGTACGGATCATGGATTACAAAAGCAGTTCGAAGAAACTTGAGGAAACCAAAGTCTTGACCGGCCAACAACTCCAATTGATGACATATCTGCACGTCGCTTCAATGGAATTGGGAAAACGTCCGGCCGGTGCCTTCTACATTTCCCTCCAGCAACCTTCGATCCCCGCCCCTGCCGTGGCGATCGATTACCGAAAAGCTGAAATCGACGAGTTGTATGAGGATGCCTGGGAGATCGAAAAGTTGAAACGATCCCGTTTGGAAGGATGGGCTTTCGGAGAACCGGCGAATCTGGATTTCAATGCGAAATACATTAAGACCTTGTTTAAAGACAAAGACGATATCCTTTCGATCAATAAACGTTCTGCCTTTCAGTTTGAACTCGTGGTCAAAGCGTTGGATGAGTTATACAAACAATTCGGGATCCGGTTGACTCAAGGCGACATCAGTCGCAATTGCGTCAAGGACGCCTGCGGGTATTGCGACTATCGAAGATTGTGTCAATTCAACGGGAAGCCCGTCGCAATCAAAAACCGTACGACGATCCCCTCGTTGAAAGGAGAACCGACCGACCATGAGTAATACACATAGCCCCCAACAAGCGCTTGCGATCCATACGGTCGATAAGAACATCTTGGTCAGTGCCTCGGCCGGAGCCGGTAAGACCACGGTTTTGATCGATCGGTTGATGAAACGGATCCGTCAAGATCATGTCAGTGTCGATGAAATATTGGCGATGACGTTTACCGAAGCCGCCGCCGGTGAAATGAAACGTCGACTTGCGCAGAAACTGAACGAAGAATATAAGAACACCGGAGATCCTTTCCTTTATGATCAGATTACCAAACTGCCCGGCGCCAACATTTCGACGATCCACTCGTTTTGTTTGACGGTTATTCGGGATTACTCGTTTGTGCTTCGATTGGATCCGAAACGCGCCGGTAATATCCTGGATGAAGGCACGGCCGCTCTCTATAAGCAAGAAGCCATGCGCTTTGTGTTGGATAAGGCATATGCGAATCCTCCGTCAGGCTACATTGAACTGCTCGATCATTTCTCCGCACGTCCCGAGAGTGATGCGAACGTTGCTGCCGCAATCGATGCCTTGGCGAAAGTCATGGGTTCCAAAAGCGATCCGGAAACTTGGCTTAATGAAAGTGTCGATGCATATCGCATCAACGGAAGTTTACTTCATCTACGCGATGATTTGGCGTTCTACTTTTTCCTCTCATTTCAATATGTCGCTGAAGATTTAAGAAACTTACTTACAGAAATGCGCGAACTGGCGGATTTCCCCGAGAAAAAACAAGCCCAGGGAGAAATGCAATTCGCTTCCTCCGAAACCCAATTGACCCTAATCTTTCAAGCTATCCAACAACGTGATTACCGACGGATGCGGGAACTTTTCTTTCGCCTGGTCCAACATTTCCCGATCGCCAGCAGTAAAATCAAGGAATACACGGAATGTCGGGCGACCTACAAGAAAAAACTGACTGATGTATGCAAGGTCTGTTATACGGAAGATCGTTTTGTGGCGGATCTCAATACCTTGGCGGATCGTCTGTCTTGCCTGGGTGACCTAACGAAAGAATACATTCAGGCCTTTGCCCGGATCAAAGAGGAAAATGACAGTATCGATTTCGATGATATGGAACATTTCGCCCTTCAGATCCTTCGTCATCCGGAGTTCGATGTCGCGGATGCCTATCGTAACCGATTCAAGGAAATCTTGGTCGACGAGTTCCAAGATTCCAATGATGTCCAAAACACCATCGTTGAACTGATGGCGCGAGGAAACAACGTATTTCGGGTCGGTGATATAAAACAATCGATCTACCGTTTCCGTAACGCGAAACCACAACTGATGCAAGGTTTGATCGAAGATCAGAAACCCGATCAAGATCTTGTCCTCTATCTCCCCAACAACTACCGCTCTTCGCAATCGATTGTCGAGTTCAATAATCTGATTTTCGGGAAGTTGATGAATGTTTCGGGATTGCGTAGTTCATATTCAAAAAACGACAATGTCAGTATCGGAACAGATCGACAGAACGGCGGAATGCCAGTCGAGTTCCATTGGGTGAGAAAAGATCCGGATCCCGGATCGACATCGGAATCGGAAGACAATCTTCAGGAAGATGCCGAGGAAGAAATCCTTAAAGTCATCGAGGAATCGAACTCGGAAACCAAGAGCGACTTCGTGGCTATCGTAGATGAAAGTTCAGGTGACTCTGTTCTAAAAGCGCGTCATATCGCAGCAGATATCTTGCGACGCAAAGCTGAAGGTACGTTTACGAAATGGCGAGACTTCGTGATTCTGGTTCGTTCTCATCGTATCAAATCCTACTTGAAAGAAGCCTTCGAAGAAGCCGGGATTCCCGCCTTGATCGACGTACAGTCCGGTTTCTATAATGCGGATAGCGTACAAGATCTATTGATGATGTTGAACTTGTGCGTCGATCCGAGCGAAGACATGCATTGGGTCGGAGTGCTTCTGTCACCCTTCTTCAATATGGATCAGGAAGACATCGCTCGGTTAAAGTTAAACAAGCAGCGTGGCGAGTCCTTGCATGATGTGTTGAAGCGCGAATATCCGGAAATCGAATCGACATTACTAGAAATCCGACGATTGAGTTTAACGATGCCTTTACATGACTTTATCCCTTATGTCATGAACTTCAATGATTACTACCAAACTTCATGTACGCATTCGCAACGTACGAATCTGGATCTGTTTTACGAGAAAGCTCTGTTGGCGGAATCGAAATCGATGAGTTTACCGCGTTTCTTGGACTTTATCGATGAAATTTCGGATGCGAAGAGTTCGGAAGCGACGCCGATTTCCGACGATGTGGATGTCGTGCGTGTCATGACGATCCATCAATCCAAAGGTTTACAATTTCCAGTCGTTTACTTCTGGTCCACCAAGCGACATTCGGTGTTGGATTTAACCAACACGATGATGACCGATTCGGAGTTGGGGATCGGACTCAATACCCTGTGGTTTCCGGAACGTTATCAACGCACCAATCCGATCCGCTTAGCCTTACAAGCCAAAGCGATCCAAGAAGAGATGGAAGAGGAAATGCGGATTCTGTATGTCGCCTTGACTCGTCCTCAGAATCTGTTGGTGGTGGTCGACGTCGATTTGAAGAAGATTCCGACATCGTTAACTCGCTCCACGGTATTCGGAATGGTCGGATATTCGGGATGGTTGCGGGCGATCGCGAACGAAGATGCAAACCCGCTCTATCGACACTTCCTTGTGGACGGTGAACTTGGTGAGTTACGAGGTCCCAGTGAAGTGTTGGTTTCAGAACGATTTGTTGGACTGGATATCGAACATCCGGAAGAAACCGTCTTAACGCCGTCAAGTACGGAAGCTCGATTCGCACGTGATTTCAACTTACGGTTCCGTGATACGTTGGATGGCAAACAACGCGGTACAAGATTACATAAGTTGTTGGAGCAACTTCCGTCCATGGATTGGTCAGAAGAATTGATACGATCCATCGATCCGGAATGTAGTTCGGATGAAATCGAATCGATCCTTGCGTTTAGTACGACTCCGTTTTACCAAAACGCCTTACGTGGTACGATCGAGAAGGAATATCCGTTTGCGGTGCTGGATCACGGACGCATGATCAACGGGATCATCGACTTCTTGGTCATCCATGATCAACAAGTACAATTGGTCGACTTCAAGACCGATCGCGGTGTGGATAAGGAAACCTTAACCTTGCGTTATCGCGATCAACTCTCTCTCTATCGTGAAGCGTTGACCTTGGCATTCCCGACGAAGAAAATTTCCACGTATCTGTATAGTTTCAATCTGAAAGAACTCATTGAGGTAAATGTAATATGATCAAGAACATCGTTTTCGACTTAGGGAATGTCTTACTGCGCTATGATCCGATCGGATTTCTACGTGAGCTTGGATATGATGAAACGCGTGTCCGCGATTTGAAAGCCTTGATATTCGACAGTCCGACATGGCGTTTGGCCGACCAAGGACTCATCTCGATCGAAGACCATACCCAAGTCTATTTAAACCAAGCTCCGCATTATGAAGAAGAAATTCGTTATTTGATGCAACATTGGGTCGATATGCCGAAGTTGATCGACGAATCTTCTCGACTTTTCCAAGCTTGCGTCGACCAAGGATTTCAGGTCTATATCTTATCCAACTATCCCCAACAGGGATTTAATGAAATGTGGGAGTCGACACCGCTCTTACACCAAGCGCATGGCACGGTGATCTCGTATCGGATCAAACTTGTCAAACCGATGCCTGAAATCTATTATTACTTACTGGATACATATGGTTTGGATCCAAAAGAGACGGTCTTCATGGATGATCTCTATGAGAACATCTCGGCAGCCTGTGCGGTTGGAATCCGTGGGATTCAATTCAAGAGTGTCACGCAGGCAAAAGAAGCATTGCTTGATTTGGGAGTTGAATTGTAAAAGTTAGACAAACGCTTACTCTAAAAACAGAAACAGTAAAAAACACGAACCAATTTTACCTTGGTTCGTGTTTTTAGTTTTCTAGATGAGTAGGTTAATCAATCGAAATCAGTTTATATGTCCGCATCCCAAGACCGATCGCTTCCGCATGCACCAAGGTATGAATTCCGTTGCGGGATTCCATACGTTCAATCAGATCCTTCCCGTCAGTGGCCGCATAGACCAAATCAACGCAAGCTTGATCGAGTGCGACCGGATCCAACGAAGCTAGAATTCCGATGTCGTTCATCGTCGGAGGTTCGGGATCGTTGTCGCAATCGCAATCCACCGATAGGTTGTTCATAACGTTGATATAAACGATCTTGTCGGTCAATGCATCCGCGACCGCTTTGGCAGCTTCAGCCATCGATTACAGGAAATCGTTCTGCGGGGTGTTGAGTCCGAAGCCTGTGGTTTCTTTTCCTGCCGAATGGATCAAGCTTTTCCCTTTGGACGAAGCGATACCGATCGACATGTTTTTGATGACACCACCGAATCCTCCCATCGCATGTCCTTTGAAGTGTGCGAGATTGATATAGAAGTCATAATTTACGAAATGCGATCCCACGATATCCTCGTTGAGATGTTTTCCGCCCTGAATCAGTAACGCGACTTCCCCTTCTTCGTCCATGATATCGATCGGTGCGATGTCCGAGAATCCATGTTCTTTCATAACGTTTTTATGCGAAGCCGTATCTGCACGGCCTCCGCCATACGCCGTATTGCATTCGACGATCGTGCCTTGTACCTTATCTGCGAGCGGTTGAATAAGGGTCGGGGTTAAGAAATTATGTCCGCCGGGTTCGCCGCTTGAGATCTTGACGGCGACTTTCCCTATCGGTTTTCGATCCAATATTTCCAACATCTTCAATAATGCTTCCGAATTGATTGCTTTTGTGATGTATACGTTTTGCATTGTTCCTCCAAGGGATATTTGATTCCTACTTCCCTTTACTACTGTACGCCTTGAAGTGCACTCCAGGTCAATAAAATTTAGAAAATTTCAGTAAAATTAAGTAACGTAAGGTTTCGATTTATTGACTTGGCAAAAGTTTGGGATGTGTATAACGATTTAGGAATCGAACAAGCAATACAATCGCAAGCACGGTGACGATCGTATCGGCCACCGGGGTCGCTGCCATGACTCCGTTGGATAAATAGAGTTCCCGCAGAAGAAACATCAAGGGAATATCCACGATCCCTTTACGTAAGATCGTAATGACGAAGGAATACATTTTTTGACCTGTCGCTTGGAAGATCGCGGTGATCAAGTAACATAAGGCGCTTAAGGGTATGTCGATCGAGAGAATCTTCAAGAAGTCATTTCCGTAAGCTACCGTGGCACTATCCTTAATGAAGAGGGTTACAAGTTGTGTACTGAAGAGTTGAAATCCGATCAAACAAACGATCGAGAAGATCAAAGAAAGAGCTGCCGTGAACTTGATCGCGTCATTCATACGTTTGAAGTTCTTTGCAGCATAACTAAATCCAAGCAAAGGCAAAACTCCTTGCGTCAATCCCATTGTAATATTGAATGAAATCATGCCGATTCGTTTCGCGATTCCCATGCCGGCGACAGCGGTCGTACCATATCCGACAACGAGCACGTTTCCGAATATATTCGAAATCATAGCCAATAAGGTTCCCAAGGCTGCGGGCAAGCCGATCGCAATGACTTCCGACGCGATTCCGTCTTTTACCGAAACATCACGCGGACTTAAGGAGAAGATCGGGAATTTCTCCTGATTCCGTAGAACAAAGATGAAGAAATAGGCCGTAGCGACCACATTCGACAACATCGTGGCGATCGCAGCCCCCACGACTTCGTTGCCTTTCGGTAAGAGTACAAACATAAACAAAGGATCGAGCACAAGATTGAGAAGCCCACCCAACGACATCCCGAAGCTGGCTTGACGGGATGCGCCGACCGAACGGATCAAATGACCAAAAACATTATTCAAGATGGTCGGGATCGCTCCGATTACCATCGTCCACATCATATATTGACGAATGTATTCAAACGTGTCTTCCGTACCGCCGACGAGTTCGATGATTGGACGATGAAAGATCCAAATAAACATTGCATAGAGGAAAGCGGCTATGATACTCCCCCAAAAAACAAACGCGAACGTATGGCGCGCTTTTTCGTATTTGCCTTCCCCAAGGCTACGCGAAATCAAGCTGACACCGCCGATTCCGAAAAGATTCGCGACAGCCGCCATGATGACGAAAACCGGCATGGTTACGCTTAATGCGGCCACCATCGAAGCATTGTTGGTTTGCCCAACGAAGTAAGTATCCGCGAGATTATAGACTACCATGATGATTTGACTGATGACCGTCGGGACCACCAAAGCCATAACTGCTTTCGGTACTGATAAGGTGGTGAAAATCGCAGACTCACGTGTGCCGTGCATGGATGTATTTAGATTTGATGGAGAGGTTGGTTTCATGTTGAATTCCTAACTATTTTATGGGCGTTGAGAATATTGTAAAAGCAATGTGGGAACGATGCAAGAAGCGATTTATTTCGGATCCATTTTATCCAAAACACGACGGATAAATTCGCTCTTCCCTTGCGTATACGACGTACGATCTTCCGAAAACTGTTGCGCCAAATTTATTTTGAGCCGTTCATATTCTTTTCGAAGGGATTCATCTTGATTGAGGGTATCACGAAAGTAGAGATATTCGCGCCACTCGATACTGTCAAAGACGACGGCGTGAATATAATGGGTGTCGATTTGACGAAGCGGATCTCGAACCGCAAATAACAGATGGTCTTTTGTTTCGGTGCGTGGACGAAAAATGAAACCGTTGGCTAGAAGTAGATCGAGTTTGGTTTTGACATCATGTAAGGAATGAACACCCAATGCGATATCGATCAAAGGTTTTGCGACAATCCCTTTGATTGCGGTACTTCCCATCGGTTGTGCATCGACGACATCCTCTTTTAGTACCTCATAAAGTTTACTGATGATGCGTTGGGCTTCGACGGACCAATCTTCGTCATAAGGTGCGAGTACTACTTTTTTATCCGGTAGTCCAATCATAAATCGGACTCTGTCATAAAGCGTGCCGATTGTAAGGCATGGATCTTCACCGTATCGAAAAGCGGGACGCTCGCATCCTCGGCTTTCACCAACAATCCAATTTCCGTACATCCTAAGATAATTCCTTGCGCTCCATTTGCGACCAAATCAGAAATGATCCTTCGATATTCTTTTCGTGATTCTTCACGGATGATCCCGAGTACCAACTCATCAAAGATAACCGAATGGATGATTTCCATGTCGGAATGTTTCGGTAACAACACATTTAACCCATGCGATTTCAATCGATCCACATAGAAATCTTGGGTCATCGTATACATCGTTCCCAATAACGCGACATTGGTGAATCCAAACCGTTTGACTTCTTCCGCAACCGCATCCGCGATATGAATAAAGGGGATCGTAATCATGGATTGGATCTTGTCAGAGACCTTATGCATCGTGTTGGTGCAAAGCACGATCGCGTCTGCACCGGCATTTTGTAAGGTAAGCGCGATGTTGCCCAATGTGTTTCCCATGGCTTCCCAATCCCCACGGGTTTGTGCGGCTTCGATCTCGCTGAAGTCGACACTGTACAAGATGATTTTGGCACTGGCATAGCCACCATAGAAGTTTTTGATTTCTTGATTGAGGATCGCGTAGTAAGGTACCGTGCTTTCCCAACTCATTCCGCCGATCAGTCCGATTGTTTTCATGGTTTACCTCCGTATAGAAAAAAGCCGATGCCCTATTAAAGGGTCACCGGGGTTCCTTGGTGGAATTTCAATTTCCATTGTTGGTCGATTTCGACCCAGATCGACGTACGTAACGCCTGTTTACCGTTGTTTTCGCTACGGTAGTGTGCGATACAACAGCACTTACATAACATTTCCAAGTGAAAATCGTGGATTTTGACGAGTTGTTTCTTAACTTGACTTAGATGATCGATGGTTTCGTCGCGATGATAGATCGTACCGGTTTGCGCATATTCAAGGTAATTGGTATCTAAACGCTCAGCGAGTGCTTGCGTGTTTTCACAGAATGACGGATCGAAGAATTCTTTCTCGTAATCGAGAATCATGTTATGTAAATGTTCCATGTTATTTGTATCTCAACTTGTACGCCAGCACGATGCTGGAGAAGACCGCGGTGACGGTGTTGGATGCGATCAGGGCGGCGTCTAGTTTATAGATGCCATAGGCGGTCCAACAGAACACACCGACCACAAACATCAGGTACATCGTCAGGTTGATGCTACTGGTATCTTTCGTCTTGATTACTTGTAAAGCTTGCGGTAGAAACGAGAATGTCGTCAATGCCGCCGCGATATATCCAATCATGTTCATAGGTGCAGCTCCTTTGAATAGAATGTACCTATAATAACAGGGTTCACATGGTTTGTCATGCAAATCGTTAATTTTCTTTACCCTTTTGCGTCAAAACAACAAACAGTACGAAAGAAAAGTAATTCGGATTTTGACTTATGGACAGCTAAGTTTGAATTTGAGATTCATTTCACCACACCTAAAATAGCCGCCTTGTTGACGTAGAATTGTTGTATCTTGGTGAACAACCAAATTAAATGATGACAATCGGCTCGCTATTCTTAGTTTTTTCGATCTTTCGTAAATTTAGAACCAAACTTACGATCGGCAGAGACAATACGATTCCGACGATGATAAATCCAATCCATGTTCCGGGTGTCTTTGATTCGGCTGACGAACCTGTCGCCCAAGAAAAGAAAACAAGAAGATAAAAGAAATCGAGAATAAAGAATAGAATGGTCTTTCTCCATAAACCACCCTTCTGCCAAGATTGGGGATATTTGCATACTGAGCATTTTTGGACCTTAAGCCACGCGAAATTCTTCCTTTCGGTATCGATTTGAGCCTTGTGGACTTGACGTTCAAGATCCCCTTGCGCTTTTGCGCCAAGTTTACTTACTTTGGCGTTTGCGTATTTATTACTGGTTCCAAATCGCACTTCCGCACTGGCATTACCGACGATTTCTTGGGAGAATGTATTCACTTGTCCACAGTGTTCACAGGTATACGTAACATAAACCGGGTGCTTCACCTTTTGAGAATAAATCGTAGATCCCATGTCGTTCACCTCGCTTTTATGGAGTCTGCACGATTATCGATACAAAAGCATTCTACACTCCTCATCTACACAGATTATATTCCTGGTATCAGTAGCGTCAAGTTATGCTATTAATCTTATTGAATATGTAAATTCAAGACTAAAAAAGCGGTCCGTAGACCGCTATGACTAATCGATGAATAAGTTGTAGAGTTCGGAAACCGGTGTATGGTTCTGAACCGCTTCGATGGTCTTCGCCAACATGTAACCAATCGAAATCTGTTTGATTTTCGGTTCCTTGCGTTTTTCGGGGCTCAAGGGAATCGAATTGGTGATGACTAACTCTTTAATCGGTGAATCATGGATGCGTGTGATCGCATCTCCCGAGAGAATTCCATGCGAACATGCGCAATAGACTTCCGTCGCGCCGCGTTCATACAACATCTTGACGCCGCCTAAGAGCGAACCGCCGGTATCGACGATATCATCGACGATGACGGCGATCTTCCCGTTGACATCCCCGATCAAGTTGAGCGCTTCGGCGACATTGGGTTTCGTACGGCGTTTATCGATGATCGCGATGGTCGTTCCGGGCATGGCATCCGCCAAACGGCGGGCACGTGTCGCGCCTCCGTGGTCCGGAGAAACGATAACGACTTCGTCGGCGAAATGTTTCGCGCGGAAGTATTGGCCGATCATGGCGACAGCTGTCAAATCATCGATCGGAATATTGAAGAAGCCTTGGATCTGCGGCGCATGCAGGTCAAGCGTTACGACACGATCGGCACCGGCGACTTGAAGCAGGTCGGCGACCAGTTTCGCGGTGATCGGCTGACGGGCACGTGCCTTACGGTCTTGACGCGCATATCCGAAATAAGGAATAACGACGGTGACTTCCCCGGCGGAAGCACGTTTGAAGGCGTCCAGGGCGACCAGGATTTCCATCAAGGTCTCCGATACCGGCGTGCAGGTGGATTGGACAAGGAAGACATTCTTGCCGCGGACCGATTGTTCGGGTTCGACGATGATCTCGCCGTCCGCGAAATGCTTGACCGAAATCTTTCCGCGCGGGATTCCGAGGTGACCGCAAATCTCGTCCGCGAGATCGGTACTGGAGGAAAGCGCGAATACGATAATGTCCTTAACCATGTTTTACATCCTCTTTCTTCTTGTTTTTATACTTGATACCATATCCGGGTTTGTTTTCTTGACGGGCACGTGCGATGGCCATTTCGCCATCCCCGACATCTTTGTTCGCTGTCGTTCCAGCCGCGACCACCGCATTCTCTCCGATGGTGATCGGTGCGATCAGATTGACGTTGGAACCGATGAACGCTCCATCTTTGATCGTCGTTTTGAATTTATTCTTTCCGTCGTAATTGACGGTAACGACCCCGCAACCGAAATTCACCTTCGCTCCGACTTCCGCATCTCCGACATACGTCAGATGTGCGCAACGTGAGTCAAATCCGATCGTCGCATTCTTCATTTCGACGAAATTACCGATTCGGTTGTTATCTTCGATCACGCAGTTCATGCGTAGATGCGCGTACGGTCCGAGATTGACATTATCTTTGACGATACTGTCGGTGACGCGGCTGGAATCGATTTTCGTGTTGTTTCCGATGGTCGCATTCACCAAGAATGTCTGAGGCAAAATCGTACATCCTGTACCGATCGTTGTTTTCCCTTCAAGATAGACATTGGGATAGAGGATCGTATCTTCGCCGATTTCGCTGTCCGGTGAGATAAAGGTTAGATCCGGATCGATGAATGTGACTCCGTTTTGTAACCAATATCGATTGATCCGCTTCTGCATCCATCGTTGCGCATCCAATAAGTCGACCCGATCATTGACGCCCATGACTTCATCGACGTCTTCGACCGGCAAAGCTTGAACTTCCAGTCCGTGCAAATTGAAGATTTCGATCAAATCGGTCAGATAATATTCGTTCTGTGCGTTATCGTTCTTGATTTCATCCAAATGCTTAAATAAGAGTTCCGTCTTCACGCAATAGATCCCGGTATTGATCTCTTTGATCGCCAATTGACGCGGCGTACAATCCTTAAACTCGACGATTTTCTCGATATTTCCGTTTTCGTCGCGAACGACTCTTCCATAACGAGCCGGATCGTCCAAGACCGCGGTCAACACCGTCATCGCGCAATCGCTGTTGTGCGTGAAGATCTTTTCCATCGTCGTATCCGTGACACAGGGACAATCTCCATAAAGAATCAAGGTTTCGCCATCTTTATCACGTAGGCTTTCCACCTGCATGACCGCATGCCCCGTACCCAACTGCGGCATCTGCATCGCATAATCGACCGTATCTTTTAAGTAAGCTTTCACCTGGTCGGCTTGATGTCCGACCACAACCACGATCTCTTCCACATCGATCTTTTTCAGGTTGGTGATCACATGCCCGATCATCGGTTTGCTTAAAACAGGATGCATGACTTTGGATAAAGAACTCTTCATCCGCGTCCCTTTTCCTGCGGCCAAAACGATCGCGTTTCTCATGTCTGTTTCCTCCACTTTCATTTTACCAAATTTCCGTCAAATATTCGTCACTTCGTTCGAATTTTCGTCTTAACCACAAACCGGTATTGGTGTTTTAGATTTGAAACCGCACGATCGGCGACTTCTTCATATTTCGTAAAGCCCATAACGACCGATCCGCTTCCGGTCATCATCGCCTTATCACACCCTAAACGCAATAGTCTTTGTTTAAGTGCGGCGATATCGGGAACCATGCGGATCGCATTGGCTTCCAAACTATTTCCGATCGAAACAAGAAATAATGGGTAGTTATCATTGGTCAACGCGTTCTCGACGCTGGCCGTATCGGGATGTTGGAGGATATCGAAATTCAGGGTACCGAAGGCTTGACGGGTACTGACGCCGCGATGCGGTTGAACCAGGACGATCCAAAGATCTAGTCCAACATCGAAGAAACGCAGTTTCTCGCCGATCCCATTGACACGAGCTGGCCGTTGAAACAGACAGAACGGAACATCCGCTCCGATCTTAACGCCGATATCGATCTTTTCTTGATCGCTCATGTTGAGTTGATAGTGTTGGTCGATCCAGTTGATGACGGCCGCCGCATCGCTGCTGCCACCGCCTAAGCCGGCTTGCGAAGGGATCCGTTTATTTAAATGGATATGATAGTTTTCCTTGAAGCCGTAAATCGAACGCATTTTCTCGAATGTTTTAAGGATCGAGTTGTTTTCCGGTCGAATCCGGATGTCTGGCACACAGGAAAACGACATTTCTTCGGCGAGCGTGAATTCGATCTCGTCATAAGCTTCGATCGGCACCATGACGCTATCCAATTCATGGTAACCATCCGGACGTTTTTCGACCACATCCAAACATAGATTTACTTTACCGTACGCTTTCGTTTTCATACCATACCTCGTATAGCCGGATAAAATCGGCCAATGTCAGCGCTTCGGCGCGGATGTTTTCATTGAGTTTCGCTTGATTGAGTTTCGCTAAGACAAACTCGGTCGATGCGAGTTCCTTTAGATTATTTGCGAGAGTTTTACGTCGTTGCGTAAACCCTGTTTTCACCAGTTTGAAGAAACGATCGGGATTATCGACCGGTATCGTGTTTTTTCGCGTGAAACGTACGACGGCGGAATCGACGTTGGGTCGAGGTAAGAAGACCGCTTTCGATACGTTCATGACGGTTTTCACTTCGAATAGGGTCTGAACGATCAAACTTAAGGCATTATAGTCCTTGGTGGAAGGTTTCGCCACGAAGCGATCCGCCACCTCTTTTTGAACCATAATCGTAAACGAAGTGATCGAAGGAAGTTTCTCGATAATATGAAACAAGATCGGAGTGGTGACATAATACGGCAGATTCGCGCATAAAGTTAACTCCCCTTCCGGAAGATCGTGGGTAGTTACCGTTAAAAAGTCTTTTAGAATGACCTTAACATTTGGATACGGACTCAACGTATCGGCCAATACTTCGATACATCGCGGATCGATCTCAAACGCCGTTACCGAGTTGGCGATCTTGGCGAGTTGTTCGGTCAATGCGCCGATGCCGGGGCCGACTTCGATGACATGACTGGATGCGTCGATCTGACTTAACCGGGCGATCTTTTCGACCACGGAAGGATCGATGATGAAATTCTGTCCGAATCCTTTTTTCGCGCTCATCCCGTGTTTCTTAAGGATCGCTAAGGTGCGGGCATTGGCGCTTATCGGTTTTTCCATAGTTCCTCCACCTTGTCTTCAAGTTGTTTTCGATCGATCTTCAACATATCGCATCGTTTTAGAAAAGTCTTCGCGTTACAATCTCCAATATGAAACGCTTGTGAGACTTTCTTACGCATCACTTCACTGTCGGGATGACCGGAAAGACGCAACTCCATCAGATCCGTCATCGTTAATGTCCCGCTTGATTCACAAAAAGTTTGAACATTCTCTAATGCCTCAAGGATATCTTTCGGAGAAGCATGTTCGACACCGACTTTTCCTTTACCTAAGGCTAAATTCCGAGGCAAGAAAGCGTGTTTCGCGTTCGGAACCAATTTCGTTATCTGACGACGGATCCTTTCGCCAGCCGAGTCGGGGTCGGTGAAGATGATGATCCCGCGTGATTGTGCGGCTTTTATAATCAACTTCTGGGTCGTTTTACTGACGGTCGATCCATGCGTGACGATCGTTTCACAGTCCAGGATCGAAGTAAGGAGGGCGCTGTCGTGCGTGCCTTCAACGACGATGATTTCTTGGATGGGCATTGCGATCCTCCTTTTACGTATGCCATTATACCATGCTTCAACAAAAAAACCGCTTTCGCGGTTCTACTTGCAGATTCTTTGTCCAAGTGAATTCTTAGTCAGTCTCGCAAAACCGACGATCGTCGCGAGCGGGGATTGATTCCCGGTCAAACGTACCGCCGACAGATTCTTTTCCGATCCCACAAATAGGTCCAACAGAGTTCCGGAAACGCCGCGATCGACGATCATCGCCTTAAACGGTTTTCCAGGTGTCAATCCCATACCGGAATACTTATGATTGGAAATCTCGAGGATCGTACACATCGGTAAACTGGAACTCGAAGCTAAAAGATAATAACCGTTATACGTAATGCCTTCTTTCCAGCTACCATCGCTTTGACGGACGGCGGTAGTGGAAACGCGAAGTCCCGATGCCATGCCTGCTGTGCCATCCGCGTACGGTTGACAACCGCCGCAGTCTGCGCCATAACGGGCAAAGCCTGGATTGAAGTACGCACCGATCGAAGGTTTGGCGCCATACATATAAACCGCCGGAACCGCTTCGGTGATCTTCGTGGTATCCGGAACGACTACTTTGGATAGAACGTTACCGAATCCGTCATACGTGATTCGATATGTCGATGTTTGAATTTTCGGGGATCCATTTGAAACTTTGGATATCAACCAAGATACCCCGGTACGTGATGCGTCGGCAGCCTTTACGACCGTTGTTTGTTTTGCGAGAACGTTGCTTTCCTTGACTTCTTCCATGATGAATCCATCATTGAAGTCCGCTGCTTTGGCTTCGCCCGTCAATGTTTGAAGGACGACAGCTTCTTCCGTTTTCGTGGAAGACGTACAGGCGGAAAGCGAAATGACCAAGAAAACTATGATGATCTGTTTGAGTTTGATCAAGGGATAGTCTCCTTTCCTAAATCGGGCTAAGTTTACCACAGAAATAAAATTCTGGCAAATTTCAACGCTCCAAAGTTGTCAGATTGACGCAAAAAACACCCCGAAAAGGCTTTCAATCCGCCATTTCAGGGTGAAATAAACGACGATATGTTCGACCCATCGTGTCCATCAGATGCTCGATATCGACCTCTTTTAAGCGTGCGATTTCCTCGCCGACATGGACCACGTACGCACTTTCGTTGCGCTTTCCACGGTAGGGCGTCGGTGTCAAATAGGGACTATCCGTCTCGATCAAGAGATGGTTTACATCGATATCCTTAGCGACTTCTTTGGGAGTGTGGGCATTCTTAAACGTGACCGGACCGGCCAATGAGATGACATAACCAAGTTTCACAAGCTCACGCGCCATTTCGACGCTTCCCGAGTAACAATGCATGATTCCGGCTTTTTTACAGGGATGATTCTTCAGGATTTCATAGGTATCGTGCATAGCGTCACGGCTATGGATTATGACCGGGACATTCAGTTGGTTGGCTTTATCGATTTGACGAATCATCGCTTCCCGTTGAAGTTGACGATGTTCGGGTTCTTTATGCCAATAGTAATCCAAGCCGATTTCACCGATCGCGACGATTTTGGGTGATTTCCAGAGTTCTTCCATTTCTAGAAATGCATGTTCATCCATCGTTTCGATGTCTTCGGGATGAAACCCTGCCGCTACGTCGAACATTTCGTCCGTTTGCGCTAACGCGATCGCCTGCTTTGTGTTTTCCACTCCGCAGCCGATCAATAGGATTTTAACAAGTCCTGCGTCTTTGGCACGTTGGATCATCGCTTCACGATCCTCATCGTACGATTCATCCGTCAAATGCGCATGACTATCGATCCAAGCTACCATATCCGCGTCCTTGCGACGATATCATGAAAGGATGCATGAGGATCCGCAATGATGGTATAAACGATCGATAAGATACCGATAATAAACAAAGGTGCGCTGAAGATAAGTTCTTTGACGACGCTTCGAACTAAACAAGTCCAACCGTCAAGGGATCCGTCGATGGCGCGGACATGCAGGTCCATGATCTTTTTACCGATGGTCGTCTTCATCGAATAGAGCGAGATCGATTCGTACGCGATATAAAGGATCGAGATGGATCCGGTAAAGGACCAGAAGGGATGCTTAAACATCCAATCCCAAGGTAAAAACCAGAAAAGCACCCTGAAGAGGATGGAGAAGATCACAAAGAGAATCGAAACGACGAATACGGGAATCGCGATGACGAGATGGTCGATGAGGTTGGCAAGAATACGACGAATGAGAAGTTCCATAATGGGTACCTACTTTCCGAGACAGAAACGGCTAAAGAGTTCATCTAACAGGAAATCCTTTACGATCGGATGAAGAATCTCACTTAAACGTAGAAACGAATCTTGAAGATCGACGGTCACTAAGTCCAAAGGCATCCCATCGATCAAGGCTTGTTTAGCGGATTGCATCGCATGTAAAGACTGATACGCCAATCCGATCGTACGTTGATTGACGAGTGCGCCTTCACTTAGCACACGCTGATGAAGCTCGTATCGATCGTTGATCGCTTGGATCAAGGCGTCGATCTCCCCTTTCATCGCGCTGACTTCGATGCCTGTATTAGGTGAGTTTAGATCGGTTTTATTATAGACGATGATTCGTTTGGTCGGATCGCTAAGATTCAACAGAAGTTCATCTTCTTCATCGATCGTACGTGAAGCATCCAACACCAATAGAATCAACTCGGCTTCTTCCATGGCTTTTTTGGATTTTTCGATCCCGATCTTTTCGATGAAGTCGCCCGTTTCACGGATCCCTGCGGTATCGATCAGATGCAAGGTCACATTCTTAAGTCGGATCGTCCCTTCGACCAAATCACGGGTCGTTCCAGGGATTTCGGTGACGATCGCTTTGTCTTCTTCCAGTAACGCGTTCAATAAGCTCGATTTACCGACGTTGGGTTTTCCGATGATGACGGTTTTGACCCCTTCTTTCATCTGTCGACCGGAGTCCGCATCTTTGAGTAGTTTTTGAAGCTTCGTTTCCCAAACTTCGCATAAGGGTAGCACCATGCTTCGTGTGAGTTGTTCGACATCGTCATATTCGGGATAGTCGATGTTTACTTCAATGTTGGCGATGATACCTAAAAGTTCATCAAGTAAGGGTTCGATTTGTTTGCGTAATGATCCGCGGATTCCGGAGACCGCCATTTTTGCACTTTGGTAACTATCGGCTTCGATCATATCTTGAATTGCTTCGGCTTGCGTCAGGTCGATTCGTCCATTCAACATGGCACGCTGCGTAAATTCACCCGGTCGTGCCAATCGTGCACCGGCTTCCAGTACGGCCGCCAAGATCCGTTTGGTGATATAGATCCCGCCATGGCAATGGATTTCCGCCACATCTTCCGCGGTATATGAGCGCGGGGCTTTCATGACGAAGACCAGACATTCATCCAAGGTTTCGTGGGTATGCGGGTCCTGTATAAAGGTATAGGTCACTTGATGAGAAGGGATCGCATGAAAATCTTTTTGTGTTAAACCTGAAACGATCTCGATCGCCTTGTCTCCGCTAATACGGATGACCGAAATGGCTTGTTCGTTTAACGCGGTCGAAATCGCGGCGATGGTATCGCTAAACATGGATACACCTCCAATGTTGAAAGACACGGGGATCCCGTGTCAGTTTTCTTCTTCCAGACATCCCAGGATTTCCAAGATGCGGTTTAACTCGTCGTCATCCGCAAACGGAATCACGATTTTACCTTCGTCGACTTTGACCTTGCTTTGAAGTTTGGTCTGTAATAGTCCGGTGACATAGCGATAGTCTTTCTTATTCTTCGGTGTTTCCTCTACCGGTTCGACTTTTGCCTTCGTCAACGCTTCGACCGCCCGGACCGACAAATTCTCTTTGACGATACGTTTGGCAAGCGCTTCGATTTGCGCATCATCTTTCATCGTGATCAACGGACGGACATGACCCATCGTCAATTTCCCTTCGCTGACCAAATCTTGGACGCTTTGGGGCAATCTGCGTAGACGCAGAATATTGGTGATATGTTCGCGGCTTTTCCCGACTTTTAGTGCGAGCTGTTCCTGCGTAAGATTCATACGATCGATCAACATTCCGTAGGCGTTGGCTTCCTCGATGACATTGAGGTTTTCACGCTGGATGTTTTCGACCAACGAGATTTCCATCATTTCCTCTTCGCTGAAGTCCATGACGATGGCCGGGATGCTTGTCAGATTCGCCTGACGTGCGGCACGTACGCGTCGTTCACCGGCGATCAGTTGAAATCCCAAGACCGCTTTTCGAACCAATACCGGCGTAAAGACGCCGTGTTGGGCGATGGATTGGGCGAGTTCGTCGATCTTTTCAGGGTCGAAGGTCGTACGCGGCTGATACGGATTCGGATGAATCTTGGAAAGTTCGATTTCTTCTTTCGGATAAGCGCCGTCCGTTCCTTTTTGGATTTCTTCCAAGACCGAACTGACATCTTCGCCGAAAATGGCACCGAGACCCTTCCCTAAACGGTTCTTGTCGCTCATTGTGCACTCTCCCCTTCGTTTTGGGCGATGACTTCCTTCGCAAGCGCCGCATAAGCGCGTGCTCCTTCGGAACGTACATCGTATTCGAAGATCGATTGTCCGCGCGACGGCGCTTCGGATAAGCGGGTGTTGCGCGGAATGAAACTCTTATATACGCGTTCCTTGAAATATTTGCGGACTTCCTGTTGGACTTCCACGCTTAAACGGGTACGCGAATCAAACATCGTAAGTAAGACCCCTTCGATAAAGAGTTTCTCATTGAATAGTTTCTGGACCAACCGGATCGTCGATAACAATTGGGTCAATCCTTCCAACGCATAGTACTCGCATTGGACCGGGATGATGACCGAATCCGCCGCAGTCAGCGCGTTAGTGTTGAGTAATCCTAACGAAGGTGGGCAATCGATGATGATGAAGTCAAAGGTATCGCGTACTTCATCCAGTTTATTTTTTAAGAGTTTCTCACGGCCGATTTTAAATTCGACCATTTCCAAATCGGCTCCGGCCAAATCGATGGTGGCGGGAACCAAGGTCAGCGGAGGCATTTTGATGGCCACGCTGGCTTTTGCGACGCTGACATCATTTAATAGGACATCATACGCACTGTATTTAATGTTCTGACGGGATGCCCCTACCCCTTGGGTGGCGTTGCCTTGCGGATCGAAATCCACAAGCAGGACCTTCCGCCCCAAATAGGCCAATCCGGCGGCCAGGTTAATACTGGTGGTCGTTTTACCGACTCCCCCTTTTTGATTGGCTACGGCGATAACCTTCCCCATGAACAGCCTTCCTTTCTACTTTTTCGTAAAACGTAAAGTGATTTTGATTTCTTTGTCGTTCTCGTCGATCTTCTTATGGACTTCCACACCGGTTTTTTCAATCATCCCGACGGCCGCCTCGATCGTGTTGACGGCGATCTTCAGGTTACGTGTGATTCCCTTTGTCCGGGCTTTCTTCGATTCTTCCTCATGCTTTTTGACTTTTCCGTCGATCCATTGTTCGGTCTGTCGGACGTTGAGGTTCATCCCGACGATCTTCTTAAACATATCATGACGTTCTTCCGGCACCACGTTCAGAAGCGCACGGGCATGACGTTCGGTGATGACCCGTTCGCTGACGGCTTGTTGGATTTCTTCGGGTAACTGTAAAAGCCGGATTTTATTGGCGATCGACGATTGGGATTTCCCCATCTTAGTCGCGATCTTCTCTTGCGTCAATTGGCTCTCGCCCATGATTTTCATATAGGCTTTGGCTTCTTCGATCGCGGTCAGATCCTCGCGTTGAAGGTTTTCCACCAACGCCATCTCCGCCATTTGGATCTCGTCAGCTTCACTGATCAAGCAAGGTACGGTGGTATACCCTGCCATCTGCATCGCCCGATAACGACGTTCGCCGGCGATGATTTCATATTCTTTTCCAATCTTACGGACGGTGATGGGCTGGATCAGTCCGTTTTCACGGATCGATTGCGCCAACTCCATCAACGAGTCCGGATTGAAATCCATTCTCGGCTGGTAGCGGTTGGGCTTGATCTGTTCGACCGGTATATCGATGGTTTCTCGCATGTTTCCTCCTACAACGGTTTCTTTTTGATTTGGGCGAAATTTCGGGGATACCCTTTGGGCGTTTCCCCGTTCTTCCTCAAGATGAGGTTATACCTTAATCCAGCCGTCGGCAAGCTTTCCTTGCGGACGTTCTCGACCGTCAGTTTTAATACTTCCATCGCATGTTTCGCGGCTTCAAGTTCTTCGAGTCCCGAACTTCCTTTCATGGCGATGACCTGTCCGTTGACTTTGGCCAACGGGGTGCAGAGTTCAAGTATGATCGGTAACGCCGCGACCGCGCGTGCGGTCACTACGTCAAAGCGATGACCTTGGTTGACATATTCTTCCGATCGTTGATTGACGACCTTCGCATTGGTTAACCCGAGTTGTTTAATGACTTCGTTAAGAAACAAGGTCCGTTTGCCGATCGGCTCGATCATCGTTATCTTGAGTTCAGGCAACGCAATCGCTAAGGGAATCGCGGGAAATCCGGCGCCGGATCCGACGTCCGCCAGCGAAGTAACGTTATCAAGTGCCGGTACCAAAAGTAAACAATCCAGGAAATGTTTCTCCAACACTTCTTCTTTTTGGGTGATCGCGGTCAGGTTCATGCGCTGGTTCCACTCCGTCAAGAGTTCGAAATAGCGGTCCAATTGGTTGAATTGAAACGCGGTGAAAGCGATGTTCAGGTTGGCTAGCGCTTGCGTAAATTCATGTTGATGCATCGTCTTCCTCCGTGACGCTATTTTACCATAGTTCGCCCTTGATAAGAAGAACAAACGTGGACGAATGGACATGCTTGCTGTCCGATTTTTGTCGCTTTTTACGCGATACTATTTCCGGGGAAATAGTTTGGACACCATGATTATTTTGATTAGAATTCATTTGACTGAATTTTTGAAGTATGATTTTACTTTTAAAAAGATCGAAGAATTATGCCTGTTGAATAGGTTTGAAGGACATATGAACTACTCATAATTATTCAAGCTGATAAAAAGCCCTTAAATAAGGGACACAATTAATTTAATAGAATAATGAATCATTCTAATGAATCAAGTGTTTATACCATGATCTTCGCTTCGAAATCTCTCTGTGTAAACCACATGACGATTTCACCACCAAATGGTACACTTCTCGTATAGCAAACAATAAGGTCATTGACCTTGGGAGGCCTTTATGGGAAAACCCGCATTCCTAATCGTCGATATGCAGAAGAATTGTCAGGAAAGTGCTTCATCGCAAGCTTCGTTTTCGACTGCGCTTTGGTACATCAACACCGTCGGTGATCTCTTTCGAAAACATAATCTTCCAGTCGTCATCATCCAAGACCTCGAAGACGGTGGTCCGGGTACGGAAGGGTTTGATTGTGTTGAGGAGCTTAAGATTGGATCCGGTGACTTCCATATCCATAAACTCTTCTCCAATGCGTTCTGGCAAACCGATCTCGATGCGATCTTAAAAGCGAACGATGTCGACTTTGTGATCATCGCCGGTTTCGCCGCCGAACATTGCGTCCTCTTTACTTTTAACGGAGCACGCGAACGAGGATATAAGACAGTGCTTCTTCAAAACGGGATTGCGGGGTTGGATGAGGACGAAGTCAAACGTATCCAGCTTTTGCGACCTGTCATCAATTTCAAAGCCCTTGAGTATTTCATCAAGTAGCCCAAACAAAAACCTCCAAATTTTTTCGGAGGTTTTTACATAAGGTTGTTCAATAATCGTTCAATTCGATCCACATCGATGAAGCGGCTTTCGCGCAGAACTTCTTTTCCTTGGTGAAATATCAATACGGTGGGGACCGTGAATACGTTGTGTTGAGCGGATACTTTCGTATGTTTCGAGGCATCCAACTTCAGAAACGGAAACGTAAAATCAGACACGGTTCTCTGGATTTTAGGGAAAATCGCTGAACATACCCCACAGGTCGGGGTGGTGATATAGAGGATTACCGTTTCCTCTTGCTTTAAGGTTTTGGTTAATTCTTCTTCGGATTGAATCAGAATCGGTTGTTTGATTTCGTTCATAGTTTACTCCAAGGAAAAAGAGGCACCGCGGCCTCTTCTTCATGTCTACAGTGTGACATAGACTCCACGATGATTCAAGTGATTTGCCCACCACGTTTATTTGATACGGTCATCGCAAGGACTGCGATATCCGCCGGGCTGACTCCGGAGATCCGGCTGGCTTGTCCGACGGTCATCGGACGGATTTCACTGAGTTTCTGACGACCTTCAAGTGAGAGATGATCCATCGTTTGGTAATCCCAATCGGATGGCAATTTCATCTCTTCCATGGCGGTTAGTCTCTCGGCTTCTTTTTTCGCTTTGACGATATAGCCCATGTATTTGATTTCGATTTCGACTTGCGTCAATACTTCCGTGTCATAGGTACTCAAATCTATGAATGCTTGTAGGTCTTGAATGGAAACATTCGGGCGCTTGAGTAAGTCCAATGCTTGCATACCTTCGATCGAAGGCTCGTAACCACGATTCCGTAGAAGCTCATTGAGTTCAGCACTTCGAGCAATGCGTGTCGTCTTAAGTTTCAGCAACAACTCTTCACGTTGACGCGTCGCTTCCATAAAGAGCGCATAGCGTTGATCATCCAACAATCCAATGTCCCTTCCCTTTTGGGAAAGTCGTTGTTCGGCGTTGTCATGACGCAACAAGAGTCGGTATTCCGCACGGCTGGTTAAGAGCCGATAGGGTTCTTCGGTTCCTTTGGTGACAAGATCGTCGATCATGACACCGATGTAGGCTTCGTCACGTTTCAGAACCAAAGGTTCTTTTCCCAAGACAGATAAGGCGGCGTTGATGCCGGCGATCAATCCTTGTCCGGCGGCTTCTTCGTATCCCGATGTCCCGTTGATTTGACCGGCGCAATAGAGTCCGGTAAATCCTTTCACATTCAAGGCGGCGGTCAATTGTAGCGGATCGATCGCGTCATATTCGATCGCATAGGCATACTTATCGATGATACAGTTCTCCAATCCCGGCAAACTCTTCAACATCCGATCTTGAACATCATGAGGCATGGATGTGGAGAATCCTTGGATATAGGTCGTATCGAGTTCCAATGATTCCGGTTCGAGGAAAATCTGATGACGGTGTTTACCGGCGAAACGCACGAGTTTGGTTTCGATCGAGGGACAATAGCGCGGTCCGACACCTTCGACCAAGCCGGAATACATCGAGGAACGATTCAGATTCGAGTTGATGATTTCATGGGTATGAGGTTGGGTATAGATCAAATAACAAGGCAATTGTTGCTTGATGATGTCACTGGTTTTCGTTACGGAGGAGAAATGGATGAATCCTTCATCCCCGGGTTGGATCTCTCCCTGCGAAAAGTCGATCGAACTTGTTTTGATGCGAGCCGGTGTACCTGTTTTCAAACGGAAGGTACGGATTCCCGCGGCGCGTAGGGATTGGGATAAATTCTTGGTAGTCTTTTGGTTGTCCGGTCCTTGTTCGACCGCGGTGAATCCGACTAAGACTTTCGCGCTCATGTACGTACCCGAAGTTAGAACGACCTTCTTCGCTTGAATGATTTCTCCGTTACTTAAAAGAACGCCTTGGATCGTTTTATTCTCGAAAAGGATCTCCTCGACCAAAGCTTCGATCAAGGTTAAATTCTCTGTATTATTGACGATCTCTCCCATTTTACGGGAGTACGCGATTTTATCGGATTGGACCCGTAGACATTGAACCCCCGGACCTTTATTGGTATTCAACATCTTAAACTGTAAGGCGGTAAGGTCGGCGATGATGCCCATCTGTCCACCCAAAGCATCGATTTCACGCACGACGATCCCTTTGGCAGGACCGCCGACTGAAGGATTGCAGGGCATGACCGCGATCCGGTTTTTATCAAGAGTAATCAGCGCGGTACGTATGCCCATACGCGCACTGGCTAACGCCGCTTCGACACCTGCGTGTCCGGCGCCGACTACCACAACATCGTACATTGCTTTTCCTCCTTTGCTTATCTATTTTAGCATACGCTGTCAATACAAAAAACTTGGACGCACGATGCATGAAATCCGATTCGAAACGTGCTATAGTCTTTCTCGGAGGGAAAAATATGAAAACCTTAAATGAAAAAACACTGAGTGTCTTACGTAAGATGCAGGTGGATGAAATTACCGAATACCATGTCTACACCGCGTTGGCGAAACGGATGAAAGAAAGCGACCCGAATCGTAAGATCCTTGAACGGATCGGACTGGACGAAAAAGGGCATAGCGAAATCTGGGGAAAATATACCGGACTGCCTTCGACTCCGAAAAAAGCCTATGTCTATTTCTTTTCTTTCTTGAGTCGGATCTTCGGTTTCACCTTCGCGTTGAAGTTGATGGAGAAGGGGGAAGACAGCGCCAACGACGCCTACGCCGCGATCGCGGATGAAGTGCCTGAAGCACGGCTCATCGCCGCCGAGGAAGACGCGCACGAACAAGAACTTTTGAAAATGTTGGATGAAGAACGGTTACAGTATGTCGGATCGATGGTCTTGGGACTCAACGATGCCTTGGTCGAACTGTCAGGTACCTTGGCAGGGTTGACCTTCGCCCTACAAAATAACAAGATCATCGCATTAAGCGGACTGATCACCGGGATTTCCGCGACCTTGTCGATGATGAGCAGCGAATATCTCTCCTCCCGCAGCGAAGGCGCCGACCATCCGCTCAAAGCCGCTTCCTATACCGGAATCATGTACATCGTCGCGGTCGTTCTGATGACCTTGCCTTATTTACTCTTTCCGGTCGATCAATTTCTACCGGCATTGATAACGATGTTACTGATCGTCATTCTGATCATCTTCGTATTTACGTATTACGTATCCGTCGCACAGGATTTACCCTTTAAGAAGCGTTTCATTGAAATGGCGACCATCTCGATGTCCGTCGCCGCGGTCGCGTTTCTAATCGGTATCGTCGTGAAACAATTTCTTGGGATTGAAATCTAAGGCCGCAAGGCCTTTTATTTTCGGGCGACGATCAAAAACCGTTCTTCGGTACTTTCGAGATAGCTTTGTTTTTCGATGATATGATGGATTTCATTAAGTTGGTTCATGAAACGGTTGACGCTGAAGTCCGGAAATTCCCATGGAATTTGCTTTGCGTAGAAAACAATCGCGCCGACATCGAAGAATTTAAGTTTGGGTTTAAACTCAGCTTGTTTCTCGATATGAAATCCCGTCTTTATAAAGGATTGTACTTCCGATTTGAAGTTGAATGAAACATATTGGGAGACGAAGTTCGGATAAAACCTTCGTGATAAATCTTCATTATTTCTCCCACCACATTGTTGGGTGATGAAATAACCTCCCGGACGTAAAACACGATAAACTTCCTTTAGATCATAGGTTTCGTGGCGATCGATGACCACATCAAAGGACTGACTCAAAAAAGGCAAACGGTTGGTATCATCGACCGCTTTGACCGTGATTCCAAGCGGTGTCAGTTCTTTTTGACACTTAAGCAAGTTGGGAGGATAGCCTTCGGTGACGGAGGTAAGACGATACGGATGGTTGAGGGAGAGTAGAAACTCACCTCCGCCCGTACCAAGATCTAATAGACGTTTTGTGTTGTCCAAACGGGTTTTGACTTCATTCTTATAATCCCATGGGAGGGGTTGGCTTTCCCAACGGTTGTTTAGATGCGAAAAATCCCATCCTTCCATCCCTTTACGTTCTTCTTCAAACCAGAAATCATATCGATCGAACATGGAATCACCTCGCTTTCACCATTGTACGCCTTTGAGTTCGATAAAATCAATTGACATCGTGGTCACACCGTATTACTGTATTAGTGTAGATAGTACAGTTGGGAGGTACACTATGATCGCATTGAATCAAACCAGCCGTACGCCCATCTACCAGCAAATCATCCAACAAGTGCTGGCACAGATCGCGTGTGGGTTATTGCGTCAGAATCAACAGCTTCCCGGTGTCCGAAGTATGGCCATTGATTTGGGTATTAATCCCAATACGGTCATGAAGGCATATGCGGAACTGGAACGTGACGGGTATATTTACTCGATTGCGGGCAAAGGTTCGTTTGTGGCGGAGACGGAACAGAGTCCGAATTTGTTGCACCAAAAGAAACTCGACGAGATCAAGGAAGGCTTGGCTTCGTCACTTCCTTATGGTGTCACAAAGGATGAACTGTTGGCGATCGTCGAAGCGTTGTATCGTGAGGAGGAAAGCGTATGATTCAACTCAATCATGTTTCCAAGTCGTTTGGCACCAAGAATGTGCTCGATAATGTTGACTGGCAGGTCCCGCAAGGTAGCATCTTCGGGTTGGTCGGTCCCAACGGTGCCGGGAAAAGCACCTTGTTACGACTGATCAGCGGTGTTCTGTTGCCTGATCATGGGGAAATCCTGGTTGCCGGCCAGAGTATTTTCAATAATCCCCAAGTGAAGAAAAAAGTCTTGTTTGTGCCGGATGATCCTTACTTCCTTCCGCAATCGACGTTAAAAGAAATGAAACGGTTCTATGAGATTTTCTATCCGAGTTTCAAAGAATCGATGTATCGTAAACTTCTGAATAATTTTCCGATCAACGAAAACGAAAAGATCGGTAATTTCTCCAAGGGCATGAAACGACAAGCCAACGTAATCTTAGCCCTTTCCATCCAACCCGAAGTGTTGCTTTTGGATGAAGCGTTCGATGGGTTGGATCCGGTCATGCGGTTGACCTTGAAGCGTATCTTGACCGACCAGTTGTTGGAACGTAAGTTCACCGTCGTCATCTCTTCCCATAACTTACGGGAACTTGAAGACATCTGCGATCGGATCGCTCTGATCAACGAAAGTAAAGTCGGACTCAATGACGAGGTCGAAAATATCCGTGCAGCCTATCATAAGTTTCAACTCGGTTATACGCATATGCCGGAGACTACCGTATTTGACGAATTTACGCCCATGCATCGGGAAGTCCGGGGCAATGTGGTCGTACTCGTGTTAAAGGGTGATGCGCAGACGTTGATGACACAACTTCAAGCGACCCAACCGGTTCTCTTGGATGAGATTCCCATTACGATGGAAGAAGTCTTTGTCTATGAAATGGAGGGTAAAGGTTATGGCCAGACTGTTTAGAGCCCGGATCCAATCGGATTATTTTCGCTTTCTGATCGGTCGAAACAAACGTTTCATCATCTTGATGAGTGCCGTGTTATTGGTTGTCTATCCGATCTTCGTGATGACCATCCTCTCGTTGAATAACTTCAACGCGGCCAGCGAACTGTTTCTGACCGGACGGGTCTTAGCGATTTTGTTCTTCGTTTTCTTTAGCGGATTGGTTCCATTATTAATGTTCTCCTATCTGAATACGAAAAAAGATCTCGATGTGTACTTCGCTTTGCCGATCAAGCGCGAACAAATGTTGCGTACGACCGGGATCGCGGGCTATTTCATCCTTCTGATTCCCTTTGCGATCACTTGGTTGACCGGTGGGGTATTGGGTATGCTTTATGCCAACGTGGAACCGTTTGTTCTCGTTGAGACCTTCTTGACCGCCACGATGATCGGATCGTCGATCTACATGGTCGTGGTCTTCACGATGATGAATACCGGGACGACCTTCGATGCGTTTCTCTATAGCGGCGCCGTGCATTTGGTTCCGTTTCTGGTCTATGGCGCGTATATCTTATTCGGTTACTCGATGTTGCTTGGATTTAGCGATGTCAACAGTTACCGTATCCTAAACTTCATTTCGCCGATCTGGGCGATCTTCAATACGATCTTCGCACCTGGAGATCTCATGTTTCCGCCCTTGGCGTATGGTTTGTATTGGGTGCTGATTTCTTTGGTTCTAAGTACCGTGTCCAGCTATCTCTATGCGACACGTCGCAGCGAACGTGCGGAAAGCCCGTTTGTGAATAAGCGGTTCTTCCCCATTATCAGTACGATGTATGCCGTTCTTACCTTGATCCTACTCTACAACTTCATCTACAACACCAATAGTAGTACTTCCTTGTTTACCTTGGCCAACTTGATCTTCCCCTTACTATTCGCGGGGATTCTCTACTTGGTCATGGATACCATCGCCAACCGCGGTACCAAGAATATGTTGAAGGCGGTACTTCGTTATGCGTTGGTGGCGGCGATTACCTTGGTGATCTTTATACCGAGCACCTTGACCGGTGGTTTCGGTTATGTGACCCGCTTACCCAACGAAGAGAAGGTCACTTCGGTCGAGTTAAGCATCAACGGTTCGACAAGTTTATTCTTGCCGACAAACAACTTATCTTACTCTTACAATAACGTTCAGAATTATCCTGCCAGCGTATCGCGTTTGTTGGCGAAGATGACCAACCCGAAATTAGTGTTTGAGGATCCCGACGATATCGCGGCGATCATTGATTTCCATAAAGTCGTGTTGGCTGAGTACAAGTGGTTTGATTATTCGACCAAGTCGTATCCGGCGCGGACATACTTCGAAGATTTATATGCGAACATCGACGGGTATAAGCCGTCATACGAACCTTTCCCCTTCGATAACCTCGATTATGGGACCACGAATTTAGCCTTTACCTACAAGATGGAAGACGGATCCAAGATGCGTCGCAGTTACGAAGTGTCCGCGCAATGGACACGCGGATTGACTGAGTTGATCGATAGCATGACGATGGCGAATCTGAGCGCACCGTTGATCGTCAACCGTGCCGAATTCGATACGATTTCAAATTTCGTCTTACATGACGGTCTGATGACGGTCAGTAAGCCGATCGTATCGGGATTTGACTTCGAAGTGTTTAGTCAGAAGTATCTGGCGGATTTGGAAGTGATTGCGGCTCGTGGATCGATCGCCCCGGATTCGACTTTGTTGGGATATTTGGAAGCGACAGGCGAGTTTAAAGTAAGTGCCGGCAGTTCGGTCACGGTGACGGATCGAATCGCCTTGGATTCACGTTTTACGCAAACCTTAGCTTATCTGAATTCAAACAATACTCCGATCCCTGAAGCCATCTATACCGAGAACACGGCGATTCTGGTGCTTCCGAAACCGGACACCAAGAACATCATCTTCTACCTCGCCAGTGCCAACTCCGCGATTTACTCCTACACGGAAGCGGAATCGAAGGTTACCTATGTCAAACTCAGTGCCGAGCAATTGGCTAAGATCGTGCCATATCTCACGGCGACTGGATTGAGCGATACCGCCTTGCCGACGGTCTTCGCCGTCAATAACGTCGTAAAAGGCGATGTTACCTATAGCGAGTCCGCAAGTACCTTAGCATTACGCAACCTCTTGGTAATGCCCGAACATGTTGAAAAGGTCCTTGAGATCATTCAAGACAATCCGCGTGAAAGTGGAATCGGCTTCAACTTCTTCAATCGTGAATTGATGTTGTCGGGAACCTTTGAGGATCCCTCGGGTCAAGCCAGGTATGTGTTTGACGGTAACACCGCCACCAAATATTACAAAGGCGAAATCTATGACACATGCGAATACTATGTGGATGCCAGTGGCAACCATATCATTGTCGAGTATCGTGGCTCGGTCGACCCGGATGTCAAACCGGTCGCGGTCGAGAGCGCTCTCTGGAACGTGGATGTGAAGGGTGAGTCGTTCACCCATAATTTCCTGGGTGTTTCCAGTTCGCTTGCCTTCGATTTCAAGAAAGTATCCGACTAATCATTTAACTGTTTAATAGCCATCCTTCGATGTGGAGGATGGCTTTTTAGTAGGTTGATTGGCTTTCGTTTCCATCGTTTGAGTGGCTTATCCATTCGATTTCTGCTATTCTACCCCCGAGGTGAGGATTTGAAACGATTGATTTACTTGTTGATTGGAACCGTATCACTGGGATTGGGAAGCCTTGGGGTTATTCTTCCGGTCCTACCAACAACACCCTTCTTACTTTTGGCAGCGTATTGCTTCTTACGTAGCAATCTTCGCTTTTATCGATGGTTGACGACCCATCCGATCTTTGGGACGATGATCCATGATTACATGGTACATCGGAGAGTCGCACGCAAAACCAAACGGATCGCGATCGGAAGTTTGTGGGTGTCGATTCTAGTTTCGATTCTCGCGATGCGCAATCTGATGGTAGCCATTCTGTTACTAGGGATTGCGTTGATGGTAACATTCTATATTCGATCGTTAAAAGAAACGGTTGAAAGTAAAACGACGATTCAATCCTGAATCGTCGTTGTTTCGTTATAGGGGATATTCTCCTTATGTAAGGAAGCATGCCAGAGGTAGAAGGAAGCTGCGGATTGATAGGGAGCATAGCGTTGGTAGAGTTCGTCGAAGATTTCCTTCGTACATTCCTCCAAATGATAGATCCGTTCAATCCCGCGTCGGATCGCCAAGTCGCCGAAACTCATGACATCTTGCTTTTCATACGTGAATATCAGTAACATCTCGACGGTCCATCGTCCAACACCTTTGATTGGAAGGAGAACTTCCATGATTTCTTGAGTGGATCGTTGACCGAGACTTTCAAAGTCGATCGTTTGATCCAATTGGATTTGCGCAATCCCTTGGATGTAACTGATTTTAGAACGTGAAAGGCCTAACTCACGCATGGATTCAAGGGTGCTATCGACGATGGCTTGGGGATTTCCTTGCGGAAAGCGAGCGAAGAATCGGTTGGATAGGGTTGTGGCGACCGCGGACGAGACTTGTTGGGCAATGATACAGTCCAACAAGGCGACATACGGATCGAGGATTCCACTACGCGACAAAGGTCCGGTCGCTTCGATATAAGCGCCTAAGCGAGGATCGCGCGCTTTGAGCGCGTCCATCGTTTCATGCGTTACCGTGATGGGTTTATACATTAGCGAACAATCGATCCGTCCGGTAACGAAGATGCGCCGATCAATTCAAGTTGACTTCCGTCTTCACCGACCAAAATCATGCCTTGGCTCAATTCGCCACGTAATTTGGCACTCTTTAAGTTGGCGACGACGATAACTTTCTTCCCGACAAGGTCTTCCGGTTTGAAATGCTCGGCGATTCCGCTGACGATCTGTCGCACTTCCGGACCGACTTGAACGTTGGATACCAAAAGTTTCTCGGCGGTCGGATGCTTTTTGCATGAAAGGATCGTACCGGTACGAAGATCGACTTTATTGAAATCCTCGATCGTGATTTCCGGTTTGGTTTCAAGTTTTTGCGGTGCAGGCATCAGTTTCTCAAACACGATCGCGGGATCCAAGCGAGCGAAGAGGATCGTCGGTTTATCGGTGACTTTCGTTCCGTTCTCCAAATTACCGAAATTCGTCAAGCTTGCGCGATCGCGTTGTTGGGTGTTGAGTTGGTCCAAAATGGACTTCGAAGTCTCAGGTAAATAACTTTCCAAGAGCACGGCCGCGAAACGAATTGACTCAAGGAGATTATAAATAACGGTTTTTAAGCGTGGTAATGCTTCGGGATCGCGTGCGATCACCCAGGGTTGCGTTTCGTCGATGTATTTGTTGCAACGGCGGAAAATATCCAAGATCTCGTCGATGCTGTCTTGGACGCGTAAATTATCCATATGGCTATCAACCTTGGATCCGGCCGCAAGAACGAGATCGATCAATTCACTGTCTAACTCGGTACGGACGTTCGGATTCTCGACGATTCCGTCAAAGTACTTGTTCGCCATTGTCAGAGTGCGGTTGACCAAGTTACCTAAGATATTGGCGAGATCGGTATTGATCCGTTCGACCATCAACTCGTAGGTCAATGTTCCGTCCTGCGCAAAGGGCATTTCATGCAACATCAAATAACGCACCGCATCGACACCAAAGAGGTTCACTAAATCATCCGCGTAAATGACATTCCCTTTGGATTTGGACATCTTCCCTTCCCCGACCAAGAGCCAAGGATGACCGAAGACTTGTTTCGGAAGAGGAATATCCAACGCCATCAACATGATCGGCCAATAAATGGTATGAAAGCGAAGAATATCTTTCCCGATCAGATGTACATCCGCCGGCCAGTATTTCTTAAAGGTCTCCCCATGATTGCCATCGACGTCATACCCGATTCCGGTAATGTAATTGGAAAGTGCGTCGATCCAAACATAAACGACATGATTGGGATCGAAAGTGACCGGGATGCCCCACTTGAACGAAGTCCGTGAAACCGCTAAATCCTGCAGTCCGGCTTTGATGAAGTTATTCATCATTTCGTTTTTGCGAGATTCAGGTTGAATGAATTTCGGATTCTCTTCGATGTATTTCACCAAACGATCGGTGTAATTGCTCAACTTGAAGAAGTAAGATTCTTCTTTTTCGCGATGTACATCCCCGCCGCAATCCGGACATTTGCCGAATACCAATTGCGTGTCGGTGTAGAATGATTCGCAAGCCGTACAATACCATCCTTCATAGATGCTTTTATAGATGTCGCCTTGATCATATAGTTTCTTAAAGATCTTTTGGACTTGTTGTTCATGATACGGATCGGTGGTCCGGATGAATTTGTCATAACTGGTATTCATCAGATCGAACAATCCACGGATGACCCCCGCGACTTCGTCGACGAAAAGCTGCGGTGTTTTCCCTGCGGCTTTCGCTTTCTCTTCGATCTTTTGTCCGTGTTCGTCCGTTCCCGTCATGAAATAGACGTCATACCCCTGTTGGCGACGAAAACGCGCGATACTGTCGGCCAAGACGATCTCGTAAATGTTTCCGATGTGCGGTTTGCCTGAAGTATAGGCGATGGCGGTCGTAATGTAATATTTTGGTTGACTCATAAAGCTTCCTCCCGGGGAAATAAAAAGCGTCCTGTCTAAGGACGCATTTGCGTGGTACCACCTTAGTTCGCCTTGCGGCGCCCTCTTCCGATAACGCCGGTATGCGGCCAAATACGGCAGTTCGGGGTTCATGTTCGTATCCCGCTCGCTCCGGCTTGCACCAACCGCCGTCTCTCTACGCCTTGCGGATCCACTACTCTTCCCTTCAACACTTTTAATGTACTTATTATACGAGGGCAAGTCCTTCTTGTAAAGCGGAGGAACTCGCGAGGACGTATTGGTAAAAAACAAGATTTAGTCTTTCGAAAAACAACCTTACCCGGTCGTCTTGAACTTCAACTTGCGATAGCGATAGACTAAGCGGAAAACGCTGATCCACGTAACGAACACGATCGGCCAAAAGTTCAGGAAAGTATACGTAAAGACCCACATCGCGATTTGTTCGACGAAACTGACGCCAAATTGATCGCGCAACTTTAAGATATCGAGTGGTGTCAACGCAAGGTGATCGATACCGTTTTCCAACAGGTGTTTGGTATATCTGCGTTTTAGAAATTCACGTAAAATCAGTAAGCCGACCATCACCGCTACCAAGATCATTCCGGTCCAATCCGACAAGGTCGTGGTCACGATCAGAATACCGGCGGATGAAAACGAAAAGATCCCCGATAGGACGATCGTAAAGCGCGCAAACGCAAGCTTATCCAGCGGGATCGATTCTTTGTGCCGCATCAATTGTTGGGTAGAAAAGAGATTTTTCATGCGATTCCTCCGTGCCCCATTTTACCATGTCTGGGTGAAATAGGACAGATTTATGTCCCTCGGATCGACGTTGACCTGGATCAGGTCAATGATAATTCCTGCTTCATCAAGCACGATCGCACTTAACTTTCCGCCGTATACGCATGCGGTATCGATATCGATGCTGTGCGAAAGCGGATCGACGAGGGGTTTTTGATTGAACTGAGGCGTATGTCCATATACTTGTGTCTTATTGATATCGAGTATGGGAAATCGATGCCAGATCAAGTTGTTTCGGTCTAAGGGATCTCCGATGGAGGAAAGCCCGGCATGTGACACTAAGACTGCTTCGTCTTCGTAATACAGCGGTAATGACGTCAACCATTCAACATCTTCCTGAATATCTTTGTTTGCTTTCTTATACTGACTTATGGTATCGGACTTGAAATAGAATGGATTTTCAAACTCGTCGATATTCAGTAAATTTAGCACCTCATCTTCATGATTTCCCATTAAAAAGATCGCATTATCAAAATGTTTCGACTGTAAATCTTTTGCGTAAGCAACCGTCTCCACGATGAAATTCCCACGGTCGACCAAATCACCGACCTGAATGAGTTTTTGGGTGTTCGGATTCCATGTTTCCAATATCTTTTCAAACGTATGGACACACCCATGGACATCCCCGATGATAAAGTAATGCATGTGACCTCCTTGGATAAGTAATGAAAACCGGAATTTACATCCCGGTTGGTTTTAAACATAAGAAATGACGAAAATGATTACGAAGATGCACGTTTCTTAACGTCGGCATCCGATGTCTTGTCTTTGAGACAAGTTTCGCACGTCCCCTCAAACACGATCCGATGATGATTCACTTTCGCATGCATCAACGATTCCACGGACTTGTCGATGTCCAGATAAATGCCGGGGATATCGAAAAGTTGGTTACAGACGTCGCAGCGGAAATGATAATGCGGATACTCGCGACCGTCATACATCGCTCCGTTGGATGGATCGTCGATCTTGTTGATGATCCGTTGCGCGGACAACAAATTCAAGTTGCGATAGACCGTCGCAAGGCTGATCCCTTGTTCATCTTCTTTGAGTTTGAGGTACGCTTGTTCGGCGCTGAGATGTCCGGGATGGTTTCTCAACATCTCCAAGAGTCGCGTACGCTGTTTTGATTGCTTATGGTTCACGATGCACCTCGATCGATTTCTAGTGATTTGGTATCAACATTGTCCTTTTTGGTGGAAATGGGCATAAATCTCATTTTTCGATATTCCGGTTTCTTCGCTGACTTTGCGAATCGCATTGGAAGCGGAGATTCCGTTACTGATATAAGCACTAATACGTTCATTGACTTCGCTGAGGTCGACGTCCGGTTGATGTTCATCCTTGTTCCCTTCAACAACCAATACGATCTCGCCTTTCAGATCTTCGACTTCGGCCAGTTCGCTTAACGTTCCGCGTAAGAATTCTTCATAGCGCTTGGTCAGTTCCCGTGCGATGCATGCGTTGCGATCGCCGAAGACTTCATGCATCCTTCGGATCGTCTTCTGGATCCGATGTGGCGCTTCGTAGAACACCAAGGTATACGGATAAGCTTTCAATTGATTCAATTGCGCCCTGGATTCCTTATCGCTGACCGGCAAGAATCCGTAAAACACAAAGGGTTGCGGGGAAAGTCCCGAGGCGACCAAGGCATCCAAGACGGCGCTGCTTCCGCTGATCGGAACGACGTTGTATCCGGCATCGACGATGCGTTTGACCAATTGTTCGCCGGGATCGCTGATTAAGGGATAACCCGCATCACTTACCAAGGCTACATTTTTTCCTTGTTCGAGGAGTTGCATAATTCCATTGGTGCTTTGGCTCTCATTGTGTTCATGATGCGAGATCATCCGTGTCTCGATTTGGAAGTGCGTCAATAGTTTTAAGGTATTGCGTGTGTCTTCCGCCGCGATGAAGTCGACCGATTTGAGGATTTCGATCGCGCGGGGCGTCATTTCGTTCAGATTGCCGATCGGGGTCGCGACCAGATAGCAGGTCGGCCGATCATTATCGAAACTCTTCTGCCGTTTCATTTCTCATCATCCTTTTTTTCTTCGGGGATAACGCGGTCTTTGAACGCTTCTTCAAACGGAAGAAACAGAGATTCTTCCCGACTTTCCAATTTCGCTTGGCGTGTCAAAAGATTCATCGAAGTCACCCGATACCGCTTGTTATTGTAGTCGATCTGCTCGTTTAGTTTCGGTGTTCCTTTGCGCATTTGCTTGTAGTTGCTATCTTCGTATTTCAAGCAGCACATCAGTTTCCCGCATTGGCCGGAGAGTTTTTGAATATTCAGGGCAAGGAGTTGATTTTTCGCCATGTTGATGGAAACCACGTCGAAATCGCTCAGAAAGCGTGAACAACAGGTTTCTTGTCCGCACGGTCCGATCCCGCCGATGATCTTAGCTTTATCACGCGGTCCGATCTGACGCAGTTCGATACGGCATTTGAAAACCATTGCCAGTTCTTTCAACAGATCACGGAAATCGACGCGTTCGTCCGCGACATACACGAAGATGATCTTCGAGCGATCTAAGGTATATTCGGCGCTGATCAAGTTCATATCAAGTTTACACTTCTTGATGGCGTCATTACACTTTACGATTGCATCCTTCGCTAAGTCTTTGTTTCGTTCAAAGTTCGCCAAGTCTTCCCGTGTCGCTTTGCGTAAAATGGGTTTTAGTTCAAGCGCATGATCGATGACCGCCGCATCACGCGGTTCGCTTATGATTTCTCCTAATTCAACTCCGCGTATCGTTTCAACCACAACATAGTCGCCATAGACATAGCCATCGGAATGGGTCCCGAACGTATAGGCTTTCTTGTTTCCTTTGAAACGGATGGAAAATGCGGTTTTATAGTGCGGAACGTTCTCGCCGTTGGCGTGATGTTCCGAATGTTGTTCATTCATAAGGTAACCTCCTTGAGTTTATAGAGAATCGAATCGATGAGGAGTCCTAAATTCGCATTCCCCGAGATTTTCGACTCGCTCTCGTTGAAGATCATGAAGACTTTGACGCAATCGAAGGTACTTCGGGCGGCGTTCTTGCGACGATTCCAGGTTTCGTTCTGAAAGTCGACGTCATACTTCACGTCTTTAAAGAAAAGCATACCGATTCTTAGAAAATATGCAAGCGCTTTCCGGTTTGCGGCCGGTTCTTTCATTCGAATTACCTGGCTTTGGAAGAAAAGTTCGCCTGCGAAGGGCTTGGCGAGATATTCGTCGAGGAATTGACCGAACAACGACACCGCGCTTTGGTAATCATCCGACTCGGACAATTCGAGGATTTCTTCGGGATCGTTGACAAATTGACGCAACATTCGTGCGTCGAATGGATCTAAATCCATATTCTTCAGCTTCTCGTCAAGCAAGTCTTTCATCGATGCGGTAAACGGAATATTTTGACAACGTGATACGATCGTCTCCAACAGTCGTTCCGGTTGTTCGGAGATCAGGATGGCATGCGTATCCGCACCGGAGGGCTCTTCAAGAAACTTCAGTAAACTGTTGAGCGCTTCGACCGTCGCATTTTCGGCCGGATCCAAGATATAAATCTTCTTGCCTGCTTTTTCCAATGCGGTTTTCGAGAATTGATCCTGGATTTTCAAGATTTCTTCCTTTTTGATCGACCGATCGCTCCCGTCGACCAAAATCATGTCGGTATAATTGCCCTCGGCGACACGTCGGCAGGTGTCACAAGTTTCGCACGCCCAAGGATCCGCATCCGGACAAACCAAGCTTTGCGCAAAAAGTATCGCCATGTCGCGTTGTTTACTACCGCGTTTCCCATTGAACATGTATGCATGCGAAAGTTTTTTGCTTTCGAATGCTTTCGTTAGGATTGAAAACGCGATCGGTTGTCTTAAAGCAAGCTCATGTTTGGTCATGGGCTACAATCCTCTTCACTAATACCGCCAACGCTTCTTCACACACCAATCTCTCATCGCGATTGGCATTGACTACCGAAATCCGATCGCCGAAACGTCGTATAACTTCTTTATACCCTTCAACAACACGGTTATGAAAACCGATTTCCTCTTGGTCCAAACGATCGAGGAAATGTCTTCCTGCGATCCGTTGAATACCGATTTCGGCAGGAAGATCGAGGTAGAGCGTGATGTCGGGAAAATGACCTTCGATCGCGAAAAGGTTGATCGAAAGAACTTCTTCAAATCCGATTTTACGTCCGATGCCTTGATAAGCAAGCGAACTATCGACGAAACGATCGCAGAGAACGATTTTACCCGCATCAAGTGCCGGCAGAACTTTCTCGATTAAATGTTGGCGCCGTGAAGCCGCATAAAGCAACGCTTCGGTTTTTACGTCCATGGCGGTATTTTTTGGATCCAAGATAACATGACGGATCTGTTCGGAGATTTCTATGCCCCCGGGTTCGCGTGTATAAACGACGTCGTAGCCACGCGCCGTCAATTCTTTCAACAAATATTTACAGACGGTCGTTTTACCGCTTCCGTCCGGTCCTTCCAAGGTAATAAAGATTCCGTTTCGCATAACTCAACCTCACGCGTCCATTATACCATGCTTATCCGTGAGGGCAAACCTGCAAGTGGTTATCGTTTTATCCTACTGTCGCGCATTAAAAAAGCGATGGAATCGACCATCGCTTGAATCTAGGTTATCTGTTTGGATCCCACACCGTATCCACATCGAAGAAGTTCGCTTCAAGATATGCTTTATTGGCTTTTAGGCTATCTCCGGTCAACGCGATTCTGGAAATAAACAGAACGTTATTCGTTACACTGCTTCTCGGCAACCCTCCATCGTAGAAGTATACGTCATAGCCTGCATTGATGATCGCCTGTAAGTTGGATCCGCTTAGAACGTTTCCATAGGGACTGACGAAAATCGGCGTATCCGCGACGATCGCTTTGATTTTATCGTTCCACTTCTTCAAATCGGAAGCAATCGAAGATGCGGAGGGACTTTTCACGTAAATCGAGTCCATATCGGAGTAACTGGTACATGCGAATGTCCATCCTTTTTCCTTCAATAATGCGACCAATGCTTTTGCGTCTTCGATTTCGATCTGACTGCTTAGCCGATATCCAAGCGTTCCCGCAAATCCCGTTAGAGACAAAATCCCGCGAGCGCCATGATATGAGAAATCAGGATGTTCTTTGAGAAACTCCTCGACAATCGGTACGACATCCCCATCCGTCGTAAACTCGACGCTTGAAGAAGTCAGGATCCGTGTCACGATTTCACCGTTTCTTACCGCCATACCACGCGCGAAGCCGTCGACCGGTAAATAGTCGTTGTATGCATTTTCGTCAACCGACAAGATAAACGGTTTTTTGCCTGCGGGAAGTTTGATTTCTTTACGGCTCTTCCCTGCTTGGTCGATATTGTATAGGTCGTCGACATCCACAAGCACATACCCTTTTTCATAAAGCTGCGACAGAATCGATTTAAACTCATAAGTCGTCAAGTATCGACTTCTATATCCTGCGATGTCATGGCTTTTCTTACTGAATGCAAGGACCGGGTCATTGATCAAATTATGCATGAAGAACACCGGGACATCCCCGCTAAAAGGCAAAAGGGTTTGAAGTTGGTTTTGATATTCGGTAATCTTTGCCAGAATCGTCGTGTTATCTTGAATCTCCGGATTCGACTTCAATATCGTTATCGCTTCCTCGTAATCGTATTGGTTGGCCAATCCCTCCGCTTGCTTCAAGACAGCGTTGATGATCAGTTTATCTTGATTATCGATCAGATACTTTTCCAATTCCGCTTCTTGTTGGGCGATGCGTTTTTGAAGTGTCGCAAGATTGTTTTGATTATACACATAAAACGCCCCAATCGATCCACCGGCGATGATGACTACGATGAACGGTATTAAAAGCACTTTTTTCCAGCGGATCGTTTCAATAGCGGTTTTCTTACGTTTGACCGGGCGTGATGTCTTCATTGCGATTCCCTCCGTCTCTATTATACTCATAATTGCTATGATATAATAATATAAAATCGCGGAGGAATTTATGAACTTAAAAGAGACGAAGCGTTCATCCAAATCCTTGATCCAAGGTAAGATCGTCAATTTGCGTCATGATCAGGTCGAACTCCCTGACGGGAGCGAAGCCTTGCGCGAAATCGTCGAACATCCCGGTGGCGTATGTATCGCAGCACGCTTGGATGACGGACGCTTTTTAATGGTCGAACAGTTCCGCTATGCCCATCAACGCGTCTTCACTGAGTTTCCTGCGGGAAAACGTGAACCCGGAGAAGATCCGCTTTCCTGTGCGATGCGGGAACTTGAGGAAGAAACCGGATATAAAGCCAAAGTCATGATTCCGATGGGAGAGTTTATTCCTTCTCCAGCCTATCTTGAAGAAGTGATTTACTTATTTTATGCGCCCGAACTTGAATTTGTCGGTCAACATTTGGATGAAGGCGAGTTTCTTAACGTGAAACCCGTCGATCTTCCCGCCTTGGTCCAAGCGACGATGGATGGGGATCTGATGGACGGTAAGACAGTCGCACTGACGATGAAGCTCAACCAATATCTCAAACACTAATAAGAGGGAAACCTCTTTTTTTATTAAAAAGCGCCTGTTTTCATCAGGCGCTTCGTTTTATTTGATGATGGCTTCCATCCAAATCGGATCCGGTTCGACTCCTAGCAACTTACTTACGGTAGCTGCGATGTTCGCTAATCCGAAGTCGCCTTCTTTGATTTCCACCGATTTGTCGGTGATGATCACCGGTACTCGGTTTAACGTATGGGCGGTCTTCGGTTTCGGTGCCGCGTTGGGATCTTTCGATTTCTCGTACATTTCGTCCGCATTCCCGTGGTCGGCGGTAATCAACAGAACTCCTCCAACTGCCTCAACCACGTCGTAGAGACGTTTGAGTTGTAGGTCGACGGATTCGACCCCGATAATGGTCGCTTCATAGTTTCCTGTATGTCCGACCATGTCCCCGTTGGGGTAGTTGCATCGCAGGAAGTCATACTTCCCGGACTTGACCGCATCGATCAGCGTATCGGTGATTTGCGCCGATTGCATCCAAGGACGTTGTTCGAAGGGCAATACATCGGATTTGATCTCGACGAAGGTTTCAAGTTCATCATCGAACTTTTCGGTCCGATTTCCGTTCCAGAAGTACGTCACATGTCCGTATTTTTGTGTTTCCGAGATCGCATATTGGTTTACCTTTTTAGCAACCAGCCGTTCGGATAAGGTGTTTTTGATTTTCGGCGGTGCGACCAAGAACTTGGCAGGAATCTGTAAATCTCCATCGTATTGAAGCATACCGGCATAATAGACTTCCGGACGACGTACGCGATCGAACTTGGTGAAGTTATCCTCTTCGAACGCACGTGACAATTCCAACGCACGGTCCCCACGGAAATTAAAGAGTACGACCGCATCGTGATCTTCGATCGTTCCGACCGCTTTTCCGTTTTCCGCGATCACGAATGCCGGTAAGAATTGATCGGAAACATTGAGTTCTTGACGATACGTTTCGATGGCTTCCTTTGCGCTAGCGAACATTCTGCCCAATCCGAGGACGTGAGTCTTCCAACCGAGTTCGACCATGCCCCATTCGGCTTCATAGCGATCCATGGTTACTTTCATGCGTCCGCCACCCGAAGCGATCTTCGCATCGAAGTTCGCATCGCTAACTTCCGTCAACAGATTTTCGAGTTTTTGAACGTAAATCAATCCGGATGTTTCCGGTACATCGCGTCCGTCCATCAAAATATGGACGCGTACACGTTTGATTCCGTCTTTCTTCGCTTGACGGATCAAGGCGAAAAGATGATCGATATGGGAATGGACATTCCCATCCGACAATAATCCGATCAGATGCAAGGTGTTGTCTTTCACATACCCGGTCATTTCGTTCCACGTCTTCGAAGTGAAGATGTCGCCGGATTCGATCGATACGTTGACAAGCTTTGCGCCTTGGGCATAGACTTGCCCGCAACCAAGCGCGTTGTGTCCGACTTCGGAATTTCCCATGTCTTCATCGCTCGGTAATCCGACCGCGACCCCATGGGCTTTGAGTGTGGTATGGGGATAATTGGCCGTCAGCCAATCCAAATTGGGCGTATATGCATTTTTTACAGCGTTACCATAGGTGTTTTCGGAAACTCCGACACCATCCATGACAACCAAAACGACAGGTTTTTTCGTCATTGTTTTTCTCCTTTATCAGCTTCTCTATTTTAGCATCTTTCGTGAATTCATGCACATGAAATGAACTTGCCCATACACAAAAAAAGGTGTCGATTGACACCTAGTCTTCTGTTTCGTCGCCTTTGGGAAGGTAGAAAATCTGCTCCCCTTCTTTGCTTAACATATACTGCGCACGCGCATAGCTGCGCACATAATCCGGATCCAACAGTTTTTCTTTTTGTTGGGTCAATGTTTCGTTCTCAGATTCCAATGTTGAAAGCTCGTTCTGCGCTGTCGCCAATTGTTGGCGCAGACGAACGGTCGTGAACGCTTCCGTTCCAACTTGGTAAAGCATAAAGGCACTCAATCCAAGCAATACGATATTGAAGATTCGGATTACCGATTTTTTCGGACGCAAATTCCTTTTTTTAGCCATTGATTCGCTCCTTTGAGTTAATTCAGGATTCGATAGGTTCGTAAACTCATTATACTGACATTCTTGTAAAATGCAAGAGTGTCAGTTCACTGTCGAGGTGAACAATTATGTTAATGGTTTGTGAGGGATCAGCGACTCTTCGATCACTTCATACATGGAAACCGCGTCCGCTTTTCGGATCGAGTACTCGATGGTCAGCACGCGTACTTTAAGTCGGCGGTTTCCGAAGAAGAGTTCCACTTCGTCGCCGGTATGAACTTCACTGGAGGGTTTCGCTACTTTTCCATTGATCAGCACCCGATCTTGATCGGCCAGTTCCTTGGATATAGTGCGGCGTTTCAAGATTCTCGATACTTTAAGATATTTGTCGATTCGCATAGTTCTCTCCCTTGGGTTGTATGTTGGCGGTCTTTTCGAGGATGGACAAGGTCAACGTGAGCCAGTCGCCGGTTCTCGGTAAGGTTACGATGATCGATCCTCCCGTGTAACGCAACGTTACGGTTGCGGATAGGTCGGAGATGATCTTAAACAACTTCACCCCGTCGACACTCTTCGACCAATCGACGCTAAACGTGAGTTCGGCCGAGGTTTTACGCTCTTTAAACTGTTGAACGCGGGGATCATGGATCAAAATTTCAAGTCGTTTCTTCTCAAACAAGAGCGCGACCGAGCGCGGTAGTTTTCCATATTGGTCGGTAATCTCATCCTGCAGGCGTTTTAACTCGTGCTCGGACTCCGTTTTATCGATTCGTTGATAGAGTGAGATCTTCTCGAAATCCTGCGGAGCGAAGCTTTGCGGGATGTAAGCATCGACTTGAAAGTTCGGTTTCACTTCGATCTCTTTCTCCAATGTTGCGATTCCCGAACGCTTCTCCTCGATCGCCTGAGACAACATTTCAATATACATATCGATGCCGACCGTGTCGATGAACCCCGATTGCATATCCCCCAACATCTCACCGGCACCTCGGATGGTCAAGTCGCGCATCGCGATCTTATAACCGCTCCCAAGTTCCGTGAATTCTTTGATGGATTGAAGTCTCTTTTGCGCGATTTCCGAGAGTTGTTTACGTGGCGAATACATCAAGTACGCATAAGCCAACCGATCGCTGCGGCCGACCCGTCCTTTGATTTGGTAGAGCTGCGATAACCCGAATGTATCCGCTTGGTCGATTAAAATGGTATTCGCATTGGGAATGTCGATCCCGGTTTCCACGATCGTCGTGCACACCAAAACGTTGTATTCATTCTGCGTGAAGCGATACATGACATCTTCGATCTCTTCGCGATGCATCTGCCCGTGAGCGACCGCGACTTTGGCGGTCGGGATGTCCTGTTTGATCTGATAGGCGATACTGAAAATCTGAGACACGTTATTGAAAAGGTAAAAAACCTGGCCGTTACGTGCCAATTCACGTTGAATGACTTCTTTGATGACCCCTTTGTTTTTATGGATGACATACGTTTGGACCGGCAAGCGGTTGCGAGGCGGAGTTTCCAACTGTGAAAGCGATCGAACCCCGATCAATGACATCTGAAGCGTACGCGGGATCGGAGTTGCGCTTAAACTGAGGACATGTACGCTTTCTTTGACTTCTTTGATTTTTTCTTTATGTTCGACGCCGAATCGTTGTTCCTCGTCGATGACCAATAGTCCGAGATCTTTGAACTTCACATCCTTCGATAAGATTCGATGGGTGCCGATCAAGATATCGACTTTCCCCTGACTTACGTCATAAACCGTCTCTTTCGCCGCGCTTTCGATCACGAATCTGTTTAGAACGCGAATATTGACGGGATAATTGGCGAAACGTTTTAGAAAGGTCTGGTAATGTTGGCGGGCTAAAACAGTCGTTGGGCAAAGGAACGCGACTTGTTTGTGTTCGCTAATCGCCTTAAACGCCGCACGGATGGCGACTTCGGTCTTTCCGAACCCGACATCCCCGCAAAGTAACCGATCCATTGGTTTCTTGCGCATCATGTCCGCCTTGATTTCCTCGATTGCTTGCTTTTGATCAGCCGTCAGCTCATATTCGAACTCGTCTTCGAACTCCTTTTGAAGTTCATTATCTTCCCCGAAGGCATACGCGATATCTTTTTCCCGCGTTGCATAAAGCGTAATCAACCGATCGGCGATCTCACGGACGTTCTCACGGATCTTGGCTTTGGTTTTGGACCACTCGTTGGATCCCAGTTTATTGAGTTTGGGAACCACGCCGTCACGTGATACGAACTTACGTACCAGTTGGAATTGTTCGAGCGGAACGAAAAGTTGGTCGTCGTTGCGAAACAGGACATGCAGGAAATCACGATGGATTCCCTCGACTTCCTTAGTGATGATGCCCAGGTATTTCCCGACACCGTGTTGGTGATGAACGACATAATCGCCGACTTGAAGATCTTGATAGGATCCCAAGGTTTCGGCCTCTTTGAATTTGTTGGCGAAACGCCCGATCGGGATGTGCCGCTGAAAAAGTTCGTTGGAAGTCAAAACCAACACCGGAGGTTCTAACAGTTCGAAACCTTCGTCTTTTTCAAGGTTGACGATCTGTAAGCCGACTTCTTCCAAGGGTGATTCAAACATCGAATACGGAATCTTGGACTGAATCAATACATCGCTTACGGTTTTGATTTCGGACTCTTTCAAACACAAGATGACATGTTTCTTTTTTCGTTCGATATCGATCAACGCAACGGCTTGTACGATCGGTTCTTGGGGGAAATGGACATCCCGCATCGGAAAACGAAGTTCTTTTCCACGCGTCTCGAAGAGTTGAAAGTCGATCCTGCGATACATCGCCAAAGCGGATTGAAGATCATGGAACACATTAAAGGTCGCCAACGCTTCTTGTTCCTGGCTTTTTTCCTGAAGATAGTCCACCGTTTCTTCCATGATATGACGGAAGTGGTCTTTTACCTCTTGAATCGGTGAAACGATCACCAACGGGTCGTTCGCATAATCAAAAACCGTCGCATTCTTTTCGAGATAGGCCGTATAGCGATAGAGATGATTCTCTTTCGTTCGAGTTTGGATATACTCGACATCACGCAATACTTTTTCTTCAAGCATGACATATTCTTCAAATGAACGACGAGTCCGTTCGCGTTCCAATCCTTCCATGACTTTGCTTCGAATCCGTTCGATCTCCACATCGGTCAAGAGAACATCCGTCGCGGGTTGGATTTCGATCGAATCAAGCAATCCGATCGATCGTTGCGAACTCAGATCGAAACTTCGCAGGCTTTCGATTTCGATGTCGAAGAACTCGATTCGTAACGGAACGTCGGTATTGATTGGAAAAACATCCACGATACCTCCGCGCATCGCAAAGCAACACGGTTGATCGACCCGATTGGTTTGCGTATAGCCGATCCTTCGAAGTTGATCGGCTAGTTGTTGAGGAGCGATGTGTTGGTTGACTGCCAGAGTAACGGTCGATTCTCTGAAGTAATCGGCCGAAGGTAAATGACGGATCGCTGCCCCGACATGCGTTACGCATAAGATCGGTTTCCCGGAACTTAAGCGACTCAGGGTTTCCATTTTCTGGACATTGATTTCCGGAGAAGATGCGATTGCCTCGACACGAAGGGATTCTTCGCTCGCAAATAGCGCGACTTCTTCCTCATTGAGCCACGTCGACACCTTCGCATACAATTGCTGGGCGAGATAAAGGTTGGACTTGATGACGAAGATCGATTGCGGATTCGCGCGATACGTTGCGGCTAACAGTGCGGCTTCTTGACCAAGCGACAAATGCGCAAAAGAGCCCTGCCCTTGCGACAGCGCCCGTACGGAAGCCATGTTCGTTAATCGGTTGAGAATCTGATCCATCAATCCACCTTCTTATTGTAGGTGTTCATCACATCGAGAAACGGCTTCGTTACGAAATCGATCGCCGCGTTGGCCGCATGACTGATGGCACGTTGGTGTAGATCCCGTTTTTCTTTCTCTACTTTTCCCAATACGTAATCCACGGTCGGTATCATCGGATTTTTGTCGATCCCGACGCGAATGCGTGGGAATTCTTGGGTATGGAGGTGGAGAATGATGCTTTTCATACCGTTCTGTCCACCCGCGCTGCCTTTTTCACGTAATCGTACTTTCCCGACCGGTAAATCCAAATCATCGTAAATGACAAGTATATCCTGCGGTTCGATCTTATAGAAACGCGCCGCCTCGACGACCGCTTCGCCTGAACTATTCATGTACGTCTCGGGTTTCATCAATACGACTTGTTGATCACCGATCGAGACGGTCGCGACTTTCGCTTTGAATTTACGTGTAAGGGTCGGCGCACCGACCTTCCTCAATACTTCATCCAATACCAGAAAACCCGTATTGTGACGGGTTTGTTCGTATGTTTTTCCGGGGTTTCCCAATCCGACGATCATCTTCATTTCTTCACCTTCTTGCTTAGATATTATACACGAATTTATCTCTGCTTGTCTTTAATGGGTTTAATGGAGGCTCCGGAACACTGACTTGATTATATTCGTCGACATCTTTTCTTGACTCGACTATACTCTACATTAGAAAGATTCAAAAGGAGATCAACCTATGGGAGACTTCGGGGAACTGCTTGGAAAGCTGACGCTTATTCTTTTTAGTATCGCGATTTCGAACTATCTAGTTAAGTTTGTTAATAGGACATGGGGAAAGCAAATCGCAAAATACCCACGATTCAAATCCGTTTGGACTCTATTTATGCGCTTAATCGTAAGATATCACCGTTACTTCGGAGCCGCCGCACTCTTGACCTTGGGTCTTCACTTCTACATCCAATCGACGTATGTCTATCTGAGTACGTCCGGAATCCTTGCAGGCTCGCTATTACTTACCCAATTCGCTCTTGGGGTTTACGGCGCCTATATCAACAAGAAACGCAAAGGTTTCTGGTTCTTAGCGCATCGCACGATCTCGGTATTACTTCTGATTGCCATCCTGAACCACGTTCTATTTTGAATCGACGAAAGGAAATCCATATGAAATTTAATCGTATCCTTCTTGTAAGTCTACTCGTTGTCCTGATTGGTCTGTCGGGTTGTAGCCAAAAACCCGCCGGTACGCAAACCTTCACTCTTGAAGAATTGGCAGAATATGACGGAATGGGTGAAAACAAAGCCTATATCGCCGTCGATGGAAAAGTCTATGACGTAACCAATCGCGAAGGTTGGGGCGAAGGCAATCATAACGGAGCAATCGCCGGTACGGACCTTACCGAACTGATCCTTTCTTCGCCGCATGGCAAAGATGTCCTGAGTGGCCTTCCCGTCGTCGGAACCTTAGCCGAGTAGTTGAGTAATCATTCCAATGAAAAATGCCGGTTGCGCGGCATTTTTTGTTTTGACTAAGTTTAGAAGGAATCGTTTTTTTCTAATCTTCTTTGGTCAACAGAATCCGATCGACCCCATCGATCTCCACCATTTCGACCTTGATGCTTTCATCTTTGGATGTCGGGATGTTTTTACCGACGAAATCGGCACGAATGGGAAGTTCGCGATGTCCACGATCCACCAAGACCGCCAAAGCGATACTTTGAGGACGACCGATATCCATCACCGCATCCATCGCGGCACGGATCGTACGACCGGTATAAAGAACATCATCCACTAAAAGAACTTGTTTACCGGTGACGTCAAAAGGCAGAACGTTCTTCTTCGATACCGGTTCATCCAATCTTCGGATATCGTCGCGATAAAAGCGGATATCCAACTCTCCGACAGGAATTTCCATTCCTTCAAGCGCACGAAACCGTTCCGCAATGCGTTTTGCGAGTGGAATTCCACGTGTTTTGATTCCGACCAATACCAGATTGTCCAGATTCTTGTGTCGTTCGATGACTTCATACGTAATCCGTGTCAGCGCCCGTTTCATGGTTTCCGCATCGACGATGATTTTCTCCATAATGAATTGTACCTCCTCGCAAAAAAATCCTTTATCTGTGATAGAGGATCTTCGTTTTATCGTGTTTCGATATTACCATGACCTTCTTAGCCTCACAGGACTATCCTTAAAGGAGTTCTTTTGTATTTTTACTCTACCTTCAATCGATGTGAAAGTCAATTGAAAGCACATTACCAAGTCAATTGAAAAGAAGACGTCGGTTTCCCGACGCCTTCTTAATCGAACAATTTGTTTCGCTTCCCTGCGTTTTCGGCTTGGCGGATGATTTCATCAAGTTCCACTCCGGCGGATGCCATTACGGCTGCCGCAAATGAACCTTCGACAAGCGAAGCATCCACCAAACGGACTTTCTCTTTGACATCATCTTCCAGCAAATCCAATGCCATCTGCGATGAGATGACGCCGGATCCGAGATCCATAAACGTCAGGACGATGTCGTTTTCCAAGGCAAGCGAGGTCATCGCTTCACTGATCGCGACACTGTCGGTTCCCAGCGTTCCGTCCTGCATACCGCCGACGGCTTCGATGCGAACACCTTTGGCCATTTGCGATACCAGTTCAACAACCCCGAGCGCCAACATTTTCGAATGCGAGACTACCAACAAAGCGATACTCATGCAAGGTGACTCGCGAAGATTTCAAACAAGAGCGCAGTCGAGGTCGCCCCGGGATCTTGTGTCCCAATCGAACGGTCACCCAAATAGGATGCACGTCCTTTGGTCGCGGCATAGTCGGCGGTTTTAACAGCCGCATTGAACGCGACATCTTTGGCAAAATCGAATGCTTCCTTCAACGACTTCCCGGCATCGACGCTTTCTCTAAGAATAGCAACTGCGGGGCTCATCGCATCGACCATGGTTTTTTCACCCACGACCGCTTTCCCGCGATTCATAACCCCGACCAAACCGGCTTCGAAGCATTCGACCACGTTTGCATCAGTCAATTCGAACACCGGTTCGCATTTCTTGGCGGCTTCCATATAGAAAGTACCAAGCAATGGACCCGACGCACCTCCGACAGTCGACAATAACGTCATTCCGCAAATCGTTTTGTACAGCTTGTTGAAGTCGATGTCTTCACTCGCGCTTAACAATTTTCCGCGGATTGCTCCGTAGCCGCGCGATAGATTGATTCCATGGTCGCCGTCACCGATCTTATTATCCAGATCTGTCAAATATTCTTTGTTTAGATCATAGCAATCGGCCAACGCCAACAGGATCTCTTTCATTTGCTTCGAATGCAACGGCATGATGTTCCAACCTTTCTCGTTCTATGAACTTTATTTACGTTAACTTAGTTTGTGTATGCCGGGGTAACCGCTTTGGCATCGAGGTAAGCTTTCGTTTCAGCATCCAATTTGAGGACGGAAACGGAGAAGCCGGCCATTTCGAGCGATGTCATGTAATTGCCCATCAATGTCTTGTAGATTTTGATGCCTTTGGCAGCGAGTTGATCATGAACTTCGTTATTGATAACACAGAGTTCCATCAACGGCGTTCCGCCTAAACCATTGACCAATACAGCGACTTCTTCACCGTTGACAAATCCGTTGGCAAGGATCTTACCAAGTAAATGTTCGACGATATCATGAGCACTGGCTAACGGTGCACGGTGGGTACCCGGTTCGCCATGGATCCCTAAACCGACTTCCATTTCGTTTTCCGCTAAGACGAACGAAGGTTTGCCGGCGGCTGGAACGATACACGGAGTCAACGAAACGCCCATCGAATGAACGTTGTCGCAAACTTTCTGCGCGACTTTTTGAACTTCTTCCAACGATTTCCCGGCTTCGGCTGCGGCTCCGGCGATCTTATGAACGAAAATCGTTCCGGCGATCCCGCGTTGTCCGACGGTCCAGGTCGAGTTTTCAACGGCTACGTCATCAGCGACAACAACTTTGGCGACTTTGATACCGTCACCATCGGCGAGTTCGGCAGCCATGTCGAAATTCATGACGTCCCCGGTATAGTTCTTGATAACTAACAGAACCCCCGCATCGGTCGCGACTTCTTTGACAGCTCCGTAAACTTGGTCAGGTGTCGGCGAAGTGAATACCGCACCGGCGACCGCGCCATCCAACATACCTGTTCCGACGAAGCCCGCATGTGCAGGTTCATGTCCGGAACCGCCGCCCGAAACAAGCGCGACTTTACCGACTTTTTTGTCGGCACGAACGATAACTTCCAATCCTTCTGGGCGTCTCAGCGAAGGGTTCGCTTTGACAAGACCTTCTAGCATTTCATTGACAACATTATCAACACCATTTAAAAATTTTTTCATTATGTCCTCCTTTTTAACATGGGTTGTCTGCGCTAGAGAAATGACTCTCTTAGCCTATCGTGACAGATTCAGGGTTGAGTTTCAATTGTCATGCAACCGTTTTCATCGACATTTGTCGACCATAACCCACTAAATCCGACCTTACTTCTATTTATGCTACTTCATCGTGAAATGCGTGTGAAATCATGTTAAAGTTTGTTATTTTTTGTGGATTTATCCTGCATTTTCTTTGTAAAGATTCCAACCTGCCATTTCGATCTAACAATCGTTTTTCATCGTTGTGTCATTTGTGTTCGTCAACCATTCTCGATATAATGACGCCATGAAAAGGAGTCTTGTCATGTCAACTTTCGTCAAATACATCGATGTTCCGACCCTGCCGGTAAAAGGACCCATATCACGTCGTATTCTCGCCTATGGACCTTCACTCATGTCGGTCGAAGTAAGTTTTCTTGAGCCCTATACGGATGTTCCCCATTCACATCCTCACGATCAGATCTGCATGGTTCTGGAGGGTATGTTCGAATTCAATTTGGATGGGGAAATGATTCTGATGAATCCCGGCGATTCGATCTTTGTTACTGGGAATCTCCCGCATTGCATCAATGCCTTGACTCCTGGCAAAGCATTGGATATTTTTAGCCCTTTACGTGAAGACTTTCTAAAGTGATCAAAAAAATGCTCTGCGAATCATCGCAGAGCATTTTCTATTTATCGTTGTTTTTGTTTCGATCGAAGTGAATCCGCAAACGACGGTTGATGCCTTCGCCTTCCGATTCAGTACGAATGTTTTTCATTTCGCCCAAATACTGATGAACGACCTTACGTTCGTCATTAGGCATCGGATCCAATGTCGCACTGATCTTCGTACGTTGAACCGTACGTGCGACCCGCGCAGCGATCATTTTAACTTTATCGTAGCGGTCGACCTTATAGTTGTTGATGTCGATCAATACGTTGAAGCGACGACGGAACGCCGAGTTGACGGCCGAACGGACAACGGTATTCATCGCGGTCAGCGTCTGACCGTTCTTACCGATCAAAATCGCGTTGTTTTCCGCGTTCAACATAATCTGGAACGTATCTTTCTCCTGTTGGACATCGACTTCAACTTCAATCTCCAACGTGGTAAAGAAACGAACTAAGTAATCTTTTAGGAATTCACGAACATCGCTTAACGCGTAAACTTCCGCGGTTACCGATGAACCGAATCCTAGAAATCCGGCTTTCTCTTCCGTTACGAAATACGTCAGGTCTTCGACGTTGACACCTTTTTCACGCGCGACGTTACTGAGAACGTCGTCAAGATTCTTACCGGAATACTTTTTCATACCGCTTTCTTCCCTTCGGGTTTATCGATATAGTATTTTTGGATGAACAAGGTCTGAGCGACTTGAGCGACGGCGGAAATCAACCAATAAAGGGACATCGCGGTCGGCCAGTTGATGGATAAGAACAAAATCATGACAAGCGACGAATACATGACGGTATTCATCGAGTTGCCTTTCTTCTCTTTATCGCCCGGATGATGGATCGGCTTATTGTTCTTTAGAGTACGCGCAGCCATCCATTGCGGCATTTTCATCGAGAGGAATTGGAATACAGCCATCAAAATGAAAATGACGACATAAACATAACCACCGTTCATAAAGTTATTGAAACCATAGAACGGCGTGTTCTGGAGGCTTTGTCCGAAAATCTTACCCAACTGAACGGCTTCCGAACGTTGAACCGCTTGATACATCGCGAAGATGATCGGCAATTGGATGAACGTAATCAAAATCGTTCCGAACGGATTGATACTGTGTTTCTTATACAACTCGTTCATTTCCTGACCCATCATCATTTTGGAACGGTCGTCGGTCTTGCCGGCATACTTATCCTGGATGCGTTTCATTTCAGGTTGGACGATCTGCATTTTCTGCGAAGCGACCGTGGATTTGATCGTGAAGGTCAAGGTCAGCAATTTGATTCCGATCGTGACGATGATGATCGCGAAGACGACGTTGGCATACTGCGAGATGAAGTTGATGACCTGCGCCAAGGGATAAACCAAGAACGCCGAGAACCAGCTTTCACTCAACACGGTGCTAAAGGGCGTCGATAACTTGATCAAGAACTCTTCGATCAAATGCCCCTTGCTGTCCGTAATCCGGGTACATCCGCTTAACAGCACCAAAAGCAGCGGCATGTATCTCAGGAATTTTTTACTTTTAAGATTTTTCATTCGAATCTCCTTACGTGTTACGAGGTACACTATATTTTAACTTTTTTGACCAGGTTTTCCAACTCTTTTTTATTGGAGTGGAATTCCAACTTCATAAATCCCTGCCGAACCAAGATAATCGTGTCATATTTTTCAGAAAACGAGAAAATTTCCTGACACATCATGCGCACTTGACGCTTAATTTTGTTGCGAACGACCGCATTCCCGAGTTTTTTCGAAACCGAAATTCCGATCCGCGCGTTTTCACTGCCAGATCCTCTTTCTTTCACGTAAACGGCGAAAGAAGGACAAGTGAAGAATTTCCTGCGGGCGAGGATTTTCTGGAAGTCTTCATTCTTTTTTACGCGATAGATTTTTTTCATTTTTCCCTTTTGATAAAAAAAGCCACCCTAAGGTAGCTTTACGCCGACAAGACCTTCCTGCCTCTAGCACGACGACGGGCCAAGACTTTGCGTCCTCCGACCGTTTTCATTCGGGCTCTGAAACCGTGGACCTTTTGGTGTTTTCTTTTGCTCGGTTGATATGTTCTTTTCACAAGAGCCACCTCCAGTTCTATGTTGTTACAATGTTGAGCAATTGCCTTTAGATTATACATAATCCATAGTTCAAAGTCAACGTAAACGGAAAAATACTTAAGGTAGTACGAATATTCACACTTTACGGTGGATTTTGATCAATTTTGACGATGTTTCTCATCACGATTATTGGAGAATGTTGCGTAGATAAGAATGTTGATGAACCCATGCTTTCATGTAAGTTATCCACATAGCTTCATTGTGGACAACTTCGTCATTTCCCCACTGATTTTCAGATGTCTTACCCACAATGAAGCGTATTGTGTGGAAAAGTATGAAAAACACTGAAAATATCGACTATTGAGAATGTTTATCACTATGGAAAACTTGGTGGATTCGCTTCCGTTTTCCACAGTATTCCACATTTTTGAATTTGTGGATACTTTTTCCACTAGAATCCAACTTTTCAAACTTGTGGAGAATTGTGGATAACTTTCAAAAGGACTTATATTAAAGGGCTTTTTGGAGAGTCTGCTTGTGGGAAACAATGTGGGAACTATTTTTGTTGTGGAAAATTCAATCAAAGTCGCTTAGAATGAACCTACACAAAGGGGTTATGTTCATGACTGGAGTCGAGTTCTTATTTACTGATATATGGTCCAAGACGAAAAGCATCATCAAGGATCATGAGAGTATCGGAAAAATCATATATGATACATACTTCGACGATTCGAAACTCGTCGATTTAAATGCGGATAAAGCAATAATCGTCGTACCGACCAATCTTCAAAAAATGGTTCTTTCCCAACGCCTTGAATTAATCAGTCAATCTCTGGGCAAAGTATTGAATCGTTCGGTCGGATGTGAAGTTTTAATGCAGGGCGATTTTAAGAAGCCTGAAGCGAACGTAGCGACATTATCTGATAAATCTGTTGATCCAATCGAACGTAATACGGTTCTTCCCTTCTATACCTTCGATAATTTCGTCGTCGGTCCCTCAAATAAAGAAGTCCACTCCGCAGCCTTGGCTTGTGCCTACAATCCGGGAAAATTCTATACGCCATTATTCATTTTCGGAAATTCCGGATTGGGTAAGACACATTTGCTGAACGCTATCGGTAATTATATCCAAAAAAACGATCCGACAAAACGTGTCTATTATACTTCCAGTAGTGATTTTGTCAGTCGTGTCGTAAATTCCATTAAAAACAATTCGATTGAAGAATATAAGGCTTCGATGAATGAATTGGATGTGCTTTTGGTAGATGATATTCAATTCTTGGCCGGAAAAGAGAAATCACACGAAATTTTCTTCCATATTTTCAATGAGTTGGTCAATAACCGCAAGCAGATCGTCCTAACCAGCGACCGTGATCCTTCTGAAATCAAAGGTCTTGAAGAGCGTATGGTCAGTCGTTTCCAATCCGGTCTATCGGTCGGAATCGATTCTCCTGAATTTGAGACTTCTCTCGCAATTTTACGCTTTAAACTCGAAAATCAAAGCATGGATGCCGGTATGATCGACGATGAGGTCTTAAACTATATCGCGACAAACTTCTCAAAAGACGTTCGAAAACTTGAAGGGGCACTTAACCGATTGATTTTCTATTCCATCAACTTCGGAAATAACGAGCGAATTGACTTCAAAACAGCTCTTGGTGCATTCAAGGGAAACAGTAGTGTCGATAAGAATGAACTCAATGCGAATAAAATCAAGCGCATCGTCGCCGATTATTATGGATTGACGAGGCAACAATTGATTTCCAAGAGCCGGACGAAGAATATCGCCAATGCGCGACATATCGCAATGTACTTATGTCGCAAGACATTGGACCTCCCATTCATCCGAATTGGCGAGGAATTTGGGAAGCGCGATCACTCCACGGTTATGAATGCCTGCATGAAAGTTGAAGACAATATCAAGAAGGATGTCAATTTCAAACAAGCGATTCTCGAGATTGAGCGGCAACTATCGGTTTAAACTTGATTTTTGTCCACATCTTTACACTTTTATTCCACAGGCTAAAGTGTTAAAATAAGATTGTAAATAAAGGGTTTTCGAACATTTTTCCACACTTTGAACAGTCTTAATAATTATTATCTTCAGGATAATATAAAAGGAGGAAACCGGTATGAATTTCAGAATTTCAAAACGCGTCTTCTATGGAGCATTAGCGGCAGTCTCTCGTGCGATCGCAGCGAACTCGCCGTTACCCTGGTTGACAGGCATCAAGATCGACGTCAAAGAGAATGAAATCTACTTGACCGGCAGCGATTCGGACATTTCCATCCAACGCGTCCTGAAGAAAGAAGGGAATGACTTCGTCATGGATATCCGTGAAATTGGATCCATTGTCATTGAAGCCAAGTATATCCTCGAAATCGTACGGAAAATCGATGCGGACGAAATCGAAGTCGAAGTCGTTGACGGACTGCTGACAAAAATCAGTGGTCATTCAGCCGAATTCAACATCAACGGCATGAAAGCCACCGAATATCCGAGTATCGATTTCACGAAACCTTCGAAACAATTCGAAATCGATGCGGATGTATTATTGAAAATCATCACGCAGACCGGTTTTGCGACCAGTGACAAAGAAACCCGCCCGGTATTGACCGGTGTCAACTTCAAATGTGATGGTTCGAAATTGGAATGTGTAGCAACCGACAGCTATCGTTTGGCGAAAAAGACCGTCGTATTAAACCAAGAATCCCATTTCAACATCACCATTCCTGCCAAGAGTCTTGGTGAAGTCGCCAAGACGATCGAACGTGAATCGAAGATTCTTGTTTGCGTGTCCGACAAGAAAGCGCAGTTCTGGATTGATTCGACCGTCATTCAAACCCGCTTGATCGATGGCTTGTATCCGGAAACCGGAAGATTGATCCCGACCGAATTCCTCTATGATTTGACCTTGGATGCTCGTGATATGCTGAATGCGATCGATCGTGCCAGCTTTATCAAGAGCGAAGGTATTTCAATCATCAAACTCAGTGCAAGTTCCGGCGAAGTCATCATTTCCAGCAAATCGCAGGAAGTTGGATCTTCGATGGAGAAACTCGATGTGATCCAATACAACGGAAAACCGTTGGAAATCTCGTTTAGCGGAAGATATGTCTTCGATGCAATCCGTGTTTTGGCGGGTTCGGTTGTCAAAATCGAGTTCAGCGGAGAGATGAAACCGTTCGTGATCCGCAATGTCGACGACGATTCAATCTTGCAGTTGATTTTACCGGTCAGAACGTATTCCTAGGCTGATTTGACGCAAGATAATGCCCCTACTAAAAGGGGCATTTTTGTGTTAAAATATAGGGGATAGGAATGGAAAGGAAGGGCGGCGAAATGGTCAAAATCACAACCGAATTCATTACCCTCGGACAGTTTCTTAAGATGACCGATTGGATCGATTCGGGGGGTCAGGCGAAGATTGCCGTAAAGACCTTGAAGATCTTCGTCAACGACGAAAAAGAAGACCGGAGAGGAAGAAAACTCTATCCGGGCGATTCTGTAAAAATCGAAGGGAAGACCTATCTCATTGAAAAATGAGAATCACTTCGCTGACGCTGCGCAACTTCCGTAACTATACTTCTTGTACCGTCCATTTCAATGAAGGGGTAACGCTCTTCGTCGGGAAAAACGCACAAGGTAAAACCAATCTTTTGGAAGCTGTTTACTTATTGTCGACGACACGATCCCATCGGGTTTACGAGGAATCCCAGTGCATTCGCCGCGGAGAGTCATCCGCATCGATCGGGGTTCAGGTCGAAGAAGAAGGGACTCGTTTTTTGTTGGGTGCGATATTGCATTCCGAAGGGAAAACGTTGACTTTTCAGAACCAGCCGTTGAAGCGGACAAGCGAATTTATCGGAAAATTGAATGCTGTGCTATTTTCGCCCAGCGATATGGAACTTTTCGAAGCTACGCCACGTGAACGGCGAAAAATGATGGATGTCGAGATGGGAAAGATCTCGAGTGTCTATCTGCTTGAATTGAACCGCTATCAAAAGGTATTGAAGGAAAGAAATGCGTATTTGAAAGAGAAGAGTATCGATGGCGAGTATTTGTCCGTGTTGACGAAACAATGCATCGATGCGCAGATCGGACTGATTAAACTTCGACATCGGTTTATCGAGGATGTCAATGAGAACTTACAGACGTACTTTGCGAAGATTTCAGCTTCGGATGTGAAAGTGAGTGCCAATTATAAAGCTCCGGTCGAGGGAATCGAAGAACTTGAACGTAAATTGACGGAAAAGTTTGAGAAAAGCATGGAACGTGACGTGATGTTACGTCAAACCCATGTCGGGATCCACCGTGACGATATCGAATTTTTGATTGAAGGGGTTCCGGTTGAGAATTACGCTTCGCAGGGACAGAAACGAGTGATGGTTTTAGCGATAAAGTGTTCTCTGATCGAGATGATCGAGAAACGGACGAAACGCAAACCGATCTTGCTTTTGGATGATGTGCTGAGCGAATTGGACGCGGAGCGTCGTAAAGCGTTGTTTTCCAGTTTGGATCCACAACTTCAGACCTTGATTACGACGACCGATTTGGAAGACGTCAAGGAATGGGTTCGGAATAAAGCGGTTGTCTATGAAGTTGAAAGCGGAAGAATTTCCGAGAGGAGGATATGACATGAACGAACATGAGCATGTGGAACATTCCTATACTGCCGATGACATTCAGGTCTTGGAAGGATTAGAGGCGGTTCGTAAACGCCCTGGAATGTATATCGGGACGACATCTTTGCGTGGGTTGCATCATTTGGTCTGGGAAATCGTCGACAATGCGATCGACGAAGCGTTGGCCGGGTGGGCGGATCGCATTACGGTGCATGTCGATAAGGAAAATATCGTTACGGTTGAAGACAATGGTCGTGGGATGCCGGTTGGGATCCACGAGAAAACCGGGAAGTCTTCGGTCGAAACGATTTTTACCGTGCTTCATGCCGGCGGTAAGTTCGGCGGAGGTGCCTATAAGGTTTCCGGTGGGCTGCATGGCGTCGGAGCGTCGGTCGTAAACGCTCTTTCGGAGTGGTTGGAAGTCTATATCCATCTTGACGGAAAACTTCATTACATGCGTTTTGAGAACGGTGGAAGTGCCGTTGCGGATCTGAAAATCATCGGAGACACCGAGCGTCATGGTTCGGTCGTGAAGTTTAAGGCGGATCCGACGATTTTCAAGGAAACATTGGAATATGATCATGATACCTTGCGTGATCGTCTCCAACAGTTGGCTTTTTTAAACAAAGGCATCACGATCGTCTTTACGGACGAACGCGTCGAAAATAATCAAACGTTGACTTACCTCTATCGTGGGGGAATCAACGAATATGTTAAGTTCCTCAATAAAAACAAAGCTCCGATCCACACCGAACCAGTGTATGTTGAAGGGGAAGAAGACGGAATTCAGGTCGAAGTCGCCATGCAATACAATGACGGCTACGTACCGAACATTTATTCTTTCTGTAATAACATCGATACGCATGAAGGCGGTACCCACGAGGAGGGTTTCCGTATGGCGTTGACACGTGTCATCAATAATTACGCTAAAGACGCGGGATTGATGAAAAAGGATGAAGAAGCCCTTTTGGGTGAAGACGTTCGGGAAGGGTTGACGGCGATCGTTTCCGTGAAACATCCCGATCCGCAATACGAGGGACAAACCAAGACCAAACTTGGCAACGGGGAAGTGCGTAAGATCGTTTCATCCGTGTTCTCCGACCAATTGGAGCGTTTCTTGCTTGAAAACCCGACCGAAGCGAAGATTATCTGCGAAAAAGCGATTATCGCTTCCAAGGCGCGTATGGCGGCGAAGAAGGCGAGAGAATTGACGCGTCGCAAAGGGGTTCTGGAAGTTTCAAGTCTGCCTGGGAAACTTGCGGACTGTGCATGTCGCGATCCACGTTTGAGCGAAATCTATCTGGTCGAAGGTGATTCGGCCGGCGGTTCCGCAAAAATGGGACGCAGCCGTGAATTCCAGGCGATTCTGCCGTTGCGCGGGAAAGTCATCAACGTCGAAAAGGCGAGATTGCATAAAATCTTCGATAATAACGAAATTCGGTCGATGTTGACGGCGTTCGGTTGCGGGATTGGCGATGAATTGGATGTCGATAAGCTGCGTTATCATAAAATCATCATCATGACCGACGCCGACGTCGACGGAGCGCATATCCGTACCTTGCTTTTGACGTTCTTTTATCGTTTCTTAAAGACGTTGATCGAAGAAGGCTACATTTACATCGCACAACCTCCGCTTTATAAAGTCCAAAAAGGCAACGTGGTACGTTATGCGTACAGCGATGATCAATTGGAACTCATCAAGAAGGAGTTGGGCGACCGTTATAACATCCAGCGATACAAAGGTTTAGGGGAAATGAATCCTGAACAGTTATGGGAAACGACGATGGATCCGGAAGTCCGTACGTTGATTAAAGTCGATGTCGAGAATGCGATGGAAGCGGATCAAGTGTTTGATATGTTGATGGGGGACGAAGTCGAACCCCGTCGTAACTTCATCGTCGAAAACGCGCATTTCGTTAAGAATTTGGATATTTAAGGAGGAACCGATATGGAAGAAAACAACACATTCGATAAAATTCGGCATATCAATATCACCTCCGAGATGAAGACGTCGTTTTTGGATTATTCCATGAGCGTTATCGTGTCGCGTGCCTTACCGGATGTCCGAGATGGGTTAAAACCTGTTCATCGCCGTATTTTGTATGCGATGAATGATCTTGGGATCGTCGCGGATAAACCGTTTAAGAAGTCCGCGCGTATCGTCGGCGAAGTCATCGGTAAATACCATCCCCACGGAGATGTGGCGGTGTATGAAACGATGGTTCGTATGGCCCAGGAATTCTCCTATCGCTACATGCTTGTGGAGGGTCATGGGAACTTCGGTTCGATCGACGGTGACAGCGCCGCGGCGATGCGGTATACCGAAGCCAGAATGTCGAAAATCGCGATGGAACTCATACGCGATATCAATAAAGACACCATCGATTTCATCGATAACTATGACGGTGAGGAAAAAGAACCGGTCGTTATGCCGGCGCGTTTCCCGAATCTTCTCGTAAACGGGACGACAGGGATCGCGGTCGGGATGGCTACCAATATTCCGCCGCATAATTTAGGCGAAACTATCGACGCGACCATCGCGGTCATGGAGAATCCTGAGATCACAGTGATCGAGTTGATGGAAAACTACATTTTCGGACCGGATTTTCCGACCGGAGGATATCTTTTAGGTCGTTCGGGCATCAAACAAGCGTATGAGACGGGTCGTGGATCGTTGGTCGTACGTAGTAAAGTCGATATCGACGAGCTTCCTAACGGTAAAAAACAACTGATCGTGACGGAAATCCCGTTTATGGTCAACAAGGCGGTCATGGTCGAACGGATTGCCCAATTGGTTCGAGACAAAGCGATTGAAGGAATTACCGACCTTCGTGATGAATCCAATCGCGAAGGGATCCGGGTCGTCATCGAGCTACGCCGCGACGTTCAGGCGGAAGTGATCTTAAATCAACTCTATCGGATGACATCGCTTCAGACGACGTTTGGGGTGAATACGTTGGCTTTGGTCAACGGAGCTCCGAAGCAACTTGGAATCATCGCCGTTCTTCAACACTACATCGATCATCAAGTCGAAGTCACGGTTCGACGGACGAAATACGAATTAGCGAAGGCGAAAGACCGTGCCCATATTTTGGAGGGATTACGGATCGCGTTGGATCATATCGATGAAATCATCCATGTGATCCGTTCCAGTGAGAACGATAGCGCAGCGCAAGTGAATTTGATGGAACGTTTCGGGTTGACCGAAATCCAAGCGAAGTCGATTCTGGAAATGCGTTTACGTCGTTTGACAGGGTTGGAACGTCAAAAAATCGAAGACGAGTATCAAGAGTTATTGGTTCTTATCGTCGATTTAATGGATATTTTAAGTAATCACAGCCGAATATTGACGATTATCAAGAACGATTTGATCGAAGTAAGAGAAAGATTCTCCGATCTGCGTCGTACGGAAATCATCGACGCGGATTTGGATATGGAAGACGAAGATTTGATCCCGGTTGAAGACGTGGTCATCACGATGACCGTTAACGGGTATGTCAAACGTACCACCGTCGATACCTATACCACGCAAAACCGCGGCGGTAAGGGTATAAAAGGAATGGGCGTCAATCAGGACGACGTGGTCGATCAATTCTTGACCATGAGTTCGCATGACCATCTGTTGGTGTTCACCAACTTAGGTAAAGTATATCGCATGAAGGGATATCGTATCCCGCAAGCGAGCCGGACAGCGAAAGGGTTGCCGATCGTCAATTTGATCAACTTGGACAAAAACGAGAAGGTTAAAGCGATGGTTGCCTTGAAACCTGAAGATACGGGTTCATACCTGTTCTTCGTAACGAAGACCGGTGTCGTCAAACGCGTCCATCGGGATGAGTTCGAGTCGATCCGACAATCCGGGAAGATCGCGATCAGTTTGCGTGAAGACGACGAACTTGTTGCGGTTAAAGCGACCGGAGGGGATGACGAGATCATCATCGCGGGAGCGAACGGAAAAGCAGTTCGATTCAACGAAAAAGATGTACGTCCGATGGGACGTAACGCTTCCGGTGTCCGTGGGTTCAACGTGGACGGAAGTTATGTTGTCGGCATGGCAACCGATAAGGAAGGTTCCTATATCCTTGCGGTAACGCAGAAAGGCTATGGAAAGAAATCGGCCTTGGAAGAATATCGTCTCACCAGCCGTGGGGCAAAAGGTGTCAAAACGATTCAAATCACCGATAAGAACGGACCGTTGGTCGCTGTTAAGGCAGTTAACGGGGACGAAGATCTCTTAATTGTTACGGATGAAGGCATCATTATCCGAATCAACCTTGAAAAAGTTGGTGTGTACGGTAGAAATACGCAAGGTGTGAAATTGATCACCGTCGACGAAAACAATGGAGTATCCATGGCGGCGGTCGTTCAACGTGACGAAGAATCAGTAACGCAAGATCCCGAAGAAGAGATTGCGGAAGGACTTGAAGAGACCGTCGATGATTTGTTGTTGGAATCCGACGAAAACAATGATGAAATCGTCGAAGAGACTGAAATTGAAGCTATCTTAGAATAATAATAGATAAATGCTGAATCCTAATACAAAAACAGAGAACACCTAAATGTTCTCTGTTTTTAGTTGGATCCAGTAACGTTGCATCAATTTGTCTTCATGCATGATTTCGTTTTCCAATACGCCGCCATTCGCGAGGATCGTCTTTGCGGATGCGGGGTTTTCTTTGTCGCACGTAATCAAAACCTTATCAATTCGTAATGATTCGCACTTTTTAAGTGCTAAACCCAGCATTTCTTTGGCGTAACCTTTTCTACGCTCCGATTTCCGGATACTGTAACCGATATGGCCTCCGTAGAGTAACAGGTAATTATTAAGATAATGGCGGATGTCGATAATTCCCACGATCCTACCATCCTCTTTTCGACGTGCCAGATAGGTACTGGCAGTGACACGATTGGGACGTAAGGTCTCGGGGTGCGCGATATCATTGAGTGCCGCGAGCCATTGCGTAAGATCATCATAGAGATCCAATCCGGCACCACCATGAATAATCTCATGGTTTAAGACGAACTCTTCTTTGTATTCAGCAACTTCCGCTAGTGTCGATTCTTCGATGGAAATCAGTTCAAGCATAGGTTTCTCCTTTACTCTGTCTATTTTGATAGTTTTGACGTGTAAGAATCAAGTTGTAGATTAAGACGGTCACAAGCACGATCGCTCCTCCGATCAAAGAGAGGGGTTTGGGTGCTTCCCCAATGACGAGAAAGACCCAGATAGGATTTAGGATCGGTTCGATGGTCGCAAGAATGTTGCCGGTTGTAGCGGAAGTGTGGGTGATGCCTTTGGTGAAGAATATATAGCCGAATCCAAGTTGAACGACACCCATGAAGAGTATGACCAACCACGGAAACGCTCCGTTAGCGAAGAGTTGTTTATCCGTAAATACGAACGGAAGTAAAAACAAACTCATGACATTGCCCAAGAACGTAGCATCCAAGGGATTTGCGCCAGGTAATTTGTAAGAAAAGAAGACACATGCGAATGCCAGTCCTGAAAGTATGGCTAAGATATCACCAGCAGTGTTTCCGCCCTTGATTTGGTCCAAAAAGAACAAGGAAACACCAAATAATGTCCCGACGACAGCCATCAAATCACGTTTCTTCGGCTTTTCTCGTAAAAAGATCGCCGATAAAAGAATGATGAAGATCGGTGAAGTGTATTGTAAGACAATCGCATTCGCGGAAGTCGTCAACTTATTGGCCATCATGAATAAGATCGTGGTGAGATTTAGACTCACGGCCGCCGCCAACGTCGATTTTGTCAACGTGAAACGGAAGGACTTTCGGTAAAGACCGATGACGATCGCCGCAATGATGCCGCGCAACGAGGAAATGGTCAACCCCGACCAAGGGATAAGTTTTACGCACACTCCGCCAAAACTCCAAAACACAGCTCCGAGAACGATCCAAAGAGGACCGTAGTTTTCGTTCTTTTTCATAGATACCTCGTCAACATGACTATTTTACATCACTTATCGTTTAAAAACATCGATTTTTTAACAATCTCGTAGCAAATTCTCTAGTTTGATGAAGCTTTTCGTAGACGAATCAGTTTTAGTAGAATACTTTCACAGTAAGTAAAAGAAATGTTGTTTTAATCTGGTTTGCTTTTATTGACAGAATCGGTTTCGATTGACATTCGATGACCCAGTCGATAAAATATGCGTAGAACGATGATGGGGAAAAGTACGATCCGAAAGGTTCCAGAGACGCGATGGTCGGTGAGAATCGCGACGGACGGATCGAAAATCCACCCCGGAGTGAAAGTAAAACTTTCCGGTACCGACCGTTATCAGGTTTGAGAGGGTATGTTTCACGTGGAACATTCCAAAAAGGGTGGCAACACGAGGTATCGTCCCTTAGGGTGATGCCTTTTTTATTTCAAAAGGAGGAAAATGAAATGTTGGATATCAATCTAGTACGCAAAAATCCGGATTTGGTAAAGGAAAACATCAAGAAAAAATTCCAAGACGCAAAGTTACCCCTTGTCGACAAGGTTTTGGAGTTGGACGCTGAATTTCGACGCACAAAAACAAGAGCGGATGAACTTCGAGGTCTGCGTAATAGTTTAAGTAAGCAGATCGGTATCCTAATGAGCCAAGGGAAACGCGAAGAAGCTGAGGAAGTCAAAGCCAAAGTCGCTGAAATGGCGAAAGAATTGGTCGAGACCGAGGTGCGTGAAGAACCTTTACAGGAAGAAATCCGTAAAATCATGCTTGTTTTACCGAATATTATCGATGAAACCGTACCCTTGGGTAAGAATGATGCGGAAAACGTTGAACAATACCATGTTGGCGAGGCTTTCGTGCCGGATTTTGAAATCCCGTATCACATTGACATTATGGAGTCGCTTAATGGCGTCGATCTTGAAAGCGCCCGTAAGACATCCGGGAATGGATTTTACTTCTTAATGGGAGATGTCGCGCGATTACACTCCGCAATTCTGAGTTATGCCCGCGATTTCATGATCGACCGTGGATTTACGTACTGTATTCCGCCGTTTATGATTCGCAGCGAAGTCGTGACCGGGGTCATGAGCTTTACCGAAATGGAAAATATGATGTATAAAATCGAAGGCGAAGATCTCTATTTGATTGGAACCAGCGAACATTCGATGATCGGTAAGTTTATCGATACGATTTTGGATGAAAACACTCTCCCTCAAACATTGACGAGTTATTCACCGTGCTTCCGTAAGGAAGTCGGAGCGCATGGTATCGAAGAAAGAGGCGTATATCGCATCCATCAATTCGAAAAACAGGAAATGATCGTCGTATGTAAGCCGGAAGAAAGTAAATACTGGTTCGAACAGCTTTATAAGAATTCGGTCGACTTCTTCCGTTCACTTGATATCCCGGTTCGCGTTTTGGAGTGTTGTTCGGGCGATTTGGCGGATTTGAAGAGTAAATCCGTTGATGTTGAAGCATGGAGCCCCCGCCAGCAGAAATATTTTGAGGTCGGATCATGTTCGAACCTTACGGATGCCCAATCACGTCGTCTAGGAATCCGGGTCAATGGTAAGGATGGCAAATACTTCGCACATACATTAAACAATACGGTCGTAGCACCGCCGCGTATGCTGATCGCATTCTTGGAAAACAACCTTCAAAAGGACGGTAGCGTTCTTATTCCGGCGCCGCTTCGTCCATACATGGGAAACAAAGAAAGAATCGAAAAGAAATAACGTTCCACGTGGAACATTACAGAAAACTCATGGAAACATGAGTTTTTTAGTACGATTAAAGAATCTAAACTCAAAGAAGTCAATTTATAATTGAGTTAAATCAACTTCTAAAGAAATCGTTCAGTTGATTTGACTAAAAAAGCCAAAGGAAGCATATACTTTCATCCGCAAAAACAGTACATTAAATATAGAGAATCTGTTTGAATCATCATTATCTCAAAAAGCCGAGAAAAGGCCATTGAAGAAAGGAAAGTGGATGAAAACAGTAGCGCTAGTCGGGACATTTGATTCAAAAGGAGTGGAATATGCATATGTGAAGAAGATTTTGGAGGATTTGGGGGTAAAAGTACTTACAATCCACATGGGCGTGTTCGAACCGATGTTTCCTCCGGATGTATCCAATGTGGATGTGGCGAAAGCCGTTGGTGTCGATATCAATGAAGTCGTCGCAAAACGAGACAGAGCATGGGCGACGGAAGTTCTATCGAAAGGAATGGAGAAACTGATTCCACAGTTATACCGCCAAGGAAAATTCGATGGAATTTTAGCGTTCGGTGGATCGGGAGGGACCTCGATCGCGACACCTGCGATGCGGGCTTTACCGATCGGCGTACCGAAATTGATGGTTTCAACCGTCGCTTCGGGAAATACGTCCCAATATGTTGGCACAAGCGACATCATAATGATGCCTTCGGTCGTCGATGTTGCCGGATTAAACTCGATTTCAACCAAGATCTTCACCAATGCGGCGTTCGCGATCGCGGGGATGGTCAGTTATGAAAACAAAACCGTTATAGAGAAGAAGCCATTGATCGCCGCGACGATGTTTGGGGTTACAACGCCATGCGTCAACTTCGCACGGGAATATCTTGAAGCCCGCGGATATGAAGTTTTGATTTTCCATGCCACCGGAACTGGTGGAAGATCCATGGAAGACTTAGTTAGAGCTGGATTTATCGAAGGAGTCCTCGACATTACAACTACCGAGTGGGCAGATGAAGTCGTAGGCGGTGTGTTGACAGCCGGTCCGAATCGATTGGAGGCTGCAGGGAAACTCGGTGTCCCTCAAGTAGTATCGGTCGGCGCATTGGATATGTGCAATTTCGGACCGATCGAAACCGTACCATCGAAATTTGAAGGACGAAATATCTATAAACACAATCCGACCGTCACGTTAATGCGGACTACAGTCGAAGAAAACAAGGAAATCGGACATCGCATCGCTGAAAAACTCAATATGGCAAAGGGGAGCACGATTTTGATGTTCCCGTTGAAAGGTGTTTCGATGATTGATGCGGAAGGACAAGCTTTCTATGGTAAAGAAGAAGATATCGCGTTATTCTCTACTTTGCGAAACGAAATCAATCCCGAGGTCGTAAAAATCGAAGAATATGATATGCATATTAATGACAAAGAATTCGCGGAGAAAGCGGCGCAAAATCTAATTGATCTGATCGAAGCTAAAAAAGCGAGCCGCTAAGAAAGGAGAACGAATATGAACAATCAAACCAGAAAAGAAATCATGGAAGGGTATCGTAAACAAATCGCTGAAGGGAAAATTCTCCTTGGGGTTGGCGCAGGAACCGGAATCACGGCTAAAAGCAGTGAAAAAGGCGGCGCAGACATGCTTATCATCTACAATTCAGGCCGTTACCGTATGGCAGGACGAGGATCGTTGGCGGGATTGATGGCTTATGGGGATGCGAATGCGATCGTCGTTGAAATGGCGGCGGAAGTGCTCCCGGTTGTTGAACATACACCGGTCTTAGCAGGTGTCTGTGGGACAGATCCATTCCGGATTATGCCGGTTTTCTTAAAACAACTCAAAGAAATGGGTTTTAGCGGTGTTCAAAACTTCCCGACAGTCGGCTTGATCGACGGGGTCTTCCGCCAGAATCTAGAAGAAACGGGTATGGGATATAAACTAGAGGTCGAAATGATCCGCACAGCCCATGAGTTGGACCTTTTAACAACTCCTTACGTATTTGATCCGCAACAGGCAAAGGATATGGCAGAGGCGGGAGCGGATATCTTGGTCGCCCATATGGGATTGACGACAAAAGGCTCGATCGGTGCGAAAACCGCATTGACGTTGCCGGATTGTGTTGTGAAAATCGAAGAAATCATCAAAGCGGGAAGATCGGTTAATCCGGATATCTTGGTTATCGCACATGGTGGTCCGATCGCGGAACCGGAAGATGCGGCCTACATCATTTCGCATACAAAAGGTGTGGATGGATTTTTCGGAGCTTCCAGTATCGAACGGTTTGCGGCAGAAATCGGGATCAAATCCCAAACTGAAGCCTTTAAGAAAATCGTCAAATAATAGTAAGTTTTATCTACCCTCAAGAACGACGTATTGATCGTTTGTATTGAATTGAATGTGATTTTTAAGCCGTACAAACGTAAAAACCGGTAGCAATTCAAGTTTCAATCTTGTATAATACTCATGCCACCGCAATGGAATCCTACGAACCAGGTCAGGGTCGGAAGACAGCAGCCTTAAGAGGCTCTTTCATGTGCGGTGGCCTTTTTTCTAAACGAGGTAACGAAAATGCATGCGAAATTCATGTTGGAAGCACTTGAAGAAGCAAAAAAAGCTCGGTTGATCGATGAAGTGCCGATTGGGTGCGTAATCGTCAAAGACGGGCAAGTTCTTGCGCGAGCCCACAATTTGCGTCAAACAAGACAGATTGCGACAGCCCATGCGGAGATTTTGGCGATCGAAGAAGCCTGCCGCACACTGAATTCGTGGCATCTGGAAGATTGTACGCTCTACGTAACCTTAGAACCATGTCCGATGTGTGCAGGCGCAATCATCCAATCACGCATTAAAACGGTGGTTTTCGGATCTTTCGACCCAAAAGGAGGGTGTTTCGGCACGACCGCGGACTTTTCGACCATCAAAGCATTCAATCATCATCCCGTCGTTTTCGGAGGAATCCTGGAAGATGAGTGTACGGAAATATTAAAAGAATTCTTTACTAAAAAACGGGAAACGAAATAACCCAAGGAAGACTTACGAACCAACTTGGACTATCCTTAACAGGTGGATTTTGGTATAATAAAGAAACCAGAAGGGGGTCGCGTCCATGGCATATAAAGCACTCTATAGAACCTATCGACCCAACTCTTTCGACACGGTCATCGGCCAACAACATATCGTAAAAACATTGCAGAACGCAATTGCGCAACATAAAATCTCCCATGCATACCTATTTTGTGGTCCGCGCGGTACCGGAAAAACCACGGTCGCCAAACTTGTCGCAAAGTCGGTGAACTGCTTAAATCCGGATGAAGCCCCATGTAATCATTGCGAACACTGCGAAACCATCCAAGCCGGAAACCATCCGGATGTCATTGAAATCGATGCCGCTTCCAATAACGGCGTGGATGAGATCCGTGATCTTATTGAAAAAGTAAAATATGCCCCGTTACAGGGTAAATATAAAGTCTATATCATTGATGAAGTCCATATGCTCTCGCAGGGTGCGTTTAACGCATTATTGAAGACACTGGAAGAACCCCCGCCGCATGTCATATTCATTTTAGCGACGACCGAAGCGCATAAAGTGTTGCCGACGATCATTTCAAGATGTCAGCGTTATGATTTCGTACGAGTCAATAAGAAAGAAATTCAAAAGAGAATCGAGGAAGTGCTCGATAAAGAAGAAATCAAATATGAAGAAGAAGCCGTACGCTTGATCGCACAGCTTGCGGACGGAGGCGTCCGTGACGCACTTTCCATTCTTGAACAATGTATCGCATATGCTCAGGATGATTTGAAAGCCTTACATGTCAACGAGATTTACGGAATTGCGACGACTCAAGACAAACTCAAGTTGTTATATGCGGTTTTCGACGAGGATGTGTCGAATTTGATGGGTGAGATCGATTTTGTGCTTCAAAAGAACATCGATATCAAGCGGCTCACCAACGATTTGATGGAAATCCTCAAAGAAGCCGTGATTTATCACTACACGAAAGATGATTCGTTGATCAACAAGTTGAACCGTGAAGAAGCGGAGACCATTTTGCGCATCCGACCGAAAATCTTGTTAGGTATGATCGATGATCTGATGGATACGTCGGAAAAATATCGCAGTTCGGCCAATCTCGTCTCATATTTTGAGATAGGCATGTTGAAGTTGATGAGCCGTATCAATGAATCGGTCGAATCGAGTGTCGTAACTACCCAAACTCAGCCGAAAATCGAACAAGTATCGTCAACTCCGAGAGTCAATTCAAACAATGATACCGTAAAAACAGTTAAAGTCGAACCGACAGTAGAGGTTGTTGCACTAGAGCCCGTAAACAAATCGACGGATAGCGATAAAAATCCTTCCGTTTCGTCCCAACCCGCACAAACGGATTTACTCATGCCTTCGGTGTTGGATTATGATTTCTTGCTTCGTCTTTTGGTTGGCGCGGACAAAGCGAAACGCCAACGCGACGAACAGCGTTGGAACTTGATCGAAAACTATACGTTGGATTTGGTTTGGGCGCGCTATGCCAGTATGTTGCGCGGAAGTTCCGTGATGGCGGCCGGTGAGGGATTCATTTTAGTGAGTGTCCCGCACTCCGGTACCGTCAGCGAACTGAACAGTCCAGATCACGAAACCATGCTTGCTCGGTTCGCAAACGAGATTTTAGGGGCACCGCACAAGGTTTTTGCGGTATCCGAAGAAGACAAATTGAGAATCACCCAACTCTTTAAAGAAAAGAACACCAAAGGCGAGCTTCCGAAACCGATTGAAATCAAAGCTCCTTCGATCCTTGTTGCGACACAAGAATCGAAAGCCGTCGAAGATGAAGTTCCAGAGTCGCTATTTTCGCTATTTGGGGCTGGGAATGTGGATATTATCCGGGAGGAGAAGAAATGAACATCCAACAATTGATGAAACAAGCGCAATCCATGCAATCCAATATGGAAAAAATAGAACGCGAACTTGCGGACAAGGAAACATCCGTGACACGTCAAGGTATATCCTTAACGATGAATGGGAACCATGAATTAACTTCCGTTACCATAGAACCGCAATTATTAACACAAGAAAACAAAGAAATCCTTGAAGATTTGCTTTTAATCACGTTGAATCAACTCACCAAATCGATTCAGGATGAACGCAATGAAAAATTGGGTTCGCTGATGCAAGGTCTGAATCTTCCGGGAATGAAATAGTATGTATCCCCGTTCGCTCCAACAATTGATCGACAGCTTTCGGAAATTGCCCGGAGTCGGAGCTCGTACCGCCGAACGATATGCGTTTCATCTGTTAACGTTATCGAAAGAAGAAGTCGAAACGTTCTCGGAGAGTCTGAAACTGGCGAAAAACCGTATCCATACCTGTTCGATCTGTGGGAATATTTGCGAAGATTCCGAGTGTGATATCTGTAAGGATATCCACCGTGATAAAACGACGCTCTGTGTTGTACAAAGCGTCAAGGACGTCGCTGCGATGGAACGGATGCGCGAATACCACGGCGTATATCATGTCCTGGGCGGGGCGATATCGACCGTCAAAGGGATCTTACCGGAGGATTTGAATATCGAATCGTTGATAAAGCGTGTCAGCACCGTAAAAGAAGTGATTATCGCTACCAATCCGACGCTCGAGGGGGAAACGACGGCGTTGTATCTGGGAAAAAGGTTGGAAGGGAAGGTCGAGTTGGTTACACGCTTGGCACATGGCTTGCCGATGGGCGGACATGTCGACTATGCGGACGAACTGACGTTGATCAAAGCGTTGGAAGGACGAAAAAAGCTCTAAAGGGGAAAAACCATGAAAACGGATATTGAAATCGCACAAGCGAATGTAATGGATCCGATCGAGAAAATTGCGCGCAAAGCCAAAGTCGATTCGGATTATTTGGAGTTTTACGGAAAGTACAAAGCGAAAGTCAATCTCGCTCTACAAGAAAAAGTGGCTTCCAACCATGACGGAAAGTTGATCCTCGTCACGGCGATCACACCGACGAAAGCCGGCGAAGGGAAATCCACGACGACGGTCGGACTTGTGGATGGATTATGTGCATTAAACAAACATGCGATCGGTTGCATGCGCGAACCATCATTAGGCCCGGTATTCGGGATCAAGGGAGGAGCGACGGGCGGAGGATACGCACAAGTCGTCCCGATGGATGAAATCAACCTACATTTTACCGGGGACATGCATGCCATTACCACGGCGAATAATTTAGTCTCGGCGATCCTCGATAATCATCTGTGGCAAGGCAACGAACTACGAATTGATCCCCAACAAATCCTTTGGAAACGTTGTTTGGACATGAACGATCGCGCATTGCGTAACGTTGAAATCAATACCGACGATCCCAAAGCCCCTTCTCGTAAAGAACATTTCCAAATCACGGTCGCTTCCCAAATGATGGCGATCTTGTGCTTATCCAAAGATCTAAGGGATTTCAGGACGAGAATCGATCGGACCATCGTCGCATTCACATATGAAGGAAAACCGATTACGATCGCCGATTTGAAATGCGGAGGTTCGGTGACGGTACTGATGAAGGACGCGATCAAACCTAATTTAGTCCAGACCCTCGAGAAAAATCCTGTATTTATCCATGGTGGACCATTCGCGAATATCGCACATGGTGCCAATTCGATCATCGCGACGAAACTCGCGTTAAAATTGGCGGATTATGTGGTAACCGAAGCCGGATTCGGATCCGATCTCGGCGCACAGAAATTTATGGACATTACCTGCCCGGCAGCGGAGATGCATCCGTCGGCCGTCGTATTGGTCACAACGATTCGTGCTTTGAAAATGCATGGCGGACAAGCCTATGAAGATTTAAAGCAAGAAAATGTCGAAGCGTTGGTCAACGGTCTACCCAATCTGGCAAAACATGTGGAAATCATCTCGGAATACGGAGTTCCCGTGGTTGTCGCCCTCAATAAGTTCTCCAGTGACTCCGCGGCGGAAGTTGCTGCGGTTAAAGCGTGGTGTTTGGATGCGAAAGTCAATTTCGCCGTAAACGAATCTTGGGCGGAAGGTAGCGAAGGTGCGAAGGACTTGGCACACCAAATCGTTTCGATCTGTGAAAAAGAAGCCGGTAAGTATCATACCCTTGTCAATCCCAATCAAACGATCTTAGAGAAACTCAAACTCATCACAACCAAAGTCTATGGTGGGAAAGAAGTGCTCCTTAGTGAGACTGCGCTACAACAACTGTCGAAAATTGAAGAGTTGGGCTTAGACCGGTTAAACGTTTGCGTCGCAAAAACGCAATCCTCGATCACGGATGATCCCAAAGTGCTTGGTAGACCGTCGAATTTCGATCTTCACGTACGTGAACTTCACATTTCTTCCGGTGCCGGATTCATTGTCGCGATCTGCGGTTCAATGATGACGATGCCGGGATTACCGAAGGTGCCGGCTGCCAACGCGATCGACATCGATGATTACGGAAAAATCGTCGGATTATTTTAAAACCAAAAACGCATAAAGGAGGAACTCTAATGTCCTCGATCGCCTATATCACCGACAAAAACATGATCGAATTCCATCGCATCCACGGGAACACCGAGATGAACTTTTGGCGTCCGAGCAGTTCGAAACGGTTTGCGGACTTCTTCGCGGGCGATCTTTTATTTTTCCTCGCGAAAGGTACGGAACATGGCTTAAATCGCGAAAAGGGAATCATCGGATATGGACGTTATACGGAAGCGAACATGTTCTCCTTCCGTCAAATGTGGAACCGATTCAATGTGAAAAACGGATATACGACGCCCAATGAATTAAAAGAAGCGATTCTAAAAGTATCGAAATCAAAAACGTTAGCGCCGCAGTTTCATTGTTTGACGCTCAAAGACGTCGTTTTCTTCCAATCTCCGGTATATTTGTCCGAAATCGGGATCGGAATCTCCTCTAGCGTTGAAAGTTACATCTATTTGGAGCGGGAAGATCCCCAGGCGACCGCAAAGATCCTCAATCAAGCCAATATTGTGGGAATCGATGCCTGGAGCGCGACCGTCAGCGATCATGCTCCCGATGCGACGGTATTTGACGACGATTTGATCCGCCAAGTGTTGAAAGCCGATTTGTCCTCGATTTCCGACAATTTCGATACGCAACGCGAAGCTTCGAAAGCGCAACGGATGTTAAGGAACTACCAAAAAGTCCACCCCGAGTTTGAATCGGTGGATATTCGTGGCGGTGAATTGATCGGGTTGGCGGATGGTGAAGTGCGCATCATCTTACCCTTTGTGAGTTTAAAGAACGATTTAGTGCGAAAAGCACTCTATATTATAGGTAAATGTAAAACGATCGAGTCCTTTGGGGAACGCTTGCCTGCCAACAAGCGTCGTCCGTTGCGTTTCGCCTTGTTATGCGATAGTTCGTTGCAACAAGAGACGATGGATTTCTTCACACGTCAAGGGATCCAAATCCTCGATCCACAAAAGGAGAACGAATGAGCAACGTTAATGAAATGGAATACGTCCGCTGTGGAAACAGCGGGTTAAAACTACCTAGGATGGCGCTTGGCGCCTGGTATAGCTTTGGGGAAAACGATGCGTATGAAAATATGCGTGCCCTTGTTAAGACCGCCTTTGAACATGGAATTACCTACTTCGATCTCGCAAATAACTACGGACCCCAAAACGGACAAGCGGAAATCAACTTCGGTAAAATCCTGAAGCAGGATTTCTCCGGCCGACGTAACCAACTTGTCATCGCGACCAAGGCCGGTCACAAAATGTGGGAGGGTCCCTATGGGGATGGCGGAAGTCGGAAATACCTTCTCAATAGTTTGGATGAAAGTTTAGAACGTCTCGGGGTCGATTACATCGATATCTTCTATCATCACCGCTACGATGCGGAAACACCGATCGAAGAAACCATGTTTGCTTTGAAACAGATGGTCGATAGCGGGAAAGTCCTCTATGTCGGAATCTCGAAATACCCCTTAGAAGCGCTTCATGAAGCATTACGAATCGCCAAGGAAATCCGTCTTCCGTTGATCGTCGGTCAATACCGGATTTCAATGCTTGTACAAGATGTTTTCGAAAACGGAATCTACGACGCATGTCGGGAAGCCGGTGTCGGAACGGTTGCCTTCAGTGCCCTGTCGCAAGGTCTGTTGACGGATAAGTATCTTCATGGAATTCCTGAAGGATCGCGTATGGATAAAGACAACCGCTTTCTAAAGAAGGAAAGCCTGACCCCGCAGTTGATCGAAGCTCTAAAACAACTCAATGCGATCGCGACGCGACGGAATCAAAGTCTCGCCCAACTCGCTTTACAATGGGTTTTATCGAAGGATGTTGAATGTATCATCCTTGGCGCGAGTCGTTCCTCACAAATCGAAGACAGCCTAAAGGCGATCAAAGATCCGAAACTTACGGTTTCTGAACTTGACGAGGTTGCGGAAATCATCTCAAAACTGTAAAAAACACCTGGAATCATCGATAAATCGATCCTTCCGGGTGTTTTTCTCTGATAAATTGACACAAAAACCCAATTTTCCTTTATTTCAATTTCACATCGTAGTATATTTAGTATAAAGAACAAGGTTTCTATTAGACAAATATGCTGAAGCATAAAGGGAGATCCAATGTCAAAACCAGTGATACAACTAGTGGTTTCGGAAGAGGAGTTCACCTTCCTCACCAATAAGGCAAAAAACAAACGCATGACCATCCAAACGTATGTGAAAAGCCGGATTCTCGACGATACCGATTTTGTCCAATCCTACAAAGAAATGGTCAATCGCGTCGATAAATTAAAGTCGGGATCCGTTTTCAATGTCAAATCGCTCTTAGGGACCGATTGGGTTAATTTAGATAAAGGAACACGTCTTTCTCTGGGGAAAGCCTATTTAACGTATGTGGAAGCCAATCCGGGGAGTTGCGAAGTCCTGCTACTAGATAAAGATGGTTCCGGTACGCAGTGGTATAAAAAAGCGTGATTGAATCACGCCGTGGCTCGCTGCATTTTACTGATTGACGGCACATACGGGATATTTTCCATCGCCAAGATTTCCATAAACCGGACATATCCCGCTAAGGGATCTCCGATGGTTTCATATTCAAGCTCATAATCGGTCTTTCCGTTGTAATGATTTTCGTCGAAACAAAGTTGGCCAAGGGGCTCGTCGACGATTGTGCGGTAGGTCTCGGTTTGTCCAACTTCAATCAAATCCCCACGAATACCGAGAGACGTAAATAAGACTTGAAATACCTCGGTGCGAAAGACGGAAGGATCGAACTGATCTAAAGGCACATTGTATTCAAGGACGCCTTCGACGGTCTTCCGTTTGACGGTCGCTTCGATCGAATGTTCTGTGATACGGATACGACATGCGACTTTAACCGCAAGCAGTTGACGATCCGGTGTATCGAAGTATGTGTTGACCTGTTTACTCGCACTACCGACCGAAAAACGATCGCGTAAGCGATTGAATTGATCTTGCGTCACCAGTGTTTTATATTCGATTTCCAAGTTTGTGTGCATGCTACCCATCCCTTCGGCTTCATGATACAATAACCCCAAAGTAAAAGGAAGAAACAAGATGCGACGATTCACGATCGAGACACGCGGAGATACCTACTCCGAACAACTGAAACAGACTCTTGTCCTGAGATTGACGGAACTCGATTTTCTCTATGATTCCGAGTTACCGGAACTGGTCGTCACGATCGGCGGCGACGGAACCTTTTTGCGGGCTATCCACAAGCATGTGAACCGGATCTCCGATACGGCGTTTGTGGGGATCCACACCGGAACTCTTGGATTTTTTACCGATTATTCGAAAGATGACATCGAAGAATTTATCAAAGACGTGAGTACGAAGGAAGCACACTTCCAGAAAGTACCTTTACTCAAGGTCACGACGTATAACGGGAAGAAGTTGAACGACTATTTCGCCATCAACGAAATGCGTGTGGAAAACGTGAAACAAACCCAGTTGATGCACATTAAAATCGACGGGGAATACTTCGAAACGTTCCGCGGAACAGGGATGTGCGTGAGTTCGCAAGCCGGGAGTACGGCGTATAATCGCTCCTTGGGCGGTGCGATCTTGCAAGATGGGTTGGATTATCTTCAACTTACGGAGATCACCGGTATTCACCATCAAGCATATCGTTCGTTGGGCTCGCCGCTGATCATTAAAAAAGACGGTGTCATCCGTCTTGAGAGTGAAGATTTCGAGCGTGCGATTTTGTGTTTCGATCATCTATACACCGATTTGAAAGGCGTTAAGGCGATCGAGTGCCGAGCCTGCAACAAGTTCATCCGATTCGCGCATTACAAGAAAATACCTTACTTACAACGACTGAAGAGTCTATTCTAATGGATTCTTCGGTTTTTATTTTCACTGCTCATATGGAAAATGATGGCTAAAGGAAACATGTACGATAAAAGAGAAGATCCCCCGGAAGATATCAGAGGCAACGTGATTCCCGTGATCGGCAGTAAACCGACGATCATTCCCATGTTTTGAATTTGCTGATAGAGAAGCATACCCAATAGCCCTGCGACCATGTATCGTTCGCGGGGTTCTTTATATTGAAGGGCAATGTACGCCAAACGTAAATCCAGGGCTAAACTTAAGAAGAGGATGCTCGTGGTACCGATGAAACCGAAGTCCTGACCGATTACGGCGAAAATGAAATCATTCTGCGGTTCCAAGATCGTCACAAGTTGGGTAGCCAATCCGTGTCCAAACCAACCGCTCGAACCGACGGCCATCAACCCTTGATATAGCTGTGTTCCGTACGAAGATAAGTAACGTTCGGTTTGAAGCCATCCATAGAAACGATTTAACTTATAAGCGTCACCCAATATCCGCGCCAATATGTCGGGGAAGTTGTAGAAGAGGAAAAGGATCCCCGCAAAGCCGGAAATCAAGACGATTACGCCAAGTCCGATCCATTCCCGGCGAATCCCACCGACCGCAAGTAAGGATAAGATCCCAATAACGATGATAACGGGGATACCGGTGTCCGGTTGCAACACGATCAGTACCAACGGCGGGATAGCGAACTTCGCGATTTTCCAAAATAAACCGAGGTCGCTCGCGAAACTTAACTCGGTTTTGTTTTGATTGTGTTCATGGACGACATTGGCAGCCATGAGAATCAATACGATCTTCATGAATTCACTCGGTTGGATGGTTCCGATTCCAGGGAAACTATACCAAGCCCGAGTGCCGTTGATTGGTGCGATGAAAGGGAGATCGATGACCCGGTCCAGTAAAAGAACGATCAACATGCCGATCAAGATCCAATAGAAGACGCGGATTCCTGTAAACAGTCGGTCGATACCGAAGAAGATCAAGAAAATCAAGAAGCTGAATCCGATCAAAAACCAGATTCCTTGCTTCACCAATAATTCGATCCCGGATTTCCATTGGGGAAGTAAGGGTAAGGCGCCAAAGATGGCGACCATCGAGGCAAGGCTCATCAAACCTAAAATGACGACCAAGTAGGGGTCGACATGGAATTTTTTCTTAGCGTGGGTTAAAGCGGATTTGGTCACGGTATGTCTCCTGGGGGTGGCGTTGGACGAAGATGTTTGAAGAACACCTCCACTAATGGTATCATATTGTTCGAGGTGATGACATGAGAAGATGGTACACGTTCATTGAAATCCTCCAATTCCCATTGCAGATTCTTTTCATCGCAATGGTTTTCATGGGATTGAGCGGCGTCATCCTGAATCCGAATTTTAACACGATTTTTCCGATTACCAATACTTTGGTGATTCAAATCGCGGAGATGTTTAGTTATTTTGGCGGATTCATCATCATGAATTTCCCGCTCTTAATCCTCATTAAAGCCCTCGCAAAACGTTATGACGACTCGGTCGTCGTGTTTACGGGGATTTTAGGTTATGTCATGTTCCATGTCGCAATGATGTTCTTCGGACCGACGAATTTACCGGCAGCCGCGTATTATGCGTTTCTGGGAATCCAAGTCGATGCTTCGACCTTGATGAATTCATCCGCTACCGGGATGTTGGTTCCGCTACAAACCGGGATCGTTGGCTTCATCATCGTCCTCAACATCACGCGCTGGGCGTATCACCATTCCCGCAATCGTCTAAATTACGGTACGTTGGGATTTATCGACCGTAAAATCCAATCGGCGATCGTGACGTTGTTCTTGTGTTTAGGTGCCGGCGTGATCACCGCGTTTGTCTGGCCGTATTTCATCCGTGCCAGCATCCAACTATTCACGTTTCTGGCGGAAGACCTAACCAATCCGATCAATCTCTTCCTTTATGGGATTTTCGATCGTATTTACGCCGCCCTGAATATGAGCGGACTCTTGCGTGGTATGTTCTGGTTTACGGAAATGGGTGGAACCTGGATCAATGCGTTCGGTGAGACATTTCTTGGGGATATCCAAGTTTGGACCGCACAGACCGCCAATTCGATTTTCGGATTGGGTGCCGGTCGATTGATCACGCCTTACTTCGTATTAAATATTTTCGCCGTTCCTGCGATGTTGGTGGGGATTTATAGTGTCTTTACCGATAAGATGGAACGTCGGCGGTATCGTTTGTTTATCCTATTAGCGGCACTTATTTCGATCTTGTCCGGTACTTTATTGCCTATAGAATTGTTCCTATTGGTATGCGCACCGCTTCTCTATCTATTCCATCTGTTAATGACAGGTGTATTGTTTGCGCTCTTTGAGGCGTTGAAAGTGTATTTGGGGTATTCCTTTAGCGGAAATGTGTTGACCGCGACCCCGGGATCGGTCATCGACATGGTCGTCTATTGGCGTAATATCGATCTGATCAAGTCCCTCAGCATCATCGTGGTTGTCGGTATTTTGACCGGTTTGATTTACTTAGCCGCAACGACCTATTATTTCAAGAAGGGCGCGGTCAACTTGGTCGACGTCAACGAGCTCCAACATCGTCTTTCCGCTTTCTTGGCCAGCGTAGGCGGTATCGAAAACATCCGAATGATCCATGCGGCTCCGACCAAATTGACGGTGCAAGTGTTTGATCGAACCGTCGTCGACTTTTCGAAAATCCATCACTATGATGTCAGCCGGATCGTAGAGACCCGTGCCGGATATGCCTTGTCTTATGGCGCACCGAGTTACATGTTATGGAATGAAGTCATGAAATTGAAGAAGCAGCTTCCGGTAAACACTCAATCCACGACGTAAAGCAATTCGGGAACTCCGAATTGTTTTTTACCAAAGATAGGTTGCGATCGTGACGATCAAAGGCAACGTCGCCAAACTCACCAACGTACTGAAACAGATGGTTTGAACGGCATATCCGACGTCTTTGTTTGCACGTTGTGCGTAAACCGCAACAGTCGATGCCACGGGAGCCGAAGCTGTAATCAACAAGGCTAATTTCATCGTATCGTTCCCAAAAGGAATCAGTTTAAAGAATAGTATGGTTAGAAGAGGAATCAGTAGTAATCGAAAGAATGAGACAATATAAAGATTTTTAATTCGAATCATCGATCGGATCTCGGTTTGCGCGAGATAACAACCTAAGATAAACATCGCGACCGGAGTATTGATGCTTTTAACGCTTACAAGCACGTTTGTTGCGATCGAGGGCAGTTTGATCGGGGAGATAAAAAGTAATAGACCTAACATAAACGCGATAAACGGCGGGTTGGATAGAATCGTCCGTAACTTAATGTGATCTTTCTGTCCCGTCATCACAAACATGCCGTACGTCCATTGAAGGATGTTAACCAAGACGACTAAACTTCCGATATAGAAAACCGCGTCGCTTCCCAATGTCGCGCTGACCAGAGGAATGCCCATAAAGGCTGCGCTACAAAAAGAAGAGGCCATGTTATCAATGGGACGACGAATTCCGAAAGCCAGATAGGAAACACCGATACTAAGTAACATGGCGAAGAGCGCAAGCGAGAACGAAATCAAGAGCTCGCTGCCTTTTTGATAGGTAAAGGGAATATTGAAGGAATGTAGGATCGCACTTGGGATGATGATCCAAATCAAGAGATTTCCGAGTTCTTTAGAGCCTTGTTGGGTCAGAAACCCTTTCTTATAAAGGAAATAGCCGACGGCGATCAAGAGAAACATCAACAGGATCTGATTGAGAAGCGTGGCGGTGACGTTCATCGGTATTCCTCCATTGATAATAGGAAAGATAACTTTAACTTATTATATCATCCGATATTCGCTTTATCGGAGATGTTTGAGGAATCGTCTGGGTTCCAATCGCACTTTGTTTTTTGAGGGAGGTAGATTTTGGTATAATGAAAGCCAGAGGTAAGAATCGATGGAAAAGCTAACCCCGATGATGAAACAGTATCTTGAAGTGAAGGAAAAGTACCAAGACGCATTGGTAATGTTTCGTTTGGGGGATTTCTATGAATTATTCTTCGAGGATGCGAAAATCGCTTCGCTCGAGTTGGATTTAGTGTTGACCGGTCGACCGGCAGGAGAGAACGGAAGAGTCCCGATGTGTGGCGTACCGCACCATGCGGTTGCGGGGTATGTCCAGAAACTCGTGGATGGCGGACATAAAGTCGCCATCGTCGAACAAATGGAAGATCCTGCCGACGCTATCGGATTGGTACGACGCGATGTGGTGAAAGTCGTTACTCCCGGGACGATCCTCGACGAAGTCAATGATGACAAGAGCAGCGTCCGTATCGCTTCGTTGTCGATCTATGCCGGAAAGATGTTTTTGGTTTTCTGCGAACTTGCGGGCGGCGAGACCGACATTCGGGAATTCGACGCGAAAAACAGTCTATTACGCCAACATCTCCTAAAATTCAATATTCGTGAGCTCGTTTTGTCCTCTGATTTTCCCGAGAGTACGTTGCATCGCCTACGTGACTTCGGGCGTGCGATGCTTTCGTTCTGCGATGACGATTCACTGAGTGAAGAAGCGATTTTGCGTTTAGGGAAAATCGAGGATCCTATTAAACGATCGACTTACGGTCGCTTGACACGTTACTTGGAAACGACCCAGCGTCGAAATCTGTTGCATATGAAGCCGGTTCGCGATGATGATCGAGATCAAATCTTGGAAATGGATTTCAGTACGCTTCAAAATCTGGAACTTACCCAAGCGATCCGAGTCAATTCAAAAAGCGAGACCTTATTTCGCTTTCTCGACAAATGTCATACCGCAATGGGTTCGCGAACGTTACGCACTTGGATCGAACAACCCCTTCGTTCGCTCGATAAAATCACCTTGAGGCAAGACCGAATTGCGATCCTGGTCAAAAACATCCTACTGCGTGACAGTTTATCGGTTACGTTGAAGGAATGTTACGACTTGGAACGGTTGGTCGCGAAAAGCGCTTTTGGTAGTGCCAACCCGCAAGATCTTTTGCGCTTACGCAGGACGCTCAATGCGGTACCGAAACTGAAATCATTGTTGGAGCCTTATCAAATTTATCATGATCTGATCGCTGCGGACGCATGTGATGATTTGCGGGATCTTTTAGGACGAGCCTTAAGCGACGAACCACCCACTTTCCTAAAGGATGGCAACGTCATCCGGCAAGGTTACGACGAAGAATTGGACGAACTTCGGCTTATCCAACATTCCGGGAAAGAATGGATCCTAGCGTTTGAGAACCAAGAAAAAGAACGGACCGGCATAAAGAATCTAAAAGTCGGATACAATCGTGTATTCGGTTATTATATCGAAATCTCCAAAGGAAACTTCGGAAACATCAAAGATGAATTCAACTATGTCCGCAAGCAGACCTTAGCGAATGCGGAACGTTATATTACCCCCTTACTAAAAGAAAAAGAAGATGCCATCTTGCACGCGGAAGAACGTGCGTTACGCTTAGAAACACGCCTTTTCGCGCAATTGATCGACAGTGTCAACCAACAGATCGCCAAGATCCAGCTCTTGGGTTCGATGATCAGTGAAATCGATGTTTTGTTGGCACTGAGCGAACTCTCCCAACAAGCTAACTATGTAAGACCGGAGTTCCATGAAGGCAACGCCTTGGAAATCATCGAAGGTCGCCATCCGATTTTGGAGAAGTTCACCAAGTATGTATCCAATTCATGCAAAATCAGCGAAGAAACGCCGATTCTATTGATCACCGGACCCAATATGGGCGGTAAAAGCACATACATGCGTCAAGTCGCGCTGATTATCATTTTGGCGCAGATGGGATGTTGGGTTCCCGCAAACAAAGCGAAATTACCGTTGATCGACAAAATCTTTACCCGCATGGGCGCAAGCGATGACATTCTTTCCGGACAATCGACATTCATGGTTGAAATGACGGAAGCCAATATCGCATTAAGCAACGCGACTTCCCAATCGATGGTTTTCTTCGATGAGATCGGTCGTGGAACCTCGACCTATGATGGGATGGCTCTTGCCCAAGCGATGGTGGAATACATCGCGACGGTCATCGGATGTAAGACCTTGTTTAGCACCCATTATCATGAACTCACCCAACTGGATGCTTCATTATCCCAACTTAAAAACATGCATGTGGAAGTACGCGAAGAAGGGGAAGACGTTCATTTCCTGTATCGCATCAAACAAGGTCGTTCCGACCGCTCGTACGGCGTCAATGTCGCACGATTGGCAAAACTACCGGAAGCGATTTTGATTCGGGCGAAACACTTGTTGAAGGACTTGGAAAGCAAGAAGCGGATCGTTCAGCAATCCATGGAGATTGTCGAGATGGTCACCTTACCGAAACATTTGGCGACGATCGACGAACAATTAAAGAATTTGGATCCGGATCAAACAACACCACTTGAAGCGTTACGTTACATAAGCGAATGGAAGAAGCTGAAACCCTAGAAAGAGGTGAATCATGGCGATTATCCAACGACTCGATGAACATCTCACCAATATGATCGCGGCCGGCGAAGTGGTCGAACGTCCGATGGGCGTCGTCAAAGAACTGGTCGAGAACGCGATCGACGCAAAAGCGACATCGATTACGATCCGCATCGAACAAGGTGGGATCGATAGTATCGAAGTGAGCGATAACGGTTTCGGAATGGACAGTGCCGACGCGTTACTTGCGTTTGAACGACATACCACCAGTAAAATCGCGACTCAGAGCGATCTTTTCGCCCTACATTCATTGGGATTTCGTGGGGAAGCCTTACCTTCGATCGCCTCCGTCAGTAAAACAACCCTAACGACTTCCGATGGACAGGAAGCGACCTTTGTGCAAATCGATAACGGAATGCGAATCAATGTCCATCCGCATTCGTGTCCGCAAGGAACGACGATTCGGGTCGAGAACTTATTTAGAAAAACTCCCGCTCGTCTCAAGCATCTAAAAACACCTCAATATGAAGGTTCGTTGATTATGGACTTGATCGAAAAGTTCGCGCTCTGTTATCCATCGGTCGCATTCAAACTTGTCAGCGATGAGAAGACCGTGGTGGAATCTTCCGGGAACGGACAACGGATCGACACGGTCGCACGGATCCTTTCCAATAACATCGCGCGGTACGCTCGTGAGTTTTCATTTCAGGACTATGATTTCACCGTGGAAGGCGCCTTGATTCTTCCGTCGCAGTCCCGTTCGAATCCAAAAGGGATCTACATCTTCGTTAATCAACGCTTGGTTCGTTCGTGGCAGATCCAGAAAGCCATCCAAGAAGCCTATCGGCCGTACTTGTTCCCTGATCGCTACCCGATGATCGTCCTATCGATCACCATGGACAACAGTTTGGTCGACGTAAATGTCCATCCTTCGAAGTGGGAGATCCGTCTTTCCAAGGAGCAACAACTCTACTATCTGATCGTCGATCAACTTTCCGCTTATTTACGTGCCCACATGGCACCGCCTGAAGTCGTGAAAGTGCAATCCGAAGAACGAATGGTGCAAGCACCGTTGTTTGACGTGGACCATCTCGAATCTTATCCAACAAACAACGACGTACCGACGATGGTGTTTGAAACACCGTCACCGAGCATCGATACTCAATTCAAAGAACCAACCATCGAACAAAATCCCTCCTCATTTCCGCATCTGGAAGTCCTGGCGCAATTACATGGTCGATATATCTTGGCTTATTCGTCCGACGGACTCTATGTGATCGACCAACATGCGGCCAAAGAACGCGTCAACTACGAAAAGTTCCAACACCTTCTTCTCCATGAAGATTCTTCGAAGCAAATGTTGACGGTGCCGATCCTGATCGAAACCAAAGCCAGCGTAAAAGCGCGTTTTGAGGAAATGGAATCTCTTTTCAAACAGATCGGCATCGAAATCGAAGCGATGTCGGGCAACAGTCTGCTCGTCCGTAGTTTACCCTTATGGTTAAACGACATTGATGAAGCCGCATTTCTTCACGACTTGGTCGATTCCTTTGATGCGCAACGCACGATTAGCTTGGAACGAGTTCGCCAAGACGCGTTAGCATCCTTAGCCTGTCATGCTTCGATCCGTTTTAATCAGTCGTTGACGATGTCCGAAATGAACCATATCGTATCCGAACTTTCACGGTGCGAACAACCTTTCAACTGTCCCCATGGAAGACCGACATTCATAAAAATCAGTACGCAACAGCTACTCAAGGAGTTTGGACGATGAAAAAAGTGATTGTTATCGCCGGGGCGACCGCTACCGGCAAATCTGCGCTTGGATTAAAACTTGCCCATGTTTTGGATACCGAAATCATTTCGGGTGACAGCGTCCAAGTCTATCGCGACCTAAACATCGGATCGGCGAAACTCTCGTTTTCGCAGATGGAGGGAATTATCCACCATTGCATCGACACCCGCGACTTAGACCAACGCTATAGCGTCTATGACTTCCAACAAGAAGCCCGCGGAGCCATTTCATCACTGCACGATGAAGGAAAAGTTCCGATTCTGGTCGGTGGAACCGGCTTATATTTAAAAGCAGCTCTTTACGATTATGACTTCAGCCAGGAAGAAAATGAAATCCCGGTTAGCGAGGAAAGCAACGAGGTTTTATACAAACAACTCAAAGACCTGGATCCACAAGCGGCTGAAACGATCCATCCGAACAATCGCAAACGTGTCTTGCGTGCCCTCGAAATCGCGAAAAGCGGGATGACGAAGTCGCAACGCGAAGCAGGACAAGCGAAAAAACCGATCTATGATGTTAAAATGATCGTACTGGACATGCCCAAAGAAATCTTGGACGAACGGATTGATATTCGTGTCCGACAAATGATCGAAGACGGACTGGAAGAAGAGGTCCGACGTTGCTTCGAATATCCCAAAACCTGGGACTACCAGAGCTTTCAAGGCATCGGATATAAAGAATGGAAGGAATATTTGGAAAACAAGCGAAGTTTGGAAGAAACCATCCAAGAAATCGTAATCCATACGCGTCAATTCGCCAAACGCCAGAAAACATGGTTTAGCCACCAGTTCGAGGCTGATTGGGTCGATGCGTTGGATCCGAAAGCACTGGATAACATCGCCGCCGACCTTGTGTCGTGGGCGAAAACGGAGGAACAAGAATGAAAAAAATCGTCATCGCCGGAGGATGTTTCTGGGGCGTCGAAGAATATTTCCGTCGCTTAAGCGGAACCTATGGGACGCAAGTCGGCTATGCGCAAGGAGCCAAAGACGAACCGACCTACCAGGAAGTATGTTCAGGCTTCACCCATCACGCGGAAGTCTGCGAAGTCACCTATGAAGAAACGATGTTGCCTTTGGAGAAGGTGTTGGAACATTTGTTTCGCATCATCGATCCGACCTCCCTCAACAAGCAAGGCGGAGATGTCGGGACGCAATACCGCGTCGGTGTCTACCCGCAGAATGAAGAAGACCTACGCATCTGCCAAGAGTATGTTGCGAAACGCCAAGCGGACTACAAGAAACCATTGGTTTTCGAAGTTGAATTTCTGAAACAATTCTGGACCGCCGAAGTTTATCATCAGAAATATCTCGTTAAAAATCCCGGTGGTTATTGCCATGTGGATTTCAGGAAGATCAAACCCGAAGAACTAAAACCCGAATACCGTAAGTAAGCAACGTGATATCACGCAACGTGAGAAATCACGTTGCTTTTTATAAGGGAGCCCTGATTACTCCTCATAAAAGAAAAGAGGAGGAATTAGGCATGCTTGATGTAAAAGGGATAACTAAACGCTACGGAAAACATACCGCACTCAACGATTGCGGATTTACGGTACGAAAACATGAAATATTAGGTGTTTGCGGGGAAAACGGGAGTGGGAAGACCACGTTGTTTCGTTGTTTGATGGGCTTGTGCGCAATGGATGAGGGAGAAATACGTTATGAAGGACAACTTATTCCCGAGGGGGTCCGTCACAATTTCGGATATTTGCCCGAACAACGCAGTCTCTATACGGATCTAAGTATCGAAGACACGTTGATTCATTATGGTCGGTTACGCAAGATGGGCTATGATCAGATCGATCGTCGCATTCGTGAACTTTACATGATTTTCGACTTCAAAATTCCGGGACATACCAAACTTAACGCTCTTTCCAAGGGAAACCAACAAAAAGTCCAATTCATGGCCGCGTTAATCCACGATCCTGATGTGGTGATTTTAGATGAACCGTTTACTGGCCTTGATTACATGAACCTAAAGAAAACTCAGGATTTTTTGCTTGAACTTGCCCGTCAAGGGAAATGTATTTTGATATCCAGTCATCAATACGAAGAACTGGATGCGATCTGTACATCGTTGTTGATTCTGAGGAAGGGGATAACGATGGGGTTTGGAAATCTGGATCGGATGAAAACCGAAGAAGGGTCGTGTACGATCCGTGTAAATGCTTCGGTGAATGTGATTCCTTATTTAAAAGAAGATGAATCCGTCACAATCATCGGAAATGCGATTCATATTCAAACCAAAACACCGCAACGTGCCAAACGATTATTGAATTCGCTAAGCCGTGAGGAAGATGTCCGTGATCTTTCGATGGAACGGATCAAAGTCAAAGAGTTGATCAAAGCGAGGTGCGACTCGTGAAAGAGTTGATCCGATTCGGGTTGAAACGACGATGTTTCAATAAAACCTTTCTTATTTCACAGATACTTTTGGTCATTTTACTGGGTTGCGCTCTGAATTTGGATAAGATCGCCCATTTCTTCGGTTTTAGTTCCGCCGGTCTTTTGCCTTTATCCTATGGTGAAATCATCACCCAAGAACATCAAGACCAAGCCGGAATGTTCGGATTCTTCCTAAAACAGGATGCGGAACTAAAAGTCATTGAGACCGACACGGGATTCAGCGTTTCCGGATCACAAACGTTAGATACGATCGCACGGATGAAACTGCAAGCATATCTGACAAGTATCCACCAAAACGCGTTTCTCGCACAACGTCATCCGAATGTGACTGAGTTGATCATGGAATACGAAAATGTGGAAATCGAGTACCAAGGCGAATTGTCAAAACCGATCGGTCGCGAGAATTTCGTATTTATGATTCTAACGGCTGTTTATTTCATGGTTCTGAACTTCGCGGCGATGACTTCCAACGAAGTGGTCGGTGAAAAGTCCGCGAATGTATTGGACATGGTCCTCAGTGCCGCAGACGTGAAGGCGCATTACTTCGCAAAGTTGATCGGCGGTTGGTTGACGATGGCGATCCAAGGAACGTTTACACTTGGTGTCTTCGCTTTCTTCGCCTATTTCCGTAACCAAGAGGATCTAGGGAGGGGGTTATTGAGTTGGTTATCCCAATTCGGGTTGATTGAGCGTGATATTCTGAGTTTTCGAATGTTGATTGCGAAACTTGAGTTGGATGTCTCGTTCTCATTTACGATCATGTTGTGCGTATTCTTCCTATTCTGCGGCATGGCATTGATTCAAATCCTCATGACGATCTTCGCATCCAAAATGAAAAGTGCCGAGGAAGCCTCGATTCTCCAAGGACCGGTCTATATTTTTCTGTTGATTCTCTATTATGTCGCGCTATCGCAAAACACGGCTACGCGTTTATCGTCCGGTTTCGGAAAGGTCGCATCCCTTTCCCCGATCACGTCGATGTTGTTTATGCCCATGCGACTGTTATCATCGAATGTCAGTGCGCAAGAAATCATGTTCGGGATTCTAATCGTTACAAGCACACTCGTGATCGTGATTTCAATCGGTCAAAGACTCTATGCGGATAGCGTTCGTCAGTCACATCCGATGCGTAAGTTACTTGTGAAATATCAAACAAAATGAGTCATATTTTTGAGCGAAGTTAACGAAATAGGCGAAAACGTTGACAAAAGTGAAACAATTAACATAAAAGCCGTTGACGATAAACTCCGTAATTGTTTATAATTCACGTGCAAAGGAGGAATTTGAAATGAAAAAATTAGTATTCATGCTTGCTGCCGCAGTCCTGATGGTTGCTTCGTTGACGGCTTGCGCCGCTCCGAAAGTATACAAACTCGGATCCGCCAGCGTTACGGAAGTTTCCAGCCGTCCTGCTACCGCAGAACAAGCCGGACGCGTCCAATTCACCACGATTTATGCCACCGTATTACTCGACAAGGACGACAAGATCGTCTTCGTCACCATCGACTCCGCTCAAAACAACGGAACCTTCGACACCGCGGGTGTTATCGTAAAGGCTGACGCTGCCAAAACGAAGAAGGAAAAAGGCGATGAATACGGCATGAAAGCCGCTTCTGGAATCCAAAAAGAATGGTATGAACAAATCGAAGCCCTCGAAGCTTACTTCGTCGGTAAGACTGTTGAAGAAATCATGGCGATGAAGTTGACCGAAGAAGCTCCTGATGATCTCAAGACTTCCGTCACCATCGGTATCACCGGTTATCAAGAAGCGGTTAAAAAAGCCGCTGAAAACGCAGTTGAAGTCAAAGGTGTTAAATCTGTCGGTTCCGCTTCCGTTACGACCGTTTCCGGCCGTACCGCGACTGCCGATGTTGCTGGCCGCGTCCAGACCAATGTCGTCTTCACGGGAGTTGCTTTCGACAAAGACGGCAAAGTTCTTGCTGTTGCCATCGACAACGCGCAAAACAGCGGTACGTTTGACACCGCCGGCGTTATCGTAAAAGCCGAAGTTTCCAAGACCAAAATCGAAAAAGGCGACGAATACGGCATGAAAGCCGCTTCCGCCATCGGTAAAGAATGGTACGAACAAATGGGAGCCCTGACCGCTGTTATGGTCGGCAAAACCGTTGAAGAAATCCTTGCCATCCCGACCGCGAAGAAAGACGATTCGCATCCGGAAGTTCCTACGGGCGACGATCTGAAGACCTCGGTCTCGATCTCCATCGAAGGCTACCGTGCTGCTGTCGAAAAAGCATTCGACAACGCTGTCGAAATCAAGTAATCTAACTTCAGTCAAATCAAAAGAGCCTTCGGGCTCTTTTGTTATTTCTGACGCTTTAACTTTGCGATCTCTTTGGATCGCTTTGTTTTTTTAAGTTCCTCCAAATTACTCGCAAGTTGCTTTTCGTAGACACTGTTTGTATTGGGTTGATAGAAACTGACTGATTTTAAGGCATCGGGCAGATATTGGAATTTATGCCACAGATCAGGGCGATCATAGGGGTACTTATCCTCATCCTTCATGCCGACTGGAGTTAAGCGCAGATAATCAGGAACGGGATAGGCATGTTGTTGCGCCTGATCGATGGCCGCATGGATGGCCAAGCAACCGCTTTTGGATTTCGGAGACAGTGCTAAGTCAATGACGGCTGTCCCAAGAATAATCGACGCTTCGGGAAATCCGACCCGTTTCGCCGCATCGACCGCATTGACGGTTCGTGCCACGGCGGCGGGATTTGCTAATCCGATGTCTTCATAGGCAGTCACCAATAATCTTCGTTCGATCGAGTCCATATCTTCCGCTAGAATCAAGCGAGCGAGATAATAGAGCGCCGCATCGGGATCACTACCGCGGATGGACTTTTGAAAACCGCTTAACGCGTCATAATGATCATCCCCGTCATGGTCCATCGCCATGTTGGCTTGTCGAGTGTAGCGGTGGACATCTTCACGCTGTATTTCCGCTCCCGGTAGAGCGATTGCGAGGATCTCCAACAAGTTATAGGCAAAACGGATATCACCGTTACTGAGGTCGCAAATCGTTTTGATCGCATCTTCGCTTAAGGTACATCCACCTAGATCCGAACTCGGATGGGATAATGCACGATCCAAGGCTTTGCGCATGTCCGCTTCTTCGATCCGTTTAAATTCCAACAGTTGACACCTCGAGCGGACCGCGGGATTGATCGAGAAGTAAGGATTGGACGTCGTAGCTCCAATCATGATGATTGTCCCATCTTCAATGTGCGGCAACAATAAATCCTGTTTATCTTTATTTAACCGATGTACTTCATCGACGATCACCACCATCGATCCATATAACTTCGCTTCCGCGAAGATCGTATCCAATTCTTTCTTATTCCCGGTTACCGCGTTAAACTTCCGTAAGGGTAACGTTAGCTCATTGGCCAGGACGGAAGCCACCGTCGTTTTCCCGGTTCCGGGAGGGCCGAAGAAGATCATCGAAAACAATCGACGCTCCTCGACGCAACGTCGTAGAAGAGCGTTTTTCGAAACCAAGTGGGTTTGACCGATAATATCATCCAATGATGTCGGTCGGATACGAAATGCCAGGGGTTGTTTCATCGAATCACCTCCTTTCTATTCTAACATTCCTGAAAAGATAGTAAAATGAGGAAGAGGTGATATTATGCGTGCGGTGATACAACGCGTGACTCAGGCGCAAGTACGGGTCGACCAAACAATTGTCGGTAAGATCGGACAAGGATTGGTCGTCTATCTGGGAGTTCATGCGAAGGATACGGAAAAAGATGCCGAAAAACTGGCGCATAAAATCGCGCATGCCCGTGTCTTTGAGGATGCGGACGGAAAAATGAATCTCAGCGTACAAGAGATCAAGGGATCGATCTTATCGATTTCCCAGTTCACTTTGATCGCGGATACGGTCAAGGGAAACCGACCCTCGTATGATCAAGCGGCACGTCCCGAAGCTGCGGATCGGCTCTATTGGATATTCAACAAGAAACTTCGGGAATTCGTTCCGATGGAGACCGGCACATTTCAAGCGTATATGATCATCGACCAAACCAATGACGGTCCGGTGACCATCATCTATGAAACCAAGGAGGAACAACGATGACTGAATTAATGGACGGAAGACTGACTGCCAAAACAGTCGAAGAGGATCTGAAAATCCGTATCGGACTTTTACGTGAACGGGGCAAGCGTGTCCCAAAACTGACGGTCGTTTTAGTCGGTGATCATCCGGCATCCTTAAGTTATGTCACCGGAAAAGAAAAAGCCTGCGCACGCGTCGGTATGTTGTCGGAAGTCATGCATATCCCCCGCACGATTTCCCAAACCGAGTTGGTTAAAATCATCCATCGTTTGAATGAAGATTCCAATGTGGATGGAATTCTGGTACAATTACCCCTGCCTGCCGAATTGGATCCGCAGGAAATCGTTCGCAGTATCGACCCGTCGAAAGACGTGGACGGTTTGCATCCGGTCAATGTCGGCAAGATGCATATGCAGATCAAAGGGTTTGAACCGTGTACTCCACGCGGAATACTTCGTTTACTTGACCAGTACCAAATCCCCCTACAAGGCAAAGATGTAGTCGTGATCGGGCGAAGCAACTTGGTCGGCCGTCCGGTCGCCCAACTCTTATTGAACCGCAATGCCACGGTAACGATCTGTCATTCCAAAACCGCTGATCTTCATCGCTATACACGTGCGGCCGATGTCATCATCGTCGCCATCGGACGTCCCCGTTTCCTAAAAAAAGAACATGTCAGCTCCAAAGCGGTCGTCATTGATGTCGGTATCAACCGTTTAGAAAACGGTAAACTGACCGGTGACGTCGATTTCGACAGTCTCAACGGGTATGTCTCCCATTTAACCCCGGTTCCGGGCGGGATCGGACCGATGACCATCGCCATGCTGTTGGAGAATACGATGGACGCTTACCACCAACACGAAATCTTACGGGAGGTTTAAATGGAATACGATCTCAACGATATCGTCGAAATGAAAAAAGAACATCCCTGCCACAAATCGAAACAATGGCGGATCATCCGCATGGGCGCCGATATCAAAATCAAATGCCTGGGGTGCGGAGCCGCAATCATGTTTGATCGTAGCGAATTTGAAAAGAAACTCAAAAAAGTGGTCGAACATCACCCTTCGACCGAACCCACGCTCTAAAAGGAGGTAGTCTATGCCATTAACCGCAGGAATCGTCGGAATGCCCAACGTCGGGAAATCGACCTTGTTTAACGCGATTACACAGTCTTCCGTCGAAGCCGCCAATTATCCTTTCGCGACGATCAATCCCAATGTCGGGGTAGTCGAAGTGCCGGATCATCGCATCGACGTTCTCCATCAGATGTTTCAAAGTAAGAAAACGGTATATACGACCTTTGAATTCACCGATATCGCCGGCTTGGTCAAAGGGGCTAGTAAAGGTGAAGGATTGGGCAATCAATTCTTATCCCACATCCGCGAAGTCGACGCCATCGTGCATGTTGTACGGTGCTTCGACGACAATTCCATCACACACGTCGAGGGATCGGTCGATCCTTTACGGGATATCGAAATCATCAATCTCGAATTGATCTTCGCCGATTTGGCCAGCGTCGAGACACGTTTGAATAAAGTGGAACGCAAAGCCGCCCAAAGAGATGCGGAAGCGGTCGCGGAAGCGCATGTCCTGAAAAAAGTCCATAATGCTTTGATGGCGGAGAAATCCGCTCGGAGTGTCGATTTGGGTCATGAAGAATGGATGTTACTGAAGGGATACAATCTACTCACCGCCAAACCGGTGATCTATGTCGCAAATATGGCGGAAGATCAGATCGCACAACCCGAAGTGAATCCTTACTATACTATCGTTAAGAACTTCGCCGAAAAGGAAAACAACGAAGTCATTCCCATTTGCGCCAAGATCGAGGAAGAGTTAGCGATGTTGGAAGCAGAAGAAAAAAAGGAATTCCTCAACGATTTGGGTATTCAGGAAAGCGGATTGGATCGCATCATCAAAACAACTTATCACTTACTCGGATTAAGCACGTTCTTGACCGCAGGCGTTCAGGAAGTACGTGCTTGGACATTCGTCAAAGGAATGAAGGCGCCGGAATGTGCCGGAGTCATTCATACCGATTTCCAAAAGGGATTCATACGGGCGGAAACCTACTCATTTGATGATTTGGTTGCCTTAGGATCCGAACAAGCCGTTAAGGACGCAGGCAAACTGCGACTTGAAGGAAAAGAATATCTCGTCAAAGACGGCGATGTTCTGCATTTCCGGTTCAACGTCTAATTGTGCTATAATTAGGGTACTTAAGAGGAGGAAAGACCATGAAACTTATTCTCGCGATCGTATCCAACGACGATGCCCACAGCGTAACCAACGCCCTCAATAAAGCGGATTTCATCGTCACTCGGCTTTCCACCACCGGCGGTTTCCTACGTGCCGGAAACACGACCTTGATCATCGGTACCGAAGACGAATTGGTGGATAAATGCATCGACGTCATCGGTGAAGAAAGTAAACGACGGACGGAAATCGTTCCTTCCACCGCATCCTACGATATTGGACGCTATGCGTCGTTTCCGATCGAAGTCCAAGTCGGAGGCGCCACGATCTTCGTGATGGATGTTGAAAAGTTCTTGAAGGTTTAGTTCAATCAGATCCAGTTTATCTAGCTGCCACGACTCGGGGCAGCTTTTTGTTTGAAAAGAGTTAAGTAACGATCCGCATCTTTATCCATATGAGTCGAATCTGACAATGCTTAGATATCAAGAACATTGAATCGTGATTGAGATCATGAGTTCCAAGCAAATGTTATGAAGATCTACAATGGGTCAGAAAAACCCACAGAATGATGTGTGTGGGTTCTCGACAACGTCAAATTTCTAAACCTAACTGACCTTTTGTCGATGGAATTGACCGTAAGCAAAGATGCTGAATCCGGCCAACATGAGTAGGATCCCACCAACGATTATGAAGTTCAGAAAAGGACTCAGAAAACTTGTGGTATCCAAGTTTGGAGTGAATCCCGGAAATCCGTTCAACATACCGTTAGCGTTATTTTGAAATTGTTGGCTTAATGCATTTGAAATCAGTTTAAAGGCGAGTCCTGCGGCAGATAGAGCGATTCCGATATATGCAAAGTACAGACCAGAGAAATGCCATCTTTTCTTAATGAATTTTTCAGCCGATTGGAATGAGTTCTCAGGAATGGCTTGTTTCTCCGGTTGATCATTCGTAGGATGTAAGAGTTCTTCGACGGTGATTCCAAGCGTTTCACATAGTTTTGACCCATTTTCAAGATCCGGCAAAGAAACGTCTTGCTCCCACTTGGAAATCGACTGACGTGATATATTCAGCTTCTCAGCCAGTTGATCCTGTGACCAACCGAGTTGCTTACGCTTATTCTGTATGATTTCCCCTGTTGTCATTATGTTATTCTCCTTGTTTATATTATAAAGTAACGAGTGTTCCGTTTCTATCGAGTATAGTTTTCATTTACGCAACTTTAGTTGCGTTTGACTAAATATGCCAATCTTATTGATTTCAAAGCACTGAAGATAGAGCTGAAAAGTGTTTATGAATCAATATTTTATGATATTGAATGTATCGATGCCTTTGACTGATAAAATTGAAAAGAACTAGAAAAATATCTTTAGAGTGGTTTAAATAAAAAGTTCGTCGCGAAGACCGAAAATTCACTCATAATATATAAAAGGAAAGCAAGGACCATGAAACGTACCGAAGCGGACTTCGAAACCATCTATCATGCGACTTACCCGGTATTAAGTCGATACCTTTTCCGTAAGACACGGCGTTTTGAGGATGCGCAAGATCTGTTACAAGAAATATACTTTGCTTTCTATCGACACTATCTAAAAGAGGAAAGCACCATTGAAAATCCCCAAGCATATCTTTTGAGAATGGCCGAACATGAGTTGGGTCGTTACTATCAAGCCAAAGCTCAGATCAATATTGTTGATTTTGACAGTGAGGATAATCCGATCGAAATGTTCACGGATGATGTTGATTTAGATACGGAGGTTTTAAACCATCTAAGCACCGAAATGATCTGGCAAGAAATACAACGAATGGATGAACCGGTACTATCGATCCTAGTCGCTCGATTTCGTTTCGATTTGGATTATCCCGAAATCGCCGAACTCTTCGCGATGCCTGTAACCACAATCAAAAGCAAAGTCTATAAAGCGATAAGCCAACTTAAACAAAAATTCAATAAATAATTTCGTCGCATTGCGATAGTTTCGACTCTTTATAGGTGAAAGGACGGTACAATCGATGAACAAATTAAAAGAATCTTTCCGTCAAAACGCATTTGATGAAGAAAAAACGTTGGCACAGGTTTACTCTCGTGCCCAGAAGAGTGGCTTTAGAGCCACAGAATCACTTCGATCGAAACAACGTTCAAGAATTAACCTTGGATGGATATTGGGGTCAGCCGCTGTTCTCGTTCTGGCATGGATGGTCGCCACCTCAGGATGGTTGCCCACCACACCTTCAACCAATGTGATCGCCACCGTTTCGATCAATGTAAATCCAAGTTTCGATTTCTTAGTCGATGAAAATATGGAGGTTGTCGAAATCAAGAAGGTAGACGACGACGCGCAAGCGATCGACGTAACTGGATTGGTCGGACTGCCGATCGGGAAAGCGGTCAACGAACTGATCGAGCGTATCGAAGAAGCTGGGTACATCGACCTCTTTGACCTCATGGATGATTTCGTTGTCGTCACAAAAACCTTTGAGGATGGGACAAGTCAGGTCGTAATGGATCAATTGGAACTTCATTTACGTGAACAGATCCAAACCGGTTCGGCACTCAGTCGCATGAATGTGGTCGAAATGAAGGCGACGCAGATTGAAAAAAGGGAAGCCGACTTAAAAGAGATTCCGATTGGACTCTATATCTTACAAGGGATGGTCAATCTACCTGATGGAAGCATTCAAAGCGCCAAAGAATTCTTTTCGAAACAGGAAAACCTCGATCGCGTGAAAACGCAGACACGAGTTCGGATTACGACCCCAAGCGCTGAAAAGATACGTCAACGAATCGAAGACGCTTGCGCTCAACTTGAGAAAGAGGGTCAAGATGCTACCGAACTTCGTACTCGACTTGAGAATGCGGGATTGGAAGAGATGCTTCGCATTCAATCGGAAGTCCAAATCAAACTTAAGGCGACAGAAGAAACTGGGAATCCGGATTCAGGCAACCTAGACCCGGGGAATCCAGATACAGAGAATCCAGATTCAGGGAATCCTGACTCCGGGAACCCAGATTCAGGGAATTCTGACGCACCTGCCGAAAATGGAGGAGCCAATCCAGAATCGGGAAATGGGGATAGCGGATCCGGTACCAACGGAAACGGAAATTCCAACTAAGTTATAGTTCCATGAAAAAGGATCGATTCAGTCGATCCTTTTGTGTGATTTAGACGTGAGGTCCCAATAGATCCGTCAATTGCGTATTGACAGGTGTCAACACATCCGATGTTTTTCGTGCGCAGTTCACACCGAAATATAAACTCAACTCCAGCGATAAGCCGGATAGATAGGCATGTAGAAATCCCGCGATCAATGCATCGCCCATCCCGACGTCGTTACCGGGTCCGATCACCGGAGCCGGAATGCGACGCACGACTTTCTTTTCTTGATAAAGGATTCCTTCTTTGTCCATCGTGACGACCGTTAACGGTAAATCGATTGTGGAGGATAAGAAGGCATCCACGGAACTTGATGCATAGATCGCCTCGACACGATTCGCAAAAACAGCGAAAAACCGAGGTAATAATTCTTTAGGTGGTAAGAATCCCAAAGCGATCCATTGGATCTTCGGGGTACGGTTTACTAAACTTTCAAGGAATTGCGGATCGCTTTGGTCGGTGATCCCATACGTTTGTCCGCTTAACAGGAATGTGGGAAAGAGATCCCGATTGTTGAAGTCAAAGTCATCCGTGATCGTCGACGCCAAGAACGGACCATTCTCAGTCGTATATTGATAAAAATGGGGTGTATTCGCATCCACGATCGTGCTATGGACATCCATGCCCAATGCTTCTTGGCGTGAAATCAACTCCAAGCCTTCGATATCGTTTCCGAACTTCGCCCAAAAGAAAACCTCGTTCTCAAACAAACGTAAATTATGCGCCACGTTGCGGATACTTCCGCCATCACAAGTATATCGTGTGACTTTGTTGCACTTTCCGACAACGATCGGTTCATTGCTTGAAAGCACCGTATCGATCATCGCGGTTCCGACACATAGAATCGAGCTCATCAGCACCACCTCAATTCACATAATAACATAGATTTATGCCTACGTGTCACGGAGTCAAGGAATCTCGATAAACCTGTGTTACGGATTGCGAAATGAATGAAACTATGATAAACTTTATTGTGAAAATAATCGCAATATAAGGGGGATTCGGGGATGAACATCGAAATCTGTATCGGCAGTTCATGCTATGTGAAGGGGTCGGATAAGTTGGTGATTCTCGTCCGCGAAATCCTGGCGGAACGTCAACTCGAATCAAAGATCGAACTGAAAGGATCCTTCTGTATGAATGCCTGTGCCCAAGGTATCGGCGTTCGCATCAATCATAAGATGATACGGATCATGGATTTAGATCTCGCCAAACAACAGATCCAAAACGCGATCGACGAGGTCCTCGCATGAATCCGATCCGACTCTTTGAGGCCAATTGTAAGTCCTGCCAACATTGCGTCCGTTCCTGTGTTACCAAAGCGATCGCTTTTTCTAACGGAAAGCCCGAAATCGACGAAACGGAATGCATTTTGTGCGGACAATGTTATACGGTATGTCCGCATGACGCCAAACAAATCGAAAGCGACGTAATCAATGTGAAACGGTGGATCAAAGAAGGGGAAACCGTCATCGCGAGTTTAGCTCCGAGTTATCCAATCTTAAACGCCGATTTCAGCGAATGGAAACGCCGGTTAAAACGCATCGGATTTAGCGATGTGATCGAAACGGCCCAAGGCGCGGCCTATGTTTCAGCCGAATATGTCCGACTGACAAAGGCACATCCCGATCAAAGTTTCATCTCGACCTGTTGTCCGGTCATCGTGAATTATGTACGTACCCGTTACCCATCCTTGACGCCGATGCTTGCCCCGACGCTTTCGCCGATGGTGGTCAACGGGAAACAAATCAAAATGAAATATCCCAACGCGAAAGTCGTTTTTATTTCACCTTGCATCGCCAAAATTCAGGAAGCGTCTGAGTATCGTGATTCTATCGACGGGGTCATTACGATGAGTGAAGTCGATCAAATGACCTTAATCGCGGATGATCGCTATCCACCGACCGTGACAGAAGTGTTTCTAGGACGTATTACGCGTTCGTATCCGACGTCTTCGGGAATCTTAAAGTCCATCCAACCCTTTGTTTCACCGGAAACCGAACTTCTTTGTGTGGAAGGCATCCAACGGGTAACCGAAGTCTTGGATGCCCTCTCAAAGAACGAACTAACATCCACATTCATCGAAATGAGTGCCTGTGTCGGTTCCTGTATGAACGGTCCGATTTTGCGTGCATATCGTGATCATGAAATGCAAGGGTTCAATACCTTACGCAGTACACGCATCCGTGATGAACTACCGTTGGATACAAAGCTCGTCCAAACGACCTATGAACCCTGTCCCCTACCTCAAAAAACATACGATGAATCCGAGATCAGGAATGTTTTGGCACGTTTAGGTAAAAACGACCCCTCGAAAGAATTGGATTGCGGAGCGTGCGGATATCCCACTTGTCGCGAAAAGGCGATGGCGGTGCTTGACCATAAGGCGGATCCCTTACTCTGTCTACCCTACGCACTGGAACGCGCCCAATCGATGTCCAACGCTGTCCTGCAGCACACACCCAACGGAATCATCATCGTCAACCACGAACGTCAGATCGTCGAAATCAATCCGGCTGGACGCGAGTTACTCAATTGCGTGAACTTTCCGGTGGTCGGATTCCCGTTGGAAGCATTGTTGCCGGATCCAGGGTTGATCACCCTACTTTCCGACACCACAAAAGTCAACTATATCCAATGCGACTATCCTCAATACAATAAAAGCCTGATGCATGCGACCGTCCCTTTACCTGAAGAACAATGCACCTTGATCATTCTGATGGATTTGACTCAAGAGAAAACAAGGGAAAAACAACTCAAACAAGTTCGCAGTGAAACTTTGCTTGTCACCCAACAAGTCTTGGATGAGCAGATGCGTACGGTCCAGGAAATCGCCAAACTTTTAGGTGAGACAACGGCGAAAAGCAAGATTGCATTATCCAAACTCAAAAAAAGTGTCGAGGAAGACCGATGAGCGAAACACGCGTCACCGCCGTTACGCGTTCCCTGACCAAACACCACGAAGAACTCTGTGGGGACGATGTCCAACGACGAATGGACGAGAACTGCTTTGTGTTAGTGCTGGCGGATGGGTTGGGAAGCGGGGTTAAAGCAAACATCCTGGCGACCTTATCGGCTACGATCATGAGTGAAATGTTGATCCAAGGGATGGAACTCTCGGAAGCCGTCGCTACCTTGGTTGCTACCTTACCGGAATGTGAAGAACGAAAAATCGCATATGCGACGTTTTCCGCATTGACGGTCCATCATGACGGAACCGCTCGTTTGGCAGAGTTCGACGCCCCGCATGGAATCTTGTTTCGCAACGGAATGGAAGTGCCGATTGAGCGTCATACCTTACGTATCGAAGGGAAAACGATCCACGAAGCCGTCTTTCATGTCCAACCTGGGGATATTTTTCTTTGTTATTCGGACGGAGTCGAACATGCGGGTTTAGGAAATCTATTGAACTTCGGATGGCAACGCAACGAAATCGTCCGATCCGTCACAAAGTTACTTGAAGCCATAAAAGATCCAACCTTGTTATCCGAACGTCTGATTGGTCAAGTCGATGCGCTGTATCACGGCCAAGCCGGCGATGATGCGACGGTCGCTTTCTGCGCGATCGAAGGGAATGAAGAGACGACGATCTTGGTCGGACCTCCTTCAGATCCAAATCAAGATGAACGAATCGTAAGGGAATGGTTGAGCCATCCGGGAGTCAAAATCATCTGTGGCGGTTCGACCGCTTCGATGGTTGCGAGAGAATTAAATCAATCATTAGTTGTCCAACCTATCGATCTAGATGCGAAACTTCCACCAATCGGAATCTTACGAGCTGTCGATTTGGTGACCGAAGGTGTATTGACATTAAATCGAACCCGCGACCTCTTGCGTCATGCGTCCTTGAGTCCGCAAGCGCTCCGTCAACTTTGTTCGGATAACAGTCCGGACGCCGCGACACGTTTGGCACGAAAGCTTCTAGAAGGACCGGTAAAAATCCGATTTATGTTGGGATTGGCGGAAAATCCTGCCCATCGTGCCGAGAAAAGTTTATTGATTTCCTTGGATGCGAAGTTGAACTTAGTCCGGGAGATCGCGGAAGAGTTACGAAAACAACAGAAGCTCGTGACCATTGAAATGTACTAACGAAATTTTAGTGATAAGATGGTACTTAGATGAATAGTCGGAGGACTAAACCATGAAACCCATCGCTACTTTCTCCATTGTTGCCCGGGATCCGTTGACCGGTGAACTCGGCGTTGCTGTCCAATCCAAATTCCTTGCGGTCGGAAGTGCCGTTCCCTTCGCAAAGGCGAATGTCGGGGCGATTGCGACCCAAGCGTTGGCGAATCTTGATTTCGGTGAAATCGGACTCAACTTGCTTCAAAAAGGGTATAGCGCAGAACAAGTCATGGAAGCGTTGAAACAGTTGGATCCGAACATCGAAGACCGTCAATTCGGGATTGTCGATGCCAAGGGTAGATCGGCTTCGTTTACCGGTCGCAATTGTTTTGATTATGCCGGATCGATCGCCGAGGAAAATCTGGCTTGCCAAGGCAACATTCTAGTTAGCGAAGCGACGGTAAAAGCACTGGCGACTACATTCAAACAAACTACGGGAACTCTAGCACGACGGTTGGTAGCCGCGTTGGATGCTGCCCAACATGCCGGCGGGGATCGTCGCGGAAGACAATCCGCATCATTGTTAGTGGTGAAGGAAAAGGGAAGTTATGGCGGATACAATGACCGATATATCGATTTACGAGTCGATGACGATCCGGAACCGATCGAGAAGTTAAGTCACTTATTGGATCTGCATGAAATGTATTTCAACAAGCCCACACCTGAAGAGATCGTCAACGTCGATACGGAAATCGCGAAACAAATCCAAGTCGCACTTAAAAAGCGTGGCTACTATCAAGGTGAGATCACCGGTGTTTATAACGAGATGACACGTAATGCGTACGCATCGTTTTGCGGGTGGGAGAATTATGAGGAAAGAGTCCTCGAAGGAAACCAAGTCGATCGCAATGTACTTGCGATTTTAATAAAGGATTAAGTATTCTGGTATTCTGAAGCGTTCATCCGGGCGGAAACGCCTTTTTTCATGTAAACTTCATAAACAACATGTCAAAATATGCTTTAATTGAACTACCGTCAACGTTTTGACCTCGGAGTGCTATGAAAAAAAACATCCCCATTTTGGAAGGCGCGTTCGCATTGTTCGCCGTGCTTTTGATTTTGATTTTGAATCTCGTGGATTTCGCGACTCTCCCCATCTCATTTCCGGAAACGACGATTCTCATCTTATCGAGTCTGTATGTTTTCGTTTGGATGATTTTCGCTTGGTTCGCTGGATTTCGTCGCGGAAAAGCCGGTTGGTATGTGATTTTGACTGTCTGGATTGCCATTCCTTCCTTGCTTGTCTTGGCGACGATGATCTTGGCGAGTTTCCAACCGGTTGCGGAAATGATCCAAATGATTTTCGACTTCTTCTACACGAATGTCTTACGTGGATTCGTCGATTGGACACGTTTCGGCTTTGATTTGTTTGAATACTTTAGTGCCAAGGGATATCCAATCGTTCCGGCCGCACTTTGTCTTTTGTCTTACGGGGTCGGAAGACTCTTCGCTAAGCCCCAACATTCAGCCTAAGAACGGTATTTCCGTTCTTTTTTTAAGCGTGGTATAATATCATTACCGCGTAAAGGAGAAGAGAAATGCTGCGAATCGGACAATCCACGGATATCCATCCGCTTAAAGTCGGACGGGATATGGTCTTGGGCGGCGTGCCCATCGAATGCGATTTCGGACCGGACGGACACTCGGATGCGGATGTGTTGACCCATGCCATCGCGGAAGCGATGTTGGGAGCGCTAGCGTTAGGGGATTTGGGGAAATTCTTCCCCGATACCGATCCGAAATATAAAGGCATTTCTTCGATCTTACTTCTAGATAAAGTTGTTTCGATGATCGAAGGGTTGGGGTGGCATTTGGTAAACGTCGATAGCCTCGTGTTGATCGAACGACCGAAACTGGCACCCTACAACGTTGCGATTCGAACGAACTTGGCCAACGCGTTGCATGTCTCCGTCGATGCCGTCAGCGTCAAAGCGACGCGCGGCGAAAAACTTGGTTTTATCGGTCGAGGTGAAGGCGTCGTCGCGCAAGCGATCGTTCTCCTTGAGAAAACGACCTAAAGGGGGAAGCCCATGTTTGCGAAACTGGATGAAGTGAAAGTATTACGTGATCCGATCCACGAATACATCCACATCGAATACCAAGTGGTCTGGGATTGTTTAAACGCGCGTGAATTCCAACGGTTGCGTCGCATCCATCAATTGGGAGCGACCTATCAGGTTTACCATAGCGCCGAACATTCACGTTTCTCCCATTCGTTGGGTGTCTATGAAATCGTACGACGTATGACCTTTGAGATCGAAGATCTCAAGGAAGCGTTAAGCGAACAAGACCGCATCGATGTTCTTTTAGCCGGGATGTTGCATGATATCGGACATGGTCCGTTCTCCCATTCCTTCGAGGCGATCATCGACTTCAACCATGAAAAGATGGGTGCGATGATTCTCTTAGGCAACAGCGAAATCCATGATGTACTGATCAAGCATGATCCTGAATTACCTTCACGGATCGTTTCCATCCTTCAACATACCCACACCAATCCGATCCTCAACCAAGTCGTCAGCGGACAGTTGGACGCGGACCGCATGGATTATCTCTTGCGTGATGCGTACTTTACCGGAACCAGTTACGGGACCTTCGATCTGGAACGTGTACTTCGTACCTTACGTGTCCATGAGGATAAACTGGTCGTCAAGGAAAGCGGGGTCCATACGATCGAAGACTACATCATGGCCCGTTACCATATGTATTGGCAGGTCTACTATCATCCGGTCTCACGGAGTTATGAAATGATTTTGATCCGCTTCTTCAAACGGTTAGCAGAGTTGGCGAAAAGCGATCTCTCCCTCCAACAAAGGTTTGAAATGTTGGCACCGCTGTTTCACACAGGATATCCGACCTTAGAGGAACACTTTATCCTCGACGAATCCGCATGCCAATATGCGTTCACCTTAGCGAAACGCGAAGAAGACTCAATCTTAAGTGATTTGGGACGAAGGTTATTGGATCGTAAACTGTTCGAATATAAAGATGTGGAAGATCCATCGCAGATCGATCGACAACGTCAACGTGTCATCGACGCGGGATACGATCCGGAATACTACTTCGCTTTGGACTTCGCGAAGCAACGTCCGTATACCCCGTATCAAGAAAAAGAAAACTCACTGATTTGGATATTGAATCCGAAGTCTGAAATCAAAGAACTCTCCCAAGCCTCGGTCTTGGTTGCGGCCATCGTCCGCGGAGAAAACAAAACGGACGAGAAGATGTATTTCCCAAAGGAAACGGCCGAATAGAAAGGTTACCATGGAAAAGAATGTTTATGCTCAACGACGCGAAAAAGTCTTCGCGAACCTAGAAGAAGGAGGATGTGCGGTCTTTTTCTCCGGCGATCTGGTGAAAAGATCGGCCGACGCGGTCTATCCCTTTAGCGTCAATCGGAATTTCTTCTATTTGACCGGATTAAATGAAGACGGGTTGATCTTGATGTTGGTGAAGACATCGCAAGGACAGAAAGAAATCCTTTACATCAAGGAATACGATGCGGTCATGGAAAAATGGGTCGGATCTTCGATCCGCAGTGACGAAGCCAAAGATATCAGCGGAATTCCCGTCCAATATATAATTCCCCAATTCGACGCCACCTTTGCGCGTGCGATCATGTTCAACTCAATCCAAACTGTCTATATCGACAGCGAACGTCAAGACGTAAAATCACGTCCCTTCGAAGGCGAGAACTTCGGGATCAAAGTAAAACAACTGTATCCCGGATTGAAAGTCGTTAACTTGAATACGACGATTAACGCGCTCCGTACCTTGAAAAGCGCGGAAGAGATTGAACAGATGAAGAAAGCGATCGAAATCACCCATCACGGACTTCAAGCGATCCTTCGCAATCTAAAACCGGGTCTACGTGAATATGAAGCCGTCGCCCATTTCAACTATGAACTGTCGAAACATAACGCAGCGACCGCATTCGATACGATCGCCGCATCCGGAAAAGAAGCGACGGTTCTTCACTACGTAAAGAACGATCGCGTCATTCAAGACGGCGATTTGGTTCTCTTTGACTTGGGAGCACAATACGGAAACTATAGTGCCGACATTTCGCGGACCTATCCGGCCAACGGTAAATTCACCGATCGTCAGAAAGAACTCTACGGACTGGTGCTGTTAGCGCAAAAACGTGTCATCGAAGCGATCAAACCCGGCGTAACCTTGTTTGCGCTCAATGAAATCGTCAAGGAAACCTATCGTACCGAAGGCGTAAAATTAAAATTAATCGAAACACCGGAAAAGGTGGATGAAATCTACTACCACGGCGTCAGTCATTTCCTGGGTCTCGATACCCACGACGTCGGACAAGTCGAATCGATGGTACTGAAACCCGGCAATGTCATCACCGTCGAACCCGGACTCTATAGTGCCAAGGAAGGCGTCGGAATCCGCATCGAAGACGATGTGTTGGTCACCGAACAAGGACATGAAGTTCTTTCACCCCAAATCTTAAAGGAAATCGAAGACATCGAAGCGTACATGAGCCGTTAACCAACGGCTTTTTTCATGCTTCGTGATTCTTTTCATAGAACCGGTTGACAGAATGCTTGAACTCGATTAAAATCACACTACTATCAGCGTAGATTTATTACTTTTAATGGGGGAAAGTTATGATTGAGAAAAAAGATTTACCGATTTTGGAGTTTGATTCGACGCGCGAAGCGTTGATCGAACCTAAGAAATTAATCCAGCCTTTACCAATTTCACGGTACTGCGTACTTGTCTTTTTCCGCGATGCGCTTAAAAAGATGTTGGAAGAAGGGCGGTTACGCGAAGTCGGTGCGTTCATCTGCGAAACCGTTGAACTACCAGTATATGAAACGGAAGTGGATGGGGTAAAGATCAATGTCACCCAAGCGATGTTGGGGAGTGCCGGGATCGCGGGACAGTTGGAAGATCTGATCGCGAAAGGTTGCGATAAGTTTCTTGTGGTCGGAGGTTGCGGTGTCCTACAGAAAGACATCACGGTCGGACATTTGATTTTACCTAAAAACGCGGTACGCGACGAAGGCACTTCGTACCATTATCTCGCTCCTTCACGTGAAGTGGAATGTCCTCCATCCGCATTTTCGATTCTAGAAAATGAGATGTCAAAGACTTCCATTCCGTATCTGGTAGGAAAGACATGGACGACGGATGCATTCTATCGTGAAACCCGCGACAAAATCGATCTACGTGTTTCGGAAGGATGTCTTACGGTCGAGATGGAATCAGCGGCGCTTTTTGCGGTAGCGACCTTCCGAAACGTCGACTTGGCGCAAATCCTCTACGGCGGTGACGATGTGAGCGGTGAAAGCTGGGACAACCGTCGTTGGCAAGACCGGACCGAAATCAGAGGAGAGCTTGTTGAACTGGCGCTCAAGCTTTGTATAAAGTTATAACGAGAGGTACACTTAAATCCGCTATCATAAACGACATTTTGAGATGAAGAAAACATGCATCAATAAGATCGTTTCATATCGTTCTAAAACCTATTATTAAAATCAAATTGATGCGAGAATTTAAATATCGACTTAAATGTCGAATATTCGTGATTAGTTTTCCTTGCCCCCCCCCCCCCCTGATATGCTCTACAATTCAGGTGAAGAGTCGAACGACTCAGGGGGAATTTCTATGAAATAATTACGGCAGTTTCTTGTCGCAACGATCGTTTCCGCGTTGTTCTTTTCGTCATTGACGCAACGGGTCGTCGCCCTTGAGAATGAGCCGGTCGTCCCGAATCCGGTGATCACGGAGTCTGAAGCCGTGGATCCCGCCCAGGATGTGCCGGTATCGGAAGTCCTGGAAAAACGGGAAGCCAATGTCAAACATTTTTTGACCGATAACTTTCGTACGATGGCGATGATCTATCCCGTTTCCGTCCATTATCAGGAGAACGGAAGTTGGAAAGAAATCGATAATACGTTGATCAACTCAATTGATGAATCACAGAACGAAGTCGTGGAGAACAAGAGCGGAGGCATCAAGATCCGCTTGGCGAAGAACTCGCAATCCACCAAACTGGTTTCCATGAAGTTCGGTGACATCGGACTTTCGTGGACATTTGAGAATATCGCAAAAAAAGCAATCCGAGTAATTCAACCTTCTGCGGAGAAGGACAATGATCTGACGACGGTAGAGAATCTGACCTCGTCCGTTCGATATCTTGATGTCTTTAATGACGTAGATCTGGAATATGTTTTGCAGGGGGATGAAGTCAAAGAGAATTTGATTTTGAAATCCAAGAATGCCGAGCGATCCTTTACCCAAGTCTTCCGCTTCAATGGTTTGACACCTGTGAAGCAAGAAGACGGAACGATCGCTTTAGTGGATACGGAAGGGAACATTGTCTTCCGACTCGAACGTTTCTTGATGGTGGATGCCAAGGGCGAAGAGAGTCAAGCCATCGAAACGTCGTTCACACACGTTGGAGATTCGTGGGAATTGACGATCCGACCGGATGAAGGATGGCTAAATGATCCCGAACGGGTCTATCCCGTCGTCGTGGATCCGACCGTCACGACGCCGATCACCTATGCGGACATCGATGACGCGCATGTCACCAAAACCTTACCGTCCTCCAATTTCTATAATAGCTATATCTTGAAAACCGGGGAAGCGCATCGGACCTACCTGCGTTTTACCTTGCCCCATCTGACTGCCGCGGACATGGTCATCTATGCCAGTCTGGAAATGAGTCTGGCCAACACAGGTTCGATCTCGCAGAACGATTACCAGGTCAATGCCCACAAGGTGACGGGGAGTTGGTCCGAGACGACCTTGACTTGGAACAATAAGCCTGCCTACAACCCGAAGATCGAAGACTACGAAGTCGTCGGACACAGTAACGTAGCACAAGCCTATCTCTGGAACATCACCTCGATCGTCAAGGAGTGGTATTCCTCCGGCGTCAATAATGGATTGATGTTGAAGGACAACAATGAAATCGCAGGGTATGGGTATAAGGAGTACTACTCCGCCGATACCAGTTCGACCTATCAAAGCTACCGACCGGTGGTCACGATGGTCTATGTCAACAATAACGGGTTGGAATCCTATTGGACGTATCACAGTCAAAACGTTGGACGGGCTGGAACAGGGTATACCAACGATTCCAACGGAAACCTGGTGTTCATCCGGCAAGACACCTTCGGCACAGGCAACCGCATGCCGGTCAGCGTGTCGCATGTCTACAACCTCAATGACCGTGCCACCAATACGAACTTCGGAAACGGATGGCGGCTCAACTATTCCCAACAAGCCGGATCCCAAGTGATTGGCGGAGTGACGTACCACTTCTGGATCGACGAGGACGGAACGAAGCACTACTTCGCCTATGACGCGACTCAGCAGAAATATCTGGATGAAGCCGGGACGCAGTTGGAGATGGTGAAGAACGCGGATACCACGTACACCTTGAAGGATGCACAAGGCAACCTTTCGAAATTCAATTCGGCAGGAAAACTGACGGAGATCCAAAACAGCGACGGACAGAAGATCACGCTCCTCTACACCGGCAGTTTGCTTACCGAAATCAAAGACGCTTCCAATCGCAGCACGGTCTTGACCTATGCCAGCAACCTGCTTACAAGCATCACGGCGGTCGACGGGAAAATCACCAATTTCGCCTATACCGGAACGCAGCTGACCAGTGTAACGGAAGTGTTCGATGCGATTCCCGCCAACAATAAAGTGTCTACCTATACCTATGACGGGTCGGGGACAGACCAATACAAACTCTTGACCGCGACCAACTTCGACGGGTACAAGTTGACGTACAGTTACTCCACCCTGAAACCGTACCGGGTCATCAAGTTCAGTGAAAGCCATAGCGGAAATCCCGGCGAAGAGTTGAATCTGTCCTATGGCTACAACGCGACCTTCTTCACTGATTTCGATAACCGCAAATCGATCTACACCTTCAATAACGCCGGGAACACCGTCACGATCCAGGATCCCGACGGTTATGCGCAGTATTATAACTACAACGAATCCGGAAGCGTCAAGAATTCGATGGCGCTGGAGTCCAAACTGCAGAAATCGGTCGTCAACCATCTCGTAAATACCAGTTATGAGACCACGGGAAGTTGGGTCATCGAGAGCGAAGGCGGATCGACCGGAACAATCGGAGGCGCCGCCGCGCAGAAGTACATCGGGACGCTGTCCATGGTCATCAATAAGACCAACAGTATCGGCCGACACTACTTCACCCAGACCTTGACCGGACTGACCAAAGGGAAGAGCTATACTTTCTCGGCGTATGTCAAAACGACTGCGATGGCCACCGGAACCAACATCGGAGCCCTGCTATCCGCATCCTATAAGAATGCGGCAGGGACATGGGTCGAGATAAAGTCGAAGTATCTGACCGGAGTTTTCGATTGGCAGCGCCTTGAGATGACCTTTACCTTACCTCTCGATGCCGCGACCACCGAAGTTCGCGTCCGACCGATCGTCGAGAACGCCATCGGCGTCGCGTTCTTCGATGCACTCCAGCTGGAAGAAGGCACCATCGCCAATCGCTACAATCTCATTGAAAACGGAAACATGGACCTGACGACTTCCTGGACCTTTGGGGGCGGGACGGACGTCAACGATAAGATCCTGACCTTAACGAGCGATCTTCCGCCGACTTCCCTCAACAATGACGTATTGCGCATCATCGGCGCCTACAATCAAAACAAACAAGCCTATCAGTTTGTCAACGCATCCGGATCCGCCAACGATGTCTTTGTGGTGTCGGGCTGGTCCAAAGCCGCTTCGGCGCCGCTGGGAAAAGGCAATCGGGTCGCTCTGTATCTGCGATTTGACAATACGGATGGGACGTATACGTATCGCTCAAAAGACTTCAACACCGACACCAGCGAATGGCAATTCCTGAGTTTCAACGCCATCGCGGACAAAGCCTATAGCCGAGTCGGAGTCATCTTGGTGTACTCCTACAATGTCAACACGGCTTACTTCGACGGGATCGGGGTCTTCAAGGAAGAGTTCGGACAGTCCTATACTTACGACAGCAAAGGCAACGTCATTTCGGTCGTGGACTTGGCCAAGCAAACCTCGTCGTTCGCCTACACCAACAACGATCTGACCTTGGCCACGGACGCCAAAGGGAACAACTACACCTATACCTATGATGCCAATCACAAGATCACCGGCGCAAGTTCGGCGGAGCTTGTAAAGTATTCCTTTGCGTATGACACCTACGGAAACGCGACTTCAGCCACGATCGGGGACGGAGCGGGTGGAACCAAGAAGATCACCACCAGTACGACGTATACAGCGGATGGGAATTACGTCGCTACCAAGAAAGATGCGCTCGATAACACGGTCACTTATTCGATCAACTCTCTCAACGGATTGGTCAACAGCGTCACGGATCCGCTGCTTCATACCGTCACCAACCAATACAACTCGGATGATTCGCTGAAACAGGTTTCCACAACCCTAGGTGGACAAACGGTTTCCAACAGTTACACCTATGAAAACGATCGTCTCAAGACGATCACCCATAACAACTTTGCCTATACCTTCGTTTATGACACGTTCGGGAACGTCACACAGGTCAAAGTCGGGACCACAAATCTCATCACCAATACCTACAAAGACCGTACAAGTCGTTTGGACTCGTTTGTCTATGGCAACGGGGATTCGGTCGAGTATGTGTTTGATAGCTTTGACCGCATCACCGGCGTGAAAATCGATGGAACTCTGCGGACGACCTATGACTATGACGCCAACGGTGTTGTTGGACGGGTCACGGATGTTTCGACCGGGAAGAGCACCCGCTATGTCTACGATTTCGCCAATCGCTTGGCCAAGGTCGTGGAGTCCGATGGAAATTCGGTGTCTTTCGGGTATGATGCCAATAACAATGCTTCGACTTTCATTGACACCGTCAATGGAACGACCTACACGACATCTTATACCTACGACAAAGACAATCGCCCGACCTTGGTAACTTCACCGAAGGCGAATACGACCGGATACGTTTACGATGTGTTGGGACGGTTGACTTCCAAGACCTGGACTTCGGGATCGACGGCGTATACAACTGCCTACACCTACAAGGATCATCCCACCGACACCTCGCGCACCAGCACCCAACTCAGCAGCATTCAAAACGGCACCAGCACTCCGATTTCATATCTGTATGACGCAAATGGCAACATCACCTCTATCACCGAAGGGACAAACACGATACAATATCTCTATAACGAGCTCAACGAGGTGGTGCGGGAAAACAATCAACGCGACAACAAAACTTTTGTTTACAACTATGACCTGGGAGGCAATCTTCTCAGCAAGGTCCAGTACGCCTATACCACCGGCACCTTAGGGACCCCGGTCAGTACGATTTCCTACGCTTATACCAATTCGAATTGGAAAGACCTGCTGACTTCCTTCAACGGAAAAGCGATCACCTATGATGTCATCGGCAATCCCCTGACCTATGACGGTGGAACGTATGGATGGGAAGGACGCAAACTCACTTCCTTCAACAAGACCGGACTGGCGATTTCTTATGCCTACAACGAAAATGGGATCCGCACTTCCAAGACCGTTAACGGTGTGAAAACGGACTACCGGTTATCCGGCGACAAAGTGACTTTTGAGAAAACCGGATCGGACACGATCTATTACGTCTACGACACCCAAGGCCAGTTGATTTCAATGATCCTCAACGGAACGGAATATGCCTATCTCCGCAATGCGCAAAACGACATCGTCGGACTGATCAACAGCGCTGGAACTCAAGTCGTTGCCTACACGTATTCCACCTGGGGCGAAGTGCTCACCGTCACCGGATCATTGGCATCGACTCTCGGGGCGAAGAATCCGTACCGTTATCGCGGATATCGCTACGACACGGAAACTGGTCTCTACTATCTTCAGAGTCGCTACTACAACCCACAATGGGGGAGGTTTGTAAATTCCGACAACGCATCTGTTGTTGCAGCTTCTCCTACAAGTTTATCTGATAAAAACACTTTCGCGTACTGCGACAATAATCCTGTTAATCGAACAGATGAAGGCGGTTATATATGGGGTATGATAGGTGTAGCGGCACTTGCCGGAGGACTTATCAGTGGAATTACGGATGTTCTGACTCAGGCAGCAACAACAAATAAGATTGATTGGAAGCAAGCAGCTATTGCTGCTATATCTGGGGCAGTTTCTGGAGTAGCTGCACTCATACCTGGTGGGACCGCCATCTCGTTAGCAACTTCAATTGGAGTTAATTCAGCATTGGGAGTTGGTACTTATGTAGCAACCGAGGTTATTAATGGAAGACAAATCAACAAAAAGGAGCTGCAAAAAAGTGCATTTTGCGGTGCAATTGCAGGCGCTGTTGGAGGATTAATAAGGCTTAAAAGCACTTCAGCATTAAAGAAATCAGCTGATGCTGTTGTAAATAAAGGCCTTAAAAAAATCATTAATGGTCTATTTAGGAATAATCGTGCGGTTTATGATGCGGGGAATTATCTCTGGAAACAGGGTAATAAAATGTTAGTCGACTATGGTTGGCAGGTAGGGATTAATAGTGGTATTGGAAGTTCAAGTGGGATTTTAGCTTATCAATATTTACCATAAAGATTGGAGATAAGATGGTTAACGGCAAAAATATAGTCTTGGATAAAGTCAATTTTGAACAATTTGAGAAAAGAATGTTCAAGATTGGAAAGGATTTTAAAGATTACAAGAAGGAGTGGGAAATTGAAGTTCGCAAATCAGATAAGGTATTCTACATAACTGCAAGAAGTAAGAAGAGAATCATTATGGGTGATGGCGGCGGAAGAGATGAGATAGCCAAATTCATGAAAATAATTGTTTTTGAAGATTTTGAGAAACTAAGACTAGAGTTTAAGTACTCATACAGATTTGACCATTTTGTACTGATTAAGTTAATTCCATGGACGATATATTTAATGGATTCTATATTTCTTTTCAACATAATTTATCAAAACTTATTCGGTAATGAAATGAATATTCAGTATGGTTACGGATTTGTTCTGTTGATATTGACTATGACTATTATCTTTTGTTTTTGGGGTTCCGAGAAGTTGGAGAAAGAAAGGCTCAAAATAATTGAGGAATTGCTTAATAAATTTGTTTTATATAATTTTTGACTTGTTACTTGCCAAATGATTATTTCGTCTCGAGACGATCACCCATAACGGTTTTGCCTATACCTTCGTTTATGACACGTTTGGGAACGTCACACAGGTCAAGGTCGGGACCACAAATCTCATCACCAATACCTACAAAGACCGTACAAGTCGCTTGGACTCGTTTGTCTATGGCAACGGGGATTCGGTCGAATATGTGTTTGATGCCTTTGACCGCATCACCGGCGTGAAAATCGATGGAACTCTGCGGACGACCTACGATTATGACGCCAACGGCGTGGTGGGACGGGTCACAGATGTTTCGAACGGTAAGAGCACCCGTTACGTCTACGACTTCGCCAACCGTTTGGTTAAGGTCGTGGAGTCCGATGGGAACTCGGTGGCTTTCGTGTATGATGCCAATAACAATGCTTCGACTTTCATCGACACCGTCAATGGAACGACCTACACGACATCTTATACCTACGACAAAGACAATCGCCCCACCTTGGTGACGGCGCCTAAGTTCGGAAGTGATCCAAGTACCACGACTGGATATCTTTACGATGTGTTGGGACGGCTGACTTCCAAGACCTGGACAACGAACTCGACGACGCATACAACCACCTACACCTACAAGGATCATCCCTCCGACACCACACGCACCAGCACCCAACTCAGCAGCATTCAAAACGGCACCAGCACGCCGATTTCGTATCTGTATGACGCAAATGGCAACATCACCTCTATCACCGAAGGGGCAAACACGATACAATATCTCTATAACGAGCTCAACGAGGTGGTGCGCGAAAACAATCAACGCGACAACAAAACTTTTGTTTACAACTATGACCTGGGAGGCAATCTTCTCAGCAAGGTCCAATACGCCTATACCACCGGCACCTTAGGGACCCCGGTCAGTACGATTTCCTACGCTTATACCAATTCGAATTGGAAAGATCTGTTGACTTCCTTCAACGGAAAAGCGATCACCTACGATGTCATCGGCAATCCCTTGACTTATGACGGTGGAACGTATGGATGGGAAGGACGCAAACTCACTTCCTTCAACAAGGCCGGACTGGCAATCTATTATTCGTACAATGAAAACGGGATCCGCACCTCCAAGACCGTCAACGGTGTGAAAACGGACTACCGGTTATCCGGAGACAAAGTGACTTTTGAGAAAACGGGTTCGGACACGATCTATTACGTCTACGATACGCAAGGCCAGTTGGTTTCGATGATACTCAACGGAACGGAATATGCCTATCTCCGCAATGCGCAAAACGACATCGTCGGACTGATCAACAGCGCTGGAACTCAAGTCGTTGCCTACACGTATTCTACCTGGGGCGAAGTGCTCACCGTCACCGGTTCATTGGCTTCGACTCTCGGTGCGAAGAATCCGTACCGTTATCGCGGATATCGCTACGACTCGGAAACCGGACTCTACTATCTCCAGAGCCGTTATTACAATCCACAATGGGGGAGATTCTTGAATGCGGATAATTCATTAATTCTCTTAGAGAGTCATGGTGGTATACAAGATAAGAATCAGTTCTCCTATTGTGACAACAATCCTGTTATCAGAACAGATGATGAAGGTAACTTCTGGCATCTAGTTATCGGTGCGTCAATTGGAGCTGTCATGAGTACAGTGAGCTCGGTAACATTTCAAGCAATAATGACTGGAAAAGTAAATGTTCTTCAAACATTTTCAGATTTTTGCACAGGTGCCGTAGGTGGAGCTATGGCTGCTTCGGGTATCCCAGTTGTAGGACAAGCCGCTGTAAGTTCCGCAATGTCAATGATTTCTAATTCCCTACAACAAATAGCAAAAAACAAAGGTACTAAGAATTTTGATTCAAGTAGTGTTATTATTGACGGTGTTTTCGGATTAACAACTGGAATATTAGGAGGAGATGGAATGATGGCTAAGTCGAAGATTAATATTAAAACACTAAATGAAAATCTTACTAGCAAAATCTTTTCGAAGTCTTGGGAAACTGCAAGAAAAGGAATAAAGTACTATTTCTCACAAACCAAAAACTTGTATACCACCCGTTTATACAAACCAATGTTAAAAAATATGAAAGTGTCAAATATAATTAATGGCTTCAAGCCAATAAGTGTTAGATAATATGGAAACTATTGGCAAGATATTTTTTGTGGTTTTTGTCGATATTTCAGTCCTAGCTTTGTTTGCGATTTTATTAGTTGTTTTTTCAGCCATGTTTGATAATTACTTAAGAGTTACATATAGTAAGTCCGCAGCAAGATTTAGATGGAAAGACAAAAATCAAAATCTATTTCAGAAACTTTTCCTTTTAAAACAACTTGACAAATTAGACAAATACCAATATTTAATCTATTTACTCTTTGTGTTGAGTTATTCAATTTTTGGACTGCTTTTAAATGTTTTTTTGATATCTGGAAGTCTTTACTTTGAAGATTTATTTAAGATCTTGGTAATAATAATTCTACTCACATTTTTCTATGCGGTTAGAAGAAATGGAATCTCTGGTGACTAAATTATATAGAGTTATCGAAGTTATCGTTACTTAAACTCTAGATTGTATCAGTTCGAGAAATAATTATCTGAGTGATCATCCATTCTTGCCAACCCGCATCCGCCCATATCTCGTCCCTTGACGATCTCTATCAGGAAGGATGCATCGCGTTGCTTGAAAGCACCTACCATATCCGTGAAAACCTCGGCGCCAGCTTCGGCCATTTCACCCGCATCTGCATCGAACAGGAAGTCCGTTCTCTATTATGTCGCTATCGCACTTCTTCCTTTGCGCTTCTTTCCCATTCGCTCTCTTTATCGATGAGTGTATCGGAAGACGAGAACGTCCTCTTGATGGACACCATCGCCAACACGGATCACCATTGTGATCCTGCTTATATGGCCACCTAAGTTTTTATCTCTCCCGTATCGACGAGATTAAGGAAGAACTGGGTGAAGACGGTTTGTTGATCTCACATCGCCATAGCGAGGAATACAGCTATAAGGAAATCGCGGCGAAATTCAAAATCAACGATAATGCGATTGACAGTATCCTTTAAAAGATTTTAGAAAATAGAAACAAGTTTTGATAAAAGAGGATTGTTACGGTTTAGTAGAGTTCGTTAGAGGACAGGAGATAAAGGATTCCTGTCTTTTTGTATAGAGTTTTCTCGTATCCTTAAATTTTAGATAAGACAAATTCTTGTTTATCCCTTGACATCCGTTACCCATTGCATATAATTCAAGAGAAAAAGGGTGGAACATGAACCAAGTCCAAGCCATTAAGCTAGTGGTCAAACAAACCGAGATCGAAAGTGGTATCACACAGACGATCTTCAATGGAAGAGCGATGCGGATTCGCAATGAGGAGATGGAATCCCTAAGCTATACCGAACCCGGGGCAGGGGAAGTCACCCTGGAAATCAAACCGGAATCGTTACTCTTAACACGGGTCGGCGAAGCGACGACGACCTTGAAGTTCTCAAAAGATAAAGTAGAGCATGGAAATTTAACCACGAATTACGGCGTGATTTCGCTGGAAATCCTAACGGATGAACTGGAAATCACCTCTTCGTATCTACGTTGGCGCTACCGGTTACATCAGTCGGGTCAAGTTGTCGGTGCGTACGTGAGTGAGTGGACGATGGAGGAAACCGAATGAACCAAATCGAAACCGCATTGAAGCAAGCCTTGGCGAACGCGATCAAGAAAGCGTTTGACACGGACTTGACCTTCGATGAGATCGTAATCGAACAACCGAAGTCCAAAGAACATGGGGATTACGCATCCAACGTGGCAATGCGTTTAACCAAACAACTGCGTCAAAACCCCAAGATGGTCGCACAAACGATCGTCGACACGATTGATCTACAAGAAGGCGGGATCCGTAAAGCGGAAATCGCCGGTCCGGGATTCATCAACTTCTTTATGGAAGCAGGAAGTCTTTCCGAAGTGATCGGAAAGATTTTATCCGCTGACCAAGACTTCGGAACAAGCACCGGGAACGATTCCCGTAAATGGAACATCGAATACGTATCCGCCAACCCGACCGGAGACTTACATCCCGGACATGCGCGTGGCGCGGCGATCGGCGATTCGCTGACCCGCATCATGAAAGCGGCAGGATATGAAGTCACACGTGAGTATTACATCAACGATGCCGGCAATCAAATCAACAACATGGCGAAGTCCCTTCAAGCCCGTTACCTTCAACGCTTCGGTGTCGATGCGGTCGTGCCGGAAGATGGATACCATGGGAAAGACTTGATTGAAATCGCGGAAACCGTCGTCAACGAAGTGGGCGATCACTATGTGAATGTCGACAAGGAAGAAAGTTTGCCCTTCTTCCGTACGATCGGATTGCGTGAAGAAACCAAGAAACTGCGTGAGGACTTAGCGTCATTCAACGTCGAATTCGACGTTTGGACGTCCGAACAATCCGTTTATGATCGCGGATTGGTCGAGAAAGCCTTAGCTAAACTCGTCCAACAAGGCCATACCTACGAAGAAGAAGGCGCCATTTGGTTGCGCACGACCGACTTCGGAGATGACAAAGATCGAGTCTTGGTCCGTAGTAATGGACTCTATACCTATTTATTGCCGGATATCGCGTATCACCTCAACAAAAAAGATCGCGGCTTTGACGTCTTGATCGATTTATTGGGAGCAGATCATCACGGATATATCGCACGCTTAAAAGCGGCGATCCAAGCGTTGGGTTATCCTGCCGAGGATTTGGATGTGGATATCATCCAAATGGCTCGTATGATCAAAGACGGCGAAGAATTCAAAATGAGTAAACGTACCGGCAAAGCGGTTTCCTTAAAGGACTTGACCGAAGAAGCCGGTGTCGATGCGGTGCGTTACTACTTTGTCTCGCGTGCCGGCGATACGCATATGGATCTGGACTTGGACATGGCAAGCAAGCAGTCCAATGAAAACCCCGTCTATTATGCCCAATATGCCCATGCCCGGATGTGTTCCATCCAACGCAATGCGGATGTGAACCCTGCCCAGAGTTTCGAATTGATTACCCATCCCAAAGAAATCGAACTGTGTAAGATCATGGTCGATTTTCCGCAGATGATCATCGATGCGGCCGCAAGTCGTCAACCGCATAAAGTATGTAATTATACGCAAAAACTGGCTTCTGCGTTCCACGCTTTCTATAACGAATGCCAAGTCTTGAATCTGGAAGATACGGCACTCAGTGCCCAACGTTTGGGCTTGGTAAAAGCCGTTCAGATTACATTACGCAATGCCTTGACCCTGATCGGGGTCAGCGCTCCCGAAAAAATGTAGCAGGAGGAACCTATGAGCAATCGATCTATGACCGACGTCGCCTTCGACGTTCTCAAAAACCACGGAAAAGAAATCTCTTTCTTAGCGCTTTGGAACGAAGTCAGCACGACGCTCGGATTTAGCCCCAGTGTCGCCGAAAACAAAATCGCCACCTTCTTCTCCGCCATGACCTTGGACGTACGTTTTGCGCCCTTGGCTGACGGTATGTGGGATTTACGTTCACGCCGCACCTACCATGAAACCCACATCGATACGGATGCTATCCTGATCGAAGAAGAGTTGATCAAAGAAGACGACCTGATGGTCGCCGTCGACGAAGAAACCGAAGAAGAGTTCGACAAGCCGTTCCGTCAGGAACCGGTTGTTGAGGAAGAGTTCTAAAAAGCCGATTCGGCTTTTTTCTTTGCTTGGATTATGAAGTATGTATGTTGATTCTCGATCAACCGTAGGATTTCAGGAAGATCATCGATGGTGAGATCCGCAATGGTATTGAGCTCTCGACCGCAGCGAAATACGACCTTGCCATCGGGATAACGATAGGTATATCCCGCAAGTTCATCTTGACATCGCCCACACCCGTAACATCCGGTATATTTCCCTTCGAATTCTTCGATGACAGTTAAGATAGAATTGTTGAAGTTTTCGGTATATGTTTGATTCGCATAGAATTTCAAACGAAAATCATGCGGATAGAATTTCGCAATCGTTTCCTTATAAATAGGATGATAAAAATCAAGGCCGAAAGTTTGTGATTTCGTTTTCTTCGGTCGATATCCCAGTTGGATACAAAAGTCGATGATTTTCGTATATAACTTTCGATCTTCCTCAGAACATTCTACTAAGAAAGTATCGATCAAGATCTGTTGTTTCTCGTTCATCGTTATTCCCCTTGCCTTCCTTACTATACAAGCAACACCGAATCATCTACAATAGTATCAACACGAATTTTAATCGGATTTTAATGTAACTCTCGTTGGATTTACATCTTCTCTTGTTATCCTTAGCTCATCCAAAGAAAGGGTGAAATTATGATTACCATTGAACAAGTCGAAAAAGTCGTCAAGCATACCGGAGTCAGTTATCAAGAAGCCAAAGAAGCCTTGGAAGTTACGGAAGGGAATGTATTGGATGCGATCCTAAACATCGAAAAGAAAAAAGGAACCCAACAAACCTCCTCAACCGAGTCAACCAAAACAAACGAAGGATACTCGCAACCTTCCAACAATGAATCTGTCGATCGTTTCTTCGCGTGGGTGAAGAAACTTCTCAACCAAAGCCTCGCCAACAAGCTGGAGATCGTCAAAGACCAAAGTGTCGTTCTCAGTCTGCCGGTTCTCGTATTCGTCATTCTCGTTCTGTTTCTCTTCTGGGTGACCTTACCGTTACTAATCATCGGTCTCTTCTTCGGGTATGGCTACCGTTTTAGCGGACCGGATCTCGAAAAGACAAAAGTGAACAGCGCGGTCAAGATGGCCAGCGAAGCGACGATCAAAGCCAAAGACGCAGTCGTGAATACCTTCGACGAATGGTCGAAAAAGGAAGATGATTCCGATGGAAAGAATTCTAATCATTGAAGATGAGACAAAAATCGCTCGTTTCATCCAACTCGAACTGAATCACGAAGGGTATGAGGTGGAACTTGCATTTGACGGAAGAGACGGGCTTGAACTATGCAAGTCCCGTCCTTTCGATTTGGTGCTGCTGGATGTCATGCTTCCATCGTTAAACGGATTTGAAGTCTTGCGTCGGATCCGACAGTTTTCCTCGGTCGCCGTGATTCTCTTGACCGCCAAAGACGATGTCATCGATAAAGTGTTGGGACTGGATTCCGGCGCGGATGATTACATCACAAAGCCCTTCGTGATCGAAGAGCTGCTGGCAAGGATCCGAACCGCCCTACGCAAACAAAACCGCGACCAAAACGCGATCTTGACCCATCGTGATTTACGGGTCGACGTGAATCGATACAAAGTGACCCGCAACGATATCGACATCGAACTGACCAAGAAAGAGTTCGATCTGTTGGTGATCCTCCTCCAAAACAAAAATCGGGTATGTACCCGTGAAAGTCTGTTGGAGAAGATATGGGGCTATCGTTATGACGGGACGACCAATGCGGTCGATGTCTATGTCCGACACTTACGCCAAAAAATCCACGATGAAGAGATGCATGTGATCCAAACGGTTCGAGGGGTCGGTTATGTCATCCACGAATCCTAAGTCCAAACCAAAGAAACAGCCTAAGGTAACCTCCAATTCATTGGCTTTGTGGCTCAATGGAATGATGTTGGGGCAGAATCTAAGTTTTATGTTGGTTACACAGATATTGGTGATCGGCTTTTTGCTTTTCGTTTCAGCGATCCGGATCGAAGATACGGCGTTAACGTTGATTCAAAGCGATAATTTCATGCTTCAAGAAGAAGAAACCCAAGAAACAGCGGGCTATCAGTTCTCAATCGTCAGTCATTCCTATACGAAGCAAGTTAATCTCTTCTATACACTCTTTCCGATCGATGACGCAAAGCGATGGATCTACTTTCCAAGCGATACGACCGACGGGTTAACCCGCTTGATGAATTCCGAGTATCGGATCCTCGCACCTTTTAAAAATACATCCATCCTCATTCGGTACTCCTTAACAACGGATCTTGAACGGTTGATTTGGTTACTTTCGATTCTTTTCGTACTCCAATTTCTGATCTTATTGATCCGGGTCGTATCCAACTTCACCAAGGTCAATAACGCGCTAACGCCGCTTACACAACTGACCGACTCGGCCGTGAAACTCCAAAGTGAAATCGGAAATGTTTCGATCGCAAAACGCAAAGCGGAAATCGAGCGTTTCGCCGGAGCCTTGAATAACATTGATGTCACGCAACTCGATCAACCGTTACATATCCAAAACGAACAACGCGAACTTTTCGAACTGACCGAAGCGATCAACGATCTGTTATTGCGGATGAATCAAGCCTATCAATCGCAAACCCGTTTTGTTTCCGATGCCTCGCATGAATTGCGTACACCGGTCGCAATCATCCAAGGGTATGCGAATCTGTTGGATCGTTGGGGAAAAGACGACCCGCTAACGCGTCAAGAAGCCATCGATGCCATCAAAGACGAATCCGAACATATGAAACGACTCATCGAACAGCTGCTTTTCTTAGCACGAGGCGATAGTGATACCTTGTTGCTTCAAAAGGAAAACTTCGATGTCAATATGTGGGTCGCATCCATCGTCAAAGAGACTCAGTTGATCGACAACACCCACGAATATCGATTCACTCCGCAAAACGAAGTCTTGATGTTCGGGGATAAACAACTTATCAAACAAGTGTTGCGGATCTTATTGGACAATGCGGGTAAGTACTCTCCCATCAACGAAGGCATCAATATTTCAGTTTCGCATACTGACACGGATGTGATCCTTTCGGTAGCGGACAACGGAATCGGAATGGACGAAGAAACACGCGAACACAGTTTCGACCGTTTTTACCGCGGACAATCCGCGAAGGAAAACAAAACCAAGGGAACCGGACTTGGATTGTCGATCGCGCAATGGATCGTGGAAAAACATGACGGAACCATCGACGTGGTCAGCCGACCCGAAATCGGAACCAAAATCACGATCCAATTCAAAAAAGCACGCGTCAGATCGATCTAGGTTTGAAGTACGTATTCGAACCGCTTATGATACACTGTAAGTAACCGAAGGAGATCGTTCTATGAAGAAAAATTATCGCGGATTGGATGTATTGCGCGGTTTGGGAATCTTCGTACTTCTTATCATGCATACCGGTTTTTATCATTTTGCGGGACTCTATGATCTCGATTTAAACAATCCACCCTTGATCGTAACCCTCATCGGTTTTTTATTGATGTTTGCGGGGATTTTCGCGATGATCAGCGGGGTTTCCCATACTCTCCAATACCAACGCAAACGCCGTCAACTGGGCTATGATCCCAAGAAGTTATGGAAATACAATACCCGAACGGCCGTTTACTTAATGTTTGTGGCGTATGCGTATTTCATCGTCACCGGTCCCGGCATCGTCGATATGGCAAACCGAACTATGAACGAATCGATATTAGTCCACTTAATTAATACCGGGCAATTCGCGGGGACCAATCTGACCCGCGTACTTTACGTCGATAGTTTGGTGATGTTGGGGATCAATGTCTTTCTGATGGGCGGTATCTATCTTCTGATGGAGAAATATTTCAAGAAAAGAATCAAAGCCGAGTATTATCTCATCCTTGCGATCGGATTCATGTTGATTTCACTGGTACGTATTCCGCTTTATCCGATCTATTACGACGCTTTTGAAGCACGGAATTGGCCGGTTTTGTTGGGGTTGAACTTCTTTGTTTCCAAAAATAACCCGATCTTCCCGTATTTATCCTTCGGACTCATGGGAATGTGGATCGGCATGCTTTTAGGTCAAAAAGATCCAAAGAAACTAAAAATCATTCTTCCGGTCGGGTTGATCTTGTTTGTAATTGGAATTCTTGCTTACATCCTTTTGCCGGACACGATGTTGGAGCGCGGGATCGATCCGAGTTGGTTTGCGATCATGATCGCGCAGTTGGGTTTGTTTGCCTTGATGGTTTATGGTTCACTGTGGTACTTCGATTTACGTCCAAATCCTAAGAAGCCGTCGAAAGTCATCATCTTTATCGAACGATTCGGTATCGCCGGGTTGACGGTATTCTTCATCGAAAGTGTCGTCAGCGCTTTGGTCGCGAGATTGTTGAGGGTTTTTGTACCTGCGTTGTCCTTCGACATCTTCGGTGCGCTGACCTATGGTTTGGCTTTAGCTCTGCTTTGGGGTTTTCTCTTGATCGCATGGGAAAAAACAGGATATCGTTATGGAATCGAATATTGGATATCCAAAGGACTTCGTAAGGTGGGTAAGAGTGAGAAACAAGAAAAACTCAGTGGGAAATCCGTATGAGTTCAGGCATCGTTGACGCCATACGATTGATGTGGCATCGATGCTTATATGACGATAAGCAACTTCGCAATTACCAGAATCAAGAGTTACGCAATCTTATTGAAGTGTGTCGTACGCGGTCGCCTTTTTATCGCGAACGCCTTTCAGGGTTATCGATCGATAAACGAGAAGATCTCAAACAACTCAAACCGATGAATAAATCGGTTCTCATGGAAAACTTCGATACGTTGAATACCGTCGGGATTGAACTCAAAGATGCGATGGAAGTAGCCCTCTCGAAAGAACTCAGTCATTCTTATTTGGGATACTATCAAGATCGCTTTGTGCTTGGGCTTTCCTCGGGAACCAGCGGAAATAAAGGTTTATTTCTAACCGATCGAGAACTGACCGAGAAACTACCCTTCGTATTTCTTGCCCGAGGTGGCATTAAGCTTCGACATCTTCCGTTTCGGATCCTGTTTTGTTTGCGTGTCTTTAGCCAAGGATTCGCGGATATCCGTTCACCTCTCATCGATCTGACTTATTGCGCCACAATGACACCTCCCGAAGAAATCATCGCGCTTCTCAATCAAAACCGCGTCAATATTCTTATGGCACCCCCGAGCTTGGTACGATGTTTGATTCCTTTTCAGGATCAGATCCAACATCCCTTAAAACAAATCGTCTGTTATGCGGAAGTCTTGGAGAAAGAGGAGAAAGCACGATTCGAACAGATTTTCTCCGCAACGGTGATCGAAATTTACCAGGCTTCCGAAGGACAAATCGCCAGTGCGTGTCGATATGGCAACTTGCATATCAATGAAGATTTGGTATTGGTGGAATTGACCGACGAGCAAGGAAATGAAATCACCGAAGCGGGCAAGGTTTGCGCGCACATGTATGTCACTAATCTGGTCAACACGGCGCAACCGGTACTACGTTATGAAATGAACGATTTAATCGTTTTAGGAGAAGAATGTCCCTGTAAGAGTAAGTTTCGCACGATCGATCGGATTTTGGGACGTAATGATGATGTCTTGTACTTTACGGTCGAAGGGAGGAAAGTTCCTGTTTTTCCGGATCTCTTCAGCCGTTGGATCATCACGACTTCCGATGCGATTCGGGAGTTTTGCGTCCAACAAGATCCGGATGAAACACTCCATTTAGCGATCGATCTGCTTGAAAGCGATCCGCAGACCCATGAAGAAGTGATCGATCGTTTACGTATGCGAATCCTTGAGGAGTGTTCTCGTTGGAAGGTCCATCCGAATCTAATCATTCACGCTCAGAAAATCAACTTACCTGCGGATTCCTCGAAGCAGAAACGATTCATCGTCAGGAAGGATGAATCGTTTCCCAAAGGGAACCTCATGTGAATCAAGTTTCATTCGTTTTGGGTTGAATCATCGATAGGGTTCTGATAGAATATGAAAGGGCAAAAGCGCCCCCGTTTATGGGGACGCTTTTCTTTTGTATTCACAACGGTCAAGGAGGGCAGTTATGACAAAGTACATATTCGTCACAGGGGGCGTCGTCAGCGGAATCGGTAAAGGGATCTGCGCCACCTCGCTGGGACGCTTATTGAAGAACCGCGGATTGAAAGTATTCATGCAGAAGTTCGATCCGTACATCAACGTCGATCCGGGAACGATGAGTCCGTATCAACACGGGGAAGTTTTCGTCACCAAAGACGGAGCGGAAACCGATCTCGACTTAGGTCATTACGAACGATTCATCGACGAGGAGTTGACGCAAAACGCCAACATCACCTCTGGACGCGTTTATATGAACGTATTGACGAAGGAACGCAGGGGAGATTTCCTCGGTGCGACCGTTCAGGTCATTCCGCACGTCACGGATGAAATCAAAGCCAAAATCTATGCGGCCGGGAAAGAATCCGGCGCCGATATCGTCATCACCGAAATCGGGGGCACGGTCGGGGATATCGAGTCCTTACCGTTTTTAGAAGCCGCCCGTCAGGTACATGCGGAAATGGAAAAGGATGAAGTCGTCTTCATCCATACCGTTTTGATTCCGAAAGTTCCGGGAAGCGGCGAATTGAAAACCAAGCCGACCCAACATAGTTACAAAGAACTGATGTCCTTAGGTATCAAACCCAATATCATCGTCACGCGTTGCGAAGAACGCATCGACGACGAAATGCGTCGTAAAATCGCGATGTTCTGCGATGTCCGTCCCAACGCTATCGTCGAATCCGTTAACGTCGACAATATCTACGAAGTACCTTTGAAGTTTCAGGAACAAGGATTGGACGAATATGTCTGTCACAAATTCAATTTAACGCTCCCTCCGGCCGATATGACCGAATGGAAAGCGATGATCGATCGCTCCAACAACCTAAGCGGTAGCGTCACGATCGCTTTGGTCGGAAAGTATGTCCAATTGCATGACGCCTATCTATCGGTTTCGGAATCCTTGAAACACGCGGGATATGCGGTCGACGCGAAAGTGGAGATCAAGTGGGTCAACTCTGAATGGCTGACGAAGGATAATCTTGTGCAGGAACTCGGCGAAGTCGATGGAATTTTGGTTCCGGGCGGCTTTGGCGGACGCGGAATCGAAGGGAAGATCCTAGCTGCACAATACGCACGCGAAAACAAAATCCCATATTTCGGGATTTGCTTAGGGATGCAGATTTCGATGATCGAGTTTGCCCGCAATGTCTGCGGACTTACCGATGCGAACTCTTCCGAATGGGACGAAGCGACCACGCATCCGATCATCCATCTGATGCCGGATCAAAATGGTGTCGAGAACATGGGCGGAACCTTACGTTTGGGCAACTGGCCGTGTGCGTTGACCGAAGGTACGAAAACACAGGAAGTCTACAACACCGATTTGATTCAGGAACGTCATCGTCACCGCTATGAATTCAACAACGATTATCGCGCGATCATGAGCGAAAAGGGCGTCATCTTCAGTGGATTGAGCCCGGATGAATACTTGGTCGAGATTACCGAATTGAAAGATCATCCGTGGTATGTCGGCTGTCAATTCCATCCGGAATTCAAATCCAGACCGAATCGCCCGCATCCTTTATTCTTCGGATTTGTGCAAGCCTCTTTCAAAAACGCCCGAAAGGGAGTAAAATAATCAAGTAATCATCATCGCCAAGGAGGACATAACAATGGCACTTGTATCCGCAAAAGAAATGTTAGTGAAGGCGCAAGAGGGCAAATATGCCGTCGCGCAATTCAACATCAACAACCTCGAATGGACAAAAGCAGTCTTATCCGTCGCCGAAGAAATGAAATCTCCGGTTATCCTCGGAGTTTCCGAAGGTGCCGGGAAGTACATGGGTGGATATAAGACGGTCGTAGGTATGACCAAAGGATTGATCGAAGACATGAAAATCACCGTTCCGGTCGCGTTGCATTTGGACCACGGTACCTACGAAGGCGCATTGAAATGCATCGACGCGGGATTCCTTTCGATCATGTTTGACGGATCGAGCTTACCGATCGACGAAAATATCGCGAAAACCAAGGAATTGGTTGAACTTTGCCACAGCAAAGGCATCTCGATCGAAGCCGAAGTCGGCTCCATCGGGGGCGAAGAAGACGGCGTCATCGGAATGGGTGAATTCGCCGATATCGAAGAATGCAAACGTATCGCCGGCTTGGGCATCGACTTCTTGGCCGCCGGTATCGGAAATATCCACGGAAAATATCCGGCCAACTGGAAGGGTTTGAACTTCGAAGTTCTCGCCAACATCCAAGCCGCGACCGGTAAATTACCGTTGGTCTTACATGGCGGTTCGGGTATTCCGGCTGACATGATCACCAAAGCGATTTCCTTGGGCGTTTCCAAGATCAACGTCAACACCGAACTCCAATTGGTCTTCGCCGCTGCGACGCGTAAGTATTTCGAAGCCGGAAAAGACTTGGAAGGCAAAGGATTCGATCCGCGCAAAGTCTTGAAACCGGGCTATGAAGCGATCCAAGCCGAACTCAGAAGCAAGATCACATTGTTCGGTTCCGCAAACAAAGCTTAATCTCAGAGACGACTTCGGTCGTCTTTTTTTATGCGTTCGCATCCTACGTTTTCACCTGCGGGTTGTATTCAAAACAAGCAATCTCTGCTAAAATAGGTGTGCTAAGGAGGTTCGACATGGAAGAAGTACTGAAAATTAAAGGTGGCAAGAAACTTAAGGGAAGCGTACGTATCAGCGGATCGAAAAACGCGACCGTCGCCTTGATCCCTTGCGCGATCCTCGCATCGACCGGTCCGGTCGCCATCGTCGGCGCTCCCGATATCTCGGATGTCGGTTCATTGGCGCAGCTTTTACGTTTTCTACACGTGGATGTCATTCAAAGTTCCGCGGAAAATATCGTCATCGATCCGACCAATATGGTCAATCTCCCGCTCGATCATCCCGCGGTACAGAAGTTGCGCGCTTCGTACTACTTCATGGGAGCTCTTTTGGGGAAATATAAAGAAGTTCGGATGAAGATGCCGGGTGGTTGTTATCTGGGTCCGCGTCCGATCGATTTGCATCTGAAAGGATTTGAAGCCCTCGGCGCGACAGTCGAGTATGATCGCGGGAGTTACCATATCCATGCGGATGAACTCGTCGGTGCGAAGATCTTCCTTGACCTTGCATCCGTCGGAGCCACCATCAATATCATGATGGCCGCCGTTTATGCGAAGGGCCGGACGGTCATCGAAAACGCCGCGAAAGAACCCGAAATCATCGACGTCGCAACGATGCTGAATAAGATGGGCGCACATATCCGTGGAGCCGGTACCAATGTCATCACGATTGACGGAGTCGAGTTCCTCAACGGATGTTTCCACGAAATCATCCCGGATCGGGTCGAAGCCGGTACGTTCATCATTATGGCAGCTGCGGCAGCTGAAGAGATTACGATCGAAAACATCATTCCCCAGCACTTGGAGTCCTTGTTAAGCAAACTCCAAGAAATGGGAGTCGATATGACCGTCAACGTGGATAGCGTCGTCGTTCGCAATCATAACGGAAACTTAAAGGGTACAGACATCCAAACCTTACCTTACCCTGGGTTCGCCACCGACCTCCAGCAACCTCTTACCCCGCTTTTGACGCAAGCGAAAGGTGAGTCGGTCGTCAAAGAAACAATCTACGTCGAACGATTCAAACATTGTGTCGAATTACAACGCATGGGCGCAAATATAGAAATGATTCCGTCTTCCGCCATCATCAACGGTCCGGTCCAATTGTACGGGGATCGCGTTACCGCCACCGATCTGCGTTGCGGTGCCAGTCTGGTCATCGCGGGGTTGATTGCGGATGGGGTGACCGAGATTCACGATGTCTATCATATCGATCGTGGATACGAGAACCTTGACGGTAAACTCAAAGCTTTGGGTGCTGACATTTGGCGCGAAACGGTCGAATAAACAAATTCATTTCATCCTTCCAAAAGATCCTGACGGATCTTTTATTCATAGGTTCAAGAAAGTTATCATGCGAAACATCGATTTTCATAGATCGTTGTACAACGATAAGCTTTTTATCGACGCAAAACGCAACGATTAATGCAACGATAATCGTATCGTTGCATTAATGTTTGTATAGTGGGTATTTTTGCTAGATAGAAGTTAGGAAGTAATGTAGTATTTGTCCAAAAATTCGGTATAAATATATGCAACGATGGACATTCTATCGTTGCAAAATACAACGATAAATGCAACGATAGATGTATCGTTGCATTTATGGGAGAATAGAGGTAAACTAAAAACAGAGGTACAACATGAGCAATAGAGAAACTCGAAATCTAGAATTCAAAAGTGTCATTACGAAGATGTACTTAAAAACCGTGAGTGCGTTTGCAAACTATTGTGACGGTGATATCCATTTTGGTGTTAATGATCAAGGAGAAGTGATTGGACTTGCGAATGTCCATCAGAGTGCACTCGATATCGAAAATCAGATTAATGATAGTTTGAAACCTGTTCCAAACTATACAATTGAGATAGATGAAAAAAAGAACATTATCAAGCTACATGTATATCAAGGACCTTTCAAGCCTTACCTCTTTAATGGTAAGGCCTATAAAAGATCAGACACCTCGACAGTTGAAGTAGAGCGACTCGAATTGAACCGACTCGTTCTTGAAGGTTCGAACGAAGATTTTGAGGCATTGCCATCAAAGTATCTTGAACTCGAGTTTATGTACCTAGAGGGGAAATTAAAAGAAAGACTCGCAATCAGTGAGTTAAATTTAGATATTCTAAAATCACTAAACCTCTATAAGGACAAACTTGGGTATAATCATGCTGCTGAGTTACTTTCAGATAATAATCCATTCCCAGGTATAGAGATAATTCGTTTTGGTGAGAGCATCGATGAGATCGTAGAGCGTGAGATATTGAACAACATGTCGTGTATTGAACAATTTGATAAAACGATCGACATATTTGAACGAAATAACAAGAGCGAAGTCGTCGATGGGGCTCAAAGAGAGATTATCGAATTTATCCCAAGTAAAGCATTTAGAGAAGCGATAGCGAATGCTATCGTTCATCGAGTATGGGACATTAAGACATCCATAAAGATCTCACTGTCCAAGGATAAAGTCGAGATAGCTTCACCAGGTGGATTACCAGTTGGGATTACGGACAAGGAGTATCTAAATGGGCAAATTTCAATTCTCAGAAATCCGATTTTTGGAAATGTATTTTTCCGCCTTGGATATATCGAAAAATTTGGAACAGGAATACGAAGAATCTTGAAGGCATATGAGAATAGTTTCAGTAAACCTGAGTTTAGGTTCTTCGAAAATTCAATTATTGTGACATTACCGAAATTCAGTGAGGGTGCCGATGCATTGAACAAAGACGAATTAACCATCTTCAATATATTAAACAACAATCAGGCATACAAAAGAAAAGACATAGAGGATAAAACGGGATTCAATAAAGATAAAGTTATCAGGATATTGAATCTGATGATGTCTAAAAACATTATTGAAAGAATAGGGTCGGGTCCCGAAGCAAAGTATATAAAAAGAAAATGATTGATCTGTAAGATCCGCAAGCTCACATAAAATTCTACTTATCCAATCCTAACTTCATCCCTTGTCATACGCTGTTTTTTCTGTGATAATATATCCAATATCGACGGAAAAACCGGCGATAAAAGGGTACTACCAGGGAAAAGCCCGGAGTACGAAGGAGATTGAATGTCCTCGTTTTTAAAGAGGAAGAACATCATCATCAGTGGTCAACGTTATGGCATCGAAGCGATGTCCGCGATGGCGCTGGGATTGTTTTCTTCCTTGATCGTCGGTCTTATCTTAAAGACCGCCGGTTCCCAGACAGCGATATGGTTCGGCGAAAACCTCATATCGACCCAATTGGTTTCCTTAGGCACGATCGCGATGCAATACATGGGCGCCGCCATCGGTGTCGCGGTGGCGTACAAACTTCAAGCGCCGCCCTTAGTCTTGTTTGCGAGCGTCGTTACCGGCGGCATGGGTGCCGTTTCCGGTGGACCTGCCGGAGCGTTTGTGGCCGCGTTGGTGGCATGTGAATTCGGGAAAGCCATTTCGAAAGAAACCAAACTTGACATCCTCGTCACCCCGATCGTTACCTTGACGATTGGTTACCTCGTTTCGCTAAGTGTTTCTCCGCTGATTGGCGAGTTGATGACTCTGCTTGGCAAGATCATCATCACCGCGACCGAATATCAGCCCTTCTTTATGGGAATCATCGTATCGGTCGTCATGGGCTTGGTGCTAACGGCACCGATCTCCTCCGCCGCGCTTGGTATCATGCTTGGACTTTCCGGTATCGCCGCAGGGGCAGCTACCGTCGGATGTGCCGCGCAAATGATCGGGTTTGCGGTCATGAGCTACAAAGAGAATAAGTTTAGCGGACTGATCGCCCAAGGCTTGGGCACAAGCATGTTGCAGATACCGAACATCTTAAAGAATTGGTGGGTGCTCTTACCACCGACCTTGGCATCAGCCTTCCTAGGTCCCTTATCGACGATGGTCTTCAAAATGACCAACATCGCCGCCGGTTCCGGAATGGGTACCAGTGGGTTGGTCGGTCCGATCACAACCTTCCAGGACATGGGCTTTTCCACAAGTGTTCTTATTTCCGTCGTTTTACTTCATTTCGTTCTACCCGCGATTTTAACCTTGATCATCGCCAAATTCATGCGTGCCAAAGGTTTAATCAAAGATGGCGATCTGAAGCTTGAACTGTAATCATTCAATTTATCCAGAATGGGAATCCAACAATTCCCATTCTTTTATTTCGAACTATTGCGTATAATGAAATTAACCAGATAAGAGGAAATATTATGAATCTGAATCACTTCGAAAGCTATGTCGATCCAAAAGTCCTTTTACGCGGTCAAGATTACTATCGCAACGGTCATGTGGAAGAACTTAGTGAATTCAAGAAGAATGTTTATGTGGCCATCGTCATCGGAACCGAAGAATATTCAGTCGTGGTAGAACTCGATAAGAATCAGAACATCGTAGATTCTCAATGTGACTGTCCCTATGACTTTGATGATCTATGCAAGCACAAGGTCGCGGTATTCTTAGCGATTCGGGACTTGCTTAAAGAATCTAAGCTTAATTTTAAAAGTAATCAAACTTCATTGAAAGTTCCTCTTGAAAGTTTGGATACATTGCTAGGAATACAGAGTAAAGAACAACTCATGGAGTTACTTCTAGCCTTGGCGAAAGAAGATTCGAACGTGAATCAATATCTTCTTACCGAGCTTTCGGAAGATTCAGGAATGCAACTACGTCTTGCGAAAGAATGCATACGCGACTCAATTCGCACGAATGAAGATCGAAGTGGGTTTGTCGATTACAGGCATGCCAGAGATGCGGTTGAAGGAGCTCTTCAAGTCAATTCGAAGGCCAAGCAACATTACCAACAAAACAACCCTGTTCTCGCCGTTCAATTTTGCCTGTTAGTGATCGATGAAATAGTGAGAATGATCTCGTATTGCGATGATTCGGATGGATCGGTCGGAATGGCAATCGAGGAAGCATTTATGATGATCGAGGAGATCGTAACGAAGCATAACTCGCAAAAAGACAGTAATAAAATCTTCCAACACTTACTGCGTGAAGGAAAGAAAACTATGTTTGAAGGTTGGTCGGAGTGGCGGTTTAACTTGTGGCGCTACGCAGCCCATGTCGCAATGAAACCAAAGCAACGCGAACAACTCGAAACAGAATTAGTAGCCTATGCGAAGGAGAATCAGGATGATTGGATGGATCAATTTAATAATGTGGAAGCTCAAAAAGTCCAATCGATTCTGATCGAACGTTTCGACGGACCGGAGGCTGCGATGAAGTTTATCATCGATCGTAAAGACATGCCTGAATTTCGACGAATGTTACTGAAACGCTATGTTGAAGGTAAGAACTTTGAACAAGCGATCGATTTGGCTCTGGACGGAGAGTCCCACGACTCCAAAAATCATATTTACGTTAGAGAGTGGCAAGAATTCCGACTCAATCTGTATCGGATTACGGAGAATTCGGTAAAATTCAAGGAGTTAGCCGAAAAACTGATCTTGGATGGAAACTTCGCTCTTTACTTAGAGTTAAAAGGGAGAATTGAAGCAGGGAAATGGGAAGAATATTATCCACAACTTCTTGCCAAACTTAAAACTGACAAAAAGCAAGACTCAAATCTGTACGCATCGATACTTGTTGAAGAGAAGAGATTTGGCCAACTGCTCGAATACGTGAAACGGGATATCCGCTCCATCGAGGACTATGCGAAATGGTTAGTAAAGGATTATTCCGAGGATGTGTACCGAATCTATCAATTTTACATTCGACAAGTCGCCAAAGGTGCAACAACCCGTAGGGAGTATCAAGGAGTTGTGAGGATCATCCGCAATCTGATCAACCTTGAAGGAAAGAAAGAAGCTCAAGCGATACTCGACGAATTGAAGTCGATGTATCCACGAAAAGCAGCTTTGTTGGATGAGTTATCCAAGATCCGAAAGATCAATTCGGAGATGCATTAAGTAAGATAAAAAGAAAAAAGGTGTATGATTTGGTATCTTGAATCAAGAAAGGTATAATAAACACAAGTTCGAAAAAGAATCGAAAAATGGAGGACAACTATGAAAACAATCAAACGGATGTTTATTTTAGGCATCGCGATGATCTTGATCCTTGGCGGATGTGCCAAATCGACCGATAAGAAAGCCGTCGTCGTCGCTACGATGTTGGATTCGGAAGGATCCGTCCTTGGTCAAATGATCTTACAACTCTTGGCGGACAATGACATCGAAACCGTCAACCGACTCAACTTCGGGACACCGGATATCTTACGTACCGCTCTGGAAAACGGAGAAGTCGACCTAGTCGTGGACTATACCGGTTCCGGCCAATACTATCATCCGGAAGATGCGACCGATACGACGATTTGGAACGATCCGGTAAAAGGCTATGAATTCACCGAGAAACTCGACCGTGAAAAGAAAAATATCTTCTGGTTGACGCCTTCGAGCGCAAACAATACCGAATCGATCGCATTGAAACGCTCGTTTGCGGAAGCGAACGATATCGTCGACATGGCGGATTTGGCAGACTACATCAATGCGGGAAAACCGTTCAAAGTTATCGTATCCTCGAAGTTTGCGGAAAACCAACTTGGATTATTGGGATTTGAAACGCAATACGGATTCAAGCTTGATGACAATCAATTGATCATCCTGTCCTCCGGAAATACCGCCGAAATGTTGCAGGCGCTGGTCAACGGAACCAACGGTGTCAATGCTTCGTTGGTTTACGGTACTGACGGGGCGTTGGACAAGATGGATTTAGTTGTTGTGGATGATCCCAAACACATTCCTCCGGTATATTTACCGACTCCGGTCATTCGTGGCGAAGTGCTGGATCTCTATCCCGAAATCCGCGCGATCTTGAAACCTGTTTTTGAATCGCTAACCCTCGAAGTCTTACAAACACTCAACGCAAAAGTCGCTTATGACGGAGAAAACGCGGCGGATGTCGCCGAAGCTTATTTGAAAGATAAGGGATTTCTCGAAAAATGAAACCCGGTCGCATCTCTTTTGTGACCGGCGGTTTCCTCGTCTTCTTATCCTGGACGTTGTTAGCGTGGGGCGAATTTAAAATCAACCGCGTATCGCGGGGGATCACGATCCGAATGATGGACGTGATCCCGCTTTATGCTTGGATCCTTATGATCGTGATTTTCATTGCGTCGCTTTGGTTAGAATTCTATCGACCGAAAATCAAGCAAACCGTCTTGTTATGGATCCTTACGATCGCTCCTGCACTCTGCTTAATCGGCTTAAGCGAATTCATACCATCCTTGACCGAGTTTGACCCCAATGTCGCTCGCGTTTCACTCGGGATCGGATTCTATTTATTCCTAGGTGGAATACTATTGATGGTATCCAAAGGAAAAGGCGGAACAGCACGTATCGTATCCACCTTGGTTTGGGTGTTTGTGGCGCTTGGATCGGGATTCACCGATGCTTTGGGACTTGTACGCGAGTATAACAATCTCCAAGATGTCTTCGCACGCGAACTCTATCGCCATTTAACTTTGGCGCTCTTGTCCGCATGCTTGGCAATTCTCCCCGGTGTAATGTTAGGGTACGCCAGTTTACGTTATCCGAAAGCAAAAGAATGGATCTTCGGATTTGTCCACTTGTTTCAAGTCGCGCCGACCTTGTCTCTTTTAGCGTTGATGATGATTCCCTTGACTGCGCTCTCAAGAGCCTTTCCGTTTCTATCGGATCTCGGCATCAAAGGAATCGGGTTCGCGCCGGCATTCATCGTCTTGTTTCTCTACAGTCTTTTACCGATCACAAGCAACACTTATGCCGGCTTGAGTCAGACCGATCCGTTCGTCCTTGAAAGTGCGACGGCGCTAGGTATGACGGAAAAACAAAAGTTCCGTCGGATTTGGTTTCCCTTATCGCTTCCCGCGATCTTCGCCGGTATCCGAACCGCAATGACGCAAAATATTGGAAACACGATTCTCGCAGGATTGGTCGGAGGCGGAGGCATGGGGGCTTTGATTTTCTTGGGACTCTCGCAGTCCGCGTTGGATTTAGTTTTGTTAGGAACGATTCCTGTGGTTACCATGGCACTTTTGATCGATGCGATCTTCGCAATCCTCGAGAAAACGACCATCAAGAGATTGGGGGTAAAATATGATCCGCATCGCACAATTGGTTAAAAATTACGGGAATATCACCGCTTTGGATAGCGTCGACCTTACGATCGAAGAAGGGGAATGCGTGGTACTGATCGGTCCTTCAGGCTGTGGAAAGAGCACGCTATTACGAAGCATCAATCGAATGATCCAACCGGATTCCGGTTCGGTTTATGTCGACGAACAAGATATCCTGAACTATCCGCCGGAAACACTACGGAGAAAGATCGGATATTGTATTCAAAATGTTGGACTGTTTCCGCATTACACGGTCTATGAAAACATCGCGGTCGTCCCGAAGATGTTGAAGTGGTCGAAAGCGAAGATCGAAGAAAGAGTCGATTTTCTGATGGATCTGACCGGATTACCGAAAGAGTATAAGACGAAAAAACCGCATGAACTCTCCGGCGGAGAAGCGCAACGAGTCGGCGTGTGTCGGGCGTTGGCCGCAGATCCGGACATCCTGTTGATGGATGAACCTTTCGGAGCGGTTGATCCGATGACCCGTGTTAAAATCCAGACCGCATTCAAAAATATTCAAAAAGAACTTAAAAAAACCGTCGTTTTCGTTACGCACGATGTCGAGGAAGCCGTATTGTTGGCGGATAAGATCGCTGTGATGCAGAATGGAAAGATCTTGGGATACGACACGCCGTCCAATTTCGCCTTACATATGGAAGAAGAGTTCGTACGTTCCTTTCTGGGGGTGGATTATCCGGTAAAACTGTTAAAGCGCCACAATATCGACGATTTATTGGACCAAGAATCCGACTCGAAACTCACACTGAACGAGCTTTTGGCAGGAATGTTGGAGAGTCCGGACGGAAGCGTAACGATACAAAACGCAAATGGATCCAAACAGACGTTTCATTTTGAAGATCTGACCCATTATCTTCATAAGGATGATCAAGTATGATTCGCCGAAAACTCCGGATCGATCTCATGTTAACTTTCTATTTCATCGCGTTGTTGATTTGGGTTTTCGGCTTCGAAAACTTTAAAGGAACGTTAGCGTCATTGTTAGGAAGTGGGATCGGGCTGGTCAGTCGTACTTCGTTACCGGTTTTAACATTGCAGCACATCCAACTTGTCGCACTCGCTTCCAGCGCAGCCATTCTGGTATCGCTGTTGCTGGGGATGATCGTTCATCTGACACGCAACGAAGAAGCCGAGTCGCTGGTGATGAAACTTGGATCGATCTTGGAAACGATTCCCAGCGCCGCAGTCATCGCGTTAAGCATTCCCTTGTTTGGTTACGGAAACGGACCGGTGTTGATGGCGTTATGGGTCTACGCGATCTTACCGATCCTGCGCAATACGATCGTGGGGCTTCAATCCATCAATCCGTCCATCCAAGACGCGGCGACCGGTATCGGGATGAGTCCGCTACAACGGCTTCTCAAAATCGAGATGCCCTTAGCTCGACCGATGATTCTCGCCGGCATCAAAACCGCTTTGGTCATCAATATTTCGTTGGCGACCATCGGTGCGACGGTGGGTGCGGGCGGCTTGGGCGTACCGATCATCGCCGGGATCCGATCGTATGATCCATTATTGGTTTTACAGGGTTCGATCGCCGTCATTCTGATGGCATTATTGACCGAACGCGCATTGCGTTAATGACGTAAAATGAAATCGTAATGGGCATAGAATGAGGTTCTTGCATATTGATTCGACCTATGATAAACTAAACACGCACTTACTTTGGATTCGCATGGAGTCCAAGGCGGAAGGAGACCCACCATGAAAAAAGGCATTCATCCTAACTACAACAAAGTCAAAGTTCACTGCACCACTTGCGGGAACGAATTCGAATCCGGCTCAATCCTCAAAGAAATCCGCGTCGATACTTGCTCGAACTGCCATCCGTTCTATACCGGCCGTCAACGTTTCGCCGCAGCGCAGGGACGTATCGAGAAGTTCAACCGTAAATACGGTACGAAACAAGACTAAATCGGACTTGCGAAGGAACAGGACAACCTGTTCCTTTTTATCGTGTACGCTTCGGATTGAGGGGTAAGAGATGACCAATCTATGGTAAAATAGGAACGTAAAAAGAGGTGCCACTATGATGTATCAATTATATCGACCGGGTTATATCGAAGTCATTTCCGGATGCATGTTCGCCGGGAAGACGGAAGAGTTGATTCGGCGTATCAAAGTCCTTGAGTTCGCGAAAAAGAACATTTTGGTGTTCAAACCGGCGATCGATAACCGCTATAGCGAGACATTGGTCGTTTCGCATGGAGGTTCTTCGGTCCAGTCGATCGTCATCGATCAACCGATCAAGATCTTGGATTATGTCACGGAAACGACGGATGTCGTCGCCGTGGACGAAGTCCAATTCTTTGGGGAAGAAATCGTCGCGGTCTGCGACTTGTTGGCGAAACAAGGAAAACGCGTCATGGTCGCAGGACTTGACACCGACTTTCGCGGTGAACCGTTCGGTGTGATGCCGAAGTTGATTACGACGGCCGAATTCGTCACAAAACTGACGGCCGTATGCATGACCTGCGGCGCACCAGCGACCCGTACGCAACGCTTGGTCAACGGACAACCCGCGGATTATTTCGATCCGATCATCTTGGTCGGAGCCGCCGAAAGTTACGAAGCACGTTGCCGCCACTGCCATGACGTCAAAAATAAGCCGCAACTGGAGCGGTAGATGAGCTTACGCGAGAAAATCAAGCCCTATATCGGCACCCGTGATTTCTATTTAAAAGTCTTGATGATTTCGCTTCCCATGGCCTTACAGCAACTTCTTTCCAGCGCCATGGGGATCGTCGATACGATGCTCGTTTCAAGTATCGGCCAGGTGACTGCTGTCGGAACCGCAGCTCAGATCGATACGATGGCCATCACGGTCGCCTTTGGCGCCGCATCCGGCGCGGGCATATTCATGACACAGTTCTTCGGAGCGCGCGACACCCACCGTCAACGCCGATCTTTCGGTTTCGGGTTGGCGATGACGACGTCAATCGCCCTTCTTTTCGCCCTTGCGGCGTTCTTCTTCGGGGGAACGTTGTTGCGGTTCTATATCAGTGACGCGATGGTATTGGCTTCTGCTTCGGATTACTTGTCCGTCGCTTTATATGGGTATATTCCAACGATTTTGATGATGACCTTCAGTTTCGCGTATCGGTCGATCCATAAAACCCAAGTTCCCTTGGTTATCGGAACCTCGGCGATGGCGCTTAAGATCACGTTGAGTTATCTGTTGATCTTCGGTATGTTCGGTTTCCCGGCATTGGGAGTTCGGGGTGCCGCATTGGCCACGGTCATCGCGCAAAGTTTAGGTTTATTGGCCTATATTGTTTATTCGTATCGGTCAAAGCAACCGTTTATGGGAAAACTCAAGGAAATGTTTGGGTTTGACTTGGATTTCGTCAAAGTCATCCTACGTCGTTCTTCCCCCTTGATTTTCAACGAAACCTTGTTTGCGATCGGGTCGACACTATATATCCGTGCTTTCGGTAGTCTTGGCGCTCAGGCGATGGAAAGCTACTATGTCGGAAATCAAATCGCCAACCTCTTCCTCTTTCTGATTCAAGGCATCAGTACCGCCAATGCGGCGATCTTAGGTGCCGAACTGGGGAGTGGTGATCTCTCGCGAGCGAAACGTACCGGGAATCAGTTTATCTCGGTGGCGGTGGTATTCTCATCCGTCTTATCGTTAAGCATCCTACTGCTCGCAAAACCTTTAGTCGCGATGTTTAGCTTAAGCGATCCGGTGGTTGTCCTCCAAGCGATTCTGATTGTCCGTGTCTTTGCGTTGCGACTCTCATTACGCCTCTTCAACGTCATCATCTTCGCATCGCTACGAGCGGGCGGAGATTCCAAATTCCTTGCGTTTCTTGATTCGGGCATACTCTGGTTGGTCGGCTTGCCGACCGCGTTCCTCTTGGTCTCGTTCGCACATGTTGAAAGCATCGCCTTGGTCTTCCTTTTGGTCCAAGTCGAACAACTCGTGCGCGTGGTCATTGGACTGCGACGCTATTTCTCCGGGGCATGGATTCGTAACTTGACGCTGGAAATGAAATAAAGGAGAAACACCATGGATGTTATGATCCAACGATTGGATGAAATGCGACGTCGCTATGAGGAACTCTACGAGATCCTGCTTCAGCCTGAAGTTATGGCGAGTCCGCGTGAAATGGCCAAATTGAATAAAGAACAATCCACGCTTCGCCAAACGGTCGAAACGTACAATCAGTTAAGACAGGTCTTATCACACATCGAACAGGCGCAACACTTGTTGCAGGAGAACGATCCTGAACTTCAGGAAATGGCGACGATGGAGTTGGAAGAACTCGAGCCGCAACGCGAAGATCTGATCGAAAAGTTACATGTCCTTCTGATTCCTAAAGATCCCAACGACGACCACAACGCCATCGTTGAAATCCGCGGCGCCGCAGGTGGCGACGAAGGGAATATTTTCGCCGGAGATCTTTATCGCATGTATATGCGTTATTGCGAAATCATGGGCTTTAAGACCGAAGTGATGGAAGTTTCCGAAGCCGAAGCGGGCGGATATACGATGATCTCGTTTTTGGTGAAGGGCGAAGAAGCTCATAAGTTCTTCAAGTTCGAATCCGGTGCGCATCGTGTGCAACGTGTTCCGAAAACCGAAACACAAGGACGGATCCATACCTCGACCGCTACCGTACTTGTCATGCCGGATGCGGAAGAAGCTGATATCGAAATCAATCCCGCCGATTTAACTGTCGAAACCCACCGTTCCTCCGGAGCGGGCGGACAACATGTCAATAAAACCGATTCTGCCGTTCGAATTACCCATGTTCCGACCGGGATAAGCGTCAACTGTCAGGATGGTCGTTCCCAACATGACAACCGCGCGACCGCTTTGCGTATTATTCGCGCGCGTGTTTTTGAAGAAATGCAACGTCGGCTGGATGAGGAAAAAGGCGATTTCCGTCGTTCCAAAATCGGTACCGGCGATCGTTCGGAAAAAATCCGCACGTATAACTATCCGCAAAACCGTGTCACCGACCATCGGATCGGATTCACGTTGAATCAACTAGATCGGATCATGGAAGGGAAGCTTGGGGATGTCGTCGATGCGTTGTTGGCGGAAGATCAACGTCGTAAGTTGGCCGGCGAACAATGAAGATCCGTACGTTAATCAAACAAGCGGAAGCGAATTTGGTCGCCAACGATGTTCCCGAATCCTATTCGAAACTGATGGCGAACCAATTGTTGCTCAATCAAAACCGCAACTTGTACATGGAAATGGATGATGAAGCGGAAGATGCGTTTGTATTTTTGTTTACGGACAAAGTCAAGCGACTCTGCACACAAGAACCCTTCGCGTATGTATTGGGAACACAGTACTTCTATGGTCGGGATTTTAACGTGGATCCACGCGTATTGATACCGCGTCCCGAAACCGAAGAGTTGGTCGCAAATCTCTTGACAGACATCGATGAACGATATGGCGATGTCACGGAATTGGTCGCGGCCGATATCGGAACCGGAAGCGGTTGTTTGGCGATCACTCTCAAGTTGGAAGAACCGAAACTCAAGATGTATGCCGGAGATATCAGTTCCGAAGCGATCGAACAAGCCAAAGAAAACGCTATGAAGTTTGGTGCGGAAGTTGAATTCTTTGTGGGGGATTTGCTTGAACCCATCAAAGCAAAAGGCATTAAATTGGATTTGCTTGTCTGTAATCCTCCCTATATTCCTGAAGATGAAGAATTGGAACTCAGTGTCAAAGGATTCGAACCGCATGTCGCCTTGTTTGGCGGCGAAGACGGATTACGTTTCTATAAACGTGTACTCCAGGATGCGTCCGAGATCGTCAATCCCGGCGGAATGTTGGGGTTTGAAATCGGTTGGAATCAACGTGAAGCATTGACGCAACTCTGTACTACCTATTTGCCAAACGACGAAGTCGTCGTGCGGAAAGATATCAACGGAAAAGATCGGATGTTGATGGTTTACCGAAAAAAGTAGTCTTTAAATCAAAGTTATCAAGATGAAATCGCAATGTATTTCAACAAATCTCATAAAATAACGATATAATGATTGCGGTCTTTGACCCAAGTTTAAGAATCAATAAAATCGGATTCAAACAACGAAGCAATTTCCGGGCAAACAACGTTTGACCGGCACAGAGGGAAACATGGAACATCGTGTCTCGAATCAAAAAACGAAACATAGGGCTGGTAGGATCGTAAAGATCGGATTGGCTTTACTGTTGGCGGGGCTCTTGTCCGCATGCGGAGAGAAAAAAGAAGCGGCGCTCATCGTCGCCGGATCGACGTCGGTCCAACCATTCGCCGAAGCCTTGGCGGAACATTATATGGTATTGCATAAAGAAATCGAAGTCGATGTCCAGGGTGGCGGATCTTCCGCAGGCGTCATGTCCGCGAAGACAAATACAGCCGATATCGGGATGTCGTCACGGAATCTAAAAGAAGACGAGTTGAATCTTTGGCATGTGGAAATCGCCCGCGACGGATTGGCAGTCATCGTCCATCCGAAAAACAATGTCACCGATCTCACATTAAAACAAGTTCGCGATATTTATAGTGGTGCCATCAGTAATTGGAGCCAACTTGGCGGTAAAGACGCTAAGATCCACATCATCGCCCGCGAAGAAGGCTCCGGCACTCGTTCGGCATTTGAGGATTTGGTCATGGACGATGAAGAAATCAGTCCAAAAGCGATTGTCCAGGATTCCAACGGTACCGTAAGGCAACTTGTCGCGGATGATCCCAATGCGATCGGATTTGTATCGCTCGGATTGGTCGACGCGACAGTCATCGCACTCAAATTGGATGGAGTTTCCGCAACACGTGAAAACGTTCTGAATCAAACCTACAATCTTTCTCGACCGTTTATCTTCATCACCAATAAAGAACCGGTCGGCGAAACGAAAAACTTCATCGATTTCGTCCTATCCGAAGAAGGTAAAAAGATTCTAAATGATGAAGGTTTGGTAACCTTTGAAACGGGAGGTTCACAATGAAAACGACACGCGAAAAACTGTTAAGTCTTGCGTTTTTCCTGATCGCATTATCAACCTTATCGGCGCTTGCGGTCATCACTCTCTTTATATTCGTCGAAGGTGTTCCGGTTATCGGGAAAGTCGGTTTCTTCAACTTTATCTTCGGGATGAAATGGGCACCGAGCTTGGGATATTTCGGAATCTTTCCGATGATCGTCGGAACGGTCTTGGTTACTTTAGGCGCCGCCGTCATCGGGGTACCGGTCGCATTAGCCTGCAGTATCTTCTTGACCGAATTCGCGCCGAAACGGGTTCGTACTTTTGTTCGTCCGGCGATTCAGTTGCTTGCGGGGATTCCCTCCGTCGTGTACGGTTTCTGGGGACTTACGTTCATCGTTCCTTTGATTCGCACTTATCTTGGAGGTCCGGGTTTAAGTATTTTAGCCGGGTCCATCATCCTTGCGATCATGATCCTGCCGACCATCATCAGTATCTCTGAAGTTTCACTTCTGTCTTTGCCCAGTCTCTATAAACAAGGATCGCTCGCTTTGGGTGCGACCCATTGGCAAACCATCCATTCCGTATTGATACCGGCTGCCAAGTCGGGGATCATGGCTGCGATCATTCTTGGAATCGGACGTGCGATCGGCGAAACGATGGCGGTCATCATGGTTCTCGGGAATGCGGTCGCCATGCCGGGATCGATCTTAGATCCGGCCCGTACCTTAACCACCAACATCGGGATCGAAATGGGTTATGCCTCCGGTGACCACCAACAAGCGCTTTTCGCAACCGGAATCGTATTGCTTGTCATCATTATGATACTCAATTCCGCCGCCCAATATATCGTGAGAAAGAGGTGACGAGATGAAACTAATCAATGCGAAACAATCTCAAATGATTGCGAAGACGATCATCTGGATCACTTCGATCGTCGTCGTTTCCTTGCTTTTCGTTATCGTCGGTTATATCCTTCTGAAAGGGTTACCTACTTTATCCTGGCAGTTCTTAACGGAAAGTCCTAAAAACATGGGCCGTTCCGGTGGAATCCTGCCAACGATCATCAGTACCTTGATGGTTACGGCAGTCGCCATTCTAGTCGCAACACCCTTCGGTGTCGGCACGGCTTTCTATTTGACAGAATTCACACGTGAAACCAAAGTCACGCGCATCATCCGCTTTAGCGCGGAATCCCTTGCGGCAATCCCTTCGATCGTCTATGGTCTTTTCGGTTTCATCTTCTTCGTCATCTACCTCAAACTCGGATGGTCAGTGCTTTCAGGCGGACTTACGATGGCGGTCATGATCCTACCGACCATCATACGGACTTCCGAAGAGGCGATTTTAGCTGTTCCGGTTAAATACCGTGAAGTCAGTTATTCGCTCGGTGGAACGAAGTGGCAAACCATCGTCGGTGCCGTACTTCCTTCCGCGTTCCCTGGAATTACTACGGGTATCATCTTAGGAATCGGACGTTGTGTCGCCGAAACCGCGGCCGTCATCTTGACCGCAGGATCCGCGCTACGTATGCCAGACTCCCTCTTTTCACCCGCTCGTACCATGGCGGTCCACTTCTACATCTTAGCGCGTGAAGGCATCTCGATGGAACGTGCTTACGGTACCGCTTCGCTCTTGATTCTCATCATCCTTGTGATTAATGTCGGCGCAAATATGCTCGTGAATAAGTTCGTCGCGAAGAGCAGATAGAAGGTAACCCATGTCCCAACAAGCCAAAATTGAAATCAAGAATCTGAACTTCTTTTATAACGATCACCAAGTTATCAAAGACGTCAATATGGAAGTCCGTGCCAACGAAATCTACGCGCTTTTCGGTCCGGCCAATAGCGGAACGACGACGCTTTTTCGTGCCTTGAACCGTTTAAGCGACTTGGATGTCGGCGCACGCATGGAAGGAAAGATCCTTCTCGATGGGAAAGATATCCGTTCCAACGATGTCAATGTGACGGAACTACGTCGACGTGTCGGAATGATCTTCGAAGAACCGGTTACCCTACCGATGTCTATTTTCGATAACATTGCCTATGGTCCACGGTTAAGCGGAATCAAAGACAAAGACATCCTTGCCCAGAAAGTCGAAAGCGCCCTGCGTTTATCCGTCTTATGGGATGAGGTAAAAGATCGCTTGCATAGCCCTGCGCTTCGCCTTTCCGGCGGTCAGCAACAACGTCTTTGCATCGCACGAATCTTAGCTTTGGAACCGGAAGTCATCCTGATGGATCGTCCTTGCGCCGCGCTCGATCCGATTTCGACCTACAAGATCGAAGAATCACTCGTCCAACTCAAGGAACGTTACACGATCCTGATCATCCCGCACAACGTCCAACAAGCCGGGCGAATCGCCGATCGCGTCGGATTTATGTTGATGGGAGAAATGGTTGAACAAGGGCTGACCAAAGATGTCTTCACCAATCCTAAGGATCAGCGGACCAACGATTACATTACCGGAAGATTCGGATAAGAATAAATAAGATTTAAATATAAAAATGTACCCTACCGAACGGTCTAGTTGAGTCCGCTACGAGGGTACATTTTTTGTTGTTTGAGTAATAATGTTTATACGTAGCTATTGTTGCGGTTCAAACCGTTTCGACGCGATCAACACCATCGCAAGTACATCCTCGGCGAATTGATTGAGTTGTTGCTCGTTGAGAACAGTACTGTCATACCCCAACAACGAAGTGATCGAAGGATGAGTAATCAAATGTAACACAAGATCGTGACTGGTCAGATACGGAGCACCGGATTCTTGTACGACTAAGTCTCGACCTAAGAGGTAATCGACACTGACTTGAAAGATTTCAGCGATTTTCGTTATGACATCGGCGGAAGGAAGGCTAGTACCGTTTTCCCATTTCGCCACGGATTGTTGGGAGTAATGCAAAAGGACCGCAAGCCGCTGTTGGCTCATCTCATGGGCATCCCGTAAGGCTTTGAGTCGATATGCGAACATGGGCGCTCCCCCTTATAGGGGAAATTATACTACCCAAAATTGTAAGGGAACGATAATACAAGCAATCAGCGTAAAACACCTTGACAACAACTCATCGTGGTAATAGGATAAAAAAACAACCTGGAGGAACGATATGAATCACGGAAATTGCGAAATGAAAATTCGAGGCAAAGTAACAGAACTGGTTCAATCGATTCGGATGATTGAAAAAGAAACATCTTGGGTTACATTACATTCCGGAGGAATACTTACAGAAGACGGAATGCTCTTATTTCCACTAAAAGAGATTGAAATCCGGTACCTTGTCTGTAACTTTTTATGCGCATCAAAGTATCGATGGGAAGTTTACCACCGTATATCTGACGGAGATCGCCATCACTTCGGAAAAGAGATACGGATTACGAAAAACTCGATGAAAAAACCGACGATTTTCAGATAAGCTCCACTCGTTTTCGGTTATAATGGACGGAGGTTGGAGGCAGACAATGAAAACGATTTTCTTAGATATCGACGGAACCTTGATCGCAGACAAAGGCATCATCCCGCAAAGCGCGATCGATTCGATCCGCCAGGTACGAAGCAACGGCCATCAAGTCGTGCTATGTACCGGACGTGCCATGTCGGAAGTCCATCCCGAAATTCTGGACATCGGATTCGACGGAATCGTCGCCTGTGGCGGCAACTTTGTCAGTACCTTTGATACCGTGCTTTACCAACGTTATCTGACCCGTGAAGAACTAATGGAAATCAATGATTTTCTGGATAGTAATCGGATCGATTTCTTCGCGGAATCCAATCAAGGTTTGTTTCCCAGTAAACATTGTGTAACTCATCTAAAGCAAATCATGCACCGGACGAGTAAAAATCCCTCGACGCAGGCGATCAGCGTGTTTCTCGAACGCTTTATCCATGTATTAAAGAAAGATGCCCCGATGATGCGCGAAGATATCTCGAAAATCACATTTCTCGAAAGTGATGTTGAATTTCGATATCTTCAATCACGCTTTGCGGATCGGTATGAGCTCTTCGAACAAGTCGTCGAGTTCTTTGGTCGAAATAGCGGAGAAATCTCGATTTTGGGAACGGACAAGACGGTCGGCATGGAACTTATATTAAAGCACTGGAACGCTTCGCAAGAAAATACGGTTGCGATCGGAGACGGAAACAACGATTTGAAGATGTTGGAATATGCGCAGATCGGAGTTGCGATGGGAAACGCGACTGAGCGACTTAAAGCGATCGCCGATTTGATCACCACGGATGTTGCGGAAGATGGAATCAAGAATGCCTTACTAACATTGGGGTTGATCTAAGATGAAACATCCTTCGTATCTCCTTTGTGAGTCTTGTGGGTTGTGGTAAAATAAGTACAGTTTAGAATACGTAGGTTACCTATCGGTTGAATCTTGAAGCTTAATTTGGACAAACTAAATTTCAAAAGAAAGCGAGGATGCAGGATGAAAATCGCATTGGCATGTGATCACGGGGCATTCGAACATAAAGAAGCCATCCGTGAAGACCTCTTAAAACGCGGGATCGAAGTCGAAGATTTCGGATGTTATTCATCATCCAGCGTCGATTATCCCGATACCGTTTATCCGGCCGCCAAATCGGTGGCTTCCGGGAAGAACGATTTCGGTATCGTCTTGTGCGGAACCGGCATCGGCGCGTCGATCGTCGCCAACAAAGTCAAAGGAATCCGTTGCGGTTTAGTCTACGATGTCAACACCGCTGCGATTACCCGCGAACATAACAATACCAACATCATGGCGACCGGCGGAAGATTGGTTACACCGAGCGAAGCCGTCGACCTTGTCCATACCTGGCTAAATACCTCTTTCAGCAACGATGAGCGTCATCAACGCCGAATCGATAAAGTCAGCGCCATCGAAACGAAAGAGGGGGAAGAACATGTTGGATGTTAAACTAAAAGAAGCCATTGATCGCGAAGCCTTGCGTCAGGAAGAAAACATCGAACTGATTGCCTCGGAAAATTACGTCTCAAAGGATGTATTGGAAGCGGTCGGGAGTATCCTCACCAATAAGTATGCGGAAGGATATCCGCATAAACGCTATTACGGAGGATGCGAATACGTCGACGAAGTCGAAGAATTGGCGCGCCAACGTGCTTGCGAACTTTTCGGAGCAGAACATGCCAACGTACAACCGCACAGCGGCTCGCAAGCCAACATGGGCGTTTACCTTAGTATCTTGAATTATAAGGATAAAGTTCTGGGAATGGATCTGAGTGCGGGAGGACATCTGACGCATGGACATCCGTTGAATTTTTCAGGTATGTTATATGAGTTTCATGGGTACTCGGTCGATCCGATCACTTCTCGCATCGACTATGAAGCCCTGCGAAAACAAGCGATTGAACTTAGACCGAAACTTATCGTTGCTGGAGCGAGCGCGTATCCCTTCATCATCGATTTCAAGGAATTTCGATCGATCGCGGATGAGGTCGGCGCTCACCTGATGGTCGACATGGCCCATATCGCCGGATTGGTCGCTACCGGCCACCATCCCTCACCGGTACCTTATGCGGACTTCGTTACTACGACCACGCATAAAACCTTGCGCGGACCGCGTGGCGGAATGGTGTTATGCAAGAAAGAACATGCGGAACTTCTAGATAAAAAAGTATTCCCGGGCATGCAGGGCGGACCCTTGATGCATGTCATCGCGGGAAAAGCCGCTTGCTTCTACGAAGCCTTACAACCGGAATTTACAACCTACAGCCAACAAATCCTTAAAAATATGACGGCGCTTTGCGACCAACTCAAAGTCGAAGGTTTTACCTTGGTCGGCAATGGCAGCGAAAACCATATGTGTTTGGTTGATGTGAAAAAGTCTGTCAACTTGACGGGCAAGACGGCTGAGAAGTTATTGGACTCGGTCGGCATCACCTGTAATAAGAATTCCATTCCGTTCGATACGGAAAAACCGTTTACGACCAGCGGCATCCGATTGGGTTCCCCGGCGATGACGACCCGTGGAATGAAAGAAGAAGAGTTTAAACTGATTGCACGATTTATCGCGGATACGCTCAAGCATCCCGAGGATACCGATCTTCATGCTGGTATCTTACGTGAAGTTCGCGCTTTAACGAAACGTTTCCCGGTCAACCGATAACCTAAGGAGGAAGAGACCATGATTACCGTACTTCATCACCCCCTGATTACCCACAAACTGGCGCAAATGCGCAAAGAAAGCACCGGGACGAAAGACTTCAGACAGAATCTGGATGAAATCGCCGGTCTGATGGCATTTGAGATTACCCGTGACTTGCCGCTCCAAAGCATCGAAATCCAAACGCCGGTCGCATTATGCAAAACGCATGAATTAGCGAAAGAAATCGTCTTGGTTCCGATTCTGCGTGCCGGTTTAGGCATGGTCAACGGTATCCGCGATTTGATTCCTACGGCGAAGGTCGGACACATCGGCCTGTATCGCGATGAGGAAACTTTGGAACCACACGAATACTTCGCGAAGTTCCCTTCAAATATGCCGGATTCGGTCGTAATGGTGTTGGATCCGATGTTGGCGACCGGAGGGTCGGCTTCCGCGGCGATCACGCTCTTGAAAAAACGCGGCGCGAAAACAATCAAACTTGTTTGTTTGGTCGGTGCTCCGGAAGGCGTAAAGCGGATTGAAGAAGATCATCCCGATGTGGATGTCTATTTGGCTGCATTGGATGAAAAACTTAATGAAAAAGGATACATCGTACCTGGACTCGGGGATGCCGGAGATCGGATCTTCGGAACGAAATAATCTTTGAGAACATATTCACAATCTCTGGTCTTCCCGCAAAATCTATGCTATCATAGACACAGATTGAAGCGAGGTGCGCCACGACATGGATGATTTTCTCAACCGTCACAGTCGAAGAACATGGCTGGTTGGAAGCGCTCTCACGATTATCGCCGCGTTCTTTGGATTAAGATTTGCTGTCGGTTTGTTGGCGGGGCTATCCTTCGGAGAGATCCACCGGCGACTGAAAGCCAACTATCTATCGAATATGTTGTTCTTCAGGGAACACAAACCCTTCGGATCTTATCTTTTTTTCGCACTTGGGATGATCTTCCTGTGCCTTCCGTTGATCCTTGGAGCTTTCTACCCCGAAAAGATCAATATCATCACAGCGGCCTTGGGTATTCTATTATTTAAATACGAGATTTTCTTTGACGAAGTAGTTAAAAGAAGAAAGGAGGAATGAGATGCATCTGATTCCTTTAGGCACGGTGATCACTTTACAAGTCGAAGTGTTTTCAATCTTGATCATCGCGTCGGCGCTCTTGATTTTCTTCATCTTCGCCAATCATTCCCTTCAAAAAGCCGATCCTTTCGAGAAACCAAAAGGTTTGGTACTGATTTGTACGATCTTGGTCGGATTTTTCGAAAAACTGACCAGTGATAACATGGGAGTAAAAGCAGCGAAGACGTATGCGCCTTATGTCGGGGCGTTAGCGTTATTTATGGTCGTAAGTAACCTTTCCGGATTGCTTGGATTGGCGCAACCGACCGCAAACTATAGCGTTACTCTTACGTTGGCGCTGATAACGTTCATCTTAATCCAGAGAACCAAAATCAAAACCAATGGAGTAAAAGGATATCTTCATGGATTCATCGAACCGTTTCCACCGTTTATCGTAATGAACTTCTTCGGTACGGTAGCTCCACTGATCTCGATGTCGCTCCGTTTGTTCGGTAACATCACCAGCGGTTCGATCATCATGACGCTTGTTTACACATTTACGGGATTCTTATCCGGATTTATCCCGGTCATCGGAGGATTCGACTTCGTCGGGGTCGCGCTCGCGCCGATCCTACATGCTTACTTCGATGTCTTCGCTGGATTCATCCAAACGTATATATTCATTATGTTGACCACGATTTTTATCGGGAACGAACTTCCCCAAGAATAGTCACAAGGAGGACTGACACATGGATATCGGACAAGGCTTAGTCGCCATCGGAGCAGGATTAGCAGTTATGACCGGATTAATGACCGGGATCGGCCAAGGTTACGCGGCTGGTAAGGCAGTTGAAGCCGTCGGACGCAATCCGGAAGCGGAAAACAAAATTCGTTCGATGTTGATTTTGGGTGACGCGATTGCGGAAACCTGCGCTATTTACGGGATGCTGATCGCATTCTTGTTGATTTTCGTATTCTAACCGTAAGACTCACTCTAGAAAGTAGGTGCATTCATGGAATTCGATGTCATGGGAAAACTATTTCCCAATGCACTGACGATGGTCATCCAACTCTGCGCAACCGGCGTTCTCTTCTATTGGTTCCGTAGACTTTTGTGGCAACCCACGAAAAATTACCTGAATAAACGTTCGGAGTTGGCCGATAGTCAACTTCGTGAGGCAGATCAGGCGAATCAGAAGGCAAAACAATTGCAGGAACAAGCCAACGCAGCGTTACTTGAAGCAGCTAAAGAAGCACATGCCTTGGTCGAACGTGGTAAAGAAGAAGGGCAACGCGTGCGTGAACAACTGTCGAAAGACGGGAAGCAAGCCGCCGATCTTAAACTTCAAGCCGCATTGCGTGAAATCACGTACCAGCGCCAACAAATGCAAGATAGCATTCAGAATGAAATCGTCGATGTCGCGCTTTTGGCGGCTCGTAAACTCATCGAAGATAAATTCGATGAAGAAACGGACCGTTCGCAAGTCGAGCGTTTCATTAAGGATGTCCGCAGCTGATGGATAAGATCAGCGCGATTTACGCCAACGCGATCTATGACCTGGCGATTTCGCAAAACCGCGAAGAAGCATGGCGCGATCAACTGGAAACCTTGGGAAACGTGTGGCGAAACACACCGGAACTTGTCCGGTTTTTCATGCGTACGCAAATTTCAAAAAGCGAAAAGAAGGCTGTACTGAAGGATTCGTTTGGCGCTACATTCGATTTGATGTTGGTGAATATGATGTGTTTATTGGTGGATAAAGATCGTATGAAATCGTTTCTCGAAATCACCTTCGAATATCGACACCTCTATAATGCAAAACATCAGATCGCGGAAGGAACGGTTTACTCCGTCCGGCCGTTGGATGAAAGTGAAATTGAACGACTTAATCAGGAATTCTCCGCAAAAAAAGGACAACGTGTTTACTTCAGTAATCGGATCGATCCTACCTTGATCAGCGGGATTAAAATCCAACTCGATGGGAAAGTCATGGACGGATCCATGAAATCACGCATCAATAATTTAAGAACAGAACTTGTCAAAGGAAGCAGGTGAAGCAATGGAACTACGCCCGGAAGAAATCAGTGCACTGATTAAAAATAGGATCTTGCACTATGAAGAGAAAATCGAAGAAAACGATGTCGGCGTCGTCATTCGTGTCGGCGATGGGATCGCGCTTTTACATGGTCTAAATAACGCGATGTCCGGCGAGCTTTTGGAATTCGAAAACGATGTCTTCGGAATGGTGCTAAACCTTGAAGAAGATCATGTCGGTTGCGTACTTTTAGGGAGCGATCGCGATATCAAAGAAGGCGATCCGGTCAAACGTACCGGGAAAATCGTCGAAGTCCCGGTCGGGGACGGAATGTTGGGTCGTGTCGTCAACGCCTTGGGCTTACCGATCGACGGCGGACCGGCCATCGAATCCTCCAAGACCCGTCCGATCGAACGCGTCGCACCGGGAGTCATGACCCGTCAGAAAGTCGAACAACCGGTTCAAACCGGATTGAAGATCATCGACTCGATGATTCCGATCGGTCGCGGACAACGTGAATTAATCATCGGCGACCGTCAGACCGGCAAAACGGCGATTGCGGTCGATACGATCTTAAATCAGAAAGACCAAAACATGATCTGCATTTATGTGGCGATCGGCCAAAAAGCTTCGACCGTCGCGCAGATCGTCGAAAAGTTGCGCCAACATGACGCCATGAAATACACCGTCATCGTCAGCGCGACCGCCAGTGAATTGGCGCCGCTTCAATACATCGCGCCGTATGCCGGTTGTGCGATCGGCGAAGAATGGCTCGAACAAGGCAAAGATGTTCTTATCGTTTACGACGATTTATCCAAACATGCCGTCGCGTATCGTGCGATGAGTTTATTGCTTCGCAGACCTCCGGGACGTGAAGCGTATCCGGGCGATGTCTTCTATCTCCATTCCAGACTCTTGGAAAGAGCGTGTAAACTGAATTCCGAAAACGGAGGCGGTTCATTGACGGCGTTGCCGATCATCGAAACACAAGCCGGGGATATCTCCGCCTATATTCCGACCAATGTCATTTCAATCACCGACGGTCAGTTGTTCCTACAGACCGAACTCTTCAATGCTGGGGTACGTCCGGCGGTCGATAGCGGCTTGTCCGTTTCCCGTGTCGGATCGGCAGCGCAAACCAAAGCGATGAAACAAGTCGCCGGTTCACTGAAACTCGACCTGGCCCAATACCGCGAACTGCTTGCTTTCGCACAGTTCGGTTCGGATTTGGATGCCAACACGAAAGCGGTCATCGACCATGGCGCACGGTTAACCGAGTTGTTGAAGCAGGGGCAATATATCCCGATGGATCTGGCTCACCAAGTGTTGACATTATTCTCGGCCAAGTTCAAATTCACCAATAAGATTCCGGTCGAAGACATCAAAGAATATGAACGCATGATGTTAGGGGATTTCGATCATGATTTCCCGCATTTGGTCGCCGAACTCAACGAAAAGAAAATCATTTCGCCGGAGTTGGAGACCCAAATCAAAGATGCGTTGACACAGATTACCGATCGATTCATCAAAATGAGCGTGAAGTAAGATGGCAGGCAACAAACAAGCGTTGAAAGGGCGCATCCGCTCCGTCAAAGCTACCAAAAAAATCACCAGCGCGATGGAATTGATCGCCACCAGCAAGCTCCAAAAACAAAAGAATCTGATGGAAGCGAACCGCTTGTACTCGAGTACCTTGCATAAGACGATTCATAAGGTCATCGGAGCGGCGAACGTGGATGATATTCCGTACCTCAAACCGCAAAAAGCGAAGCCGGTCACCGTCGTCTTCGTATCGGACATGGGATTGTGCGGCGGATTCAACGTCAATGTGGTGCACTTCATCCAAGAACACTTGGAAGCCGGGGATCCGTTGATCGTCGTCGGTAAGAAAGAACGGATGTGGTTTAAACGACATGCGTATCCGATCTTAAAGACACTCCCGCAAAGCGACAATCTCGAATATCGCGATTTGGCGAAATTAGGGGATTGGATCATGGATCAATACAAAGAAGGTAAGATCGGCGGTATCCGTGTCATATACACGAAGTTCGTCAATTCGCTTACTTTCTTACCGACGAGCATCGACTTGTTGCCGATCCTTGTACAGAAGGTCGAAAGCGAAGAAGACAAAGAGATTCCGCAAGATACCATCTTCGAACCGAATCCCACCACGTTGATCCACCAATTGGTACCGATGTATATGCATTCTCTGTTGTACGGTTTATGGCTCGAATCAAAAACGTCGGAACAAGCTTCGCGTCGTATGGCCATGGACAATGCGACTGACAATGCGGAAGATTTGATCGAAGAGTTACTCTTAGAATACAATCAGTCCCGTCAAGCTGCGATCACCCAGGAAATCACTGAGATCGTCGCTGGCGCGGAAGCTTTATAGGAGGTACACGATGGCACAAAACATCGGAAAAATCAGCCAGATCATCGGACCGGTCGTCGACGTACGTTTCAATGACGGCGAACTGCCGCTTTTGCATAACGCGATCAACATCCAATTGCCCGATCGCAGACTGGTCGTCGAAGTCGCGCAGCATATCGGGGACGATGTCGTCCGCTGCATCTCGATGGGTTCCACCGACGGACTTGTCCGCGGAATGGAAGCGGTCGATACCGAAAACCCGATTCTCGCACCGGTCGGCAAGGAAGTCTTAGGTCGAATGTTCAACGTACTCGGCGAACCGATCGACGGATTACCGCCGATGGGACCGGAAGTACCGCGTTTGCCGATCCACCGCGACGCACCGAAATTCGAGGACCAACAAACCACATCCGAAATCCTGGAAACCGGAATCAAAGTCATCGACCTACTCTGCCCGTATGTCAAAGGCGGAAAGATCGGACTCTTCGGGGGCGCAGGCGTCGGGAAAACCGTCGTCATGCAAGAATTGATCCATAACATCGCCACCGAACACGGCGGACTTTCCGTCGTCGCCGGTGTCGGAGAACGGACCCGCGAAGGAAACGATCTCTATCACGAAATGAAAGATTCGGGCGTTCTACCGAAAACCGTCTTGGTTTACGGACAGATGAACGAAAGTCCGGGAGCCCGCATGCGCGTCGGATTGACCGGATTGACGATGGCCGAATATTATCGCGACAGCGAAGGTCAGGACGTCTTACTTTTCATCGACAATATCTTCCGCTTTACCCAAGCCGGTTCCGAAGTTTCCGCACTGCTCGGACGCATTCCGTCCGCGGTCGGATACCAACCGACCTTGGCCACCGAAATGGGTCAACTTCAAGAACGGATCACGTCGACCAAACGCGGTTCGATCACTTCCGTCCAAGCCATCTATGTTCCGGCAGACGACTTGACCGACCCTGCGCCGGCGACCGCCTTCTCCCACTTGGATGCCAAGACCGTACTTGACCGTAATATCGCCGCTTTAGGAATCTATCCGGCGGTCGATCCGCTGGAATCTTCCAGTCGTATGTTGGATCCGCTTTTGGTCGGGGACGAACATTACTTGGTCGCCCGTGGCGTACAAGAAATCTTACAACGCTATAAAGAACTCCAAGACATCATCGCCATCCTCGGGATGGATGAACTTTCGGATGAAGATAAGATCGTCGTTAACCGTGCCCGTCGTGTCCGTAACTTCCTCTCGCAGGCTTTCCACGTCGCTGAGCAATTCAACGGTTTCCCGGGTCAATTCGTCAAACGCGAAGAAACGATCCGTAGTTTTAAGGAAATCCTCGAAGGCAAATACGACCATCTACCGGAACAAGCCTTCATGTTTGTCGGCTCGATCGAAGAAGCCGTCGTGAAAGCGGAAAGTCTGGCGTGATATGTTCACGTTGAACATGATCACACCCCACGGGAAACCGCGTAAAATCCAAACATCCATTTGTAACTTGGTTACACCGCAGGGTCAAATGGGTATCTTAGGGAATCATATGCCCTTGGTAACGATGGTCGAAATCTCTATGATGACCACCATCGAAGACGGCACCCGCAAAGAATATGCGGTGGCCGGCGGATTGTTTTTCTTCAAAGACAACGAAGCCACGATCTTAAGCGACGCCATCGAAAGCGAAGAAGAAATCGATGTCCAGCGTGCCCTTGAAGCGAAACGTCGTGCCGAGGAACGGTTAAGCGCAAAAGATCCCGATATCGATATCAAACGTGCCGAAATCGCATTGCGTAAAGCACTCAACCGTATCAACGTATCCCAATAGGAAGCTTCGGCTTCCTTTTTACTTCACTTGTAAACATGAATAGAAACATGCTACGATTTGACAAGGAAAGTTAGCTTGCCGAAAGAACCGAGGAAACAAGATGGATGTTAAAGCGGTAATCCAAAAATACGTCGATACCATGGATTTCAGTGATGAAGATACGCTCCGCAGTGAATATTTCTTAAGTGCGGCACGTCATAATGTTTTTCGCTTGCTTTACTATCGTCCGGACATGGCCGATATCATCATTAAAGACCAAGCGATCGAAACCATGGAAGCACAACGACGAAACGGCAATCTCGGGCTAGCTTCTTACTTTATGCAAATCATCGAACTCTTCAATCATGCGAAAGCCATGACGAAAGAAGAACTAAGGTTTCGAATCATCGCGAGTTATGTGAACCTTAGTGTCACTTCCACGTTGTTGGAGGAAGTGAATCACAGAGGACCCCAATGCTTGCGTAATTTAGCCAATGAAGCGAAAGAAGACCCCTTATTATCGAAGATTCCATTCATGGATGCGTGGAAAGATGCGGAATTCTTCGATTTCGTACAGGAATTCCCTTTATCGATCACGGAGTTTGAACCCAATGAATTTGTGGATTACGGAGATCAAGAAACACCGATGTCGTCGATCCACTGGGAGGAAATCCAGCGAAAAATCGAGTCGATGAAAAAGACAGTAGAAGACGACAATTCAAACCAACAAGCGAAATTTCTAGAGGAAGATCTGCGAACACAGGAACAACGGATCGAAGACTTCGCGAACGATATGGTAAGACATATCGAGAAAACGAAAACCAAACATACAGCCAACACGTATTTTCCCTTTGATTTCTTTGTCAAAGATATACGTTGGTTTATCGATCACGATTCCCTCGGATTGGATGAACAACATCTTGATCAATTAATCAATCGGATCCATCAGATCAGAGTACCGGGATTCGAATATACAGTCCGATGTGTCAAAGAACCGTTGGGGTTACTTACCGAAATCAAGATCAATCACTTTAATGATACCAAGAAGAGTTAAGCGAAAAATCGCTTACGAAAGGAAGACACAATGACTGAAGAAATCATTCGACTGATTGCCTATTTCTTCGGATTTACAATCAGCCTCTATGCCTTGACCGCGTTGGATTTCAACCGTTTCCTCAAAAAGAATCGACCGATCCCGGCACAACTGTTAATGTTGATTCTTGCGATGGCTTTAGGAACTCTATTTGCGGAGTTTCTACTCGCACTGCGATTCAAGGTGAACTAATTCATTAGGGTTTCACGTGTGAAAAATGTGTTTTGTGCTATAATAGGTCTTGCCTAGCGAACGGAGGTCGAATTATGTTTTTTTCAAAACAAGTTGGAATTGACTTAGGAACTGCGAATATGCTTATTTATGTCAAAGGCGAAGGAGTGGTTCTCGATGAACCTTCAGTCGTTGCCTTGGACGCCGAAACAAAAAAATGTCTGGCTGTCGGTACGGATGCCAAAGCGATGCTTGGTCGTACCCCCGGTCGTGTCTTAGCGATCCGTCCTTTGAAAGATGGGGTCATTGCGGATTTCGAAGTCACCGAAATCATGCTTTCGTATTTCATCCGCAAGCTGAAATTGAAAGGGATGTTTTCACGTCCCGAGATTTTGATTTGCTGCCCGTCGAACATCACATCGGTCGAACGTAACGCGATCCGCGATGCGGCATACCGCGCGGGTGCGAAGAAAGTCTACATTGAAGAAGAACCCAAAGTCGCCGCGATCGGCGCGGGGTTGGATATCTCGAAGCCGACAGGGAACATGGTTCTCGACATCGGCGGCGGAACGACGGATGTTGCGATTTTGTCGCTAGGCGAAATCGTCACCAGTACGTCATTGAAAGTGGCGGGAGACCGTATGGACCGCGACATCATCAAGTATGTCAAAGATTCCTATAAACTGTTGATCGGAGATCGTACCGCGGAAGAAATCAAGAAGCACATCGGGACAGCCTGGAAGGGTTCCCGTAGCGACACGATGGAAATCGCCGGTCGTGACTTGGTCACCGGGTTACCGCATTCCATCACCTTGAACTCCGATGAAACCGAATTGGCCATGCGCGAAAGTCTTCAGGACATCGTACGTGCTTGCCGTACGGTTCTCGAACAGACGCCGCCGGAACTTTCCGCCGACATCATCACACGCGGGATCGTCCTGACCGGTGGAGGCGCTTTGCTTCACGGTATGGACCAACTCTTGATGAACGAACTCAACATTCCTGTCTACGTCGCCGAAAACGCTTTGCGTTGCGTCGCCGAAGGTACGGGAATCATGTTGGAAAACCTGCATCTCGCACGCTAAACTATCCGCAAGGATAGTTTTTTCTTAGGGAGAATAGAGATGGTTACATACAAGGGATTGAGGTGATTTCATGCGCAGTTCACGGATACCCCAACTCTTGCCTTTGTTGACGGATGGTCGGCCTTTAGCCTGCCAACCCGAAGCGGCTACCGCCATATTTTCGATGTTTGAAGATCTGAAGGATTACCTTTGCGACCAAAGCGTCTCCAACGCAGCAAAGTATATGTTAAGCCATAGTAATTTTTTGGATCGGTCCAACTTGCTTTCGTGCGAACAACTCAGCGTACGTGTCCGACCGGGAGATATCTGTTTCATCGACTTCGGTTGCGCGTATCGCAACGAAGCGGGTTACCAGCACTTTGGGATCGTGTTATCGATCGTCCACAGTAAAGCGTTCGTCGTTCCGATGACTTCCAATCCTTCCACTTTCGCCCAAGCTTATGACGAAATACTCTTACCCCATGGAAAACGTCATTTGATGCGTATCGGAAAACAAAAGGGAATGCATAAGGAATCGGTACTTTTTTTGAACGACTGTAAGTTCATCAACACGTCACGCATTATAGAGATTAAAGGGCACTTGGATCGTGATGGAATCCTGTTTAAGCAGATTACGGATCGAATTCGGGAATGTTTGTTTGAACCTCACGCGGACTTGACGGAATCCTACTGAACGCTATACTTAGTTCGAGGTGGTTTCGTGCGTAACTTTACCGAGTACCGCAATCAGAATTGGGTCATCCTGGTTTCGGGCGGTCCGGATTCGATGGCGTTATTGGACTTATTGCGTCGGGCTTCGGTCCGTCCTTTTGTATTACACGTAAACTATCATGCTCGAATGAGTGCTTTGCGGGATCAACAGATCGTAAATGATTATTGTCTACGGTATAAAATCGACCTGCAGATCATCGATGCCCAATTTCCCGGGAAATCCAATTTTCAGTCTTGGGCGCGCGATATCCGTTATCGAGCGGCTACGGAACGGGTGAAACAAACCAATTCGCTCGGAATCATGGTCGCACATCATCGTGATGATGTCTTGGAGACTTATTTGATGCAAGTGCGCGCAAACAAACATGTTGGTTGGTACGGAATTCGAGATAATTCGACGATATTCGACACCAAGGTCGTACGACCTCTATTAAAGTGGTCCAAACAAGAACTGATCGTTTATTGCGAGTCGATGGATGTCGATTATGGTATCGATGAGTCCAACCTTTCAATTAAATATGTTCGTAATCGGATCCGCAAAGAAATGATGCTGCTGAGCGAAGAAGAGAAAGCAACATTGATTCATGAAATCGATGAAAAGAACCATAAAATCGAAAGAGATTTGAGAAAGGTGGAAAGTCTCATTAACCAAGATTCACTTGACTCTCAATTACTCAATGGAAATCGCATCCTTCTTCGAGCCTGGTTATCCAAACATGCGTCACGCAAGACGTTCGCGACGAAATTTCTCGACGAGATTCTTCGTCAAGTTTCCGACGAACATCATTTTGAGATCCGTCTAGATAAAGACGAAACCCTTCTGCTTCAATACGGAGAAATGCGTGTTGTTTCGAAATATGAAGAATTTTGTATCGTTCTTGACAGAATCGAGTATAAAGACTACGATAAATTCTCCCTACGGGAAGACGGCGAAGTACGTGAAGGACTCTGTCTTTGCGAAAGCGATTTCCCTCTGACATTCCGTCCGCTAAAACCGGGGGACGTCATCCGGTTGTCGTTTGGGACCAAAAGTATCAGTCGATGGTGCATCGACCGAAAAATTCCGCTTGAAAATCGCCGCAGGATTCTTGTGGTCGAAAACGCTTGTCAGGAAATCATCTTTGCTTCGTCAATCGGTGCCAATGTAACGCATACCTGTGCACATCCGAGAGTCTTTGTGGTAAAATAACAGTATTATGCAGGAGGAAATCAAACGCATGCATCCAAATATCAAGAAAATCCTGGTCAGCGAAGAAGCGATCCAAAAACGCAGTGCCGAACTCGGAAAGCAGATCACGCAGGAATATAGCGCAAAAGGGCAAGTCCCGATTTGCGTCGCGATTTTAAAAGGTTCGGTACCGTTTCTCGTCACCCTTATCAAACACATTGACATGGACATCGAATTCGATTTTATGGCCGTATCGAGTTATGAAGGCACCGAATCGATCGGCGATGTGAAAATCATCATGGACTTAAACCGTTCCATCAAGGGCGAGCATATCTTATTGGTAGAAGATATCGTCGATACCGGCCGTACCTTAAAGGAAGTCACCAAACTTCTCATCAATAAAGGTGCCGAAACTGTCAAGATCGTCAGCCTTTTGGATAAACCTTCACGGCGCGTCATCGATATCAACGCGGATTATGTCGGCTTTACCATCCCCAACGAATTCGTCGTTGGATTCGGTTTGGATTTCAATGAAAAATATCGGAATTTACCTTATGTCGGAGTGTTAAAAGACGAGTGCTACCAATAGTGGCATCGTCTCATCGAAGGAGTGTGAACGCGAGTGCGTAATAAACGGATCGTAAGTCTGATCCCGTATCTGATCGTCACGTTGGCTATTTTTAGCCTCTTGACCATGAACATGAATTCATCGGTCGAAAAAATGACGTATTCAGCTTACCTGGATCTATTAGCTAAAAATAAGGTCGCGGAAGCGAAAGTGACCGTTAGTAACGCGGTCGTCAATGTCACTGGGACTTACCTCGACAGTAAAGGCGATTCGATCGCCTATACCTTGACCATCCCCAATACCGAAAGCCAAACCGATAGTTTGGTTGAAGCCATTTATGCCAGTTCGGCCGAATATAAGGTCATCGACGCAAATGCGTCCAATCCTTGGGTCGATTTTTTAAGTACGGTCGTACCGTTCTTGTTGTTTGGCGGACTCGCGTTCTTCTTGTTGACACGGATGAACGGCGGAGGCGGACAAAACAAGGCGTTTGAGTTCGGTAAATCCAAAGCTCGATTGGAAGGCAATATTAAAGTGCGTTTCGACGATGTCGCCGGCTGTGACGAAGAAAAAGAAGAAATGAAGGAATTGATCGAATACCTCAAAAACCCGAAAAAATTCGCCCGGATGGGGGCTCGTATCCCGAAAGGCGTCCTGATGGTCGGGGCTCCCGGAACCGGAAAAACCTTGTTGGCGAAAGCGGTCGCCGGGGAAGCCGATGTACCGTTCTATTCGATCTCGGGTTCGGATTTCGTTGAAATGTTCGTCGGGGTCGGCGCAAGCCGTGTCCGTGATATGTTTAAAAAAGCGCAAGCTACCGCGCCGTGTATCATCTTCATCGATGAAATCGACGCCGTCGGCCGCCAACGCGGCACCGGTGTAGGCGGTGGACATGATGAGCGCGAACAAACCTTGAACCAATTGTTGGTCGAGATGGATGGGATCACGGATAATGCCGGGATTGTCATCGTCGCCGCGACTAATCGTCCTGATGTCTTGGATCCGGCACTCTTGCGTCCGGGTCGCTTCGACCGTCAAATCACCGTTTCCTTGCCTGACCGTAAAGGTCGCCGTGCCATTCTCGAAGTCCATGCCCGCAATAAAAAACTCGGACCGGATCTCGACTTGGAAGGATTGGCGAAACGTACGCCCGGATTCTCGGGAGCCGATCTTGAAAACGTCCTGAACGAAGCCGCGATCCTTGCGGTTCGCGACGAGTCCGAAGTGATCACGATGGCACATCTTGATGAAGCGATCGATCGCGTCATCATGGGACCGGCCAAAAAATCACGGACGTATTCGGAACGCGAAAAGAAAATGGTAGCGTACCATGAAACCGGACATACGATCATCGGATTGAAACTCGAGAACTCGGATATGGTTCAAAAAGTCACGATCATCCCGCGTGGAACGGCCGGAGGATACAACCTCATGACCCCGCGCGAAGAGAAGTTCCTACATACGAAGAAAGATTTGATGGCCACCATCACCGGATTGCTTGGAGGACGGGTCGCCGAATCCATCGTCTATGACGAAATGACGACCGGTGCTTCCAACGACATCGAACGTGCGACACAAATCGCGCGTGACATGGTCATGCAATACGGGATGAGCGAACTGGGACCGATCCAGTACGAACATCGCGGAGGGAATGTCTTCTTGGGTCGCGATTATGCGACGCAAGCGAATTACTCCGGTCAGGTCGCATTCGAAATCGACCAAGAAGTTCGTCGTATCATCGACAAGTGTTATGAAACCGCGACGAAACTGATTTCGGACAATCGCGAGTTAATGGATAAGATCGTCGAAGCTTTGTTGGAATATGAAACCTTGACCAGCGATCAAATCGAAGACATCGTCGAAGGAAGACCGGTTCGCGATGTTGTTCTTAAATCGGGTCTTGAGCCAGTACAAGCATAAGTCGTAACACCCCATTCTTGGGGTGTTTTACTCAATCGGAGGAAATCATGGACAAACTGATCAAAGCCTTGGCAAGCGAAGGCGCTATACGGATTTTTGTTGCGGAGACGACGGAGTTGGTCGCGGAAGCGGTACGTCGTCATAAGTGCGCACCGACTGCGGCTGCCGCGTTGGGAAGAACACTGAGTGCCGGAGCGCTTTTAGGTGCGAACCTTAAGGGCAAAGACGAAAAAGTCACCATTCAAATCAACGGTGGCGGTCCTTTGGGAACGATCATGGTCGATGCGGACGGAAACGGTGCTTTGCGTGGATTCGTCGCAAATCCCGATGTACATTTCATTAACGAGACTACGAAGAAGTTGGATGTCGGACGTGCTGTCGGCAACGACGGCACGTTGAAAGTCATTTTAGACCGTAACCTTAAAAGCGATTTCACAGGGACTGTCGCCCTACAAACCGGTGAGATCGCGGAAGATTTCGCCTATTACTTCACGGTCAGCGAACAAACACCTTCGGCTGTTTCGTTGGGTGTTCTGATCGATACCGATGGATCCGTGAAATCCGCCGGTGCCTTGATGATCCAGATGATGCCCAACGCCAGCGAAGCCGACATTTTGATGGCGGAACATATCGCGGAAAACTTACGTCCGATATCCGCGATGTTTGCGGATGGGATGACTCCGGAAGAAATCGCAACCGTGCTTTTCGACGAAGTCAAAATCCTTGAGACGCGTGAATTACATTTTCATTGCGACTGTAGTAAAGATCGCATGGCGGATGCTTTGAAAACGTTGGAAAAGAGTGAAATCCAAGAAATGATCGATGAAGATCACGGATGTGAAATCACCTGTCACTTCTGTAATACGACCTATCATTTCGCGGAAGCCGAACTGGCGGGTATGTTGGTGACAAGCTAATGGGATCTTGGAAGATCAGAGATGTAGTGATACCAAATCAAGTCATACTCGCTCCCTTGGCTGGCATCTCCAATCCAGCCTTTCGCACGATCGCGAAAGAATTCGGGGTCGGATTGGTCTATAGCGAGATGATTTCAGACAAGGCGATCTGCTATTCAAATAAGAAGACTTTGGAAATGTGTCATGTCGATCCCAGTGAACATCCCATATCCTTACAACTTTTCGGAGAAGACATCGATTCGATGGTTCAAGCCGCGATTTATCTCGACACGCAAACCGATTGCGATATCATCGATATCAATATGGGATGTCCTGTCCCAAAAATCGTAAAAGGTTCGGGTGGATCTTCGTTGATGAAAACCCCCGAACATGCGGCAGCCATCGTCAAAGCGATCGTCGCCAACGTCAAAAAACCGGTTACCTGTAAAATCCGCATCGGTTGGGACAATCAATCCCTGGATGCCCCCGCGATGGCCAGGCTTCTGGAAGCCGCCGGAGCCAGCGCGATCGCCGTTCACGGGCGTACCCGTGCGGCGATGTACTCCGGTCAAGTCAACCTCGAAGAAATCGCCAAGGTCAAGGCTGCCGTCAGGATTCCGGTTATCGGAAACGGAGACATCACCGATGTGAAGAGCGCTCGGGAGATGTTGGAGAAAACCGGTGTCGATGCCATCATGATCGGCCGCGGAGCTTTGGGGAATCCTTGGTTGATTGAAGAATTGGTCGCATTCCTGGAAAATAATGAATCCGTTGAGCCGATCACCTTACAACACAAATTCGAAACCGCACGTCGCCATGCGCAACGTTTGGTCGATTTAAAGGGCGAAAATGTCGCCATGAAAGAAATGCGCGGTCACTTTGCGTGGTATTTGACGGGATTACCAAGAAGTCATGCGGTAAAGAATATGATTTCGCAGATGACGGATTACGCTCAATTTGATAGAATAGTGAAGGATTATGAAAACGCCCTCGTCAACGACGATTGGACGTTCTTGGAAAAGGAAGTGTCACGATGAACGAAATCGAATTTAGCGAACAAGAACTTGTTCGACGCAAAAAAGCCGAAGACTTAGCCGCGATGGGGGTTGATCCCTTTGGGAATGCATTTTACCCGACCCACCACAGCCAACAGATTTTCGATGCCTATGGTGAAAAAACCAAAGAAGAACTCGTAGAGATGAATGTCCAAGCGGTCATCGCAGGACGCATCATGACCAAACGCGATATGGGGAAGGCAGGTTTCATGCATCTCCAAGACCGTGATGGTCAAATCCAAGTCTATCTACGCAAAGATACCTTGACTGAGTTGGAATTTGAACTTTTCCTTTTTGCCGACCTTGGCGACATCGTCGGGATCGAAGGGACGATTTTCCGCACCAACCATGGAGAACTCTCCATCAAGGCATCCAAGTACACGCACTTAACGAAAGCTTTACGTCCTTTACCGGATAAATTCCATGGATTGGCGGATGTTGAAGAACGCTATCGTCGTCGCTATGTCGACCTGATCGTGAATGAAAACGCCAAGAAGATCGCGATGACTCGTCCTCGCATCATCCGTGCCCTACAACACTATTTCGATGGCATCGGACTGATCGAAGTCGAGACGCCGGTCTTACAGCCGATTCTCGGCGGTGCCGCGGCACGTCCTTTCGTCACCCATCACAATACCTTGGATATGGATTTCTATCTCCGTATCGCGACCGAACTACCGTTGAAGCGTTTAATCGTCGGCGGCTTGGAAGGTGTTTACGAAATCGGCCGTCTCTTCCGCAACGAAGGCATGAGTGCTCGCCACAACCCTGAATTCACAACGGTAGAAGCCTATATCGCCTATTCCGACATGGAAGGCATGATGAAGACGGTTGAAGATTGCATCGAGTCTGTCGCCATGGAAACCTTGGGATTTACCAGCGTACCTTGGGGCGAAAAAACCATCGAACTTAAAGGTCCGTATCGCAGACTTCATATGGTCGATTCGATCCGCGAAGCCATCGGTGTCGATTTCTTTAAGGTCGCAAGTTTGGATGAAGCCTTGGATTTAGCCAAGCAACATCACATCAATGTGGCCAAACATCAGGCTTCCTTCGGTCACATCGTCAACTTGTTCTTCGAAGAATTCGCCGAGAAAACACTGGAACAGCCGACTTTTATCTACGGTCACCCCATCGAAATCTCGCCGCTCGCAAAGAAGAATGCGCAAGATCCGCGTTTCACCGACCGTTTCGAGCTCTTCATCGACAGTCGCGAGTACGCCAATGCGTTCTCGGAACTCAACGATCCGATCGACCAACGTCAACGCTTTGAAGCGCAAATGGCCGAAAAGGAACTCGGAAACGACGAAGCCAACGAGATGGATGTCGATTTCGTCGAAGCCTTGGAATACGGGATGCCTCCGACCGGCGGTCTGGGCATCGGGATCGATCGCTTGGTTATGTTGCTGACAAACAGCGAAACCATCCGTGAAGTCATCTTGTTTCCGCATATGCGTCATCGTACCGCAGAGTAACCCAAAAGGGTTACTCTTTTTTATCGATTTCGGCTATGACTTTCACTGGTTTACCGATACAATGGAGAAGATACAAGGTAAGGTAACAATGTACGATATCGTTATTATCGGATGTGGTCCGGCTGGAGCGCATTGCGCATCGCAACTTGCGAAAAATTCGAATCTAAATGTCTGTCTCATCGATAAGCGATCGATGCTTTTAACGTCGAATCACCGAAAATCCTGCGGTGGGTTGATTTCCTCGCATGCCCAACAAGCATTTTCTGCGATGAATATTCAGATCCCAACTCACATAAAAGTGGATCCGCAGTTTCATACGGTGAAAACGTACGATTTCGATGCCAAATTGTCACGTAATTATCGTCGTGAATACATCAATGTCGATCGATCTAAGTTCGAAGGATGGATGATCGATGCGATTCCCCAAAAGGTGGAAAAACGGTTTGAGACCCAAGTCATTGCGATTGAAATAAATGCGGATCAAATTCGCTTAAATCTTCGTACCAATAAAAAAGAGTCCTATATCGAAACAAAGTACGTCATCGCAGCTGATGGAGCCCAGTCTTTCGTTCGATCCACATGCTTCCCCGACATTCCTTCGATGAAAATGTATGTATCCATTCAGGAAATTTTCAATACCTCAAGCGATCATCCTGCCTATTACGGGATCTTCGATTCATCGATCACGGATTATTATTCGTGGATCATCCAAAAAAAGAACGAAATCATCGTCGGTAGTGCGCTCGAAATCAATGATCAAGTCAATGCGAAGTTCGAGATCTTAAAGCAAAAGATCGACCAAGAATGTGATATCGAATTGAAGAATCCCATTCGACGCGAAGGAGCTTTCATCGCGCGACCGACACGCTTCGCACATCTGTTCTTCGGTTCCGATCGGATTGCGATCATCGGTGAAGCCTCCGGTGCCATTAGCCCGACCTCGGCCGAAGGATACAGCTACACACTGAAAACCGCCCGACAATGCGCACGATCGATTGAAAAGTATGGACCTACCGCGAAAGCGACTCGTCATTTTAATCGGCATATGTTGAAAGTGCGGATATCGATTCTTGGGAAATGGATCAAATCTCCGGGAATGTATGTCCTTTGGGTGCGTAAATGGGTCATGATTTCCGGTATTACTTCGATCTCTTCAAAGTGATATTTATGGTATAAATAGGATTATTCAAAATTTCTTAAAACTTGAGAAACCAAAAGAAAACCGAACTCTATTCGCGATATCGATTGAAAGAGTTCGGTTTTATGTAACTCGATTGTGTTACTCGACTGGAAAATATTTAGTGTGATCACGCATCGACATCATTGTGCCGATCCATTGATCGACTTCAATATCATCAATATGTCCGCTAGTCAGTCCGGCATAACGATTGTATAGTGAAATTCCCATAGTCCTTCCATCAACGTACACATTGCGATTGATGATTCGATTTGTGGATTGAAATGATAGTTCCCATACCAAATGAATCATGTGATCATCTTCGTAAGGAACAGGTTCAGGATCCGGATTCGGATCATCCGCTTTAACCTCGAAATTATAGATACGATCAATACTCAATCCATAAGCATGGATGTCCAACGTTGCGCTAGATTCATCTTTCGCAAGAGATAGAGCTGATATGGGGACATTGGCAGTGAACTCCGTCGAACCGACAGACTCGCCGATGTCATTGAAAAGAAGTGATTCCATCGTGATTTGGATCATCTCATCCTTAGGATCGTTATCATTTATAGAGATGTAACGAATCGGATCTTCGCTTGAATCCATCATTTCGTTAAACGCATCGAGCGAATATCCATTTGATTTGAAGTGAAATGGTGATCCAACCTGTGAAATCTGTGTCAGAAATCTCTTTATCATTTCATTTGATTGAGGATAAACATACATGATTGTTGATTGATAAATTTGAGCATATGAACCATTTAACATAAAATCCGCAATCGTGCCTTCGGCTAAGAAATCATATGACGCGCTTCTGGACTTGTAAATACTCTTTCCAAGATCCGTTGAACGCTCGTGATTCAGAAAGGAACCCGATTGTTGCGACTGAAATGTAAGGGCTAAATCGATACATTTCTCCGCATTAGGAATTACGTAGCTAATTTCCGTCCCGTCTTCGTAGTTGTACGTGTATCCTTGTTCTTCCCCGGTTACGCAAAGCGAAAGTGACAAATCCGAATCCAAAGGCCCGGAGAATGGGAAAGTAGAAATTTCAGAAGTAAACATGTCATAGGAAAAGTAATTGTTTGTCTGACTCATAACTAAATAATGGACGCGATAAATCAAAGGATCTTCATTTGTTTTATCAATCCCAAAATAGAATTCCTTACCATCAACAGCATCATAGATTTGGAAGTAAGATGAAGTATCATGATAGACTTTTTGACTTTCGTTCTTAGCGAATATCGGAGTCAAAAATGCGAAAAACAACAAAATGGATAGAATAATCCGCGAGAAATTCTTCATTGATTTCAACTCCTTTGTGTTGAGCAATCTCATGCGAGGATTCATGTTCAAGCCAAATGGAAATAACACCCCCTAAAGTGCTCGTTACCTCAATGACAGAATTATCGATAGAAACATGAAAAAAACGAAAATGACTATATATAACGGTAGGATTTCGTTTACTTGAACCTGATTAAACAAAGAATATCATAATTTTTGCTTCAAAACAAGAAACGGGAGTGTGCACACATTGTGAGTATTCAGCTAAATTCATACGATAATGGGAAGATATTATGCACTCAAGAAAATATTTTACTTTGTACTTTCTTTCACATAAAAGAAACGATACAATGAAAACGGGTTCATTCCGGCATTTCGTTACAAGGAGGATGCTTCATGAACGAAATCTTACGCATCGAATCATTGATCAAGAACTATGGAGATTTGACAGCGGTCAACGGACTCAGCCTAACGGTAAACGAGGGGGAACTTTTCGCTTTTCTCGGACCCAACGGTGCTGGGAAGTCGACCACCATCAACATTCTCTGCACCATTCTACCTAAAACCGATGGCGAAATCACAATCAACGGATACCGCTTAGGTAAAGATGACGAAAAGATCCGTAAAAGCATCGGCGTCGTCTTTCAAAACGCCTTCTTGGATGATTTACTGACGGTTGAGGAGAATTTGATCAGTCGTGCATCGTTCTACCAACTCACATCCGCCGAAACCAAACAACGGATCGGCGAATTATCCAAATTATGCGGACTTACGGATTTCCTGAAACGTCCTTACGGGAAACTATCGGGAGGTCAGCGGCGCAGAGCGGATATCGCACGCGCTCTTATCCACAAGCCGAAAATCCTGTTTCTCGACGAACCGACAACCGGACTGGATCCGCAGACACGCACGAAAATCTGGGATGCGATCGAAGAACTTCGTCGTGATCATGGGACAACGGTATTCATGACCACCCATTACATGGAAGAAGCGGCGCGATGCGATCGTGTCGCGATCATCGATTATGGAAAGTTATTGGTATTAGACTCACCGACTACCTTAAAAGGCGAATATGCGCCGACCAATTTAAAAATGGTCGTGAAGGATGTGGGGAAAGTGGTACAGTTTGTTTCGACACGCGGGATGACACCTGTGGTTTACGGGAATATCGTCGAAGTCGTTTTGAAAGAAAGCAAAGATTCCTTACCGATTCTCTGTGAACTGGATGCGGAAATCGAATCGTTTGAGGTAAAGGACGGGGATATGGATACGGTTTTCCTCGCTTTCACAGGACGCGCAATCCGTGGGGAGGATGCCGCATGAGAACTATCGGCCAATTGACGTTGCGAAATATCAGACTCTTTTTGCGCAATCGTAGCGAAGTTTTCTTCTCGTTTCTCTCGGTCTTCATCATCCTCGGACTCTATGTCCTCTTCTTAGGGGATGTCCAAGTCAAAAACATCCAATCGATCGTAGGCAATGATTTCCCCGAAGTCGAAGCGTTGGTTTATGCATGGATGATGAGTGGGTTGGTCGCGGTCAGTACCGTCACGTTATCCCTCGGTGCGTTAGGTCGCATGGTACAAGATCGCGAACGCAAGGTCTTCAATGACTTCATGGTCGCGCCGATCCGTCGTTGGCAGTTGATTCTGGGGTATCTCTTCTCAACGTTGATCATCAGTTTGACGATCTCAGTGTTCCTGTTTATCGCAAGTCAGATCCTGATATCGATCAAAGGCGGTTCTTGGTTGGATCTGTTGACCTCCTTGAAAGCGCTAGGCATCATCATCATGCTCGTTCTTTCGTCCGGACTGTTATTTCTCTTCGTGATTTCGTTTGTCCGTTCGGATTCGGTGTTTTCATTGATATCCACGATCATCGGCACGATCATCGGGTTTGTGACCGGTGCGTACATGCCGATGGGAATCATGCCACGGATCATTCAAGATATCTGTAATTTGATTCCGGTATCGCAAGGTGCCAGTCTGTTACGTCATCTCTTCATGAATGATTTGATCGCCAAACTCTTCGCCAATGCGCCGACGCAAGTTGTTACTGAATACCGAATCTTACAGGGGATCGATTTGACGATTCAATCCACGGTACTCAATGACGGACTGATGACGGTTTACCTGGCATCCAGTATTCTTGTTTTATTAGGTTTGTGTATCTTCCGATTCAACACCATGAAAAACTAAGAGCGGCTTTGTGAATAGCCCCAGGTAAAGTTTACTCATAAAAAAGCATAGTATCATGAAGGTATGACTCTCGAAATTCAATGGGAGTCATACCTTTTAACTTACGCTGTGGACGATCCGTATTATAGAACAAGATAAAATCATCGATTGCTTTGAGAAGATCCGCTTCGTTCTTCGGAATATTCAACTCAAGACTCTCGCTTTTCAGGTGTGAGAAGAAGTTCTCGCAACACGCATTGTCATAGCAGTTTGCTTTCCTCGAGTGCGATACGGTGACTCCTATTTCATCAAGTCGCTCGATATAACTTCGATTGGTATATTGAAACCCTTGGTCAGAATGTAAGGTGCAAATATAAGTTGGATTCCAATATTCGGTGAAAACTTGATCCAGACAAGCCGTAACGAGTAGACAATCATTAAACTCCGAGACCGTGTATGCTATGATGGAATTGTCAAAGAGGTCCTTGATCACGCTAAGATAAAGGCGGCCTTCTTGATGGTAGACGTAACTGACGTCGGTTACCAGTTTTTCGAGAGGCCGCGAGGCCTCAAACTTCCGGGCAAGGACGTTGTCGCAAACGATTCTTGCCTTTTGATTGGGATCCGATGTCGTGCAGTTTTGAAATCGTTTCTTGCGGATGGGGCTTTGAATGCCCAGAATATGCATGTAACGCAGAACCGTTTTATCATTGATCCTACGGTGATCAAGGCGTATCAATTGATCTCGGATGTAACGATACCCCTTCTTTTCACGGTCAAACAGTTCGAGAATGCGTTCAGCGAGTTGTTCATCAAACCATCGATACATAGGCTTTCCAATACGCAACCATCGGTAATAGGCTTGGGGACTCACCTTGAGATACGAACAGAGTCGCTTTGTGCAGAACCCGTCATCCGTCAAATCATAAACAATCATGTATCGTTGCGCTCTCCTGAGTTTTTTAACCGGAGAGCCTTCACTTTTTTTAGGATGGCGTTCTCCATTTTTAGGTATTCGATTTGTTGTTCTAGCGGCCAGTCTTCAATCTTCTTTTCGCGAAAATGTTTTCCAAAATTTGGATTATTACCTTCTCGTCGGTCTTTCGACAGTGCTTCTAGACCCCCTTGACGATACAGCTGGGTCCATTTTCTGACTTGCGCATCACTCTTCAACCCAAATGATCTCGCAACTTGCCTCCAACCTCCAACCTTTCTGCTTAGATAGGCTTCAACTACTTCTTGCTTAAATTCAGGGCTATACTTCGCAAAGACACTTCCTTTCTTGGCCATAATAAAACCTCCTTTGTGTTATCTTACATCTGTCATATGACATTTGTCAGATTCAAGGAGGTTTGATTCAGATTGCGCTTTTTTGTTGTATAAACTTTACCTGGGGCAGTTCATTGCCGCTCTTTATTCGAATATGAGAGTTGCGCCCAGTTTATCGATGTCCAACGTCTGACATGTCCAATGCGCTTGCGTATTTATAAGGGTTTCTTTCACTCGATCCACGAAACCCGGATCCGTGTAAATGCATAATAAAGTAGGACCGGCACCGCTGATAAAGAATGCGTTCGCCCCTACTTTCATCACGATCGACTGAATGACATCGAAATCAGGGATTAAGCCTTTTCGATAGGGTTGGTGAAGGCGATCTTGCGTTGCGATCGCAAGCCATTCCGGATTTCCCGTTTCCATCGCTTTTCCCAAAATAGCCGAACGAGATCCATTAAACACCGCATCTTTAAACGATACGGTTTGAGGTAGGACACTCCGAGAAAGGGAGGTGGATAACTCGAAATCGGGTATCAAGACCAAAACACAAAGCGAAGGATGTACATTAAAGGGAATGGCGATCGGTTGATTCTCATGTAACACCGAAGCGACGCAACCCCCAAACAAAGCTGGAGATACATTATCGGGATGACCTTCCAATTCATTACAGATCGCAAGACAACGTAGGCGATCCAACGGGGATCCATGCATCGCATTTGCACCCAACACTCCCGCCACCAACAAGGCAGCGCTGCTTCCGAGTCCACGAGCGATCGGGATCGATGAGGAAATCGTGATTTTAACCGGTTCGGCAGGCAATCCTAAGGTTTTTAATGTATGCGTATAGGCGACATAAACAAGATTGGATTCATTTTGAAATTCAAGAGGACAACCATCGATTCTCAATTGATCGCTTTTCTCAAAGGAAACGGTCGCATAAAGAGATAGAGCCAATCCAAAACAATCAAACCCACTGCCAAGATTCGCGCTGGTCGCAGGGACACGTACCGTAATCATACGTTTTCCCTCACACATCGGCGAATATAGCGATCCACGGCGTCGATTGCGACGATATCATGATGTAAGATCGTTTTTTTCGAAAGTTCGGATAACGATTTTGGTATCGTTAATCCGGTTTTTTCGGAAATCGTCGTGATCAACCTCAAATCCGGTTCGATCGGCCAGTTCATAGCGCGGGCGATGCTTGCGGGGAACTTAAACGGCGATGCGGTCGCTAAGATCACCATGGGACGATCGGATTGATATTGGTTGGCGACCGACCATGCGACAGCGCTATGCGGATCCAGTAAATAACGATGGTTGACATAGACTTCTTCAATAATTCGCAAGGTCATCTCATCGCTCGTATATCCCGCTGAAATCGTTTCCGAAAGCTTCTCGTGAATGTGTTTCGGTAAAATGAACCTTCCGTTGGTTTTCAAATCATTCATCAGTCGTACGATCAAATCGCTATCCCCATCGGACAGAAGCCATAATAAACGTTCCAAGTTCGATGAAACCAAGATATCCATCGAAGGCGAAAGCGTTGAATGGAAAGTACGGTTACGATCGTAGATCCCTGTCTTCAGAACATCGGTCAGGATATGGTTTTGGTTGGAAGCGCAAATCAGTTTTCCGATCGGAAGTCCCATTCGTTTCGCCAAATAACCGGCCAGAATGTTTCCGAAATTGCCGGTCGGTACGCAAAAATCGATCGGCTGACCCACTTCGATGGTTCTATTTTCCACCAGTTGATTGTAGGCGTGGACATAGTACACGATCTGCGGAAGCAATCGTCCGATATTGATGGAATTTGCGCTCGAATAGAGGAAATTTGGATCTTCGCCACGTTCATTCAAAAACTTTTTGATTGCCCCTTGCGCATCGTCGAAGTTTCCTTGGATCGCCGCGACGTTTTGATTCTTTCCGTCCTGCGTCGTCATTTGAAGACGTTGGATCTCGCTGATACCAACATTAGGATAGAACGTCAGGATCTTAAGGTGTTCGATATCTCTGAACCCTGTTAAAGCGGCCGACCCTGTGTCTCCGCTGGTCGCAACCAACACGATCAAATCCTTCTGAATGTTACTCTTTTTTTTCGCCAGCACCAGCAATCTTGGAAACAACGAAAGCGCGACGTCTTTAAAAGCCGCCGTCGGACCATGAAACAACTCCGCCACATAGCGATTACCGACGGGAACGATCGGAACGATGGTTTTTGTGTCGAATGTTGATGCATAAGCTTGGTTGACGCACATCTCGATTTCTTCAATTGTAAAATCATCAAACCACGGTTGGAGGATAAGCATCGCTAAACGTCGATAGTCGTTTGTATGATACACTTCAGGTGAAAGAGAAGGCAGATTTAGAGGAAGAAAAAGTCCTCCGTCTTGTGCCAATCCCTGAAGCATCGCATCTGCGGATGAGATACGGATCTCGCTGTTTCTTGTACTTTGGTAGCGCATGGTTCGCCTTCCGTTTCTTGTATTTGAATTACCACTATGATAGAATGTTTCAAATTAGGTTGCAAGTCTTTTCAACGAAGCAACATGAAAGAAGGACCCCAATGGAAATCGCACTCCTCGGATTCGGGACCGTCGGCAAAGCCCTATTTGATCATATCGAGACGCTTCAAAAGCAAGGAAGCTCTCTTTTCCATGTTAAAAAGATCTTGGTGAAAGAAGGGGAAGTCGATACGAATCCATTGTTTACCACGTCGATCGATACCATCCTTACGGATCCGAATATTGAAATCGTCGTCGAGATGATGGGAGGATTCGAACCTGCCTTCACATATCTTAGCGATGTCATCAAAGCCAAAAAGCACGTTATCACTTCAAATAAGAATTTGGTGAGCGAGTATGGCGATAAATTGTCAAACTTAGCCGTTGAAAACAAGGTCGGTTTTCTGTGTAGCGCTAGCGTCGGCGGAGGGATTCCGATCCTGGCGGAACTGCGTGATTTATCAAAACAAGAAGAGATATTGGATGTGAGTGGGATCTTTAATGGAACGACCAACTACATTTTGGATGCGATGACACGTCTGGATATGACGTTTGAGGAAGCATTAAAACAGGCTCAACAAGCCGGTTATGCGGAAGCGATCCCCACCAACGATGTGCAAGGCGTTGACCTGCTTTACAAGGCGCGTGTGCTCGCGAACGTTACATGGAAGAAGTGGATATCCCCCACAAGTATCGACCGCCTAACGATGCATACGGTCACGTCAGAGGATATCGAATATTTCAAACAACACAATCAAACGTTACGTTATTTGACCACGATTGCAAAAAACGATGATGGAAAGTTGAGTGTTTTCATCCAACCGACTGCGCTTCAATCGTTGCATCCGTTTGCGTTAATCCAGAAAAATCTCAATGTCTTCCGCTTTCAAGCCTCACGCAGTCAAACACAGTCGAGAGTGGGACCCGGAGCCGGTGGTTTACCGACCGCCGCCAATATTTACCGTGACCTTCAGCGAATTGAACGTGGTGATTTCGAAATGATTCCGTTTGACGCAACGTTATCCGATGCGGACAATCAGAAAGCCAAGTTCTCATACTATATTCGCGCAACGCAATCCGCTCTCAAGGTTCTACCGAACGAAATGATAGAATCGTCGGATCCTAAAAGCATCGTGATCACAAAACCTCTTTCCGTAACGGAAGCCCACACCTACCTACGATCCATGATTGAGATCGATCCCAAACTCTTCGCGTGTGCAATCCTGGATGAAAGCGGGTATCAATGATATGTTGAAGGTGACGAAATTCGGGGGATCCTCGCTTGCGGATGCCACTCAATTTATTAAAGTGAAATCCATTCTGGATGCGGATCCGATGCGTCGTGTGGTGGTCGTTTCGGCTGCCGGAAAGCGTTTTTCGGGCGATCACAAAATCACGGATCTGCTTTATCTACTTCATGCCCACCTTCAATATGGATTTCCGCATGATGAAATCGTTCGTTCGATTTCCGATCGACTGATTGAAATCCGTGACGCCTTAAGCGTCGATGTTTCGATCGAAACGGACTTAACGAAGATATTCGAACATTTAACGAAAGATACTCCGTTGGATTATTTGGTTTCCCGAGGCGAATACCTGAACGCCAAATTGATGGCTGCTTATTTGGGATACGTGTTTGTGGATGCGTCCGATTGCGTGTTCTTCGGATATGACGGACAGTTGGACACCGAAAAAACCTATCGATCGATTCAAGAAGCCTACAACCAACATCACAAAATCGTCATCCCCGGATTTTACGGAAGTTTGCCTAACCGACGCGTAAAAATCATGAGTCGCGGAGGATCGGATATTACCGGAGCCTTGGCGGCTGCGGCTTTGGATGCGGAAGTATACGAGAACTGGACCGATGTCTCTGGTATTCTGATGGCAGATCCGAAAATCGTACGTCAACCCGATGCGATTTTACGTATGACCTATGCGGAATTACGTGAACTGTCGTTTATGGGGGCGTCCGTCTTACATGAGGAATCCGTTTTACCGATCAAGTTAAAGAACATACCGCTTATGATCCGCAATACCAATCAACCCGATCATCCGGGAACGCTGATTAAAGAATCGTTTGAGGAAGACAGCGAGATCGAAGATCGGTTTGTGACGGGGATTGCCGGGCGGACCGGTTTCTACGTGCTAACGATCTATAAGGAACAAATCTTATCAGATACATCGATCGTGCGTAACACCTTGGCGATCTTCGATGATTTCAAAGTCCAGATCGAACATATTACCTTAGGACTGGATAGTTTTATGTTGACGGTATCGTCGACACAAATCAAAGATAAACTCTACGATGTTGTGTCGCGGATCCAGAGCGAATGTAAGCCGGAAACTTTGGAGATCGAAGAGAACATCGCGATGATCGCCTGTGTGGGACGACGCATGCGTTATCGTCCGGGGATATCGGGAAAATTGTTTAGCGCGTTGGGTAAGAACGGGATCAATATCCGGATCATCACCCAAGGGACCAATGAAATCAGTATTATCGTGGGCGTAGCTACCCAGGATTATCAAAATGCGGTGAACGTAATTTATGACAGCTTCATGCGCGCGGAGAAAACAAAATGAACATCGCTATCCTTGGCGCCACCGGTATGGTGGGACGCGAAATGATCAAAGTGTTGGAAGAACGGAAATTTCCGGTCGATTCGTTGCGATTACTTGCCAGTGCTCGCAGCGTCAATACGAAGATCCTCTTTCACGGGAAAGAATATCTTGTTGAAGAGGCTACGGAACACTCATTTAAGGGGATGGATGTCGTTTTCGGAGCGGTATCGAATGCCATGGCCAAACGATTCGCTCCGCATATCGTCGCCAGCGGCGCTTTGTTTGTGGATAACTCATCGGCGTTTCGGATGTTAGAGAACGTACCTTTGGTGATTCCCGAGATCAATGCCAGTGATGCAAAGTTGCATCAAGGCATCATTTCCAATCCCAATTGTTCCACGATCATCGCAATGGTCGCGTTACAACCGATCAAGCAACGGTATGGAATCGAAAACGTCGTGGCTTGTACCTATCAAGCCGTCTCGGGTGCCGGACAAGAAGGCATGTCCGAGTTGATCCACCAAATCGAAGCATCGGTCGAAGGCAAAGAAACAACAAATAAAGTGTTCCCGCATAAAATCGCCTACAATGTCATTCCGTCGATCGGAAGCCTAGAGGAAAACGGCTACACAAGCGAAGAAATGAAAATGCGCAACGAAGGACGGAAGATTTTACATCATCCCGCGTTGAGCGTGAATTGCACCTGCGTACGTGTGCCAGTGTTACGTTCGCATTCGATCGCCCTCACGGTTCGCACGTCGCAGAAACCGGAGTTGGATGTCATTCGCGCGGATTGGGCGAGAGCTCCTGGCATCGGGATGCTTCCCGAAGGACGCGACTATCCCACGCCCATCGATACCAGCGATCAAGATCTTGTTATGGTCGGAAGATTGCGAAAAGATCTCAATGATCCTGAGAAGGGGATCAGTTTTTGGTGCTGCGGGGATCAAATCCGCAAAGGCGCCGCTACCAACGCGATTCAAATCGCCGAAATCTTCATATAATAAAAAGCGCAATGCGCTTTTCTTTTTTTATTATATTAATGAAGTTAATTACTAGAATTCAGTTTTCCTGCCATCAATACGGATAATGCGATCGAATTCAACTTATCATCGTCGGTATCCGCACGTGAAGTCAGCACGATCGGCGCTTTAGCCCCGGAAATCATACATGCGACCGATCCGTGCGCGAAGAATGTAACGGCTTTATAGAGAATGTTCCCCGCTTCGATGGTCGGCATCAATAGGATATCGGCTTTTCCGGCGTTGGGATTCTCGATCCCTTTATGTTTGGCGGCTAAGACACTCACCGCATTGTCGAAAGCAAACGGTCCGTCAACTTCGCACCCGGTGATCTCGCCCCGCTTCTGCATCTCACTTAACGCTTGTGCGTCCAAGGTCGCTACCATCTTCGGATTGACTTTCTCCACCGCGCAAACGACTGCGACTTTCGGATTGTGGATTCCTAACGCATTGGCGACCGGAAGACAATTCTCAATGATTTGTTTCTTGGCTGCCAAGTCCGGCGCGATATTCATCGCCGCATCGGATATCAGGAAAAGTTTCTCGTATCCCGGAACTCTTGCTACGGTCACATGAGACAAGACCTGCCCGGTACGCAAGCCCCATTCCTTGTTTAACACAGCCTTCAGGAGAATGCTTGTATCGATCAGCCCCTTCATCAAAATCTGCGCTTCACCGCTGGAGACCAAGCGTACCGCTTTCTCACATGCCAACACGCCATCCGGTTCGTGAAGGATCGTACAGTTAGCCAAAGGTAAGTTATGCGCCTGCGCGACGGTATTGATTTTCGATTCGTCACCGACTAAAATCGCATCGATCAACCGCATCGAAACCGCTCGCGTCACCGCGGAGAGGACATCGTGATCTTGCGCAACAGCGACCGCTAACGTATAACGATGTGTTTTAATGATCTTCTGGTGAATAAAATCAAAGAGTTCCATGATTTCCTCCTACCGATAGAGTTTCGGTTTTTCTTCATTACGTAAATATCGTAAACCGCCAAGCGCCATCGCACGCATTTCATCCTCACCCTCGAAGATGAAAACCGGTGCGATCCAATCCGTATATTGGCGGATCATCCCAAGAAATTCGCGATTGTATGCGATGCCTCCGGTAAAACTCACCGCGTCGACTTTGCCCTTTAGGACAGCGGCCATCGCGCCGATTTCCTTGGCGATCTGATAGGCCATCGCATCCAGTACGCTTTTGGTTTGCGGGTTGCTTTTCGCTTCTTCCATCGCTTGCGACACGTTGCCATGACCGAGGTAGGAAATCAATCCTCCCGATCCCACCAACATCCGTTTGACCAGCGTGCGATTGAAATCGTAATCTTCCATCAGTTTCATGGTATTGGCGCAAGAGAATCCGCCGACCCTTTCGGGCGAGAACGGACCTTCGCCGTCGATCGCGTTATTGACGTCGACCACCTTACCTAAGGCATGGGCGCTGATCGAAACTCCGCCACCTAAATGCGCGATAATCAGATTCAATTCCGAAACAGGTTTTCCAATCTTGTTCGCTGTCTCACGCGCGATTTGCTTTGCGTTGAGCGCATGGAAGACACTGCGACGTTCATAACCCTTTAGGCCCGAATAGCGTGCCGGCTCGCAGAGCTCGTCGGTGACGACCGCATCCAGGAAAATCGCCGGAATACCGTGATTCTGAGATAATCCATAGGCAAGCAACGCACCGACCGTGGAAATATGCGTGCCATATTTTTCACTCCGCGCATCGTCCGCGACGGCTTGATTGAGTAGATAGATTCCGCCTTCGATTGGTTTTAACAGCGGTCCGCGTGTGACGATCAGATCCAAATCGGAAAACCCGACACCAAGGTCATTCAACCATGACATTACGCATTCCTTGCGGAAATCCTCTTGATCTAAAATCGATTTATAGGGTTTCAATTCTTCGGCACTGTGCCGTAACGTCGTGGAATGCTTCTGGATCTCGTCCTCGAAGAGTGCGACTTTCGTTGAAGTCGATCCTAAATTCAATACGATGAGTTTTGACATATGAGTTCTCCGTTGATACGACTATCATACCATAATCCCCATATTTTCTCGACGCTTGGCAGATGGTTTTGAACACAATGGCATCGTCTGACGGAATCTTCGCCACATTTCCAGGATTGTTAGGCTATGGTATAATAACAACGTTACGAATGAGGAAAACTATGGAACTGATACGATCTACGGATAAAACCGCTTTTGATACCTTCGTGAAATCGCAACCGCACATCCACTATTCGAAGTTGTGGTTTTGGGGTCAATTCGAGTCCCTTCACGGGTATCAAGCGCAGTACTGGCGATTCGTAGACCTCGGTAAAACCGTCGCGACGGCGATTTGCCTACAAAAGAATACGATTTTCGGAAAACTCTGGTATATTCCCAACGGTCCAAGCCTAGCGATCGAGCAACCCAAACTTCTTGAAGAGGTTTTGGATCTGATCAAGCGTAACGCCATTAAATTCAACATCCTGTCGGTACGCATCGACACCAACATACCCCGGAACCATCATGACAATAAAGGAAACTTGATCGAGGATGGATTTAATAACGAATCGATCAAGCAACGCTTCGAAAACACCGGATTTAAACATACCGGTTATAACTATGGATATTCGGGATATCTGTTCTCAAGGTTTACCTATGTGTTGGATCTTGAGGGAGATAAGGGTTCGTTGGTCGAGAAAATCGCTCCCAACGTACGCAACCTGTATAAGAAAAACTTACGGCGCGGGGTGATCGTGCGTAACGGCACACGGGATGAATTGAGTTACTTAGCTCGATTTGGGATCGAGTTGTCCAAAAAGCTATTCTTCAAACCTAAAAGTCTCAAGTTCTTCCAACAGCTCTATGATTTGGCTGCGGAGAACGTGCTCTATCAGGTAGCGATTGCGGATTTGGATGTGGCCATGCAAACCATCGTCAAAGAGCGCGAAACGCTATTGATTGCTTTTGATAAAGCGAAAGACAATCCGCGGAAAGCGGGATTCCTCAAAGAAACCCAACGACAACTGGATGATTTGGATAAAGAAGAGAACGACTTACACCAACTGATCAAGCAACATGGCGACAAGTTAATTCTCGGAGCGTCATTGTATTTGATTGCGGGAGATCGCTGCTACAACGTTTATACCTACACCAACAAGGATTTCCCGAGTTTCCATGCGACAATCTCGCTCCATGTGGATTCTTATGAGGAACTCAAGGAACGCGGTGTACGATATTATGATTTTGTGGGTGTATCTGGAAGCTTGGATCCGAAAGATCCCTATTACGGTCTGCATGATTTCAAACGGAAGTTCGGGGGAGATTTCGTGGAGAACCTAGGTGAATTCTACTATAAACCTCGGCCTAAGATGGCGCATCTTCAATTCAGAAGTTATGTCTATCAACGTAAATTCGAGCGTAAGTTCAACGAAACGTGGATTAAGTTCAAAAACAAGTTTCAAACCAAGCAGTAGAAAAGGTGACGGAATTTCCGTCACCTTTTGAATACTTGGATTATTTTCTGCTTCGCTTACGGATTATTTGTAGGAAGCGATAAACGCATCGACTTCTTTATCGGTCGGCAACGAAGGTTGCGCGCCGACTTTCAATGTGCTCAACGCACCGACCGCATTCGCATATTTCGCGGAAGCGACGATGTCTTTGGTTTCGGCATATTTCAGTGCCAAGGCTCCGGTAAACGCATCGCCGGCTGCTGTCGGGTCGACCGCGGTGACTTTGTACGGAAGTACATGTTCGTCAACGCCGTCACCATAAATGTAAGATCCGTTTTCGCCGAGTTTGAGAACGACGTACTTGCATTCGTTGCGTTCTTTCAAGATCTTCGAAGCGGCCAAATAACTGGCACGGTCGTTAGGATAGATGCCCGTCAACGCTTTGGTTTCGGTTTCATTCGGAGAAAGGATATCCAAACCTTTTAATTTTTCGAGCGGATATTCTTGGGCTGGCCCTGCATCCAAGACGGTGATGACACCGTTCTTCTGCGCTAATTTGACGGCGGCGATGTTGGCTTCCAACGGGATTTCCAATTGGAGAAGCAATGCGTCGAAGTGATCCTTAAACGTTTCTTCCAAACCATCCGGTGTGGTTTCCATATTGGCACCCGGGCAAATGACAAGGCGATTTTTCCCGCCTTTTTCCAATAAGATAACGACTGATCCGCTCTTTCCGCCTTTTTTGATTTTCATGGCGCGCGTATCGATGCCTTCACCGGATAACATCTTGATTAAGGTTTCTCCGTTGGAATCATCGCCCAATGTCCCGAACGCGGTGACTTTGGCGCCTAAACGACATGCTGCGACCGCCGCATTGGAACCTTTGCCTCCGCAAGCGGTTCCGTAAACGACGCCCAGAACGCTCTCCCCAAGTTCCGGAGCTCTGTCTACGGTATAAATCGAATCCATCATAACACTTCCAACCATTAGAATTTTAGTGGTCATTGAAATGCCTCCTTAGTTGAATATTACGATTATTTCGCAAGTTAAGTCAATTTATATAACACATTGTGATAGGACTTTCATCTATAGGATGGAAACGTATCCATTATAAGAGTATTTCGCAAGAAAAGTGATACAAAGCTAGAATTTAAAGATAAATTACCAGATAAATTACATATAAAATTGTCTAAGTTTTCGAAAAAAAAGCGCCTTTCTCAAGACGCTTCGTAGTTCTTATAATCCGCACTTCAACTGTGCGTTACAGTTGGTGCAGGTGTTGCACCCGCCGATCTCCTCGACGACGCCTTCCAAACAAATCGGGCAAATATCTCCGACTTCGACGCCGATATTCCGGTCGATCCGGTCGGCACGCATATCCGTCTTCTTTTCCTGTGCTTGTGTTTCTTTGATATTGACGCCGAAATCACGGACCAGATCCATCTGCGCCCAGTTGGTATCTTCGTCGTTGGTCAACGATAGCACTTGGCTGTCGCGCGATCCATCCACATAGACCGTCCCTCCCTTGGCTTTCCCATGGTAGAGGCGTTCGTAGATTTTTTGGACTTGACGTACGCTGAAGCCACGTGGGGCATTGACGGTTTTCGAAATGGAGGAGTCGATCCAACGTTGGATCGTACACTGCGTGTCCGCATGTTCCTGCGGCGCCAGATCCATCGCGCTGACGAAGAAATCAGGCAAGGTTTGACGTGTGTATTCCGGATGATACGCCAACCAATCCTCGACGACCTGCGCGTTGACTTCGATAAACTTTCCAAGTCTTCCGCTACGGAAATATGAGAACGAGAAGTAAGGTTCCAATCCGGTGGAAACACCGACCATCGTACCGGTCGATCCGGTCGGGGCGATGGTTAATAAATGACTGTTACGGATTCCATGCTTCAATACTTCTTGGCGAACATGTTCGCTCATCGTTTTCATGTAACCCGTATTGATGAAAGCTTCGCGTGACGTCAGGAAGGGGAAACTGCCTTTTTCTTTCGCCAACTCGACCGAAGCCAGATACGCGCTCTCCGCGATGGTTTTAAAGACATCGTTGATCGCTTCGATGGATTCTTTCGAACCATAACGTTTCCCAGCCCAAATCAACAAGTCATGTAAGCCCATGACCCCTAAGCCGACCCGTCGTTCGCCCAATGCTTGGTGACGGTTGGCTTCCAGGAAGTAAGGCGTATCGTCGATGACATTGTCCTGCATACGGACGGTTAATTTGACGGATTCGGACAACTCATCAAACAAAATACGTCCGGATTTGCGATCGACGAAGTTCGCCAAGTTGATCGCGGCCAGGTTGCATACCGAATACGGTGCCAAGGGTTGTTCACCGCAGGGATTGGTCGCGACGACTTTCTGGCCATAGGCTTTCGCATTGGTCATGTCATTGGCGTTATCGATGAAGAAGATACCGGGCTCGGCCGAATAGGTCGCACAGAAGCAAATCAAGTCCCACAACTCGCGGGCTTGGATCGTACGGTAAATTTTGACGGGATAACCCTTGGCTTCCCATTCGCGTACATCTCCGATTTCATGCCAATGCGAATCGTAGGCTTCTTTCTGTTGCGGCGTGTACTGTTCCAAATCCGGGAAGCGTAGATCGAACGGCAAATCCTTTTCGATGGCATCCATGAATTCTTTGGTCAAGGTAACCGAGATGTTGGCGCCGGAGAGGAACTCGGGTGACTGGACTTCCAGCTTCCCGCCATTCAATAACATTTCTCGTGCATATTCGGAAATATGGGCGGCCGTGGTCTTATTCTCGACCAACGCCTCATACATTTCCTTCTCGACCCGACTTAGGGGAATAAAACGTAATTTCTTTGCGGCTTCGTCTTTGATCTGTTGATCCTTCGAATTCTCGGTCAACCACTTCAAGACGCGCGGATTCTGCATTTTCGAAATAATGAATTCGATGATATCCGGATGCCAGTCCGCCAACATGATCATCTGCGCACCGCGACGGCTTCCGCCCTGCTCGACTAGATGCGTCAAGTTCGCGATATCATTCAACCAGCTGACCGCGCCTGAGGATTTTCCCCCGACGCCTTTCGCCGGCGCCGATTTCGGTCGTAAGGTCGAACCGTTGGTGCCGACCCCGCCGCCCCGCGACATGATTTCCATGACTTCTTTGCGATGGGTCGCAATGCCCCCGCGCGAATCATGGACAAACGGCATGACGAAGCAATTGAAATATGTGACTTCCGTACCGCTTCCCGCCCCGTAAAGGACACGACCGGCTGGAATGACATTCATTTTTGATAACTGACGATAAAAAAGATCCCCGTACTTCGCTTTTAACTCTTCATCTTTTTCCGTATTGGCCAACGCCTTACCGACTCTTCGGGCGATCTGTTCGTAAAAGATCTCCATCGGTTTATCGACGTTCTTAAACGGACGGGAAATCCGTCCAGTCGCGGCTTCCGTCTCATCTTCGAGCGGCGCACGCCATTCTTCTTCCAATTCGATCACAACGGTCTCTTTGTCTCTGTCGATGTCCACGACGATCCCGATCCCGCGTGCCGGAAACTTCGGATCTTCCTTAACGATCGTAACGACGACATCCCCCACGCCTAAGGTTTTCAGCCCGCGGTCTTTCTGCGCATAACGATCCAACATGACTAAGCGCGATACACCGCTATGGATTAGTTGAAAGTCATCCTCGATCAAGACCAAATGTGGGAAATGACGGGTTATGTCAGCGTTTAATTTCTCGATGGTGGCTTTACTATAACTCATGGTCAACTTCCTCGTTTCTCTTCAGGTTAATTCTAATTCTATCATAAGAAAGCAGGATTCAATTCTGAAAATGCATTCATTTCAAAGTCCTTCCATTCGAGTAAAGACGAAGTCCGATAAGCGGTTCAAGTACACAGCCAATCCTACGGGGAGATCTTGTGTTCGCGAAAGCCGAACCGCTTGTCGTTCGGTACGTCGAACGATCGATCGTAACCAATGAAGCCGCGCGTTTTTCACATCGCCAAACGGATAGACAAATCCACGGAACGCATTTTGCTTTTTGGCGATTTCCTGTTCCAAGAAAGCGATGCGATTGAAAGCATCGAAATCCTTGACCTCAAAGTTCGCCAAGAGCGAACTAAAACGAATTAAGTCCGTCACGATCGGTTCCCATACGGATACATCCGCTTGGTTTTCAGCCGTTACAAGAATGATCGAACTGGAGAGTTCATCCAGCATTCCGATCGTCTCAATCAACAATCCATCTTTTTCGACCCGGTTTCCCGCGACACCGGTCGTACCGTGATCCCCGGTTTTTGTCATAACTGGCATTTATTTACCCTCCCAGCGGCGCATCAGCGTGAAAAACGCGCGTCGCATCGGTCCTAAACAGACCAAGATAAGTATATAATTCGAAATCGCGTGGATGATGTCAAACGATAAGCCCTTGATCCAGTAAGCGGTGCCCATCGTGAAACCATACAGAAGGGCATGTTGAATGGAGAATAAGAATCCAAAGAATAGGCCAAACAAACCGCCAAGCAAGGCCCATCGATCGATGTTGTCATGAATGAAATGAGATGCGATCAAACAGATCACCATCCATAATGGCCAAATCCATAAGTATCCGATGACCCAATCGCCTAAGCCCCATACCAAGGCTTCCAAGAGTACAAAGATAAAACTTACCATCAGCGCGTCGATCTTTTTAAGATGCAAGGCGACCAACAGAAACATCAAGGTTACCAACTCGACATTCGGTAGAAACGCCAAGCCGACCTGGGCGGCGAAAATCGTCGCCGCCATGGTCGCTATCAATACAATACGTTTAACCGGTTTCATTATTCGAACGAGGATGAAAACAGAAATGTGAATTCGTCTTGGTCATAGATCGGTGCCAAGTCGATGCCTGAGCAGAATCCGGCTGCGACGCAATCCGCGTTGTTGGAGGAAGAAATCAACCACCACGGTCCGGCGTTGAAGTCCGTCGTCGCATATCCTTCGATACTGACAAGCATGCGTCCGTAAGGATCTGTTTTCGATCCCGATGTTTCCATCTCGATCTTCTTATCTTCGACCATCTCATCTAACAAATCTCCGAGCTTTACCGCATCCGTACGGATGGTTTTCTCGTAAATCGTCTCCGGTCCATTCTCGTTATCGATGATCATCGTGATCTCGATCGATTTCGACCCCGCCTGTAGCTTGCTGTTCTGATACCATGCCACGGCTCCCAGGAGCACGGCACCGACGAATAGCGCAATCAGGACTTTACTTAGATACTTCTTCATGGAAATCCTCCCTCATAAAAAAACACACATCTTCGATTGGGATGTGTGAAAAAAGACCCGAGGTCTTTTTATCTTGTTCCCAGAAGATAAAAGCGATGCATAAGAAGGCAGGTCTACTGGCTGACAAATCATCCTAAGAGAGCCTTCCCGCGCATCGCGCAGTGGCGTTTTCCCGTCGTCCTTGTCTACAGTTGCTGGGACAGCTTCGTTTTTGGCGAATTCCCTATTGAGCCCAAAGGGCACCATTCTTTGCATCTTCATTATAGTCTGACGGGCAAATCGACGCAATACAAATCCGATAACCCACGAAGATACATTCTCCTTTTCATTAAGTGAATCCTCTGATAAAATGGACAAAACAAGCGAGGTAATCCGATGGACTATTCCGTACTGATCGTCGCCGCCGGACGCGGAGAACGAATGGGACTAGGCTACAATAAAGTCTTCTACAAGTTAAAAGAAGGTTCGACGATCCTGGATACGACGATGGAACTTTTCATGAAGGATCCGCGCTGTAAGCAGATCGTCATCGTAACCAACCAGAACGAAATGACCCTCGCGATGAAGAAGCGTGAAATCGGGCGAATCGTCCATGTCGCCGGCGGCGAAACCCGCCAAGCGAGCGTACGCAACGGGTTGATGGCAGTCACCGAAGATGTCGTGCTCATTCATGATGGGGCGCGTCCGTGGTGTCCGATGAAATGCGTCGACGATCTATTGGATGCGATGCAGACCGAGGATGCGGCGATCCTAGGCGTTCCGGTCAAAGATACGATCAAGGAAGTCGAAAACGGATATATCGTCAAAACAGTCGAACGTACGCGGTTAATTCAAGCCCAAACCCCGCAGGCGTTTAAGACGAGTTTGATCACGGAAGCATGCAAACGCGCCTATATCGCGGGCATCAAAGTCACTGATGATGCGCAGATGGTGGAAACGTATACGAAAGCACGCGTCAAGATCATCGAAGGATCGTATTCGAACATTAAAATTACAACGCAGGAAGATCTGAAACTGCCGAAATGAACAAGCGCCGCACGGCGCTTTGTTTTTTTTCATCAACTTTTAGAAATCTCACACAATGAAATATGGTATCATGAAACTGGGAAGTCATGATTGACAAATGGGGAGGGAAGTATGGGTAGAGAAGAAGACATTCGCGAATTCAAACGCCGCGCGGATGCGCGCAACAAGATCCTATATAAGGATATCGCCAGTTTCAAATATGGGTTGATGATCCTATTGGCGATCATTTCCGTGTTGATGATTTACTATTTGGTACGCTAAGTAACGAAATACAAAACGATCATCAAATGTGATAATTTGGTGAAAATACAAAGATAACCTTATGAATAAGGGATTTTACGTATTTCATTTACAAGCTGTACCTCATCTGCTATAATGTACAAACGGGTAGATATGTCCCATATTTACTCCTTGCCCGAGAGGGCCAAAGACCATAAGGAGGTGTACAAATGAGAAAGTATGAAGTCATGTACATTGTGAACGCGTCGCTCGACGATGCCGCTCGCCAAGAAGTCATCAACGTATTACATGGTATTATCACCAATAACGGCGGTAACATCGTAAAAGTTGACGAATGGGGAGTTAAAGAGTTCGCATACAAGATCGAAGACATGACCAAAGGTTACTACGTCGTTTTGAACATCGAAGCTTTACCGGAAACGGTTAAGGAATTCGATCGTCTGGCGCGTATCAACAACAACGTCGTAAGACACATGATCCTCAATCTGGAAGAAGAGTAAGTGGAGGTGTCCGTATGATCAACCGCGTCGTATTAGTTGGTCGGATCACCAAAGATCCGGAGTTGCGTAAAACGCAGACTGGAAAATCCGTCGCGTCCTTCACCGTCGCGTGCAATCGTCGCACGACGGCAGGACAGCAAGAACAAGCAGACTTCATTCGATGCACCACATGGGAACGTACGGCGGAATTCGTCGGTCAATATGTTCGCAAGGGTTCGTTGATCGGAGTCGAAGGTCGTATCACCACAGGGAGTTACGATGGCGCCGACGGAAAGAAAGTCTACACGACGGAAGTTACGTGTGACTCGGTTCAACTCTTGGAATCCAAAGGTGCTAGCGAAAATCGTTCGCAAAACTTCACCGCGCCGTCGCAAGGTCAGTCGCAAGGCTATTACCCCGACAACAATACCGCGGATGAAGACTTCAATACCGGGCCTTTGCTGGATATTTCCAGCGATGACCTGCCATTTTAGAAAGAAAGGAGATCTACCATGGCATTCAAAAAACAAAGAATGGGTCGTAAGAAAGTCTGTTACTTCACGAAGAACAACATCACGACGATCGATTATAAGGATATCGAACTGTTAAAGAGATTTATCTCCGCAAACGGCAAGATCATTCCGAGACGTGTCACCGGCACCCGCGCTAAATATCAACGCATGTTGGCGACCTCGATCAAACGTGCGCGTCAGATGGCCTTGCTGCCTTACGTAGCCGACTAAGTTCACCCAAACCTCCATCGGTAAGATGGAGGTTTTATGTATCGAAAGGAGTTTCAATGCGTCATTCCGTACGCTATATTACCGACGGCGCGATGATGATCGCGCTGATTGGATTGTTTGTGATCATAAATCGGCAGTTTGCCTTTCTCTTGGAACAATACGTCGCCTTTCTCATTCCGTTACCCTTGATCTTCTACACGGTTAAGCACGGCGCAAAAAACGCGTTGCTTGTGTTCTTTGGGATGGTTGTCGTGGGAGTACTCTTGGGCACTCCGCAATCATTGTTCTTTTTGGCGACTGGGCTGATCAACGGGGTTGTTTACGGGTATGGCGTACGCAAACAAAAAGCCAACGAATGGCTCTTAGGTGTCACGATCGTCATCACTGCCGCCACGCTCTTTATTACTACGTATGCATTCGCCGCCTTTTTTGGTTATAATGTGATGGAAGACGTAAATCTGATCGTCGACGCATTGAAGACGATCGATGGGTTGAAAGTCGATCAAACGATGATCGCGACGCTTTACGCGATGTATCCTCTGGTCGTCATGTTGACGGCCGTCCTACAGTCGCTGATGACCCATATCGCCGCCATCGTCCTGTTGAAACGTCTTCGCATCGCCGTCTTACCAATGCGACCGTTACATACGATCCGCGTTCCGCAATGGATGGGTTGGATCGCTTTGCTTTTGTTATTTACCCCGGTCGTAGTAAGATTTCTCAAGATCACGGACATGGACATCCAAGTCGCCGCGAACTTGATCTTTATGATTGCCGTCCTATTATTTGTCTTCGACTTCTTCATCGTCCTCAATTTGGCTGCGGTCAAGTATAAAATCAAGTATCTGGCGCTTTACGGACTCTTCGCTTTCTTATTGCTTATAAGCGTGATGGTTTATGTCGCCATCATCCTAGGAGCCATGGATATATTAACCGACTTTCGAATTCGGGTCTTGTACCGGAGGTAACCACGTGTTTGAACAGTTTGCGAAACTTCGATTACGTATCATCGCGATCATCGTGGCGGAAGTCGCGCTTTTTGCCTTGGTTCACTTTGTATTTCAAATTGATTTCAACGGTTTCGACATTCTGATCATCCTCGTCAACATTGCCCTTATATGGATCTTGATGGATACTTACCAGGAAGATCAACGCAAACGAGTGTTGACGATTTCACGGGTACTGGGAAGTGATGCGAAAGAAGCTTTTATTTTTGGGGAAATCGGATTTCTCACCTATGACGAGAATTATACGATCACATGGATCAGCGAACTCTTGGAACAACGCGGTTATGATATCATCGGTCGTAAAGTGACATCGTGGATCCCGAAAACCAACGCCTTGTTTACAGGTGACGAAGAAAACGTCATCGCCGAAGTTGATGACTATAAATATGAAATCGTTCGCAAAGAAGACGGACAGACATTATTCTTAAAGGATGTGACGGTCAATGATCATCTGCGCGACCTTTATGTGAAAGAACAAGTCGTACTTGGATTGATCCATTTGGATAATTATGAAGAAACGATCCAATACGAAGAAGAACAAAAGATCGCGTTCGTCGATAGTAAGTTACGCCAACCCGTGGTCGATTGGGCGAAAAACAAAGGCATGTTCGTGAAACGGATCAAGAACGACCGATTCCTTTTGGTACTTAACGAAAAAATCTTTAACGAAATCTTAAATGAACGTTTCTCGATTTTAAACTATATCCGTACGACGGCGCAAAACATGGATGCGGCAATTACCCTTTCGATGGCGTTTGCGCGCGGAACGGCGGATTTCATCCAACTTGAAGAAATGGTCAACAATCTTCTCGAATTGGCTCAAAGTCGCGGCGGCGATCAAATCGCCATCAAACGGTTTGGGGAAGATGTCAAATATTTCGGCGGAAGCAGCGAAGCGCAGGAAAAAAGAAGTAAAGTTCGTGTGCGCGTTATCGCACAAACCCTGCGCGATCTCATCCAACAATCTTCCGATGTTATCGTCGTCGGACACAAAGAAATGGACTTCGACTGTATGGGTGCGGCAATCGCGATTAGCCGAATCGTCCAATCCTATGGTAAGTCGGTACGGATCGTGAGTCGATCCGGCGGATTGGAAGCGAAGTTATCCAACGCCATGGTTAAATACAAAGATATTTTAAATTCTAACCATCACATGGTCAGCGAAGCGGAAGCATTGGATAACTTAACCAAAGATACTTTGGTCGTCATGGTCGACCATCACATCGCCAATCAATCCAACGCGCAAAGCGTGATCGAAAAAGCACGTAAAGTGGTCGTCATCGACCATCACCGTCGAAGCAGTGATTTCAACTTTACGCCGGTATTGGTTTATTTGGAGACGGCAGCGTCCTCGACCTCCGAGTTGGTCAGCGAACTGGTCCCCTATCAAACAAACGGCGTCGAATTCGTCAGCGAAGAAGCCACGCTGATTTTGACGGGGATTCTGATCGATACAAACCGTTTCCGCAATCGGACCGGGTCGCGTACGTTCGAAGCCGCGTCCTTACTTAAGAAATACGGAGCGGATACTTATGAAGCCGATGATTTACTCAAAGATGATTTTACGGACTTTGAGATCAAAACACGGATATTGAAGAAATGTGAGAAGAAAGACTCGGGCATCGTCATCTCCGCGCTCGATGATGGAGGCGTGGCGCCGCGTGCCATCCTATCGCAAGTCGCTGACCAAATGTTGTCGGTCAAAGACGTGGAAGCCGCGTTTGTCATCGCCAACATCGATGATAAGACCGTTGCACTTTCGGCACGATCCAAAGGGAAAATCAACGTCCATTCGATCATCGAACGGATGAACGGGGGCGGGCATTTCTCAGCCGCCGCACTCCAACGGGAAAATACGACCGTAACGAAGCTAAAAGAAGAATTGGAAGAAACAATCCGGCAATACCTGGAAGAAGAGGAAATCAAACATGAAAGTCATCTTGCTTGAAGACGTCAAGAACGTCGGTAAAAAAGAACAAGTCGTCGAAGTCGCGGACGGATATGCCCGTAATTTTCTGATTCGTAATGGAAAAGCAGTCGAAGCATCCAAGACCAGTTTGGGTATTTTGGACAATCAGAAACTGCAGGATGATCTAAAAGAAAAACAGAGAATCGCGGAAGCGGAAGCATTGAAGGAAAAACTAGCGAAGATCACCTTGGTTTTCGATGTGAAAACCGGCGAGGGCGGAAAGGTCTTCGGATCGATCAGCACCAAACAAATCGCCGAGAAACTCCAGAAAGATCACGGAATCACGATCGATAAACGAAAAATCGTGGACAACGGGGCAATCAATACCTTAGGATTAAATAAGATCAGTATCGATCTTCACAGAACCGTCAGCGCGCAGATCACCGTTCATCTGAAAGCCGTCGAAACGAGGTAACGCATGAGTCGTCAACTTCCCAATAGCATCGAAGCCGAGCAGGCGCTCCTTTCGAGCATGCTTGTCTATCCTTCCGCCGTCAATGTCGCTCTTGAACAGGGCTTGCATGCGGAAGAATTCTACGTGGAGGCGCACAAGCGTCTTTTCACCGTGATGATGGGGATGCATGAAGAAGGAAAACCAATCGACGCCCCGGGCTTGATCGGAAGATGTAACGACCTCAACGTACTTTCAACCATCGGAGGTGTCGACTTTATCCTCGAACTCTCCGATTCGTCGGTTTCCAGCGCCAACACCAAATATTACATCGAACTGATTCAAAATAAAGCCTATCTACGTAACTTGATCTTAACGGCTCAAACTATCGCGGATGAAGGATTCAATGCGGGAACGGATGTCGACGAGGTCATGGACCGCGCCGAAAAGCAATTGTTGAATGTGACACGTACGCGGCGAACCGGAGATTTCCGGGTCGCCAAGGAAGTCGTAACCTCGGTTGTGGATAACATCCAAAAGATGAGTACCAATCGCTCCGCGATCACTGGAACGGCGACGGGATATCGCGATTTAGATCGTTGTACCAACGGTTTCCAAAAAGGCGATCTCATCATCTTGGCCGCCCGTCCTTCCATGGGAAAGACCGCGTTCGCATTGAACTTGGCGATGAACTCCGCTCAAATCAACAATCAGGCGGTCGCACTCTTTTCATTGGAAATGCCGGCCGAACAGTTGATTTCGCGTATGTTGTCGGCGAAATCACGCATTCCGGGACAAAAACTCAGAACGGGTTATCTTGTCAATAACGAGTGGAACCAACTTAACGAAGCCGCCACCGAATTACGCATGGCCAAGATTTTCATCGACGATAGCCCGGGCGTACGGGTCGCGGAGATCTTTTCGAAATGTCGCAAACTCCAATCCGAACATGGATTGTGCATGGTTGTCATCGACTACATCCAGCTGATTTCAGGTTCCGGCCGCAATTCCGAAAACCGCCAACAGGAAGTCTCCGAAATTTCCCGCGGACTGAAAGCTTTGGCCCGTGAACTCAAAGTTCCGGTCATCGCTTTATCGCAGCTTTCCCGTACCGTCGAACATCGGACCGACAAACATCCGATGTTAAGCGACCTGCGCGAATCCGGAGCGCTCGAACAAGACGCCGATTTGGTCGTCTTCCTGTATCGTGACGCATACTATAACCGCGGAGATGAAGTTCCTGAAACCGAAGAAGTGGATGTCGATATCGCAAAACATCGTAACGGACCGACGCAGATCATCAAACTGGCGTTCGAACGTACCATCAATAGTTTCTACAATTACGCCGAGGGTGCCATCCCCTCGAAAGGAGGGTAAGCATGAAGAAGCTACTTCCAATTCTCCTTGCTTTCCTATTGAGTTTAGGCGTCGTATACATCAGCGAAAACTTGAACTCATCCCGTAAAAGCGGGTGGGTCAACGCATTGAGCGAGACTTCGATCGTTACACAGAATATCGATCAAACCCTTGAGAAATCGACTCCGATTACGAAAGTCTATGTCAAGCAACAGTTGATCGGCGTATTAACAGATGCATCAAAAATCGACGCGTTACTTTCCGAAGTTTATAACGAAAGTTATAAGGAAAGTTTCCCGGATACCCGAATCGGACTTGGGGAAGATGTCATCATCACCACCGAACAAAGCTATGTCACCTACGAAAACAAGGATGCGGAGATTTTCGCCTATCTGAAAGAAAACGATCTTTTCTCCGTTCAAACCAACAAGATCGAGTTTTCCAACGGCGCGATCATCTATGTCAAAAACATTGAGGATTTCGAGGCGGCCAAGGAACAATACCTGACCAACTTCATCTCCCAACAAGCACTAGAACTGATCAAGAAAAAAGAAGTCCCGGCTGAATTGAAAACTTACGGAGAACGTGAAATCGGAATTTCCGTCGTGGAAACGACCACGGTAACCCAAGGGTTGGCATCAAAATCGGATATTCTCATGGATAAAAACTCGATCATCTATTTCCTAAGTTACGGTTATGGCGTCGAGAAGAAGTACTACACCGTCAAACCCTACGATACGGTCGAAGGGGTCGGTTCGCTTAACGGATTAAGCGCCCAACAAATCGTAACGATCAACTCGGAAACCCTTAAATCGACCAACCAAATCTTACAAGCAGGGACACAGCTAAACGTGACTTACTTTGATTCACCGATCAACGTTATCGTTACGCGTGAACGTTTAACCAAAGAAACCGTTTATCCGAAATCGACGAAATATGTCAATGATCCGACATTGCGCGAAGGATTGAGGGTTGTTCAAACCAACGATCAAAATGGCTATGCGAACGTTAAATACGAAGAAACGTATGTCAACGGTGAAATGGCAGGATATAAGAGGATCTCTTACGTCGTTGTGAAACAACCGATTCAGGAAGTCGTACGCGTCGGAACGAAAGTCGTACCGGGCATCGGTACCGGTCGTTTCCGTTATCCGATCGACAATGTCAACATTACATGCCGTTGGATGTGTTATTCCGGACACTACGCGATCGATCTTCAGAACCGTTATAACCGTTACGGAAACGTCTATGCGGCTGACCGCGGTGTCGTTGCGGAACGGGGATGGCATTCGATTTCCGGTTACTACATTATCATCAATCATAACAACGGTTACTCAACCAAATATAACCATCTTTCGAAAATGGCTTTCTTCCCAGCCGGTGTCGCCGTCGAAAAAGGCGAAATCATCGGGAAGATCGGGATGACCGGGGTCGCGACCGGCCCGCATGTCCACTTCGGGGTCAAGCTTAACGGGAATTGGATTAATCCGTGCCGCGTCTTGGGGTGCTAAGATGAATTTTCACTTACTCGCCAGCGGTTCCAAAGGAAATTGTTGCATCATCCAAGCCGGGGATACCCGGCTTGTTATTGATTGTGGGACCACCAAGAAGCATCTGACACATAGTTTTCACAATTTGGGAATAGACTATACGCAAGTCGCCGGAATCATGCTTACGCATAGCCATAGCGACCATATCAGCGCACTTAAAATGTTCGCGCAAATCCCACTGTATAGTCCATTTGCGATCGAAGATCGTCCGGACTTGGTTCGCATCACCCCGTACGTCAGTTTCCAAATCGGGGAAGCAACCATCCTACCGGTACCTCTATCGCATGATTCGGGCTTAACTTTAGGGTATGTCGTTTCTTACGGGGACGAAAGTCTGGTGTATGTCACCGATACCGGATATGTACGTGAACATGATTTCAAACACTTCGAAAACGCCGACTATTATATTTTCGAAAGTAACCATGATCCGGAGTTGTTGATGAAGACCAGTCGGCCAATTTTCACGAAGAAGCGGATTCTTTCCGACAACGGACATTTATGCAACCAGGATAGCGCCGAGGTCTTAAGTCGGGTCATCGGACCGTCGACCCAAGAAATCGTTCTGGCGCATTTATCCGAGGAAGCCAACGAAGAGTTTTTGGCCTATTCCACGCACATGCGGATATTGAAGGAAGTACATCCCGAAAAAGCGGCGAACATACGGTTACGGTGCGCAAGACAATACGAAACAATATCAGGAGGTCAACATGAATAAAAAATGGATGTGGGTGCTTGTCGCGGGATTGTTGGTTTGGAACAGCGTCCTGACCTTACAACTTTCCAACTTCAAAACACAATTGGACAACAAAACGACGGAAATCAAGACGATCAACAAGGTCGTCACGGATTTCACGACGGATGTCACGAAGGTCGTCGACGGTTCGATCGATAAAGTCGTCGGAGTTTCCGCGCTTTATAACGGCGAGGTGTTTTCGACCGGCAGCGGAGCGATCTATGATATCGAAGGCTCGAAAGTCTACATCATCACCAACAATCATGTGATCGAAGACGCCACCGGAATCACGATTACATTCGCAAATGGTAAACAAGTCGATGCGAAGTCGTTAGGCTCAGATCTCTATACGGATTTAGCGTTACTGGAAGTCACTGTCGACTTCACCGTCACACCGTTTAACCTAGGTGATTCTTCCTTGGTCAAAGTCGGCGAGAATGTCTTGGCGATCGGTAGTCCGCTAGGATTGGAATTCCAAGGTTCGGTTACCATGGGAATCATCTCGGGGACGGATCGTGTCGTCCCGGTCGACCTCAACGGCGATAACATCGATGATTGGGATAGCATCGTTATGCAGACGGATGCGGCGATCAACCCTGGGAACTCCGGGGGACCGTTGATCAATATGGCCGGCGACTTGATCGGCATCACTTCGATGAAAATCGCCGACGCGACCGTCGAAGGGATGGGATTTGCGATCCCGATCAACGAAATCGTTCCGATCATCTCACAATTGCGGGAGAACGGAAAAGTCATACGTCCGGTCATCGGAATCTCCGCGGTCGGAGTTGACGAATTAAGCAATATGCAAAAGAGCTTCTATGGTATCAAGCTCGACCAAAACACTGGAATTTTGATTACTTCCGTGACACTTAACGGTCCGGCGGCGAAAGCCGGTTTGGCGAAAGGCGACATTATTTTGGAATTTGATGGGACTGAAATCACGTCGTTTAAGCAATTTCGGAAACTGTTGTACGCAAAGGATGTCGATGAAACCGTTTCGATCCGTTATTTACGTGGCGAAATCGAATCAACGACGACTGTCGCGCTTCAATGATTCGTATCATCGCGGTTGGGAAAATCAAAGAAAAATCTTTAAGTAGCCTTATCGAAGCTTATCGTGACCGTATCTTGCCTTTTCATAAATTAACGATCGAAGAAGTCGCGGATGAACCCACATCGGAAGATCTGGCGAGTCAACTTGCCGGAAAAATCAAAGAAGGCGAGCGAATCTTAGGTAAAATCAAACCGGAAGATACCGTGATTCTGCTGGATTTACGCGGCGATGACTTTGATTCGATGTCATTGGCGAAGCGGATCGATACGCACTTCACCTACAATGCGAACTCTTTGGTCTTTGTGATCGGCGGCTCCATGGGTGTCAGCGAAGCGGTAAGCCAGCGAGCGGATACGTTGTGGAAACTTTCCTCCTGCACCTTTCCCCACCAGATCGTCCGTTTATTGGTGCTTGAACAAATTTACCGTGCCTTTAAAATCAATCGTAATCAAACCTACCACAAATGACAGTCAACACTTCGACTGTCATTTGTTTTATAATAGGGAAAAGAGGTGATCTCGTGAAATTCCAAATCAAAGCCAACACTGCGGAAACCATGGATGATTTCATGTATTTCTTCGATCAACGCGCTTTTCGTGATAATCCCGAATGGGCGGGATGTTATTGCCTGTTTCCCCACAAAAACCAATCGGAATGGGAAACAGCGACAGCAAGCGAAAACCGTATGGAAGCGATGGTACGCTTGGCTGAAAATAACTTGCCCGGTTACCTTGGCTATTTTAACAACGAAGTAATCGCGTGGATGGCGGTCGGACCACGTAAACAGTTCAAATCGATCCACGAGCAACACGGAAATCCGGAAGATCTAAAACGAAACATCTATTCGATCACTTGTGTCACGATCGACCCCGAATATCGCAATCAAGGAATCGCTACGGCGATGTTGGAGCGTGTCCTGAGCGACCTGAAATCGCAAGGCATCGAGATCGTCGAAGCATATCCCTTGGATACCGAAGGAACCAATGCTCATCATCATCGCGGACCTTTAAGTTTATACCAAAAAGCCGGATTTACGATCGCCGACCAAAAAGGCGTATTCACGCGAGTACGGAAAACGTTATGATTACTCAACTCGAAAACGGGATTTTTGCCCGAACGATACAAATCAAAGATCAGGGTTGGTATCTTACCACATTCTTATGGGTGACTCGATCGATGAACCTCTATATCGATGCAGGGCTGGGGGAAGAAGCGATCCGTGAGTTGATGCCCATGAGCGATCCGAACTTACCCAATACCGTGCTTTATTCCCATCATCATTTCGACCATATTTGGGGTGCGACCGCGCTTCATTTCCCTAGAATCATCGCGCATTCGGCGTTTGTGAATCATGTGGAAAAGATATGTGCCGATCAACATACGCAAGCTGAACTCAAAGAAGGAAAGAACGCCGTCCGTTGGCCGAATGTTTGGGTAAACGAAGATATGGATTTGGATGATGACATCCGGATCATCGTTGCGCCAGGTCATACCGACGATGGGTTGATGGTTTATCATAAAACGCTTGGCATTTTATTCTTAGGTGATTTGGCGGCGGATGAAGGTCAGATCCTTCCGGCGCTGGATCAACCGGTCAAGAGTTACTTGAACTCAATCAAAAAATTACAACTTCTAACGATCCGAAAGATCCTTTCTTCCCACCGCCCCCCCGAAGAGTCGAGGTATTTGAACCAATTGGAAGAAAACGCTTACATCCTTATGGGAAACGTCCAGTAAGGTTGTCATTATTGAACCAAGATTTGTTGTAATTGTGAAATAAATAAGTTAGAATGGAAACAGAAAGTAGGAGGGAACATCGATGAAACAAATTTCCGTATTAATCGTTGATCCGGTCGGTTTGCACGCCCGTCCGGCGACCGTAGCGGTCAACGCTGCCAGCAAATTCAAATGCGAGGTTAAAGTATCCTTCAAAGGACGCTCGGTCAATATGAAATCGATTATGGGTGTCATGTCGCTCGGCATTCCGACGCAATCCGAAGTAACGATCACATGTGACGGCGACGATGAAGAAGTCGCGATCACCACGATCGAAGAAGTTTTGCGCACACAAAAAGTCATAGCTTAAGGCGATGAAGTAAACAGGAGATGGCGACATCTTCTTTTTATAATCGGAGGGAAACAATATGATCGAAAATCGAATCAGCCACTGGAAATCCTTTAAGAACCTCGACGAAACGCTGCGCCAACAACTCGATGCCTATACCGTTGCCCAATTGAAAGATGCGTTCTATGCCGATGTCGAATTCGGTACGGCTGGGATGCGCGGTTTGCTTGGGGCAGGTCCTAACCGCATGAACATCTATACCATCCGAAAAGCGAATGTCGCATTCGCGAAGTTCCTTCTTCAATATCCGGATGCCACATCGCGCGGGGTTGCGATCGCTTATGACAACCGCCATATGTCACGTGAATTTTCCGAAGAATCCGCACGAGTCTTAGCGATGTTTAACATTCCGAGTTATGTCTTTACCTCGTTGCGACCGACCCCTGAACTTTCGTTTGCGGTGCGTCATTTGAATTGCATCGGCGGGATCGTCGTCACAGCTTCCCATAATCCGAAAGAATACAACGGATACAAAGTCTACGATGAAAAAGGGTGTCAATTGATTCCGAATTTAATCGAGCAAGTCATCAACGAAATCAATAAGATCGAAGATGAACTCGCGATCGATGTCGTGTTGACGCAGAAGCAACAGGAATTGATCCATTGGATCGACAAAGAAGTCGATGAAGCGTACGAAGCGCGGGTACTTCAAATCCAGAATCGTCCGGAACAAGACAAATCCTCGACGAAGATCGTCTTTACGCCCCAACACGGTACCGCATATACTTCGGTCACCAACGTTCTGACAAAAGCCGGTTATCAATTGATTCCCGTGCTCGAACAATGTTCGCCCGATCCGGACTTCAGTAATACGAAAACACCGAATCCCGAAGAAAAAGCCGCCTATGAAAAAGCGATCGAAGTCATGAAAGCCAACGGTGCGGATGCGGCGTTATCGACGGATCCGGATGCCGACCGAGTCGGCGTCGTGGTCGTCCATAATGGGGAATATCGCCTGTTGACTGGAAATCAAACTGGTTCGATTTTGTTGGACTATGTTTTCTCCACGAAGATCGAGAAGAAAACCTTACCTATCAATCCAGTTATCTTCAATACGGTCGTTACTTCCGATTTGGGGGAACGTGTCGCACGTTCATACGGTGTCGAAACCGAAAAAACTTTGACCGGATTCAAGTTCATCGGCGAGAAAATCGCGCAATACGAAGTCACCCATGAAAAGAACTTCGTTTTCGGATATGAAGAAAGTTACGGCTATCTGGTCGAACCCTTTGTCCGGGATAAAGATGCGGTTCAAAGTTGCTTGTTGCTGGCGGAAGCCATCACTTATTATAAGAACCAAGGCAAGACCTTGGTCGATGTACTTGAAGAGCTCTATGCGAAGTTCGGATACTATCTTGAAGACCAAGTATCGCTTTCCTTAAAAGGCGAAGAAGGATCCAAACGGATCAAAGAAATCATGGCGCATTTCCAAAACACCCAAATTCATGATTTCGCGGGCATTCAGATCATTGCGAAAGAAGATTACCGAAAATCCGTACGTGTCGATAAAGGAATTGTTTCGAAACTCAACTTCCCGCAAAGCGATGTCATCAAGTACTTCTTGGAAGATGGCAGCTGGATCGCCATCCGTCCCTCCGGAACCGAACCGAAATGCAAATTCTATTATTGCGTGACGGATCAAACCAAAGAAGCCGCGATCGCGAAGTTCGAACTGTTGAAAGGTGCGATTACAGTCGAAATAAGCTAATATTTCGACCACGAAATCGATTTATCTTGTTTCAGTGACCGAATCTCTAAGAAAACTCCCTTCGGGGAGTTTTCTAATCTAAAATTCTAGAGATATGTTATAAAAAATAGTGCTATAATAAAACTCGAACATGACAGGGGAAAACTATGGGATTACAGACAAACTTCGTGATCAACTTTTATTCAATCCTGTTTTTGCTTGTCCTTTTTTATCATTCGGACAAACAGGAAGAACGACGTTCCTTACAATACAAACTCTACATGTTGATTTTGAAAGTAACGATGATACTGCTTGCTGTGGATACCTTGAGTCGTTTTGATGGTAATCCGGATAGCTATTATTCGATTTTAAATCAAGTCGGTAATTTCTCCGCTTTCTTATTTAGCCCGCTGATTCCTTCACTTTGGTTGATGTTTGTCTATAACCAAATCTTTCAAGACGAAGAGAAGACATTACGATTAATAAGGCCGCTTTCGATCGCTTCGATCCTAAATGCGTTGATTTTGATTCTGACGTTTAATTTCGGCGGTTACTATTCGATCGATGCGGCTAATGTTTATCATCGCGGTCCGTTTTATATGATCTCCGTCATGATTTCCGTTACGTTGCTTCTGATTTCACTTGTTATGATTCTTCAAAACCGCAAGAAAGTCTTGTGCGTGCATTTCGGCGCATTGTTGGCGTTTACTTTGATTCCATTTTTGAGTATTTGCTTCCAATATTTATTTTACGGGTCCTCACTTATTCTCAACAGCGTCGTCGTCGGTCTTTTGTTTGTTAGTCTTAACATTCAAAACCATGGGCTTAACACAGATTATCTTACAGGAATTTATAACCGCAAAAAATTGGATTCGTATCTAAACGATAAGATCAGAACATGCAAAGAGGGGAGATCCTTCTCCGCTATTATGATCGATATCGATGAATTCAAATCGATCAACGACACATTTGGACATGATATGGGGGATGCCGCATTACAGGCGACCGCCCGTTTATTGAACTCCTGTATTAGGAACGTTGATTTCATTGCGCGTTTCGGAGGGGATGAGTTCTTCATCGTACTTGATCTCTCAAATGAAGCACAACTTCAAGTCGTTGTGGATCGTATCGAGTCCGCCCTTCAAAAGTTCAATCGCTCCGATCGCCAACCCTATTCTATTCATTTAAGCATGGGATATGCTACATATGGTCCGATTGCGAAATGTTCGGCGGCGGAATTCTTAAAGATAGTCGACGAGAAACTATTCGAGGAGAAACAACGCAAGCATTTTGAAAAGAAGTGGAATCAACAAGAACAATTAGATTCCTAGACAAGAATGTTGAATAGGGGATGCCGTCAGGCATCCTTTTACATAGCAAGTATGTATTTTACGCGAGTGACAAGGTCAATTGAGTCATTGATCGACGTAATCCATTTCATTGTTGGAATCGTTTGCATTTTTGACAGTCTACTTTGAATCAAGTACAATGAGACTGAAGAACAAGGGGGTAAAGATCATGCTGCAAAGCACACTTGTCGAGCAGTTCCATTCAGGCCACAGTTTGGAAGCGCATCACCTTTTCGGTGCGCATTTTTCCTACGAAGGTGTCAACGGAGTCCGGTTCACGGTGCTTGCGCCGCATGCCCAACGTGTTCAATTGGTCGGATCGTTCAACGACTGGGGATTTCCGGTGGAAATGCATCGCGAAACCGATGGTGGAATCTGGAGCATTTTTGTAAGTAATGTGACGGAATGGACGCTCTACAAATACGTGATTCAAAAAGCGGACGGCAATTGGATCGAAAAAGCCGATCCTTATGCATTCTCCAGTGAAATGCGACCCAAGCACGCCTCCTTGGTCGTGAACTTAAAAGGATATTCGTGGCATGATGCATTATGGATTAACCGTCGCAACAAAGCATTCCAGCAACCCCTTAACGTCTACGAACTTCATCTCGGAAGCTGGAAAAAACATAATGGGACAAACTGGATGAACTATGTGGAAATCGCGCGTGAACTAATCCCTTATCTCAAAGACATGGGATATACCCATATCGAATTGATGCCGGTCACCGAACATCCCTTCGATGGTTCATGGGGTTATCAATCCCACGGATACTTCTCAGTTACTAGCCGTTACGGAACTCCGAAACAATTGATGGAATTCGTCGATCTGCTCCATGAAGCCGAAATCGGCGTGATTTTGGATTTCGTACCTGTCCACTTCGTCAAAGATGAGTTCGGTCTTGCTTATTTCGATGGCGGACCGGTCTATGAATATCCCAGAGCCAATGACGCTGAAAGCCAATGGGGAACCTTGAATTTCGATCTTTGGAAAGAAGAAGTCCGTTCGTTTCTAATGTCGAGCGCCAACTATTGGCTCGATACCTATCACATCGACGGCTTACGCATCGACGCCGTCAGCAACATCATTTTCTGGCATGGAAACAAACAACACGGTGTCAACGAAGGCGCTTTAGCCTTCATACGTCGGATGAACTATTATCTAAACCAATACCACCCCAACGTCCTGATGTTTGCGGAAGATTCGTCGGACTTCCCCAAAGTCACCCATTCGACCTACGAAATGGGATTGGGATTTGACTATAAGTGGGATTTGGGATGGATGAACGATACGTTAAAGTACTATGCGTTAGATCCGGTATACAGATCCTTCCATCATCATAGTTTGACTTTCTCGATGGCGTATTTCTACAGTGAGAAATTCATCTTGCCGCTAAGCCACGACGAAGTCGTTCATGGTAAAGGTACGATCATCAATAAGATGTGGGGCGACTATAATCAAAAGTTCGCCCAAGTCAAAAATCTATACCTCTATATGTATGCCCATCCCGGGAAGAAATTGAACTTCATGGGCAACGAATTGGCGCATTTCCGTGAATGGGACGAAAACCGCGAGCTGGATTGGTTCTTGTTGGAGTATACGAAACATGCGGCGTTCAATCGTTTCATGCGGGATCTCAATCAAATCTACAAGTTCCATCCCTGTTTAAGTCGATACGATTTCGCGCATAGCGGATTCCATTGGATCGATGCGGACAACCTCGCCCAATCCTTGTATTCCTTCTACCGCGAAGATGAAAAGAGCGTCTTTATCGTCCTACTCAATATGACACCTCAAAGTTATGAAGAGTATCGGATCGGGGTTCCTTACGTTGGGACCTACCTAGAAGTCATCAACTCCGAGAAAGCCATCTATGACGGCTGTGACATGTGCAATTTCGCACCGATCGTCAGTTCGGATATCGCTGCGCACGGGTATCGCCAATCGATCAATCTACGGATCGCGCCATTTTCAGCCATGTACCTCCAACTTGTCAAGTAAAGCTCAAGTTTGATATTCAAGACCATTTCTGCTATTATCATCGTGCATCCTTAGGAGGACGTCATGTTTCAAAACAAATTTCAATTTAAACGCGACTTCACGCAGCGTATCGTCGAAACGTACGGCCGCTCGATCGAAGAATCACATCGCACGGAAAGATATATGGTATTGGGAGAGATGGTGCGTGACTACGCATCGATCCATTGGAAAGAAAGTAAAAGCATCGCGACGCAATTAAAAGCGAAACAGATGGTCTATTTCTCGATGGAGTTTTTAATCGGAAGATTATTGACAAGCAACCTAATGAACTTAGGCATTTATGACGTTGTGAAAGACGGCTTATATGATCTTGGAATCGATATCAACGAACTGGAAAACATGGAAAGCGATGCCGGATTAGGCAATGGCGGCTTAGGTCGCTTGGCAGCTTGCTTCTTGGATTCGTTGGCTTCGTTGTCCTTGCCCGGACACGGAAACTGTTTGCGATACGAATACGGACTATTCCGCCAAAAAATCCAGAATGGTTTCCAGATCGAAGTTCCGGACCAATGGTTGCGTTTAGGCAACGTATGGGAAGTACGCAAACCGAAACATGCGGTCGAAGTCAAATTCTGGGGACGCGTGGAAATGCGCAAAACCGCAGAGGGCGAGATGAAATTCGAGCATGTCGACGCGGAACATGTATTAGCGGTTCCGTATGATATGCCGGTGGTAGGTAAAGGTACCGACATGACCAACACCTTACGTTTGTGGAGCGCGGAAGCTTCGGATATCCTCCCCGCAAATAAAGATTTCCGTCAGTACATTTCCGAACTACGCGAAATCTGTCAGAACGTTTATCCGGATGATTCCACCGAACACGGTCGCTTCCTTCGCTTGAAGCAACAATACTTCTTCGTCGCAGCCGGATTGGCCGCTTTCATCAAAGGACATTTGCGCAGTAATCCGGACTTGACCAATCTTCCCGAACTGGTGGTATTCCAACTCAACGATACCCATCCGGTATTGGCCATCCCCGAACTAATGCGCATCTTGATGGATGATCACGGTTTCTCATGGGAACAATCGTGGCAGATCGTTAACAAAACGATCGCCTATACCAACCATACCGTCATGTCGGAAGCGTTGGAGAAGTGGCCGGTCCATTTCGTCCAACAATTGTTGCCGCGCATCTATATGATCATCGAGGAAATCAACCGTCGCTTTTTGGATACGGTCATCACGAAGTTCCCGGAAGATCACGCATTGGCGAGCCGCGTATCGATCATCAAAGACGGACAAATCCACATGGCCAACCTAGCGATCGTCGGTGCTTTCTCGGTCAACGGAGTCGCCCGCTTGCATACCCATATCTTGATGACGGATGTCATGAAAGACTTCTATCTACTTTATCCCGAAAAGTTCAACAATAAAACCAACGGAATCACCCATCGCCGCTGGTTAATTTACTCCAACCCTCAATTAAAACAACTTTTGGACGAAACGATCGGGGAGGATTATGCGTTTAACCCCGAAGCGTTGGAGAAACTGATGGATCATGTGGACGATCCGATTGTACAGGAGAAATTTTTAACAGTAAAACATCAGCGCAAAGAAATCTTGGCTGTATACATTAAAAAGACCTTGGACATTGATGTAAACGTCGATTCGATCTTCGACGTCCAAGCCAAGCGGTTACACGCATATAAGCGTCAACTGTTGAATGTCTTGCATATCATCGCGATCATCAAGGAAATCGACACCAATCCTGCGTTTACGATGACGCCGCGCACGTTTATCTTCGCCGCCAAAGCCGCTCCGGCGTACTATTTCGCGAAGAAAGTCATCAAGTTGATCCATAGCGTCGCCGCCAAAGTCAACGACGACCCGAAATATAACGCTTACCTGAAAGTCGTCTTTATCCCCAATTACAACGTTTCGATCGCGGAAATCCTGATGAACGCCGCCGATGTTTCCGAACAAATCTCGACTGCCGGTAAAGAAGCATCCGGCACGGGAAACATGAAGTTCATGATGAACGGTGCCCTTACGTTGGGAACCTTGGATGGTGCGAACGTGGAAATCGACGAACATGTCGGACGCGATTATGATGTCATCTTCGGACTCACTGTCGAAGAGATCGAGAAACTCAAGACTACTGGTTATGATGCCTGGAAAATTTATAATTCGAATCCCAAACTCAAGAGTATCGTCGATACCTTGATCGATGGTACGTTCGAACCCAATCGCGAAGAATTCAAGGCCATCTATGATGAACTGATGTACCGTAACGACGAATATTTCATTTTAGCGGATTTCGATGCATATCGGACTGCGCAGATCGAAGTCGAACGGCGCTACTTGGATACGAAATATTGGGCTAAGATGTGTTTGGTCAACATCGCGAAATCCGGATTCTTCTCTTCCGATCGAACCATCCGTCAATACGCGGATGAAATCTGGCATATCAAAGAACTTGTACAATAACTTAAAGCGGAGTCAATCCGCTTTTTTTTGAATGAATGTAATTAAACTCGAAAATCCGGGATTGGATAACAAATCATGGAAACGTTTCCTTGACGCGAACTGTCGCTCTGATTTCTCTATACAAGAGGGTATAAATTGATATAATAGAAACGAAAAAGAGGGCATTATGCGAAACGTCGATCGATTCGAAGCTCATTTGGATGACTATAAAGTCATAACCGTTTACTTATCCCGCCAACACTACCAAGGTCGCAGCGAGAGTTTTTATTTGCGTGATCGTTTGGGAGCATTGACGAAATTACCGATCCACGGCTTTGAGTTGACGGATGGCGCATCCACGAAATACGTGTTAGGCGCACCGGATACGATCCTTATCGGAGAAACATATGAAGTGATCGAAGAGCATGCCTTAGCAACCACGCTTCAGTTCGCACTCATCACGAAATCACAACGTTTCGATACTGAATTTTATTATGAGGGTGAAGACTTAGGCGTCCATCCTGTCAATAACCATACCGACTTCGCCCTCTGGGCACCGACGGCCAACCGCGTCATGGTGGAAGTATTCGTCGATGACGTCAAGGAAGTACGCGAGATGCGACGGACGGAAAAAGGTGTTTTCCGACATCGTTTCAATCGCAATCTCCATGGATGCGGGTATCTTTACCATGTTTTAGTCAATGGAAAATGGAATCAAACGACCGATCCGGTCGCGCGTTCTTCTTTCGCCAACAATCGGATGAGTGCGGTCATCGACTATACGAAAATCGACATTCCTACGAAAAACCTTCCGTTGCCTGAATTACGTTCGATGTGCGACGCGGTGATTTACGAATTGAGCGTGCGAGACTACTCGATGATGTTGGAGGGGAACATTCCTAACCAAGGGAAATTCCTTGCTTTTACGCATAAAGGCACTAAAACCGATGCGGGATATTCCACCGGAATCGACTACATTCAAAGCTTGGGCGTCACACATGTCCAAATCATGCCGATGTTCGATTTCGCGACGGTGGACGAACTGAATGTCCAAGCCTTTTATAATTGGGGATATGATCCGACGCAGTACAATGTGCCAGAAGGAAGCTACACAACCGATCCGGATCAACCGATCTTGCGTGTCAAAGAAGCGAAGTTGATGATCCAGTCTTTCCATGACCATGGCATACGAGTCAACATGGATGTGGTCTATAACCATGTCTACGATATGGATGCCAGTCCTTTCGAAAAAGTCGTTCCCTATTACTATTTCCGACGCTCAAGTTCGGGGGCTTTATCCAATGGTTCCTTCTGTAATAACGATCTGGATTCCAATCGCTTGATGGTCCGTAAATTTATCCTTGATTCCTGCAAATGTTGGATGGAATACTATGATGTCGACGGATTCCGTTTTGATCTGATGGGTGTATTGGATGTGGATACCATGAACGCTGTCGTAGCACAATCGCGTAAACTTAAACCCGATGCGATGATTTATGGGGAAGGATGGAATATGCCGACCTTGTTGGATGAAAACCTCAAAGCCAACATGGGCAACCAAGCAGCGATGCCACAGATTGCGCATTTCAACGATTTCTTCCGCGAACATGTCAAAGGACGCACCAATCCCAACGAAATCACCGTACGCGGATATTGCGCGGGAGATACCAGCTATCTACCGGCCATGTATTCCGCCATGATCGGCAATGTCCTTAATGACGCCCGAGTCAAACTCTTCGAACAACCTTTTCAATCGGTTAACTATGTCGAGTGTCATGACAATAGCACGAGCTGGGACAAACTGAAAGAATGTTGCCGGGAAGACCAACGCGAAGTTCGGATCCGCAAACACAAACTGATGATCGCGACGATTTTGGTATCCCAAGGAATTCCGTTCTTGCATAGCGGACAAGAATTCTGCCGTACGAAAAGCGGTCATCATAACAGTTATCGCAGTACCGATCCGGTCAATCAGATCGATTGGCTACGTCGCGAACGCTATGACGAAGTCGTACGCTATACTCGCGATATGATTCAATTGCGTAAAGAAATCAACGCATTTAGATTTGGTTCGACTGATGAGATCGCCCGTCATGTCATGTTTTCATCCTTAGATGAGAAAGTATTGGTCTATCAGCTCCACCATCTAAAAGATTCTCCCTATGCGACGATCTGGGTCTATATCAATCCGACGCCGCAAGTCTATTATCAAAGTTTCCCTGAATATGTGGATTTGCTTGCCAACGAAGCCGGACGTATCCGGGATTATGCGGTCCAAAGCGTCGCGATCAATCCCTTTACCATGGTAATCGTGGCTGCGAAATAACAAGAGGTCGATCATGAAGACACAATGGTGGAAGAATGCGGTCGGATACCAGATCTATCCTCGCTCGTTTAAAGATTCGAACGGGGACGGGATTGGCGATTTACGCGGTATCATTGAAAAGTTGGATTATATCCATCGTCTTGGCGTGGACTGTCTTTGGATTTGCCCTTTTTATCGTTCTCCCATGGATGACAACGGGTATGATGTCAGCGATTTTTATGACATCGATCCAACATTCGGTACGTTAGCCGATGCGAAAGAATTGATTGAAAAGGCGCACGAACTAAACATCCGCGTCATTCTTGATTTGGTACTCAATCATACATCGGACCAACATCCCTGGTTCATCGAATCCCGGAAAAGTACCGATAATCCGAAACGGGATTATTACATTTGGCGAAAACCGCGCTTTGATCCACAAGGTAACCGAATCCCACCGACTAATTGGGCAAGTTTCTTCGAAGGATCGTGTTGGAAATATGACGAAATGACCGATGAATATTACATGAAGATATTTTCGGACAAAATGCCCGACCTGAATTGGGAAAATCAAAATCTTCGCAACGAGATGGCCGCCATGACTCAATGGTGGTTGGATTTCGGCGTAGATGGGTTTCGTGTCGACGCAATCGCCCACTTGGCGAAAGATATGACATTTACCGATAGCCTTCAAGAAGCCAACTCGTTAGGCGTCGTACCGGATTGGTCGAAATTCTCCAACCGCAAGGAACTGTTCGGTTATCTCCATGAATTACACGACAACGTATTGATCAAGTACGACTGCTTGACGGTCGGCGAAGTCGGAGGCGGGGCTAACGTCGCGGACGCGGTAAACTATGCCGGATATCATGCCCGTGCCTTCAATATGGTGTTTAATTTCGACCACATTTGGCATAATGGCGCACAAGGCGATCCCATGAAAAAAGAATCCGAACTTGCGACGAATGTATTTACCTTGAAACATACGTTTGATCGCTGGATCCAAGGTATGGATAAAAAGGGATGGATTCCCCACTATTGGCTCAACCACGATCACCCGCGTGTCATCAGCCAATATGGCGATCCCCAGCGATACCACAGAGAATCCGGAAGCATGTTAGGAACGATTTTATTGACCCTGCCCGGAACTCCGTTCATCTATAACGGTGAAGAAATCGGGATGACCAATGTCGACTATGACGATATCGGGTTGTTTAACGATGTGTGGGCAAAGAACATCTATGCGGACCTTACTTCACGATTACCCAAGTCACAAGTCTTGGCCTATTTGCGTCGTACTTCACGGGACAATGCCCGGACACCGATGCAATGGGACACGTCACCAAATGCGGGATTTACGACCGGAAATCCGGTTCAAAGAGTTGTTGGAAATTATCCGACGATCAATGTTAAAAACCAAGAGACGGATCCGAAATCCATATTGAATGCCTATCGACACTTGATTCAACTTCGCAAACATGGACATCTCCATAATGTATTGGTGCACGGGGATTTCGAGTTAATGGATGCGGAAAATAAAGATGTTTTCGCATATCGTCGAAGCGATGCGAATACCACGGTTTGGGTCATCGCAAATTTCAGAGGAGTATCGATCGATTTCCTTTTGCCTGACCCACCGAAATGTGTTCACTACGATAATTACGGATCCACCGAAATAAACCAAGCGATCACCCTTCAACCTTTTCAAGCGTTGATCCTTGAAAGGTAGAGAACATGAGCCTGACTCTTTATTTGCGCGTTCTCAGCGATCGCTTTAAACCGCACGAAGTCGAAAGCATGGTGCAGGCCGTCGCGGATGAAGTTCGCTGGATCGATGAACGCACCTTAAAAGCCGATCTCGACGAATACAAGAAAGTCCAATTGAAACTAATGTTTCCAAGCATCCAACATGATTTGGGGATTTCGCTATGCGGGATCGTCGGGTTTGATTCGGATTTATTGATGAGTCATTTTCTCGATGTTACAGCGGAACACAAGACCGGTAAACTCAGCGGCGCCCATGAAACACTCATTCTCTCATGCCGCCTCAATAACTTTGATTTGATTCGACGATTGGATCGAATCTTCGAGAACGTCGACCGTGACGCGATGGAAACCGCTCGCATGTATCTTGATACGGGACGCAACGTCAATGCCAGTGCGAAACATTTGTACCTACATCGCAATACCTTTCGATATCGGTTAAACAAATTCATTCGTCAAACATCCTTGGATATCCGGGAAAACGAACAAGGGAAACTCATGGAAACATGGTACATCTTATCGAGTATCGAATAGATTTGTGCACAATGCACAACAAACTTCCTCGCAACGTACTATAATGAAATCAGCGAGGTAACCTATGGCAAACTTGAAACTAACGAATATCAATAAGATCTATGAGAACAATGTCCAGGCGGTTTTCGACTTTAACTTAGAAATCCACGACAGAGAATTCATCGTTTTGGTCGGACCTTCCGGATGCGGAAAGTCCACGACGTTACGTATGATCGCAGGGTTGGAAGACATTTCTTCCGGTGAACTTTACATTGAAGACAAACTGGTCAACAATGTTCCGCCGAAAGATCGCGACATCGCGATGGTGTTTCAATCCTATGCCTTGTATCCGCATATGACGGTCTACGAAAACATGGCTTTTGGATTGAAGTTGAAGAAGATGCCCAAAGCGGAAATCGATCAACGCGTTAAGGAAGCCGCTCGAATTCTCGAGATTGAGAAATACCTCGATCGTAAACCGAAAGCGTTGTCCGGCGGACAGCGCCAACGCGTTGCGTTAGGACGCGCGATCGTACGAAACGCGAAGGTTTTCTTAATGGACGAACCCTTGTCCAATTTGGATGCGAAACTGCGGGTTCAAATGCGTTCCGAAATTATCAAACTACACGAACGTCTCAACGCGACATCGATCTATGTCACCCATGACCAGACGGAAGCCATGACCATGGCGACACGTATCGTCGTCATGAAAGACGGCTACATCCAACAGATCGGAGCTCCGAAAGAAATCTATAATCATCCCAACAACATGTTCGTCGCGAATTTCATCGGCGCACCGGCCATGAACTTCATCCATGGCGTGTATCGTGCAGGGCGTTTTGAGGTGGATGGGAAATCATTCACGGTACCCGGTATGTTTACCCAGCAACTCTCCGCATACGAAGGTAAAGACCTTGTCTTAGGGATCCGTCCTGAAGATATCCATTACGAAGGAATCGTCGCGGAAGCTTTCCCGGATTCGCCGTTTGATTTTAACGTGGATGTTGCGGAACTATTGGGACACGAGTTTATCCTACATGGTGAATTCGGTCATCAACCGATTCTCGCGAAAGTTTCTTCACGTGTCGATGTCAAAGCCCATGAAACCATCAAACTGGCGATGGATGTTGCGAAGTTACATTTCTTCGATAAGGAAACCACCAAAGCAATCGTCTAAAAAGCGACCCGATCTCGATCGGGTTTTTTCACGGAGGTACTCACATGAGCTACAGAAACCAATTCATCTATCAAGTATTCGTTCGTAACTACAGCCGTCAAGGTACGTTTGCGGCACTCCAAGCGGATGTCGGACGCATCAAAGATCTTGGTGCGGACATCCTCTATTTAATGCCGGTTCAACCGATCGGAATCAAAGCTCGAAAAGGAGTTTACGGTAGTCCGTATGCCATCCGCGATTATCGCGGGATTTCGGAAGATCTCGGAACCTTGGAAGATTTCAAGCGATTGATCGACGAAACGCATCGTCATGGCATGAAAATCATCTTGGATATCGTATTCCACCACACTTCACGTGATCACGCTTGGGTGAATGAACATCCCGAGTTTTACTATTTCGATGACAAGGGAAACTTAAAAAACAAAGTCGGAGACTGGAGCGATATCGCCGATCTGAACTTCGATGTTCCCTTATTACGCAAAAATCTGATCGATACCTTGCTTTATTGGCTTGATCTTGGTTTGGATGGCTTTCGCTTCGATGTCCCCAGTTTGATTCCCTTGGATTTCCTATTGGAAGCCAAAGCAGCCATGAAAGCGAAGAATCCCGATGTATTTCTCTTAGGCGAAAGCGTTGATCTGTCGTTTGTGGATTATCTGCGCTATCACGGATACACATGCCTAAGTGATGGTGAGTGTTTCCAAGTTTTCGATGCACTTTATGATTATGATATCCGCGATGCGTTTAACGGATATTTCAAGAAGACATCCGACCTGGAAAATTATCGTCAAGCTTTGCGTCAACAGGAACGGATCTATCCGGTTGACTACGTGAAGGCCAGAAATGTGGAAAACCACGATAACCAACGGATTCGTTTCTTGACGCAAGGTCATAATAAAGCTCTTCAATGGATCGCCTACTGTTTTATGTCCAAAGGCATCGCGTTTCTACAATATGGCATTGAAACCAAGACGGATCATCTTCCCGATCTCTTTGAGAAAGACCCGGTCGATTGGTCTTTAACCGATCGTGAGACGATCGACTGGATCCGTGGGTTGGCAAAACTTAAGAAAGATCCGATCTTCGCGCGAAACGCCGGGTATAGGATCGTTTCTCATCCGCAAGATGTTCTACATTTCGAATACTCCGACGCAAAGCAAACGCTCGTTGTTCTTTTGAATGTTGGAAACGAGTCCGGGATTTTGGCGATCGACTTGCCGGATGGTGTCTATCCGCATGCGATTACCGGGAAAAACATCGAGATTCATCAAGGTATGATCGCATTGTCCGACCGTCCGGTGATCTTCTTTGTTAAAAAGGGAATCGAGTAGACACGTGCTGAAGGTCGTTTCTTTACGCGAAGACACACGCATTCTTGATCAAGCCATTGAGTACATCTCATCTAAATGGGCAAGCGAAAAGAGCTTGCCCGTTTATATCGATTGTTTGACGCATACGATCAATGCGTCAAATCCGCTTCCCCAATGGTATCTTTTATTGCAGGATGAGCGGATCATCGGATGCGCAGGGTTGATTACTAACGACTTCATCAGCCGTATGGATCTCTATCCATGGATTTGCGCACTATTTATCGAAGAAGATCGTCGTGGCAATAACTTCGGACAGACATTGATTCAAAAAGCGATCGAAGACGCGCAAGCGTCCGATTTCAAAAACGTCTATCTTTGTACGGACCATATTGGGTATTACGAACGATTCGGCTTCACGTACCTTGGCATTGGATATCACCCTTGGGGTGAACAATCACGTATTTATGCCTATTCGATTCAAGATTAAGTTGACGCTTGAGTTCATTTGACGTCGACACCTTTTAGGGTTCGATGATACAATGATGACAATACTGAGGGAAAATCCATGAAAAAGAACACCGACCCACGCAGAGCGATCGCTTCCGCCAGATCCTCATTGATTATCTTACTAATCTTAACCGTCGTAAATATTCTCTTACTTCTTTTCAAATCATCCTCAAGCTTCCCTTACTCATTATTCTTTACTTATTTCGCATCTTTCGTGGCCTATGAGGCATGGATGACTGAAGCATTGTTGACGGTAGCACTACTTTGGGGTTTCGCTGCATTCGTCGAGTTGGTATTATTCCTTGTTGCTTGGAAACGTTCCGCGAAAAAGACGAATTGGTTCTTGATTGCGGGTATCCTCTATCTATTGGATACGGCCTTTATGCTTTGGATCTATAGTCTCGGTGGCTTCGATGCCGCACAAATCATCGATTATCTGATGCATATCTGGATTTTATATTCACTCTTTAACGGTTGGTTCGCAGGGAAAAAGCAGAGAGAATTCGATCAGCTTGTGATCATCGACCAGCCGCTACCCGAGGAAGTTCATCCCGAATAAACTTTGGCATCCGTGAAGGATGCCTTTTTTGTGTCGATTTTACTTCTTGGATCGCAATAAGGATGATACAATGGGCGCAATCCCGAAAGAGGTATGTATGAAAAAGCTTGTTGAACCTGTAAAAATCCAATCTTCCGCTCGAAACTCGATGTTGATCATGATCGTTCTGACCTTCATCAATATGTTTTTGTCTCTGTTTGTCGCCGGAGCGAACTTTCCATACTCCGTGTATTTCGCTTGGGTAGGGTCGGTCGTGGTACGTCTTTCAATCTTAACTTACGGTATAAACGGGGTCGCGATAATCTGGTTGATCTTGGTAGTAGCGCAAATGTTGTTCTTTATCGTTGCGTGGCAACGCTCAGCTCGCAATCCGAAGTGGTTGTTAAGAGCAGGTATCCTTTATGTTCTGGATACGTTGTTTATGTTGTGGTACCAAATCTATTATGGATATGACATCGCCTATCTTTTCGATCTTGCGATGCATCTATGGATCCTTTTCTCGCTGTTTGTCGGCTATAACTCACTTAAAAGAAACAATGCTTCACGACGTAATGTCGTCTTTGATTTACCGAAAAAAAATAGAAAATTCGGACATCTAAGTTGATGTCCGGATTTTAGATTTGCTATAAGTGTTTATAAAAGAAATTAGTTAGTTTCTAGACGATCTCCAAAATCTTGACTTCACCCTTCTCAAAACGGAGGGTGATGTTTTTATAGGGATCGATTTCGATAGTCGGCCAAACACTCTGGCTATCGCTCGAGAAAATCTGACGGATGACTTTTCCGCTTTCAAAGAATGCTTCCGGCAGATTATCCAACCGTATCAGATGATCGACGGATTGGTTCATGTCGGTATTCGCAATGACTAACGTCATCTTGTCCTCATGAAGATATGCGAAGCCTGCGGCCATGTCCCACGGAGCGCTAAATCCCAACGGGAAGGTCTTCTCCTTATCCAACAATGCCGGCAAGATCCGTTGACGAATCGTATTGGCATCCTGGATCAAGTTCATGAACTCCCAACGATTGGGATGGAGATAATGGAACGCGTAGCGATCAAACAATGCGAGTTTCCCATAAAACGGATCGTTTTCATCCAACATCTCGGCTTCATTCGGACGGCAATCCACACCGGTATTCATCGGTTGACGTTCGAACACTTCCTGACCGGAATTCAAGAAAGGGATCGCATTCGGAACGAAGAGATTGAAAATCGTCAACATCCGTGTTAAAGTCTCTTCCCCATTGCGGGCGGATAGCCGCGGTGTATCGTGGGTTTCTCCACATGCGAACAACGGCGACTCCAGATTCATCGCACCGTAGACAAAACTGTTAAACAATCCTTCCGCGACACGCGGTTCACGCATGAATCCGTCCCCGATGATACAGTTGTATCCTTTGGCTTTGGACTCAGCCGCATTGACCACATCCAGCTCCTCGGCGATAAAAGTGAATTCCGGATCGACCGCACGGGCTTTCGAAATGATATCGGTGACCAAGGGTTCAGGCAACGCATGACCCATATCGATGCGGGCACCGTCGATCCCGAATTGTTTTTGGTAAAAGGGAATGATCCCGCTCAACATTTCCCACAAAGGCAAGTTGGGTTGGTTGCCCGGATTCAAACTGCTCTTGGCGACATCGAAGAGAATGTAAGGTTCAAACGTTCCCAACTTCTCTAAATAAGTCTGACTGGCGGTCGGATGATCGAGATACATCCGGAAATAGGTGACATCGCTCCAAGCCGGTTGAGGATCGTTGATACAATCAGAGAAAGCCGGGGCGATCGTCATTTCAAAGTATTCCTGTACCAAATCCAAGATTTCCTTCGTGTTGGTCTCGGATTTATATTCTTTGATCAACTTACGCCATTTCTTCGCATCTACATCTTGCGGATTCTTACGGAACTTTTGGATGTGTTCGAGCACTTCCGGCGACGCGTAGATTTCTTTTGCGTACTCCTTCCGTGCAGGCAAGGCGCTCTTGAGTCCCGGAACCATCGGCGATCGATAATCCGGCAAATCCTGCAAGTCGATCCAATAGAACCAATCGGGATGTTCGGCGATCAAATCGGAATTGACCGAGTTGGTACGTGGGATGATATCGATGATCACTTTCATGCCAAGGATATGCGCGGCTTCGACGAAGGCTTTGAACTCCTGTTCGACCGTGATCGAATCACCGGTGATCGGGTCTTTCAATCCTTGGTCCAGCGCATAGAAGTTGGATACGCCATAAGGTGACCCCAGTTCACCTTTTTTATCTTTCAGGGAATACTTCGCGATCGGTAACATATAGACCACATCGATGCCCATTTTCTTCAAGTTTGGTAACAAAGCCATGGCTTTGATGAAGGTTCCCGTATCTTTCAAACGATACAGGTTGCGGTCTTCCAAAAAGCCGGTCCGATCGTGATCGTAACTGCCCGAGGCGCGGATCATCATCGAATAGACATTGGATTTACGGATCCAGTCGCCTCCGTCAAATCCCGGTTCGACAGGACGGCTTTTAAAGTAGCTTTGCGCATAATCGATTCCTTCGGCGGCGTTCTTCAAAAATACATCGCGAATCAACGCGCTATAGAAAGAATATGGATTTACCAAGACATTTCCGTCGCGCGCGACGATTTTTTCGGACGATTGATAACCGAAATTGTCCCATAGATCAGGGATCGCATAGTTATAGATCCCGTGATGGAGGGTAGACTGCGCTTCGATGGCTTTAACGATTTTCTCTAAGTTTTTCATACATATCCTCCGTCTTAATCTTAGCATAGGTTACGCTTTTTTATAATCTTATTCATAGTGAAAAGGTTTTCATATCTTGCGATGAAAAATGCAAAAACGCATTAAGTAGAGAGGCGAAAATTGTCGAAAATGAAACTTGTATGCAAAAATGCGCTTGACTAACCACACCGTAAGGGATAACATGAAAGCGGATACAAAAAATGTATTCCAGTCTATAGGAGGACGAAATGAAAAAGCTGTTCGCAATTTTAGCTGTCGTTGCGATGGTTTTGGGACTCTCCGCCTGTTCAAACGAACCGGCCGGCCCGAAGACCGTCAAAGTAGGGATCGCGATCTATAAGTTCGACGATACCTTCATGACCAATTATCGCACCGAGATGAAAGCCTACTTCGAAACGAAGAACACCGATGACGTCAAGTACGAAGTCGAAGTTACCGATGGTAAGAATGACCAAGTCACTCAAACCGAACAAATCGATACGTTCATCGCCCAAGATTATGATGTTCTGATCATCAACCTCGTCGACTTGACGGCTGCCAGCGCGGTCATCGCGAAGGTCAAAGCTGCCGATATCCCGACCGTATTCATCAACCGTCAACCGTCCGATGCCGACATGGCTTCATGGGACAAAATCACCTACGTCGGCGCGAAGGCCGAAGCTTCCGGAACGTTCCAGGGCGAAATCATCGTCGACCTCTGGAAAGCCACCGATTCCAAAGTTGACAAAAACAAAGACAATAAGCTCCAATACGTTATGTTGATGGGACAAGCCATCCACCAGGATGCTGCCCTTCGTACCGAATACTCGATCAAGGCTGTCACGGCTGCGGGTATCGAAGTTGTTAAATTGTTCGAAGAACGCGGCGAATGGGATCGCGTAAAAGGACAAGAAAAGATGGCGACCGCGATTACGCAATACGGCAGCCAAATCGAAGTCGTATTCGCTAACAACGATGACATGGCGCTCGGCGCGATCGAAGCGTTGAAAGCTGCCAATATGTTGGATGTTCCTGTTGTCGGCGTTGATGCCACCGCTCCTGCGTTGGATGCCATCAAAAACGGCACGTTGGTTGGAACCGTTCTGAACGACTCCACCGGACAAGCTCATACTTCGGTTGATTCCGCGCTTAAACTTTTGGCTGGCGATACCCTTGAAAAACTGCAATGGGTCGATTACGTAAAAGTCACTCCGGAAAACTACACCGAATTCATGAAGTAAGCTTTTAAAAAAGAATCCTGAAGTCAAGTGTGGTTTCCACCACACTTGATTTTTTATCGAATGGAGAGGACGAACAAAGATGGAAAACGAAATCATCTTATCGATGAATCATGTAAGTAAAAGTTTCCCGGGCGTCAAAGCATTGGATGACGTTTCTTTTCATGTTCGAAAAGGGACCGTCCACGCATTAATGGGAGAGAATGGGGCGGGAAAATCCACCCTGATGAAATGTTTGTTCGGCATCTATAGCTTGGATGAGGGAGATATCGTGCTTGATGGACAGCCCGTGAAGTTCCATAACCCGAAAGCGGCGTTGGAAGCGGGGATTTCGATGATCCATCAAGAGCTTCAACCGATTCCGTACCGCAGTATTTCCGAGAATCTTTGGGTCGGACGTTACCCGATGATCAAGTTCGGTCCGTTCGGATTCGTCGACGCGAAGAAAATGCGCGAGATGTCCGCGGATTTGCTGAAACGTGTTCGCTTAAATATCAATCCGGATACGAAACTGAAGGACTTGTCGGTTTCGCAGATCCAATCGATCGAAATCGCGAAAGCGATCTCGCATAACGCCAAAATCATCATCATGGATGAACCGACCTCCTCGTTGACACAATCGGAAGTCACGCAGTTGTTTGAAATCATCAACGAACTTCGTGCTTCGGGAGTATCGATCATCTACATTTCGCACAAAATGGAAGAAATCTTACGGATTTCCGACGAAGTAACGATCATGCGTGACGGCAGATACATCGGCACCTATTTGGCTTCGGAACTGACGATGGATACCATCATCACGAAAATGGTCGGACGCGAACTCACCAACTTATATCCGCCACGGGACAATGTGCCGGGTGAAGTGGTCTTCGAGGTGCGCGACTTCAGTTCGCCGAATCCGCGTTCGTTCCAAAATGTTTCGTTTGATCTTCGCAAGGGAGAAATCCTGGGGATCGGCGGACTGGTCGGGGCGCAACGTACGGAACTTGTCGAAGGACTCTTCGGTGTCCGTGCAAGCAGTGCCGGTGAGATCAAGTTGCATGGTAAGAAACTCCGCATCAATCATCCGCGCGACGCGATTCGCTACGGGATGTCGCTGTTGACGGAAGATCGTCGCGGTAGCGGGATCTTCGGGGTTCTGTCGGTACGTGACAATGTATCGGTCGCCAGTTTGGACGAGTTTGTGGATTATCACTTAAAATTGAATAATCGCCGCCTGAATCAATTAGCGGAAGAGAATATAAAGAAGCTCAGCATCAAAACGCCGAGCACGAAGACGAAGATCCAATCCCTCTCCGGAGGAAACCAACAGAAGGTCATCATCTCGCGATGGTTGGCCCGTGATCCCGAAATCTTCATTCTCGACGAACCGACCCGCGGGATCGACGTCGGGGCGAAATACGAAATCTACAGTATCATGGTCAATCTGGCCAAAGCCGGAAAGAGCGTCATCATGATCAGTTCGGAAATGCCTGAACTGCTTGGGATGAGCGATCGTGTCATGGTCATGTGCGAAGGGAAGTTGAGCGGAATATTGGATGGAAAAGACGCCAGCCAGGAGAAAATCATGGAATTGGCTACGAAGTACATGTAAGGAGCGATAAAATGGTCAAAAAGTTGAAACAATCTGCAGGTTTAAAGAATTATAAAGCGCTCGCGATCGATAACGCGATGTACATCATCTTGTTGACGATGATTCTCTTCGTCACCATCATGGAACCGAAGTTCCTTTCCATCGGTAACTTCCAGAATATCTTGATGAACTCTTCCGTCCGTTTGATCATCGCATTGGGTGTCAGCGGCGCCTTGATTACCCGTGGGACCGACTTGTCGGCCGGGCGTATCGTCGGGGTCGGCGCGGTTATCGCCGGAACATTGCTTCAACGTTCCGACTATGCGGCACGCTTCTTCCCGAATTTCCCGGATGTTCCGGTATGGACCATCTTGATTCTAGCGATGTTCGTGACGATGTTGATCGGTTTGGTCAACGGATTGGTCGTCGCTTATCTCCACGTCCCTCCGTTTATCGCGACCTTGGGTATGCAGAGTATCGTTTACGGGTTCGCCCAGGTTTACACACGCAACGAACCGATCGGCGGATTGAAGGTCGAACTGACAGGGATCGCAACCGGGCGGATATTCCAAATTCCAAACTTAGCGATCATCGCGATGATTGTCATCGCGATCATCTGGTTTATCTTCAATATGACGAAATTCGGTAAATACATCTATGCGATCGGTGGAAACGAAATCGCGGCGGAAGTCGCGGGCGTCAACGTCACCTTCACGAAGATCCGTGTTTATGCCATGGCCGGTTTGCTTTACGGTTTGGCCGGCTTCCTACTTGCGGCCAAGAGCGGCGGCGCAACCGCCAACTATGGTCAAGGTTATGAACTTGAAGCGATCGCCGCATGTACGATCGGTGGTGTTTCCACCGCCGGCGGTGTCGGTACGGTCAGCGGAATCGTATCCGGTGTATTGATCTTCGAATTACTGAAGACGGCCTTGCAATTCTTGGGTGTTACCCCTGACTTACAATATGTCGCCATCGGTATTGTCATCGTGGCCGCGGTCGCGATCGACATTCGCAAATACCTCGCGAAAAAATAATGATTTCCTCAAGAACGGCTTCGGCCGTTTTTGTTTACTTACTCTCGGTTTCGTTTGTCTTTTAGGTCTGCTTTTGTTAAACTGTATACGGAATTTGAGGTCACCATGAAGAAATACATCCGCTTTCTCTATCTGCTTCCAATGGTGCTCATGATCATCGTTGTTACCGGATGGAAATATCTGAAAACCGAAACATGCGTCGCCGACGGAACGCAGGTTTGTTATGACCAAAGGCTGGGTCAATTCTCGCTTGAGGAAGATGCCCGTGTCATTATCGAAGTGCCCAACGCCGCATATGGCGATGCTTTGGTCACTCTTTTCACTCAGAAACATCCGGAAGCCACGGATACGCTTTCTTATGTGCTTTCATCCGATGAAACCACGGATATCGCATATATGACGCAAAACGAAGCGGCGCTGAATTATGGTTCGTTACAAACGTTGGACGAAACGTTCTCCGACTCACTAAAAGAAAACTTACTTGCGGACAAATCAGCCGAATTGAACCAGCTTGGCCTACGATTTATTCCGATGTCAGGCTCCGGATTTTCATTTCTCTATAACGCGACGGTAATCCAACGGCTTGGTTTTGATTTGACGGATTCAAACAAAGACGGACTAATCGATTCGATCGACACGCTTGAGAAATTGAAAATCGTAGCGCAAAAATATCTCGAAGAAGATTCGACACGCACATATACCTCTGTATTTCCGATTTCGTTCAACGAAATCCTATCCTTTTATCCTTGGTTTACCACCGGCGGTTGGCAGTTGTTTGAGTCCGGTTCCGCCACCATCCCGGGATTTGAGACACCGGAATTCCTCAAATCGTTACAACTCATCCAAGAAATGGGAAGCAGCGATTTTGTGACCAACTATCCGCAAGACGCGTCGACCTTGGTTTGGCAATACGATCAAGTGTTGACCCGCAATGAATTTTTATTCAGTATGGCCAGCGAATGGATGTTCGTGGAAGCGTTTGAGATCCGTACCGGACAAGATGTCCGATACTCCCGATTTCCGTCGGTGGATGGCGTTACTCCGAAATCCTGGATCGACGTGGAAGGATATGTCGTACAAAGTTCGAAATACCCGTCGGCTATTCATGAAGTGTTACGCATCGTGCGGAGTCTTGAAGGACTTTCGAACTTCGCAAACTTGACGCAAAACACGATCTTGGCAGATCCTTCGTTGATCGAAGCGATCGAATTCGATACGCTTGCGCAAAAAGAACGCGCCATGGCATATGCGAGTTTTCAAAGCATTCCTTTGGTCGCGTTGAAAGGCAATCCGGCTGTTTTAGGTTTCTCGATGTATCGCCAAATCGAAATACTACCTTTGGTGAAGCAAGTTTTCCTTCAGGAGATCACACCTCAACAAGCACAGATTGAGATAATCGAACGTGCCGAAGCGTGGATCGAAGCGAACCATGGATATCCTTATGAGGAGCGTATAAAACATGAGTCGCAATGAAAAAATCATGATTTTTATCAATGCCAGTTATAACTTGGCCGCGACAATGGCCGCGGTCTTTGTGAATGTCTATTTGTATGTATTCACGAAGTCGCTCGAAACGATGACGGTCTATTCGATGATCCGCTTCGGTCTCTTTCCCTTGGGATTTTTCTTCGGCGGATATCTTTCCCGTAAAATCAAACTTGCGGGCTCGTTGACGACCGGAATCGCAATCACGATCTTAGGTATGTGTTATCTACTTTTCATGAACGAATCGATCGCGGACAATACCTTGCTTGTGTTTATTGTGGCGATCTTCTTTGGGATCGGCGAAGGCTTGTTCTGGTGCAGTATCGTCGTTCTCAATCTCTTATCATCCACCAAAGCCTCACGTGCCCGTTACCTTTCACTCATGGGCATCATGATTTCGATCGCCAACATCGTCGCGCCGTTGATCGCCAATTGGATCATCGTCAGCGCGATCTCCGATGTGGAAGGCTACCTTTCGATCTTCCAACTCGTGATCGTTGTATACTTCGTCACCGCGATCGCGACCCGATTCGTCAAGGTCGAAACACCGATGTCACGTTATACCTTACGCGATAAGTTTAATTTCAAGCTTGATAAACAATGGAACTATATAATGGGTTCACATTTCTTTTTCGGTATGCGTGAAAGCGTGACCTTGGTTTTGGCAGGTCTACTCGTCTATAACGCGACCGGTTCTCAAGGTGGTCTATACTCTCGTTTATTGGCGATCTTCGCCGTTCTCGGCATTATCGCTTATTACTTCGCCGGTAAAATGATCCGACGAGATAACCGCTTAAAATCCTATCAGATTTCATCGATCTTCGTCTTCTTAAGTACCGTCGTACTTGTCTTGTCCCCAAACTTGTTCGGCGCATTATTCTACGGACTCACCAACGCGATCGCCTTACCTTTCTTCGCCACCCCGTTCTCGATTATCGTCATGAACGGGATGCAGGATTATGTTGAAAAGGAAAGCATCCTTGGGCGTACGATCGTCAAAGAGGTAGCGATCAACTTCGGCCGTGTCCTAGGTATGTCCTTGATCCTGCTCTTCGCGATGTTTTTACCCAAAGCAACCGCTCTTACGGTTGCGGTGATCGTCGCTTCTTCGTTCGCCCTTGGACTGTCGATCTATGCGACGGCATATCATAAGAAACGCGATGTTGAAGCCGCAGTGCTGAAGGGGGTGTGATGATGGAAACCACATGGAGTGACATTCTCAAGAACGAATTCAAGCAAGAATACTTTCAAAAGTTAGGTGTTTTTCTCAAAGAAGCCTATGCGACCCGCACCATCTATCCTCCGCGAGAACAAGTCTTTGATGCATTCGCGCACGCGGACCTGCAACATCTTTCCGTCGTGATTCTCGGCCAAGATCCCTATCATCAGTTCGGCCAAGCGCACGGCTGCTGTTTCTCCGTACGTAACGGCGTCCCATTGCCTCCAAGTCTTCAAAACATTTATAAGGAACTGGAATCCGATCTTGGCATTCCACCCGCTCAGAGCGGTTATCTTGTCCCTTGGGCCAAACAAGGCGTGCTACTTTTGAATACCTTGTTGACGGTGGAAGAAGGAAAACCCTTATCCCACAAAGACAAAGGCTGGGAAATTTTCAGCGACCATATCCTTGAAATATGCAATCACCATCCTCACCCGTTGGTATTTATCTTATGGGGAAAAAACGCACAGGAAAAAGCGAAGATCATCACCGATCCACGACACTTGTTGTTACGCTCGCCCCACCCCTCCCCCCTATCCGCTTATCAGGGATTTTTCGGAAGCAAACCATTCTCGCAAACCAACACGTTCCTAAAACAACATGGACGGACTCCGATCGATTGGAGGATCGAAACGCATGTTTAATACCATCGAACAATTCATCGAATACACGACCGGTAGAATGTCATCGGGAAGATTCGGATTAAGCGGACTTCGCGACGCACTCGAACAGATCGACAATCCCCACCTTCAACTCAGATCGGTACACATTGCCGGGACCAACGGAAAAGGCAGTACGACCAACTTTTTGCGAAGCGTATTTCAAACCGCCGGATACAAGACCGGATCCTTCACCTCACCGCACTTGGAAGTCCACAACGATCGGATCCGCATCGATGACCATTTCATCAGCGACCAAGATTTACTTCGTTATGGCAACCGTTTCTATGACATCATCGAGTCCAATCGATTGACGATGTTCGAGATCGATATGCTGATCGCATCAGCCTATTTCGCCGACAACAAGGTCGATATCGCTCTATATGAAGTCGGTTTAGGCGGTCGACTCGACGCAACCAACCTGATTACACCGATGTTATCCTTGATCACCAACATCGGTATGGACCACATGGAATATTTAGGTGACACATTAAGCGCGATCGCCGGCGAAAAAGCTGGGATCATTAAACCCGGTGTTCCCTTGATTACGGGAGAAACCAAACAAGAATGCATCGATGTTTTTCAAGAAGTTTGTCAAAACAACCGAAGTCCGATGTACTTTACCCAATCTGCGAAGTTGATCCTGAGTGAACCGGATGCGGTGACCTTTACGTACCGAGGATTTACGATCCGTCTCAAAGGTCCGGCGCTCTATCAAATTCAAAACGCCTCATTGGCGATCGAAGCACTCCTAAAACTACGTGAAACTGAAGAATACGTGATTACCGATACGGATATCACGGAAGGTCTGTATAAAGCAATTTGGAAAGGCCGATTTGAAGTCGTCCATCGCAACCCCACCATCGTTCTGGACGGAGCGCATAACGAACACGGAGTCCAAGCCATCTTATCAAGTATCCAATCTCTACCGAAACCCGTCATCGCGGTCTTTACCGCGCTTCGTGATAAGAAAGCCAAAGGAATGATCGAGAATCTCTTGACGGTTTGTGATAAAATCATCGTAACCGAATTCGCCTTCTATCGTGGCGCAAAAGCGGAAGATCTCGCTTCCGGCTTACCGGTCGAAATCATCACTGATCCAATGGAAGCGTTACGTTACGGATATGGTCTTGCGGAGTCCGGAAGTTTACTGATTACGGGTTCGCTCTATTTCATCTCAGACGTTCGGAAAACTTATTTGCCTCAACTTCTTGGAAAGGAGTGATTCCATGGGTGTTTATGTACAAGTAGCGGCTGTCTTGGCCTTGGTTGTCATCGGATATTTGACGTTCCGATTCAATCCGCTCAAACTCGAAATCCGATCGATCACATTTACCGCTTTTATGGTGATGCTTTCCGTCGTGCTTTCGCTGCTTTCGATCATGATTCCGCTTTTCGGTTACCCAAGTTTGAAAATCGGACTCTCGCAACTTCCGTTGATGATCACCGGAATTTTCCTGGGACCATCCTGGGCATTTGTGGCCGGGCTGATCGAAGATGTGCTGGAAGTGGTGATCGCACCGGCCGGAGCACCGTTCTTCGGATTTACCCTCAATAAAGTATTGATCGCGATGATTCCCGCCTTGTGGATGCTTCTGCCGAAGTCGAAGATCAAATCATTTAAGTACCTTCCTCATCTTATGCTTGGAGTCATTTATTTGACCGCGATGGCTTTCGTGGTTTCGATTAACGAAGTGAAGGTCGGCAAAGACACGCTTCAAGTACTGACCTCCACCAAGATCGGAATCTTTATCTTGAGTACGTTGATGGTCGGATTTATGGTGTTCATGTTGAATATCATCGCCAAATATTTCGCGGATCGAAACTACAACTTCGCACTGACGGACTGGGCGATCAGTATCCTCTGGGTCGAATTGATCGTCAATCTGATCTTGACGCCGTTCTGGTTGCAAGTCATGTACGGCATCCCGTTTTGGTTAAATGTCGCGCCACGCTTGGTGAAAGGCACGGTCATGATCCAAGTCAACATTGTCCTGGGATTCATCTTAGTCAATCTTGTCGACAAACTTATGCAAGGAACGCGGAAATAAAATCCGCGTTTTTCTTTTGTGTTAATTGCGCGTCAAAATTCGGAAAAATTCGCCTCAACCCTGGCACTGACGATGGTTGCGAATGCGAAAATGGAGTATAATAAAAATATAAAAGCAAAGGGGAAATAATATGCGCCAACATCAGATGGTGGCCATGATCCTAGCCGGCGGGCGTGGGTCACGGTTGCTTGAGCTTACCAACAAAGTTGCCAAGCCCGCGGTTTATTTCGGAGGGAAGTACCGTATCGTCGATTTTCCGTTAAGCAATTGCGCCAACTCGGGGATCGACATCGTCGGCGTGTTGACTCAGTATGAATCGGTTTTATTGAATTCCTATGTCGCCCAAGACTCAAGATGGGGATTGGATGCCAAGGATTCGGGAATTTATGTATTACCACCGCGTGAAAAGAGCGAAGGGTTCGGACTCTATCGCGGGACGGCGGATGCCATCACGCAAAATATCGATTTCCTCGACCAATACGATCCGGAATACGTCTTGGTTCTTTCGGGGGACCACATCTATAAGATGGACTATGCGAAAATGCTGGCCTTCCATAAAGCACGTTTGGCCGATGTGACGATCGCCGTTCTGGAAGTTCCGTTAAAAGAGGCTTCGCGTTTTGGGATCATGAATACCGATGAGACCGATCGTGTTCTTGAATTCGATGAAAAGCCGAAACATCCGAAAAGCAACTTAGCTTCCATGGGCGTTTATATCTTTAGTTGGAAATATCTGCGTAAAACGTTAGTGGACGATATGAAGAACGATGCTTCGCATCATGACTTCGGAAAAGATATCATCCCCGGCGGCTTGAAAGCCGACAAACGGATGTTCGCGTATCGCTTCAAAGGATATTGGAAAGATGTCGGGACAATCGACAGTCTTTGGGAAGCCAACATGGACTTGATTTATCGCGGCACCGAACTTGATTTGGCGGATCCGAGCTGGAAAATCTATAGTGAAGATCAGCACATGCCATCGCAATTTATCGGGAGAAATGGAACCGTCAAGAATGCATATATCAACCAAGGTTGCGTCATTGATGGACATGTGGAGAATTCCGTGCTCTTTACCGGAGTGGTTGTTGAAGAGGGTGCGAAGGTAATCGACGCGGTATTGATGCCGGGGGTCGTTGTTCGTAAGAACGCGATCGTCCAACGCGTCATCGTCGCGGACGACGTCGAAATCGACGAGAATGTCAACGTAGGCAAAGCGGGTGACGGGGAGATCGAATTGATCCATCGTCATGTCCATAATTAAGGGGGCGACACCATGTGCAACGCATTAGGAATCATCAACTACGATGACACATCCGCGTATGTCGCGGGGCTACAGGATTTCCGTCCGATGCCGTCATTGTCGTTTCTCGGCCGTTATCGGCTGATCGACTTCGTCTTATCCAATATGACCAATTCGGGCATCAAACATGTCCAAGTTTATGTCAAATCCAAACCGCGTTCGGTCTTTGAACACTTGGGTACCGGCCGTCAGTACGGTATCAATTCAAAACGCGGGAAGTTGCATCTTTTAAATGGGGAAGAACCGATTTATTCGGAAATCTACAACCATGATATCACCGCGTTTACGCAAAACATGCAATTCATCGAAGAAGCGAATTATCCGTATGTTGTGATCGCGCCGAGTTTTATGGTCACCAAGATCGATTACAACGACGTGGTCAATGCCCATCTTGAATCGGGAGCCGACATCACGGTCGTCTACAAGACGATCGACAACGCGAAAGAAGCGTTTATCGGAATCAACACGTTAACCTTGGATCGTGATAAACGGATCCTGAAGTTTGAAAAAAACCAAGGAAAATACAAAAACCGCCATGTATCGTTGCGGACCTATGTCATGCGTAAGAGTCTGTTCATCGACTTGATCCGTTTGGCACAGAAAACCAGCTCGATGTATTCGCTCTCCGATATCATCGGTGATAATATCAACACCTTGAACATCATCGGATATAGCCACCGTGGCTATGTCGCTTGCATTAACAACATCGATCAATACTTCAAAGCGAATATGGAACTGATTTGTCGGGAGAAGGCTGCGGAGCTTTTCGATCCGAAATGGCCGTTCAACACACGTACCAATGATTCTTGTCCGACACAATACTCGCCGTTAGCGGATGTTAAGTTTTCCACCATCGCCAACGGATGCTTCATTGAAGGTGAGATCCACAACTCCGTCTTGGGACGTGGTGTCGTGGTCAAACCCGGTGCGGTCATCGAAAACAGTATCATCTTGCCCGGAGCTTTCATTAGCGAGAACGCTCACTTGAACTATTGTATCGTCGACAAGCACGCAAAAATCTTGCATATGAAAGAATTGATCGGGACTCCCGAACAGTTGATCTACGTCAAACGTCGGGATACCCTGTGAGGATCCTATGAAAAAGATTCTGTTTGTGGCGGCGGAAGGATTGCCTTTCGTCAAAACCGGAGGTTTGGCGGATGTGGTGGGGAGTCTTCCCCAACAACTCGCCGAACTGGACTTCGAAGTCTCGGTTATTTTACCTCTCTACCTGAAAACCGCCCGCACCCAACACCATACGTTGACGAAAGTCGCGACGTATCCCGTCAAGGCGGGTGTGATGGATACGGTCGCAACCTTATATACCAAAAAGATCGGTGAAGTCACCTACTATTTGGTGGAACATGCCGGCTATTTCGAACGTGACGGATATTATGGATATCCGGATGACGGGGAACGCTTCGCGTTTTTCCAGCACGCCGTATTGCGAGCGATCGAAGAGAAACATATCGAAACCGATGTACTCCATTGTCACGACTGGCATACCGGATTCATCGCGTTGCTTGCTCGTACTCTTTATTTACACCGCATTCCGCAAGTATTGACCCTTTATACCATCCATAACTTGGCTTTCCAAGGGAATTTCCCCTTTGGGATCCTGAGCTCTCTTTTCGGAATCTCCGATTCCATGTATCATGACGGAACCTTGCGTTTCCATGAAGGGATGATTTCCTTCATGAAAGCCGGAATCTTGTATTCGGATGTGGTCACGACCGTTTCCGACACGTATGCATTGGAAATTCTGACGCCGGATTTCGGCGAACACATGGAAGATGTCCTGCGGATGCGCAAACGCGATCTTTACGGGATCGTCAACGGAATCGACGTGCAAGCGTGGAATCCTGAAACGGATACCGCTTTGGCAAAGACATACGATCTTCGAGGTGTCGAAAAAGGGAAGGCCGCCAATAAAAAGGCGATTCAAGCCGAACTTGGATTACGTCAAGACCCCGATGTGTTGCTTGTGGCAATGGTCAGTCGTCTTACCCCGCAAAAAGGTGTGCAGTTGTTGATGGACACCATGCATGAAATCATGGGTTGGGACATGCAACTGGTTATCCTTGGTACCGGGGACAATTGGACGGAAAATGAACTTCGTCAAATCGAATACCGTTATCCGCATCGTGCCGTGTTCTATTGCGGATACCATGAAGAATTGGCGCATCGCATTTATGCCGGGGCGGATCTGCTATTGATGCCGTCGGCCTTCGAGCCGTGCGGAATCTCGCAATTGATCGCCATGCGTTACGGAACCTTGCCGTTGGTTCGCGAAACCGGCGGATTGAAAGATACGGTCGAACCTTACAACGAATTCACCTCGAAGGGTACCGGATTTACATTCGGTCACTTCAATCGGGAAGATTTCAAACACATTCTCAAGTATGCTTTGGATACGTACTATCGTAATCCGGAGAACTGGAAGAAGTTAGTGAAGCAAGCCATGCGTAAAGATGTCAGTTGGAATAAGTCGGCGTGGGAATATGCCAAACTGATCGAACGAAAAAGCCGTTAAAGAGCGTAGTGATACGCTCTTTTATTTGGTGACAAAAGTGATGAAGATAATGTGAAACCATTAACAAAACCATACAAAAGCATTGTTTCAATAAGTCGAAAATGCTATAATCTGAATGACTACAAGGAGGATGTAGATATGGCAAAACTGACAGTACGCGACCTTTCTGTAAAAGGCAAACGCGTCATCGTTCGTGTCGATTTCAATGTTCCGATCAAAGAAGGCAAAATCAAAGACGACAATCGTATCGTCCAAGCCTTGCCGACCATCAACTATCTGGTTGAACAGGGAGCACGGATCATTCTCATGTCGCACTTGGGTAAAGTGGATCACAAGGATCCCGAACAAACTGCGGCTGACAAAGCCAAAAACAACATGGCGCCGGTCGCCGCCCGTTTAGGCGAATTGGTTAAGACCAAAGTATCGTTTGTCCCCGAAACCAAAGGCGCAACGCTGGAAGCGGCGATTGCAGAGTTGAAAGACGGGGAAATCGTCGTTGTTCAGAATACGCGTTATGAAAAAGGCGAAAGCAAGAACGATCCGGAACTCAGCAAATACTGGGCTTCGTTAGCGGATCTGTTTGTGACGGATGCCTTCGGTTCGGTTCACAGAGCCCATTCTTCGACCGTCGGGATCGCGGAGATCCTTCCTTCGGCCTTGGGATTCTTAGTCGAAAAAGAAGTCGATATGCTTGGCAAAGCTGTTTATGAACCGGTTCGTCCGTTCGTGGCGATCTTGGGCGGCGCGAAAGTATCCGACAAAATCGCAGTCATCGAAAACCTTCTGACCATCGCCGACAAAGTCTTGATCGGCGGCGGGATGGCCTATACTTTCCTCAAAGCGGAAGGTAAGGAAATCGGGAAGTCGTTGGTCGAAGAAGACCGCATCGATATGGCGAAGGATTTCTTGGCACGCTCTAACGGAAAACTTATTTTACCGGTAGACCATGTCGCCGCCAGTGCGTTTGCGGAAGACGCGGATACCAAAATCGTCGACAACGACCATATTCCGGCCGATTACATGGGCTTGGATATCGGACCGGAATCGATCGCGCTTTTCAAGAAAGAACTCTTAGGCGCAAAAACCGTGGTCTGGAACGGACCGATGGGCGTTTTCGAAATGAAGCCGTTTGCCAAAGGCACGCTTGAGATTTGCACCGCGATTTCGGAATTACCGGGCGCGATGACAGTCATCGGCGGCGGGGATTCGGCTGCGGCCGCGATCCAACTTGGATTCAAAGATAAATTCTCCCACATTTCAACCGGCGGCGGCGCCTCGCTTGAATTCATGGAAGGCAAAGAATTGCCTGGAATCGCCGTCATCAAGGAGAAATAGAAATGCGTAAACCGATTATTGTTGGGAACTGGAAGATGAATAAGACGATCGCCGAAGCAAAGAGTTTCGTAGAAGCGATCGAACCGCTATTGCATGACGATGCGGATTTCGGAGTCGGCGCCCCGTTTTTGGCGCTTGAAAAATCCGTCGCGGCTGCGAAGAATCTGATCGTCGCGGCGCAAAACGTTCACTTTGAAGACAGCGGAGCGTTCACCGGTGAGGTCAGCGTCCCGATGTTGAAGGAAGTCGGGTTGAAATGGTGCATCATCGGACATTCCGAACGTCGTACCTATTTCGGCGAAACCAATGGAACCGTAAATAAAAAAGCATTGAAGTTGGTAGCGAACGGGATTACCCCGATCATCTGTGTCGGTGAAACCTTGGCACAGTTTGAAAACAGCGAAACGGAATCCGTCGTTCGCACACAGACCGCCGCAGCCTTGGCCGGATTAGCCGGGGAAGATGTTGCGAAGTTGGTCATCGCGTATGAACCCGTTTGGGCTATCGGCACCGGGAAGAACGCAACCAAGGAAATCGCCCAGAACACCTGTGCGATCGTCCGTGACGAAGTGAAGAAGAACTTCGGACCGGAAGTTTCCGAAAAAGTACGTATCCAATACGGCGGATCGGTCAAACCCGACAATATCCGTGAATACATGGCGGAAGCCGATATCGACGGAGCCCTCATCGGAGGCGCTTCCTTGAAAGTCGATTCGTTTAAAGCTATCATCGACGCTCTGAAAGCGTAATTCCAGGAGGACAAACACATGTCGATCATTATTGATGTCTATGCGCGCGAAGTCATTGACTCCCGCGGCAACCCTACCGTCGAAGTAGAAGTAACCACCGATTCCGGCGCCTTTGGCCGTGCGATCGTTCCGAGCGGCGCCTCTACCGGTGTTCGCGAAGCGCTTGAACTGCGTGACGGCGACAAAAGCCGTTTCTTAGGCAAAGGCGTCGAAAAAGCGGTTTCCAATGTTAATGATATCATCGCCGACGCAGTCATCGGAATGGATGTCACCGATCAAAACGGTGTCGATAAACTGATGATCGAACTCGACGGTACCCATGACAAATCCAGACTTGGCGCCAACGCCATCCTCGGTGTCTCGATGGCTTGCGCCCGTGCCGCTGCCGACTATTACAATATGCCGTTATACAAATACTTAGGCGGATTCAACGCCAAGACCTTGCCGGTTCCGATGATGAACGTCATCAACGGCGGTGCCCACTCCGATGCGAAGATCGACTTCCAAGAATACATGATCATGCCGGTTGGTGCGCCTTCGGTTAAAGAAGCGATCCGCATGGGTGCGGAAACCTTCCATGCCTTAAAGAAAGTCTTGAAAGCCAAAGGTCAAGTCACGTCCGTTGGCGATGAAGGCGGTTTCGCACCGAACCTCGCCAACAACGAAGAACCGTTGGAAGTTATCGTTGAAGCCATCAAGGCGGCCGGATTTGTTCCGGGTGTCGACATCTGCTTGGCGATGGATCCCGCAGCCAGCGAATTCTATGATGATGAAAAGAAAGTCTATGTTTGGAAGAAGAGCACCGGAGAAACCAAGACTTCTGAACAAATGGTCGACTACTACGAATACTTGGTCGGCAAATATCCGATCGTTTCCATCGAAGACGGCTTGGCCGAATCCGATTGGGACGGCTGGAAACTCATGACCGAACGGTTGGGCAAGAAAATCCAAATCGTCGGCGACGATCTCTTCGTCACCAACCCGAAAATCCTTGCGGAAGGCATTGAAAAAGGCATCACCAACTCGATCCTAATCAAAGTCAACCAAATCGGTACCTTGACGGAAACCTTCGACGCGATGGAAATGGCCAAGCGTAACAACTACACGACCGTCGTCTCCCACCGTTCTGGCGAAACCGAAGATACGACCATTGCGGATATCGCGGTCGCCTTCAACGCCGGACAGATCAAGACCGGTTCGATGAGCCGTACGGACAGAATCGCGAAATACAACCAGTTGCTTCGTATCGAAGACGAATTGGGCGATGTTGCGGTTTTCCCGGGCAAAGCTGCTTTCTTCAACGTAAAGTAAATTGAATTATGAACACTCCTTCAACTCGAAGGAGTGTTTTTCTAAGGATTCGCGGAAGAAGGAATGCGATGAAACCGATCCATAAAAGGATATTCTTGCTTGTGTTTTTCCTTGTGGGAATGTTGGTTTTCGTAGTGTTCAGTCATATGCGACCACTCTTTGGAATTGATGTTGATCCCTATGTAAGGCTTGGTTTGATCGTATTCCTCGCAGTTCTAATTTTGGTTTGCTCAAGCAATGTCAGGTTTCGGGAATACAGATCCATATTCATCGCCTATATGATCGCTATGATCGCGATGACGTTGGATCTCTATATTCCGACGATCTCATGGGCTCTCGAAAAACTGAACATACCTATCTTGACACCCTTGGGAATCACACTGGATAAACTCGATAGTAGTGTGATTCTCATCCTCGTCATCGTTATTTTAAACAGGTTCACGGGGGGTTCGTTCAAGACGATCGGATTAACGATGGGGAAAAGTAACTTAAGGTTTGGTATCGTTGCTTTTTTAGTGTCGTTGATTCTCGCCATCCCTTTGGCAGGGATGTTTGGGGCAGTCGACTTAACTTACGGACGCATCGTCGGATGGGCACCGTTACTTTTAATTTTCGTTTTTGCGAATGCACTGAATGAAGAGTTACTCTTTCGATCTTTGTTTCTATTCAAACTTCAACCGATCTACGGTAAAACCATCGCGAATCTCGTTTTGGTTCTTCCGTTTGTCCTTCATCATACCGGAGTCGAGTATACATCGGATATCCTACTGTTTTTTATGATACTCACTCCACTTTCGCTAATCTGGGGACACCTAACGTTAAAATCAGGAAATATATATAGCGCCTTATTATTTCATGCCGGCACGGACATTCCGATTGCTTTGGCTCTTTTCTCGAAACTATGATCATTTTCAATGATTCGACTCGAATGTCGACTCAGTCAAAATACGTCGTTGTTTTTTAGTTGCTTATCTGATAAAATATATAAGCAAACTGAAAGGAGGATTCCGATGCTTGATATCGTACTGATGGTGGTCGCCGTCCTACTGATTCTATTATCACTTCTACAGAGCGGCAAGTCCGACGGCATAAGCAGTGCTTTCTCCGGAAGCGGCGGGTTGAACCTGTTCGCCAACGTGAAAGAACGGGGTCCGGAAAAGACGATTTCCCGGTTGACCTTGGTGCTGGGCATTTCGTTCTTTGTCCTAGTGATTTTAGTAAGAATCGTATAAAAACGGCCGCTCAGGCCTTTTTTATTATAAAATGAAGAGGGAGGATACTTATGGACCTCAAACAACGAATATTGGATCGACTCGAACAAAACGGACAGACACTCTATCTGCTCGAACAATGGATCACAATGATGGATCTCAAGGAAACAAGCGATATCGAACGCTTTTTTAAGGCGATCCGCGAGTTAGAAGAAGATGGTGAAATCACCAGCACACGCCAAAACAAAATCATACGTACAAGCGATGCCGGATGGAAAACAGGTGTCATCAGTATCAATGCGAAAGGATTCGGTTTTGTGGATCTGGAGGAAGGATCCATCTACATCCATTCATCCAATCTGAAAGACGCGATGCATCACGACACGGTCTTGGTAAAACCCAAGACATACAATGACGGAAGCAGCGAAGGCATCGTTGTCAAAGTTCTCCAACGTTCGGTTCCGCAAGTGGTCGTGGAGGCAGTACGCGACGCGTCCGGAATCAACTTCGTCATCAACGATCCGCGTATCCGTCAAGGCGTCAAATTTATCGATAGCGATCTTAGCCATATCACTGAAGGTGCGATTTTGGTCGCGCAGATCGTCGAGTATGGCGATCCCTTGATCGTAAAACTACTGAAAACATTGGGTTACAAGAATGAACCCGGAATGGATGTCTTGACCGTATTGGCCGAGTACAACGTCGAACCGGACTTCCCGAAAGAAGTCATGGATCAAGTCGCCAAGGTACCTATGGAAGTACAGGCGAAAGAACTTGAAAAACGCGTCGATTTTACCGATCGCGTGGTTGTGACGATCGACGGGGAAGATGCGAAAGATTTGGATGACGCGATCAGTTTGGCCAGAGTCGGCGACAAGTACAGCTTACAAGTCCATATCGCGGATGTCAGTCATTATGTGACCGCATACTCACCTTTGGATAAAGAAGCACAACAACGCACGACCTCCGTCTATGTGGTCGACCGTGTCGTCCCGATGTTGCCTCATGCCTTATCCAATGGCATTTGTTCCTTACATCCCGATGTCTTACGGTTAACCCTTACCTGCGACATGTTGGTCGCTAAAGACGGTAGTGTCGAATCCTATGAGATCGTACCGTCCTACATTCGATCGAAACATCGGATGACCTATACCAACGTCAATAAGATTTTAAAAGGTGATGAGGAAGTCACCGAAAGATACAAAGACGTCAAAGACTTGTTTTACTTGATGAAAGAAGTTGCGGATCTGATTCGGAGTCGACGCGAAGGCCTCGGTTCGATTAACTTTGAAACGATCGAATCGAAATTCAAAGTCGACGAAAAAGGAAAAGTATTGGCGATCGGTCCACGGTTTCAAGACGAAGCCGAACTGATCATCGAAGACTTCATGGTCTTGGCCAACGAAACCGTAGCCCGTCATACGAAGTGGTTGGAGATCCCTGCACTTTATCGGGTACATGAGATTCCGGAAAAAGCGAAGATGCAGGAGTTCTCGAAAGTCCTCAATCCCTTTGGGGAACGTTTACGGGGAGATCTCAGTAACATCCAACCGATCGTACTTCAACGTCTGTTGACGAAGTTTGAAAACAAGCCGGAATTCCATGTCATTTCGACGGTTTTATTAAGAAGCATGCAGAAGGCGAAATACGACCCACAATGTATCGGTCACTTCGGATTGGCCCTAAAGGAATACTTGCACTTTACCTCACCAATACGACGTTATCCGGACTTGATCGTACATCGTATGTTGCGAAAGTACCATTTCAACTTACCGGATGAGAACGCACGGATCGAAGATGAGAAACTGATGCATACCTATGCGCTTGAAACCTCGGCCGGCGAGCGAAACGCGGTCGAAGCCGAACGTGAAGTCGAAAACATGAAGAAAGCCGAGTTCATGATGGATCATATTGGAGAAACCCATATGGGCATCATCAGCGGTGTGACGCGATTTGGATTCTTCGTAGCGTTGGAGAACACCGTCGAAGGATTGGTCCACATCCAAACGTTAACAGATGACTACTATGAATTCGATGCCCGTGGTTACAGTTTACGCGGTACCAGAACGCATCGTATGTTTGTGTTAGGCCAAAAGGTGAAAATCAAAGTAACCGGGGCAAGCAAAGAAAAGAAGACGGTGGATTTCCAATTGGCCGAAGAAGTGAAACACAAATCGACGGCACCGGTAGGGACAATGCATAAATCCACGCCAACCGCACACAAAGGGGGATCGGGACGTGGCCGTAAAAACCGTATCCGTTAATCGGAAAGCGACCCATGATTATTTCATCGTCGAACGATTCGAAGCCGGGATGGTTCTTCTCGGAACCGAAATCAAGTCGATCCGTAAAGGATCCGTCCAATTCAAGGATGCGTACATCGAATTCAAAAACGGCGAAGCCTTTGTCCGCGAGATGTATATCGCGCAATATGAATTCGGAAACCGCTTCAATCATGAAGAAACACGCGATCGTAAGTTATTAATGCATAAGGCTGAAATCGCGAAGCTACAAAAAAAAGTCAAACTCAAAGGATTTACCATCATTCCCTTACAAATGTATTTGAAAGATGGACGTGCGAAACTGGAAATCGCATTGGCTGAAGGTAAAGATTTACACGATAAACGTGAAGCTTCGAAAGAACGTGATGCGAAACGTGAGATCGACAAAATCATGAAGGATAAACGTTAAAAAAGGATCGGAACTTCCGATCCTTTCGTTGTAAGAGTAAACCCCCTGTTCTACAGGGGGATGTAAAAAGCTTAAGCGGTGAGTCAAATAAAATCCTCCATGGTAAGATTGAAGGGCCTGACAGCACAACAATCAACATGGAGGAAGTCAATCATGAATGACACACAAAGTTTATCACACACAACCTACAAATGTAAATACCACCTGGTATTTGCGCCGAAGTACCGAAGACTGGTGATCTATGGGAAGTTGAAGAATGATATTGGTATCATTTTGCGCACGCTGTGCGAGCGCAAAGGAATCGAGCTGCTGGAAACGGAAGCATGTCCGGATCACATCCATATGTTAGTGAGTATCCCGCCGAAGTATAGCGTGGCGCAAATCATGGGATATCTGAAGGGGAAGAGTACGCTGATGATTTTTGAACGACATGCGAATCTGAAATACAAGTATGGGAGTCGCGTGTTTTGGGCACGTGGATACTATGTAGACACGGTGGGGAAGAATGAGAAGAAAATCCGAGATTACATAGCGAATCAACTGCAAGAAGACAAAATGTATGATCAAATGAGCTTGAAGGAGTATATTGACCCGTTTACGGGTGACCAGGCAAAATAAAGCAGTAAAAAGGCGCCATGAGGCGCCCGCTGAGGAAGGGCTGCGGCTGTCAGGCCCTCGGCGTCCCGAAAGGGACGGCAGCAACAAGCCCTTATAGGGCGAGGTCAAACTACCGGCTAAGCCGGTAGTTATGATTTGTTTACCAGTGACCGCCGCCGCCGCCGCCGAAGCCGCCGCCGCTAAAGCCACCACCGCCACCACCGCCGAAACTACCGCCACCGCTACCACGCGGTGTCGAGGTCATCGTACGATTCATCGAACCTAATGTATGGTTGAGACTATGCATGAATAAGTAAGAGTTCATCGAGTTGGGGCCAACGTACCACGAAGGTTGCGCCATCGCGATCGACTCGAACTTCTTCGACCACACATCCGAAACATTCAATACATAGGCATACGGTAAGACTTTATAGAAGTACTCCGGATCTTCCTTGACTAACATCTCAAGTTTGTCTTTCTCCGCAACACGAATGAAGTTTTTCAACCCTAAGATGCGTCCGAGGTACTCCGTCCCAAGTTTGGTGCGCTTATCCATGACACTTACCAACAAGATATTCAAAGCCATCAATCCCAACAGGATAATTAGGCTAAAGAGGTCACGTCCGGCATAGAGGAAATATCCAAGCATAAACATGCTTGTAATGAAAGCTAAGAATACCATCGGAACTGTAAATCCGATCTTACCGCCGATGCGCAGCGAGATCCACTTCTGTCGTGCGATCGAGAACAAGATGGTAAACGCGGTACCCAATATTAAGATTGGTATCGACATCACAAACGAGAGACCCGCATCGTAGGTTTTAACATATAGGATCGCGACGAAGAATAAATAGGGAGGAAGCATCGATAAGAATCCCAAAACGAACTTCGCAAGCGTGGAATCCTTACGGTAAATATTGCGCGATTTATTTCCCTGGAAATGACGCTGAATGTCTGCCTGGGCATGCTGGATGTGCTGATAGAAAGTATTTTCCAGTTGCTTGTTGGTAACTTCGTCACGCCCCAAAAACAAAGCGTTGAAGAGCGAACGTTCACAACGAATCTCTTTATCGGGGATTGGCATCAACTTCGTCAACGTAAAACCGCTTCGATCCGTCTCGGTAATGGTTAAATAACCCTTCGCGGCCCATTCGATAATCAACGATAAGACATCCCGCGAATCCACGAATCCATCGAAGATAAATCCGACTTGTGCGCTGCTTAATCCCGGGATTGGATTGAATTCGACCGTCTCGACCGGTTTCTCATCGCGTCCGTAACGGAAATACGCCAAGACGACAAGCACACTCATCAATAACATAAACAGGATTGCTGGAAGGCTGTAATCGGCCGCCGGGATAAAATCGAAGTATCCATCCGGCAAATCAGCTTTGATAGTCAACGCGCTACCGTATGAAATCACTTGATCATACGATCCTGTCAAAGTGTTCCCTGTAATCGTGGTATTCAAATCAAGCGGAGTTCCACTCCCGCTTGTACCGCCATAGAAATAGATCTCTTCCGGCCAACCTTTGGGTAATGTGATCGAAAAATCCACATGTTCGATCTTGTCGCTCCAGTATTGTCCGACCAAGTTCAGATAGAAGGACTGGAATCCATTGAGATCCAAATCCCGCATCTGCATCGTATAGGTGTAGTGGTAGGTCTTTAATCCGCTGACATATTGATTCGCATCCCCGATTTGCAGGTAGACATTCCCGTTCTCGGTATATTGGTCTGCCACCGGATCTCCGATGACATTCACATCGCGAATCGGAAAATGATACGAACGTTGATATTCTTGTCCATCGATCGTCCAGGTCATGTTGTAATCTTCGGGGATGACCGCGTAGATTCCGTGTTGACTGGTGTTAAACATCACGTCCAGCTTCTGGTCGACCGCGATCTTGCCGTTCTCATCCACGACCATTTCAATCGTAAAGTTCTGGATGACGACATCGTCGAGCGCATGCGTCGAAATCGTCGAAGCGTACAATCCGACCGTCATCAAAAGGAAAGAAAACAAAACCAAAAGTAGCTTTCTCATGATTCCCTCCTATAGGGGAAAGGGGAACATTGTTCCCCTTTTTTTAAAACTGGACCTTGACGTTCTGACGTTGCGCTTCATCCGTTACTTCAAACAACGGACGACGTTTGAATCCGAACATATTGGCGACGAAATTATTGGGGAAACGTTCCGTCGTCGTGTTATATTCGCGAGTCGAACCATTATAGTACTTACGCGATTGAGCGATATCTTCTTCAACGACTTTCAGTTGTCCCTGCAGTTCCAAGAAATTGACGTTGGCCTTCAAATCCGGATACGCTTCCGCAATCGCGAACAAACGTCCCAACGCGCCTTGGAAGCTCGCTTCGTTGGTCGCTTTTTCTTCCAACGTACGCGAACCTTGCGCAGCGTTACGGGCGGCGATGACCTTTTCTAAAGTTTCGCTTTCATGACGGGCGTAACCTTTGACGGTTTCGACCAAGTTCGGAATCAAGTCATACCGTTTCACCATGTAGACATCCATGGTGGAGAATGCTTCATCGACACGGTTACGTAGAGAAACAAGCGAGTTGTAGGCTGACATCATCCAGAAACCGATGACCACGACAAGCCCGATCAGAATATAAGGGAGAAATTCCATAGAAACCTCCTCGTCACATTTTATGACGTGTATATTTTGATTATACTCCATGCTTGTGTCTGTGAAAAGGATGTCATGATTGGTTTCGCATCCGTTTTAATGGATTCGTTCGGGATTATCCAAAAACATAACGATTTATGCTATCCTAAGTTTAAGAGGTATCGCATGAAAATCACACTCGGAACATATACGAAACGAATCAGCCAAGGGATCTATACGATCGAGTTGGACCCGGATCTAAAAAGATTGCATGATTTACGATTGGCCATTCAAGTATCGACGCCCACGTATCTTGCGGTCGAGCAGGAAAAAACATTCTCGGTCGCATTCGATCACCAAGGCGGCATAATTTTCTTTCGTGACGGGCACGAAGTCGATCGTCATCTCGATGAAGCGGTCGCCCCGTGTTATATCAGCCTGCATCCCAATGAAAACACACTCTTCACCGCGAACTATCATGGCGGGAATGTGGATATCTATTCGATCGAATTAAACAAAGTTCAACACATGCAGCGCATCCAGTATCCGATAGGATCCCATGCCCATAGTATTGACTACGTTTCGATGTTTGATGAAGTGATCGTATGCGATCTCGGATTGGACAAAGTCCATGCCTATATACTTGAGAATCAGAAGTATGTTTTGAAGTACACCTACGAAGTGACACAAGGGAAAGGACCACGTCACTTCGTCGTACATCCAAAGTTACCGATCCTGTATGTCTTAACCGAACTCAGTAGCGAAGTACTGGTTCTGCATCATGAGGATTCTGGGCTTAGGTTTATCGAATCGATCTTGACTTTACCTGAAGGGGAAGACGATATCAAGTGGGCTTCAGCGATCCGAATTTCCAGGGATGGTATGTTCCTTTATACGGGACAGAGAGGGCACGATTCGATCAGTGTATTTAAAATCGATGAAAAAGGAATGTTAGTGCGGATCCAGACGATCTCATCGTTTGGCAAGCATCCCCGCGACTTCGCTTTTTCACCCGATAATCGCTTCTTGGTGTGTGCGAACCTTGATTCCGACAATTTAACATTATATGAAAGAAACGGAGAAACCGGTATGCTTACCTTAGTTCAAAAAGATGTGTATGCGCCGGAAACCGTCTGCGTCGCTTTTCACGATGATATTTGATCCTCAAGATTCCTCGCATTCCTCGGTTTACCTTATCTCAAAAAGAATGCCATGGTATAATACAACAAAGAAGGGATGATCTCTGAATGGCAAACATCATCGACGTAGCAAAAAAAGCGGGAGTCGGCATCGCGACCGTTTCCAGGGTCGTCAACAACTCCGGTTATGTGAAAAAGGAAACCCGCGAAAAAGTGGAAAGTGTCATTCGCGAGATCGGCTTTGTATCCAATGAGATCGCCCGCAGCATGGCGCTTCAAAAAAACAACTTGGTCGCGTTTCTATTGCCGAACAGCACGCACCTGTTTTTCGGGGAACTGATCGACGCGGTCGAAAAAGAATTGTACCGGAACGGATATATGTTGATGTTGTGTAACTCCAGCGAACATATCGAAAAAGAGATTACGTACATCGAAATGCTGAAGCGGAGCCGAGTGGATGCGTTAATCTTACTAACGAACAATGATATCGAACCCTACTTAGAAAAGCGATTCCCGATCGTTACGTTTGACCGCAGATTCGAAGGAGTTCCCTTCGTTGCGAGCGATAATTATAAAGGCGGCGTCTTAGCCGCGCAGTACTTATTGAAGAAAGAGTGTCGACACTTCATGTTTATCGGCGATGACGCGCAAGGCGAACACTCGGTCGTCAATACGGAAGTCGCGAAACGTAGAATCGGATTTATCGAAGAGCTGAAACATCACGGCATCGATAACATCATCAATATCGAGTATCCTTTAGGCGATTACAATTCGATTCCCGAATCGGTTTACCAAACGGTAATCGATCACCCCGAAGTCGATGGCATCTTCACCAACAACGATATCATTGCCGCCGAAGTCGTACGGCGATTGGAAAAAGTCGGTCGCAATGTTCCAAACGATGTCAAAGTCATCGGATTTGACGGAGGGCGTGAAACATCGAATCTGGGGAAGACGATCACTTCGATCTCCCAGAGTCCCGAACGGATCGCGCAGGCGTTGGTCGAAAACGTATTGTTGTTGATCAACGGGGATGCGGGGAAAGATAAGATTATTCCGATCGAATTCATTCATGGGGAAACGGCGTAACGCCGTTTTTTTTACGATCGAATTAAGTTCAAAGGTGAAGTCCAATCTTGACAGCGCTTACAGTCCATGGCATACTTAATGTAGCCAAAAGAAAAGTCATCTCACCCAATTCAGGTTTCTTGATCATCGGAAACCTTATTCTATGAGTATCGTGTGGAAACCTTTCCACAAAGAACAGAAAGGCTCAGTTATGGTCAAACCCGCTCACAAAATCTTATTCGCGTTAATCTCCTTCGGAATGTTCTTTCTTGCTCCTTTCGTCGGGCTAATCGCCACGATTGCGCGCTTGTTTAAGAAAAACATCTATGCGCACGATATTACGAAGAAACGCGGACCGTTGAGAGCGTTTTTGGTCAATAAGTGGCTGGGAGATTCCGCGGAGGCGCAACACAACCGCGTATTCTCTTACTTCGTCTTGCCATCCCTGAGCGCTTTCAGTTTATTTGTTATGTACTCTTTCCTCCATGGGATCATTCTTTCTCTGACAAACTGGGATGGACTGAATACCGGAAACGAGATTTTTATCGGTCTTCGAAATTACCAAACGATTTTCACTGATTATCGTTTCGCATATTCGCTCTATCGAACCATCCTTTATTCCGTATTGAACATCCTGTTCATCAATGCGGCGGCTTTCTTCCTCGCTTTGTTGGTTACACAAAACTTGAAACTTAGAAATCTCTATCGGGCAGGATTCTTCTTGCCGAACTTGATCGGCGGATTGGTCTTGGGGTATATCTGGCAGTTTATCTTCAACCGTGCGGTAACGAGCCTCGGACCGGCCTTTGCGACGAGTATCCTGGTTAACGGAGAAACGGCGATGATCGGGCTGATTATCGTCGTGACATGGCAGTATGCCGGTTACATCATGATGATATACGTCGCAGCTTTGCAGAATGTTCCGCAAGATTTGGTCGAAGCAAGTAAGATCGATGGAGCCAACGCCTTTCAACGGTTACGTTTGATTATCTTCCCGTTGGTCGCCCAAGCGTTTACCGTTTCGATGTTTCTGACCTTGACGACATCGTTTAAACAATACGACACGGTTCTAAGTCTTACCAATGGGGGACCGGGGACGCTTTTCCCGGCGTGGTTGGGCAAGATACTCGGCATGTCGGCACTTCCGGTCGTTCAATCCTCCAATTTGATCGCGCTCAATATTTATCAAGAAGCGTTCACGCAATATCAACTTGGGGTTGGTCAAGCCAAGGCAATCGTCTTCTTCATCTTCCTCTTGGTCATTTCACTTTTGCAGGTCTACTACAATAAACGTCGGGAGATCCAACTATGAAAACCAATCGCCCCAAATTTCGTTTCAAAGCGATCCATGCGTTGGAACTCTTAGGTTTCTTGTTGATGCTTGTCTTTTTTACCCCGCTGGTTCTCGTCATCATCAACGCTGCGAAAAACGCATCTGAAATCATTCGCACACCGTTAAGTTTACCGACCGATTGGATGAATCTGGTACGTAACGTCCAAGAAATCATGACGCGTGACAATATCGATTACCTCACCGCATTCTTCAATTCGGTAATCATCACGACCGCAAGTCTGATTTCGATCGGTGTGTTAAGCGCGATGGCAGCTTGGATGTTGGTCAGGACGAAACGTAAATATTCTTTCTGGATCTTCATGTTCTTCTTAGCGGGCATGGTTATTCCGTTTCAAGTCGTTATGTTGCCGTTGGTTAGATTGTTGGAAACATTGCGTCAAGTCACCGGTATCCCTTTCAAAGACACCTATTATGGCGTAATTCTAGCTTATATTGGGTTTGGGACGCCATTAAGCATATTCATGTTTCACGGCTTCATAAAATCGATTCCACTGGATATCGAAGAAGCGGCGATCATCGACGGATGTACAAAACCTCAAGTTTTCTTTAAAATCGTCTTCCCGATCCTTCGTCCGGTCTTCGTCACGATGCTTGTTTTGAACGGTATGTGGATTTGGAACGACTACCTGCTGCCGGTGTTAATCATCGGACTTGGCGGGGATGTCAAGACCTTACCGCTATCCGTAGCGAACTTGGCGGGATTCTACGATAAAGAATGGGCATTGATTTTAACAAGCGTGCTGATGGCCGCATTACCGGTATTCATTCTCTTCCTATTCGCACAGAAACACATTATCAAAGGTATGACATCCGGAGCGATCAAATAGACATGATCAAACTAGCGATCTTCGATTTGGATGGCGTGTTGACGAGTACGACGGATGAGCATTTCAATGCCTGGAGAGCGATCTTCAAGAATCATTTCGCGATCGAAATCGATCCGTTACTCGAACAGAAGACCAAAGGGGTATCGCGAATCGATTCCTTAAACGCTCTGTTGGACCATTACAAAATCGGACTTGACCAGACTGTCAAACATCGTTTGGCCGATGAGAAAAACCGCTTATATCAAGAATCGGTGATGGCGTTTGATTCGAGTAAGCTACTTACGGGAGTTACGGAAATCCTCGACTTCCTAAAATCAAGAAACGTGAAGATCGCTTTGGGAAGTGCTTCGCAAAACGGACCGGTTTTGTTGGATAAGTTGGGGATCGCTGGAAAATTCGACTATATTGTCAATCCGGCGCATCTTCTTGGGAAACCCAATCCTGATATTTTCCTGGATGCGATGAGACATTTCGATTGTACTCCGAATCAATGTATTGGATTCGAAGATGCGATATCTGGCGTCGAAGCGATCAAACGTGCCGGGATGTTTGCGATCGGCATCGGACCGGAAAACCTATTGAAAGCGGATATCCATGTGAAAACCTTTCCAGAACTCGACAGATCGCTGCTTGAGCAGATTCTACAAGGAGATTTATGACACTGACACTTAAACAAAAAGAGATGTTGATTCGTCGGGATCAACGACTCGCTATGGATGAACTTCTGACAGATGAGACGATTTTTTCGATAGCTAACGGAATTTTAGGAACACGCGGGCATTTCTTCGAAGGCTACGGAAATGACAATGATTATCCGCAAACGTTAATTAATGGCTTCTATAACTTCTTTCCATACCATTACGAGGAGAACTCGATCCAATTTCCCCAATCCGGGCAAACGATCGTCAATCTTCCCGATGCATCCACTGTGTTGATTGAAACCGATCAAGAGCGTATAAATCTCAGCGATGCCAGATTGATCGCATTGGAGCGCACCTTCGATATGGGAAAGGGTTTAACTCAACGTACCGCAACTTATGAAACAAAACGCGGCTTTCGTTTCATCCTCAAAGAGGAGAAATTTGTCTCATTATTCGCTAAACATCTGATCGTTACCCATATTGAAATCGAAAGCGTCAACTATGAGGGACCTTTGCGATTCACGTCGTTATTGAGAATGCCGAAAATCAAGACGGATAAGCATAATGATCCCCGCGTCGGTCAAGCGAAGAAACATTTGAAACTCTTGAATCGTAAAGCGTATGCGAATTGGGCAAGTCTTCAAGCACAAACCGTCGAGAGCCACTTCGAAATCGAAGTCGCGATCACGCACGATATAGCGTTTGAGTACCGAGAGATTGAAGATGGAATCGAAGCGTTATCCAATATCAATATTTCACCCAATGAAGTCTTCGCATTTACGAAGTATCAGATCTACAATGCGGAGTTGACTAATTCAGAGAAATTGACGACCGAAGCGTTGGTTATGAGTCTAAAGTCCTATCAAGATTGTCGTTCGCAACAGATGCAACACGCGAGAAACTTCTTCGATCATACCGAAATTGACCTCAGCGATGACGAAAGCTTGAAGTCGTTATACTATAGCTTGTATCAACTCAATTCAAGCGGTGGAGAACATGAACGAATCCAAATCGCCGCCAAAGGCATCAGCGGAGAAGGGTATGAAGGGCATTATTTCTGGGACACCGAAATCTACATGTTGCCATACTTCATCCTTAACCAACCGGAAAAAGGAAGACGATTATTGTTGTATCGTTATCACCATTTGGAAGAAGCACGCAGCGAAGCACGAAAACTCGGTGTCAATCGCGGTGTGAAAATCCCATGGCGGACAATCAACGGAACCGAAGCATCCCCCTATTATCCTGCCGGGAGTGCGCAGATCCACATCAATAGCGACGTTGCCTACGAAGTGATGCAATATTACAATGCGACCCAGGATGAAGCTTTCATGAGTTCATATGGGTTTGAGATCCTACTTGAGACCGCCTTATTTCTCTTGGATTACGGACACTTCAAAAATGATGTCTTCCATTTGGACGTAGTCACAGGACCGGATGAATACACCGCCATCGTCAATGACAACTACTATACCAACGCGATGGCGAAACGCCATTTCGAAAATGTGGTTGAGTATGCGGTCCATCATACCTCGGTCAGCGATTCGGTATTCGAAAAGGTCGGTGTAAAATCCGGCATCATCGCGGAATTCATGAACGCGGCCAACAAGATGAACTTGATCATCGACTCAGAAAGACAACTAGTCGCCCAAGACGCGACCTTCTTAGATAAGGATGATCTGGATCTCAGTAAAGTGCCAAGCGACAAACATCCGATGTTGCTTTACTATCATCCGTTGTTTATCTATCGACACCAAATTCTGAAACAATCCGACGCCGTTTTGGCGATGGTACTTCTGGATGCTCAACGCAATCAACTGTATCGCAACACGTTCGACTATTACCTAGCCCGTACCACACATGATTCAAGTCTTTCGAAATGTATTTACGGAATTGCCGCTTACAATCTGAATTTGGAGGAACTCGGTCTCGAATTCTTCAAGGATTCGTTGAACATCGATCTGACAGACGCGACGCGGCATACCCGCCATGGACTACATATGGCGAACATGGGCGGCACCTATCTTCTTCTGATCTATGGATTACTGGGTTTACGATTGGAGAAACAATTGCGGATCGCTCCGGCTTACCAAAATCATTTTAAGGAAATCTCGATCGGCATTCTCTATCAAGGAAGTAAAATCAAGATTCACGTAAAAGACCACGTGGTCACCGTTACTTCCGATAAACCGATTCGCATTCGACTCTTTGACGAAGACATTCTCGTCGAAGGTCAACACTCGGAATTAATCAAGAACGCTTGATTAATCATATTCAATTTATTTCAAATAAAGGAGGAAATGAAATTGAAAAAGCTTGTGATTCTGATGATTTCGTTCTTGGTGGTCGCGGGATTGACCGCTTGTGCCAAGAAAGAAGAAAAGACGCTGATTATTTACCAAAACAAAGTTGAGATTGATGAAGTTCTTAGTACGTATGCTCAAGCCTGGGGCGAAGCAAACGACGTAACCGTCGAAGTCAAAACCTGTGGTGGCGATACCTGCGCATACGGAACTCAGATTTTAGCCGAATTCCAATCCGAAAAACAACCCGACATCTTCGTTATCGAAGGTATGGGCGGTTACAACATCTACAAAGACAAGATGTTGAGCTTTACAGGCGACGCTTGGATCGACAACACCGAACTAGAACTCAAAGTCGACGGAAAAGTTTTCGGATTCCCGGTTGCCGTCGAAGGTTGGGGCATGGCTTACAATAAAAAGATCCTCGATGCTGCCGGCGTCGACATCGCAGCGTTGAAAGATGTTTCCCAAGCGGAATACGATGCTGCTTTCGCAAAGGTCCAAGCTTACTATGATGCCAATAACATGGCTGATTACACCGTCGTATCGATGGCTGCCGCCAGCGGTATGTACTGGGTTACCGGATTGCATAATTTCAACGGTTATCTCTCCGCCGGTTTGGATTATGCCGACAATTCCGTCATCGAAAAACTCAATAACGGAGAAGTCGATGCGGACCGTTTAGACCAACTTGCCAACTGGGCAGAATTACTGTTCAAATATGCCAACAAATCCGTCCTGACCACCGGAACGTATGACGACCAAGTCGGAACGTTCGCCGATGGCAAAGCCGCTTTCTTACACCAAGGAAACTGGACCGACAGCTCGTATGCGGATTCCGATTTCGAAATGGGTTACTTGCCGCACGCCACGATGGCTGAAGGCAACGATTCCATTTTCATCGGAGCCCCGTCCTACTACGTCATCAACAAAGACTCCAAGATGACGGATGTTGCCAGAGACTTCTTGGATGACCTCGCCGCATCCGCCGAAGGCCATGACTACATGGTCAACAAAGCCCACATGGTTCCTGCGTTTAACAGCGTTACCTTGAAACCGAGCACTCCGCTGAGCGCCGCCGTCATGGAATGGAACCAAGCCGGGAAAGCTTATGCCTGGTGGCAAAACGATATGCCGTCCGACTTCGGTATGGGCACCTTAGGTCCGATTTATGAACTGTTCGCCAAAGGAACGATCGACAAGACCGCGTTCAAAGCGCAGATCAAAGCCGCGATCGAAGGAATTAAGTAAGCTACTTCTTCTGACAAAGAGCATTCCGCAAGGAATGCTTTTTTTGTGTTTGTTTAGGATCAGTAATCTTCGATTCATCGTGTTTCGATTGGAGTATACTTAAGTTAGGATATATCAATTGAATAGAAATAACTTATATAAATAGGTAAATAAAAGGAGAGACCCCCGTGAACACAAAGAAAACGACCTTGATATTAAAACCATTGATTCAGGTGACTTTGAGTGGATTCTTATTGATCGCATTCGCATTTGTGCTGTATGTCTCGTTCTTTTTGCTTCAAGAATCGATGGGCAATGAAGGAAGTAGATATGGGTTTGTTTCCATATACCGCGCAAGCTACGGTGTTATTTGGGGCATTATCGGTCTAATCGCCTACAAACTTAAACTACCAGATTGGTTGAAAGCAGGGTTCCTTACCGCTTCCACTGGAACGTTGTTGGTGACCTTCTCCGTCAATCACTATCAATCCATAACTCAAATCTTATTGTTTGCGGGATTCGTAACTGCCATTATTCTTTTCCTCTTAATCAAAACCAAACGTAAGTGGTATCACTTTTACGCACTATCCCTCGCACTACTTGCGGTACTGGCATATATGTGATGAATCACCAGAATTAGTTGTGTATAAATCTTCCCATCTTGATATCCCTCACTTGAAGTATTTCGATTTCATTGACAGTCCATCGCCGATATTCTATACTATGGACGCACACATGGGGGTGTCATGGTTTCGACAGGTTGCTGTTGGATTCAGGCTGCAGTGGTGTGGCGACCTAATCGCCAAAAAACAAATAACTAACAACAATTACGCTTTCGCTGCTTAATTAGTCTAAACTAGACTTCAGCGTGTCTCCCCGGGTTCGTCCTTGGGCTTGGGCTAGACATCAGAAACGAGGAATACGGGATCCAGTCGTCCGTACGAAGATCTCCGACAATCCATTCGGGCACATCGAACCAAGTTCGTCCGTTCGCTAAGGTTCGATTATCAGAAGCGGAATAAACTGTAGATGCTTGAATGTGAAGCACAATTTGGACAGGGGTTCGACTCCCCTCACCTCCACCATAAATTTGGTGCACGAACCGATTCCCCATGATCGGTTTTTTTGTAATAAATCAATTTGAGATTCTACAAGTCTCAGTACCATAAAAACAAACAATAGCTAAAAGAGGTTTTGGGTGGTGTGATTCATTATTAACGTAAGCATCAATATTTGATGAAAGAATGTGAGATTCTCCCCTAATTGGTCACTATAATGATAATATTAATTTAATAGATTTGTTAACATAAAATACACTAAGAAAGTGGAGGACTCTAAGAGTGGGTTGGAAAAAAGGACTAGTTAAGGGTGGGAAGATTGTTGCAGAGATTATGGCTCCAGATGTATTAAATCTTGGCGTGAAGATTGGTTCAGATATTTATGAGCAAAAGAAGAATCAGGTCAAAATCCCTGATCTAAAAGATGTTCATATTGATGAAGCACTAAGAATTCTAAAGGAAGATCTTCATTTGATTCCTACAAAGGCAATCGCTAATCCAAATATTGCTTACGCTGATGAAAGTGAAAACGAAGTAATGCACTCCGAACCTAGGTTTGGAACACGAGTCAATCCTGGAACACCAGTCAAAGTTTATTATCTTACTCAGGAAATTGTTGATATGAGTAAAAACTTGTTGGGCAATATTATACATGAATTTAAAGTGCCGAATGTAATTGGGCTTAATATATATGAAGCACGTCAAGATCTTGAAGATCTTGGGCTGAAAATTACCGAGAAGTTAGAAAAGCCGAGAGCAAGTTTTGCTAATAAGGTCGATGGTCAGGTTACCAGAATTACTTATCCCAATGATAAGAAAACTGGCACGAAATTGAAAACTGGTGAACGTGTTTGGATCTATTTTGTTAATGATGATGTCATTTCGGAAAGCAAATCTCTACATAGTAAAATAGAAAATGACAAACAGGAGATGATAGATAAATTGGGGAAAGTTACCCATGATGTATCAAAAGGAATATCCGATGGAGCCATTGACGCTACAAAGAGTATAGTCCAAAATATTGGTAATAAGTTTGGAAAGAATAAGACTAAATAAAACACAATGATTTATAGTATATCTTTACTATTACTATTTCTTTTTATTGATAGTATAAATAACCACTGTAATCAATATACATAATGCGAAATAACTTCCAAACATAAACAAATATTGAGTTAACTCATTCTTGATCGGGATAAGTAGAAGGATAAATTTCTCCATTCGTCGAAATAAAAGGATATAGGGCACAAATATGATTAACCATAAATTTATGCCATAGAATACAGAGTGAATGAATTTTTGTTCGGGTTTCGGTTGTCGACATATCAATAACTCAAATGTGGCGACCCCAACAATCTGGATGATAAATCCCAGATATGCATACTCCCAAACCGCAATCATGAAGACGAGTCCGATCAAAACGATGGCTGTTGATATGATAATCAATGATCGGGAGCTGAATTGTCTTTTTATGGAGGGGTGATCATTCTCGAGCGTGTCTTTAAGTAAATAATCCGTGGATACGTTAAAGTACTCGCTTATCTGGACGATTTTATCTGCTTCAGGTGTTGAAATCCCAAGCTCCCACTTCGATAATGCTTGTCGAGAAACGTTGAGTTGATCTGCCAGGTTTTCTTGCGTTAGGTTGTGTTCTTTTCGTAAAGACTAAATCTTATTCGCGATGTTCATGAAGTATCTCCCTTGTTTATACACTTATCTTAGCCAACATCCACTATACCATCTACCATGTACGGATTGAAAGCGCGCAACGGTTGGTTGCGAATCAAAAATACGTGGATTTTAAGCAATTTATGACGTTTTTTTTTTAGGTTTACACATTGGACTGTAACCGCTGGTTGATGAAATGAATAAGTTGATGAAGTTCAAACGTAAAGTGATTCATTTGGAACTAGAACCTCATATCTCTCGTTATTCTTACACTCGACTCCCAAACAAATTTAAAGAAACAGTCGCGAAAATATCGATTTCTCGCGCAGATTTTGGTGTAGATTCGCATGTTGCCCATCGTTTAGAGCGTAAATATAGAAAACAAAAAGTGAAGATGCTAAGATGCATGCATGTACTCACAAAGGGGAGAAAAATCATGGAAAACGAATTACTTAAACTCAAGAAATTTAACTTAGTTATGGGATTTTTTCATTTCATTCAAGGGATCGCGATGCTATTTTTGGCGACAACCGTCATTCAGAAAATCGCGGAATTCCAACCGGTCATCACACAAAACTACCAGCGATTTGATGAAGTAACACGCACGTTAGTTTTAGACAAAAAAGATTTGTTTACGTTACCGTTCGGGATATTGGTTGCTAGTTTCTTACTCATTTCTGCAGTCGCTCACGGGTTGATTTATCTAAACAGTAAGAAATACTTTGCGGATCTCAAACGTGGCGTCAATCAATTCCGTTGGTTTGAGTATGCGCTAAGTTCCTCAGTCATGATCGTTCTGATCGCAACGTTATTCGGTATTTATGACATCGCTTCGCTAACATTGATTTTCTTAGTCAATGCGGCGATGAACTTGTTTGGATTGGATATGGAACTCTTGAATGCGGGAAGCGAAAAGAAGAAAGTCAATTGGGGTCCGTTCATTTGGGGTTCTGTCGCCGGAATCGCACCGTGGATCGCAATCGTCCTTTATATGACCGGTACCGGGAACCTAGAAAATGTTCCGTGGTTTGTCTGGGCAATCGTCGGAACCTACTTCGTCGCGTTTAACACCTTCCCGATCAACATGATTCTCCAATACAAGAGAATCGGGAAATGGAAAAACTATCTCTATGGCGAACGTACGTACATCGTATTAAGTTTAGCCGCGAAATCGATCTTGGCATGGTTGGTACTCTTCGGAGCAATGCAACCGTAATACAGGGCCGTCACTCTTTTTATACATTAACTGGAACCGTTGTTTGAATTTATCTCAAGCAACGGTTTCTTTTATTTTGGGTATACTTAGTAGGAATAGTCTGCTTAATATATGCATAAAATAAAGGTATTTTGTTGATTGGACCGTATATGAAATGGACAGCGAAAACCAGAAGTGCGATAATTTTAAAGGTATCCATCTAAAAGTTCAAAACCAATAGAACCTCATATGGACTGACATCAACTCAAAAGAATGGTTCTTGTTCTGAGTTTGGGGGAGAATTCGATGAAAAATCGCATCCGTCTTATCTTAACGCTTGGACTGGTTATCAGTACCATCGTCGGAATCCTTCATTTCTTCGCGCCGTATGCCTTCGCTTGGTATTCCTACATCCCAAACGCTCCAAAAGAGATCTTGGCATCCATCGATTATATCAACTTCTTCTTCTCACTCTTGCTGACCGGATTAAGCTTGTTGCTTTTACGATTTCGCCAACGGATCTATGAAGGTTCGCCGGAGATCATTTCCTTTTACTTCTTCTTTGTTTTCACTTGGTTCTGCCGCGTCGTCATCACGATCCTTATCCCATGGCCGACGACCTTGCAGACGTGGTTGATCGTTGGATTTTCGACCGAGTTTATGATCACGTTAATCCCTGCCATCAGTCTATTGAACGCTAAGCGTTTTCGCACTCTGAGAACACATCGCTAAAAAATCATTGTTTATCGTACTTTGTATGTAGATAACAAGATTCAGTTTATCTAAAAATACGAACGGGTGTCCTTAACAATGAGGATGCCTTTTTATTTTCCTCCTAAATATAAATATAGTTATCATAACCATATTGACTAATACCAATAACTATATTATTCTTGATTCATGGAAACATCAAACCACGTAAAAACGAATCTTCTTCCACGGTGGGAAGAGCTTCCGGATCTTGATCTTTATATGGATCAAGTCCTGAGTTTGACAGATCGTTATTTGGCGCCTTTGTCCGTAAAGCCCATCACGGCGTCGATGATCAATAATTACGTTAAACTGAAACTGATACCGCCTACCAAAGGAAAACGCTACAGTCGATTGCATGTGGCCTTTATCTTCGCGATTGCGGTGCTAAAGGATGTATTTGAGATCGCGCAGATCCGTGAAGGGATTTTGATCGAGACGAATGTACTCGGCTTAAAGAACGCATATAACTTATTTACGATCGAAATCGAAAGTGCGATCCGACTTGTGGAAACACAAAGCGGACAAAAGGAACCCATCGCTCTTATCGAAGGTGAAATCAGCGACGCCAACAAAATCATGAAGTTCGCCGCGCTGAGTTTTGCGACACAGCGCCATGCGAAAGCTCTGATTCAGTTCAACAAACAAGGAGAAACCAACCATGAATGAAAAAATAGCGATTCTTACGGATTCCGGGAGTGATGTGCCTGCGGATTGGGCAAAAGAATATGGAATCTTCGTATTACCCCTACAAGTCATATACGAAAATCGTACGTATTCGGACGGGGTCGACATCGATGCCCAATCCGTTTACGATCGTCTGCCCATCGAAGTGCCTTCAACCTCGCTTCCAAAAGGGGAAATCGTCGATGAAATCCTCAACCGGATCAAAAGCGAAGGTTACACACATATCTTGGCGGTCGTCCTCTCTTCCGGGCTCTCCGGCACATGTAATTTCATCCGATTGATGGCACAGGAAAGCGCAATTCCGTTTCATGTGGTTGATACCAAAAACATCGGAATCGGAAGCGGACTCAGTGTCATGAAGGCGGCACGTCTTGTTAGAGAAGGTGTATCCTTTAGCGAACTGATCGAAAAAGTCGAAGCAAGCACGAAAAAAACCAAAGTCTTCTTCGTTCTTTCGACCCTTGAATATCTGAAGAAAGGCGGACGCATCGGAAAAGTCACCGCCTTATTAGGGACAACGTTTGACCTCAAACCGATCATCACATGCAACGAAGACGGAATCTATACCACCGTCACGAAAACACGCGGAAGAAAAGCATCTTTACGCCGACTTCAAGAGTTAGTATATGACTTCGCCGACGGTGCCACAAACATCAGTATCGGATTCTCACATGGAGATGCCTTTAGTGAAATCACCGTGCTCAAAGAAGATGTGTTAAATCATCTAGCCAACGTGAAGCAAGTCTATTTCGGCCAAGTTTCTCCGGCGCTTGGTGTCCATACCGGACCGGGTTTGATCGGGATCGGTATTTCAATCGACGACTAAAAAAACGCCGCAGACAATTGAATTGTCCGCGGTGTTTTTGTATGGTTATTGCGTCGTATATCGAACTTTACATTTTCCTTTTTCGATTTCCCACAAGGTAATCCCGATCCCCAACAAAATAAGTACCAGTGAAATAAACTTATACGGAAGACCGGCCAAGGGAAGCGCGATGACCGAAAACGCAATGCCTAGATTCGCGAAGAATGCGATGACGCAAGGCGTACAACCGTAGGTCAAGATCCCGAAGAGGACGGAAATAAATCCCAAATTGGATCCAACGCTTTCTTTGCCTTTAAGATTAACCATGATCGTACTGAGATTCATCAATAAAGCGGAAAGGAAAGCCATCACAACGTTTAACGAAATATTGACGACGACCAAGGATGTTCCATAAGTCTGAGACATTTGCGCATAACTTAGGTTGAATCCGTCGACCATCGTGTAAATCAACATAAAGAATGCGAAGAAACCAAATCCTTGAAGTAGATATTTACGGGTCTGAAGTTGTTTTAGGGCGAGTTGGATCATAAAACCTCCGTGATCATTCCGCTATAATATATCATACTCAAGAAATCGAGGGGTTTTCGATGACCAAACATTCTCGATGATTGAAAGAACACGGAATCAATATGGTTACCCGAAGGTAAGTAAATCGTATTTATAGTGTCATTTATTGGGAAACCATGTGCGAACTCGTCAAAATCCTGATGAATGAGTATGATACAATAATGATAATCGCGTAAGAGTCGAAATCGAATCGGGGGAAATCGAATGAATCAAACCACGCCACGAAAACTAGACCGACTCATAGAGAAACTCTGTGAACTTGACGAAGTTTCAGCCATCGGAATCAGCGGAAAAGCGCCGCAAACCTGGACCCCGGAAGAAGGGGACATCGACATTTTCATCTATTGCGATATCATTCCGAACGAAGAAAGTCGACAGAAAGTAACCAAAGAACTCACAGATGCCATTCAAAATACAAGAATTGGTGTTTTTGAGAAAGGTCATTGGGGCGTGGGAGATTTTGCGACCCTCGATGGTATCGAAACGTGGATGATGTATTTCACGATCGATGAAACCCTCGAAGATATCGAAGAGATTCTTTCAGGAAACTATCCGGACAGATTGGACAATGAATACTATCCCATCGCTCGTTGCGCTATGTTTCGTGATCTAAGAATCCAATTCGATAAGAATGGATTCTTGACGAGTCTGAAGAATCGGTTTGCGAACTATCCTGACGAGCTTGCGAGAAAAATGATCCATTACCACTTGGAAGCGCTCGAAGACACCGAAGATTTAATACGCGCCGTACAGCGCAAGGATGTGTTGTTTTATCACTTTGCCATGGAAATCGCGCTCGATCATTTCCTTCAAGCGCTCTTTGCGATCAATCGGATTTACTTCCCGAGTCGCAAACGTTCGATCGAGTGGATCCGACGATTTCGATTGAAACCTCAAGATAGCGAAATACGCTTATTGAAGGTGGTTAAACTTGGCGGGGATCCGGATTTTATTGAGGAATCTTACCGAGTCTTTGCGGAACTTGTTGTTGAACTCTTCGGATTCGACGATTAATAATCGATCAACGAGACGATAGCATCATACAAGACAAACGGAACTTGGGGGAGAAATATGAAATTAACGATTGAGAAGATCGGAGTCGAATCAGAAGAAGAAATCGTCATCAAGTGCCATGAAGTCAATGACGAGGTTTTAGAATGGATCAACCGATTCAAAACAAAAACCGATGTGTTGCTTGGATATAGCGGCGAGGGAATCTATCGGATTCAACCCAAAGATATCTACTATTTCGAATCCGTCGACAATAAAGTGTTTATCTATTGTAAGGATAAGGACTATGAGTCAAAACAGAAACTCTATGAACTTGAAGAACTCTACGGCGGCAAGCGGTTTTTCCGAGCATCCAAATCGGTCATCCTCAATCTCACAAAGATATCCTGTGTCATCCCGTCGATTAGCGGACGGTTTGAGGCAAAGTTGGAAAACGGCGAAACGGTAGTGATCTCAAGACAATATGTCCCGGTCGTCAAACAAATGTTAGGGATCTAGGGGGAAACCATGATAACCAAAGAAAGAGTACTTAAACTCATTACGGATTACTTCATCATTTTCGGAATCCTGATGTTCGGGACAATCCTTTTTACCCCCGATACCAATATCAATAAACAGTACATCCAACTGGCGATGACGTTCGCTTGGGTCGGAGACTTACCGAGCCTTGTCTTTTGGAGTCGCAAAGAATTAACCGAATCCCAACAACGTTTCCGTATGTTGCTTCACTTTGTTTTATTGGAAACTGCAGTCCTGCTTTTTGCGACCTACGCAAAGATTGTCAGCGGGTTTCCCGCTTATGTCGGTTTCGCTCTACAAATCGGTGTAATCTATTTACTGGTTCGTTTGGTCGCTTATCGCAACGATGTCAACACCGCAACGAGGATCAACGAGAAACTCAAAGACTTCAATCGATCCGATGAATAGATTGATTACTTGATGCATCTTACCTTACGAAAATCACACCTTGCATCATCGTTTTGACCGCTTACCGAAAATCGATTTACGAGATAAAATCAATTGGTTATTCTAAGGACATCACCGAAACGGAGGATGTCCTTATGGCATTAACACTGATCGTATTTACCTTACTCTTGGAAATCGCATTCACATCGTATTGCTTCTACACAAAAGACAATCAAGTCCGGTTACGCGCCTGGATGCGGATCAGCGCATTCATTCTGTTTATTTCGCTTTTGCTTATTTCAACACTCCAATGGAGCTTTCGCTGGTATGCGTTGGCGATGCTACTTTCGATCTTGGCAATTCTTGGTCTCATAAAATTAAACTCAAAGAAACCAATAATGCCGTTTCGTCCGTTGAAAAGAATCTTTCAAGGCATAGGGATTTGGTTGATGATTTCGATCGCACTGATACCGGCACTCATGTTTCCGCAATACAAACTCCCCGCAAAAACCGGTAACCTTACCGTAAAGACGCAGACGTTCACAGAAACGAATCCTTCCCAAATCGAAACCTTCACGAACACCGGAGAATTCCGCGCTGTCACGTTTGAATGTTGGTACCCGGAAAACGCATCGACGAAAGTTCCGCTAACACTCTTCTCGCATGGGGCGTTCGGTGTCCGTATGAGTAATACCTCGACCTACGAAAACCTGGCAAGCAACGGATACGTCGTCTGCGCTATCGATCATCCCTATCATGCGGCTGCGACGATCGATGTTGAAGGGAAATTCACGCTCGGTAGCGATGCATTTAAAAACGAAGTCATCCAAGCCAATCAAGAGGTTTATACTCCTGAAGAAGAACTGGCGATCTATAAGAAGTGGTTAGATGTTAGAACTTCGGACATTGCGTTTGTCCTTGACTTCATCAAAGAAAAAGCCATCGATCAGCAAGCCGATATTGTCTTCGATAAGATCGATCCGAGCAAGATCGGATTGTTTGGTCACTCCCTCGGAGGTGCCGCCAGTGCGCAGTTAGGCAGAACTCGTCAGGACATCGATGCGGTCGTCAATCTCGACGGGACCATGCTTGGCGAATATGTTGGACTTGAAAAAGATCAACCGATTCTCAATCCAACACCGTACCCGATCGCAATCCTGAACTTTTACTCCCAAGACGTGCAAAATCATATCGATGCTTACCCCGAGTTTATTTACCCGAATAAGGAAATATCGAAAACTTCCGATAACGCTTTTGAAGTCACGATCGACGGAAGTAACCATATGAGCTATACCGATTTACCCTTGTTCTCCCCGATTTTGTCGGATCTGTTGTCAGGCGTATCGGGAAGCAGTTCGAAAGCGACCGTCGACCCGCGCGAATGCATCGAAACGACCAACGAGTTGATTCTTAGATTCTTCGACGCGTATCTTAAAGAAAAGGGTACGTTCCATCCGAATTACTAAACACATCTCCATAACTTCTCCACAAGCCTTTGGTAAACTTTGACCATGAATCGAAATGGAAAAGGGAAAACCAACATGAAAAAACAACTTGTATTCGCGGTTGCCGGTGCAGCCTTACTTACTCTCTCCGCCTGTACGCAAACGGATGTCGTCGCCAAGTTCGCCGCGACTTCCTTCACTGAAGTCACCAAAGTCGCGGACATAGAATCCGACGACGCCTTTAAAGGATGGACGCTCATCGCGCCGGACCAATCCGCCACTTTCTTGTTTAGCTATGATTTCAGCGTTTCCGCACCGCATGACGTGATGTTGAAGACGGACGTACAACCTTTCATCGATGCCGGTTTGGATGTTACCAAACTTCCTGCAGGTACGATTGTCGATGGGATGATCATGGTTGGTCAATCCTTGGGTGAAACAAAGTTCTCAGCCGATGCCTCAAAGACCGCCGATGCTTCCATGAAAGAACTGATCCGTGTCAGCCGTTCAACCTTAGGCTACCATGAAGCGATGGGTCACTACGGGATCGATCTGGGTAACGGAAACAAATTCGAATGGGCGAAAGATCTATCTACCAATGACAAAGACATCGTCTTTATCCTGGATCCCCAACAATTCATCGATGCGGGCGTCGATGTTGAAAACATCGAAGGATGGGTTTACGGTACCGTCAAAGTCATGGATGAAAACGATAACGAAATCGAAGTACAAAAACTGTTAAAACCATTTAACTTGAAGTAAATAGATAAAACGAAGGGAGAAAGCGATTGGCAAAGTTCGAGAGAATGATCCTTCGGGTCGAAGGTATGACCTGTGTCGGATGCGAAAACCGTATCGAAAGTAAACTTAAGAAAACGGATGGCATTTTGAGCGCGAAAGCGAATTACAACGACCAAACCTTAAAAGTCACCTTCAGCACCGATACGATCCGCTTGAAAGAAATCGATCGCATGCTTTCGAAAATGGGTTATCAAATCCATTCCTCCGATGTCAGTGTCGATGCTTCGAAGAACCAGTGGATGGATCTGATTTCGATCGGGCTTGTGCTGATGATCCTCTATCTCTTTGCGCAACGATTCGGTCTCTTAACTTATTTTAGCCAATTTCCCGAAGCGAAAGAAGGCATGAGTTACGGAGTGCTCTTTGGAATCGGAGTATTGACTTCGGTTCATTGCGTGGCAATGTGCGGTGGGATCAACCTATCTCAAAGCATTGCGAAAACAACGGATAGTACAAACAAGACTTCCTCGATCAACGCGATGCCAAGCCTCTATTACAATGCCGGCCGGGTGGTCTCCTATACGGTAATCGGCGCATTGGTCGGAGCCTTGGGTTCGTTGGTCAGTTTCCCGGGACCGTTAAAAGGCGTGGTCGCGATCGTGGCCGGCGGCTTTATGGTCCTGATGGGAATCAATTTGTTGAATCTGTTTCCAAGCCTACGCAAATTTACCCCAAGGATGCCAAAGGGAATCAGCCACCGCATCGGTGCCGCGAAATTACCGTTACGCTCACGTCCGTTTGTGATCGGTCTGTTGAATGGACTGATGCCTTGCGGACCTTTACAAGCGATGCAATTGTATGCCTTGTCGACCGGAGATCCGATCAAAGGCGGACTGGCGATGCTGGCGTTTAGCTTAGGGACGGTACCTTTGATGTTCGGGTTGGGAGCAATCAGTTCGATGCTCACCCATGCCTTTACGAAAAAGATGACCCAAGTAAGCGCCGTACTCGTCATCGTACTTGGTTTCTCGATGTTTCAAACCGGGATGACCGTCTCCGGAATCTCCTTACCGGGTATGGGGGGGAGCAATGCTTCCCAAAACGTCGCGATTGTCGAAGACGGCATTCAAACCGTTACGACGGAATTACGCGGTGGTAATTACGAACCCATTACCGTACAAGTAGGCGTTCCGGTTCGTTGGAATCTTCATGTCAATCGCGGATTTCTGACGTCATGTAACGATCGGATTCAAATCCCGGAATATGGACTGGAAATCCAACTCAAGAACGGGGATAACTATATCGAGTTTACCCCGACCGAAACCGGTTCGTTCCTATTTCATTGTTGGATGGGCATGTTGCGCGGGATGATCTACGTCGTCGACTAAGACGTGTGGCTTGCAATCTCCTTGAAAACCGATACAATGAAGTACGCAACGAAGAAGGCAAACGCATGCAACATAAAACAAGGTTAAAGAACGTTCTACTAAAAAAAGAAAACCAAACAACCCGGTCGCGATGCGACGCGGGTTTGTTGCATGGAGGAATACGATGAGTGATCTGAATCAAAAAACGATTCTTGTGGTCGATGACGAGAAGAAAATCATCGAAGTCATCGAATCCTTTCTTGCGACCAAGAACTTTCGTGTTTTAAGCGCGTATGACGGTGAAACCGCCATGCGGTTGTTTGCGGAGAACGAGATCGACATGGTTCTTTTGGATTTGATGTTGCCGGGTATCCCGGGCGAAGAGATCTGCATGCGGATCCGTGCTATGTCGCGCGTTCCTGTCATCATGTTGACGGCGAAAGCGACGGAAAACGATTTGGTCGACGGATTGGCATACGGAGCCGACGACTACATCACCAAACCTTTCAGCTTAAAAGAACTCTATGCCCGCATGGAAGCGGTGTTGCGCAGAACCTCCGATAATCTCGAACCGTTGATCCAGAAATATAAATTTAATGATGGAGAGTTGATTGTTGACCTACAAAACCGGACAATCTTTAAACAAGGGAAACCGGTCAATCTGACACCCAACGAATTCCGGATTTTTTCCACGTTGATCAAACATCCGACCAAAACCTTTACCCGCGAGGAGTTGATCGATCATGCCTTCGGAGATGATTTCGAAGGGTTTGACCGAGCGGTGGATAGCCATATTAAGAATCTACGACAGAAAATCGAAACCGATCCCAAGAATCCGACCTATGTGGTAACGATTCATGGCATCGGATACAAGTTTCAAGGGAGTTAAGATGAAAACAAATTTACGTACCCGTTTAGCTTTATCGATCGCTGCCGTCTCATTGGCATTGATCGCTTTCATCAGCTTGTTATCAAGCTTTTTCATCAATCAACAATTCAAACTCTATATGACGCGCCAGCAAGACACGTCCATCCGTGAAATCATCGATAACCTTTCGGCGCAATACGATGAATCGACACAGATATGGAATGCGGAGTTTGTCCACACGATCGGTATGTATGCTCTTTATGACGGATACATCATCAAAGTCTATGATCAAAGCGGACAAACGGTTTGGGATGCGGAAACATGGGACATGTCCGCCTGCATTCAACTAAAAGAAGACATCACGCATGTCATGATGACCAAGTACCCCCAAAGCAATGGTTCGTTTACCAGTGAGGATCGAAACATTCAACGGGGTACGATGACGATCGGAAGTGTGAATTTGACATATTTTGGTCCCTACTTCTATAGTGACAATGATTTCGAATTCTTGCGTCAATTAAGCGATGCGTTACTAATCGTCGCTTCGTTTTCCCTGTTGATCTCTATCTTGGTCGGATTCTTGATCGCGAAACGCATCAGCCGTCCGATCCTTTCCGCCATCGACGCGACCGCCTTGATCGCACGCGGGGACTACGATATCCGTATCCAAGAAAGTTCGCCGATCGCGGAAGTCGATCAGTTGATCGAATCCGTCAACCATTTGGCCGATTCACTCGACCAACAAGAAAGCCTTAAGAAACAACTGACTTCCGATGTCGCCCATGAGTTAAGAACACCGCTCACCACCTTGCAGACCTTCCTTGAAGCCATGCTTGAAGGCGTATGGGAACCGACGGCGGAACGTCTTCAAAGCTGTCAGGATGAGGTTGCGCGGATCACGAACTTAGTCAAAGATCTCGAAAATTTGGCAACGGTCGAAAATGGCACGCAAAAACTGGAGAAATCAATGACGGATATGGTCGGGTTGGTCGGACAATCGGTGAACGCGTTACAAATGCAAGTGGCGCAAAAAAACATGACGGTCGAAATTCGCGGTACCTGCGATCCGATCTATGTCGATCGCAACCGCATCGGACAGGTGGTCATCAATCTGTTGACCAATGCGATCAAATATACGCCCGAGAGCGGAAAAATCATCATCGAACTAAACCAAACCGAAGACACCATGATCCTTAACGTCATCGATAACGGATCCGGGATTCCGCAGGAAGAACTTCCGTTGATCTTCGAACGTTTCTACCGTGCGGATAAATCCAGAAATCGTGAAACCGGCGGATCCGGAATCGGATTGACGATCGCGAAATCGATCGTCGAAGCCCATGCGGGAACCATCGAAGTCCAAAGCGTGGTCGATCAAGGAAGTACGTTTACCGTTAAATTACCACGTTAAGAAAGCAGGAAACCATGAAGAAAACCATCCATATCGAAGGAATGCATTGCGGACATTGCGCCGGAATGGTCAACATCGAACTCTATCGTATCAGGGAAGTGGTCGACGCCAAAGTCGACATCGGAGACAAGAAGGCAGTCGTCTCGTTAAGTCGTGATGTCGATCCGCAGGTTTTAATCAATGCGGTCGTCAAAGCCGGGTATAAGGTCACCTCGATCGAATAGGTACGAAAACGTCGCAATGCGGCGTTTTTTCTTGGTATGATACGGATTTTCATAGTAAAACGGACTGTAAAAGGTATCATTCCGAATGAATATTTTCAGTATGAATTTGATTCAAAAATAAGTCATGAACCTTATGCATTATCCGTTGAGTGCATGGAAACTGTGTGTTAAACTGAACCTATAGGTTGAACCTTACAGGAGGGAACAATGAAAAGAATCTTGAAATTGCTCGCTGTCTTGGCCATCGCCGTCGCCTCTCTGACCGCATGTACAAGCAAACCGAAAGTTATCGAAGATTTGAAAGTTCTATTTGTGCCGAGTAAAGATGCTGCTCAGATCATCGCTCAAACCGAACCTTTGAAACAATTGTTGATCGACTCGTTGGCAGACAAAGGATTCGAAGTCGAGAAAGTAACCATCTCGGTTACCTCGTCTTACGAAGCCGCAGGGGAAGCTCTGGCAGCCGGAACCGCGCATATCGGTTTTATCCCGGCGAATACGTATGTTTTATATCATGAAGACGGCGTCGAAGTCATTTTAGCGGCGACCCGTGCCGGTTTGAATAAAGACAGTATCAATGCGAAGGATTGGAACGATGGATTGCCGACCACCGGCGATAGCACCAAACAAGTCACGTATTACCGTTCGATCGCGTTAGCGGGAACCAGCGATAAGGCGCAAGCGTTGTTGGCGAAAGTCAATGCTGGAACCGAGTTGACCTGGGAAGATGTCAATGATGCGACGTGGTGCCATAGTAGCACGACCTCCGCTTCGGGTTACGTTTATCCGACCATTTGGTTGATGGACAAATTCGATAAGAAAATCACCGATTTGGCGAACCATTATCAAGTCACCGCCGGTTATGGGCAGACCGCTGCCGACCTGGCTTCCGGTGCTTGCGATATCGGCGTCGGCTTCGCGGATTTCCGTCGCGACTATGAAGCGAAATGGAATCAAACGGCAGCCGAAGGCGGATTTGGCAGAACCGAATCCGTTTGGAAAGAAACCGGCGTTCTGTTTGTGACCGAAGGCGTCATGAACGATACGATTTCCGTTTCTCCGGCCAATGAAGACATGTCTGACAAATTAATCAAAGCGTTGCAGGATTCGTTCATCGAAATCGCGAAGACGGAAGCCGGACTTGGCGCCATTAAGATTTATAGCCATGAAGGTTATGTCGTCGTCACCGACGAAGACTACGAAGCAACACGTAAAGCCGCCGAAGTCTTGTCTGGAAACTAAGAACCAAAGGCGAGGGGGCGACCCCTCGCTTTTTTCATTAAAGAGGTCACTATGATTCAATTCAAAAACGTCGTCAAAACTTACCCGGGAGGCGTCCAAGCGCTGAAGGGTGTCAACTTAACCATCGAACAAGGTGAATTCGTCGCGATCATCGGATTGTCGGGAGCCGGGAAAAGCACCTTGATCCGCAGTATCAATCAAATGCATCAAATCACCGAAGGCGAAATCAACGTCGACGGTCAAGATGTATCAAAACTTTCCGGAGAAGCGCTCCGGCATTTTCGTCGTAAAATCGGGATGGTTTTCCAATCCTTTAACTTAGTCAAACGAACGACGGTCATCAAGAATGTCTTGGCGGCACGCGTCGCGGATATGCCGTTGTGGAAAAGTTTACTTGGCATCTATTCTAAATCTGACAAAATATTGGCGTTAGAAGCGCTGGATAAGGTCGGAATCTTGGAAAAAGCCTATGTTCGCGCGGATATGCTTTCCGGTGGACAGCAACAGCGTGTCGCATTGGCACGTTGCCTTGCCCAAAAACCGCAGATAATCTTGGCGGATGAACCCGTCGCTTCACTCGATCCGCTAACCTCCCAACAAGTCATGGAGGATTTCGTTAAAATCAATCGCGACTTAAACATCACCGTCGTCGCAAATATGCATCATGTCGACATCGCTACCAAATACGCCAAACGGATCATCGGGATCAAAGCGGGAGAAATCGTTTTTGACGGTCCGAGTTCGGAATTGACCAACGATCATTTGACGCAAATCTACGGACGGGATCTGCAACGCGACGACTTCATGGGAGTCGAATGATGAATAAGCTGAAGATCGCCCTCTCCACTTCGATTCAAAGTTTGAAAAATGCGTATTTCCCTGAGCTTTTAGTGTTAGGCAATGGGAAGACCGTGCAACCGAAACGAAGCGTCATGGTATTCATACTTCCGATTTTAACGATCGCCGTTATATTCTCGGCGAATGTCATCGGATTTGATCTCGAGGTACTAATACGCCGTGGCGCGCAATTCTTCGTCATCGTCGGTCGGATGATCCCTCCGGACTGGAACTATATCCCCGATGTGATCGGACCTTTGCTTGAAACGATCATGATGTCGATCCTCGGCACGATGATCGGCGCGTTTCTCTCCTTACCTTTAGCTTTTCTGAGCTCTGACAACATCATTAAAAACAAAGCGTTCCTTTGGACGCTGCGCATGATCGTCAGTCTCTTCCGTACTTTACCGATCCTGATTTTCGCGTTCATTTTGAAGTATATCTTCGGAATCGGAACGTTCGCCGGTACGTTGGCGATCGCTTTGTTCACGTGGCTGATCATGACGAAAATGTTATATGAGATCATCGAAACGGTGGATATGGGACCGTTTGAAGCCATCGAATCCAGCGGCGCAAGCCGGGTCCGTGCCTTCACCGTTAGTATCATCCCCCAAATCATCGGACAATACATCTCGATCGCTTTGTATAATTTCGAAATGAACATTCGTTCCGCCGCGATCTTAGGGTATGTCGGCGCCGGCGGAATCGGGTTATTACTTAACGAAAAGCTCGGATGGCGTCAATACGATCGCGTCGGCTTGATTCTATTCGCCTTGTTGGTGACGGTCTATGTGATCGAAACCATCAGTCGTTATATCCGAAAGAGGTTATCCTGATATGAGCGAAAATATACAACGGATGTATAAGAAGCGTCCGAAAGATTGGATCACAAAGTGGTCGATCTTTCTGACCATCGTCGCGCTCATCGCGATCAGCGTGCCTTATGTCGATTATAAAGGATTGACTGATTATGGTCAGGAAATCGCAAAAAGTATCATCCTTGGGATCATTCAACCGAAGTTCTCCTTGTTGTTTGATTTCTCCAGTAAAGAGGCCGTTCCGTATTTACTCTTGGAAACGGTTTGTATCGCTTTTTTGGGAACCTTAGTCGGTTCGATCTTGGCATTACCCTTCGCCTTCTTCTCGGCGCGCAATCTGGTTCCCGCATGGCTATCCGCTATCGTTACCTTCTTTATCACCGTCGTTCGTACGTTTCCAGCATTCGTCTACGGATTGATGTTCATCCGTGTCACCGGACCGGGTCCATTTACCGGCGCCTTGACGTTGGCGGTTTCAGGGATCGGGATGACGGCGAAACTCTACGTCGAAACGATCGAAGACCTTGATAAAGGAATTCTTGAAGCGTTGGATGCTTCCGGATGTAACACCATCCAAAAGATCCGATATGGGATCATTCCGCAGTTGATGAGTAACTTCGCATCCACGACCATCTACCGTTTCGAGATCAATGTCAAAAACGCATCGATCCTTGGTTTGGTCGGCGCCGGCGGGATCGGGTATCCCTTGATCTCCGCGATCGGAGCCTTCCGTTGGAGCGACGCCGGAACGTTGTTGTTCGGGCTGATCGTCTTGGTTCTGATTATCGAATACCTCTCCGGAAGACTGCGCAAGAAACTCGCGACTGGAGTCTAGTCTTTTAAACAAACTATTCAATAAGTCCCTTTAAACAGAGGGTTTTATTGCTTTTTACGGAAGCAATGTTTCAAATTCGAAGAATCATATTGAAAGTGGAAACGTTTCCTTATAAAATGAGAATCGAAAGCAGGGCTTCTTGTGAAAAAAACATTTCGACTTTTCGATTATCTTATAATTCTGAATATACTGTTATTGGTATTGATTACCGTTATCGGTGTCATATCTTTCCGCGTTGGTCATGAGTTTACGGTTATCAACGCATATGGTCACGAAGTCGCCCTGTTCGGCTATGGAATCTATGCGTATGACTCGTTATTTAAAGCCCCGATTTTAATGGGGAGTGATTTGGCGATGTTGGGGATCGTTGTTCCCTTGTTGGTGGTTGGGTTGATTCAAGACTTCAAACGCAGAACTTTGAAGACCCGACTCTTCCTTGTTGCCCTGCTTGGCGTTGTTTTCTATTATGCCGCCAGCATTTCTTTCGGAGTCACCTACAATACTCTTGTATTGGCGTATATCGCCTTGTTTATGGTTTCTTGGATGGCCTTAGCGATTGCGATTCGGTCGTTGGATGTAAAAAAACTGCACGAAAGTAATTCCTGGCCACTACCAAGCAAGGGTGTGAGTTGGTTTCTGATCGTCTCTGGAATCGCGCTTGGCACGATCTGGTTGATGGATATCCTACCGACGATGTTGAATCATACGACCTTACCGCTGATCGAAGTCTATACCACCGAGATCACGTACGTACTTGATATCGGAATCATCAGTCCGCTTATGTTTATTTGTTATTTCTGCTTAAAGAAAAAAGACGGACTTGGGGAAATCCTATTTGCGACCTTATTAACGTTGTGCGTCATAATCGGACTTATGTTGCCGATTCAAACCATCTACCAAGGACTTGCCGGGATCGTCGTTCCGATTCCCGTGTTAATCGTCAAAGTCGGTGTCTTCATGTTACTCGCATTGTTTGCGGCGTATTTCGACTTTATGTTGTTTAAGCATTTGTCCGACACGGAACTCTGATTCCGAAAGGAGGCTTATCATGAATGTCGCAATCCTCGTTTATTCCCACACCGGCAACACGTTAAGTGTCGCCAACCGATTGAAGACCGAATTGGCATCGAAAGGTATCGCGGCGGATCTGCTTCAAATCAAAGCCGATAACGAGGATCCGAACGCACGTGAGTTCAATCTGGTCGTCGCGCCGGACGTTAGTGCGTACCAGCATCTCGTGTTTGCCACGCCGGTTCGCGGTTTTCAGATCAGTCCGATCATGAAGCGTTACCTGGAGAGTCTACCCACCCTTAGCGGAAAGAAGATCGCATGCTTCGTGACGCATCAGTTCCCCCGCGCGTTTCTCGGTGGGAATCAAACGATCAATGCGATGAAGAAAATCATCGCGAAAAAGGGTGGAGTCGTTTCGCAACAGGGTGTGATCGATTGGTCCAACAAAAAGCGGGAGACACAAATCCAAGATCTGATCCGTGATTTGAGTCAAGCGTAGAAACAATTCCGCAAAGTAACGAGGAACAATATGAAAACAAAGAGATCTGTTTTGATTTTAACATGCTTGATCTTACTCCTTTCCACCGTCGTATCTTTGGTCGGACTTCTAACAAGCCAAGGCCAAATACCACGCGATTTCATATCCGTCGCCGGAGAAACCATCGTGCTGTATGGAAGCGGAATCTATCGTAACGATTCGATCTCGGTCGTCGCTCAGGGCATCGCCTCTGATTTCACTACCTTGGTACTGGCCATCCCGGCAACATTGTTTCTCGTATATAAAGCAAAAAAATCCACGTTTCGCATAAACCTCGTTTTATGCGGCATGTTGGGATATTTCCTCTATACCTATACATCGTATGTCTTCTTATGGACCTACAATCCTCTCTTCATCGTTTATGTCGCGTTGATGAGCTTGAGTTTCTTCGCATTCACGATACAACTATTATCCTTTGACCTTCATACCGTCAAAGAACAGTTCACCTCATCATTGAGCGAACGAAGGATCGCGGGATTCCAATATTTCCTCGCGTTGATGATCGGGTTGATGTGGTTGGGGAAATTGGTTCCGACATGGATTAACGGAAGCGTTCCGGTCGGACTCGAACATTACACGACCTTGACGATCCAAGGTATGGACTTGGGATTCATCGTTCCGGTCGCGATCGTGAGCGCGACGATGATCTTAAAGAAGAAACCCTTCGGTTATCTGCTGAGTTCGGTCATTCTAATCAAAGGGATCGCCATGCTTGTGTCGATCACCGCGATGATCTTCAATATGATGCTTCAAGGCGTTGATGTCTCACCCATTGAAACGGCTGTGTTCTTACTATTGGATCTTGTCCTCTTCACCGTCCTATTTCACTTAGTAACCAACGTTAAGTCAACATCTTCGATCCAATGAAACGGTTCACGCGAACCGTTTTTTGTTTGCGTTTTCCACATGGCATTTCAAGTCCGGTTCTTCTATAATGAAATCAAGAGGAAATGACATGAAACGAATTTGGACCTTGCTTTTATTAATTTTCTTGCTAACCGGATGCATGTCCGAAGCCCGTGTCTCTATCAATCTCGCGCATGATCGGACATGGATCGCGGAAGACACGTATCTCGGCGAAGGAGTGCGTTTTCATTTGGCATCCAGCCCGTACTTCGATGCGGAAATTCCGGTCTACTGGATCGAGTCCGAACAAGAATTGGCACTTCTGCTGGCGATCAAATTTGATCAAGGAATCCGTGAAATCGAATATATCAGTGAAACTCGATTGGATGATGACTTGGTGATGACATACATGGTCGGACTCTTCGTGCATGACTTCGAGTATACCGAAGGGACCTATGATTATACCGACAACGATCAAACCATGGTAACGACACATTATGTCCAATTGACGACGGACGAAACGGATGTGAAGGATGTGGAAGAAGGAATCGATCGTTGGACCGAAACATTAAAAGAAGATCCGAAGGATGAGAAGTCCATCGTAACGATGTTACATGATCAACTGATTAAGACGGTGCGTTATGACGATGAAGCAATCGACGATAAAGAGCGGACCTCGGATGCCTTTTCCGCGATCGGTGTCTTTGAGGACAAGTCCGCCGTATGTAACGGGTATAGTCAAGCCTATATGGGACTGTTGAAAGAGATGGACATTCCCGCGATTTTAATCAGTTCGGAAATCGACGATCACGCTTGGAACATGGTTTTCGTCGATGGGGAATGGGTGTTTGTGGATGTTACCTGGAACGACTACGATTATCCGGTTGAACGTCCGATGTACGATTTCTTTTTGATGGATGAGGAAACCTTCTATGACCATACATTTGATAGAAGCTCATCATATACCCTGACCAAGCAACAGTATTTTCTATTCGCAACCTATGTTTTCCCGCAAACCGCCAACTGAGAAAGGAACTTGCCATGATCGAACTCCCTGAAAGTAGTATCCTCGCAAAGCAAATCGAATCGACTTGTATGCATAAAAAAATCGAACGCGTGATCGTGAATCATTCGCCCCACAAATTCGCATTTTTTACCGGAGATGCGAATCTTTACCCGCTCTATCTCGAAGGAAAGAAACTGACCGCCGTTCGATCGTTTGGCGGTCAGGTTGAACTGGAGTTTGAGGACATGAAACTCGATTTTACCGACGGAGCGTCACCGCGATACGTTCGACCGGGCGAAAAGGAACCGTTGAAACATCAACTCTTGATTCGATTCGATGACCAAAGTTCGATTTTCGTCACGATCGCGATGTATGGAATGATGTATCTCTACTCGCAACCGGAAGAAATCAATCCCTACACCAAGATGGCTATGGTGAAACCATCACCTTTAAGCGATGCGTTTACGCAGGAATATTTCGATCAAATCGTGGCGGAATGCCCGGATGGAATGTCCGCCAAGGGCATCCTTGCGACCCAGCAACACATTCCAGGGTTAGGAAACGGAGTTCTTCAAGACATTTTATTTATTGCGGAAGTTCATCCGAAACATAAGAAAGCGAATTTATCCGCAGAACAGATCGATCGTCTTTATCGAAGCATCAAAGAAACCTTAACACGGATGGTCGATCTTGGCGGACGGGTTACCGAAAGAGATTTCTTTGGGAATAACGGAGGGTATGTCCCAATACTATATGCCAAGACAGCCGGACATCCTTGTCCCGCATGCGGAGCGACGATCGCCAAAGAAGCGTACATGGGCGGAAGTATCACGTATTGTCCAAGGTGTCAAAAGTAGGAACTTCCAAAACTCATGAGATGATTTCGATATCAAATTGATACATCCATCCGAAATATAACGTATAATAAGAACGAAAAAAGGAGAACGTAATGACAATCAATCAAAAAGCAGTCGATGCGATTCGCATCCTTTCCGCCGACGGGGTCCAAAAAGCCAATTCCGGGCATCCCGGTTTACCTCTTGGAAGCGCCCCGATGGCCTATCAGCTCTGGGCACATGCCTTAAAACATAATCCCAAGAATCCTCAATGGGTCGATCGTGACCGCTTTGTCCTCTCCGCAGGACATGGATCGATGTTGATTTATTCGCTCTTGCATCTCTTTGGATATGGCGTAACTCTTGAAGATTTGAAGTCGTTCCGTCAATGGGACTCGAAAACGCCGGGACATCCTGAATACGGACATACGATCGGTATCGAGACCACGACCGGACCGTTAGGCGCCGGTTTATCCAATGCGGTTGGTATGGCCATGGCCGAAGCGCATTTGGCAGCTACTTTTAATCAAGAAGGTTTCCCGGTTGTCGACCACTTCACCTATGCTTTGGCCGGAGACGGTTGTATGATGGAAGGCTTGGCGTCGGAATCAATGTCATTGGCCGGAACCCTCGGACTCGGCAAATTGATCGTTTTCTATGATTCTAACCAAATTACGATCGAAGGGAAAACCGACATCGCTTTCCGCGAAGACGTGAAAGCCCGTTTCGCAGCTTACGGTTTCCAGACGTTGGATGTGGCGGACGGAACGGACCTCGATGCGATCGCAAACGCGATTTCGCTTGCGAAATCCGATCTTAGCCGTCCGACATTGATTGAAGTCCATACCAAAATCGGTCATGGATCCCCCAAAGAAGGCAGTGCCAGTGCACATGGGGAACCCTTAGGTGTCGATAACATCGCGAAAATGCGTGAAAATCTGGGTTGGGAATCGACGGAACCGTTCTTCGTTCCGGAAGAAATCTACGATCATTATCGTCAACTCGCTAAAAAAGGCGAAGATGCGGAAGCGAAATGGAATTTACTTTTCGCCCAATATCGTGACCAATACCCTGCGTTGGCTGAAAAGTGGGATGTTTACTTCAAGGGTGCGGACCTCTCCTTCGTCGATGACGAAGCGTTCTGGACCTTTGATGCGAAACCGCAAGCCACACGTAACTTATCCGGTGAATTGTTGAACCGTATCGCGGCGAATGTCCCGAATTTGTTTGGCGGATCGGCCGATTTGGCTCCTTCCAATAAATCCGAGATGAAAGGTGCCGGGTTCTTCTCGAAAGAAGATCGACTTGGCAAGAATATTCATTTCGGCGTACGCGAGAATGCGATGGCCGGTATCGGAAACGGAATCAAACTGCATGGCGGATTGGTGCCTTATGTCGCCACATTCTTCGTCTTTGCGGACTTCTTGAAACCTGGATTGCGTTTATCCTCGATCATGAATCTACCGTTGATATACGTCTTGACCCACGATAGCATCGGTGTCGGCGAAGACGGACCGACCCATGAACCCATCGAACAGTTGACGATGTTGCGGGCACAGCCCAACATCACCGTCTTCCGTCCGGCAGACGCCCGTGAAACGGCGGCGGGGTGGATCCAAGCGATGAAATCGACCGATCGTCCGACCGTACTCGTGTTGACACGTCAAAACCTGCCGCAACTTGACGGTAGCGGAAAAGACGCGTTCAAAGGCGGATATGTCTTATCGAAAGCCGAGGGTAAATCCCAAGGAATCTTGATGGCAAGCGGCTCCGAAGTCTTCCTTGCTGTCGACGCACAAAAGAAACTGCATGAAGAAGGAATCGACGTGGATGTCGTATCGATGCCGTCGTTTGAACTCTTCAAGCAACAATCCAAGGAATATCGCGACAGCGTCTTACCGAAATATCTTCGCAAACGTGTCGCGATTGAAGCAGGCGCCGATCAGAGCTGGCATCAGTTTGTCGGCCTGGATGGCAAATGCATCGGACTCAATCGATTCGGCGCATCGGCACCGGGTGAAATCTTGTTTGAGAAGTTCGGATTCACGGTTCAAAACGTCATCGATACCTTCAAATCTCTCTAATATGAAAAGAACACTTCGATCTGAAGTGTTCTTTCTTTTCTAGAACTGTACAGCTCCGAGATAACATCCCAGAACCACACCGAGAAACAAGATTCCCATCAAATTCACGAGGATCGTCGTTTTCAAGTCGACTTTCCATGTGATCAACCCGGATAGAAGGATCATTGCGATCCATACCGGGAATTGCTTGGTAAACGAGAACGTCAGGACTTCGCTGACGGATGCCGGTTCAAAAAGCAACTTGTTTTCGACGAGATAGATAATTCCGGACAGGGTAGCGGAGGACACGATATACCCGACAATACCGACGAGTCCCCCCCACAGGAACTTGTTCATAGGCTTCCCCTTTCGAGCGGATGCGAAGCATCCTTTGTTTCATTATAACAAATCCTACGTAAGCAAACAAAAGAATGTTGGCGAGCAACGCAAGAGCGGAATAAGATTGAACTTTTAAGTCAACTCAGTAAAACTTCCGTTAGCCTTGATTAAACAGGTTGGAAAGGGATGCGACGCACGTTGCGAACACCAAAACGACGATGGCTAATGTGATTCCGATCGTCAGGACGATTCCGCGACGTCCTTTGCGGACATACATGAATCCTCCGATCAGTGCCGGTAACATCCAGAACATCAGCGAAGCGATCGTGAAACTTAAGATCGCGGAAGCGTAATCCTGAATCGTCAACCCTTGGAAGAGAAAGAGGATGATCGCAATAACCAAGGTGATCGCAATCAATAGCGCATAGCTAATCAAAACTCCTTTAAAGAACTTCTTCCAGTCGAAACTTGTCTTTTCGTCCATATGCCTCCCTCGTTTCTTTCGTGGCAATCGCCATCATTCAAATAAAACCTTATTGATTCTGCGAACTGACATCAACACTCTGTTTTTTAAACTGATAGAAGAGTAGAATGGTCAAATACAGCGCCGCCAAACAACTCAATAGCTGATACACGGTAAGGTTTAAGAATAAGATAGGATTGACACGAATGAATTCGATCAAGAAACGGAAAACGAAATAAGCGATCAAGTAAAGTTTAAAGAGAATGCCGGGTGTTTTTACCCGATAACTGAAATGGTGCAACAAAACAAAAGCAATCAGATGGAACCCAACCTCGAAAAGCTGCGTCGGATATCGAAGTAACCCATCCCCGAAATCGACGCCCCAGTGGGCGTGTGTTTCTACTCCGTAGCAACATCCGTTAAAGTAACAACCCAATCTTCCAACAGCCAATCCCAAAGCGACGGCAGGAGCGATTAGATTTCCCAACTTTGATTTGATCTTCAGAACTTTCTTGACCAATATGACTCCGATCATTCCTCCGATCAAGCCCCCGACAATCGATTTCGCATAAAGGAATTGGTCCAAGGTCGGCGATTCGATCAAAACCGGAATCTTCGAACCGATGACGCCGAAGATCAGAGCGGATGCGGCGATTTCAAAAGCGCCATGATTTTGCTTCTCCGATTTTCGATTACGGTAGATATAGTATAAAGCCCCGCTTACGATCGCTAAGATCATAAAAAGTGAGTAAGTTGGGAATCCAAATATTCGTGGGTACACGCCGAAATCGGCAGGTTTCCAGTGAAAATCAAACATGTTTCATCTTCCGAACGGCTTTTCCGACTCTACAGCAACTTCCGCCGGTCATGCATTGGTAGAGTTTCAACGCGGAACAGAAACCGAAGGCGGCCGAAGTTTGTAAGACAGCCAAGATAAAGACAGTGATCCAACCGGCAAGAATCCACTTCAACGCAAAGAATAATAAGGCGATCGCGGCGAAACAGGCGCCGACAAAATGCGAGAAACGGATGCCGGTGGCATCGACGACTTCCGGTTGGGTCGGAAAAAAACGATCGAATAAAAAGCGCCAAACTAAAATCAACGGGGCATAGCGAACCGTCGTGATTCCCGAAAGCAACAGGATCAAGAATCCGATCCAGACCACCGTTTGCGATCGCATGATCAGGGAGAACCAAAACAAGATTGCGATGATCGTCCGACAAAATGCGAAGGCACCGCTTGGTAAAGACACAGGACGAAATCCGGACATTGAGTTACCTCCAAAACTTAGGGAAAAACATTCCCGTTTTTTGCTTGTATGTCGCATAGTTCTCAAACGCTTGACTCAGAAGTGATTCTTCCTGTTTCGCCCGATAGTACATCATCGGAATAAATACGAATGCGGTCAAGAGGAAGCAAGCGAGATTTGCGTAAACCAAAGCTCCGCCAAATAACATGATAAACAAGGAAACATACAACGGATGACGTACCCATCCAAAGACGGAGTAGGTAATCAAGACATGGTCGTTATAGATTTTGATATGATTGGCCCAATTCCCTTGAAGCGTGAACCGTCCGATCAAATTGATCGCACAACCGACATAAAGCAAGAAGATACCGAAATATCGTACATAAATCGGAATCGATTCTATTTTTAGGACATCAAACCGAATCATCAATAGATAAAGCCCGTAGAACAGAAACATCGATCCGGTCGCGACGATCGACTTCTTTTGTTTCTGCGTATCCGACCGTTGTTCAAACAACATGAAATCGACTGCGATCGCAAGCAACAAGGCGATGACCGGAAATGAGATCAATCCAGCCCAAAATAATAGTTCCGTCGTGATTTTCATCTCAGTTCTCCTCCTTGGCCCGATGTACGATGTTATAGGCGGAGAAAGGAATTTTGCGTAAATCTTTCGTGATGACATGGACGCATTCCTTCTGCATCGACTTACTATCAAAGTTAAACGCATCGATGAAACTGGAAACGCTGATGCGGAAGGTATTGGTATCGATGTATTCCTTCTTTTTCGTCGGATTCTTCAAGAAGAAATCCAACGGAACCATATGTCTGAAATCCGATATAAAGTTGAAACAATCGCAGGTCGTCTTCAAGTCTTTGATCGAAGCCCCTGCACCTTTTAACGCATCCTCCAATGTAAAGACGAAGGTATTATTGATGCGTTGAATATGATCGCGAAACTTCACGTCCCGCGTGATCGGCACAAACGTGTTTTTCTTGTTTCGATAAAGGTACGTGATCGCGACCCGGTTGACATCGCAAGGCAAGGGGATAAAGTCATCGGAACGAATCGTTTGGGCACTCTGTTTCTCTAAACGATTGAGTACGCCGCTTAACGTAACCCGCTCGCTCAAATCCAACTTCGGGTCATAGCGGCCGAAATACGCGATCGGTTGGTAATTGACTCCGCGGACATACGGAGTCGATAACGCAAAGAGAAACACATCACCGATTTCATCATCGTTGATATCTTTCGCCACGCTCATGACCAACGTAGTGGGAATTTGAAAGAGTGCTAAGTTTTTCAAAGCTTGTTTCTTGGTATCAAGCAACATTTCCCCACGTAATGTTTTATATGTAGTTTCTTTAAACCCGTCAAACTGTAAATAGACTTCAAATCCTCCCTCGACGGCCAAGGGTTGAAGACTCTTCGTAAATTCCTCGTCATTGGCGATCCGTAATCCATTGGTATTCAACATCACATACTTGACGCCCTTATTCTTCGCCATCCAAAGGATTTTAAGGATATCCGGATGCAACGTCGGTTCGCCTCCGCTGATCTGTAAAATTTCCGCATTTCCGTTTTCGGAAGCGATAAAGAAATCGATCATTTCCCCGATCTTCTCCAAGGTCAAAAACTCCCCTTCGCCCGCCGAAGCGTAGCATAACGGACAATGTAAGTTGCATCGGGTCGTCACTTCGATCAAACCGATACATGCATGTTGATCGTGTTGGGGGCAAAGTCCGCAATCATAAGGACAACCGTTCTTAACTTCAGTTTGCGTCGACACGGTCGACGAAGGTTTGTCATAGTCCCGCTTACGGGCATGATAACGTGCATCTTCCTCCAACAATTCCATCTGTTGACCATGTTCCGGACAATATTTCAATAGGAAAACACGATCCTCCTGTTGGATGATTTTCGTCGGAATGATTTGCTGGCAGTGCCGACATAGGCTATTGGTGAATTCCAGAAATGTGTAGTTGCGCAACATGGTGAAACCCCTGTTTCCGAATTCGCTACTCTACTTAAATTATAAGTGACCGTCTAGTAGAAAGCAATGAGAGGAAAATCGACGAAATGGTATAATACATTCAGGTAAGGAGGTCGTCTATGCGCAAGATCCTCTGTATTTCCGATTCGTTCAAGGGATCCATGACGTCCCATCAAATCAACCAAACCGTCAAAGAAGAACTCTTGAAGTTGATGCCGGAATTGACGGTTGAAACGATCGATGTGGCGGACGGTGGGGAAGGAAGCGTCGATGCGTTTCTTTCGGCGCTTGGTGGAGAACGGATATCAGTCAACGTAAACGGTCCTCGATTCAAAGCAATCGATTCTTTCTACGGGATTTTAACCAATCAAACCGCCGTCATCGAAATGGCAGCGTGTGCCGGACTTCCTTTGGTGAAAGACGAGCCAAATCCAGGGAACACCACTACATTCGGGGTCGGTGAGTTGATGTTGGATGCGTATCATAAAGGATGTCGATCATTGATTCTTGGTCTCGGTGGTTCATCCACCAACGATGGCGGATGCGGTGCCGCAGCCGCATTAGGAATTCGGTTTCTTGACATAACAGGTAAACACTTTATCCCAACCGGTGATACGCTCATCAAGATCGATAAGATCGACGTGTCGCAAAAACATCCCTTACTTGAATCCATGTCCATCCTGACGATGTGCGATATCGACAATCCCCTCTATGGACCTAACGGCGCAGCATATGTCTTTGGTCCCCAAAAGGGTGCAAGTCCGCAATCCGTCCTTCGACTGGATCAAGGACTGCGTCATTTGGCAGGGTTGATCCACCGCGATCTCAAGATCGACGTCAGCGAACTCCCAGGAGGAGGCGCTGCCGGAGGAATGGGTGCCGGGATGGCCGCTTTCTTCGGAAGTCAACTGAAGTCCGGTATTGAAATCCTGTTGGATACGGTAAATTTCGACGAGAAACTCAAAGACTGTGATCTCATCATTACCGGCGAGGGATCCTTCGATGCGCAATCGCTTCGCGGGAAAGTTCCGATCGGGATTGCGAAACGAGCGCTGAAACACGATGTACCCGTCATCTGTTTGACTGGGAATATCGGAGAAAATATCGAGGATTCGTATGCGATGGGTATCACCGCGATCTTAAGTACGAATACCAAGCCGATGACATTGGCGGAAGCGAAGCAAGACGCACCTTATCATGTACGTCAGACCGCAAGTCAGTTGGCACGGATATTAAGGATGGAAAAATTCCGCGGATTGTGATATAACAACACGGGGAAAGAGCGCTTGTGAAAGTTGACAACTTACATCGCAATTTTACCCGAATATCATCTTGATTCATGTGAAAAAAGTATAAAAGTGATTGATTGCGGTCGAAATTTATACTAAACTAAGGAGGCAGTTATGAACACCAAATATATCTTCTTCGACATCGATGGAACCTTACTCAGCCATACCTACGGAATTTCCAAAGGAACGCTCGACACGCTTGAGCGCCTGCGCGCAAACGGACACAAAGTCTTTATATGCACCGGACGTTCCAAAGCGTATGTGGATGACTATATCCGCCGTATGCCGTTTGACGGATTCATCTACGGGGCCGGAGCCCATGTCATGGTCGGGAAAAAGACCTTGTATATGAGTATCTTACCTCGCGAGGAAATCGAGAAGATGATGGAGTTCTTCAAAGCCTATAACATCTCGTTTATTCTCGAAGGACCCAATTACGCGTTCCATGACGAAGCGGCATTGAAGTTCTTCCGTGAACGTTGGGTGTTACAGACCTCGGATACGCCGTACTTAAGTTTACATAAGCTGGCGGACGAAAAAATCTTATCGGTGATCTCCTATCCGGACATGAGTGAAGAGATCAATAAAGTGTCAGTCTTCGCCAAACACGAAGAGGACCTTGAAATGATCCGCGACAACTTCAGCGCGAACTACCACATCATCTCCTATCCGACCACATCGTCGGGTGAGATTATAGGCGAAGGCGTCAATAAAGCTTCAGGCATCAAGCACATGATCCGACACTTCGGCGTCGATTTGGCGGATTGTATCGCGGTCGGGGACAGCATGAACGATTACGAGATGATCCGTGAATGCGGAATCGGAATCGCGATGGGAAATGCGGATCCGAAAGTCAAACAAATCGCGGACTTCGTTACCGAAGACGTAAACAGCGAAGGCATCGCAACCGCGATGCGTCATTACGGATTAATTTAACTTCAAGGAGAAGAAAGATGAAAGAATTGAAAACGTTATTGGTGGCATCCCTCCTCTTGTTCTTTACATTCGAAGTCAAGTTCGGCGAACTTGAGTTACGTCTATTACCGGCATTTGTCTCTTGTATACTGATCTATAAAAGCAGCCGCAACTTGGCCTCGCATTCCAAGCATTTCAGAAAAATCAAATTGCCCCTGATCCTCTTTGCGATCTATTCGGCCGTGGAGTTTGGGTTGATGTTAAGTGGCGCACACATGGAAGTCACCCATGAAATCACCAGTATCCTTCTTCTTGTTACGAAATACGGATTGTTCTTGTGGATGCTTTTCCACTTCTTCAACGGATTTGTGGAATTGGGACACAATGGTCATCAAGACCATTACGGACATCATTTCAAAGAGTTCTTTCCTTTATCCCTAATCTTGATCGCGATTCTGGTTTACGCCGAAATCTACGCCCATCAGTTGATCGTATGGGATGAAATGGCGGAACTGCTCCACCATGCTTTCTTCTTATATCGCTTGTTCGTGTTCGCTCAACTCGATTTTGATTTCGGACCGATCCTCGATTAACCCAAACGAAACGCATACCTCCTTCGGGAGGTTTTTATTTGGAAATGTTCTCGTTCGAGATGAAACATCACGCTTCTTCCGAACCTTCATACAGTATGGTAAACTATACCTACGAGGTGACAAACCATGGAAACCATTCAAATCGCACCGGAAGTGCGCTTCTCGCGTATTGTCCAAGGACTTTGGCGTCTGAAGAATTGGAATTTCGATACGATCCAAACCGTCAACTTTATCCATCGATGCATCGAGCTTGGCGTGACGACCTTCGACACAGCCGAAATCTACGGCGATTACGGGGTCGAAGAAGAGATCGGAAAAGCGTTGTTGTGGGATCCGACTTTACGCTCGAAGATCCAACTGGTCACCAAGACCGGCATCAACATGAAATCACCGTCAAAGAGTTATCGGATCGGGCACTATGATACCCGATATGAGAAGATCATCGAATCTTGTAAACAAAGCATCGCCAAGATGAATTGCGAATACATCGATCTCTACTTGATTCATCGCGAAGATCCCTTGATCGACCATGACGAAGTCGCGCGGGCACTCAACGATTTAAAAGCGATGGGACTCATCAAAGCGTATGGGTGTAGTAATTTCGATCCTTTTAAGTTCGAAGCGCTTCAGAGCGCTTGCGGAAATACCATGGCGACCAATCAGATCGAAATGTCGCCGGTCTGTTTCGAACATTTCGACTCAGGGATGATGGATGTATTACAGAAATACCATACGCCGCCCATGATCTGGTCGCCGTTGGCAGGCGGGTTGTTATTCACATCCAACGAACCGATGTATGTGAAGGTGCGACGCAAACTCGAGGAAATCGCCTTACGCCATAAAACATCGCCGGAGACGATTGTGTATGCATGGTTGTTATATCTGCCGGTCAAAGCGATTCCGATTAGCGGTAGCAGTTCCTTGGAGCGTTTAAGTGCCGCAATCGCGGCGTTTGATGTACGATTAAGTCATGAAGAGTGGTATGAGATTTATCTGGCATCCGGACAACAGCGCTTGCGCTGAGGGAGGATTCGATGAGTACATTCACCATCAACGGGATCGAACTCTATTATGAAATCGAAGGGAATCCGCAAAGCAAGGAAGCCATTGTTTTCTTAAACGGTGTCATGGCCTCGACCAACAGTTGGGTCAACCAAGTCGAACTCTTTAAGAAACTTGGGTATAAAATCCTACTTCACGATTTCAAAGGTCAACTTAAATCGGATAAACCGCTCGGTCCGTACACCTTTCACCAACACGCATTCGAAACGGTTGCGTTGATGCAGGAGGTTGGAATCGAGAAAGCACACATTGTCGGAACGAGTTACGGCGGTGAAGTCGGATTAAGGATGGCGATCGATTTCCCGGTCTTCGTCCAAAGTTTGACCGTCATCGCATCCGTCAGCGAGTTGGACGGACTCTTGGAAAGTCATGTCGACGGATGGCGCAACTTATGCGATACCTTCGATGGGGAAACCTTCTTTACCGGAATGATGCCGACGATTTACGGAAGCACCTACATCCGTGAGAATCGTGACATGCTTCGCAAACGAGCGTTGGCCATGAAAGCATTTCCCGAAGAGTACTTCATCGGACAAACCTATCTTTATGATACCTTCCTTCAAGACGTCGATTGTACAAAGGAACTTCATTTGATCCAATGTCCGACCCTGATCGTGAGTGGAGCGGAAGATACCTTGAAACCATCGAAGTTTTCCCGTATTATGAAGCAAGGGATTTCACGGTCGGAATGGATCGAACTGCCGGATTGCGGACATGTGGCGATCTTCGAACAACCCGCAGCCCTTAATACATGCATTTTAGGTTTTATCGTCAAACATCGTATCGAAACGGGAAGTCCCGTTTAAGATATCCGGTAAATTCACCGGAGTTGTAACGCCGAAAGGCGCTTGTAGGAGGACCCTATGGAACAATATGCCGTTTACCTCGTCGCTTTTGCCATCGGATTGGTATACTTCGGAATCGTCATGCTTCTCGTGAATAAATTCAGATTCAAATATAGTTTCGGACTTGTCTTGCCGCTCGCGGCGATTGTCTTCTTCGCCATCATGGCATTTATCGGCGGACAACAGGACCAAACCGGTTGGCAACAACTCGGTTATGTCATCATGACAGCCCTTGCGGTGGTCGCGACCCTCGGTTATTTGGCCGGTTGGATCGGCGTACGCGCTTTCTCGAAGGGAAAATAAGCCAAAAACGACACAACGTAAGGTTTCCTTGACGCGATGAAATGGATTTGTTATCATATCTGAGTTAAAGGGAGTAGGAGCCTGTCTCAGGTGATCCGTTCCGTCAGCACGATGGCAACATCCGGACGTATCGTAATTCCAAGACTTTACCCAAGGGTAAAGTCTTTTATTTTTAAAGGACAGGGAGGAAATACCATGGATAATCAACGTATTTGGCACAACACATCGCTTGAAGAGGTCATGGAGGAGATTGATTTCACAGTCGGGCTTACCGATGAGGAAGTCATCAAACAACGTGAAATTTATGGCGAAAACCGCTTAGCTGAAGGCAAGAAAGCAAATCTTTTACAGAAATTCTTAGGGCAGTTTAAAGACACGATGATACTAATCTTGATCGTCGCTTCCGTCATCTCGTTTTTCATGGGTGAAGAAATCGACGCGGTCATCATTTTGGCGATCGTCATTCTGAACGCGATTTTAGGCGTGGTCCAGGAAGACCGGGCTGAGAAAGCGTTGGAAGCCCTCAAGGAAATGTCCGCCCCGCTGGCGAAAGTCCGACGCAACGGCGTCGAGACCGTCATCGGATCGAGTGAAGTCGTCGTCGGGGATTTGTTGATCTTGGAAGCCGGCGACCGGGTCGCAGCGGATGTCCGATTACTGAAATCATCGAGTTGTCAGATCCAGGAATCATCGCTAACTGGAGAATCCGTTCCGGTCGACAAGTTCGCGGATAGCATCGTCAACGAAATCTCACCGTTAGGGGATCGCAGAAACATGGCATACGCTTCTTCCAACGTAACGTACGGAAGGGCGGTCGGATATGTCATCGGCGTCGGAATGAACACCGAAGTCGGTAAGATCGCGACGATGTTGAGTGCGACCGAAAACGAAGCGACGCCCCTTCAGAAGAAACTTGACCAACTCGGTAAGATCTTAGGGGTCGGTGCTCTAATCTCCGTCGTCATCATCTTTATCGTCGGATTAATCAACGGAAAAGAACCACTCGATATGTTTATGACCTCGGTTTCCCTTGCGGTCGCAGTCATCCCGGAAAGCTTGCCGGCTGTCGCGACGATCGTCATGGCGATGGGTGTCCAGCGTTTGGCAAAACGCAACGCGATCATCCGTAACTTATCAAGCGTCGAAACCTTAGGTTCCGCCACCGTTATCTGCTCGGACAAAACCGGAACCTTAACGCAAAACAAAATGACCGTCACCGATTTCTGGGTGAACCATCAAGAAAACAAACAAGATTTGATCGATGGCGTTTACTTATGCAACGACTCACGGATCGTCGATGGGAAATGGATCGGTGATCCCACCGAAACCGCATTGTCCGAATGGTCTGTCAAGGAAGGATTGGACATGGAAGCGATGAAAACCTCACATCCGCGGATCGCGGAAGTTCCGTTTGATTCCGGTCGTAAGAAAATGACGACGGTTCATCAAGTCAACGATCGAATCCTCGCTTATGTGAAAGGTGGAACGGATGAAATCCTCAACGGCGTCGTCAAGATTTCCGAAGGACAAACCGAACGGCCGATCACCAAGGAAGATATCCACGCCATCCAACAAGCCAATCTTGCCATGGGCCAACAAGCCTTGCGTGTCTTGGCGTTGGCGAAACGTACGTTAACCAATACCATCAAAGACGGAGATGCGAGTGTCGAGTCGGAATTGACTTTCGTTGGTTTGATCGGAATGATCGATCCTCCGCGTGAAGAAGTCAAAGCCGCGGTTCGTGAATGTAAGGAAGCGGGAATCCGCGCCGTCATGATTACAGGCGACCATGCGACCACCGCCACGGCCATCGGAAAACAAATCGGCTTGATGGAAGAGGGTGACCGCGTCGTTTCTGGTGTCGAGTTGGATGCGATGACAGATGAAGATCTTTTCAAACAAGTCCGGGAAATCGCAGTCTATGCCCGTGTTTCCCCCGAACATAAAATGCGGATCATCGATGCCTGGAAAAAGCACGGTGAAGTCGTTGCGATGACCGGCGACGGTGTGAATGACGCACCGGCGTTGAAGAAATCGGATATCGGTGCCGCAATGGGTGTGGTCGGAACGGAAGTCGCCAAAGGGGCTGCCGACATGGTCTTGACCGACGATAACTTTGCCACCGTGGTCAACGCGGTCGAAGAAGGCCGACGCATCCGCGACAACATCTCCAAAGCGATCTCTTATCTTCTATCATGCAATATCGGAGAACTCTCCACCTTGTTGGTGGCGACCGTCCTCAATTGGGCGACTCCGTTGATACCGATTCATATCCTCTGGATCAACTTGGTTACCGACAGTCTACCTGCCTTGGCGTTAGGCGTCGATCCAGCCGAATCCGGCATTATGAAACGTCAGCCGAAACGCGGAAACTCGCTGTTGACCGGTGGAATGTTGTGGCGTATCGCTTATCAAGGTGTGGTTATCGGCGGTCTCACCATGTTCGCGTTCTTATATGGCTCCGGTATGTTGTGGGAAGATGGCGATCTGATGACCGGTCAAACGATGGCATTTACCGTCTTGGCTTTCAGTCAATTGGTTCATTCCTACAATATCCATTCATTCAAACAAAGCGTCTTCACGTCGTTCTATAAAAACAAATGGTTAATCCTTGCGACCTTCGTCAATGCGCTTATGATCTTCGGTGTTATCTTCATCCCGGGTGTCAATACCTTGTTTAAACTGACACCGTTGGATCTCCATCATTGGGAAGTCGTCGGTATGTTGGTGTTCTTACCGATCCCGGTAGTCGAAATCATGAAGTTGTTGAAGATTAACGGAAAAGAGTAACTATATTAAAAATCCTCCGATTTAACTCGGAGGATTTTCTTAAGGTTCACTAACCTTTTTTATATACGATTTTTCCGTCAACCATCGTCATCGCTATTTTCACATCTTTAAGTTGCAAGGGATCCATCTCGAGGATCGGTTGGTCCAGGACCACAAGATCCGCAACATACCCATCCATTAACCGGCCTTTCGTCGCTTCCTCGAAACTCGCGAATGCGCCTCCCAACGTATAGCGATCAATCGCGGTCATAAGATCGACTTTTTCATGGGTTTGATATCCTTCGCTCGGAAACATCTGCAGGTCCATCCGGTTAACGGCACAGTGAATGTTATGGAACACATTAAGTCCTTCGACCGGAGAATCGGTGCCATAGGCTGTCGTGATTCCTAAATTTTCCATCGTATTAAAGGCATATGACGTCGAAGCGAGTTGTTCTCCCACACGTTGTTGAACGATGTGCATGTCATAATGCAGAAAGATCGGTTGCACATAGGCGAGAATGTCCAAGTTCTTAAATCGATCCAAGATCTCGGAATCGGTGATCTGACAATGGACGATTCCATGGCGTAACGGGTTTCCGCTTGTTTGAATCTTCTGATACGCATCCAATACCCTACTCATCGCCCCATCGCCGATGGCGTGGATCGCAACTTGGATCTGAGCTTCGTTTGCTGTTTCTACCCAGTTTTCAAGGGTTTCCTGCGTCATGCATGCGATTCCGCTTGTTGAAGGATCATCCGCGTACGGTTGACGCATCAAAGCGGTCCGTGCGCCGAGGGATCCGTCAACGAAAAGCTTCAACGGTCCATAGCGATGGAAGGGGGTTTCATTACGGTGATATCCTTCCGCGATCCGTTGTTTCAACGCGTCGACATCGCGAAAACTCATCTGGTGATATACACGGACCGAAGGGGATGTTTCCGTGTACTTTTGAAAGGCGGCTTCCATTTCCGCAAAACCGTCTTGCCCAAAGGTCAAGTCGTTGGTGGCGACGGATGTGATCCCATAGGAGTTAGCGATCGAACCAATGTTTTTAAGTAACGCTACTTGATCCGATTCGGTCAAGGGTTTATGCAGTTCTTCAAGTAATAAGATCGCGTTCTCTCGAAAAATTCCGTTTGGATTTCCATCCGCATCGAGATCGAACTTCCCTCCGTCAGGTTGCGGCGTATGCTTCGTGATGCCCAAGAGTTCCAACGCTTTCGAGTTGCATACGCTCAAGTGTCCACAGGCGCGCGAAAATACGATAGGAATCCGTGAACTGATCTGATCCAAATCGTGACGATTCAGTAATCTTGCATCGTCCGTAAAGTAGTCTTGGTTCCAACCCCGTCCAAACAACGGTGCATCCAACGTTTCGATACGCTTTTCGAGAAACTCTTTTCCGCGTTGGATAACTTCCAGGATCGATGTTGTCGCATACAGTTGGACCGTCGTCATCGCGATCGCACTGGATAAAAAGTGCAGATGTGAATCATTGAATCCCGGTACGACGGTCTTACCTTGTAAGTCAATAAGGTGCGTCGATGCGTCTTTCAATTTGATCAATTCTTCCGTGGTTCCGCAAGTTTTTATCCATCCATCCTGGATCCACAATGCTTCAACAAACTCATTACGATTCTGATAGATTTTCCCATTGATAAGTAAAGTGTTCATCGTAGCTCCTTCAAATTTTTGCTTCGTTATTGGTGTTAGGATATCAAAGATGGTCCGGGATGTAAAGCGACACAAACATTTCGGAAACTAATGCGTAAAAAAGCTTCGGGATTTCCGAAGCTCGTTATTTACGGGCGCACTCCCCGGTTTCGCCCCGCAGGATTTGAATCCCATGTTCCAGTACCGGAAGAATCACATCCAAACATTCCGCGACGGCCTTCGGGCTGCCGGGTAAGTTGATGATCAAGGTTTGCTTGCGGATCCCCGCGACCGCCCGCGAAAGCATCCCACGCGGCGTAATCAACATGCTTTTGGCGCGCATCGCTTCCGGAATGCCCGGCATGTCGCGATCGATGACGTCCTTGGTCGCTTCCGGTGTGATATCCCGCATCGACATCCCGGTCCCGCCGGTCGTCAGAACCAAATGAAGATCCATCTCGTCTGCCATTTTCCGTAATTCCCGCGCAATCGTCTCCCGATCATCCGGAACGATCACGGTGTAGACCACTTCTCCTGGGATCTGCGCGACCCGGCTAGCAATCGTCGGTCCGCTTACATCTTCTCGTAAACCTTGCGAACCTTTGTCGCTCGCCGTCAATACTCCCACTCGTATCATAGTACAATCTCCCTTCAATGGGAATATTGTAGCACAGGTCGATCCACAATGTCGCCGATCGATGTGACTCGTTAAGAATTTAACAAATTCTTTTCCCGAAACATTGGAAAACGCTTACATTTTGTGTAAAATAAAAGGGAAGTGTTACTCCGAGCGTTCGGACCTAAACTTAGGCACGGGACCTACGCCGATAGGGCGAGACGGGAAACTGTTTCACCTTCCAATGCGAAAAGGAGGGAAATCAAATGCGATTTCATTTCGTCAAACGAGGTTTTTTAGTCGTAACTCTTTTTGTGTTGTTGCTTTCGTTAAGCGCCTGCGCTGCCAAGCTTCCTAATTTGGACGATCCCAACATCACGCTTTCCACCACGACCAGTCTCAACGATTCCGGCCTCTTGGAGTATCTTAATCCTTTATTAGAAAAAGAAACCGGTGTTAAAATGGACATCCTCTCCCAAGGAACGGGAGCGGCGATCCAAACCGCCATGGACGGCAATGCGGACGTCATATTCGTCCATTCCAAAGCCGCCGAGGAAACGTTCGTAAAGGACGGATACGGAGTCGAGCGCATCGAAATCATGTACAACTACTTCGTCATCGTCGGACCTTCCGATGATCCTGCGGGATTAAAAGATTCCGGATTGAAGGCCAGCGATGCATTGGCGAAAATCTATGCCGCTTCGCAGACCTTTGTCTCACGGGGCGATGATTCCGGAACACATAAGAAAGAATTGGCGCTCTGGAAAGCCGCGGCGCTAACACCTACGGGAGACAAATATGTCTCGGCAGGCAAAGGCATGGGCGACGTATTGACCATGACCGACGAAATGCAAGGGTATACCCTTACCGATAAAGCGACGTTCTTATCGATGCAAGATAATCTAGATTTGGAAATCCTCATCGAAGAATCACCAGACCTTTTAAACCAATATACAGTCATCGCGGTCGATCCCGTCAAATGGCCGGATACCAATACGGAAGCCGTCGATGTTTTCGTAGAATGGCTCACCTCAAAGAAAACACTGGAACGCATCGCCGATTTCGGTGTCGATGAATACGGCGAACCGTTGTTCTTCATCAACTATAAAGCGGAGTAATCATGGAAGGTTTACGCGAAGGGATGATTGAAGCGATCGATTTGATCCTGCGCTTCGATCCGGAAATACTCAAAATCATCGGATTAACACTTCTTGTGACCCTAAGCAGCACTTTTATCGCGGCTTTGATCGCCATAACGTTGGGAACCGTGATCGCATCAACATCCTTTCGCGCAAAGCGTTTCGTCGTTCGGACGCTCAATGCGTTGATGGGCCTGCCGCCTGTCGTCGCAGGCTTGGTCGTGTATCTTGTATTGACACGCAAAGGACCGCTCGGATCCTTTGAATTACTCTATACCGTACCTGCGATGATCATCGCGCAAGTGCTGATCGTGACACCGATCATCACAAGTCTGACCATTTCGGGGATTCATGGGAAAATAAAAGCCGTACGCGATACCTGTAAAGGGTTAGGTCTTTCCTTTTTCAAAACGATGAAACTGGTGTTGTATGAATGCCGGTATACGACGTTCTCCGCCGTTGCGGCGGGGTTTGGACGGGCGATCGCGGAAGTCGGGGCTATCATGATGGTCGGTGGAAACATCCAGTTTAAGACGCGTGTTTTGACGACTGCCATCGTGCTTGAAACAGGAAAAGGGAATTATGGGAAAGCGCTCGCGTTGGGAATCATCTTACTTCTGATCTCCTTTACGATCAACTGGGGCATCAATTTGCTTCAAGAAAGGGGAACCGATGGACATTTACGTAAAACGAGTTCGTAAAGCGATCGACAAGAAAACAATCCTGGATGTGAGCGAACTTGCCTTTCCGCAAGGTTCGTTCACCATGATCATCGGACCCAATGGTGCCGGAAAAAGCACCTTGCTTCGAACCCTTTCGCAACTTGATACGAACTGCGAAAAAGAGGTTCTCTATGACGGGAAACAAGATTTTCCACAGGATCAAATCAATCATATGGTCCAACACAGTTATCTCTTCGATCTAACGGTTGCGCAAAACTTACAGATCGGCGCGCAGAAGATCCCGGACGCTCAGGTACGTTCCCAAAAACTGATGGAACAGTTGGATTTGCTTCCGGTAATTCATCGTCGTTGTCCGAGTTTATCCGGCGGTGAGGCACAGAAAGTCGCATTCGCCCGTACGGTATTGACGCAAAAACCGGTACTACTGTTGGATGAACCGACATCGGATATGGATGTCGCCGCAACCAAGAAATGTGAGAGAATCTTAATGGATCTGAATCAAAAGCTTGGAATCACGATCATCATGATCACCCACAACCCTTCGCAAGCATTGCGGTTGGCGAGTCGGATCTTGGTGATGGATCAAGGGAAAATCATCGAAGCCGGATCCCCGAAACATATCCTTGAAGATCCATTGAATGAAAACGCGCAGGCTTATTTGGAGAACTGGAGAATGAACCATGTTTAATGTGAAGACGATCCAAGAAACCTTGGAAATCATTCAAAACGAATTTACACCGTTACGTAAGATCGAACGGGTATCGTTAGATCAATCCTATGGCCGTGTGTTAGCGATCGACATCGTCGCGAACCAAGACATACCTCCGTTTCATCGTTCGTCGGTGGACGGATATGCGGTCCGTGCTCGCGATACGTTCGGTGCCGGTGAAAGCATGCCGGTTCCGTTAACGTTGGTCGAAGAAATCAAAATGGGCATTCAACCGGAGTTTACATTATCCGCCAATCAAGCTTCTTATATACCGACCGGAGGTCAGTTGCCCGAAGGTTCGGATGCGGTCGTGATGATCGAATTCGCGGAGGAGTTTAACGATGGTTTCGTTTATATCCAAAAATCGGTCGCACCGGGCAATAACGTTATCTATAAAGGTGATGATCTGAAACAAGGAAAGATCGTCCTTTCTAAAAACACCACCTTAAACGCCCAGGATGTCGGCATCCTGGCGGCGCTGGGCATCGGCGAAGTCGATGTTTACGCCCGTTTACGCGTCGCGATCGTATCGACCGGAGACGAAATCGTCGAGATCGATTCGATCCCTGTCGGAGCGCAAGTACGGGATGTCAACGCATATGTCATTCTTGGGGAAGCACGTCGTTTGGGATGTGATGCGAAACGTATCGGAATCGTGAAGGATGATGCGGATCTGATTTACGCGACATTGAATCAAGCGATGAAGGAGAATGATTTGGTGATCCTGTCCGGCGGAAGTTCGGTCGGTATGAAAGACAATAGCGTCGAAGTATTAAATCGTTTGGGTGAACCGGGAGTCTTGGTTCATGGTATCGCGGTCAAACCGGGAAAGCCGACTCTGATCGCGAAAGCGCAAGGGAAAGCGATCCTTGGATTACCGGGCCATCCGGCTTCGGCTTTCGTAATTTTTCGGATTTTCGGAAAAGCGATGATCGAAGCGTTAACCGGGGATAAATTTAAGGAAACCCACATTACCGCCCGACTTTCCACCAACATTCCTTCCAATCATGGGCGTGCGGAATACATTCCGATACGCTTGGAGAAGAAAGAAGGGGAATGGATCGCCCATCCGTTGTTCGGGAAGTCCGGAATGATCTCTTTGTTGAGTTTGGCGGATGGATATCTATGCATCGAACGTGAAAGCGAAGGGTATGACCGGGATCGTCAGGTGGACGTCGTACTCTATCGATCGGAGGACTAGATGAAATACAGTTACTTGGAGAATCGCGAACTGAATGAAGCGGTTCGTACATATATCGAATATTTAACCAAAGAATGTCGACCATTGGGTGTCGAAACGATCGAAGTCATCCATGCCAATCAACGCATCACCGCAAGGGCTGTCAAAGCGAAACGGAACGCCCCGCATTATTATGCGGCGGCGATGGATGGCATCGCGACGGTGGCGGCGAAGACCTATCAAGCCAGCGAGACCACGCCGATACGATTGGTTCTCAACGAAGATTATGTGGTGGTGGATACGGGAGATCCGATCGACCCGAAGTTCGACACGGTGATCATGGTCGAGGATTTGATCCAAACCGAGGACGCTGAAGTCGTCATCATGACGGCGGTCGCACCCTATTCAAACATCCGCCAAATCGGCGAAGATGTATGCGAAGAAGAGATTCTCGTACCTTCCAATACATTGATACGACCTTCCGTGATGGGAGCATTGTTGGCGGGTGGCGTTACGAGGGTCGAGGTTTACCGAAAGATCGTTGTCGGATTGATCCCGACCGGAGATGAGGTTGTTCCGTTTACCATCGAGCCGAAACCTGGCGACGTGTTGGAGTTTAACTCCACGATCTTCAAAGGTATGCTTGAGGAATGGGGATGTGAAGCCAACGTTTATCCGATCGTCCCCGATCAAATCGATTTACTGGAAAGCGCGTTGAAACGTGCGGTCGAAGAATGTGATTTGGTTTTGGTGAATGCGGGATCATCCGCCGGGCGTGATGACTATACATCGACGATCCTACGCAATCTAGGGAATGTCTTCCTCCATGGAGTCGCCATCAAACCGGGAAAACCGACGCTTCTGGGAAGTGTCAACGGAATTCCTGTCATCGGAATTCCGGGATATCCTGTCTCCGGCATCCTGGTGCTTGAATATGTGGTCAAACCGATCCTTGGATCGATGCGCCATTTGGCCTTTGAAGCTTATCCGACACTTGAAGCGGTCTTATCGCGAAGAATCTTGTCGGGGCTCAAATATGAAGAATTCATACGGGTCAAATTAGGATATGTTGAAGGGAAATGGATCGCGACTCCGCTAAATCGGGGAGCCGGTGTCGTCACTTCGTTTATGAAAGCGGATGGAATCTTGCGAATCCCGATGAATACCGAAGGGTTGGAAGCAGGAAGTGTCGTAAATGTGGAACGCCGTGTACCGATCGAAATGATTCAAAACACGCTTGTCAGTATCGGGAGTCATGACCCCTTGGTCGATGTCATCGGGGACCATCTGCGACGTAATCATCCCGACCTCTACCTCAGTTCGTCGCATGTCGGATCGATGGGTGGAATCATGGCGATGCGTCGCCATGAAGCACATTTAACAACGATACATTTACTGGATGAGACGGATGGAAGTTATAACCTATCTTATCTGGACAAATACTTGCCAAACGAAGACTTGGTCCTGATTCGCGGGGTCAAGCGTACGCAAGGTTTGATGGTCGCAAAGGGGAATCCCAAGAATATCCAGGGAGTTCAAGATGTGGAACGCACGGATGTCCGTTACGTCAACCGGCAAAAGGGTTCCGGAACACGCATCTTACTCGATTATCTACTTAAAAAAGAGAACATCGATCCGGATGCCATTTATGGTTATGATCGGGAAGAGTTCACACATCTCTCCGTCGCGGTGCAGATCGCGCAAGGGAGTGGAGATTGCGGGATGGGCATCACTTCCGCGGCGAAAATCTACGGTTTGGATTTCATCCCGATCTGTGAAGAAGATTATGACATCGTTACGCGACGTGCCATGCTTGAGGATCCGAAAATGATCGCGTTTTTGGAAGTCCTGCGCAGCGAATCATTTCAAACCGAATTGATCGCGATGGGCGGTTATCGCATCGATCATATCGGTGAACTCATCTTTGTCTAGTAAAGTAAAACGTTATAACTTTCTGCCTAAACCGAGGAGGGAAACCATGATTGATCAATACGGGCGAAGTATCGAATACTTACGGCTCTCGATCACTGAGAACTGCAATCTGAAGTGCATTTACTGTAATCCCGATGGGATGCTTTGCCAACCCAACGACATAAAACAATTATCGGCGGATGAAATCGTGCGAACCGTACAAGCGATGGTACGGGTCGGCGTGAAAAAAGTTCGTGTCACCGGGGGAGAACCGACCGTACGTGCCGACCTACTTGAAATCATTCGACGAATCGCGGACATCGAAGGCGTCGAAGACCTTTCGATGACCACCAACGGACTTCGCCTAATAACCTTAGCGCCTTTACTCAAACAAGCCGGACTACGACGCTTGAATATATCATTGGACTCTTTGGATTCGCAAAAATTCGAGACGATCACAGGCGGTGGGAAACTTCAAACCGTCTTGGATGGGATCGATCAAGCGATCGCGGTCGGATTGACCCCGATCAAAATCAACACCGTCTTGATCCGTGGAATCAACGACGATGAAATCGACGGACTCATCGCTTTGGCGAAAGACCGTCCGATCGACGTACGGTTTATCGAACTGATGCCCATCGGCAACTATGGAAAATCAAACCAAGGGAAGATTCTGACCAGTGATGAAGTACTGTCGAAGCGCCCGCAACTGAAACCGTTAGAACGGGATGATACCGGAGCGCCGGCGAATTATTATTCGTTGGAAGGGTATCAAGGAAGAGTCGGATTCATCTCCCCGATCAGTCACGAATTCTGTGGGGATTGTAATCGCATCCGCGTCACAGCGGACGGGAAAATCAGACCTTGTTTAGGTCATAACGGCGAAGTCGACATCACGCCTTTCTTCAACCTAAGCGACTCGGAATTCGATACGAAAATCGCGGAGATCATTTACCATAAGCCTGTCGGACATGACTTCAATAAAACATTCGATTCATTACGGAACATGAATCGGATCGGAGGATAAAATGGAACTCACGCATCTCGATGAAAAAGGAAACGCCCGGATGGTCGATGTGAGCGAGAAACCGCACACGACACGAACGGCGACCGCATCAGGTACCGTTTACATGGCGGCTTCTACTTTGGAACTCATCCAAAACAACGGACTGCCAAAGGGCGATGTCTTGGCATGCGCCCGCATCGCCGGGATCCAGGGTGCGAAACGCACCCATGAGTTGATCCCGATGTGTCACAATTTACCACTGGACGCGATCACGGTCGACTTTGTCTGCGACACGCAACACGCATGCATCCATATCGAAGCCACCGCGAAATGCGTCTGGAAAACGGGCATCGAAATGGAAGCGATGACCGCCGTCGCGATCGCGGGATTGACGATCTACGATATGGTCAAAGCGGTCGATAAAAACGTGATCATTTCGGACATCCAACTCTTACGCAAAAGCGGCGGGAAGTCCGGAACATTTATTCGTGAAAGGAAGGTACTTTAATATGCCTAACGTAAAAGCCGTCAATATTTCCGAGAAAAAAGGTGTCATCAAACATCCGATTCCTGAAGGTGAATTCATCGTCGATTGGGGACTCAAAGGCGACGCGCATGGTGGGAATTGGCATCGCCAAGTCAGTTTGTTAGGCCAAGAGAGCATCGATAAAATGACCGCCTTAGGCATCGAAGGATTGTGTACCGGGAAATTCGCAGAAAACTTGACCACCGAAGGCATCGAACTCTATAGCTTACCGATCGGAACCAAACTCAAAATCAACGATGTGGAAATGATCGTCACACAGATCGGGAAAGAATGCCATGTCGGATGTCAAATCCGTACACAGGTCGGTGATTGTATTATGCCGCGCGAAGGGATTTTCACGAAAATCCTGCAACCGGGAACCATACGACCCGGGGATAAAATCGAAATTATAGACTGACTTCCGAAACGGAAGTCTTTCTTATAATATCACTTGAAAACTACAAACAAACTGATATAATACTAATGTTAGCAAACGCTAACTTAGAGAAGAGGTCGCGATGACACTCAAAGAAATCCAACCCGGCCAACGGTGCATCATCGAAGGATTGGGTAAGAAAAGTGAATTACGGAAACGCATCATCGACATGGGTCTGACCAACGGGACGATCGTAACAGTCAAGAAATTCGCGCCGTTCGGCGATCCGATCGAAGTCACGGTCCGGGGCTACGAATTGACGCTTCGGCTACAAGAAGCATCGGAAATCTTCGTAAGGAGATTGACGGATGAGCATTAATATCGCTTTGGTCGGCAACCCGAATTCCGGGAAGACGACCTTGTTTAACGAGTTGACCGGTTCCAACCAGTACGTGGGCAACTGGCCGGGCGTAACGGTCGAGAAAAAAACCGGGAGAGTCCGCAACAGTTCGCAAGAAATTCGTGTTACCGATTTGCCCGGGATCTATTCCTTATCGACCTATTCGCTGGAAGAAGTCATCGCCCGCGAGTATTTGGAAAGCGACCAGGCGGAGTTGATCGTCAACATCGTCGACGCTTCTAATTTGGAACGCAACCTCTTCCTAAGTCTGCAATTGCTTGAAGTCGGGAAACCGATGATCATCGCACTCAATATGATGGATGTCCTCCAACATCGCGGCGATATCTTGGATGTGGCCAAGCTCCAAAAGGAGTTGGGTGTTCCGGTCATCGCGATTACCGCGGCGAAAGGCGTCGGAATCGACGCATTGACGGATGCGATCATGAATCATGATCGTAAGGTCGTCCCGTTTAAAGAAATCTATTCCCCGGTCGTGATGAAGTTGATCCGCTTCTTGGAGAAAGAATTAAATGTAAGCACCAGTCCGAAACTCCATGCCTTACGCTTCATCGACGAAGGTCCCAAAGCCATCGACGGACATGACCATGATCCGATAAAAATGGTTCTATTGAATGAGGAAGTCGAACGACAACTTCATGATTTTCCGATCGATCGCGATATGATCGTCTCCGATGAGAAATATCGTTATATTACGGACATCGTGGGAGTTGCGTTAAAAAAGAACCAGAACGCGAAAGCAAGCATCTCAAGTAAGATCGATTCGGTTGTCACCCATCGTTTCTGGGCAATCCCGATCTTCCTTCTTGTCATGTATCTGGTCTTCATGACCGCGTTTGGACCGATCGGTGGAACGATCAAAGGCGGCTTCGAATATCTGATCAGCGAAGTCTTCATCGCCAACATCGCAGCCTTTTTAACCAATATCGGGATCTCCCCGTGGCTTTACTCGTTGATCGTCGATGGGATGTTGGGCGGTGTCGGCTCCGTGTTGGGCTTCCTGCCTGAGATCGCGATCTTGTTTTTGATGTTGTCGGTGTTGGAAGACAGCGGCTATATGGCCCGTGCCGCCTTCATCATGGACCGTACCTTGCGTAAATTCGGTTTGTCGGGGAAATCCTTCATCCCGATGATTCTCGGATTCGGTTGTACCGTGCCGGCCTTGATGGCGACCCGTACCTTGGAGAATGAGCGCGATCGTCGGTTGACGATGATGATCACCCCGTTTATGTCCTGCGGTGCCCGTTTTCCGATCTATGCGGTCATGGCGGCAGCCTTCTTCAGTAACAACCAAGCCATCGTCGTCTACTCGATGTATATCTTGGGAATCGCAGTCGCGATCTTCTCGGGAATCTTCTTGAAACGCTTTGTCACCAAAGGCCGTGTCTCCAACTTCATCATGGAACTTCCGGAATACCGCATGCCGACCCTTCGTAACTTGTTCCTGCATACCTGGGAACGTGTCAAAGGGTTCCTCATCAAAGCCGGGACCGTCCTTCTGTTTGCGAGTATGATCATTTGGTTTATGAGTAACTTCGATTTCAACCTCAATATGATCACCGACAGCTCGGCGTCGATCATCGGATATATCGGTAAAGCCATCGCGCCGATCTTTGCGCCGTTGGGATTTGGGGAATGGCGTGCTTCAATGGCTTTGGTCGTCGGGTTTGTGGCAAAGGAAGCCGTCGTTAGTACGATGGGTGTCCTCTATGGTGTCGGTGATTTGATCGCTTCCGATCCCAATGCCCTCAGCGCCCCCTTACAAGCCGTATTCACCCCGCTTTCCGCCTATGCCTTCATGGCCTTTGCTTTATTGTATATGCCCTGCGTCGCGGCGTTTGTGACCTTGAAACGCGAAATGGCGTCGTGGAAATGGACGTTGATCGCGGTTACGTATCAAACCGGAGTGGCTTGGATCGTCGCTTTCCTGATCTATCAGGGCGGTCGCTTCTTCGGCTTGAGCTAGGAGGAACCCATGGCTGACTACATTATCGGAGCCGTCGTATTGGCCTTGTTTGTTGGACTTGCCTATTATCTCTTCTTCCGTAAGAAAAAAGACGGTTGTCACACGTCGTCTTCCTGCGCTGGATGCAGCGAAGCGGATGGGTGCGACAGCTGTTCGAAAATGAATCCCCAAGAGTTAAAAGAAGCGCTACGTAAACAATTGCATCCCTAAGAAAGTTGGTAGAACATGTCCGAACATACCTTGACCCCGTCGACCGAAGATTATCTCGAAGCCATCTTCCGTTTAAGCATGTCCGGTAAAACCGGAGTTCGGACCAGCGATGTCGCCAGCCTTTTGAAGGTCGCCAAACCCAGCGTCGTCCGAGCTTTAAAGAACTTGGCCGACGGAGGATGGATCACCCAACAACCCTATGCACCGATCTATCTGACCGAAATCGGGATGAAACAGGCGAAAGACATCTTTAGCCGTCATCGCACCCTCAATATCTTCCTCCATGAAGTCTTGGGGGTTCCCGAACCCGTGGCGGAAGACGATGCCTGTCGGATGGAACATGTGATCAGCGAAGAAACGATGGTCGCATTCAGTAACTTCATGAAAGCGTACCTTGGACGATGATCGCCACGATCGATTTACACGAGTTAACCCGCAAAGAAGCCGAGGCGGTGTTAAACATTCGTCTTAACGCGATGGATAAACAGGTCCGGGAAGTCGTTGTGATCCATGGATATCATAACGGGATCAAATTACGCGGATTTGTCCGGAACGTCTATGTTCACCCACGGATTCTTACCAAACTCGTTTCGGCGAATCCCGGTGAAACGATTTTCCAATTAAAACGAAAATAAGCGAAGCGTTTCGCTTTTTTCTTGAAATCAGTAAAATCCGTATTTTTCATCGACATCATGACAATGTTTATGTATATTTTAAAACTCAAAGATGACAATTGACACAAAACAAGCCATAATAGTAACAGTAAAGTTGTGGGGTAGAAAAGGAATCGATATGGAATCCACCAAACGAATCGAAATCATTGATGATGAGTCGCTAAAGCAATACAACCGATTTGCGGTCTTCCCGATTCTGGTGTTTGACGCACAGACGGTTTATTTCGCCAATCGGAGTTTCGAAGAACTCTTTCAATTGAACCTTTTTGAAGCCAACGAACAATTTATTCGGTTTTTTAGTTCGCATCCGGAAGCCTTGGAAATAATTCGCAGATCGATCGAGAACGGCGATAACATAAAACTGGAACTAGACATCCGCTCCGCCGAATTAAAGGTCGTGTGGGTCGGCATCCGTGGTAACGTCGTCGAATACAAAGGGAAACGCGCCATCCTCGCCGCATTGTCCGATAACACGGAAATCAAGCAAGCGCAATTGGATTTGGCACGCGTATCAAGATTGCGGATGTTGATGCTTGAGGTAACCCAATCGGTTCTCAAAACGCAAAATATCGAACAACTTTTTCAACTCATATTAAATAACGCCCTCAAGGCATTAACCAATGGTTCGTTAGGTACCATCCTTACAAAACACGGCGATCATTTTTCGGTTGCTTCGTATGCCGGATTTAGCGAAAACATACTGGATTTCAATTTACCGATGGAAGACGCTTTTATGTACAAACTCACGCAAGGTAGAATGGATCGAATCGTCAACATCCCCGACTTGATGATTTTCGATCGCTATTACATGCATAGCACCATCTTCGGACAGGATACCTATATCAAATCAACCATCTCCGCTCCGATCTACATCAAGGGCGATCTTTACGGCACCATCAACATCGACGCGCTGAAAACCGACGCGTTCGACGCGGATGATGAACGCTCGATGGAATTCATACGCAATAACATCGAAATCGCCTTGGCCAATCACCTTTCGTATCAAGAGAAAGCGTTCTTGTCGCGATACGATCGACTTACGGGCTTATATAACCGCGGTTATTTCGAAGAGCATTTCGACGTCGTAAAAGAGCATGCCTTACGTTATAACGAGTCGATGAACTTAGTGATGTTCGATATGGATAATCTAAAGAAAGTCAATGATACCTTCGGGCATTTGGCGGGAGACCGCGTCATTCGGAATGTCGCTTCAATGTTGGTGGAGAATTCTAGATCCAGCGATTTTATCGCGCGATTGGGCGGGGATGAGTTCATCGGGATTTTTTATCATACCGACGCAGTGAAACTTGATGAAAAGTTCAAGATTTTAATCGAAAAACTAGGTCGTGAACCCTTGATCGTCGACGGGCAAGAAATTGTCTGTTCATTCAGTTTCGGGATTGCGGATTTCCCGGCGGAAGGCTCGACTCTCGATGAGTTGATCCAGGTCGCCGACAAGAAACTCTATGAATGCAAACGCGGCGCGAAGCACTATAATTACCATCGACTTACGGATTAAATATGCTTTGTCGACCTGTTTTTTGCGGTATTCACTTGCCTTTTTTTAAGCCGTATGCTAACATACTAATGCACGCTTCAGTGAATGGTTATGGACGCTTAGCTCAGTTGGGAGAGCACCTGCTTGACGTGCAGGGGGTCGGGGGTTCGAGCCCCTCAGCGTCCACCATTTTATTGATAAAGACTCGGGCGCCCGTGGCGCAATGGATAGCGTTTTTGATTCCGATTCAAAAGGTTGCAGGTTCGAGTCCTGTCGGGCGCGCCATTCTAAGTTCGGGACGTAGCACAGCTTGGTAGTGCACTTGCTTCGGGAGCAAGGGGTCGCGTGTTCAAATCACGTCGTCCCGACCATCTTTATTGATTTTTGGGGCTGTAGCTCATCTGGTAGAGCACAACGCTGGCAGCGTTGGGGTAGAGAGTTCGAGCCTCTTCAGCTCCACCAAAATCAGAGATAAACACGGTACGCCGTGTTTTTTTCTTTGTGGTAGAATAAGTTCAGCGAGGTAAAAAATATGACCCAGTTATTACACCATGAAATCATCGAACATCCGACATGCAAGATTATCGGCAGAGCCAAACGCGTCAAACCCTTATCACCTGAGATCAAACAACTCTGGGAAGATAGCTTCAAAGAAAATCTCTTTGAAGCGATCCTTCAGCCTGAATTCTTCTTACAATCCCTTCACCCAGACACGATCGGAGCCATGTACGACTTCGATGACAATGGCGAGTTCACCTATATCGTCGGTACGTTTCTGTCTGTGGATGCCCCCAATAGCGGTTATGACGAGGTGATCTTCCCAGCCGGGAAATCCATCATCACCTGGGTTTCCGGATCCGAACGGGAAGTCTATGGCAACGCGCATGAATTGACTGAAACCAAACTGAAGGATCTCGGTTATCAACCGAACTATCAAAATATATGCGGGATCGAGATCTATTCGATGGAGCGCTTCATGAAAGAACAAGAAAAGGGCGAAGGCAAGATCATCCTCGATTATTTGATTCCTTTGAAATAGTTTCACATTTCTTTCACAGTATTTACATAAACTTGTCACAATAAACCCGTATACTTTAGCCATAACCTAAACAGTTATGAGCAGCAATTTCACTTCCCCCTTAAAAAATCTGTTGTCCTCTTTCTTTAAAAAACCGTACTGGCAGCGTACGGTTTTTTATTGTGTTATAGTAAAGCCGGAGGTAGACATATGAAAACACTTGTTTTCCGGATATTACCCAACCAAGACCTACGACGCGAGATCGTCGCACAGGCACATCACGCGAACATCACGGCCGGAGCGATCCTGACCGCCGTCGGTTGCGTCAACAAAGCCGTCGTCCGGATCGCGGATGGAAAGACCGAAGAAACGAAAGTCGCGGATATGGAAATCGTTTCGCTGACCGGGACGATCGCCAAAAACGGCGAACATTTTCATCTCTTATGCATCGACTCAAACCATACTCCTTTCGGTGGACACTTGAAAGAAGGCACGATCGTAAGCTTGACGTGCGAAGTCGTTATCGCCGATCTTTCGGATGAATGGGAACTTCGTCGAACCGCGGATCCGATGACCGGATACAATGAACTTACGGTCTCGCAAATCCTCGAAAGCACAGAGTAAACCGCGAACAAACGAGGGCAACGGAAACAGATCCAAAACCCTATTGCATTCACTTTGAAAGTTAACAAAACGAGGGAAAAAGATTGACATGTCGGCCGTGTTTTCGTATGATATCCATGCACGTTGCCGACATAGCTCAATCGGTAGAGCAACTGAATCGTAATCAGTAGGTTGCGGGTTCAATTCCTGTTGTCGGCACCATGAGTTAACAAAGCCTTTAAACAAAGGCTTTTTTCTATGTCCTAAGGGCCAAGTGTAACAAATGTGTAACACTTTTAGAAAAAACGCAAAAATTCTAGAGAGCAATTTCTTGAAAATAGTTGCTTTGATAGACCTAATAAGCATATGATTTTAGTAATGGAAACCGGGGGAAATCATGCACAATAAAGTCATCAATAATATTTTTGTCGGTTTCGGGTTGTTATTAGTGATTCTCGATTTTTTAAGGGTTAAGTTATTACTCACTAATTATTTCGGATCTCAAACACTTATACTTTTATTTCTTATCATTGCAATCGGCTTTCTGATTTGGTCAATTATTATTGTACTCAAAGGATCCCGTCTTTCGAGACGTGATCGGTTTACACCATTAATAATAATTCTTGTCTCCTTGGTTGCTAACACAGTGTTGCCACTGACTGAATGGTATGTACAAATCGAGAATCACTGTATTAGTAAACAGCGAAATGAAGCGGTTCAGTGGGTAATTAGCCAAACCATTCCCAATGATAAAGCCACTCACTATTTAGATCTTCCAAGTCAGTATCAGAATCTTTCCAGCGTAAAATCGATTCGAGTCATCAACAATGACGGTCAATTTCTAGTAGAATTCTTTTATTATGGGATGTTGGATAATTACACAGCGGTATATTATATCTCAGACAATAATTTGGATATCATAAATAATTTTTTCGGGATCATCGTATCCAAAACCAAACTGGAAGACCATTGGTATTTTGTGGTTCTCTCATAAATAGAGCTAATGTTTTAGTCAATCAACACTCTTTTAACGTTGGGGTGAATGCTGATCGACAAAGCGAAGACCAAAGTGTAACAATGTAATACTTTTTGAAAACGAAGACATTGCAGAATACGATTTAAATTGTAGTTGTATCCGGACAGTTAAATCGGATATGATTTCATTAGCAAGCAAAGCGAAGCGGGGATGGGGCTAATTGTATGATATTCAAGTGTATAGAATGTGGGGAAGATGTCGAAGAAAAAGACTATCCAAAAAAGGCGTTTTTTGGCATGTTTCGTCCACGGATCCACTGTGGTAATTGCCAAACCATTTATATTTTCGAAGTTGAAGATAAGGCTTCAATACTAGAAAGGTTTGTTTTAGGTTGCTCTTTATTGTATATTCTAGTGGGAGTTATTGTGGCGGGGGGTACAAATCTGTTGTTTTCCATACCGATAACAATTCCATTCATATTCCTTGCGATAGTATTGTCGCATCATAATTATGGGTTGCGCCTAAATAAATCCTTTGAGGAAGATAATTGGGAATGTTTAAAATGTCATGAACAAATTCGATTAAAAAGTTTTAGAAATAACACCGTTCATTCTTGTCCAACGTGCAATCTAACATTTACTTTCGTGAAAACTCCGAAATACCCAAAGAGGATACTTATACGTTCCTTCCTAATTGGATCAGTTGGTGGGGTAATAATTGCATATATTAGAAATGACTTGATTGTTAGAGTAGCTGGTTCCTGCATTATTGCAATTTGGCTACTTCTATATATAAGGAGATCTGGTACCACGAAGCATTTATCTATCCATATTTCGGAAAAGTAGAACTGGAATATTCAGAGAAAACTTAAAGGTGAGAGCACAGTTTTGAAATTGATGAGTAGAAGTTAGGTCAGCCCCGAGTCTCCATACGTCGACACGTTCGCACGAAGACGAGTAGGGTAGGCATAGTTACTACCTGAAGTGATCGTGCGATCACGGCTGCAATAACAAGAAAGGGAGTGATTATCTTGAGTGAAGCTTCGTTTGGTTGGATTTTGATTATGTCTGGGGTGATTTTCGCACTACTTGGATATAGAGTAAATGTCTATTCGCATCTTGTAAAAGATCGAAACATCTTATTTTATCGGAAACCGTTATTTCTCATTATCGATTCAAATAAGGATAGAATTATGTATTCGACATTTGCATTCCAAATCATTGGCTATTTATTCATCATAAGTGGAATATTGTTCTACCTGATAGAATATCCCAATCTTCCAGGGGCTGAGAGTGACTTGATCGAAGAACTCAAAATCATAATCATTTGGGGAACGTCAGTTGTTGTTTTTCTTACAGTTGTAATAATGCTGTTTCTTGAATATAAAGAAAAAAATAGGTAATAAGGAATTTTGAATGCGAAACTATAATTAGAATAATTGATCCATTAGCCCCGTGTCTCCATACGTCGACACGTTCGCACGAAATCGAATATGGTAGTCATAGTTAATACTTGATGTGATCGTGCGATCACGGCTGCATACGGAGACCACGTTCAAGAATATCAGTAGCTTTAATGCAATTCGAATATGATTTCAGAAATGGAAGTGCTAGATCTCTGAGGTTATTATGCGGTTCTCTGGGTAAATAAAATGAGTTCAAAACTCTCAACAAAAACCGATTCAGACTAATATTTGGTATGGTGAAAAACTAACATATTAGGGAGGATAAAAATGCATCTCCAAATAAGAGAAATCTGCTTTTTCTTTGAGAAGCTGTTGGATACAACTTGCAATTATTTCAATTTAAAAGACTATAAGATCTATTCTGTTGAGGAACGGCAAGTGTTAATTAATGATGGCACTTACGAAGCAAATGATTTCTTGTTAATTCCTCAAATTGAACGCAATGAAATTGTGGAAAGATATTTAATCAAAAGAAATAATAAGAGCTTATTGCGAAAAAAAGGAGATAAAGACTTTGATCGCAGGTTTCACTGGTTTATCGAGGATTATCAATTGGCAGATGATTGGAAACATTTCGAGCAATCAGAACTAATTGCTTTTGCATCCGAATGGTGCAAGCAAAATCAGATTGAATTTACAGAGAAATAAGAATCTTCGACCTCAAAACCAAGACCCCAACCCTAAACAGACTGTCCGGCAATGGGTGGGCTGTTTATAAATGACCGATACACAGCAAAACGTTGTGTAATCACTGAAGTTGTGTTACCGTACAACTACACTGGACAAACAATTACATCGTCTCAGCGAATAATGAGTTTGTGGATACAGACCATATGCACTCCATTCAGGGAAAATTTCCAGAAACCTATGTCGAAGAAATATTCTGTCGAAGAGAATTGGAGTGCTAAGAGAATACTAGAGACCCTAAGTGAACATGCTCCCGTAAAACGGACAGCGTATAAGTTACACTATTAATGAGCTAGTTTCATGAAAACAATGGGACCATTCATATTGGTTTAAATAATAGTATTCGATGTAATTGTTGTCGCGATAGAATGCAAATGAGAACCGGCCATGATCCCCCAACATGGCGATCAAATGCGACTTCTAACGGTTCTCTTTTTTGATCGAACGTAATAGTTAATGGCAGATTGACCATATGTCTCCGAATAAAGTCACGATCGAGCGAAATGATAATGAATAGATATTATGTCTTATAGATAAATCGCTTCGTCACGGTCGCATATGGAGACCGTAGTAAGTTAAGAGACATTTCAAAGTAAATGAGGTATGGTGAATAATTTAGTTTCGATATATAATTCAAGAAAAGAGATAAATGGTTATGGATCAGAATAGAAATTTGCCATTCCTATATAACTTTCGCATGCAACTTGTGATAAGTGTTGAGCAAAACACTAAACCAGTAGCGAAGATGGCCATTTGGAGAAATTGGTATACTCAAACTAAGGAATGACGTTTCAGATTAATGTGCTATTGTTTAAAAACCAAGTAAATGCTTCATCAAGAATCCGAAACTCAAAGGAAAAGGAAATCATGGCAATCTGTAATCTGTGTCTAAAAAGAGGTATCTTCTTATCAGTAAGTAAAGAAGGACTATGCCAAAATTGCAGAACATTGGTTGCATTAGAAGTGAAATCGAAATTTAGAGTAATTGATGAATCCTTGAAATTAATTAAGAGTTCCACAAAAATGGAAACACAACTATCCAGATGCGATGTTATTTCTGATTTGGCAAATTCATTACTTAAATATGAGCACTTAGGAATTAGCACTCTTGAACCAGTTCCTTCTGTATTGATACAGAATATGAAAGAAGCAAAAATCGAGATTATTATTACAGGGACTGTTCAAGATGTTAAGAAGACCATGATTAAAGCGAATTTATCTATTACATCGAAAACTAAAATAAATGAGGCAACCAAAGCTTTAGTCCTTATAGAAAACTCGTATAAAGGCTTCGATGAAAAACCGAGAGAATTAGTATCGTTAGAAATGGAGGTCGTCGAGTTCATTGCCAAAACTCAGCTAGAAAACTTTGTCGATTTAGCCGAAAAGGCAGAATTCAAAAGCCAAACATCAAAAGCAATAGATTTTTATAAAGAAGCACTATATTTCTTAAGTTCACAACCTGACTCAGTAATACATAATAAAGAAGATTTGACCATTGAAATAAATACAAAATTGGAGAAGCTGGAGATGCTTTGAAGAAAGAATAGCTTGTCTTTTAAAATGCTTCTATATTTTGAATTGCGATATAATATGAAAGAGAACCGGCCATGATCCCCCAACAAGGCGATCAGATGCAACTTCTGACGGTTCTCTTTTCTTTTGAGCAATCGATTGCGATAGTTAGTGCCAGTTCGACCATGTGTCTCCGTATAAAGACACGATGGAGCGAAACCAGAGTTAATAGACATTATGCCTTAGAGTTAAATCGCTCCGCCACGGGCGCATACGGAGACCGTAGCATTTATGTGTAATGAAGTAATTTTCGTCTATAAAAAATATAATTAACAATACTTCCATCAGTCAATTTTCATTCCAAAAGGGATATTGTTTACAAGAAAAGCCTTTAGTCCTATGTTCTTCGAAAAAATATTTGTTTCGATGAAATTGCGAAAAATTGGGGATATCCAGAATTGTGAGTTGATTGGAGGTTCAACATTGCGCTCCAACGAATCAATAAAATCTCGAGAAGACAGATAAAATGGTTTTGTGAGAATCAAAAAACAAAGAAAGCAGGATGTAATTTGCAATAGGATATCACCTAATTCATTTAGCTTTTCATTAAAATAAGCAATTTCATAGTTATTTGCTGCATTATTAGCGTGAATGAACTTGAATCCATTAATGTGAGCATAGTCATTCAAACGATCATTAAGATTAATCCAAATTGGATCCAAAAATTGATCGAAACATGCATTTAAAAGCGACTGCCTGCACAGGCTCTTTCTATATATTTCAGCATCGAAGTATTTCAATTTTATTGTCTTTTTGTCATTAATATCTATTGAACTATTAAACCATTTAGTTAGAGCTAAATATAACTCTTGAATATCGTTCTCTTCTTTACAATAAACATCGTTTTGTTCCATGTTCTCAAATAACTTACTCTTTTCAATATCACTTATTGATTCAACAATAAAAAGCCACTGGAATAAATCATCTCTATATTTACGCAAAAGCACTGTAGCATCTGAGAAATTTGCCATTTTAGAACACATATATACACTTTTAAGTGTATTATCGATTGAAGAGAAAAATTCCGAGTTTAGTTCGTGTATTTTGATCTCAGATACTAAAATCTGGGTATGGAATGAAGCATAATCGCCCAGTTTACTCACGATTTCATGAATATTAAAAAGTGATAAAAGAAATGGTTTAAACTGATCAAGACTAGAGATATCCAGTAGGTTGTCTTTCCAAGAAATGACATTGATATTTTTCATGGTTGCTTACAAGTCCTTTTATCAATTTTCCAATATTGCTCTTTAATATGCAACACCCTATGAGATTGATGGTAAGAAGCAAAATAGTATATTACTAATCAGTCTTCCAAAGGTTTCCTAAACTAAGATAAAATATGAATGAGAGCCGGCCATGATCCCCCAACATGGCGATCAGATGCGACTTCTGACGGTACTCTTTTTTTTGTAATCGATCGTAATAGTTAATGCCAGATTGACCATATGTCTCCGTATAAAGTCACGATGGAGCGAATTAACAATGTATAGATATTATGCCTCACAGAAGAATCGCTCCGTCACGGTCGCACATGGTGACCGTGGCGCATACAATCAAAAGAAGGTCCTAATTTTCATAGGACCTTCCTAGTTCTTGAGTGATGTCGAATAGGGTCGGGATTCACTCATTCGATCGAGCTTGCTGACAAGGTTCTCCTGACTCTTATTGAACCAGTGCCCGTAGGTGTTGTTGACCATGTCACGCGAGTGACCTAATCGCTTCGAGATGTCGAAGTCATTGATGCCGTTGTTGATCAGCAGCGAGACATGGGAATGCCGGAAGTCATGAAGGCGAATCTGTTTCACCCCTGATAGATTGCAATAGATGTTTTTCTTTCGGTCAAGCGTGGTCGGCGCGATTGGGGTGTCGATGCCGAACAGATAGAGATCCGAAGAGAATCCTGCCAATCGCTTGCACGTCGCGATATAGTCGAATAAGGACTTTCGCAGATCGGCGGTCATCATCACATCACGATAGGATGTTCTGCATTTGGGTGTCGTGATCGCATGGTTGCGGTAGTCGTAGGTCTTGTCGATGTGGATTACGTTCTCGTAGAAGTCGATATCGGAAAATCGCAAGGCCTGCAGTTCGCCTTTTCGCAAGCCGCACCAATAAAGCATGTCGAAGATGATCGAATACATTGGATCGTCGATTACGGATCTGAACTGTCGGTATTCTTTTAGGGTGAGTTATTTCATTTCCTGTTTCAAATGATTCTTGTGGGTATATTCGACATTAACATATTAATGGCATACAAAAAGTATAGATTACATTAAAGTTCAATAAAACAGTTGCAACTTCCTTCCCTCAAGGCATATGATTTTAGTAATAGAAGACTCGGTCATTTTGTTGTTGAAAGAATCAAGTTATACTTAATAAACGTGACTTCGATGTGACAAATCAGAAGTATTCAGACATAGTAGGAAAATTTCGATGGTATCTTAGTATCGGATCTTTAAACAGATATCATTATGGAAATCTTGAATTGATTTGCTCTAATGAATCGAGATAGCTTTGTTTTCGAGCTCAACGAATCATTTTGGAGAGTCAGAAGTAACGAAGGCAAGAACAGATGACACCTATTAAAAAGTGGTTGAGCCACGATCTGCGAGTAAGTCAAAATGCATGCGAGAGAATGGGAAGGAAGATCCCCAAAAAGGAGGTTACATGAAAGCGATAGGACTCTACGAGAACTTACCAATCGATGATGAGAGAAGTCTACGTGATGTGGATATCCCCAAACCAAACGCAAAAGGTCGGGATTTGTTGGTGAAAGTGATGGCGATCTCCGTAAATCCGGTGGACACCAAGATGCGCAAAAACAGAGCGACGGTGAATGCCCCACAGATATTAGGTTGGGATGTGGCGGGGATCGTTGAAGAAGTGGGTGAAGAATGTGAGTTCTTTAAGACTGGCGATGAAGTGTTCTATGCGGGTGAGTTGAATCGGCAAGGATGTAACGCGGAGTATCATCTTGTTGACGAACGAATCGTTGGGAAGAAACCGATTTCGCTTGATTATCCGCAAGCCGCGGCTTTCCCATTAACAAGCATTACGGCGTATGAGGGTCTATTTGATAGGCTTATCATCAGTAAGTCGAAATCTACGAATCAAGGTAAAAAAGTATTGATCATCGGTGCCGCGGGAGGTGTCGGATCCATCGCCGTGCAACTTGCGAAGAATGTTGGATTAACAGTAATCGGTACGGCATCAAGACCCGAATCGGTAGCATGGGTAAAATCTTTGGGCGCGGATTACGTAATAAATCATTTTGACGCATTTAAACCTCAACTGAATGATATGGGTATCCAAAGTGTCGATTACATTCTGTGTCTAAATGCGACTGCGACGCATTGGGGTAATATGGTGGAAGTCATCAAACCCCAGGGTAGAATTTGTTCGATCGTCGACACAAGCGAACCGGTAAATCTCAACTTATTGAAGCCGAAAAGCGTTGGATTCGTATGGGAATTCATGTTTACAAGATCGAATTTTAAGACAGAAGATATGATTATGCAGCACCATCTACTCAACGAAATCTCCTCTTTGGTTGATTCCGGGGAAATCAAACCGACCACGAATGAAGCTTTATCACCGATCAATGCTGAAAATCTTAGAAAAGCTCATAAATCCCTTGAAAATGGTAGGACAATCGGAAAAATTGTACTTTCCGGTTTCTAGCATTTTAACGAAATTATTTGATTTGATGTAAAAGTTTTAATATATGTACCTCAATCAACATGGAAAGCAATCAATCGAATCATGTTGTCGGTACTATGAGTTAACGAAAGCCTTTCACGAAAGGCTTTTTTGTATATCCAATCGTCATGTCATGATACCCCTCGAAGAAATAAATAAATTCGACAAAGTCAATTAGTAGAGCTAAAATATTTGATGCGTACTCGCAAGAACTCATTTTTTCAAGATGAAAATAGAGGGAAATAGAGAGTATTTCACAAGGCTGGAAATCTTGAGGTTATGTGGAAACTTTACATCAAGAAACGACGTTGACATAACGAGTATATACATGTACGATACACATAAGGAAGGAAGGTAACTTCTATGAAGAAAGCGATTATAATGCCCGGCAAGTATATCCAAGGTGATGGCGTTTTATCCGAATTAGGCGCTTATGTCAAGATGTTGGGGACCAAGCCCGCGGTTAACTGGGACAAGACCACCAAGTCAGCCGTTGAAGGGGCCGTCGTAAGTGCATTGAAAGAAGCAGATGTATTGTATTTGGATCACGTTTACAGCGGGGAATGCACCAAGGAACAGGCTGAAGATCTCTATAATAAAGCCAAAAAAGCCGGATGCGACGTGATCATCGGTATTGGTGGTGGCAAATCCATCGATACAGCGAAAGCCGCTGCGGCGCTAGGGAAACTACCGCTGCTCGTCGTTCCGACCATCGCCTCCAACGATGCGCCAACCAGTGCTTGTACCGTCTGGTACAACGACGAAGGAGAGTGTCTGGGATTCGACTTCTGGGCGAGTAACCCGAATATTGTTCTGGTCGACACCAGTATCATCGTCAAAGCTCCGGTACGTTTCTTGATTGCGGGAATCGGCGACGCTCTGGCGACCTGGCCTGAAGCCAATGCCGCTTACAAATCCCGTGCCGGCTCCTGTGCGGGCGGGGCTCCGACTCTGACTGCCATAAATCTGGCTAAACTTTGTTTCGACCTGTTGCTTGAAAATGCAGTTGAAGCAATCAGCGCAGTCGAACAGAGAGTCGTGACACCGGCGGTTGAGAAAGTCGTTGAGGCGACCACCCTATTGTCTGGCATCGGATGGGAAAGCGGCGGTCTAGCTTGCGCCCATGCGATCGCCAACTATCTACCGGTTATTCATGAAACGCATGAGTTTCTACATGGGGAAAAAGTCGCATTCGGATTAATCAGTCAACTTTGTCTCGAAGAAGACCTGTCGACTAAGGAAATCCATCAGATTGTCGACTTCATGATCGATGTCGGGTTACCGGTCACATTCGCGGATCTGAAGATGCAGAATGTCAGCATCGACCGTCTGCGTGAATTTGGGAAGATCGCGGCTGCCTCGGACTCATTTATCCATAACCATAATTTCAAGGTAAGTGCCGATAGCGTAACTGATGCGATGATTGCTGCCAACGCACTTGGTATCCGTCGCAAAAAACTCAAAGGTATCAAGTAGTCAGATATAGTTGGGTTGAATCAGCAATTCGAACTGCGTGATTGATCGAAGCGGAGTTACTGATAGAGTAGTTTCCAAATCAATCTAAGGTTTCGACAAGATAACGAAATAGGGGAAACATCAAGTTTCCCCTATTTTCATTAATCAATCATGCATGATACCTTGGTGTAGCCAAACAAAGGTAAGTTCCAGTTTGGAATAAGTTGATTTTCTAGATTCACACTGAAAATGTAGAATACATTCAATATGAAAAGTCCTTTGAAGCATACACTGTGACGTTATCGTCGTAACCATAGTGTATCCTTCGCAGGACTTTTTTAACTTATTTCTTCATCCAACCTTCCGCATGTTTAACGGCACGCCGCCAACCATCCATCAACTCTTCGCGCTTTTCTTTACTGATGCGCGGCTCGAAGCGTTTTTCACATTGCCAGTTGGCACTGATTTCATCCAAGGATTTATAGTAACCGACAGCCAGACCGGCTAAATAAGCTGAACCGAGACAGGTCGTTTCGACGATTACCGGTCGTTCGACCGGGACGCCGAGAATGTCGGCTTGGAACTGACAGAGGAAATCACTCTTCGAGCCACCACCATCCGCTCTGAGAGCTGTGATCGGGGTTCCGGCTTCACGTGCCATGATCGTAAATTGTTCGGCAACTTGATATGCCATGCATTCAAGGGCGGCACGACAGATATGGGCTTTATTGGATCCACGGGTCAGACCGATGATCATTCCGCGAGCATAGGGATCCGCATAGGGGGCACCTAATCCAGCAAATGCCGGAACAAAATAGACACCTCCGTTATCTTCGACGGTATTGGCAAGTTTTTCGCAATCGGACGCTTCACTAATGATTCCGAGTCCATCGCGTAACCATTGGATCGCTGCTCCGCTAACATTGGCCATTCCTTCAAGTCCAAATTGGATTGTCCCTTTCGGACCGCAGAGACAAACCGAGAAACAACCGCCTTTACATCCAATATACTTTTCACCGACATTCATGATCATGAACGAACCTGTACCGTAAGTGTTTTTGACCATACCCGGTTTTAGACAAGCTTGTGCGAAAGCGGCAGCATTCTGGTCGCCCGCGACACCGGCGATCGGGATACTGGCTCCGAAGAATTCCTTCGGATCGGTATTTGCGTAGATTTCGCTTGAATTGCGTAGTTCGGGAAGAATACTACGTGGAATGCCAAGTTCCTTCAAGATACCTTCGTCATAGTCCATGGTATGGACATTCAGCAATAAGGTACACGCGGCATTAGAGTAGTCGGTAATATGGGCTTTTCCACCCGATAATTTCCATACCATCCAAGAATCGACGGTACCAAAGAGAACGCGGTTTTCTTCGATTCCTTTACGGACTTCTTCGTTATTCTTGATGATCCATTCGATCTTGGGAGCCGCACAATTGGTGACGATAATCATCCCGGTACGCTCCATGATGCCGGCTCCGTCTTTCGCAATCAGTTGATCGCAACGTTCGGCGGTACGTATATCTTGCCAAACGATGCTGCGAGCCAACGGTTTACCCGTAAATTTATCCCAGAGTACGGTTGTCTCACGTTGGTTGGTGATCCCGATCGCAGCGATATCGTTGGGGTTGATGTTCTTCGATTCAAGACACTCTTTGACAACTTTCATTGCGACGTCGTAGATTTCCTGCGCATCGTGTTCAACCCATCCGGGTTCCGGAAAATACTGCGTGAATTCGGAATAAGCCGTCGAAATGATGTTTGCCTTCTCGTCGAAAACAATAGCTTTGGTGCCTGTCGTGCCTTGGTCAATACCTAGAACGTATTTACCCATGATTTCCTCCCTCAAAACGATCTTTTAATGATGCATATGTCGTTTTGATCCTTGTTGAATAAATTATAGCACTATAATTTTGTATGTTACAATAAGTCTAAGAAGATTGAAGATTCGCAATAATTATATGTGACGGGAAAAGCCGGGAAAGGAATCGAAGTATGAACTCACTGTTATTATTGAATGGAAACATCCTTACGATGGACGAAGGGAAAGTTTATGAAGACGTCCTCATCCAAGACGGGGACATTCGCGATTTAGGCAACACCGAAGAGATGTCGATCCATTTGAATGGAATTCCATCGATGGACTTAAAAGGAGCGACCGTCTTACCTGCCTTCTTTGACTGTCATGTACATGCCCTGACAACCGGAATGAATGCATTGGCCATCGACTTATATGATGTTGCGGATATTCCCGCGTTGATAGAAGTCTTGAAGCATGCGGATCAGGAATATGAACCCGGACGCTGGATATTCTGTAAACGATTCGATGAATCCAGAGTCAACGAAGGAAGACCTCCGGTAATGACAGAACTTGATACTATCAAGCGACCGGTTTTTATCAGTGATCGAGGAAAGCATTATACCGTTGTAAATCGATTGGCTTATGAAATGTTGGGGATCCATGAAGGGATCGAAGGGGTACGAATCGACCCTGAGGGTAAACCCAACGGTCGCCTACAAGATCAAAGCAATCGGACGGCACAGGCGGAGTTCTTTGCCCGGTGGACAGCCGAAGAACGAAAGCATGCGATTCATACGACCGCGAAGCTTGCCGCAAGTCGCGGGATTACGACGATCAATGCGATTGAAGGATTGGATAGTAGTGATGATGACGTACCCATCATCGCTCAGGCAATCAACGAACTACCGATCGATATGCGCGTATGGTGGAACACGGACTCGATCCAAAAACCGTTATCCATGGGTTGGAAGTGGTGGGGAGGGGACTTTTTGCTTGATGGATCAATTGGAAGTAGAACGGCCGCCTTCGATGACCCGTACGCGGATGCGGATACGTGCGGATATCTGAACTACACGGATGATCAAGTATACGAAATCATTGAACAATCATTAATTCGCGATGTCGCGGTAAGTTTTCACTGTATCGGGCAACGCGGAATTCGCCAAGCACTCGACCAGATGGAAAAAGCGCTTGAAGCTCATCCTGAGAAACGCTCAAATCATAAGCTTCGCTTAGAACATTTCGGCTGGCCAGATCCCGAAGATATTCTTCGTTGTGTAAACCTACATATCAAGATATCGACCCAGCCGGCATTTACTTATCTCCGTGGCGGTCCGGGGTCGGTATACAATCAACGCCTTGGTGAAAAACGCGATCGACAGGCGTATCCGCTACGCAAAATGCTGGATGCTGGAATTGTTTTGGGTGGCGGTTCGGATAGCGATGTCACACCGATGGATGCTTTGTTGGGGATTCATGCGGCCGTCAATCCACCTTATCCCGAGAATGCGATAACACCGATTGAAGCTTTACGGATGTATACGACAGATGCTGCAAGAGTTGCGTTTGAGGAACATCGCAAAGGGAAGATAAGTATTGGAATGCAGGGGGATTTGGTAGTCCTTGACCAAGATCCGCTGACGATCGATCCAACAAAAATCAAAGATATCAAAGTATTACATACAATCCATAAAGGAGAAATCATATTTTAAGCGACATTCACCTTGAACTTTAAAAATGGAGCGAATGTCATTGATTGAGGAAAGTTACCTATACCTGAAGGCTGAAATGAGAAATTATGATTGATGATTAGTTTTACTCCGAAGAGAGTATGATAAAGGAAAGGAGATAAGCAAAATGACAAAGAAAAAGAAGTTCACACTTGATCAAGCAAAAGAGTATGGAGATAAACTTGACGCGAATTGGACAAAGTTCGATGTTGAACAATTCTGTATGGGTATGAACGTTGAGTTGGAGCACGGGGCACGCGATGCGAGAACGAATGTTACCAATGACGATCCTTTGACGACAGCGAAAATCGCAATGGCTCATCTATCCGAGTTTCCCGATTATTATACGCGACTTCAAAAACTGGAAGATGAAGCGAACGATTTTTGGAAAAACAAATAAAGAATTTTATGTTGAAGTAAAATGAAATGATGTCTTGATAGTGATTTTGGCGAAATCTGATAAGGAATTTTTCAATCGATATTTTTGTTGAACATATCCAATATGATTCATATTGGATAACAATTCAATAAAACAGGGTTAACTTTTCTTGTCGCTTACAGAGTATCAAGAACAAAAATAGAATTGGGAAAAGGTGTGTAGTAGCTTGAAAGGAGATCGACAATGCATAAACTCATCAAAAACAATGTAACTTGGGTTGGGAAATTGGATTGGGAACTCGAAACGTTTCATGGTTCCGATTACTCCGTCTTTCACGGATCCAGCCAGAATGCGTATCTCATCAAAGAAGAAAAGAAAGTACTCATCGATACGGTTTGGAAACCGCATTCTTCGGAATTTATCGACAATCTCGAAAAAGAAATCGACTTGAAAGACATCGACTTTATCGTCATCAACCATGGCGAAGTCGATCACAGCGGATCTCTACCTGCTTTACTTGAAAGAATCCCGAACACACCGATCTATTGTACGGCCAATGCGGTCAAGTCGTTGACGGGTCAATACAAACATCCCGAATGGAACTACAAGGTCGTCAAGACTGGGGACTCGATCGATATCGGTAATGGGAAGCAATTGATCTTCGTGGAAATGCGGATGCTTCATTGGCCGGATAGCATGGCGACCTACATGACCAAAGACAATATCCTCTTCTCCAACGATTGTTTCGGGCAACACTACTGTGTCGAGGAACTTTTCAATGACAAAGCGGATGCTTGTCTACTTTGGGCGGAAGCGATGAAGTATTACGCGAATATCATTCATCCGTTTTCCGCGCTGGCAAAACGGAAGATCGAAGAAATCCAAGCGTTGAATTTGCCGATCGATATCATCGCCACAAGCCATGGGGCGATATGGCGTGACAATCCGATGCAAATCGTTGAAAAGTACTATGAATGGTCACAAAATTACCAAGAAGACCAAATCACAATTGTCTATGACACGATGTGGGATGGTACGAAACAACTCGCCCATCGCATCGGATCGGAAATCGCCGCGCTTTCACCGGAGACAAGAGTGAAAATATTCAATGTGTCGATCAACGATAAAAACGACATGATGACGGAAATCTTCAAGTCGAAAGCGATCGTGGTCGGATCACCGACGGTCGGGCAAAGCTTGATGTCTTCGGTCGGGGGTTGGTTGGATTTCCTGAAAGAGCTGAAGTTCAAAAACAAACACGCAGCCGTATTCGGTTGTTATGGTTGGAGTGGCGAGGCAACGAAAGATCTACGTGAACGACTCACCCATGCGGGATTCTTCGTGATCGAACCGGAAATCAAATGCAATTGGAATCCGGGTGAAGAAGACTTTTTGAAGGCTGTCGAGATTGCGAAAGTTCTTTGCGAGAAATAAATTGACTTTGTTGACATTCAGAATCGAAGAAAAAGGTCGAATTCGACCTTTTCTATTGGATCTATGAACAGTTCATCTAGGTTTCTGTTGAATGAATAGGTTACATTTGACGTCTCGATTATTCAACTTTATGGGGTGTTCCCCATACCGAGTCGTTGTGAATATAAAGTGCGGTTTTATATTCCTTCAACTCATTATAATCAAAGAAGCGAAATTCAAAGTAGAGCCGATTTAGTTTATTGTCAGTAAGATCGATAAAAAGTTCTTTGTACAGTTTGTCTTCCATTTGAAACAAAGGGGATTCAATATAATCCTTCCCATTCAAACGAAAACGAATTGTCATCGTATTGGAAAGAATCGAAAAATCGGAGTTGGTTGTGGAAAACGAGATTCCCCCACGTATGTCAATATTGTTTATTGTCGAGTTATAAATGGAGGGTCCGTCATTCCCTGGTTCATACAAATCTACTTTCCATATTCCGGACCAATCAAGCGTTTCAACAAGTGTATCTTCCATTATCTGAAATGTCCATCCACGATCAAGATCATACTTCGCGAGGACTTTTTGAGTTTGTACTCCTGTCCATATTGAAGTTTCACTCGTCGTAATGACCGTAAACACCATTTCACCCCTCTCAAGATGGATGGATTGCGTCATGATAGTTGAAGATTTTTTGAATTGCCTCATAATGAGATCCATATCTTCGATATGCGTAGAATGATACCAACTCCAAAACTCATCCACAGTAACAGGGGAAGTCACAGCAAGTGTATCCACATAAAGATCTGAGTAAGTATGGACCCATCCATTTGCATATTTAAAGTTGATTTCGTAGTGAGCGGATACGGAGTATTTAGGTGTTTCGAACTGAATCATTGCGACGATGTGTGCTTTGTCTGATTCGATCTTCATCAGATTGATTTTATGGAATCTGATTTTTCCTTCATTACCAAGATATGGTTCCATCAGTTCGGCGACCTCGGTGAAAATCGCCGATGGTTCTATCGAGTCCTTGGACCCTTGACATGCTTCCTTGTACGAAGCGGCGAAACTATCCAACGACATTGGAAGAAACGAACCTTGAGTATTGAATGGTAAATACTGCTCGTTTCTTGCTTTCCATAAGAATCCGTATTTTCGATCCATGATTCGACATTGTATCCAAGTATCATTTCGAACGATGACTGTTGCCACGTCATCGATGATCTCCGTATCGATGATTTCGGGATGACCGAAATGTTCTTTTTGATCGAGTTCGTTATTGATCGTTACTAAAGAAAGACGCAATCCATCGAGATAACCGATGAAGAGAAGGATGACGATCCCTAATGATGAATATAACAAGATTTTTGTTTTCCGCATATCAGTTCCCCATTTTGAATTTTTCCGAAAAACGATTCGTATAGCCAGAAAAGTTAAAGTGAAAATAGCCTGCATCGGTAGGAATGTCGTGTGCAATCAATACGCGATTCCTCTTGTAGACTGGAAAACCGGTTTGCTGAAAGGATCTAATTTGACCGTCAGGGAGAATTATGGTGGAAAACTCGCGTAGAGGATAAGGGTCAGATTGAGGTGCCAATAGGTGGAAGGGTTTCATATCTTGATAAAGAATGACTAACGTACCTTGAGAGTCGAGTAGAATACGTGTGAAAACCAAGGTGTCTTGATCTATGGAAACTTCATGATAGATCGGAAGATCTTTGATAATTTGATTGGAAGATAAGTCTAATCCAAGCCCTTCAAAGATGGCTTGCGCAGGGACTTTTCGAAGATCAACAAACTTCGAGACTTGCCATTTATTCCAAGTAGTATGAAGACAAGTCCAGGTCAAAATGAAAGCGAGCGAAATGCATAAAGTCTTGGAGACAATCCATAACCAACCCCATATCGGCTTATGAACTTTATTGAGTTCATAACCGATTACTTCGGGATCGCCCATTTCCTGTATGGCTCGCATCTTGGCAGTCATCGGGTCGAATGACGCATCGATAAAGGAAGACTCCAATTCACTCAAGTGATCGCTTAGTTCGATCGCAATGATCTTTCGATCAAAGGGAAAGCGAATCTGACGAATAACACTTGAAATAAACTCTTCTTCAGTCGAAGCAGACATATTTCTGACCATTCACGATCTTGAGTACTGAAGACATATATTCTTCCCAATTTGCTTTCTCTTCCGCCAATTGTTTTATGCCTAGGTTCGTGATTTGATAGTATTTTCGTTTTGAACCGGTATCGGACTGTGACAAATAGGATTTGACCCACTTCATATTTTCAAGTTTATGAAGAATCGGGTACAAGGTACCTTCTTTTAACTGAAACGACTTATCTGACAATATCTCCAACTCCTTGATGATTTCGTAACCGTACATGTCTTTTCGACTCACTAAACTCAATATTAGCAAATTCGAACTACTGCTCATAAAGTTCTTATCCATGTACATAGACCTCCTATGCTTATAATACATAGAGTATCTAGGGTGTGCAATCATTTTTTACATATTTGTTCCGAAATCTAAGAACTGTTTGGGTATTCTCAATCCTGAACACATGCAAAAACCTGCGATTTAAAGTGCAGAGGTAAGTTAACCGATGAATTTAACGTAGATTTTAGACTCGAATCGAATGTTTCGCTGAAAAAATGATTCGAATATTCAATATCTTCTAAAGTATATGCTCGCTTAAAACACGATTGAATCCTTTGATGTCAAAGTTGCCTTTAATCTCAAATCGAACCAACCCCGTTACACCCGAGAACATGAGTTCGATTTCACAGTCAAGGTCGAACACGCCAGAGGTCTCGACTGAAAAAGCTTGGACTTTAGAATAAGGGAGAGAGGTATAGTCGACTTTTTTACCGGTCAAACCTTGCACATTGATTGAGATGATTCGTTTATTCGTGAAGACAACTTTATCACGGATTGCTTGAAAAGATGCCACAAGATATTCACCTTCAATTAGAAAAATCGATACATCGTTCAGTAATTCATTGGCCAGAAGTGGTTTAAGCTTGATTAGCGTTCCGTTTTTAAAGTCAATCATTTAATTCTCCTTAGTTCGATGTCGATCGTATGGATCGATGTATTAATAATAACGTAGTTCATGATGATTGATTCAGTGAGTTGAATATCATTTTCGATATAAGCTTAGAATTTGCGGGAGTCTTTATGCGAAAAGATTCAATAAATCACCTCGCGAAAGAAGAAGATAGGGAAATCGATGAATGTCATCAGATTTATGAAGCGACCTATAATCCTCGACTGCGAAAAAATCGAAAAGTATTGACTCAAGATTCTACGTTGTCTGTGAATGAAGCGCTTGAATTCTTGATCCCAAAGGCATCATGCATATGGATACCTCGATCGATTTGATGTAGACGGCGATAAAGCTCATTGACAAGGTTCGGTTCATTGGAGACATTGAACCGAGGTGTTTCGTTGCCCCTCATGATGGATCGATACTTTAATGCGGTGATATGAAATTTTTCCTTCATGAGCGCATTGAGATATTTCGCGTCGCTAAAACCGCATTTCAAAACGATTTCAGAAATCGATAAATTTGAATGCTTCAGTTCACGTAACGCGTGTTCAAATCGAAGGGTTTGAAGGTATTCGTTGAAAGAAATCCCGAGTTGTTCACGCAGAAAATGAGAAATCCGAAATGTGCTGAGCCCGACCAGAATTGACAGGTTACGTAGAGTGATGGGTTCTTGATAGTGTTGGTTGATGTATTCAAGAAGGGTATGGAAACGCAGAAGATACGCGTCATAGTTTTTCTTTCGAATGTCGAGATACCTTTCCTTCAGCCGTACGCTATAAAGATCATAAATGTACATGTTGTAGTAGCCAATGATCTTGTATCGGATGTTCGGAGATGGGTTAGGTTGGCTCAACAAAAGAATGATCTGCGATAGAATCAACGGGACCGCATGATATTTCTCAGCCAGTTCTTCAAAGGTAAACACCCGGTTTCGAAATGGAATCTTGTCAAAATTCAGACGATGCTCGACAAGATAGTCTTTCTTTAATCGAAAGGTAATCATTAACGAATCCGGACTCGAAAAAACCGAATGGCGTTGTTTCATATAGATCATAAACACCGTATTCGAAGTCAATTCGAAAGATTTTTTCTCACATTCGATCTCGACTCTTCCTTCGATCACCCAAATGAACTCCATTTCTTCATGGAGTTCATTTTCGTGTTGAACGAATGTACTGATGATGGTTTGAAACGGAAGGTCAAATGCCTCCAACTCGTCAATGCAGGTTTGAATCATAGATTTACCCTCGTTAAACATATCACAAATTCAAAAGTATGACAATGTTGCTGCATAGATAGAGCTCCAACAACTTGTTATGGAATGGACAAATCGGTAAGATGATTGTGAACTGTATCACGAAATAGGAGGAAGTCATGTCAAATCTAAGTATCTTCGTATCCATGGCTGTTTATATGTTGTTTCTATTTTTGTTCTTGGAATACACACGGGAAAAGCAAGGTTTCTATAAGTGGTTCTCGATCATTGCGCTACTGACGTTCCCATTATGGTTTATCAATCTTAGTTCTTGGTTTCGTTGGGCCAAGACCATCAGTATTTTGATCCCTTTGTTGTTTCTGACGTATGTACGTATCGCCAACGATGGCAATCACACCAATGTTCTAGCCAACTTACGGAAGAAATGGCCGATGTGGATCTTGTACTCCGTGCTGATTTTGAACATCGTCGAAGCATCGCTGAAGGATTATACGCTGGGTAACTACTTCAATTCAATCTCTGGGATCCTGCTTTGTATCACCATTCCGTTACCGACGAAACATTGGCGAATCGGTAATAACGACACTAAGAACTCGTTTGCGGAATTGATCGCGGATCTACCCTTGGCATGGTGCTTGCTTTATGTCACTTGGAACGCCGCGTTCGTGTATGCGGAAAACATAAGCTACTTCGCATCCAGTCTATGCATTCTGATCGTTCCGGAAATTTGGATGTATGTCAAAAAACGGACGGATCTGTGGCTCATGGGGAGAGTCTACACCTTGGCAGTCCATCTTCTCATTCGTGGATGTTACGACATCTTCACGCCGATCATGGACTCGACCGCATGGTACAATGAGACCTTTCTTTACGCTTGGGGTGCGCTAAATTTGGTATTACATAGTATCTATTTCGTATTCTGGTTCTTCAAATTAAGAAACAAAGACTACGTGGTTAATCATAGCGCTCAATCGTTGGGGTACTAGACAACTAGGAGAATAAACAATCGTTTTAAGTAAACGTAGATTGATGTTGGGAAGTGAAACAAGGATTGTTTCACAAGAAAGAGGGAGAAAAATGACAGAACAAATCAAACTTCTCGAGTTTGTAAACAAAGTCTCGATGACGAAAATGGGGTCGAAAAAGGGAGTCAACGAAAACGACCCAAGGTTTAAACTCCTCGAGAAAGTAGTTACTGAAGAAATGGCGGAAGTCGCGTTAGCCCTTGAATATCGGGTCCATCTGACCGCTGATGAAATCGCGGAAAAGTGTGGAAAGCCATTGGAAAGAACGCGCGAACTTCTTTGGGATTTAGCGGTTGCTGGCGTCGCAACCGTTAAAAGCGAAGAAAAAGGAGATACGTACTGGTACGAAACTTGGGTTCCCGGAATCTTCGAAATGGTCGTCAATAATAAAGTGAACGTGAAAAAGTATCCTCAGATCGGAAAAGCGTTCGACGACTATGGACTGATGAGAAACCCGGTGGCTGCCGGAAACATTCCGATGGGACATGGGTTGATGAGGGTTATTCCGATCGAAACAGCCATTCAAGGTGAGACGCGACGCGCCTCCTATGAAGAAGTATCGAAATATATCAACGAAGCACGTGTGCTTTCGGTATCGGACTGTTCCTGCCGTACGTCACGCGAAGAAATGAATCAAGGCTGCGGACACTTAAAAGAAGACATGTGTATTCAGCTGGGAGATGCGGCCGAATATTACATCCGTACGGGTCGCGGGCGCGAAGTTTCGAAAGAAGAAGCGATCGAAATTATCCGGAAAGCAGAACGGGATGGATTGATGCATCAAATCCCCAATACCGAAGGGGAAGGACATACCCATGCCATATGTAATTGTTGCGGGTGCTCATGTTATGCGTTGCGTGCGGCGGGGATGTATCTTAACCCCGACATGGTTCGATCAAACTACGTAAGCACCATCGATGCGACGAAATGCGTCGGTTGCGGCGAATGCGTCGAGGTCTGTCCGACCAATGCAATCCGCCTTGGTCAGAAGATATGCGCGATCAACGAAGTCAAAATCCCGGTACGTACCGAGTTTCCTTCGGACACGGAATGGGGTCCGGATAAATGGAATCCCGATTACCGTATCAATCGCAAAGAATCCCTCGATACCGGAACTTCACCATGCAAGACTGAATGTCCAGCCCATATTTCCATCCCGGGGTACATCAAACTGGCATCCCAAGGTCGCTATCGCGAAGCCTTGGAAATGATCAAGAAAGAAAACCCGTTCCCGGCGGTTTGCGGACGCGTTTGTCCGGCGTTGTGTGAAAGTGCCTGTTCACGAAATGGGTTGGATGATTCGGTCGCAATCGATGACATAAAGAAATTCATCGCCGAACAGGATCTCCATCAATCAAGTCGATACATTCCAACAATCAAAAACAAGTATGATAAGAAAATCGCGGTCATCGGCGCCGGACCATCTGGTCTGACCTGTGCTTACTTCCTTGCGGTCGAAGGGTATAACGTCACCGTCTTTGAGAAAGAAAAAGAACTCGGCGGTATGTTGCGATTTGGAATTCCTGAATTCAGACTCCAAAAAGATGTCATCCAAGCCGAAATCGAAATTCTCAAAGAAATCGGTGTCGAGTTTAAAACCGGTATTAGCGTAGGGGAGGATGTGACGATCCAACAGTTAAGGGAACAAGGATACAAAGCGTTTTATGTCGCCATCGGAGCGCAAGGCGGCCGCAAGATTAACATCGAAAACGGTGATGCGGAAGGCGTTATGACAGGAGTCGATTTCTTGAAGGCAGTAGCAACATCCAAAACCTCAATGAAATTAGGCAAGACGGTTGTCATCGGTGGAGGTAATGTAGCGATCGATGTCGCCCGTACGGCACTTCGTCTCGATCCTGAAGGAGTCGCCCTTTATAGTTTGGAATCGAGAGATGAAATGCCTGCGTTGAAAGACGAAGTTCATGAAGCATTGAGCGAAGGAGTTACGATTCATAATCAATACGGACCCAAACGGATTCTTGTTGAAAATAATAAAGTCGTGGGAATTGAGTTTAAAAGATGTATTCGACTTCTTGATGAGAATGGTAAATTCAATCCGCTCTTCGATGAAAATGATTGCATTACGGTCGAAGCGGATACTATCCTTCTTTCCGTCGGCCAACAAATCCAATGGGGATCAATGTTTGACGGAATGGATATCAAAATTAACCCTAATCAAACGATCAACGTGGATGCGAAGACGCTTCAATCCAGCGTAAGCGACATTTTTGCGGGGGGAGATGCGGCCACCGGACCGAAATATGCAATCCATGCGATTTCGCACGGTAAAGAAGCAGCAATCTCCATTCATCGGTTCGTCAATCGGGGTCAAAGCCTCGTTTATGGTCGAAACAATCGCGCGTTTGTCGCGTTGGATCGCGAGAATGTCGACTTCACGGGTTACGATCATATCCGCCGTGAACGTGTCTATACGCTTCCGATGGAAAACCTCCACGGATCCTTCAAGGATCCCAGAGGTGTTTTAACGGAAGAACAAGTCAAAAAAGAAACATCGCGTTGTTTGTCATGCGGAATCTCAGTCGTGGACGAGTTTATGTGCGTCGGGTGCGGAGCATGTACGACGCGGTGTAAGTTCGAAGCGATCAAGCTTGAACGTAAGTACGATGCGGTCGGCGTCGATTTCCCGGATTTGAAACCCGTGGTCGTGCGTCATGTCATGAAACGTAAAGTCAGAATCGTCACAAAAAACATCAAGAATGCGATTCTAGGAAAATAGTCTTATCCATCATCAATCAAAAAACGGGAGGTATCTATGTTCTTCTTCGAAAACTATACGGTTCTCAATGTCATTTCCGCCATCGGGTTGTCGGTTGCCTTATTTCTATTAAACGAGGCGACCCGTAGATCAAAAGCGTTGTCGATTCTCTTCTATATTCTGATCCCAATACTATTCACACTCTTTGTATGGCCAAAGACCGGCGGTTCGGGTACGGTATCCGGTAACTGGTTCGCATGGATCAAAACCTACTCCGCATTGGCGGGAGTCATTGGCTTTATGGCACTGCGGTATCTACCTAAATTACAAAAGAATAAATTCATGTTGACCTTTCCGGCACTTATTCTAGCGATTAACATTCTCGAAGCGGTACTTAGGGATTTTCAAGTATCGAAATTGAATGGTGTCTTGGAGAATGGGCTCTATCTACAAGGAGGAGTCTGGAACATCCTCAACGGAATCGCGGGTATTCTATCGATCTTAACCATCACGGGATGGGTCGGAATCCGTGTCTCCAATAACAAATGTAAGGACATGGTATGGCCGGACATGCAGTGGTTCTATGTCGTCGCGTATTGCATCTGGAATATCTCGTATGTTTATAACTGTATCCCCAACCGTTCGTTCTATGCCGGGGTGATCCTGCTATCTCTTTCGCTTATTTCCGGTTTACTGACATCGAAAGGCGTATGGCTCCAACACCGTGCCCAAATATTAGCGACGTTCGCGATGTTTACGTTGACCTTTCCAACGTACTCGCTAACTCCGTATTTCGACATCACATCGACGCTTCAAACGACACCGATGTTGATTCTGAGTGTTCTATCGCTTCTCTCCAATGCGCTTGTTTTCGCTTATCAGACATATCGTATCATCAAGACAAAACGGAATCCGTTTGTGGAAGAGCTTTATAAGGGATTAAAGACCCATTCTTCGATTCTGGAGTCAAACGGGCTCTAGAATCAAAGGACAGGTCTTGCGTTATATGTTTTACTCAAGAGTATGATTTTTATCGATTACACCATTCAAGGCATCCAATGCGAGATACAATGCCTTCAAATTCGATGAAAGCATCGAATATTGCCAAGTATTTGGTTTAAGATTTGTTTGTGCTTTTTCGCTTTTATGAATCAATGACGTCAGCGGAGCGATCGCAAAGACTAATTCTTGCGATGAGTAACGAGTATGGATCGTTTTAGCTGTTTCGGTTGAAAGTAAAGCGAGCGATATGTTCAATGCCTTGATTCGGTTAACTTGGAGTGAATGTTGGGAAGTCCCGGGTCTAAATTTCACTTGTGCCTTCACACTTCGATCCAACATATCCTCGATTGCCTTGCGGGCAAGTTCTAAGCTATTTGAGTTGTAATCAGTCATGATTTATCCTCCATGTTAAGATGCCCAACACCGGTTTCGCAATTGGATGCATGGAAATTATAACAGATAACCAAACAAACGGAGAATGTTGAAAAGTGGATGTTACTCCAACGCCGTCGATCCTTGTGCGATCTGAGATCCATGGTAAAATCATAGATAGATATGTAACATCCGGAAGTAGGGCGATCGCGATGAATGACCAAGAACGATTCAAAGCCGCATGCGACGAAATCCTGAATCAAGTCGACAAAGGCCGAGGAATCGGCCGACTCGGTGAAAAGGCATTGCATGCGATTCTCAAAAAGTACATGCAAGAGGATTTAGAGAAGCATGAAATTAAACTCGGTAATTATATCGCCGATATTTTCACCGAAGACGGTGTCATCGAAATCCAAACGCGGCAGTTTGCGAAACTCCGTCCTAAACTTGAGTTTTTCCTGACGGAATATCCGGTGACGATCGTCTATCCGATACCGGCACGCAAATGGTTGGTATGGATCGATCCGAATACCGGGGAAGCCAGCAAAGAACGCCTCTCCCCAAAGCGCGGAAATGTCTATGACTGTATCCGCGAACTCTATGCGATCAAGCCCTACCTCGATCATCCCGGATTGAAAATCGAGTTGATTTACGTGGACCTGAAAGAGTATCGACTACTTAACGGGTGGAGTTCTGACCTCAAACGGGGATCGGAGCGGGTGGACCGCATTCCGATCGCGTTGGATCGATCGGAATCATTGGGCAAAGGCTTGGGATACGGAGGGTTGATACCACAAACTCTACCCTCGGCTTTCACATCGGCAGACTATGCGAAACACACACACATCCATCCGAGACGGGCGCAAATCGCAATGAATATTCTTAAATCGTTAATGCTTATCCGTGTCAACGGGAAAAAGGGTAGACATATCCTCTATGAAAGAACGGATTTACTTGCGAACGTAGAACCATCTCAATCCGATATCACGATAGAAGTCGAGTCGGTGAGTGATTAAATGTTCGTAATGTATCCAAAAACAAATAAGAATGATGAGAGTCAATAAAGAAAAGCTGAATCATGATGTTGATTCAGCTTTTCTTTCTGATAAACCATATTATAGTTTCGGATCATCATGTAATCTAAATCTGAAAATAAATCCGTTTTTAGATTCTCGATATTCGAATATCAACGGTTAATCTTGTTTAAATTGATCCGGATTGTCTTCAACAACTTCGGTTCTCTTAACTTCGCTGCTAGTCTTCTGCGACATCAGTTTCATGACGCCCAATGAAATCAACCCGACTACGATAATCGCAATCAGTGTGGCGGGTTCGAAAATCGCTGTGGCTTCGGCACCAGTCGTTGTTGCTTTCGAGAAAATGCCTTCGAAGATCCCAACGAAGAACTGCGTCGCATCGTAAAGTCCTTTAACGAAAACGTTACTTGGGTTCGCACCCATCAGTTTGAATACAAATCTAAATCCGAGGACGACTTCGATCAGACTGAAAAATACCAATGCGATTCTCTTTGACATGCTACCTTCCGAGGTTGAATTTCTGGTTTCTAGTTTCTTCTCCATGTATCCGCCTTTCGTACTATAGAAGTACTTTTATCTAGGGATTAACCTATGAATAATCCGATAAGCAATTTACTTCTTTAGCTTCTTCTTGACATCGTTGATCGATTCTTTGATATTTCCGCTGATTTCCTGCGTTTTACCTACGACTTTGTCAACCATCCCTTCGGATTTTAGCTTGTTGTTGTCGGTAAGATCACCGATTTTCATTTTGATCGAACCCTTGGTTTGGTTGAATTTGCCTTTTACTTTGTCGTTCAATTGTATGCCTCCTTGTTCAATGTTGAACTTTGATATGATGTATATCAATGAAAAGTCTGTGTACTTTCATAATCTAGATCAGAAAACTCGATGGTAGGCTTTCTAGAGATGGAATTCGAGAACTCATATAGGTCGCTTGATCTTTTATAGTGAGATGGCCTAAAAATCCATTGAACTAGAGTGCTTCGGATTTGCTTGTGCTCTCGATGTTTATTACGATTAAACACACGGAATATACTAGATTTTCCTATCGCACAATCAAACTATACACTTATTCATACAATAACGCAAAATATAAGTCTAATATAAATTGCAATAATAATTATATTAATCATGCGAATATAAAGGTTTTCTTGCTTTTAGCCATGACTATGCAAAGCAAATCCAGAAATAATTCGGAATATTCGATCAAAATAATATTGACAAGACTATGATGATAGTTACATAATGTACACATGTACAAAGAAACAGTAACAAAACCTTATGAAGTATTCTTGAAAGACTACCCCTTTACCGCTAAGGAATGCGTATTTACGCCGATTCTTTATCGTTATGGGATCGAAATGCCTGAAAGTGTACCGTTTCCTACCTTGAACGGCATTCGTGATTTGGCGAAATTCGCGGGGATTTCCGACACGGCGATCCGGACTGCGATTTCACGTGCAAAAGCGGATGGATCCATTCTTGAATACAAAGACGAGAACGGACATTCTCGTTACACGATCGCTCCCGCAACCTACGACATGGGAATGGAGACGATCGCCCGCGAAAAACAACCGGAAGGATTCATCGTCGCGGTCTTCTCCTTCACCAAAGACGCGATCAGCGAACGGAGTGTCGTGCGGGAGACCCTAAAGAATTACGGGTTTAAACGGATTGCGCAAAACACGTATATCAACGGACGAATCGATACCGCCGGATTGATGGATGCGATGCGTAAGTTTGGTCTCGAGAAGAATCTCTATTTATTTCATTGTCCCGACATCGATGATCAAGATCTACTTCGAAAGATCGTCGATCTATTTGAACTTGAAAACCGCAAAGAAAAACTTGAACGATTCTACAATCAAATGGTCGGCTTTCTCACCGAACCGGGATTGGATGATGATGAAATCGGTCGACGCTTGTTATACTTCGGAGCGATCTATTGGACGGAATGCGAGCTTGGTGAACCGCCGATCCCACACAAACATCTGCCCTCCAACTACCCGATGGGAAAGATTCGTTCCTTCTACGGTCAGTTTATCGCTGAAAACATGCCCAAACTCATTCAATATTACGTCAAAGTGAACACGTAAGGAAAGCGGGGAAGATATTATGTCGCCGACAGGACATCTCGGAATCGGATTTGCGGTAAAACGTTTGGATGCGAAAATCCCATTATGGGGGTACTTAGTCGGAGCGTATGTCATCGATCTCATCTACATTGGATTATCGTTCTTCAAGATCGAACGCTTCGGATACAATCCCTGGTCACACAGTTTACTGATGGCAATTCTGTGGTCAGTCGTAGCCGGGCTGTTCGCATTCAATATCGTGAAGCATAAAAGCAGCGCTCTGTTAATGTGCTTAGTCGTCTTCAGTCACTGGATCCTTGACTTCATCGTTTGGGACCAGCTTCCGCTTGCTTTTGGATCAACGATGATACCGGGACTTGGATTCTATCGACGGATCGGATTTGATATTCTATCTCCCGGAATAAATATTGGTAGCGTGATGGCGACAGTAATCGAGTTAGGAATGTTGGTGATTGGGATATTGATCTATTGGACATCGAAGAAGAAGTCACGAAAGTTCGTGTCGATACAGAAAACTGAAGGTTAAGGGAGAAGGAAAATGCTGGATAATATTGGGAAAAGAGTTCAAAATTTTACTACTAAAAACAAGAAAAATATCTTTAGGTTCGCAGGCATCTGTTCGATCCTGATTATCTTATTGACACTTATGGACATCATCGTCGGTACTTCATTGGGCGGAGATCTGACTGCGATCCCTCAAACCGCGGTCGAACGTTTTGCCCAACTCCAACATCAACCTTGGTTGGGACTCTACTATCTGGATCTATTAAATCTAACGACGACGATCTTGATGATTCCCGTGTTTATCGCACTTTATTATTCGATGAAGAAAAAGAAGGATATCTTACTTACCGTAACGCTAGTGATCTTTGCGATCGGAACACTTGTATTTATCCGAAACAACGCGGCCATCCCGATGTATTCGCTCAGCCGACAGTTCGCACAATCAACCCTATCCCAACAAACTACCCTCTTAACCAACGGCGAAAAATTGCTTGCGATGGGAGCGCATGGCAGCGTCGGTGTCTTTCCAGGGTTCGCCTTATGCAATCTTTCTTCAATCTTGTTATCGATCTGTATGATTCAAGGTAATCAATTCTCACGTAAAATCGGTATCATCGGTCTTATCGGAACAAGTTTGCTTTTGGTTTATCTCTTTCTCGTGACCTTTGTGCCGGATATGAAAAGCATCGCCATGGGATTGGCTGCGCCAGGTGGCATATTGAGTTTGATATGGATGATTCTCTACACAAAACAACTGTTTCGTCTATCCGCCGAAGAGGATTCAAGGTAAACTGATATTAAAGGAAGAATGAATCGATGCATCAATCAAAAAACACGCATCGAATCCCAATGAATTCCGGAGGTAAACATGATCTTTTTCTGGAACAGGCAAGAAGTCTATGTTGGAAACTCGATGCGACGCTTTAGCGAGATCCGAGAGATTCTGGCGCAACGCAAGATCGAATACACATACAAACTTGTCAATCACGAAAGTGCGCGAATTGCAGGTTCGAATCGCTCGATGCGAGGAAATGCCGGCGAAAGCTTGGAGAATTCGACGATCTACTACGTATATGTTAACAAGAAAGACTACGATCAAGCTGTCGGATCTATCCATCAAATAAGTTAACATACGATTTTTGTATTCCTTAGTTGTTGGTTATCTTGTAAATTTCCCAAGACTTCTTAAATCCTATCCTTTGCATTTCCTTTATCAGATTCCGTATAATGGGATCACAGGAGGATGCGACATGGCAAACTTAAAAGATCTCGTCAAAGGTTTCGTTGATAAGGCGAAGGATGTTACCGAAGATGTTGTTGAAAAAGCGAAAGACGTATCCGAAGACGTAGTTGAAAAGGGTAAGGAGTTCGCGGAAAAAGGAAAAGATGTTGTTGAGGATTTAGTTGAAAAGGGAAAAGACGTATCCGAAGATCTCGTAGATAAAGTAAAAGACAAAGTCGATGATTTTGCGAACAAGGATAAATAACTAAGAAAAGGTTATATCGAAAAGGCAGCGCTTCGTTGATCCGGAATAACTCCGGTTTAAGCAAGATCGCTGCCTTTTTATTTATCGCAAAATAAAGCCCCTAATAAAGGAGCTTATCGGTTAGATCAAATCCTGTCGGATATAGATCGTAGAACGAAACGAAACGAAATTGCCGATTATGATTAACGCGATCCGGCCGTCGTGCCTGAATCTGCAGGAATGGCTGACATGAAACTTCTCTTTTGGATAAGTGTAAGGAGTGCCAGCACTTCGGACTCGTTGAGCGTTTCAATCGCTTCAAGTATATCCGAGATTCTTTCATACTCCGAAATCGAAAACAAAACAGCATCTAACTGATTGTTTTTAAAGACGAATATCTTACCGAGTTCTTCTGCACGATCGCGATGCGTTTTGTAATTCTTAATTATGTCCGAATTGGATACGATCGCCGATTTTAATATCTTCATTTTTTTACCTCCATTCATTTGTATACATATGTATTGTACATCTATTTGAACAATAATGGTAATGATATATCAAATATTCAGCAATAATTATTCGCAACCGATTGGGAATTCATTTATTGGTCAAATAAATATCCGGTTCTAAGTATTTTCGGTCAATAAGACATCCAATAGGATCAATCAACAATCATTCAAAATGTGCCTTGTTATAGGATTGGATGGAAATATATGAGGCAATTATACTTCGTTAATAGTATAGAGACCACTTCCAGCCTCTAAATGGTTTATTTACGAGTGCGAAATTCTTGATAGTATTATATGGCAAATATAATTCTAATATATGTACTAAATAATATATTAATAAATAATATAAATATAATTAGTACAATAGTTTGACAAAGTATACGAATAGAAGTATGATGAGGGTGTAGTTCGCTAATATCAATGAATAATTAGCGAAGTCTGTTGATCACATTGTATAGGCATCCCAAGAGAAAGGGATATAAATGTACAAAATGCCAGAGTGTTTCGATCGTAACACCATCGATGAGAACCAAGGATCGAGAATTGCTAACCAAGATGATTACACTTCAGCCTACTCAGGGATTCAGAAGTCAAAAATAGAGATGTGCCTTCGACCACTCAGAGATTTCGAATTTGAATACGTGAAAATCTGGAATCCTCGACTCAAAGAAATCAAACTTTGATTCATTCGATCCTATTCGAAGTTTCGATTTGCCACACAAGGAATGAACTAGCTTACTTTTCTTACACATCACATGGAAACATGTAGAAAGGATACGCAACATGTTATCTACAATCGTCGTCATACTTATCGTTTTATGGCTTCTGGGCATGGTTTCATCGTTTACGATGGGCGGCCTAATTCATGTTTTACTTGTTATCGCTATAATTATGGTTCTCTTAAGAGTGATTCAAGGCAGAAAAATCCTTTAATCTACGAGTCATGAAATGGATAAGGGATGGAATACGTTACTGTTTTCGAGAGTATACCGATACAAGATTTGGCATCGCTAAATCGGAGGAGTGTAGAATGCGAAAAACAAGACCACGTTATCTCTTTTTATTAATATCGTTATTAGCTTTACTGATGTTTCCGATCAATATATATGCCGCGCAAAGTGCTGTCGGCTTAGGTGTCGCTTCGACATATGCCGTTCTTGCGGGTGAAACGATCACTAACACCGGGACTACGGTCATTTCCGGAAGTGCCGGTGGAAACATCGGTGTCCATCCGGGTACGGAAATCACGAATTTAGCCGGAGTTACGTTAAGTGGTGAAGCACATCAAGCCGACGAACAGGCGCAACTTGCGAAAGCCGCCCTATCGACAGCTTATGATGATGCATCCGGAAGAACTCCGGTAACATCGATCGCTTCCGACTTAGGAAACAAAACATTAAAACCAGGTGTCTATGTGTCGGATACCGGGGCATTCGAAATCACCGGAACCCTAACGTTGGATGGCGAAAAGAATGTTGATTCCGTATTTATCTTTAATGCACAGTCGACATTGATTACAAGTTCAGGCAGTAAGATCAATTTGATCAACGGCGCACGCGTCTGCAACATTTTCTGGAGTGTCGGAAGTTCGGCGACCCTTGGAACCAACTCGGTCTTCATGGGAACGATTCTCGCATCCACCTCCATCGCAGCGATGAGCGGTGTATCGATGCAGGGTCGACTCTTAGCGAAAACCGGATCCGTTACCTTGGATTCAACGAAAATCACCAATATGGTTTGTACAAGCGCTCCGACCGAAACGGGAGGAGATCTTCCGAATACCGCTTCAGAGTTATCCTACATCATGCTCGCCGGGCTTTTACTTGTCCTAGCCGGTGGGATCGGATTAAGTTTAAAGAAAAGACATGCTGAAAAATGAACCCGGCTTTGTCCATGACAAGGTGACGACATTTGTCTCGATCGGGATGATTGTCCTGGGTATCGCAGCGATCCTATGGGGTTACAACGCGTTTGTCACCCAGTCGGGTGATTACGATGCGAGCATAAATTACAGACGCGTCGAAGTCGAAAGCAACAAGCCTGATTTCATACGTTCATTACGTGTTCCCGTAACTCCGCTGGATGAGCCGCAAAGTAATGAAGCTCAATATGAAGATGAGTACCGCGAAACGGTTCTCTATACATCCTATCTAGATCGAAACGCAGTGATCGGCACCTTGGAGATCCCCGTGCTCAAACGTACGGTATGGATTATCCAAGGAACTCTATCCGCCCAACTCAAAAAAGGTGCGGGTCATTACATCGAAAGCGCATTGCCCGGTGAAAGTGACAACAGCGTAATCTCAGGTCATCGCGAAACCGCGTTTCGTGGAATCGGGACACTGAAAGTTGGGGATCTCGTTATCGCGAAAACTTCGGCGGGCATCTTCACCTATCAAGTGAATGAAACCTATATCGTACATGAAAACGATACGACGGTCATCGTTCCGAGTGATTTCGCTAAGCTTACCTTGACGACGTGTTATCCGTTTAATACCCCTGGGTATTCTCCGGATCGTTACATCGTAACCGCACTATTGATTACATCGGAATATACAAACTAACAAAAAGGGAAAAATCATGAAAATCACAAAAAACATCGGATTACTTTTATTGGGCATCTGGCTCATCATCACAGGTCTATCGCAAGTCATGAGTATTCCGGTCGAATCACTGGGAACGATCCTCGCCTTCTTGGCCATCGTTTCGGGTGTAATGATCGTAATGAGCAAATAGTCTAGAGTTCTTTCAAAACGATTATGTATCAACGTCCGAAACCGGACAGGAGGTCTATGTATGAATGATCTAAAAGACAAGCTCGTCGAAGCAACGGAAAAAGCATTGGATGCCGAAGCGAAAATCAAAAACGATTTAAAGGAGAATAGCAGTGATACGAAAGATAAGATGGATGCGGTAAACTCCAAAGTCAAAGGGAAATTTAATCAATTCAAAGGCGGCATCAAAGAAGATATCGGGAAAATGACCGACAATCACAAACTCCAGGCTGAAGGAATCGTCGACAAAGCGGTCGGCAAAGTTCAGGAAATGCATGGAGATCTCAAGGAAGCGATCATCGATACCAAGAATAAATTCAAGAAATAACATAGAAGTAAAATGTTTTAGATTTGCCAACCCGCTTTCAAAGCGGGTTTTGGTGCTATTTGCGAAAGACATGGATGAATCAAGGAGGATCTGATATGAACGATCTACTACTGGGATATATCGCGGCGATCGCAATGGCATCGTTTCTTGTCGGCGTAATCGTAATTCTCATACGAAAAAGAAAAGAAGTACAACGGATCGATTTACGCGATGCGCTCTTGACGGTGGAGGAACTCGAAACCCACGCGAAACGTACGGCGCTAGAACATGATGTCGGCAAGAGTCGGAACCTTTTGAGTTTTCCGATCCAGCGACTCAATGACAACTACAGTTACATTACGACTGTCTATAAAAGCCTCAATGAAGACATTCAGCAACAGCGTTCCGTTTCACCGGCAGCCGAATGGCTGTTGGATAATTTCTATATTATCGAGGAACAAGTCAAGAATCTAAGACTTGGTTTCAATATGGAAGATTATAGGCGCTTGCCAATCTTAAAGAGCGGCCTAATGAAAGGGAATACCCGAGTTTATGCCATCGCGACGGAACTGGTATCCCATAGCGATGGTCAGATCGAAGAAGAGATGTTACTCAAGTATCTCAAAGCCTATCAATCCCACAATATCCTTTTTAACCGCGAAATCCTGATGATTCCGACGATGATGCGACTGGCATTGATCGAAAATGTACGAATGATCGCACAGCGGATTAAATCGACACGTAGCCAATGGCAATTAGCGGACGACATTGTCGATGAATTCTGGATGGGTGACAAAGAACGTTCGGATGTGATGATCCAACAACTTAAAAACAAGCACGATATCCTACAAGATGATAATCCGTCGTTTATCGAACATCTTTTCTATCGTTTGCGTCGTTCGGGGAAAAGTTATTTCCATGTTTTAAAATTCATCGATGAAAATTTGGACAAGTACGATACGACTACCGAGAAGATCGCGCAAAAAGAACACAACATCCAGGCACTTAGCACGGTAGCAATCGGGAATAGTATTCTCAGCCTTAAATACATCGCGACGCATAACTGGACAAACGTCTTCGACGAAGCCAGTTTCGTTGAAAATATATTAAAACAGGACCCGTTAAATATCTATGCCTCGATGGATGAAAAATCACGTAATCATTATCGCATTCAAGTTGAAAAGCTGGCTAAGATCTATGGCGTTTCCGAGTTGCACATCGCCCGCGAAGCGGTCCAACTTGCGCAAAACGGACTGACGCTTCCGGATGACGATCCGCTAAAACCTAGAAAGTGTCATGTCGGTTACTACCTAATTGCGCAAGGCATTACACAATTGGAACAACGTCAAAAGGGAAAAGTACGCCAGCAAACCAAGATATTACGGATTCTCAATACACGACCTGGAACATTCTATATCCTTTTTAATGGAGTCCTTACTCTACTTCTCATAACAATCGCGCTTCTCTACGCAAACATGTATACAAAATCGTATTGGATACCTATGATGCTTCTGACAATGTTCGCAGTCGCGATTCCAGCATCTGAAATCGCCATATCCATTGTGAACTGGATCGTTGTTAAAATTCAAAAGCCGGCTGTCTTTGTCCGTCTCGACTTGCTTGACGGAATCCCAGTCGATATGAAAACGATCGTCGTGATTCCGGCAATCTTGTCGGATGAAAAACGCGTAGCGCAATTGATTGCGACGATGGAGAACCATTACATCGCCAACAGCGAAGAGAATCTATATTTCGCTCTGATCGGTGCCTTTAAAGATTTCGGGGAAGCGGATGCGGATGATGATCTCAAAATACTCAAAGCCACCTTTGATGGCATCACAGCCCTAAACAAAACATATGCTTCTAATTCCAAGGAAATCTTCTACTTTTACCATCGCGTTCGCAAATACAACCCGACAGATGGGAATTGGACCGGTTGGGAACGCAAACGCGGAGCGTTGATGGAATTCAACGACATTCTCTTAGGCAACACCGATACCAGTTTTACGTTCTACTCGAACATTACGCTTCCGGCGAAAGATATCCGTTATGTCATCACGTTAGATGCGGATACCGTATTACCGATGGGAATGGCCAAAAACATGATCGCGACGATGGCACACCCACTCAACGTTCCGATCATCGATTCGAATAGAGGGATTGTCAGCGAAGGGTATGGATTAATGCAACCACGCGTATCGTTTGATGTGGACAGTTCAAACCGTTCCGTTTTCGCACGTGTTTATACTGGCCAAGAAGGCATCGACCCCTATGCAAGCGCAATCTCGGATGTTTACCAAGACCTCTTCGGGGAAGGAATCTTCACAGGGAAAGGGATCTATGATCTTCATACCTTTCAAGCCGTCCTCAAAGATGCCATTCCTGTCAACGCCGTACTTAGCCATGATCTATTGGAAGGTTCCTATGTAAGGGCCGCATTGGTCAACGATCTTGAACTTGTGGATTCCTATCCCTCCAAATACAATGCCTATATCGCTCGTATGTATCGATGGATCCGTGGGGATTGGCAACTCTTGCCATGGCTAGGTCGAAAACCTTACAATCGTAATAACGAAAAGACCAAAAACGCGTTATCAAGTCTCTCGAAATGGAAAATCATCGATAATCTGCGACGCAGCCTGGTTTCTTCCGCCATCATGGTGCTACTGTTTCTCGGTTTCAGCATTCTTCCCGGAGTAAGTCTCTTCTACGTTCTTTTTGCGGGCTTAACTTTGTCCATACCGCTTCTATTGGCGTTAATCGACCGAATCAAAACCGGCACGATTCTACAACTTCCCATGCGCCGACATATCGCCGGATTTTTCGGTCTGAAAGCTTCGGTATCCCAAATTGTCTTACGTTTCATTTTCCTGGCATATCAATCCCACATCGCCCTTAGTGCAATCTGTGTCACATTGACGCGTGTATTGGTCACAAAGAAGAACATGTTGGAATGGGTCACTTCCGCCGATGCGGAAAAGAATCAGGACAACTCCTTAAAAAGTTATCTGCGATCGATATTCCCCAGTACGCTTTATGGTGTCGCACTCGCTTTACTCGCATTTAGATTTAAACCCGAAAGTCTCCCGCTAAGTCTAGCCATTCTTTTGGTTTGGACGTTCGCACCGTTTATGGCATACTGGATCAGTCGCGATAATATCATCGAAACCCCTCGATTGACCGAAACGGATTCTCTTGAATTACGCAAGACTGCCCGTCGTACATGGCGCTATTTCGAAGAGTTTGCAAATATTAAAAACAATGGACTCGCACCGGATAATTATCAAGAAGATCCACCGCGCGGAATCGCGTATCGGACTTCCCCGACCGACATCGGATTCGGATTGCTGGCTAACGTAACAGCACGTGATTTCGGATACATCACGACCGAACAACTTTTCGAACACGTAAACTTCACGGTCAAGACCTTGGAACGCATGGATAAATGGCAAGGGCATCTTTATAACTGGTATGACACACGTACTTTAAAGCCCCTAGAGCCTCTATATGTTTCCACCGTCGACAATGGCAATTATGTCGCTTATTTGATGACTCTGATTCAAGGCTTGGAAGATTCCCTGCGCAAACCTTTGGTCGATCTGGCTCGACTTGACGGGATTCGTGATACCTTGCTTTGCGGATTGGAAGAAGGCGATGCACAGAACATCAATCAACAGGTGATCGACGATGTTTACGACGGATCGAACATCGAACTTGATCGTTGGAATCGCGGCTTGCGTCGGATCGCGGAAGGGGATTTGACCGCTCTGATCAATAAGCAACCGTGGCGTTTTAAGTTCATTAAAATGATCCAGGATGACCGAAAAGAAATCCAGACATACATGGCTTGGTTGGGATTGCTTGAAGATATCCCATCCGTTTTTAGCGAAGATTCATCCGATAATGAGTTTAAGACATTGGTGATGATGTTGAAGCAAGCCCCGCGACTGGATCATATCGATGAATTTTTCAAGTCGATCTATGACCAGATTAAACTGTTACATGCTAAGCAAGTAGAACGTGACGAAACATCGGATCGATGGCTTGGCGAACTAAAAGTCGCCTTGATGCTTTCGCAATCAAATTCCCATACGTTAATTACGTCGATGCGTCAATTGATCACGCGGATACAACGATTGAGTTGGGAGACCAAGTTCGATGTCCTTTATGACCCGCGTAAACAGCTCTTCTCGATCGGATATGATGTTGCCCATCAGAAACTAACAAATTCTTATTATGATTTACTAGCATCCGAATCACGCCAGACCAGTTTTATCGCCATCGCTCGAGGGGAAGTCCCGTCGAAACATTGGTCGATGTTGGGTCGATCTCTGACCGTGGTGAACCGATACAAAGGACTGGTTTCGTGGAGCGGAACAATGTTTGAATATTTGATGCCGTTGTTGATAATGAAGAACTATCGCAATACCTTGCTGGATGAAACCTACTCATTTGTAATCAAAAGCCAGATCAAGTATGGTAAACAACGCAAGATGCCTTGGGGTACCTCGGAATCTGGATTTAATGTGCTCGATCTGCACATGGATTACCAATACAAAGCGATCGGAGTCCCGTGGCTCGGTTTAAAACGCGGGTTGATCGATGACGCCGTATGTGCACCTTACGCATCATTTCTTGCGTTGATGGTCGATCCTGTGTCAGCGATGAAGAACATTCGGGAACTTAAAACAGAGGGAATCGAAGGAGCTTACGGCTATTACGAAGCGGTGGATTATACCCCGGAACGTCTTGGCTACCAACCCAAGCGTGCCATCATTAAGAGTTATATGGCCCACCATCAAGGAATGAGTCTTGTGGCGATCAGTAATATCCTTCACGACAATGTAATGCAGAAGAGGTTCCACCTAGATCCGTATGTCAAGGCCGCAACCTTACTCTTACAGGAGAAGGTCCCACTGAATGTGGTCATCACCAAAGAAACGAAAGAAAAAATCACATCCTCGAAAGAGCTTGTCTACCACGAAAAAATATCGATCCGCAAATTCAACCGTCCGAACTTCGACCTCCCGAATGCCCATATCCTTTCCAACGGACTTTATTCCGTCATGTTGACGGATAAAGGTACGGGGTATAGTAAAAACAAGTTAGCGTCCATTACCCGGTATCGCGAAGATCCGCTTCAAGATAGTTCGGGCATGTTCTTCTACGTGAAAAACCTTTCGACCGGGAAAATCTGGTCCAGTGCTTATGCGCCGTTAAACATTACGCCGGAATCCTATGAAGTCGCGTTTTCACCGGACAAAGCCTCATTCCGCCGTGTCGATGATCACATCGAGACATTGACGGAAGTCGTCGTAACCACCGGAGATCACGCAGAAATCCGACGACTCATCCTCACAAACCGATCCGACATCGCCGTTGAGATCGAAGTAACCAGTTACCTAGAAGTCATCTTAGCGAGTGCTAAGGCGGATCTTGCGCATCGAGCGTTCAGTAATCTGTTTGTGGAAACGGAATATGACGCGCAAAATCGATCGTTGTTCGCCAATCGTCGTCCCCGTTCATCCCTCGAAAATCGTTTGTGGACATCCAACACCCTTGCGACCGATGCGCCGTTGATCGAAGCATTACAAATCGAAACCGATCGAATGGCCTTTATCGGCCGAGACCGCAATTTGTCTTCACCGCAGGCACTCTTAAAAGGAAAACCGCTGACGCAAACCGTAGGGCCTGTACTGGATCCGATTTTCAGTATGCGCGCGAAAATCAAGATTGAGCCCGGTGCGATCGCAAAACTCTACTTTGTGACAACCTTAGCCCAAAGCAAAGAAAACCTGTTGACGTTGATTGAGAAATATCGTTACACCGAAAACTGTGAGAATGCTTTTTGGTTAGCTTTAACACGCAGTCAAATGGAAAACAAGTATCTTAATATTAAAGCCGACGCCTTGCAACTCTACCAAGAGATGATTTCGCATCTGCTTTATCTTAGCCCCTTACGTCGATCGCTTGATAACGCAATTCAAACCAATCACAAAGGGCAACCTGATCTATGGCCTTATGGAATTTCAGGCGATCATCCGATCGTGCTGGTTACATTAAGTCGTGCCGAAGAAACGCCGATCCTTTATGAGATTCTGAAAGCCCATGAGTATTGGCGCACCGTTGACCTGGATGTGGATATCGTCATAATCGTCAATGAAGATATAAGTTACATGGATCCGTTGGCGACCTTGATTACGGACATCGTCCAGTCTCGCCAAACACGCGATGCGCAGAATCGTCAAAAAGACATATTCATCCTTAACGCAAGAACGATGGCCGATCATGACGTAACGTTACTGACCGCTGTCGCCCGCATCGTCTTAGTCGGAGGCGGGGAAACAATGGAAGAACAAATGAGTCACATCGAAGCGAAACCGCTATCGAAAAAGCGTCAAGTTTCGATTCCTACCGACGCAACCGTCGAAGACCCGGTTTTTCCGATGCCAGAGTTGCTTCACTTTAACGGGTTGGGTGGATTTAGTCCGGATGGCAACACCTATGTGATTCGACTCGAAAACGATCAACAGACACCTGCGCCTTGGGCGAACATTGTCGCGAATCCGAAGTTCGGATTTCTGACGACGGAGTCTGGTGGAGGGTATACCTGGGCGAACAACAGCCGGGAAAACAAACTGACACCCTTTAGTAACGATCCGGTTAGCGATCCCCTCGGCGAAGTGATTTATCTCAATGATGAAAACGACGCCATTTGGACGATAACGCCGCAACCGATCCGCGAATCGACCCCGTATATGATCACCCATGGTTTTGGCTATTCAAGATTCAATCATCGCTCCCATGGCATCGATGCCACGTTGACACAGTTTGTGCCGTTACATGAACCCGTAAAAATCAATCAAATCGTGCTTACGAATCATTCGGTAGGCACTAGAAACATTACGCTTACGTACTATATGAAACCGGTCTTAGGCGTTGAATCGACCGAAACCGGAATGCACATCGTCACACGAAGAAACGAAGATGGATGTTTGCTTCTCGAGAATCATTATGCGACGGACTTCAAAGGCAAAATCGCATTTATCGATGCTTCAATCGAGCCACGCACGGTCACCGGTAACAGAGCCGAATTCTTCTGGGATGCACCGATGGATCGTCCGGACTGTCTTTTTGAAAGTGATCTTTCCGATACGGTCGGAGCGGGATATGACCCCTGTGGAGCCATGCAGGTCAAAGTAATACTGGAACCCGGGGAAACGAAGCGACTTGTCTTCCTGTTAGGTATGGAAGATTCAGACGCGGAAATACGTCGATTAAGTTCAATCTACCGCGATATGGAGAATGTTGATAAAACCTTTGACCAAGTAAATCGTTTCTGGAAACAAAAACTGAATATCCTGCAAGTAAAAACACCGGACAGCGCGACCGACTTGATGTTGAACGGATGGCTCCAATATCAGACCCTTGCTTGTCGTCTGTGGGCACGGACCGGTTTCTACCAAAGTGGTGGAGCCTTCGGATTTCGCGATCAGCTCCAAGACATTCTTGCGTTGGCTGTCACATGGCCAAGTCTTGCCAAAGAGCAGATCCTCAAACATGCCAGTCATCAATTCGTCGAAGGTGACGTCCAACATTGGTGGCATGAACCGCAAAACAAAGGAACCCGGACAAGAATCTCCGATGACCTTCTCTGGCTCCCTTATGTCACCGCGGAGTATATACGCATCACAGGGGATCACTCTATCCTCGACTTCGAAGTGCCTTTCGTAAGTACAGAAGTACTAAACGAATTCGAAGAGGAACGCTATTGCCAACCTACCGTCACCGCCGAAGTCGCAAGTCTTCGCGATCATTGCGAACGCGCGATCGCTTTTGCGTCGAAATTCGGCGAACATGGATTACCCTTGATTCAGACAGGTGATTGGAATGACGGAATGAATACGGTCGGCAACAAAGGCAAAGGCGAAAGCGTCTGGCTGGCGTGGTTTATGAGCGACACCTTACGCAAATTTTCAATCAATTGTTACGCTGAGGATACACCGAATCACAGTGCTTACCTTGCGCAAAGCGAGCGAATTCTAGCCGCGATCGAAGAACACGCATGGGATGGCGAATGGTACAAACGTGCCTATTTCGATGACGGGAACGCGATGGGTTCCGCGAAAAACCGCGAATGCAAAATCGATTCGATTTCCCAGAGTTGGTCCGTCATCGCCGGCGGAAAGGATACATCACGAACAAAAAGCGCGATGGAATCGATGGAGAATTATTTAATCATCCGTAATCAAGGTGTCATGAAACTGTTGACCCCTCCGTTTGATGATCATGAGTCCGATCCCGGATACATCAAAGGTTATTTACCGGGCGTCAGGGAAAACGGCGGACAATATACCCATGCGGCTGTTTGGGCGATCATCGCCTTTGCGAAAATGGGAGAATCGGATAAGGCATGGGAACTCTTCGACCTCATCAATCCAATCAACCACACCCGCAATCTGCGTGAATACTCCACCTACAAAGTCGAACCCTATGTCTTGGCTGCCGATGTTTATAGCGAGTATCCCCATAGCGGACGCGGCGGTTGGTCATGGTATACCGGATCGGCCGGATGGATGTATCGTTGCGGCATCGAAAACATTCTAGGTTTCGAAAAGAACGGTACCACACTGACGATCCATCCGAATGCACCGCGCCGTTGGAAAGAGTACGAAATCATCTATCAATATTTGGATACAACCTATCAAATCACCATTCTTAATCCGACGGAAAGTAATCGAAAGACTTGTCGATCGACGTTGGATGGTGTCGATCAAGCGGGAATGACATTCGACTTAATGGATGACGGAAACATTCACCAAATCATCATCGAATGCTTTTAAAACAAGTGTTTATTGCCATTAAATAGAAATTATTGAGTTTATGTTCGAATCTATCAAAGGTCGGTTCATGAAGGTTGACTTCTCTTCCCTAACAACGTACATTGAAGGTACACAGAGGAGAATCGTCGACCTTGAAAGGAGTCCGATCCTATGAACTTCGATAGCCCGATTCTTACGTATATGATGTATGTTCTGATTGGTATCTTTTACTTCTTCGCCTATTATATTTATTTCTATAAACTTTTACGATGGAAAATGATCCACGCAATTTGGATTCCCCTTATTTTCAGCAGCGTCGTGACGATTTATGTCCTAAGTCTCTTATCGACACCTTGGTTTGGGGCAAATCGCCCCTTGGCATCGCAGATCGGCGTCATCTTGGAAGTAAATCTTCCCGCGATCTCATTTTGGATTTTGTATCTTATTTTCACTCTAGGCAAGAAAGCGAAGAGTTAGTCAACCCCGAAGGATCCTGCGCAATACGGGATCCTTTTTGTTTTCGGGCATCGAGAGAGTGTGTCTATTCATGGATCCGCACAAACAAAAAGATTGAATCAAATTCATGATTCGGGGTATGATGACAGTAACGAAGTCATCGTGAAGGGGAAGCAAGATGAAAGGAAAAACAATCCTTATTCTCTTAGTTGCGGCGTTAACGTTCGGTGTTGTTTTATACGTAATCAAGGCAAATCCGACGATCGATTTTAGAAATGATGACAAGGTGGTTTTTGTTACCTTGCCTTCACCGCCAAAATCCAAGACCATCCTTGATAAGAACGACATCGACCGACTTGAAACACTCCTTAATCAACTGCCGAAACGATATCAAATCAGTTTGTCCAATCCAAAAGGTTGGGAGATGCGAATCATAAGCAAAGCCGGCGAAATTACAATCTTGGAAGGTTGTCTTATCATAAATAACGACGTTTATCGGATCGATTCTGGAATCGAATCGTTGCGTACATTCTATCAGTCGTTGAATATCGTCGAAGAAGACTATCCGTAAGGAGTAGAGATTTTGGAGGTACGTTTGTGATTCATACCCTTGATCCGATATTTGACAAGAATTCGGAGATTCTAATACTAGGTTCCTTTCCTTCGGTGAAGTCACGTGAAAACGGGTTTTATTATGCCCATCCCCAGAATCGGTTTTGGCGAGTCATCGCTTCGATTCTGGAGGAGACGATTCCAACTTCAATCGAACAAAAGAAACAATTATTGTTTGATCATCATATCGCTTTATGGGATGTGATCCAACAATGCGATATCATCGGTTCTTCGGATGCATCGATCACCAATGTCGTTCCCAACGACATCGCAACCTTGCTTCGTGATACATCGATCTCGAAAATCATCGTGAACGGATCCAAAGCATCTCAGCTATATCGTCGTCATTGTCTTTCGATTACAGGAATCAAAGCGGTCACGCTACCGTCCACAAGTCCGGCCAATGCTTCTTATACAATCGAACGGTTGATTAGTGAATGGAAAAAGAAAATTCGGTAAGTCGATTCAGATCATGTTTCGCAAGGGGGTTAGCCATGAAACGCAAAAAGAAGCTGTTAAAAATAATCGGGTGGAGTTTAGCGACCTTAGTCGTAGTAATTTATCTGATTCTACCGGCAGGAATCGGATTCTTCGCGACCATACGTTATCCCGAAACGGTCGGATCAGCTCCCGATGGATTGACGGAAGTAACGGTTGTGACTGCCGACAACGTTGAACTTCAAGCATGGTATTGCGATGCGCAAAATGGCAAGACGATTCTTTTGGTCCATGGTGCGACGGATTCCCGCGAAGGGGTCCGCAAGCAAGCCGAGTTTTTGGTTCGTGAAGGATATGGTGTGCTAGCATACGATCAACGCGGACATGGTGAAAGTGGCGGAGATACGGTAAATGGATTTGGATGGGAAAGCGAGCTGGATTTAAACGCAGCCGTCGTGTTTATCCGCGCGAAGCAGCCTTACGTGAATATCGGTGCTTGGGGATTTTCGATGGGCGGTGAAGCATTAATGTCCTCGTCTTCCGCGCTTGCTTTGGACGCCATGATCGTCGACGGAGCGACGTTCCGGTCGACTCGGGATTATATTGCGATTGAGTCGAAAGCGAATCTATTTGTTAGTTTTACGACACGTATTATGTATGCCTCCGCGCAATGGTTTGGGAAGCAGAATCCGCCGGTACCGATGGCGGATTCGATTCGAAACGCAACGACAACCCAATTTCTCTTCATCGCCGCGGGCAAAGAGAAAAACGAAATCGAATATAATCAGTTCTTTCATCAACAAATTCCCAAACGATCCGAACTTTGGATCGTACCAGAAGTCGGACACATAAAGGCATATGAAACATATCCAGATGATTACGAAGAACGGGTAAAGGTTTTCTTTGAGACATATCTTGAATGAAGGATTTGAATTCATAGAACGAAACGTTAGGATCCCGGGTTACCGGGATTTTTAATCCGAAATAAGAATGTTTCCTAAAAACAATTCTAAACCAAGTCATTGATGAAAGTTTGATGAAACAATAATCGAAATAACAAAGAATAACAAAAATAATAAATAAATAATAAAAATAAATTGACACCAACAACACAAATGGTAAAATGACCTTAGAGTAAACGCTTACAGCGTGGAAAGGAATGTACATGTCATATATTCTTGTATTGGACCAAGGGACCACGAGTTCACGGTCGACCGTTTACAACGAAAAGGGCGAGAAGCTCGCGTTAGTCCAAGAAGAGTTCAAGCAGAGCTATCCCAAAGCAGGATGGTGGGAACAAAAACCGGAGGACATCTGGAACAGTATTCTTCACACCGCCCAACAAGCCATCGAGAAATCCGGCGTAAAAGCCAGCGAAATCTCGGGCGTCGGGATTACCAACCAACGCGAAACCACGATCATTTGGGACAAGAGAACGGGAACGCCCGTCTACAACGCGATTGTTTGGGGTTGCCGTCGTACGACCGACATCTGTAAAGAATTGATCGCCGACGATCGCGCGGCACTTGTCAATCCGAAGACTGGATTGGTCATCGATGCCACGTACTCCGCTTCGAAGATCCGTTGGGTCTTGGAAAACGTCGAAGGTGTCAGAGCGAGAGCGGAAGCCGGAGAACTCTACTTCGGAACCGTCGACTCTTGGTTGATTTGGAATCTTACCGGCGGGAAAGTCCACGCTACCGATTACTCCAATGCGTCCAGAACGATGTTGTTCAACGTCATCAAAGGCGAATGGGACGATGAATTATTAGACTTCGTCGGAATTCCGAAAAACATCTTACCGGAAGTCAAACCTTCGGTCGGTAATTACGGACCGTGTGATCCGAAATGGTTCGGGGCTCCGATTCCCATTACCGGCGTCGCGGGTGACCAACATGCCGCGTTGTTCGGCCAAGCTTGCTTCTATGACGGCGATGGAAAGAATACGTATGGTACTTCCAATGTTCCGATGATGTTCATCGGTAACAAACCGATCCAATCCGACAAAGGCTTATTGTCGCTCGCATGGCAGATGGACAATGAAATCTCCTATTGTATGGGTGCCAGTATCCTGACCACCGGAGCTGCCGTTCAATGGCTACGCGACGGTATCAAAATCGTTAAGAAATCTTCCGAAACCGAATCCTTGGCTCGTTCCGTCGATAGCACCTTGGGCGTTTACTTCGTCCCGGCGTTCAACGGTTTGGCCGCTCCGCATTGGGATATGGATGCCCGCGGTATGATCATCGGCTTGACGGCCGGTGTCACCGAAGCGCATTTAGCCCGCGCGACCCTCGACTCGATCGCCTATCAGACCCGCGACTTGCTTGAAGCGATGGAACAAGAATCCGGCGTCAAGCTCAACGTTCTGAAGGTCGACGGCGGCGCGACGGTCAATGATTACTTGATGCAATTCCAAGCCGACATTCTGAACTGTGTCGTCGAACGTCCGAAAGACACCGAGACGACGTCTCTGGGTGTCGCGTACATGGCCGGTTTGGGCAGTGGCGTTTGGAAGAGCAAAGATGAACTGAAAGCCATTTGGCAAGCTGACAAACGTTTCTATCCCAGCATGGATGAAAAGACCCGTGAAGAACTCTATGCCGGTTGGAAACGCGCCGTTAATTTCGCAAAAGGTTGGTTAGATACAAGCAAAGCGTCTAACGATAAGTCAAACTAATGATTAATACAGGTGTATTGGTCATCGGCGGAGGCGTCGTCGGAACAAACGTTCTGCGGGTTCTTTCGAAATACCAAATACATTCTGTATTGCTTGAATCAAATACCGATATCGGATCTGGCATTACTAAAGGTAACGGGGGCGTCGTACATTCGGGTTACGACGCCCATTATGGTACACTTAAAGCAATATTGAATGTAAAAGGGGCGGCGATGTATGACCGTCTTTCTAAAGAACTTGACTTTCCTTATCAAAACAAACCGACAATGACGGTTGCTTTTAACCAACAAGAACGTGCGAAAATCGAAGAGTTGTGTGAAAACGGAAAAGAAAACGGCGTCCCCGGATTACGGATCGTCGAAAAAGAAGAAATGTTGCGGATCGAACCGCATATCAATCCGGAAGCGATTTGCGCCTTATTGGCACCGAGCGCCGGGATTACCGATCCTTACGAAGTGGCGCATGCCTGTGCCGAAAACGCGATCGCAAACGGATCGCAAATCTTTTTAAACAATCGTGTGACAGCCATCGAAAAAACCGATGGCGGATTTATCGTCACAACAAACCAAGATACGTATCATGCCTTGGCGGTGATCAACTGTGCCGGAGTGTACGGCGATCTTGTCGCTAAAATGGCAGGATCCAATGACTACGAAATCCAGCAACGGCACGGATCGCTGTTGATTATCGATAAAGCGGTTGGTTTCGAACTTGATGCTACCTTGTTTCCCGTACCCGGTCAAGCGACCAAAGGAATGGCGGCGATACCGGCATGCGCAGGCAATATCATCATCGGCTCGACCGCGACGATGACCGAAGACAAAGAAGACAGACGGTTTACACGCGAAGAAGTCGATCAACTGTTCGAATCGGCCGCAAAGCTAGTTCCGGCACTGAAAAAGAATTTCATCATCCGCGTCTTTAACGGACTTCGCCCAGTCGAGATGCATTCCAATAATGATTTCGTCGTGGAAGAAAGCAGGGGTGTCAAAGGGTTCTTCAATTGTATCGGGATTCAATCCCCGGGCGTCGCGGCAGCTCCGGCTGTTGCGGAATATGTCACTGAGCTTCTATCGAAACGAGTCGACCTCAAACCGAAACCAGATTATAATCCGATCCGAAAGGGGATCGTCGACTTTTCGAAGTTGACGCGTGACAAGCAAAAAGATCTGATCGAAAAAGACAGACGCTATGCCAATGTGATTTGTCGTTGCGAAGTAGTCACCGAAGCCGAGATACTCGATGCGATCCATCGTCCCTGCGGTGCGACGACGATCGACGGTGTAAAGCGACGGACACGTGCCGGTATGGGACGTTGTCAGGGTGGTTTCTGCCAACCAAGGATCGTTGAAATCTTGCATCGCGAGCTCAACATCCCGTATCACGAAATCCTGCTGGAAGAAAAAGGCAGTGAAATCCTAATGGATGAAGGTGGTGAAGCATGATGTACGATTCCATCATTATCGGCGGTGGTCCCGCAGGACTTTCGGCGGCTGTTTCCGCAGTTAAAAATGGCGTAAGAAAAGTTCTTATCCTTGAACGTGACACGGAACTTGGCGGCATTCTCAACCAATGCATCCACAACGGTTTCGGGATCCACACATTCAACCAAGAACTGACGGGTCCTGAATATGCGGGACGGTTTATCGAACTTGTTGATGAGAATCAAATCGCTTATCAACTCGGATCGATGGTGCTTCAAATCATTGATCGAGGTGAAACCAAAGACGTGATCGTCGTTTCCAAAGAACATGGCTATCAGATACTCCAGACCAAAACGGTAATCTTGGCGATGGGTGCCCGTGAACGAACACGTTTCATGATTCAAATTCCCGGGACACGTCCAGCCGGCGTATTGACGGCCGGAACCGCACAACGTTACATCAACATCGAAGGCCATCCCGTCGGAAAACGTATCGTTATTCTCGGTTCGGGAGATATCGGACTGATCATGGCGCGTCGTATGACTTTGGTCGGCGCGAAAGTATTACGCGTGGTCGAAATCGAACCGCATTCCAACGGGCTCAATCGTAATATCGTCCAATGTTTGGATGATTACGGGATTCCCCTGCAACTATCACATACGATCGTCGAAATCAAAGGCAACAACCGTGTCGAGTCCGTTACGGTGGCTCAAGTCGACGCACAAAAGAATCCGATTCCGGGAACCGAAGAAGTGATCGAATGCGATACCTTGTTATTGTCGGTCGGATTGATTCCGGAAAACGAATTGTCGACTCAAGCCGGCATTGCGATCGATCGTCGTACACGCGGTCCGGAAGTCAATGAATCCATGGAAACCAATATTCCGGGGATCTTTGCCTGCGGGAATGTCGTGCATATCCATGACTTGGTGGACTATGTCGCCAAGGAAGCTGAAAAGGCCGGGCAAAGCGTTGCGCGTTATCTAAGCCAAAGTGTTCAACTCGATGAATCGATCGAATTACATAATGGAAAGTGTGTGACGTATACCGTTCCGCAACATATCCGAAAAGAAGCCGTTCTCGATAAACAGGAAATCATGTTTCGTGTCAACGGCGTGATGAAAAACGTTGTGATCATCCTGAAAGACCAAGACGGAGATCGCGAAATCAAACGTGTCAACCGCTTAGCGGTCGCTCCGGGGGAGATGGAAATCGTTACCTTAACCAAAAAAGAAATCGACACCGTCAACAAAGCGATCGTTATCAGCGTGGAAGTGAGGGCATAAGATGAACAAGGAAATTCAAATGACCTGCATCGTCTGTCCGCAAGGTTGCCGGTTGAAGGTCGTGGTCGATGAAACGACCGGAGAGATTCAAGTCTCCAACAACAAATGCAATCGCGGACCGGTGTATGCGAAAAAAGAGCTCACCAATCCGACAAGGTTTTTGACCGCGACAGTCGCGATCAAAAACGGATTCCATAATCGTCTTCCTGTGAAATCATCCATCGAGATCCCGAAGAACCTGAATTTCGAGATGATGGCCATCATCAATAAGACGGAAGTGAATGCTCCGATCCAGTCAGGGCAAGTCATCATCGAAAACATTTTGGGAACAGGAATCGATATCGTTGCGACGCGGGATATGGAAGCGAAGAATCAATAATTGACTAAGATTAGTATGAACGGAGCTTTCTTGCGAAACCTCCGTTTTCTTTAAAAGTAACAAGATTTTTGATGATTTGGATTTTTAACTATTGTGAGAATCCTAAGAAACCTACATGCATTTCAATATTTAGTTATATAAAGATCAATAAATTGGACAAAATAAGATAAAATCATAATCGTTTTGTTTTGATTTGTTGATATTATGCCTTAGAATTACTATAATGATAAAAATGGATATTCAACGAAAGGCATCGCATCCGCAATCGCGGATCAAGGGCAAACCATGTTAGCGAGTCAACGGCATCAATACATCCTGAAAAAACTGGAAACCAGCGGAAGCGTCTTAACCAACGACATCATCGCGGAACTAAAAGTATCGCCTGCGACGGTGCGAAATGACCTGACGTATTTAGAGTCGAAGAATCTTTTAAAGAAAACCTATGGCGGAGCCTTGGCGGTCGAAGGCAAGCAATTCAACTATACCAACTTTCATTACCGCGAACGGTTAAACATGGATTTAAAGAACGCTATCGTCGATCATGCGCTTCAGTATATCCATGACGATCAAGCGATTGCTTTAGATGCTTCGACGACCTGTCTTGCCTTGGCGGAACGTTTATCCAACTTCCGTCGTTTGACGGTCATCACCAACGGGATTTATACCTTGCTTGCTTTAAAGGAAATGCCCAATGTCACGGTCATCGTCGTCGGAGGTATCGCTACCAAAGGTTCAGGTTCCATCGAAGGCGTCTTAGCGCAGGAGATGTTGAATAACATCAGTATCGACGTAGCCTTCTTCTCGGGGCATGGATTCAACTTGCAATCCGGAATCACCGACTTCAACTTCTACGAAGTCGAACTCAAACGCATGATTCTAAAACGTGCCAAACGGGTCATCGGATTGATGGATTCTTCGAAGATCGGATTAAACTCGATCGGATCCTTCGCCAAGCGCGAAGACATCGAGTTGTTGATTACGGACAACCGCTATAACCAAGAACTCCTTCAAGAATACATCAACGAAGGTGTCAATGTGGAGGTCGTCGAAGTCTAGTCGAATTGACCTTAGCTTTAAACTTTGAAGGTAACAATCATCGATTATAGAATGGCCGATTTTGTCGGAGTCTCAGTTCTTGTATGCCACGGGTAAACCGTGTAAGATAGAAACAGGAGGTATTACGATGAACAGTCTGCAATATGCGATTTCCATGGAATACGATGGCGAGAAATACTACGCCAAACAGGCCGAGCTCCATAAAGGAACCAGTCTGGAACCCTTATTTACGCATTTGGCCAACGACGAACGGAGACATGCCCATATCATCGAAGATAAATTCGGGGGTTTGCCTTATGAGTTGTCGGCGGATAGCCGTATCACCGAATTCAAGAATGTGTTCGATGGAATTCCGGATTATGAGAATGAAATCCAGAAGATGCCGAAACAACTCGAACTTTACCAAGAAGCCCTGTTGAGGGAAAAAGAAAGCATCGACCTTTATAAAAAGATGGGTGCCGAAGCAATCAATGACAAAGACAAGCAACTCTTTGCCTTCTTGGTCGGTCAAGAGACCCTGCATTATAATTTCTTCGAATCGCTGATCTCATTGGTCTCGCGTCCCGAAGATTGGGTCGAATCCGCCGAGTTCGGACTTCGCAAAGAATACTAAGAAAGACATAAAAAACGGTGGATCAACTTTGATTCACCGTTTTTATATGGTTTATGATTGAAATGATTAAAGTTTAACTTTGGAAAAGCAAAGCATCGAACCGCCAAGGCTCCCAAGAATCAACAGGATCGTGATCCCTACGATTGGCATCATATCACCAATGGATATGGTTTGCGCAAGCAGAGCTACGTTTTGCGATGACAACGCGATCGGATTGAATTTATGCAACAAAGGAAACACGTCGGCAATCATCATGAGAACAACAAGCGACGTCGTCAATACCAAGCCACCGAAGTTACCTGGCACAATCGAACTCGACAATAGAATCAGAGCGAGAAGCAAGGCGCCAAATAACCAAAGACAGAAAATCGCAAAGAGTAAGTTTGGCATATTCCCCGAACCAAACAGATACGCGGTATATCCATAGGTCGTCAACGCGGCCAGGGCTAAACCGATCGTCCAGAACGTCAGCGAAACCGAATATTTCGCCAAGATCACCGCATTGCGCGATAGACCTTTCGTCAACATGTGGATCAAGGTGCCCTTGGAAATCTCACCCGACAACATCCCGCTAAACACCAGCAACAATACAAGCAATCCCATCTGCGAGGTATTCTTGAATAATTGCGCATACGCATCCAAGGCAGTCGGTTGCGGAATGGTGATTACGATTCCATCCAATGCCAATGATTTAAATATTTCCGGCATCAATTTCGCCGTCAGAGGACTTAACATACCGAACAGAAAGAACACGGCCGCAAGGATCAGTACGCGATAGGTACGAATACCTTCCAACACTTCTTTCTTCGAAAACGCGATGTAGCCTTTCATCGGATCATCTCCATGATTAAACTCTCCAGGGTCGGTTCGCCGACTTCATATTTCAATACCGGTACTTTATTTAACGCTAAGAATTCAAACAACGTAGGTTCTTCGATCGAATGATCCTTAAACCGGATCGTTAATGAATGGTTGATCGAAATGACTTCGTTGACGTAAGGCAGATTCCGCAGTTTATCACAGAGATCTTCAATCGAATCAAAACTCGAGTCACATTCCACGAAGACTTCATTGCGACGATAGCGGTCCTTGATTTCGGATAAGCTCCCCTCCAACATCAACTTTCCGTCATTAAGGACACCAACGCGATCGCAGATCTTCTCCACGTCCGATAAAATATGGGTGGAGAAGATGACGGTCGTTTTCTTTTTGGCGGCGGACAAGATCTGCAGGATCTCACTACGACCCACCGGATCCAACGCGGAAGTCGGTTCATCGCAGATCAACAACTTGGGATCATTCAGTAATGCTTGGGCGATTCCCAATCGCTGCTTCATTCCCCGGGAAAACCCGCCGATTTTACGATTCACTTCCTTTAGTCCGACCAAATCCAACAGTTCGTCGCTTTTAATCTCGATCTGCGCTTCGCTCAAGCCGGTGATCCTTCCGCACAACCGTAGATATTCCTTCGGACGCATGTATCCGTAAAACGCTGGAACGTCGGGAAGATAGCCGATATGCCGGTTCGTCTTCGTCGCTCCGAATGACACGTCTTCGCCACACACCGAAATCTTGCCCCCGTCGACCTCTAACAAACCGAGAATGAGTTTCATCGTCGTAGTCTTGCCGGCACCATTGCGCCCCACAAAACCAAACACGGTTCCCTCATCGATTTTAAAACTTAGATCGTCAAGGACATGTAAGTTTCCGAACTGTTTCGAGACATGATCGACCGTAAGAATATTCACGCGTTGTCTCCGCGGCCGACCGTGAAGTAAAGGATCGGACCGATAATTTGAAGGAGAAGAACGATGACGATCCACATCGGTTTATTGCCAAACCGATAGGTCGGATGTTTCAACACATGGATCAACGCGGTGATCGCTAATGCCAATTCGATGATCAGAATGGGAAGTAAGAAGGGCAAATATTCAATCAATGTTTCCAGTTCCATGGAAATCCTCCTAAAGCGCTTCGATCGCGCGTACTATTTTTTGAAAACGTTCCTCACCCGCAAGGGATGCGAACGCAGGTTGATTCAGAATCACATCTTTCATCGATTGTTTGATCGCCGCATCACTCCGCGGAGCCGCGGTCCCAAGGTCGAAGGAATCAAACAGATCATCTATTTTATTGAATAATTTGTTCCCTTTAAGGACCAAAGGGAAGATATCGGGGGAAGTCACGATCTTCGTGTAACGTTCCAAATAGTCCAGACATTTTAATGGTTGACCGATCGTGAGATAAAGCATTGCGGCGTTGATATGGATCGGTAAGATGGTCCCTGGATGTGTGGTGTCCAAATCGAAGAGTTCGATCACACCCATTGCGGTATGCATCCATTGGTCAAGCGTTTGGGAATCTTCCTTGTATTGCCAGATCAAGCCTGGATAAGTGCTCAAGATACCCAAGATCCCGATGAAAATCGATCCTTGAAGCAAGGAAACCGCTTTTTCGCTCTCATTGCGCATCGCATAGGCATTGGCCAAGAGGATATCCGGCGACATCGCGATCTCACGCTCATCTTCAAGCAAGTCGATCACATCGCTCGGGCGACCTAACATCAAATAGGCAGTCGCTTTTAAGTAGGGTATTTTTCGAAGTGTCGATACATCTTCGCAATAGGTCGCGATTCGATCGAACAGGGCGATCGCTTCCAACAGAACTTCTTCGGTACGCTTCGGATTCTCTGCCATTGACGCGTAATTCAAAAGTAGCACACCCATATTCTGAAGTAGAGGCCAACATGCGTAATACTTCTTAATGACAGGCGATAGTTCGGCATATGCGATCTCGAAACCTTCATCCGTAAACTTCTTGGCTAAGTTCATGTAGATCTTGGCGATCGCTTTCTTGGTAAGTTGCGGTTGATAATCAAACAACTCGTCAACCGAGATATCGAAGTACGACGCAATCGTCGGAATCAACGTGATATCCGGGTAACTCTGCGAGCTTTCCCATTTTGAGACCGCGGGCTTAGAGACACCCAGATGATCGGCAAGCTCTTGTTGGGTCAAGCCTTTTTCTTTTCGTTTCGCAGTGATCTTCTCACCGATGTGAATTTCTTTCATGTTGCCTCCTCGCGTCTATTATGGATCTTCGCAATCCCGAATACAAAGGATTCATAGTTAAGTTCAGTATACTAAATTAACCATTAGTTAACAACGGACAAAACAGTCTGCGTAGTTAATTAGTCTGAGTATTTGTTTCACATCATGATCTAGGTTAACGAGCAATCTAAAAACACACAAATTTAAAAACATTCCATTCAATCAGGTGTACAATAAATTCAAGAGTCGGGTTCTACCGCAATGCATCGCTTGAAACAACGCTTTTTTCTCCTGTTTACTATGAATAGATCGGATGAAACACAAACGTGTCGGAGGTAACACATATGGCTCTGTTTTATCTGGCGGTGTTTATATGTTTATTTATGCTTGGTTCGTCGCTTTACTCGATCCCTTGGTTTATCCAACGACTCATCATGTTGCGTAAGGGAGAAAAAGGAAAAGCCGTGCGCCTTTGGTTTCCGCTACTCTGGATACCGATTGCGTTAGCGGTCGGATATCTCGTCTTCTTCGCCTGGTCGAATGCCGGCTGTTGGTTTGAATGCGACAAGCCATCCGTCGAACAAATGACCCGGGATTTTACGAAATTCGCGCTATTTTCCAACATTACGCCGTTACTACAGCTTATTCTTTACTTTTTGCGAGAAAAAGGCAAGATTTCCAAAATCAATATGTAGTAGAGAGGATGGTTGATCAGTAAAGCGAAGGGAGGACATGTATGCGCACGATTCAACGACTTGACCAAGCGTATCGAAACGCAAAGGTGGAATTGATCGACGACGGTTCGAAATATGTCATCATAAGTGATTGTCACCGCGGAAACGGGAATCTTTCCGATGAGTTTACGAAAAACCAGAATACGTTTCTTTATGCGATGGATTTTTACTTCGACCATGGATATGTATTGATTGAAGCCGGCGATGGCGATGAACTTTGGGAGCATCCTAAGTTCAAAGATATCCGCAACGCGCACCACGAAGCTTATGACGCGATCCAAAGGTTTTTCGATGAAGATCGATTCATTTTGCTTTACGGAAACCATAATATTTATCTCAACGATATGAAATACGTCGAGAAGAACGTATATCGGGATGTGGATGAGTATTCCGGAGAAGTGAATGATTTTTTCAAAGGACTCAAACCGATCGAATCCGTCGTGCTAAAACACCAAGACACCGGACAAGAGATCTTCATCGTACACGGTCATCAAGGCGATGCCCCCAACGACCAATTCTGGTTTTTCACCATGATGTCTTTGAAGTACTTTTGGCGATTCTTGCATTCAGCCGGATTTCAGAATCCTTCCAGTCCGGTCAGCAGTGAAAACAAACGACATAAAATCGAAAAGAACTATGTCAAGTGGATCGAAGCCCGACAGAAAATGTTGATCTGCGGACATACCCACCGCTTGAAATATCCCCGTGAAAAGGAACTTCCCTATTTTAATACCGGCTGTTGCATTTATCCGACCAGCATGACGGCGTTGGAAATCGAGTATGGAAAAGTTCGAATCGTGCGTTGGTGGGTGAAGTCCAACATGGATGGAATCTTACAAGTCGTTCGTACGGTTGTCCGTGGACCGGACCCGTTGGAAAAATTCGACATCCGTAAGCGAAGCGTACGTGAAGATGCCTTGAATTTGATCAGAAACATGGCCAAGAAAGACGAAAATCGCTAAGTTTTCGTATCAAAAGTGAAGAGATGATGAACCTTTCAAAAATGTTTCCGCTTACACTTGAATACACAAGTCGAAAAGGGTATCATAAACGTATAGACAAACAAGAAACACCAAACAAAAGCAAGAAACACTAAATCGAAGAAGTATCCGATATGTTAACAACGCACTAGATGCATTGGAATTTGGGACAAATGAGGTTTTATCGGGTGGAAATGCGAAGCGATAAAACTCAGGTTCATAAAACATCATTCACCGAAGGAGGGCTGGAAATAAGGAAATAACGAACGATCCGATCTTCAATTCTTGCTTTCTTTTACAAGTGACTATCGATTAAAAAACATTAAACCTAGGAGGAACAATTTAATGAGAAGACTAATCAATGATCCGTATGAAATCGTAGAGGAAATGTTAGAAGGTTATACCAGAGCTTTCCCGGATAAAGTCAAATTGTTGGAACACGACGGTCGCGTCGTCGTCAGCAAAAATGCCCCGAAGAAAGACAAAGTCGGCGTTATCGTCGGCGGTGGCTCGGGTCATGAACCGTTGTTCTTAGGATATGTCGGCGATGGTTTCGCGGATGCCGCGGTCATCGGTAACATCAACACTTCACCGTCACCGGAACCTTGCTACAACGCCGTTAAAGCTGTTGACGCAGGCAAAGGTTGCATCTACTTATACGGAAACTATGCCGGCGACGTTTTGAACTTCGACATCGGCGCCGAAATGGCCGCGGATGATGGAATCAGAGTCGAAACCGTATTGGTTACCGACGATGTCATCTCTTCGAAAAACGTCGAAGAACGCCGCGGTATCGCGGGCGACTTCTTTGTCTTCAAAGTTGCCGCTGCTGCCGCCGAAAAAGGTTTGGATCTTGACGGAGTCGTCGCGGCTGCCAAAAAAGCCAACGCGAACTGCGCGACGATGGGCGTAGCCTTAGGTGCTGCCGAACATCCGACCACCGCGAAAGAAATGTTTGAAATGGAATCTGGCGATATGGAAATCGGCATGGGCATCCATGGCGAACCGGGCGTCAGAAGAGGCAAAACGGAACCCGCGGATGCGGTCGTTACCGAAATCATGGATGTATTGGTTCCTGAACTCGGCTTGAAAGCCGGCGACGAAGTCGATGTCTTGGTCAATAGCCTCGGCGCGACCCCGTTAATGGATTTGTTCGTTATGTACCGCAAAGCTTCCCACATCCTTGAAGACCTCGGCGTCAAAGTCCACAAATCGTTCGTCGGTTCCTATGCTTCGACGATGAATATGCCGGGTTCCTCGATCACCTTGTTGAAGGTTGACAAAGAATTGAAAGATTACATCGACGTTCCGACCAACGCTCCGTACTTCGTAACGAAATAGTACTTTGCGTAGACGTGTCGAAGTGCATCTGTGAAGGAGAAACTCAATGTACGAAAACTATGTGTTAGACAGAGCTTATTTCATCCAAGTCGTCAAAGACTTGGCCGAAATGGCTGAACGCGAACGTGACTATCTGACCGGTTTGGATTCCTCGATCGGCGATGCCGACCATGGAATCAACCTATCGATCGGGTTTAGAGAAGTTACGAAAAGACTTCCTGAATGGGAAAACGAAAATCTGACCGTTTTCTTCAAGAAGGTCGGCATGACACTGCTCGGGAAAGTCGGCGGAGCTGCTGGACCTCTCTATGGCGGTTTCTTCCAGAAGTTTGGAGAACCGGCGGAAAACAAGGACGAAGTCACCTTCGACGAATTCGTGAAGATGTTCAAAAGCGGAGTCGAGCTGATTGAAACCCGCGGGAAAGCCGTTCTCTTCGATAAAACGATGGTCGATGCCATGCGTCCTGCGTTGAACGCGTTGACCTTGGCGACCGAAGCCGGGGATGAACCGTTGATCGCATTCAAGAAAGCCGTGGACGCCTGTGCGCAGGGCCGCGACGCGACGATTCCTCTGATCGCGAAGAAGGGCAGATCCGTCCGCCTTGGCGAAAGAGCGATCGGTCACATGGATCCGGGTGCCGCTTCGACAACCATGATCTTCGAAATCTTCTACGATAACCTAAAGAAGAAATTCGCTTAAACCCAAATCACTGCGCTTCGGCGCAGTGATTCTTTACTTTTACCGTTTGTAACCGCATTCATAGAAAGCCGGAGGTGAATCCATGCGTAGAAAAATCGTAGGTTCAAGTTGGAAAATGCACATCAATACCCGTGCCGAGGTCGATGATCTCACAATGAGTATTGTTGAATTGACAAGGGAATTTAAGAATGTCGACATGTTCTTGATTCCAACATTCCCTTGGATCGAACATATGTCAAACTTATTGAAAGGCAGCGGGATCGGACTGGGTGCGCAAAACATGGCATTTACGGATTATGGTGCGTATACAGGCGAAGTTCCCGCACCGACCTTGGCCGAACTTAACGTCAATATCGTCGAGCTTGGACATGCGGAACGTCGGGCCAACTTTAACGAAACCGATCATAACGTCAACCGTAAAGTAAAACTGTGCTTCAAATACGGAATGACACCGCTGGTATGCATCGGCGAATCCAAAATCGAGAAAGATGAAAATGTCGGAAGAGTCCGTATAAAAACCCAGGTTTTATGGACACTTGACGGATTGACGCCTCAACAAGTCGAGCAAGTGATTTTCGCTTATGAACCGGTATGGGCGATCGGCCAACAGGAAGGCGCCAGCGCCGATTATGTCCAAGAAACGCATCGGTTCATCCGAAATGTCGTTCGGGAGAACTATGGCGATAAAGCGGCGGATACGATCCGCATCATTTATGGCGGGTCCGTGAAGCTTGAGAATTCGAAAGAACTGTTATCACAAGAAGATGTTGACGGATTATTTACCGGGCGTTTCGCTTTAACAGCCGAGAATTATGCGTCTATAGTGAATGTAGCCAATGAGTTTGGCAAAAAACAAAAATAAGGAGATCTCCCATGAAAATCGGAATCGGATGTGATGAAGTCGCTTACTCACTCAAAATGATCGTGATTAAGCATCTTGAAGAAAAAGGGATCGAAGTCGTGGATTACGGCTGCGGTCCGGACGAAAAAGTTCTCTATCCGGATGTTGCGTTGGCGGTTGCGCAAGATATCGCGGCGAAGAAATTCGAACGTGGGATTTTGATTTGCGGTACCGGAATCGGAATGGCGATCACCGCCAATAAAGTCCCGGGTGTACGTGCGGCGTGTTGCCACGATGTGTATTCCGCAGAACGTTCTCGGAAAAGCAACGATGCCCATATCTTGACGATGGGTGCCCAAGTCATCGGTTACAGTCTCGCCTTGATGTTGGTGGATGCTTGGTTGGCGTCGGAATTCGCAGGCGGACGCTCCCAATCGAAAGTCGATCGGATGATTGAAATCGACGCTCAGTTCCACAAATAAGCGAAAGAAAAGCATCCGATGAATTGATTCGGATGCTTTTTGTTTGCTTAGATATCGCTCAACGCTTTAATCATCAACGGCTTAAGTTCGGCCATGACCGCCTCGAAACTCTGTTCGGCGCCAAGCATCGCCGCGGCGACGTACGCGCCTTCAACCAACGCGCAATCCATGACGTGGATTTTTTTACTTGTGCTGTCCAGCACGATTTCCAAATTCATCTTCGCGCTGCCCAAATCATAAAAGACCAAGAGTTCATCGTAAGGATTGGAGTCGATCGCTTCTTGAATCTTTTCGTAACTTGTTCCGATGCGTCCGTCAAACGTCGAGCCTGCCGTCGTGATTACGACGTCATGCGCGACCTCATCCAACAACGCCTTCAGTCCCACCGCCAAGGATTCGCTATGGGATAAAATAACAATTCCATATTTGTTAGCCATGTCGTGTACCTTCCTTTTGTTTCCCGACCTCGGTTAAAATGAGTTCCCTTTTATTATAAAGGATTTCTGTCAAGTTCTCAAAAATAAACACTCATTTTAGTCACGATTTCATCGATTTACATAATCTTATTCCAGTACAAGCAATCCTGCGTAACACGGATTTCACTTCGGGTCGAGGTGTGCTATGATGATAGCGTTATCATTCGAAAGGGGGACATGTATGAAAAAGTTTGATCTCTCCACCGTGAGGATTTTCGACGGTGCCATGGGCACACGTCTATTAAATATGGGGATTCCGTTCCGTCCTCGGTTAGAAGAACTAAATCTCACCCAACCGGAAGTCATCCGTGCGATCCATCGATCTTATGCGGAAGCCGGAGCCGACTTTATACTTACGGATACTTTCGGTGTCAATGCGCATAACTTCAAAAACAGCGAATATTCACTCTCTGATATCATCTTAGCCGCAATCGAGAATGTGAAAGCAAGCATCAACGAAGAACAGTCAATCGTCTTGGATATCGGACCGATTGGAAGAATGATGGAACCTTATGGTGATTTGACCGAGGACGAAGCGATCGCGATTTTCAGAGAAATTATCACGATTGCCAAGGACAACGTCGATGCCATCCTCTTTGAGACATTCATGGATCTGGACGAACTCACCTGCGGTATCCAAGCCGCAAAGGAAATCAGCGATTTACCGATCTTCGCAACGATGACCTTCAACGCCAACGGCCATACTTTGATGGGAATCGATGTGGAAACCATGGTCGAACGACTGGAATCCTTACATGTCAGCGCGTTGGGCGCAAACTGTTCGTTGGGTCCGATCGAACTACAACCGGTCGTCGAAGATCTGCTACGATTCAGCCACACGCCGATCCTGATTCAACCGAATGCGGGGCTTCCCCATGTACAGAACGATGGGAGCTTACATTATCATATCGATACCGAAACGTTCATTCAAGCAATCGCACCGTGGGTCGATCAAGGTGTAAAGTTGATTGGGGGATGTTGCGGCACTGACGCAACGACGATCCGCGCACTTGTTACACATTTCAAAGGAAAGAACTAATATGGAAAAAATCAAAAGTTTCACCGTCGATCATCTACATTTACCCGCAGGGATCTACCTTTCCCGTCAAGACAACTTTTGGGAGACATCGATCGTAACCTATGACTTGCGGATGACACGACCCAATGCGGAACCGGTCCTAAACACGGCGGAGATCCACACGATCGAACATCTCGGAGCGACGTTTCTGCGCAATCGCGAGGGACTCAAACAAGATGTCGTCTATTTCGGACCGATGGGATGTCGGACGGGGTTTTATCTATTGCTTGCCAATGAGCATGATCCTGAAACGATGTATGAACTTGTTAAAGACATGTTAAAGTTTATCATTGGTTTCTCCGGTGAAATTCCGGGCAACAGCGCTTCCGAATGCGGCAATTACCTCGACCATAATTTACCGATGACTAAAGTTGTCTGCCGGCGCTACATGGATCGATTATTGGAAATCGATGGATGTACGTTGGATTATCCAAGCGTATAACATATCAATGAAAAACGGATGGTTAATCCGGTGGAGGAAACCCAATGGACATGAATCAATTACCCCCTGAATTCGATGCGGTCAAAGACGATGACGAAGTCATCTACTGGACAGGTCAACCCGAGTTTATCCCGTTTCTGGCACGCGGCATTCCGTTTCTTATTTTCGGGTTGCTTTGGGGTGCGTTCGATTTCTTCTTCTTTATGCAAGTATTCTCGTTCGGTGGATTTCAAGGATTCCTTACGATCTTTATGTTGCTTCATCTCTTTCCTTTCTACGGAAGCATCCTAAACATGATCCGCTTGGTCCTGGTACATCGCAATACCCACTACGCGATCACAAGCAAACGCTTGATGTTGCGGAGCGGGTTCTTCGGGATCGACTTCAAAGCCTTGGATTATGATCGAATACAGAACCTTGAAGTCAATGTCGGACCGTTGGAACGGATGTTCAATGTCGGTTCGATCCGCGCGTTTACCGGCGAGATGATGCATTCGCGTAACGGAAGTCGCCCGATCTTCAGTGAATTTACCGCGATCCACGAACCTTATGAGGTCTTCAAACAAATCAAGCAGGTCTCGGTCGACATTAAGACCGATTGGAACTATCCGAATAAACTACGACCGGAAGATAACCCCGGATACAACACGAAATATCAGCCGAAATCGGATGATTTTTCGCCCAAGGAATAAATGAACCATCGCGAAAATAGTAAGAACGGGGAATCCCTTTCAATCTTAGGTTTTGGATGCATGCGTTTTCCGAAAAAAGGAAACGAAATCGATGAAATCGAATCCGAAAAGATGGTGATCAAAGCGATCGAGTCAGGAGTCAACTATTTCGATACGGCGTACATCTATCAGAGCGGTAAAAGTGAGACCGTATTAGGAAAAATCCTAACGAAGGGTTATCGCGAGAAGGTAAATGTGGCGACGAAGCTTCCGCTCTTCCTGGCGAAAAGGCAAAGCGACTTTGATCGACTCTTCCACATCCAGTTACAGCGTCTTCAAACCACCTACATCGATTACTACCTGATGCATATGTTGATGGATATCGCGACGTGGGAGAGACTCAAGAAAATTGGTGTCGAAGACTGGATCCGCGCTAAAAAAGAAAGCGGCGAAATCCGCAACCTCGGGTTTTCGTTTCATGGCACCCAGGCGGAATTCATTCGTCTGGTTGATGCGTACGATTGGGATTTCGTGCAGATCCAATACAACTTTCTGGATGAAAACAACCAAGCCGGAATCGTCGGGTTGAAACATGCCCACCAAAAAGGAATCCCGGTCATCGTGATGGAACCCTTACGCGGTGGGAAAATCGTTTTTGGATTACCTACAGAAGTCACCCGAAATTTCGCAGATCTTACACCGACACGTAGCGTGGCGGATTGGGCGTTACGCTGGGTCTGGAACCATCCGGAAGTGACATTGGTTTTATCCGGCATGTCCTCCATGGCGCAAGTCGAAGAGAATATCCGAGTCGCAAGTGAAGCGCAAGCCAACCAATTGGATGAAACACAGCTTGAGGTATTTGCGAAAGCACGGGAAATTTTATTGGAGAGAACGAAAGTTCCGTGTACGGGATGCGGGTATTGTATGCCCTGTCCGTACGGCGTCGATATCCCCGCGTGTTTTGCGGCCTACAATGACAAGTATTTGAATAAATCGTCGTTTGGCGCAAAATTCGTATATATCCAAAACACGGGTGCGTTAAGTGTTCGACCTGCCAACGCGTCGCTTTGTCAGAGTTGTCGGAGATGCGAGGAGCATTGTCCGCAGCGGATCGTTATCAGCGAACGGATGAAGGAAGTCGCTTCCGTCATGGAAGGACCTCTCTTTAAACCGATGGTCTATATCATTAAAAAAGGAATGAAGATGAAATAACAGGACGCGATCTCTCGCGTCTTTTTAAATTGACAATCCCACCGTTTCGTTTTATAGTATACAAAGTTAGGACGGATGTCCGAATGAAAGGATTGCCATGACCCAAGCCCTTGAATCAAGAAATCCTTCGCAACGAATCCTGAACGCGGCATTCGACTATATCTCGAAAAACGGATATGCGAACGTATCGTTACGGGACATCGCGGCCGAAGCCGGCGTTGTGCTAAGCCAGTTACATTACTATTTCAAAAACAAAGAAGGGTTGCTGGTGGCGGTCGTCCAAATGGTGACCAAACGGACACTGGCGGAAGTCGAGAACGCCATCCAAAGCGGAGTGAACGCAAAAGAGCGATACAATGCATTGGTCGGTTATTTCCAAGAATTATTGGATGAACGTCCGCGGGTTTTCAAGGTGTTGGTCGATCTAAGCAGTATGGCGCTTTGGTCGCAAACGTTCGCGGTGATGTTGAACTCGTTGTTTGACGGACTCGCGGAACTGATCGAGAAATATATCGTGGTGCTCGTCCCGCAAGATGCGGCATTTCATGCGTACTCGCCGAAGACGGTCGCACGGATGTTGTTCGGGGCGGTATTTGGCGCTTCGTTTCAAGCGGTTCTGAATGAGGACCAACATTTACCCGACGCACTTATCGCAGTCAAGACAATGCTTTAATGTGGAAATCTAGAAGGAGTTTACAATGAAAATCAAACTGATCACGGATTCGACCAGCGATTTGTCGCAAGAATTCGTCAACCAAAACGACCTGTCGGTCATCCCGTTTATCTATCAAATGAATGGCGTCGAATATGCGGATGATTTCGGTCAATCGATGCCGCATGAAGAATTCTATTCCCGATTAAGTCGGGGTGAGACGGCTTCGACATCACAAATCAATCCCTATCAATTCGAACAATACTTCGAAACGTATCTTAACCAAGGATATTCCGTTCTCTATATCGCGTTCTCCTCAGGGATGAGTTCGACCTACCAGAACGCGGTTGTGGCACAAAATACGTTACGAAAAAAATATCCGGATTTATCTATTATCGCCTTCGATTCGAAGACCGCCTGCGCACCGCAGGAAATGATCATTAACGAAGCGTTGCGACTCATGAAATTGGACTTCGACATCGTATCCATCGCGAATCACTTGGAAGCATACAAAACGACGATCGGGACGTATTTCATCGTCGACGATCTCAATCACCTTGCACGGGGCGGACGGATTTCCAATACCAGCGCGATGCTGGGGTACATGATGGAAGTTAAACCGATCTTAACCTTGAATGACGGTAAGATCGTTTCAATAGCGAAAGTCCGTGGACGCAAGAAAGCATTGAACGAATTGATCGAACGATTTAAAATTGAATCAGATCCAAACAAACAAACCGTCTATATCCACCACAGCGCAAGCGAGGGGGATGTGGAATTATTGAAGACACGCTTAATGGAATGCGAAAACGTATCCGAAGTCGTCGTGAATCCGATGGGGCCGATCATCGGTAGCCATACCGGTCCACGAGCCGTCAATATCGGCTATCTCAGGAGTACCGTCAACAATGGTTGAAAACAAACGCATCTACATCGTACTGAGCGACACCGGGTCGATGTTTACCCGTGCGATCCGTTTGTATACGCGTCAAACGTATAATCATACTTCGTTGAGTTTGGGTGACTCGTTTGAGAAGATGTACAGTTTCGGACGACGGAAACCGACCAATCCGTTTATCGGGGGATTCATCAACGAGCATGAAACACATATCTATGATTACTTCGAAGATACTGCCTGTGTTGTTATGAAACTGGATGTCAGCGATGATGCCTATCAACGGATCGAAGCGAAGATATCGCAATTTGATCAAGACAAAGAACTCTTGCGTTATAATTTGTTCGGTTTCGTGGGTTTCTTGGTTCATTTGCCGATCAAACGTCGCAACGCTTACTTCTGTTCGCAATTCGTTCACGAAATCCTAAAGGAAAGCGGTGTCGAGATCTTCGAAAAGCCTTCCGAATTAGCCTTGCCATCCGATTTTTTGAATTGGGCAAGGATGGAAAAAGTATACCAAGGGAAATTCAAGGACTTGGGCGATTTACAACTGAAAACCTCAAATCATATGTAAAACGGTACCGGAAGGTACCGTTTAGTCGATTTCGAGGATTTCGTATTCCAGTTCCAACAAGTCGATGCGCAATACTTTGCGATGAAGCAAGGTACCTTTCTTCAGGATCCACTTCACTGCTTCCGCGACTTCGATCGATGCGACCAGACCGGGCGTAAACGATGGATTTCCCAACTGTGTTTCGATCCCGCGTTGCGCTTCGTGCGGATAGAGCGATTCCATGACGCGGTCTTTCGGTAAGATGAAGGCAACTTGACCATACCAACCGCTGATGGCCCCATGAACCAACGGAAGACCCATGACTTCGCACACATCTTGAATCAGTTTGCGAACCGGGATCGTGTCCACCGCATCGATCACCAGATTCGCCCCATCCAAGAGTTCCAACGCGTTTTCCGGATTCAAACGACGCACATAGACTTTGGTTTCGATCGACGGATTGACGTCTTGGATGCGTTGTTGGGCGACCTCTGCTTTGTATTTCCCAAGCGTGGACTCGGTTGCGAGAAGTTGACGGTTCAGATTGGTTTCATCAAAGACATCGCCGTCGATCAAGATGAGTTTCCCGACCCCGATGCGTGCGAGCTGTTCCGCCACATATCCGCCCAATCCGCCCAAACCCACGATGGCGATGCAACTCGCTTTCAGTTTATCTTGATCTTCAAGCGAAATCGTCGTGTAATTCCGTTCATAACGTTTCGACATATCCGTACCTACCTTTGCTTTAAACTATCATATCGGTGCGTAATAAACAAGTATTGACCCCCTTGTGACGTTAAAGAGACATGCTATAATAAAAACAAAGTATTTACGATCTATCGGAAGCAATCGCTTCAAGGGGAAAACTATGAGTGAAACGCAATCTGTCCTCAAACCCAAACGCAAACGTCATCTTGTTTTATGGTCTCTTTTATTGATTCCTTTGCTTGTGTTCGGTGTCGTATTCGCATTGTTGAATGTACCGAAACAAGCAGGCACGAAGTTCACCCAAAGCGATTTGGATTCGTATCTAGCCAAAGGCGGAATCGTTCTAAATGAGAATAGCGCCAGTTTCGAAGAAATCCTCGCGGGCAAATCGCAGTCGATCGGCGCAAAGCGCGTCGAAGCGACCTTGACCAGCGCGGAAGCGACGGCCATTCTCAATGAAACGCTGAAGGCCAATAGCGTATTGAAGAACATTCGTGTCGCGTTTACCGGAAAAGACACCGTTACCGCTTCGGCGACGATTACCAATGATCTATCACAGATCTATACCCTTGTCCCGGAAGCCGGTAAATATGACGGTTACCTGAGTACGTTGAAAGGGAAAAGCTTATATATCCAATCTTCCTTAAGCTATGACGGCAATAAATTCGTCGCGGAACTCAGTTCCATCTCCGTCGGTAGTTTGCCTTTACCGGTCGGAGAAGCCAACTCTTACGGAACGATGTTGGGGACAGCCCTCAATGACGCGATTTCAAAGGTCGCCAACTTCGATGTTGAAAGTTTCAACGTGGATGAACAAGGACTTCATTTCAAAGGGACCATTCCCCAAGAAGTCCGTTCCCTTGCCTCAAACTAAGATCTTGTTTCAGTTTGATTCGATCCGTTTTCTTCATCTCATTTTTTGGAATTTCTTTTAACCAATAATACTTACGGGGTATACACCACCGGTCGGACGAAACAAGCCGATCGGTGATTTCTTTTTTTAGTGAATCGATCTTACCCTGAGATTTGGATGTAAAGGCCAAACAAAGAATCCCTTCGTCGTTCAGAAACGCTACCGCTTCACCGATCCTTGGAGACGTTGTTATCTTGGTTTCGATGTCGATCGGAGATACGAAGTATCCGTTTACTTTGAGTAGATCATCTTTGCGATACAGAACATGGAGATTGCCTTCACGATCGATCCGTCCGATATCGGCACTGCGATAGTATCTGATATCATTGACCTCGATGAAGGGGTCTTTTTCGATGGGAGGATCGTAGTCGTCCATCAACGTCGGACCAGCGGTACATATTTCTCCTTCATGTTCTTGCGGCACTTCGTTTCCTTGGTCATCGATCAGCAGAAACCGATTGCCCACAAAGGGCTTCCCAACCCCTTTCTGGCCTTCCTGCGTAACGCAAACCGCCGTTAAGGTTTCAGTGCAACCATATCCGACTTGTACGAAAGCAGAGCTTTTACCATTCTTTAGCAAGATATCAAAATCATGTACCAAGGATTCACTGACGGCTTCGCCCCCACAGAACACGTTCTTCACAAAGGATAAGTCCTGGGTATACATTCGATGATCATTTAGAAACAATCGAAGCAATTGGGGAACCGCAATCAAATAGTTCGGTTTTTCCTTGAGAAAAAGATCGACGATCGCTTTACGTCGGATTCGCGGAACCAACACACATCGACCTCCAAGAGCCAAAACGGTATGCATCCCGACCCCTAATCCGAAACCATGGAAGAACGGAAGAATCGAAAACATCGTATCTTGTGTCGGTACGGGATCGATGATTCCTTTCAACTGATCACATAAGGAATTCAATGTTTTAAAGTGTAAACGGATTCCTTTATTGATGCCTTTGGATCCGCTGGTAAACAGAATGAAATGTGTGGAATTTTGATTCGCTTGCGTAATGAAAGGAACGCTGCTTCGCTTATAGCGACGATAGTTCTTCGATGGAAGACGTGCGATCCAACCGCAAAACAATGCGAACGGCTCATTTATCACGTCATGCGAGGAAACCAAAATCGTCGCCATCCCCGATAATTCTTTTCGTGCCTTGAAATAGAGAACATCGCATACGATTGCTAGATCGACTTGTGACATCTCGCATAGAAGCTTCATTTTCGCAGGAGAAGTCAACGGATGGATCATCACCGGGGTCGCTCCGATGTGTTCGCACGCATAAAAGAAGAAAGGAAACTCCGGGATATTCGGTAAAATCAACGCAACGCGTTTTGTCTCATCTATGCCATTACGAAGTAAGAAGTCCGCCGCACGTTCGATTTCTTGAATCAATTGCGAATATGAAATATGACGCGATCCACATGTCAGTGCGATTGCGTTCGGATAAAGTCCTGCGACTTGTCGAAGTCGATCAAGGGCTTCCATACGGATTCTCCAAAAGTAATTGAAACAACGCGAGCGCAATGAAGAACTGTTGACCTTCGGAAATACGTTCATCCACCGTAAATGAAATCTTCACGTTTCCATCGGAATCGAGTTTCCCGACCGTAATGAAAACCGAAGCGGTTCCCCATTCGTAAAGGTGGTGAAAGGCACCGTTTCCGTTGACACTGCCAAGGTTGGCGATGACCAACGAAGTGTGTAAAGGATCGCTTTCGATCAACGAGGAGGGTAATAGACCTTGTCGATCCAGAAACGATGCGATCGATAGACCGATCCTGAAAAAAGAAATAGGAATCTTATTTAGGAGATTGATCAATCGATGAAACGAAGTTCCGTTTGAGGTACGGATCGTATGGATCCGAGCGTCCATTTTATGTTGGATATCATGTGCCGTATCAAGCACGGCGACAGTGATTTTCTCAAGCGCGATCGACCCAGCTTTTGATACATCCTTCTTGATCGCCGTCGTAATTCTCAGATCAGTATGGGAATACTTCTTTCCACCTAAAATGAAATCGTTGAGGAAAGGATACGCAAGGACGGTCTGTTTACAGACATAGAGCACATAAGAAAAGAAACGAAGATCTTTTTCACTTAAAAAGTCACGAAGATTGGGGCTTTTGATGTCCATTTCAAAAAACACGCTTGATCCGATCCGGGACGGACAAATCAGCGATTCGACTTTTTGATAGGCGTTTTGCGGAACAGGAATCCGATCTTTAGGACGCATTGTGATCCCCCTAGAAACATGTTTGTTTCATTGTATCATGCGGGATAACGTAAAACAATTTCACAAAAAAACGCCATCCGAGCTTGTCGGATGGCTATGTTCACTTTTCTGATTTATTCGACGGTGACTGATTTCGCCAAGTTACGGGGTTTATCGACATCACACCCGCGCAAAACGGACGAGTAATACGCAAACAGTTGCATCGGTAGGATGCTTAAGAAAGGCATCAGTTCATTGCGGATTTCCGGCAAGGGGAAGACCATGTCGGCGACATCTTGGATGAACATCGCGTTCTCCCGACAAATCAACAAGACTTTCGCACCGCGCGCTTTGACTTCCTTGATATTGGAAATCATCTTCTCGTAAAGTTCGTCCTGGGTCGCCAAGGCGATGACCGGGAAGTCATTGACGATCAGAGAGATCGTGCCATGTTTCAGTTCGCCGGCCGGATAGGCTTCGGAATGGACATAACTGATTTCCTTGAGTTTAAGGGAACCTTCCAACGAGAGCGAATAATCCAACCCGCGGCCGATAAACAACAAGTTATGCGAGTTCTGAAGTTTGGATGCGAAGAACTTACAATCCGCATGGTGTTCCAAGACATGTTGGACAAGACCCGGTATCGTTAAGAACTCATCCAGGATCTCCGTGATTTCTTCCGGTGTACGGGTACCATGGAGTTCGCTTAACTTCAACGCAAACAAACAGAAGACCGCCATTTGGACGAAGAACGCTTTGGTGGAAGCGACCGCGATTTCCAACCCTGCCCAGGTATACAGGACATGATCGGCTTCACGAGCGATCGAAGATCCGACCACGTTGACGACTGCCAAGGTGGGGACGCCATTGCGTTTGGCTAGACGCAAGGCTGCCAAGGTATCTGCCGTTTCACCGGATTGGGAAACGATGATCACCAAATCTCCCGGTAAGAATACAGGATCGCAATAACGGAATTCGGAAGCGATCTCGACGGTGACCGGAATCCGAGCCATCTTTTCGATCATTCCTTTGCCGACCATCGCCGCATGCATCGCGGTACCGCAAGCGACCATCGTAATGCGTTTCACTTTTAATAAGAAATCATCCGAAATCCCTTCGGCCGTGAAGTCGATCTTACCGTCGACCAAACGCGGAGAAACGGTTTGTGTAAACGACTTCGGTTGTTCGTGGATTTCCTTCAACATGAAATGGGGATATCCACCTTTTTCAGCGGTTTGTTCATCCCAATGCGCATGTTGGATTTCTTTGGTGACAGGTTCAAGATCCAAGTCAAGGATCGTTACTTTATCTTTCATAACGACCGCGATTTCATTTTCTTCCAAGAGAATGTAATCACGGGTATATTTCAATATCGCCGTCATGTCCGAAGCAACAAAGTTCATGCCCTCGGCCAAACCGACGATCAACGGACTGTCTTTGCGGATCGCATAGATTTCATCCGGGTATCCCGCAAACATCATGCCGACCGCAAACGATCCGCGAATCTTCTCCAACACTTTTTTAATGGCTTCCAGCGGATTGCCCTTTTGGACAAAGTAATAGTCCACCAGCTTCGCTAACGCTTCGGTATCCGTCTGCGTTTCAAAAGTATAACCCTTACGGATCATCCGTTCTTTGATCGGGATATAGTTTTCGATGATCCCGTTATGCACGATGGAAACGCGATGGTTTCCATGCGGGTGAGAGTTAATATCCGAAGGCTCCCCATGGGTCGCCCAACGCGTATGTCCGATCCCGACGCTGACAAGCGGTAGGGGATCCGCATCCAATTTCTTTTGAATATCGTCGATCCGGCCTTTGGTTTTGACCGTTTTAATGTTACCTTCCAAAAATACGGAGATCCCAACGGAATCATATCCGCGATACTCCAACTTACGTAAGCCCGTAACCAAAACATCGGTCGCATTCGGTGAGCCCACGACGCCGACAATTCCACACATAGTGATTATGTTCCTTTCAAGAGCGCGGTATGATCAAGAATTTGTCTTCTTTGTCCTTGATCTATCGACAACCGCTTGCCGAAGAGGCATCCGCCGAGTCTTTCGATGCTCCTCTTTCCTCGTCACTGTTTCCAGCCGGGCGCTTTTTTATCCAAGTCTACGCTTTGTTTTTCCTCTCTCACCTCCGCCGTTCTAAATGATAGCACAAAATATTGTTCTTTCATACCTACCCGGCGTTACGCACCGCTCTTTTTTCCTCAATTTTGGCAGTTTTTCCTCTATCAAATTTATTTTCTCTGTTGTATAATGATAAGGCAAATCGGGACGTAGCACAGCTTGGTAGTGCACTACCTTGGGGTGGTAGGGGTCGCGCGTTCAAATCGCGTCGTTCCGACCAATTTGCGGCCGTAGCTCAGTTGGATAGAGCGAGCGCCTCCTAAGCGCTAGGTCGACGGTTCAACTCCGTCCGGTCGCGCCAGAGTTACCCTCTATATTGTCTTGTGCACCAGTGGCGGAACAGGCAGACGCGCACGTTTGAGGGGCGTGTGGTTATACCGTGTGGGTTCAAGTCCCATCTGGTGCACCAATTTTAAAAATTACCCCCATGAATAAAGACGAGACCGCGGAAGCGGTTTTTGTTTTTGCTTCAACCATATATCCAAAAACCAGAGAGTCATTTGTCCATTTCGACTAACTTCTACTTGATACGAATGAAATTGACGGATTCTCTTGACGCTGCCAAATGCCAGTGGATACAATGAACTCAAAGATAAAGCAATATTGAATCGGTAATAAACAATCCAAGAAAGGCAACTTATGAAACTATGCGCGTTTGGGGAATTGTTGGTGGATGTCACACCCTATGGGATATCAGACAAAGGATATGAGCTTTGCGAATTTAATCCGGGTGGCGCACCGGCCAATGTGGCGGTCGCCGTACGTAATCTAAATCAACCCGCATCCTTTATCGGACAAGTCGGAAAAGACCATTACGGAGACTTTCTGAAGCGTGTGCTCCAAGAGAAGGATGTCGATGTGGAAGGGTTATGCCAAACCCCCGATCATCTTACGACCTTGGCGATGGTTAGCCTCAAAGTGAACGGTGAACGTTCCTTTAGCTTCTATCGTCAAAACGGAGCGGATGTCATGATGACACCGCGACCGGAGTATTTCGCGAAGATCGACGAGGCTGACATCTTTCACTTCGGCAGTGTATCGATGAGTGATGAACCGAGTCGTTCCACGACATTTGATCTGATCGAATACGCCAAGCAGAAAGGAAAGATCGTGAGCTTCGATCCAAACTTGAGAGAACTGCTTTGGAAAGATATTCAAGATGCGAAGCAACAAATCCATCGTGCTTTACCCGCTACCGATATACTCAAGGTCAGTGAAGAAGAACTCCTCTTTTTGACGGATATCTTAGATGTTAGTGAAGCGTGTGCGAACTTAGTCGAAAGATATGATATCGCGTTGATACTAGTGACCTTCGGTGCGAAGGGATCCGCGTACTATACCTCCGATCAACTTGTGACCGTCGATCCGTTTACGGTGGATGCGATCGATACCACCGGTGCCGGCGATGGTTTCTTGGGCGGATTTTTGGCACGGTTTATGGCATCAAACAAAAAACTAAATCAACTCATCGATTCAGATTTGGTATCGTTTTGCACCTTCGCCAATGCCTGTGGCGCGTATGCGACCTTGAAGAAAGGTGCGATCGGCGCTTTGGCGGATGAATCGAAACTACGTGAAAGGTTTTCGGATCAACCATGGAACCCATGACCGAACTTCTTTCGATCTATAAGAAAGTTTATGGTATAGAAAGCGAAGTTGCTTATAAGGATCTGTTAACGCGGATTGAGTCCGCAAAGATCAATCGAAAAGCGGATTTGCTTCGCTTGGACAAACAAAACACATCGCTTGTCAGCCAAGACAGCGTCGGGATGACACTCTATGTCGACTTGTTTGCGGGTGACTTGAAGAAACTGATCGAGAAAATCGACTATTTCAAAGAGTTAGGCATCACGTATTTGCATCTCATGCCTTTACTGAAACCCCGCGACGGGGAAAATGACGGCGGATATGCGGTTGAAGATTATCGAGCCATCGATCCGCGGTTGGGGACGATGGAAGATTTCATCACGCTTGTGGATGCGTTGCGTAAAGAAAACATCTTGGTTTGTATCGATTATGTCATCAACCATGTCGCCAAAGAACATGCCTGGGCAAAGGCCGCATTGGCAGGTGATTCGGAGATGCAAGCACGGTTCATCATGTATGATACCCGTGAAATGCCGGACCGATTCGACAAAACCGTACCGGAAGTCCTTCCGGATAAATGCCCGGGAAATTTTACCTATTATCCTGAAATCAAGAAGTATGTTTTCACTTCATTCAGTGATTTTCAATGGGACTTGAATTTCGAGAATCCGATCGTATTTAACGAAATGGTCGATACGATGTTATACCTTGCGAACATCGGGATCAATATGATCCGTTTGGATGCGATTCCGTTTATGGGGAAACAAGTCGGTACGACCTGTCGCAATTTACCGGTCGTGCATGACTTGATGCGGATGCTTCAACTCATCAAACAAGAAGTGTGTCCTTCGGTCGCGTTATTGGGCGAAGCCATCGTCGAGCCGCAAGAGATCGTCAAATACTTCGGAACCGATGTTTCGACGGAATGTGACATCATGTACAATGCGACGTTGATGGTTGGGATCTACAATGCGTTTGCGACCCGCGATACACGTCTTCTAACCATCGATGCCAACCGTTTCCATATTCCGCATCATGGAACCTGGATGAACTATGTACGTTGTCACGACGACATCGGATGGGGCTTTAACGAAGAGGCGATCCGGAGTTTCGGGATGGATCCCTACGCCCATAAACAATTTCTGATCGATTTTTACGGCGGGGAATTTCCCGGTTCTTTCTCTAGCGGCGAACATTATCAATTTAACCCGCTGACCAAAGATGCACGTACCAACGGAACCTTGGCCAGTTTGCTTGGGTTGGAAAAAGCGATCGATCGGAATGAGTTCTATCGCAGGGAAGAGGCGATCCGACGGATCAACCTTGCCCATGCCTTTATATTGGCTTATCGTGGGATTCCATTGATTTATAGCGGGGACGAAATCGCTACCTTAAACAATCAAAGTTACCAACAGGATCCGGCCAAACAAAACGAAGGTCGGTGGGTCCATCGGCCCTTCTTCGATTGGACTCGGGCTGAGAAGCGCAACCAAATCGGGACCTTTGAATATCAAGTCTACCGACAGCTCAAAGTGATGATAGCGATGCGTAAATCAATACCTTACTTACATGGCCAAGCCGGACAGATCGCGATCGATCTCTTCAATCCCCATGTCTTCGCGATGGTACGGATCCAAGAAGATAAGACATTCTGTGCGATCTTCAACTTCAGCGAGAACCATCAGACGATTCTCTTGAAACACCTTCATCCCTATTTGGTGGGAAGCCGCTATCGCGATGTCTTCCAAGGAAGAAGCTTCGAAGTGACCGAAATCACCGTAGAACTGAGTCCTTACGAATACCTGTGGTGCATCGCCGAGCCTAAAAACTGACCCGAGATTTCGGGTTTTTATATACTCTTAAAAAATATTTACTTTTTTTATATATATACCTTGACAGGCGAAGTAGATTGTATTACGATGTAACTGTAAAAAGGAGGGATGTCATGAACATCACATCCGATATCCTTCGTGGACATACGGAAACCATCATCCTGCGACATCTGTTAGAAAAAGACAGTTACGGATATGAAATCAACAAGTCCATCCAGGAAAAGACTCAAAACCAGTTCGAATTGAAGGAAGCTACCTTGTATTCCGCATTCCGAAGATTGGAAAGCGCCGGTCTGATCACCTCGTATTGGGGCGATGAAACCACCGGTGCCCGCCGCCGCTATTACGCCATCACATCGGAGGGTAGAATCCTCTACCGGCAGAACCGTCAAGATTGGGAAGAAGCGAAAGTCCTGATCGATACTCTCATTTAAGGAGGGAGAACCCATGATCGCAAAAATCAGATCCTACATCAACCGCGCCTTTGAAGACGTGCCCCGCACCAAAAAAGCGATGGAGATGCAAGAAGAACTCATCAGTAATCTCATCGAAAAGTTCAACGACCAGTTAAAACTGGGCAAAACAGAAGAAGAAGCCTACACGATTGTGATCTCCTCCATCGGAGATCTCAGTGAGTTGACTGAAGGAATGCGCGAACGCCATGTCTTGTCGCAACCGACACCGGCCCAACGCAAACGCAGCGCCACCGTCATCGCCTTCGCCGTCATGCTTTATATCTTAAGTCCGATGGTGTTGATCCTGTTTGCGGAAAGCTTCGGACAAGCCATCACCGGATTGGCCGGGATGTTCTCGCTGATCGCCATCGCGACCGGACTGATCGTCTACAATCAAGCGAGTAAACCGAAATACCTACGCGAAGATGAAACCTTGGTCGAAGAGTTCAAGGAATGGAAATCCGCCCGCGGGAAAAACAGATCGATCTACCAAGCGCTAAGTTCGGCGTTCTGGTTGATCGTCGTGGCAGTTTATCTGTTCATCAGCTTCACTTACATGAACTGGCATTACTCGTGGATCATCTTTATCATCGCTGCCGCGATTCAAAACATCGCCAAGGCCTTGGTGGAAATCAGGGATCAAGATGAAAACTAACACGATCGCAAGCTTATTGAAAGCCACATTTTGGCTGGTGATCGCCGCCTTGGCTGCCTTGGTGATGGTCTCCTTCATGCAGGGAAACAATCCCTTCGATTTCGTGGATCAACCCCAAGGTCCGATTACCGTGTTATATGAACGGACGGTCGCGGAAGAAATCACGAAACTCAATATCAACTGGAACGTCGGCGGGGTCGAAATCAAAGTCTCCGAAGACGATCACATCCACATCGTCGAACGCGGTCGCGGGGATGTCCCGGAATCGAAATGGGCGAGCTACACCCAAGAAAACGGCAGTTTGACGATTACCAGTAAAAACAAAAACGTGATTTATCTCTTCTTCTGGCATACCCCGGAAACCTATTTGGAACTGCGTTTACCGAAAATCACCTATGACTCGGTGATGTTGAACGTCACCTCCGGAAACAACACGATCGATGATCTTTCAGTCGATCGACTCACGACGCGTTCGACCTCCGGGATCCTGCGCTTCAATAATCTTACCGCCAACACGTTGAAACTCGACATGACCAGCGGCCAGACTTTCTTCGAAGATTCAATCGTTCCGGAAATCGATGCGGTTATGACTTCGGGCACATTCAACTTTGACGGTGTAATCGCCGACACCTTGGATTTGACGATGACTAGCGGACTCTTTACCGCACAACTCGAGAAAATAGCTCCACGGACCATCGATTTCCAGATGACATCCGGATCGGCGACCTTCGATTTGAATGCCCCGGCGGACTTCGCGCTGCGCTTATCGAAAACCTCCGGAAACTTCTCCGCCAACTTCCCCAACGTCAAAGAAAACAACACGTATACCTACAAAAACGGACGCGATGATTACCGCATGAATATGACCAGCGGATCGATCCAATTCAGCGTCAACGAGTAAGACGGTTTAATCGTCTTACTCGTTTTTTTCAGGATTTCCTTTAAAATTATAGTAAATTGCGTTATAATCAACCCTGTTATCCAAATTGTTCACAGTTTTTCCATAAATAGGGCATAAAATGAAGAAGTCGGAGGAAGAAATATGAAGAAAATCGTATGCATGTTCTTAGCGGTCGTGTTGTTGGCGGGATGTACGAAAACCGTAACGAAGGAAGATTACGAAACCAAAATCAACGATCTGGAAACCCAAATCGAAACCTTGACGCAGAAAGTCGAAGAACTCAACGAAACCATTAGTGCGTTGACTGAAAAGCTACGAGACGGAAACAGTTACCAGTTGCTTCGCGGAGTCGAGGCCGGTGGTGTTACAACACTCACCTTGTCCTCAATCAATTCAACCGTCGCGTTTGCGGGTACTTTACCAGACCGATTGGAAACGCTCTATAACTTAACCATGGATGAGTTCGGTATCTATTATCACGAAAAAGGTGAATTCGAACCGATCGTCCGATTCAAAGCGCTTAACCAAAGCGAACTCGATCTAACCGGCGAATATGCCGGGGCGACCATCGTCGCCGATCTCGGAAATGGACGTGTCTTGATTGCGTTGGTGAATAGTTCAAGTAACCTAAGCGAAAGTGCTAAGACCTATTTAAGTGAAGAAAACGTTTCAACACGTTTCGCAGCTGACAAGATCACCATCAAACCGATCGTCGTTACACCTTAGCCCGCAAGGGCTTTTTCTTTACCCATCAAACTGCCAACTTCCAAACGATAGAACTTGCATACCCATATAGAAAGGAATACAATTTCTAATGGAGATATTCGCTCCTTCAGGAGGCTGTCATGGGCATTATCGAGACAAAGAAACTTACCAAATATTATGGGAAATCACGTGGAATCATCGATGTCGACCTAACGATCGAAAAAGGCGAGATTTTCGGATTTATCGGACCTAACGGTGCCGGGAAATCAACGACGATCCGGTTATTGCTGGACCTAATCAAACCGACCGGCGGAAGCGCGTCCGTGTTCGGCTTGGACTGTCAGAAAGACTATGCGAAGATCCATGAGGAAATCGGATATCTGCCCTCGGAAGTCTTCTACTATGAGAACATGAAGGTCAAAGACCTACTTGCGTATTCCGCATCGTTTTATAAGAAAGATTGTTCCGCCAAAATCAAAGAATTGACGAAACGACTCGATCTCGACTTGAACCGTAAGATCGATGATCTATCCTACGGTAACAAGAAGAAAGTCGGGATCGTCCAAGGCTTGCTTCATTCGCCGCAGTTAATCATCCTTGACGAACCGACTGGTGGATTGGATCCCTTGATGCAGCAGACATTCTTTGAGATTCTTAAAGAAGAAAACCGTCGCGGAGCGACCGTTCTGTTCTCTTCCCATATCCTCAGCGAAGTCCAGAAAATCTGCGATCGCGTCGCCATCATCAAAGATGGACGCATCATCCGCATCGATACGATGGCATCCTTGACCGAAAGCATGTACTTGAAGGTCGCCATGGAAACCAACACCGAAGTTCCCCAAGATTTCCTCAACGGAAGCATGAACAATTTCGTCGTCAACGGAAAAGATGTATCTTTCTTATACAAAGGGGATACCAACGAATTGTTGGCGAAACTTTCGCAGTTGGATGTCGTCCGCATCAGCATGAGCGAACCGGATCTCGAAGAGATCTTCATGCATTACTACGAGAAGGAGTAGGTCATGAACATTTTCCTTTTCGAAATCAAAAGCAGTCTCAAAAGCACCTTGATCTGGATTGTGATGTTAGGTATCGTCGCGTTCGGATTTATCCAGGTTTTCCCCGCATTTTATTCGGGATCGGCCGAACTCATCAAGATGCTTGAAAACTATCCCAAAGAACTCTTGGAAGGGTTGGACTTCGATCCCAACCAATTCTTTACGATCTTGGGTTTCTATTCCTTTATTGCGGTTTACGTGCAGGTGATGGTCGCTTTCCAAGGATTTATCCTTGGTCTGCAAGTCATCGGTCGCGAAACCAAGGCGCACACGATGGATTTCTTGATCACCAAACCGGTCCGTCGTTCCAGCATTCTTACCATGAAAATCGCGGCCATTTTCACGATTCTGGCCGCAACCAATCTCTGTCTCTTCGCGTTTACCGTATTCGGTCTTTCGATTACCGGGGAAACCTTCTCGATGATCGGCTTGATATTGGTCAGTTTGGTCATATTTCTTTGTTCGGCAATCTTCGCGTCCATCGGGATTCTCCTTGGGGCGACGCTTCGCAAACTACGTTCGATCGCACCCTATGCCTTAGGCATCGTGACCGGTTTCTTCATCTTGAACATGATGAAAGGAATCTTCGATGATCCCTGGATCCAATGGTTATCGCCGTTCCAGTTCTTCGACAAGTTTGAAGTCATTGCGACCCAATCCCTCGATCCGATCTTTCTGGCCTGGTCATGTTTCCTCATTTTAGCCATGATCGGCGTCAGTTACTTGGTTTACACAAAGAAGGATATCCACGCACTTTAGGAGGTGCTCACCATGAACTTATTCTTTCATGAAATGAAGATGTATTGGAAGTATCTACTGTTCTGGTCGATCGGCATCTTATTTATGGTCGGGGCCGGAATGGGTAAGTACGCCGGAATGTATGCGGAAGGCGGACAAGACATTTCGAAGTTGTTCGACTCTTTCCCCAAAGCGTTTTTAGCGATGTTCGGCATGGTCAACATCGACGTTTCCTCGGTCGGCGGATTCTACGGAATCATCCACTTTTACGTCTTGATCATGGGGATCGTCTATGCGATCATCCTTGGTTCGGGCATCTTAGCCAAGGAAGAACGCGACCACACCGCCGAATTTCTGATGGTAAAACCGGTCGCCAAAGGTTGGATCCTTGGCCAAAAGCTCTTGGCCGGTTTGGTATATGTTTTCGGTTTCGTCGCAGTCGACGCCCTGATTTCGTATCCCATCGTCAAACAAGTCGCGAACCAGGATATTTCAGCTGAAATTACGCTGTTTCTCTTGGCACTGACCGTCATCATGTTGGTCTTCTACGTCGTTTCCTTCGGCTTCTCAGGCGCTCTCAACGACCCGCGCAAATCCTCGATGATCATGTTGAGCGTCATGGGATTCACATATCTAGGAAGCATCGTCATGGATTTAATGGAGAATTCGGATTGGATGCGTCCCTTAATCACCCTCAAGTATTTCCCAGCCGACCAAATCTTAGACTCGCTGACATTGGATCCGATCTATCTCGGTCTTTCCGGAATCCTAATTCTGATTGGCTTGGGAATGGCGTTTATCCGCTTCCCACGCAGAGATCTTCACCTATAAGGGCGGGAACATTCCCGCCTTTTTTTAAAAAAGAGTGGAAAATATAATTGGATTTGTTATAATTGTAAAGCAGTCACGCACCAGTGGCGGAATAGGCATACGCGCACGTCTCAGAAGCGTGTGGGCAACCGTGCGGGTTCAAGTCCCGCCTGGTGCACCATTTGAATCTTAAGCGGGAATCACCGCTTTTTTATTCGAATGTTGCGTAAGATTACCAAATTGGTTATGATAGATACCACGGGAAACCGATGAAGGAGAGAAACGATGCAAGCTTGGATCATGATGATTATCGAGAAGTTCGGCTATTTCGGAACCTTCTTCATGATATTCATCGAAAATGTATTTCCACCGATTCCCTCCGAAGTCATTTTGACCTTTGGCGGTTTCGTTACCACGACCACTTCCTTAACCGTGCCGGGTATGATCTTTGCCTCAACCTTGGGTTCGTTGGCCGGTGCGTTGTTACTCTTCGGATTGGGCAGTGTCATGCGCATCGAACAATTCGAAGCGATCGTGACAAAGTATGGACATATACTCAGGTTAAAAGTCGAGGATGTCCGCAATGCCCAACATTGGTTTGAGAAGCGCGGAAGCATCACCGTTTTCATCTGCCGCATGATTCCGATCTTGCGCAGCTTGATTTCCATTCCTGCCGGAATCGCGCGCATGAAGTTGGGTAAATTCATGATTCTGACAACCATCGGAACTTTGATCTGGAATACAATCTTGGTCGGTGCCGGCGCATTGCTTGGGGAGAAATGGGAAGTCATCTTGGAGTATATGGATGTTTACTCGACGGTTACCTATACGGTTCTTGGATTGATTGGTGTCGGCTTGGTGGTCTATCTGATTCGAAAAAACCGAAAAGCATAATTCAGTGCGAAGGTCCTTGTGACTTTCGTTTTTTTATTCCATAATAAAAGAAAGAGAGGTGTTCAAAATGAAACTCCTGATCAAACAAAAAGTATTTTCTTGGGGCGATAAGTTCACCGTCTATGACGAAGCTCAGAATGAACGATTCAAAGTTGAAGGGGAAGTCTTCACCTTAGGGAAGAAACTCCATGTCAATGACTTGAATCATTCGGAAGTCGCCTTCATCCATCAAAAACTACTCTCGTTCTTGCCCAAGTTCTTCGTTTCGGTGGACGGTCAAGATGTGGCGGAAATCAAAGCGAAGTTCTCCGTCTTCAAACCCAAATACGACATCGAGGGGTTGGATTGGAAGGTCGAAGGGAACTTCACCGGTCATGATTACGCTGTCTATGGACCGGAAGGTCCGGTGGTTGAGATTCATAAGGAATGGCTGACGTGGGGCGATACGTATGTCTTGAATGTGGCGGATCCGAAGGATGAAATCATGGCCTTGGCGGTCGTGCTTGCGATCGATGCGGTCATGGCACAACAAGCGCAAGCCAGTCACAATAACGGGAACTTCAATAATTAGATTTACCGCCGAATGTCGGTAACTACTGCTTGAATTTATGTAAGGGTCGATAATTCGACCCTTTTCGTCATCATCTGTCCTTGTTTTTGTACTCTTGCGCAGGATACCCCAAGCGTGTAAAATAGAAACAGTGAGGGCAAAACGATGAATCCATCCGGCAACAGTAAACTGAAGCTTTTGTATGTGATGCGTTTTCTTTTGGAGAAGACCGACGAAGACCATACCGTCACCGTGCAGGACATCATCGATCACTTACAATCCCTCGGCTTGACTAGCGAGCGCAAAAGCATCTACGAGTATATCGAACTGCTTCAAGATTACGGTTTGGATATTTTATGTCAACGCGAGAAGAGGAACCGTTACTTTGTCGGTTCACGGGATTTCGAACTACCGGAACTCAAATTGTTGGTCGACGCCGTCCAATATTCGAAATTCATCACGCCGAAGAAAAGCGAAGAGTTGATCCGTAAGATCAACGGATTGGCCAGCGTACATCAGGCCGATCAATTGGTTCGTCAGGTTTATGTCACCAATCGCTTGAAAGCGGTCAACGAGAACATCTATTACAGCGTCGATATCCTGCATAACGCGATCAGCACCAAGCATAAGGTCAGTTTCCGCTATTTCGACTATGACTTGTCGAAACAACGTCATTTCCGGAAGAACAACGAGAAATATGTCACCATTCCGTGTTTCATGGTGTGGGACGATGAGAACTATTATCTGGTCACGTACAACGAGAAGTATGACAAATTCAATCATTTCAGGGTAGATAAAATGGTCGATGTTGCGATGAGCGATGAAGTCTTCGAGAAGGAAATCGAAACGATGGATGCGATGAATTACAGTTCACGCATCTTCAATATGTTCGGCGGAGAAGAAATGACGATCGATCTAAAGGTCAATTCGATTTTGATCGGGGTCGTCCTTGACCGTTTCGGACATGATATCGAACTACGTCCTAACGATGACGAATCGTTTGCGATCACAGTGGATGTCGTAATGAGTCCGACTTTCTTGGCATGGATTTTCCAGTTTATGGACAAGATCCAACTTATCGGACCGCAAAAAGCGGTCGATCGCTATCATGAAATGTTAGGAAAAACGCTAGGCTGTTACCAATAAAAGGAGAACGAAGTGAACCATTATCAACGGAATCGAGAAATCGCGATCAACTTTGAGATCCTGCGAAAGCTTGTCAAAGATGATGCCAGATTGAATCAACTGATCACGCGCGATCGGTTTCTTGAACTCCAGCAAGTCTCGGAATTCTATTTCAACCATTGTCCGGCATCAAGGTTTATTCAGGACTATCCGAAAGTGTTTCAAATGATGCAACGGGAAACCGTATCCGCGTTTACGAAACTCTTGCCCAATACGAAAATCATCAGTAAGTTCGATGAGGAATATCCCGCTTCGCTCTTACAGGACTTAAAAGAAGACGCGCCGCTTTTTATCTATGCCTGTGGAAACATCGCTCTGTTGGGTCGCAAACACTCCAAAGTCGTTTTGACGGGGAGTCGTTCCGCCAATGAAAAGGAAATGATCCACGCCAAAGAACTAAGTGTCGCCTTAGCCAAAAAAGGATATGTGGTCACGACCGGATTCGATGACCTACTGGATACCAGCGCGCAAGCGGGGCTTCAGGAAGCCGGACTTTCCGGGATGTCGATCTTGCACATCCCGTTAGTAAAGTCGTTTGTGGAAGGAAGCTTAGAATCCTCCATTAAACGTCAACTCTTCAGTGCACCGTCGCTTGTCATTTCACCCTTTCCACCGACACAGACCGCGCTGTTAAAAAGTGAATCCGAACTGGTTGGGAAAATGTTGGCGTCCATCGGAAAAGTATCGGTAGTATTAAGCGCCAAAGAAGGCGGAAGCGCACATCGGGAAGCCGGTTATTGCGTGGCCATGCATAAACCGGTCATCTTACCGAAGTACATTCTGATGTCACTGAAATTTATCGAAAGCAAGTATATCTTCAGTACCGTTAACGATGAAGAGTTGATGGAACTGATCCAACAGTTTGCCTAATCGAAGCACGATGTGCTTCTTTTTTTATGCAAATCAAGTTTACTTGAGTGATTCAAATCCTTCTTCACAAAGTTCTATATCAACTTTTTCAGAAGTAAGGATTCAACTAAATAAATCTTAAAATATTCATGGGAAATGCTTGTTCAAGGATTGACAAGTATATTAGATAACACTAATATACTAATGTACTGCGAGGTAACTGATGGAATACAACGAAAAACTTTATACCGAGAAAAGCGAGATTCTGAAAGCCTTGGCACATCCGATCCGTTTATGCATCGTCCGCGGACTCTTAAAACAGGGGTCATGCAACGTATCACACATGGAAGAATGTCTCAATGTTTCCCAATCCGTCATCTCCCAACATCTTGCCAAACTCTTGTCCGCGAAGATCGTAGCGCGCAAACGTGTCGGCAACAATCACCTCTATGAAGTCGCGAATCCGGATGTCATCGGTTTGTTAGTGTGCCTCTTTGATGAGGAAGGAAAGGTCAAATTATGAGAAAGATTCTAATCGTAGGAGGGGTCGCGGGCGGTGCGACCGCGGCGGCGCGTTTACGCCGTTTAAATGAAGAAGACAAAATCATCCTCTTTGAACGTGATGAATACATCAGTTTCGCGAACTGCGGACTTCCGTATTACATCGGAGGGGTCATCAAACAACATGACAAATTGATTGTTCAAACCGTCGAAGCCATGAGCGAACGCTTCAATCTCGACATTCGCCCATTCAACGAAGTCGTGGGGATCGATAAGAATGCCAAGTCGGTCACCGTCAGAAACACGCAAACCAATACGACCTATGTGGAGAGTTACGATGTCTTGATCCTATCTCCCGGCGCCAAACCGATCCAACCTCCCATACGGGGCATTGAGGAAGCGGACAATCTGTTTGTATTGCGCAACATCCCCGATACGGACAGAATCGCCAACAGTATTCTCGCGAATTCACCGAAAACGGCAGTCGTTGTGGGCGGTGGATTTATCGGCGTCGAAATGGCCGAGAACCTAATGGAACGGGGCATTCAAGTGACCTTGGTCGAAAAGATGCCGCAAGTCCTCGGGCCGATCGATTTCGAAATGGCGCAATTGGTCCATCAAGAAATGAACCAACATGGCGTTCAACTCGTATTGGGTGACGGTGTTTCCCACTTCACCAATAACGGACATACGATCCATCTGGAATCCGGTAAAGAAATCGATTGCGATCTTGTCATTCTCGCGATCGGCGTCGTCCCGGAAAACGGATTGGCCAAACAAGGCGGATTGAAAATCGGTCCGCGCGGACATATCGTCACCAATGAGAAACTGCGCGTTTACGATTCGGAAACGAATGCATTGATTGAAGATATCTATGCCATCGGCGATGCCATCCAAGTCAAGGATGTCGTCACAGGCGATGACACGGCGATTGCGCTGGCCTGGCCGGCGAACCGTCAAGGACGTGTCGTCGCCGACATCATCAACGGCATCGACGCCCGTTACAACGGCTCTTTAGGTACTTCCGTCCTCAAAGTCTTTAACTTAACCGTCGCTTCCACCGGCAACAACCAGAGGATGTTGGCGATGAAGAAGATTCCGCATATCGCCGTTCATGCGCATCGCGGGAACCATGCTTCCTATTATCCCAATTCCACCAACATCGCCTTGAAACTGATCTTCAATCCGGAAACCGGTGCGATCTTAGGCGCACAGGCAGTCGGTCAAGAAGGGACCGAAAAACGGATCGACGTCATTGCGACGGCGATCAAGTTGAATGCGAAAGTCACGGATCTTTCCGATCTCGAACTCAGTTATGCGCCGCCGTTCAGCAGTGCCAAAGACCCGACAAATATTCTGGGGTATATCGCCGAGAACGTACTCGCAAACACCTATAAAGTCACATATGTCCAAGAAGTCGAAGCCTTGGCGAAAGAAGGGGCATACTTCCTGGATGTCCGTACTCCGATCGAATTCTCGACAGGCCACTTCCCCAACGCCGTCAACATCGAAGTCGACGAATTACGTAACCGATTGGATGAAATCAAGGTCTCTAAAGACACCGCCATTTATGTCAATTGCCAAGTCGGCTTACGCGCCTACATCGCAATCCGTATCCTAAAGGCGAATGGATTCACCAACCTTTATAACGTATCAGGCGGTTATTCCACCTATAAAGCCTACCAATACAAACCCGGAGTCGATCCGAAAGTCAAATCGGTCAAAGTCGATGAGACTTCGGGAAAAAGCATTAGCGATTTCAAAACCGTCGATGTCTGCGGACTTCAATGTCCGGGTCCGTTAATGGCCACCTATCAAGCGCTTCAAGAAGCCAATGAAGGGGATACGGTCCAGATCATCGCGACCGATCCGGGATTCACCAGTGACATTCAAGCTTGGTGCGCTTCCAACGGACACACCTTGGATAACTTAAAAACCGAGGGCAACAAATTCATCGCGACGATCGTCAAAGGTCACAAAGCCGCCAATTGTTCGCTCAGTTCTTTGGGAACGTCTCCCGAGAACGCCACGATCGTGTTGTTTAGCGGGGAATTGGATAAAGCCTTGGCTGCCATGGTCATCGCGCAAGGTGCCGCGGCACAAGGGAAGAAAGTCACCGTCTTCTTTACTTTCTGGGGACTCAATGCGTTACGTAAAGCCGAATCCGTCAGCGTCAAGAAAACCTTCATCGAAACGATGTTCGGTTGGATGATGCCCAAAGGTGCGACCAAACTCAAACTTTCCAGTATGAATATGGGCGGTATGGGGAAAGCCATGATCAAAGGCATCATGAAACAAAAGAATGTTGATCAAGTCGAAGTCATGATGGCGAAGGCGCAACAACTTGGGGTCAACTTCATCGCTTGTACCATGTCCATGGATTTGATGGGTATCAAAAAAGAAGAACTGATGGATGGTATCGAATACGGAGGAGTCGGAACTTACCTGGCAGAAAACGAAAACGCCGGGACGACCTTGTTTATCTAGGATCATAAATTAAAACAAAACCCGCCGATCTGTCCGAATGACAAATCGACGGGTTTTATGTTGAAGGTAACGGAATTTCAAAGGATGACAAACCTGTAAGCATCCTGCTTTTTTTACCAGACAGAAACTGATACGATGTCTCCATCCAAGGAGGATGATTCATGCCTGTCCAAATCTATGTGAACTTTAACCAACAATGTGAAGAAGCCGTACACTTTTACGCAAGTGTTTTCCAAACCCCTGCGCCAAATTTCATGCGTTTCGGCGATATGCCCAATCCGGACTACCCACTCGACGATGTATCGAAAAACTTGATCATGCATACCGAACTAATTATCGAAGGGGATACGGTCATGTTTAGCGATGTTTTCCCCGGGATGGAACTGAAGGTTGGAAACAATCTTTCCTTGACCGTCGTCAGCGATGATGTTGAAAAGACACGCCGTTACTTCGATCTGTTGAAAGTCGGAGGCAGCGTCGACATGGAACTTCAAGAAACGTTCTGGAGTCCGCTCTATGGCAGCATCGTCGATAAGTATGGTGTCGTTTGGCAATTCAGCACAAGAAAGCCTGCGTAAATGCAGGCTTTTTTTGTTTTATAGGAGATTGTTTAGAATTGCCCATAATGAGAAACTGAGCGTTGAAAGTAAGCCGACATAGCCATAGATCCGATCGAAGCGACGACGACGCATCCATGACTGATATCCATATCCGATCAGGGCGAAGGCGACGGCGGCTGCGGTAAAGAAGGTTAGATAAGGGCCAACAATCGCCAAGTTATATGTCGTCAATGCGTAAAGCAGGGTACAAACCAGTCCGATCAAACTTAACTCAAGCAATGAACTCAATCCGAAAGCCGGGGTGATCTTGCGAACATGCAATGCTTGTTTGCCTTGTTTGACGAAGTTGACAGTGGCGAGAATCGTGAAGATCGCGACTGCGAACCATTGCCACTGCGGGTTCTCCAACGGTGAGACTCTTACGTAATTCAATGCTGAATCGGTTACCAGGAAGACATCGTCATGATCCTTAAGAAACTTGATCGTACCGATGGGTGACTCATAGAGATCTTCCCCAATGACAGATAACGGACTCCCATTCATGGTATATCCTTTAGCCACATCACCTTTAACATGCAAGGTTCGCTCAGGCATCAAGAAACTGTAGAGCTTTTCGATCGAAGTGAAGTTAGAGCGCAGCGAGCGATAGGTACCATCGAGGCGATCCGAGGTGACCTTGACACTCGGTTCGTTTTCTTTATGACCTAATACGGATTGAACGAAAGTATCGTTGAGATGTTTGATATTCGACCAAGGTAAAGGAGAGTTGAAACTGACGAACATCGCGGAATCCGCCTCCGGAATCAGAATCAACTGGGAATTGAAGTAGGCGGTTTCCCCACGTTTTTCCACAACCCGGTGTTGATTGTGACGATGGATATTCCAAGCATAGCCGAATCCCTCGAACTCAGGCGTCAGTGCATATTGAGGAGAGAACAGTAAATCTTTGTATTCATTCGTTAAGAGATTTTCATTTTCATCCAAGCACCATTCCATATACTTCAACATATCCTTGGCTGTCGATACGACCGAACCTTCCGGATACATCTGGATGATCGGTTCGAGGACTTCTTTGCCCTTCAGGTCGTAAGCTTTGGAGACAGGTAGATCCGTTAGCGGATCGAAGGTCGTCATCGTCATTCCCAGAGGTTCAAAGATATTCTTTTTCGCATACTCGTCAAAGGGCATCTGAGTAACGACTTCGACGATATACGCCGCCAATGCGATCCCGTAATTCGAGTACGAGCTGACTTTGCCAGGCTCGAAAACTTGATGCGGTTGATAGATCGATAAACATTCAAAGAGCGACATCATCTCATTCTTGGAGCTAACGACCATCCCGCTAATCAGATCCTCAAATCCCGCCGAATGGGTCAAAAGGTGATGCAAAGTGATTGGATACGCAAAGTCGAATTGACCTTCAGGCAAATAAGTTTGTATATCCTGATGAAGATCAAGTTTCTTCGATTCGACCGCTTGAAGCACCGCGATCGCGACGAAGGTCTTCGAGATCGATCCGATGCGAAACGGTGTCCGGATCGGGTCGGCTAGGGTATGTTTGGATTTATCCGCATACCCCATTCCACCGTAATACGTATCTCCCTGATCCACAAACGCATAGATCATGCCGGTCGATTGAACAAGATAGGAAGACAATCCGTCGGTGACCGTATCGAAGTTGGCGGCACTGACCGGTTGACAAAGAAGTAAAGTAAACAAACAAATCAATAAGACGATAAGTTTACGCATCGTATCACCATACAAACGGGATAAACCGTTTGGTCCTTTTCATATATTCCACATATTCCATTCCAAACGCATGCTTCATGTCTTCTTCTTCGCGTTTCGCCAATCGAAGGTACATTGCCGCCATCGTCGGCAACATGATCAACATCGGGATCGTCATCCATTCGATACACATCCCTAAGCTCAATAACAGAAGGGCCGCATATTGCGGGTGACGGATGTAGGTATAAATGCCGGTCGTGACCAATTTCCCTTCGCCATCCGCTTTGCACCAGTAGTCGCGATGGATCTGCTTCCATCCATTGATAAGCATCGCTAATGCAATCAGAGCTAAGAAGATGTTGATGTACATGCCCCAATAACCGATCCACGGAAACAAGGTGTGACCCCATAAAACACCTAAGGGGAGTTCGCGGTTGAAGAGCCATGAAATCAAAAACATACTGAAGGGGATCCCGTGCATTTCGATGGCGAAGGCGACGACGAAGGCGAAGAACGCGCCTTTCGGTTTGCGTTGCATTTTGCGGTAGTACGGGAATAAAAACAAGATCGAACCATACAAAGCGATAAAGAAGAGAATGCCGAACCAATCGTGATAGTGACTGTTTTCCAGATACATCGTGAATACCTCCGTGTTGTTACGGATTTATCATAGTTTTCCGTTCTTAAATCCATCGCTGCGTGTTTCTTAAAGATTCCTTAAACAATTCAACCAAGACACTTGTCGGATTGTATTCGAAAGTTTCATCCCCTATAATGGGAACAACGAGGGTAATTCCATGAAACTTTTGATCGTCGAAGATGAAGCGGATCTACGCTATCTACTCAAGTTCGAATGCGAAAAAGCAGGCCATACCGTGATTTGCGAAGAAGATGGAAACGGGGCGTTGGAACGCATTAAACATGAAACATTTGATCTTGTGGTATGCGATGTCATGATGCCGCGCCTGGATGGGTTTAACTTATTACGTCAAGTACGTTTGTTTTCCGAGATTCCATTCATGTTTCTGACCGCACGCGGTGATGAGATGGATAAGGTGCTTGGCTTTGGACTCGGGGCGGATGATTATCTGATCAAACCTTTCTCCATGTCAGAACTCTTGGCGCGTATCGAAGCCTTACATCGTCGCTGTCAACGTCAAACCAATCTACCGACACACGTGCGCATCGGTCAAATTACCTTGGATACGACCGGTTGCCAGGTGTATAAGGATAATCAAGAAATCATACTGAATACCAAAGAGTATCAACTCCTTAAATATTTCATGGAACATCCTGCCCGCGTCTTCACCAAAGCCCAACTTTACGAAGCCATCTGGCAACAAGACTCTTTCGTCGATGACAATACGATCATGGTACATGTCAGTCATCTTCGCAAACTGATCGAAGACGATCCGCGCAATCCGCATTATATTCAAACCGTCCATGGTATCGGATATCGTTTCTGTAAGGCGGAAGACAAAGTATGAGAACGAAAGTTCGAAGCCAGTTGGTTTTCAATTATCTATTTATGTTGTTTGTGGTAGTGATCGTCTTTTTTCTCTTTTTTATTCTGACCGACTTCTCCAACCATATGTTGGCCGGCAACTTGGTCAAAGATCAATATCCCGCACAAGAGGTGGCGGAATCTTCGTTGGATCCGATGTTGATCGAGGAAATCGCGACGCATAACGGAGCGGTCTACTTCGTTGATAAGAGTCTGAGAGGAACTCATCTTGGTGGGATCCATCCCTTCGAGTTTGGACAGTTCGACAATTCATCTTTCACCAAGTTTTTGATCGATTCGAAACGGAGCGGGACACCCTACAGTATCAATACCTATTATTCCGAAGTTCTTGAAGGATGGGTGTTTGTAATTTTTCCAACATCCCTGCGGATCGAGTTCGGAATCGTTGTCAACCGTTTGTTTTCTTCGGTCGACCGGCAGAAAGTCGAAAGCGTCGTGTTCTTTTTGACCATTATGGTTGTGCTGCTATTATCACTGGGGGTGTTCGCACTTTCCAAGTTTACGTCGCTTCAGTTCTTGAAACCGATCAACGCCATGAAAGAAGCCCTGACACATGTGAAAAAGGGAGACTACTCGCATCGCGTCAACCTCAAAGCTTCGCGGGAATTCGAGGAAGTGGCGGGGTTATTCAATGAGATGACGACGGAAATCCAGCGGAAAGACGAAGAACTCAAGGAAGCGGAACATCAGCGCCAACAACTCATTCTGGATATCTCGCATGATTTACGCAATCCTTTGGCGGTGATGCTGGGGTTTTCGGAAATCCTAGACCAAGATACGATCGAAGAAGACCAACGACGTAAATTCGCGTCGACAATTCATCACCATGGATTAAGGGCGAAGAACTTGATCGATCAATTGTTTGATCTCTCGACGATCGAAAGCGGACGCTTCGCGTTGGACAAGAAAGAGTTGGATTTCTATGAATATTTGCGTAAAGTCGTCGCCAATCATATTCCGATCTTCGAGAAAGAAGGATTCGATTATCTGATCGAGATCCCGGAAGAAATGCTTCTTTTGAAGTTCGATTCGCGATGGATGGATCGTGCCTTAAACAATATGTTGGAGAATGTCGTCAAGCATAACAAAGCCGGGACCACGATTACCATCAAAGCGTATACCGAAAATCAAACTTGCTTCTTTGTGATCTCCGATGAAAGTCAAGGATTGGACCCTTCACTTCAAACGGCCATCTTCGATCGATTCGTGACCGCCGATCCGACATCCGGAACCACCGGATTGGGATTGTCGATCGTCAAGAAAATCATTGCGGAACATGGCGGTACCGTGGTTTGCGAAAGTAAGGTCGGGGAAGGGTGCAAGTTTATCGTTGGGTTACCGATCTAATTACCGATACAGTCAAAGATGACCCGTTTTGGGTCATTTTCCTTTGTCTTTGCATCACACTTTCCTATACTGAAATCGGAGGAACTTATGGAAAAGAAACTCGATCACTTAACCCCCCTACAGATTCAAGTCACCCAACACAACGCCACCGAACGTCCCTTCGAAAATGAGTATCACGATCATTTCGAACGTGGCATTTACGTGGATATCGTTTCCGGCGAAGTGTTATTTTCAAGTTTGGATAAATTCGATTCGCATTGCGGGTGGCCTAGCTTCACCAAGCCTATCGATCCCAAGCAAATCGTATCGAAAACTGATGTCAGTCATTTCATGATCCGAACGGAAGTACGCTCAAAAGATGCGGACAGCCATTTGGGACATCTCTTCAATGACGGACCCAAAGACAAAGGTGGTTTGCGCTATTGTATCAACTCGGCTTCGTTACGCTTTGTGCCGTATGAGAAAATGGAAAGCGAAGGATATGGCGAATATGTTCGGATTTTCGCCAAGAGTAAAGATTGAAATCGTTTCACACTGAATCTATACTGTGAAAGAAGGGCATCGTGCAACCCGGGTGGGCTGACACCACGTAACATTCAGCAGCACGCTAAAGAACTTCGGAAGGAGTTCTTTTCCATTTTATTCTTGGATTTATGGTAAAGTAGAGATACGAAGAGGTGCCCTATGCGTGAAATCGATGTCCAAATCATCGCGAACTTCGCCACTCAAGAACTGGCCAAGCTCGCGTTCGCTTATCCGAGTGATGTGAAAGAAAGTTTAACCCAAGCTTTTCAGAACGAACAAAATCCGTCCGCCAAGGATATCTTGGGCGTACTGTTGGAGAATGAGGAGATCGCTTCGCGTCGACACATTCCCTTGTGTCAGGATACGGGAATGGTCGTGTTCTTTGCGAAGCTTGGCCAAGAAGTAAGATTAATCAATGGGAATCTAAAAGAAGCGTTGGATAACGCCGTGAAACAAGCCTACGGCGATCATTTCTTGCGGAAATCGGTCGTCAAGGATCCGTTGTTTGACCGTCGCAATAGCTTAGACAATACACCATGCATCTTACATGTCGATTTGGTCGACGGAGATACCTTTGAACTGGAAATCTTAACCAAGGGATTCGGTTCGGAAAATATGTCACGGATAGTGATGTTGACGCCGGGCGATGGCATCGAAGGCGTCAAGCAAGCGGTCATGGAGACCGCTCGCTTAGCGGCGCCGAATGCCTGTCTGCCGATGATTTTGGGAATTGGAATCGGGGGTACGATGGATGTCGCGGCGAAAATCGCCAAGCATGCCTGTTTGCGTACGATCGGACAACCTCATCCCGATCCGCGCTATGCGGCGCTCGAAGCAGATTTAATGGACATGTTGAATGCGACGGACTATGGTCCGCAAGGCTTGGGTGGCAACACCACGTGTTTGAATGTCGCTATTGAAACCTATCCTACCCATATCGCGGGACTGCCGGTCGCCATCAATGTCGGCTGCCATGTGTCGCGTCATAGTAAAGGAGTGTTCTAAATGCGTTCATTTACTTTACCGTTAAGCGAAGCCGATCGCTTGTCGCTGGTATGTGGCGAAAACATCCTCTTAAGCGGAGTGATGTATACCGCCCGTGATGCAGCCCATTTGAAATTGGCGCAAGCGCTAAAGAATGGTGAAACTTTACCCTTCGATCTACATTCGACGTGCCTTTACTATGCCGGACCGTCACCAACGGCAGAAGGTGAAATCATCGGTTCGATCGGACCAACCACGGCAGGCCGCATGGATGCGATCACACCGCAGTTGATCGAACAAGGATTGCGTGTCACGATCGGAAAAGGACAACGCAATCTCGCAGTCAAACAATGCATGAAACAATATGAAGCCGTCTATCTCGGTGCCATCGGTGGTGCCGGGGCGCGGTATGCGACCTGTGTGAAAGCGGTCGAAATAATCGCGTATCCACAACTCCAAAGCGAAGCGATCCGCAAGTTGACTGTCGAAGACTTTCCGGTCACCGTCATCATCGACGCGAAAGGCAACGATCGTTACGATGCCTTTGCGGTCGGGGTAAAGTAAATGCCGGTACGCGTGTGCGAACGTTGCGTCGGGATTTCCTGCGTGACACGGGTTCCGATGTTTCGTAGTTTGAATGATGCCCAACGGATCCAAGTCTTGGGTCTGGTCGAGCGCATCCAGTTGAATAAAGGCGATGTCCTTTTAGCGGAAGGTTCGACCCTTGATTTCCTTGGTATCGTCAACCGCGGTCGTCTCAAAGCCTATACCAACGGAATCCAAGGGAAGCAACAAATCCTTTACCTTTTCTCCCAAGGTGACTTCTTCGGCGAACACACCTTGTTTTCACCATCACCTATACACTATACTCTGGAGGCTTTGGAAGATACGGGAATCTGTCGCATCCACAGTAAGTCTTTCGAACCTTTCTTAAAGGAACATCCCGAAATCGCCCTGGACATGATCCGCGAACTGGCTGTCCGCTTGGATAGCTTGGAACACTCCATGGTGGCGATGACCTCGTTTACGGCCGAAGAGCGGGTCTATGAACTCTTAAAAGAATTCGGTCGGGATTACGGAACGAAAACCGAGGAGGGAATTCTGTTGAAATTGCCGATGACCCGCGAAGAAATCGGAAACCGCTTAGGACTGACCCGCGAAACTGTCAGTCGTCGGTTTGCGCAGTTGGTCGACGAAGGAAAGATCGTCCTCCTTCAAAGCAAACGCATCCTCATCAAATGAAGTCGAAAGTGTGATGATTATCACATTTTCTTTTGGGGAAATCGACTATACTACCCTTGTAAGAAGGAGGGCTATCCCATGAGTGAAATCATCGATAACCAGAAATTCCGTCAACAGAAGCTCAAAGAATTAATCCAACGTCTCCACCACGGTGAAGATCCCGAAACCGTGAAAGCCGACTTTAAAGAACATTTCCGATACGTCACCGGTGCCGAAATCGCCGAGATGGAACGTAACTTGATCATGGAAGGAACGGAAGTCGAAGAGATCCAATATCTCTGCGATATCCATGCATCGATCTTCGAAGGGTCGGTCCAGGAAATGCATGACGATGTGATGACGGTCAATCCGTTGAAGGATTTCGAAGAGTTCAACGCGGAATTGCGTCAATATGTCGTTGATGAAATCGATCACATTCGTACCGCCAAACCCAACGATCTTCAAAAAGTGAAATTACACTTAGGAGAACGGTTGGAACGGTTGATGGATGTCGAACAACACTACGCGAAAAAAGAAAACATCCTGTTTCCGTTCTTAGAAAAGAACGGTATCACCGCACCTCCGAAAGTCATGTGGGGCGTCGACAATAACATCCGTGCCGCCTTGCGTAAGGTGAAAACTTTGATCGCGGCGGAAGATTCGACCATCGATAGCATCAAAGACCAATTCTTGGCCACCGTCGATATGATCTTGGAAATGTGTGACAAAGAAGACAAGATTTTATTCCCGATGTTGCGTGACTTTATGCGTGAAGAGGACTGGAAACAAGTCAACGCAGCCGTCAAGTCGGAAAATAGCGGCGATTATCTAGAACCCGAAACCGTCGAGGAAGTCCTTGAAGGCGAGATTCCCATGAGTTTAGGCAAATTGTCCTTCATGGAAGCCGACGCATTATTGAATACACTCCCGATGGACATTACCTTCGTCGATGCGAATAACATCGTGAAGTATGTCTCGCAAGGGAAAGATCGCATCTTCGCCCGTCCGAAAACCGTCATCGGTCGCGAAGTCAAGAATTGCCATCCCCCGCAGTCCGTCCACGTGGTCGAATCGATCGTCGCGGATTTGCGTTCGGGCAAGAAAGACCATGAAGATTTCTGGATCCATATGGGACCGAAGTTCGTCTTGATTCGCTACTATGCCGTCCGTAAAAACAACGAATTCCTCGGTGTTTTGGAAGTCACGATGGATATCGCGGAGATCCAAGCTCTCCAAGGCGAAAAACGTCTGGTCGGAGAATAACATGCAGAAACGGGTATTTCAATTAGGACCTTTATCGTGTCCGACCTGTGCTAAAAAAATCGAGACGGTACTCAAAGCCGTCAACGGTGTCACGGAAGCGAATGTTTCGTTCACTTCCAGTAAAGTCAATGTTTCGTTTGAAGATACGGTGGATGTGACGCTTTTGATCGATCGTATCCATCGCTTAGGTTATCGTGTCTTAGAGTCAAAGAAAGCGTAAGCTTTCTTTTTCAAAGGAGATCTTCCATGCATAAACAAGATATACCGATGTTTCTATCCGGAATTTTACTGATCAGTCATTGGCTGATTGGCTTCTTCTTCCCGACTCAAAATACCTCATTTCTTTTAGCCATAGGCGCGAGCATCGCCTTGGTGCCGATCGCACGCAAAGCGTACGGTGCTCTACTTTTCAAAATGGCGTCGATCGAACTCTTGGTGACGATCGCGGTAACCGGCGCGTTGTTTTTGGGTGAGTACTCCGAAGCTGCGATCGTTTCATTTCTGTTTCTGTTCGGAGCCTTTCTCGAATCCCGCACGATCCGCAAGACCCGTTCCGCCATTGAGGCGTTACTCAAACTCGCCCCACAAACCGCGATACGGATTCGTGACGGGATCCAAGAAGAAGTCGCCATCGAAGATCTGATCGAAGGGGACATCGTCGTGATTAAGGCAGGGAATCGGATTCCGGTCGATGGGGAAATCACCCATGGATCGGCCACCGTCGACCAAGCTCAGATCACCGGCGAACCGTTGGGCGTCGATAAAACAATCGGGGAATCGGTTTATGCATCGACCATCCTTGTGGATGGGTATCTGGAAGTGAAGACGCAACGCATCGGCGAAACGACGGTGTTTGGAAACATCGTCAAACGGTTGGAAGAAGCGCAAGACAAAAAAGCGCAAACCGAGCGCACGATCGAAAAGTTCGCGGCTTGGTACACACCGTCCGTCGTCGTCCTTTCGATCATCACATTTCTCATTTCCCGGGACATAAACTTAGCCTTGACCTTGCTTGTCATCGCCTGTCCGGGAGCCATGGTCATTTCTATCCCGGTCGCAATCGTTACCGGGATCGGTACCTTGGCGAAATACGGGATCTTGGTGAAAGGTGGCGAAGCGATTGAAAAGCTTGCTTCGATCCGTATCCTTGCCTTCGACAAGACCGGCACCTTGACGCAAGGAAAACCACAAGTCACACAAATCATCGAACAGGAAGCAAATCTAAGAAAAATACTGGAATTCGCGTCGATCGCCGAACAAGGCTCAAGTCATGCTTTGGGAAAAGCGATTTTAATCAAAGCTACCCTTGAAAAAATCCATGTATCACACAAAGCGGATTCTTTGGATGTCATGGCCGGACTCGGGATCATCGCGTATGGATCCTTCGGCAGAATTGCGGTCGGGAACCATCGGATGGCGAAATTGAATCCGCAGGAGTTCCCAAGCGATCAACTCGAAGCGTATCACCAATTGACGCAAGCCCATCCGACCTGTGTATATGTAAGTCATAACGGTAGTTTATTCGGTTATTTGATCATTGAAGATACGTTGCGTACGGATTCGAAAGACTCTCTGATCGCACTCCATAAACAACCTATCCAACAGATCCACGTCATCACGGGCGATAGTATGCAAAGTGCAAAACGGATTCTGGATGGATTATCGATCGATACGATTCACGCGGAAGTACTGCCGCAAGAAAAAGCGGAAATCATCGTAAAACTCAAAAAACACGGAAAAGTCGCGATGATCGGTGATGGCATCAACGATACTTTAGCCTTAAGCGAAAGCGACGCCGGGATCGCGCTTTCTTCGGATGCCAGCGAAATCGCGATGAAGACCGCCGACGTGGTGATCTTGGGCGAAGACGTACGAAAAGTGGAAAGCGCTTTGCGGATTGCACGTTTCACAAACAAAATCCTGAAACAGAATATCTTCATTTCGATCGGTACGGTTTTCTTTTTGATCTTCGGTGTCTTGATCGGTAAGATCCACATGGATGTGGGGATGTTGGTTCATGAAGCCAGCGTCTTGGCGGTTATTCTGAATGCGTTACGGATCATGAGAGTAAAATAAAAACCAAAATGAACTTTCGTTTTGGTTTTCTTTTCTTGGATCGTTTACGATATTTACTTTACGAAGTTACCGGCCTTATCCAGGACAAGTACATTTAACTTTAGGGTCTTTTCGCTGATACGAATGGCCTCTTCAAGTTGAAGTTGCATCGACTTACAACACGGAACATTCATACGCAATAACGTGATCTCATGAATTGTATTGGCTTTGAGTATGGCACCCAGTCGGGCAGCGTAATTGACACGATCGAGTTTCGGACAGCCGATCAACACGGTTTTGCCTAACGCTAAGTTGTGATAACTCAACGGCGCGCAATACGCGCAACAGTCCGCGCTGATCAAAAGGTGCGCGTCGTTATAGGCCGTGGAAGTCAGTGGAGATAACTGGATTTGGATCGGCCAATGAATTGTTTGCGTCAACGTATGGGGATCGACGAAAGCCGGTGCTTCGCGCATTTCAAAGGTGATCGCTTGGGTCGGACAAAGCGGTAAACAAGCTCCCAATCCATCGCAGAAGTCCTCACGAACAACGTGTGCTTTTCCTTCGACCATCGCGATCGCGCCTTCGGCGCACCCGGATAAGCAGTTTCCGCAGCCGTTACATTTCTCAGAATCGATAACGATCATTTGACGTAACATCACAGCACCTCATTTCTCGCATCATTCTACCAAGATTTCCGAAACCAAGCAATGTGGATTCGGATCAAATATCCTGAATTGACTATCGTGAAAATTCTGTTATAGTAGATAAGTCGCAAGAATCAAGATGTTAATAATGAGAAATTGCGGATACTAAAACCAAGGAGCGGGGCAAACGATCGAAATATGTCGTTTTCAACCGCTTTTAATTTTGTCACTAAGCAAGGAGCGACAAGCCTGTTTTTCGAAAGATTGCATGCCTGATAGCGCTATCCTATAGTAAAGTTACGAAGAACGGAGAGACGTCCGAAGTTCTTCAAAACCTAAGGGAGGTTTACTGTGAGAGAGAATATCCAACGTTTTGGCCGTTTCCTCAGCGGAATGGTCATGCCTAACATCTCTGCCTTCATCGCATGGGGGCTGATCACGACACTCTTCATCGGAACCGGTTGGTTGCCGAATGAAACGTTCGTAAAATTAGTTGATCCGATGATTCTATACCTGTTGCCCTTGCTGATTGCCTATACCGGCGGTCGCATGGTCCACGGCGTACGTGGAGGCGTCATCGGCGCCGTCACCGCGATCGGTTTGATCGTAGGTGCTTCAAAACCGCAATTCTTGGCCGCAATGGTCATGGGTCCGCTAGCCGCTTATGTATTGCGTAAAATCGACGAATTCCTCGCCGACAAGATTCCTTCCGGTTTCGAAATGTTGGTCAACAACTTTACGGCCGGTATCTTGGGCGCCGGCTTGTCGATGCTATGCTTAGTCGGGATCGGCCCGGTCTTCGGAGCTTTCTCCGATGCGATGGGCAGTGCCGTTCAAGCGATCGTCGACCAAGGCTTACTGCCGTTGGTTTCGCTCGTTATCGAACCGGCGAAAATCCTCTTCTTAAACAATGCGATCAATCACGGCGTTCTCGGTCCTTTAGGGATCGCGGAAGTCGCTACGAAAGGCCAATCCATCTTCTTCTTGTTGGAAGCCAATCCGGGTCCGGGCTTGGGCGTTCTGCTCGCTTGCTGGTTCTTCGGTAAAGGTATGGTCAAAGAATCCGCTCCGGGAGCGATCATCATCCACTTCTTCGGCGGTATTCATGAAATTTACTTCCCGTATGTCTTAATGAATCCCTTACTGTTATTGTCGGTCATCGCCGGTGGTCTCACGGGCGTCGCGACTTTCACCTTGTTAGGTGCCGGATTAGTTGCCGCACCGTCGCCGGGTTCCATCATCGCTTTGACGGCTATGGCTCCGAAAGGTGGCTTGCTGCCGGTTTGGGCGGGTGTCATCACTTCGACCATCGTCGCTTTATTGGTCGCCGCCGTTGTCTTGAAGTTCACCAACAAAGAAGCTGATCTTGAAGGCGCCAAAGGCCAAGTCAAAGAAATGAAGGGCTTGCGTCAAGTCTCCGTCAAGAAAATCGTATTTGCTTGCGATGCCGGCATGGGTTCGTCCGCCATGGGCGCTTCCACGCTGCGTAAGAAAATCAAAGCCGCCGGTTTGGACATCGAAGTCGTGCACTCCTCGATCGAAGAAGTTCCTGCCGATGTCGATTTGATCGTTACCCACGAATCCTTGGCGCAACGCGCACATCAGGATCATCCGAATACCGAAATCGTCACGATCACCAACTTCGTCGGCGCGCCGGAATACGATACCCTGGTTTCCCGTTTAACGAAATAATCCGAGGGGGCGCATCTGCCCCCTTCTTAAGTTTTGGCACGATTGAAGTTTAAATCGAGTCGAAATGATTTGAGGAAGATTGTTGTAAGTCTATACTATTCTTAACGGAGGTGTGACATGACCGAACGTTTAGCGATTCTGAGCCCCAGACTCCTGCGGTGTTTAAGCCTATTGGCGGACAACACCTCTTTCGTTACGGTCACGACCCTTGCGGAAACCTGCAAGACCAGTAAGCGCACCTTATTTCGCGAACTCAAGGATATCAATGAGATCCTACGTCCGTATCATGTTTCGCTTGTCTCAAAGACCAGTTATGGAATTAAACTGGAAGGCGAGGACGATAATCGGCTACGCTTTAAGAGTCTGATTCTACAAGCCGGCTCACGCAACTCCACGGTATTGAAAGACGAGCGTCAAATGTATCTGTTGTCTGAATTACTGAAGAATAAATGTCTTCAGAAATACGTTATCTACAGTCGTCGTTTCGATGTTTCGGAAGCGACCATCAGTAACGATTTGAAAGTCATCGAAGGCATTCTCGAAAGTTACGATTTGCATTTCGATCGTAAGCCGGGTATGGCAGTCAGCGTAATCGGTTCGGAAGAACAATTCCGTAAAGCAATCACCGACTACATCCACAAGCATCTGGACGATGATCCGGTACAATTATTGACTGAACCGGAAAATCCGTCGAATCCGATCGAAGATTTCTTCCGTAACCAAGGACCCGACAGTATCCTACAGCTTGTCAATAAAGAGATCCTCTGGAAAGTCATCCAGGTTCTCAAGGAAAACGATTCGATCTGGATCCATCGTTTGGTTCAGAGTTCGTACATCGGACTGATTTTACACATCACGATCGCGATCGAACGGATCGCCAATAACGACGAAATCAAGATGAATCCAGTCTTGTTCAACCAAATCAAAGAAGATTCCTATTACAAATTAGCGCAAGATTTGGCGAATTATCTTGAGAAAGCCTTTTCCATGAAGTTTCCGATGGAAGAAATCGGCTATATCACGATGCACCTCAAAGGGGCACGATTGCTTGCGATGGAAGCGCCAAGTCTGGAAGAAAACGATGACGAGTTGATCAGTGCTTATGAAGCGACGCGCTTGGTTTACCGTCTGGTTGAAGAATACGAACATCTGAGCGGCGTACAAATCAAACAAGACGAGATGTTGATCGGTGGACTGACCACCCATCTTCGTCCTGCGCTCATACGCATGAAATACAATATGGAAATACGCAATCCGCTATTGAAGCAGATTCAAACGCAGTACGCACAGGTTTACCAAACGACCAAACAAGCCGTCGAAACGATCAATCTAGCCTATGGGCTACCGATCTACGAAGGCGAAATCGGATTTCTAGCCATCCATTTCGGAGCGGCGATGGAACGATTATCGCAAAAACAAGAACGCCGTACGGTACGCTTAGCGGTCGTTTGCGCGTCCGGTATCGGAATCTCCAGCTTGTTAGCATCGAAAATAAAACGTATCTTCCAATCGGAAGTCACCGTACATCCGCATTCGCAACTTGAAATCCAGCAGATGACACCGGACAAGTATGATCTTATGGTCACTACGATGCCGTTGGATCAAGGTTGGTTACCGATCCTTGTGGTCAATCCGCTCTTGAGCGAAGAAGATATCGAAAAATTACGGACGGAAATCAAACGGATTTCCCAATCCTCCCTGCATATCGAACGTCCCTCGACCGATGCATCGTTGGGCGATGTGCTTTTCCAAATGAACACGGTCACCAGTGCCATCCATCATCTCTTGGAGAATTTGGATGTTGTGATCCTTGATGCTTCCATCGTCAAGGCGAAAGTCATTTCGACGATCGGTTATCGCATCGGAAAAGACAAACGTTCCGGAAAAATCATCGTCAACGACCTAAAAGCCCGCGAAGCGATGGGCGTGGTCCATCTGGACGAAGAACAAATCATTCTCCTGCATGCGAAATCATCCGGCGTTAGCGCACCGACCTTCATGGTCTTCCGCAGTAACGCCAACGGTTTCCGTGATCCGGCGATGACGAATATGAAATCGATCGTCGTATTGTTGATTCCGCAAGAAACCCATCCGATTTTATCCGAAATGATGAGTAAATTAAGTGCCGGCTTGATCGAAGCTCCGTCGTTTTTAACGGCGATCCATACTTCCGACAAAACCGGACTAAAGCTAGCTGTCGAATCCCTCTTGAAACCAAGCATTGAAACTTGGTTGAAGGCGGTCGTTTCGAAATGATCAAGAAGTTCAATATCGTTTTTGTCTGTGATGCCGGTATGGGCTCCAGCGCGCTTGGCGCAAGTCTGTTGCGTCGTAAATGTAAAGAATCAGGTTTCGATATCGTCGTTAAAAACACTTCGATCGACAATGAAAACATTTCTGCCGATTTGATCGTGTCGCATATCAACTTCGAATCGATCCTTCGTAAAAAATATCCGAAAACCCCGATCTATCCGATCGAGGATTTCATGGACCGCAAAAACTATGACAAGGTGGTAGAAATCATGCAAAACCTGCAGAAAAATAAATCGAATATCCTCAATAAATCCAACATCCGCGTCGGATGTGACGTCGAAACCGTCGAAGAAGCGATCCGCAGCGTCGGCCAAATGTTGGTGGACGGCGGTTATGTCGAGTCGGAATATATCCAAGGGATGTTGGAACGCGATGCGTCGCTTTCCGTCTATATGGGCAATGCGTTGTCAATTCCCCATGGTGAATTCGAATACAAGAAATTCATCAAACATTCCGGCGTCGTCATCAAAGTCTATCCCCAAGCCATCGATTGGCATGGCGAGAAAGTGCACCTTGTCTTAGGTTTGGCCGGTATAGGCGAAGACCATATCAATATTCTCTCGAATCTGGCGACGGTATTCAGCGAAATGAGCGATGTGGAAAAAATCGTCAAGAACCAGGACGCCAATGAGATCTACGATCTCTTGACCGCGGAGGAATAATATGCAAAACGCGGTACATTTCGGCGCCGGCAACATCGGGCGCGGGTTTGTGGCTTTACTGCTGACGAAGTCCGATTTTCATGTCACCTTTCTTGATGTCAACGATAAAGTGATCCAGGCGTTAAAGCAACGCGGGGAATACACGGTCGGGTTAGTCGGTGAAACGATGTCGGTCGAAAAAGTCACCAACGTTACTGGTATCAATAGCGCGAAAGATCCCGATGCGGTGTTCAATGCCTTGCTTGCTGCCGATCTGATCACGACGGCCGTCGGTCCGTCCATCTTACCCATCATCGCAAAGCAACTCGTTCCCGCGATGATCGCGCGTTGTGCCAATGATGTCCAACGCTACCTCAACATCATCGCATGTGAGAATACGATCGGGGGTTCGCACCAACTTGAAATCGCTCTTCGAGCATTATTGGATGACAAAACGAATGCCTACCTAAGTCAATGGGTCGGATTTCCGAATGCGGCTGTCGACCGAATCGTACCGAATCAAGTCAACGAAGATCCCTTGCATGTCAATGTCGAACCCTTCTTCGAATGGGTGGTCGATAGCGAAAAGATCAAAGGCGGACTGTTGATCGATGGTGTACATTTCACCGATCGTTTGGATGCATACATCGAACGCAAACTCTTTACCGTCAACACCGGACATGCGTCGTGCGCCTATGCGGCGTACTTGAAACAGATCGAAACGATTCCCGAAGCGATGAAAGATTCCGAAATCGTAGGGTTTGTGGAAAGTGTGATCCGCGAAACCGGCCAATTGATCGTGTCGAAATACGGATTTAGTTTGATCGAACAAGAAACGTACATTCAAAAAACATTGAAACGTTTCGCGAATCCGTACATCGTCGACGAAGTCGTCCGTGTGGCGCGTTCTCCGATGCGTAAGCTCTCATCGCAAGACCGTTTCGTTAAACCGGTTTCTGAATTGGTATCACTTGGTCTTTCCGCAGACTCCTTGTTGCGATCGATGGCGAATGCCCTTCACTATGATTACGAAGGGGATTCGGAAGCGGTGCAAATCCAAACGATGATTCGTGAACACGGTATCGCGGATACGGTGTCCCGCTTAACCGGGTGGTCGATCGAGAACAATCTGGTTGCGAAATTGTCTGATATTTACATGTCCCTTTCAAATTAAATGTCTTTAAACCCCTGAGTCCATAAGTATTTAGGGGTTTATTTTTGTGAACAGAGTCAAACCGACGCTATTTCATTTATTTTTGTTAAACATAAATTCTAAACCAGGTGATTTAAATATCTTCTCGAAACTATGCTCCTTTCATGTGTTTATTACAGTCAAGAAAACATGTTTGAAAAGAGTTGCTAAATAGAATTAAGACCTCTATAGAGTTCCGTCTGAAAACGTTGTAAACCAAATCAAAAGAAAACGAACGTTATACGTTCGTTTCTTGGATCCGTTTGATTTCCTGAACCAATAAGGGTAAGATTTCCACCGCATCACCTACGATCCCTACGTTTGCGACCGTGAAAATCGCGGCTTGGGGATCTTTATTGATGGCGATGATGAACTCGGACTTGTCCATTCCGGCGGTGTGTTGAACCGCTCCTGAAATTCCGCAGGCGATGTATAAAGTCGGTCGAACGGTCTTGCCGGTCTGTCCGACTTGGACATCTTTCGGTGCTTCCCCAAGATCGACGGCAGCCCGCGAAGCCGCGACGACCCCGCCGACTTGGTTGGCACACTTCTCCAACAAATCGAAGTGTCCGACCATACCGCGTCCACCCGAGAAAATAATGCGTGCTTTGGCGATATTGACGCCATGCGTCACTTTCGGAATTCTTTTTATCCAACGAACCCGTGGTTCATTTTCAAATGTAAATTCGAAGGTCTCGACATTGCCGGTGCGACCGACTTGATGAAAGTCCGCCAGCAAGACATTCGGACGAATCGTCGCCATCTGAGGGCGATGGTTCGGACAAACGATCGTACCGAATAGATTTCCCCCAAATGCCGGACGGGTGATCCATAATTGGGTCGGATGTTCTCCGGTTGGGTCGATCTCGATCTGTGTCGCATCCGCCGTCAATCCGGTGTCGATACGGGCAGCAATGCGTGGTGCCAGATCGCGTCCGATGCCGGTCGCTCCGATCAGAAACGAATCCGGCTTCTTTTCGCGAATGATTTTACAGATCACATCCGTATAATCATCGGTCGTATATCGATTTAAACGTGGGTCGTCGCAAACGATGACGTTATCGGCCCCATGTTCAATCAGGACGGAAGTTAAATCGGTAACGTTTTCTCCCAACAAAACCGCAACGACGTTATAGTCGTCGATCTGGATCGACGCGGTTAGCTTTTTCGCTTCACTTAAGAGTTCAAATACAACATCATCTATGCGATGTTCGACTTGTTGTGCGAACACGAAGATATCTTTTGTTTCCATGGTGGCTCCTATTCCATATAGGCTTTCAAGATTTCAGAAACCGTCTTCGCAGCGACTTCGGGACTCAATTCCTGTTTGATCGAATCGCTTTGAACGCTACGTGTAAATGTCTTTTTGACTTGCGTCGGGGAACCCTTCAATCCGACCTGATCCAAGGGTAAATGCAAGTCATCGAATCCGACCCGAACGATGGATTTGTCATACACTTTCCATGCATCGATAAAATTCATGCCGCGCGGTTGATTCATCGAATTCAACGTGGTAAGCAAACAAGGTAGATCGATTTCCAAGATATCGCTATACGTTTCATAGGCTTTTTGGACTGTGATGTGGTGATTGTCTAGGGAAAGGATCTCCTCGACGCACGTGACTTGCGGAATTCCCAGTTTCTCGGCCGTTTGCGGACCGACTTGGGCGGTATCCCCGTCAATCGCTTGGCGACCCGCAAGGATCAGATCAACATCCAATGTTTTGAGAAATGCGGCCAGGGTCGTCGAAGTCGCCCAGGTATCGGCACCGGCGAAGCGCGAATCACTCAGCAAATAAGCCTGATCGATTCCGCGTCCTAGGATTTCACGTAACATTTCTTCGGCTTGCGGCGGTCCCATCGTGACGACGGCGCAATGGGCGCCATATTTCTCTTTTAAAACCAAGGCTTCTTCGATAGCGGCCAAATCGTCGGGATTGATGATGGAAGGGACGCCGGCACGGATCAACGTACCGGTGGTTTTGTCGATTTTCATTTCCGTCGTGTCTGGAACTTGCTTTACTAAAATGACGATGTTCATGTTTTTTTTACCTCAGTAGATTTCCGCTGATGACCATGCGTTGCACTTCGGAAGTCCCTTCATAGATTTCCGTGATCTTCGCGTCACGCATCATCCGTTCGATCGGATAATCGCGTGTATACCCATAACCCCCAAATAATTGAAGGCATTCGACCGTGACTTCCATGGCGGTTTGGGAAGCAAATAGCTTCGCCATGGCGGCTTCGTAACTGTAGGGTCGGCCTTGGTCCTTGAGAACGGCGGCACGATACACCAATAAGCGTGCCGCTTCGATTTTCATCTCGAGATCCGCCAATTTGAATTGCGTATTTTGAAACGCCGCGATCGGTTTTCCGAACTGCTTGCGTTGTTTGACATAAGCGACGGTCTCGTCGATCGCACCTTGCGCGATGCCTAAGGCTTGCGCTGCGATTCCGATTCGGCCGCCATCGAGCGTCCCCATGGCGATCTTGAACCCTTTACCCTCTTCGCCCAAAAGATTCTCTTTGGGCAAATGGACATTGTTGAAGATGAGTTCGCACGTACTGGATCCTCGGATTCCCAGTTTCTTTTCCTTCTTACCGACCGTAAAACCCGGTGTATCCTTTTCCAAGATAAACGCGGAAATTCCACGGGTTCCTTGCGATTTGTCGGTCATCGCGAAAATGATATAAACGTCTGCGTATCCGGCGTTGGTAATGAAGATCTTCGAACCGTTGATGATGTATTCGTCATCTTTTTTGATGGCGATCGTCTGTTGTCCGGCCGCATCGGTTCCGGCATTCGGTTCGGTCAATCCGAAAGCACCCAACCATTCTCCCGAATTCAGTTTGGGCAGATAGCGTTGTTTCTGTGAGGCAGTTCCATAGGCGAAGATCGGTGCGGCACAGAGTGAAGTATGCGCACTCAAAATGACACCGGTCGTCGCACAGAAACGGCTCAATTGCTCGACAGCCAAGATATACGCCAAGGTATCGCCATCCCCGCCACCCAATGCGGACGGAAAGGGGATGCCCATCATTTTCAGATTGCGCATTTTCACGACGGTCTCAATTGGAAAGCGTTCTTCTTCGTCGATCTGGGCTGCAAGCGGTTTGACTTCCTTCAGTGCGAAGTCGTAAAACATCGATTTAACTAACGCGTGCTTTTTCGAAAGAGAAAAATCCATAACTTACGCCTTCGTCGGCATGATCGTGGCGATGCCGGTGATCACAAGCCGTCCTTCCTGATTGTAGGCATTGGTTTCTAACTTGACGCGGTTTTTCTCCATGATTTTCTCAATGACGGTCACGGTTGCGGTAATGGTGTCGTTCAAACGGACCGGATGGACGAATTTCAACTCTTGTCCGAGATAAATGGATCCATTTCCCGGAAGGGTGGTTCCCAAAATCGTCGAAAACAAGGATCCCACAAGCATTCCGTGCGCGATCCGGGTTTGAAACGGTGTCGTTTTCGCAAATTCTTCGTCGACATGGACGGGATTATGGTCGCCGGTGATGTCCGCAAACGCGAAGACATCCGCTTCGGTGATCGTTTTGGTGACGGAAGCGCTTTCGCCTAACTTCAACTCTTCGATGGTCTTTCCTCTAGTCATGATGATTATCCTTTCTCTCATGTAAATAAAAACATGAATGGTGGTTCATGTTTTAGGTTAGACCTCTGTGAATGCTTTGTCAAGAGAGATTTGTGAATTTTTTATTTCATCAACCGGAAGGTATCGCGAGCGATCACAAGTTCCTCGTTGGTCGGAATGACCCACACTTGGATCTTGGAACTGTTGGTTGAAATGCGGGCTTCTTTGCGTTTGATATGGTTGGCTTGGCGATCCAATTCGATCGGCAGGGAGTCTTCCAAACTTTCGATGATCAACTGACGGATCAGGATCGAATTTTCTCCGACACCGGCGGTAAACAAGATCGCATCGCAACCACCGAGTTGAATGGTATAGGCCGCGATAGTCGAACAAACCCGTTGGACATACATATCCATGGCTAACTTTGCTTTCGCGCTGCCCGCATGGACGGCCGCTTCGATATCACGCATATCGGAAGAAATGCCCGATACACCCAACAACCCCGATTTCTTGTTGCAAAGATCGGTCACGCCTTGCAGACTCAGATTTTCCTTGGTCGCTAAATACGCTAGAATGGAAGGGTCGATGTCGCCGCTTCTCGTTCCCATCATGATGCCGGCCAAGGGGGTGAAACCCATCGTCGTATTGATGCACTTGCCGTTCTTGACGGCTGCCAAACTACCGCCGTTGCCTAAGTGACAGCTGATGATGCGACGGCTGTTCTCAGAACCTAAGATTTCGCGCAAGCGTTTGGTGACATAACCGTGCGAAGTCCCATGGAATCCATACTTACGAATTCCGTATTTTTCATAATATTCGTACGGCAGGGGATACATATAACTGACCGGACCCATCGTCTGATGGAATGCGGTATCGAAGACCGCGACTTGTGTCGCTTCCGGCAAGATTTCCTTCATGACTCGCACACCCAAAAGATTGGCGGGATTATGCAACGGTGCCAAGTCACACAAAGCTTCGATATCCGCCTCGACCTGGGAATCGATGACGATCGAAGTCGCGTATTTCTCGCCTCCATGGACAATGCGATGTCCGACCCCGGCGACATCTTTGGGTTCGGAAACAAGCTTACTTGTTTTCAGTGCTTCCATTACGATTGCGATCGCTTCGCGATGATCCGGGATATCGCGGGTCAAACTGGTTTCGTGATCGTTGATTTTCAAGGTGAACACGGAATCTTTCAATCCGATCCGCTCGACCAACCCCGTCGCGACCATGAGTTCGGCCGGCATCCGGAAGAGTTGAAACTTCAACGAAGAACTGCCGGAATTCAATGACATGATCAGACTCATACGTTTTCCTCCTGGTACTTTCTGATGTAAGTATACCACTTCAATGCCTGTAACGAGGTTGATTCCTGTTAAAAGGTGACACTTGAATGGATGATTTACGCTTCATAAAAAATATTTATGAAATCGCTTGCATTTTTCAAAGGTCGCCTTTATGATAGAGTCATCTGAAACATGAATCAACATTCATATAGCAAGTGTAACCTCCGATCCAAGGTCTTGTCAAGTGCTCTTCGAAGAATAAAGTAAACGCTTACATCTTCGTGTTGACAAAGTCTTGGACTTCGATTACGCTATATATGCAATGTGAATCATGTTTCATATTTGAGAACGAATTCTCATTCGATCTCAACCGTGGAGGAACTAACAATGAATAAAGTTTATATCGTCGCCGCACGACGGACCGCCCTGGGATCGCATCTTGGTTCCCTAAAAGCCACCGGTGCCTCAGAGATGGGTGCCGCCGTCATCAAAGCTTTATTAGACCAAACAAACATCGATCCCAATGTCATCGACGAAGTGATTCTCGGAAACATCCTTCCGGCCGGACAAGGCCAAGGGGTCGCCCGCCAAGCTTCGATCAAAGCCGGCATCAGTGAACATGTCCCGGCCTATGGTGTCAACATGGTTTGCGGTAGCGGAATGAAAACCGTCATGAGCGCGGTCGCAAACATCAAAGCCGGGTTCGCCAACGTCATTATCGCCGGCGGCACGGAAAACATGAGTCAAGCGCCGTTTCTGATGCCCAAGGAAGTTCGTACCGGCATCAAGATGGGCGATATCACAATGAAAGATCATATGCTGACGGATGCCTTGTGGGATGCCTTCGATGGTCAACACATGGGTGTCACCGCTGAAAACATCGCCTCAAAGTATGGAATCACACGGGAAAGGCAAGATGAATTCTCGATCTTGTCCCAACAAAAAGCAATCAAAGCCGTTGATTCAGGAGCATTTAAAGATGAAATCGTCCCGATGGAAGTAAAAGTCGGGAAAGAAACGGTCATCTTCGATACGGATGAATATCCCAATCGTAAAACGGATCTTGCGAAATTAGCGAGTTTACGTCCGGCCTTCAAAAAGGACGGAACGGTGACCGCTGGTTCTTCTTCGGGCATCAATGATGGCGCTTCGGCGGTCATGGTGGTAAGTGAAGAAGCTTTAAAGCAATATGGATTAAAACCATTGGTTGAAATCATCGCGATCGGTCAAGGTGGCGTATCGCCGACCTTAATGGGTCTCGGTCCCACACCCGCCATTCGTAACGCCCTTAATATGGCGAATCTCAAACTCAGTGACATGGATGTCTTGGAACTCAATGAAGCGTTCGCAGCCCAAGCCTTGGGTGTGGTCCACGAACTTAGCTTAGAACATGGTGTCAGCGAGGATGAAATCCTGGCGAAAACCAATCCCAACGGCGGTGCGATCGCCTTAGGCCATCCGGTCGGCGCCAGCGGGAATCGAATTCTGGTTACGTTAGTTCATGAGTTATTAAAAAAATCAGATGCGACCTACGGACTAGCTTCGCTGTGTATCGGCGGAGGCATGGGAACGGCCGTCATCGTAAAGAAAGCATAAAGGGAGGAAACACTTATGCGTCTACAAGGAAAAGTTGCGCTCATCACCGGCGGAGCCCGCGGATTGGGCCAAGCCATGGCATTGCGGTTCGCCAACCAAGGAGCGCGCGTCATCGCCGCCGACATGGGACCGCTGGTCTACCAACATGATAACGTCGAAGGATATGTTCTCAACGTTACCGACAGCGAAGCGTGCAAAACCTGCTTCGATTACGCCATCGCCAAGTATGGGAAAATCGATATCCTCGTCAACAACGCCGGGATCACCAAAGATGCCCTAACGCGTAAAATGACCGACGACATGTGGGATGCGGTCATCGCCGTCAACTTAAAAGGGGTCTTCAACTTAACCCGTCATATCGGTCCGCAAATGCAAGCTAACGGCGGCGGTTCCATCATCAATATCTCTTCGGTCGTCGGAGTCTACGGAAACATCGGTCAAGCGAATTACGCCGCGACGAAAGCCGGCGTCATCGGATTGACGAAGACTTGGGCGAAAGAATTCGCGATGAAGGGCGGAAACGTCCGCGTCAACGCGATCGCGCCGGGCTACATCATGACGGATATCCTAAAAACGGTTCCGCAGGATCTTTTGGATAAATTCGCCGGTCTGACGATGTTAGGTCGTTTAGGTCAACCGGAAGAAATCGCCGATGCGGCCTTGTTTCTAGCATCCGATGAAGCCTCGTATGTGACCGGCCATGTGCTTGAGGTCAACGGAGGCATGCGACTCTAATGAAAAATTATCCGGTCAAGACATTCAATTTACGTAACGGTGAAACCGTCGCTTATCGCCAAGCCGGCGAAACCGGTGACATCGTCGTTCTCGTTCATGGGAATATGTCTTCTTCCGCCCATTTTCAAACCACGATGGAGAAACTCGAAGCCGATCATCGCGTCTATGCGGTCGATCTGCGCGGTTTCGGGGATTCCTCCTATGGGAAACCCCTCGATTCTCTTCATGACTTCGCAATCGACGTCGAAGCCTGGATCGAAGCCTTGGATCTGCGCGACTTCCATCTTCTTGGATGGTCGACCGGGGGCGGGATCGCCCTTGAAATCGCAGCCGACATGCCCGATCGCGTCAAGAAATTGTTCTTGTTGGACTCAGTCGGCATCAAAGGGTATCCGATGTTTAAGAAGGATGAAAAATACCAGCCGATCTTGACGCAACTTCTCACCACCAAGGAAGAAATCGCGATAGATCCGGTTCAAGTTCTTCCTATTCTTAATGCATATGCAAACAAAGACAAAGGATTACTGAAAGCGATTTGGAATGCGGTCATCTACGACCAAGTCCAACCCAACGAAGCGGATTACGATGAATATTTGGAAGCGATGCTGAAACAACGCAATTTGGTCGATGTGGATTACAGTTTACTGACGTTCAATTTCACCCATGATCACAACGGCGTCGTGCCGGGATCGGGTCGGATGGACTTGGTAAAATGCCCCATCTATATAATGCATGGTGCGAAAGACAAAGTCGTTCCATATACCATGGCCGTCGAAATGAAACAATACTTCGGCGATCGTGCGCAATTGATCACCTTCGAAAACGCCGGACACTCCGTCGTGACGGACGATCTCGATTTATTCATCACAACCTTGAAGTCGCATTTTTAGCCCCTAGAGGAGGTTTCATATGTCAAACGTAAACGTAGGGATCGTCGGGATCGGAGTCTATCTTCCCGAAACGACGATGAGCGCGGCCGAAATATCCGCCGCGACCCAAGGCGTCTGGTCGACGCAAGCCGTCATCGACAAGTTGGGCATCGTCCAAAAAACGATTCCCGGACCCCATGACGGAACACAGGAAATGGGCGCATTAGCTGCGCTGGACTGTCTGAAAAATTCCGATGTCAAACCGGAAGAAATCGACGTCATCTTGTGTTTCGGCGAAGAATGGAAAGAGTATCCGCTCACTACTTCGGCGCTCTATATCCAAGATCGCATCCAAGCTGTCAACGCGTGGGGCATCGATGTTCAGAATCGGTGCTGCACTTCGGTCGCCGCGATGAAAATGGCGAAAGATATGTTGATCGCCGATGATGATATCAAGGTTGTTTTGGTCGCCGGCGGTTACCGTAACGGCGATTTCGTGGACTATACCGATAAGGATATGTCCATGATGTACAACTTAGGTGCCGGCGGCGGGGCGATCTTACTCAAGAAGAACGCAAACAAGAATCTGCTCTTAGGCAGTCATTTGGTCGCCGACGGATCGCTCGCGCGAACCGCAGGGGTCGAGATCGGTGGGATCAACCAACCTTTCAACGCCGATAACGTAACCCAAGGGTATAAATCATTACGACTCATGGAACCGCAGAAGATGAAAGATCGTCTCAACGCGGTCTCCTCGGCCAACTGGATGAAATGTATCGATCAAGCGCTCAAGAAATCCAACCTGACCCGTGAAGAAATCGATTATCTGGATATCTTGCATATCAAACGTTCCGGACATCTCGGGATGCTGAAGGATCTCGGTCTTACCGAAAACCAAACCGTTTATTTGGAAAACTATGGTCATATCGGCCAAGTCGACCAAATCCTCTCCTTATATCTTGGACTTCGCGAAGGTAAAATCACCGACGGATCTGTCGTCTGTATGATCGCAGCCGGAATCGGCTATGTCTGGGCGGCCAACATCGTCCGTTGGGGGAGCGCGCAGTGAGTACCTTCCTCCAACTCGTGCTTCGTTCCCTTGAAACAGGGAGTATCTACGCATTGGCGGCTTTAGGGATCATCATTATTTACCGTACGTCAAACATCACCCATTTCGCCCAAGGTGCGATGGGGATGTTCAATACCTTCGTCGTTACCTATCTCTTCACTTCCGCGAAGATGCCCTTATGGATGGCGATCCTGGGTGGTGTGACCACCGCGCTGATTTCCGGTTTTCTGGTTGACTTCATCATCATTCGCCATACTAAGAAAGTCGCTCCGATCTCAAAACAGATCATTACCTTAGGCTTGATTATGATTTTCGTAGGGGTCTCTCCGTTTCTCTTCGGTGTCGACCCGCTCAATCTTCCTGCGATCCTGCCCAACGGCGCGGTTTCCATCGGTGGGGCGTCGATCTCCTATAACGGTATCTTCAATATCTCGTTCGGGTTGATTCTCATGGGGGTTCTCTTCTATATCCTCCAGAAAACCAAATGGGGCTTGGCGATCCGTACGACGGCTTCCAACGAAGCGACCGCCCGTTTGATGGGCGTACCTACGAAAACAGTGACCTTGGTCGCATGGGCGATCGCCGGTGCCTTGGGTGTCTTGGCCGGCGTCATGACCGCACCCTTTACTTCCGTCAACTTAAACCTGATGGATGGTGTTCAACTCAATGCCTTGATCGCGTGTGTATTGGGTGGCTTTCAAACCTTCTACGGTCCGGTCTTGGGCGCTTACATCATCGGGATCGTCAAGAATCTCTTGGTCTATTATGTTTCCTCCGTGTGGGGTGAACAATTGCTTTATGTCGGAATCCTGATCTTCATCGTATTCCGCCCCTACGGCCTGATCGGCAAAAAGATCATCAAGAAAGTGTAGGAACGGCGATGAAAATCAAACTTAACTTGAAAAAGAATCAGAATTTAAGTTACCTCATTTTCGGTCTCGTTCTCTGTACCTTGCCTTTATGGATCGAACTCGGCATCTTACGTAACTCCTACCTTACCTTGATCGGTTCGGTTCTCATCTATTCCGTCGCCGCCATCGGACTCAATCTGTTGTTAGGGTGGTCGGGATTGATTTCATTGGGTACCGCCGGATTCATGGGGTTGGGCGCATATATCGCCGCCTATGTCACGGTCAACTTGAAGTTACCGTTTGAAGTCAGTTTGCTACTCGGATTGGCGATTCCGCTGCTTGTCGGGGTTTTGGTCGGGCTGATCTCCCTGCGTATCGAAGGCTTGTATCTAGCCATCGCGACTCTAAGCGTTTCTGAGATCTTGCGTAAATCCTTCGAGGAACTCGGTTGGTTCACCAACGGTTTCTCCGGGAAATCCGCGGCGTATCCGAAACTCTTAGGATTCATCACCTTGGACAAGTACACGACCTATATACTACTGGTCTTCTTCTTGATCGCCGTCATGATCCTCGTCAACAACCTGATCAACGGTCAAATGGGACGTGCTCTCAATGCCATGCGTGGCAGCGAAGCCGCCGCCCAAGCGATGGGCGTCAATCTTCTTAAGTATCGCTTGGTCGCATTCGCATTGGCCACCAGCCTTGCGGCGCTGTCCGGTGTCTTGTATATGAGCTTCATCAAGTATACCTATCCGGCAACCTGGACCTTGGGAATGTCGCTGAATATCTTGGCAGTCATTATCATCGGCGGTGTACGGAATCTCTATGGAACGGTATTGGGAGCCTTCGTGGTCTTTGCGATGCCGGACCTCTTCCTCAAACAAATCCCGTATTTCGGTACGATGCCGGGCTTCGCCTACATCGTTAACGGAATCCTGATCATCTTAGTCATCTTATTCTATCCCCGAGGGCTGATTTACATCGGCAACGACTTTAAGAAACTTTGGGGTAAGTTGAAAGCGAGGGTCGCACGATGAGCGCAAACCTTCATCTTAATGAAAACAGTGTCTTGAAGTTGGAAGGGTTGTCGATCTCCTTCGGTGGTCTAAAAGCCGTCGACGACTTAAGTTTCGAAATCAAAGAACGTGAAATCTTCGGATTGATCGGTCCCAACGGTGCCGGCAAGACGACGGCCTTCAATTGCATTACCCAATTCTACAAGCCGAACCACGGGAAAATCTATTTCCGCGATAAGCATGGGAATGTGACCAATCTTACCGAGCATCCGGTCCATGAAATCATCAAGTTAGGCTTGGTTCGGACCTTTCAAAACGTCGAACTGATCCGTGAATTGAGTATCTTGGACAATGTCTTGATCGGTGCGCATATCGATTTTAAGAGCAGTTGGATCGCGCAGGGATTAAAAACCAAAAAAGCCCGCGCGGAAGAAGCCGCGCTACGTAACGAAGCGATCGAAGTGCTCGAATTCCTCAAAATCGCGGACCGCATGAATCTTCCAGCCGGCGGACAACCCTACGGTATCCTGAAGAAAGTCGAAATGGCACGCACCTTGATGTGCCATCCCAAGTTAATTATCCTGGATGAACCCGCGGCCGGACTCAACGATCAAGAAACGATCGATCTAGCCAACGTCATCCGAACGATACGTGATCGTTATCATTGCGCCGTGCTTCTGGTGGAACATGACATGCGTTTGGTCATGGATGTCTGCGATAAGATTTGCGCCATCAACTTCGGTAAGTTTCTCGCCGTCGGCACACCGAAGGAGATCCAGTTAAACAAGGAAGTCCAAGCCGCCTACCTCGGCGTAAAGGAGGAAAGCCATGAGTGAAAACGCGTTGGAGATCCGAAATCTCAAAGTGAACTATGGCGCCATCGAGGCGCTGAAAGGGATCAATATCGATGTGAAAGAGGGCAGCGTCGTCGCATTGCTCGGTGCCAACGGTGCCGGTAAAACGACCACGCTTCGTACGATCTCCGGTCTACTTACCCCCAGTGCGGGTTCGATCCTGTACTTCGGAAAAGAAATATCGCATCTGGAAACGGAAAAGATCGCGAAAATCGGTATTGCGCAGAGCCCCGAAGGACGTCAAGTCTTCCGTGATCTGACCGTTGAAGAGAATTTGAAAGTCGGTGCCTTCACGTTGAAGAACCGCAAAGAAATCAAAGCGAACTTCGCGAAAGTCTACGGCTTGTTTCCGGTGCTTCAACAGCGTCGCAATCAAGTCGCCTCGACGCTCTCGGGTGGCGAACAACAGATGTTGGCGATCGGACGGGCCATGATGAGCTCGCCGAAGATCCTCCTGTTGGATGAACCGTCGCTCGGGTTGGCACCGTTGATCGTTCGTGACATCTTGAAGATCGTCGATGACATCCGCAACGCCGGAACGACCGTCATCATCGTCGAACAGAATGCGGCGCAAACGCTGAAGATCGCCGATTACGCTTACGTGCTTGAGTTGGGTATGATTCGTACCCATGGTCCGGCACAAGAATTGCTTCATGATCCGACGTTGGTAGAAGCGTACCTTGGATCCCATTAATTCGGTAGTAATGCGAGGGCATTATGATAAAAGGAGGAAACCTCATATGAAGAAGTTTCTCGTTATTCTTCTCTCCGTCATGCTTTTAGGAAGCATGGCAGCCTGCCAAAAGGAAGAAGTCGCAGCGCAAGGTGTCACGGATGATAAAGTCCTGATCGCCAACTGTGCCGCTACCTCGGGTGCATACGCACCGGTCGGTGTTCCGTTCATCGCAGGTATCCAGGCGTATTTGGATGTTGTAAACAAAGCGGGCGGCGTCGATGGCCGCGAAATCGAATTCTTACACAATGATGACGAATTCGATCCGGTCAAAGGTAAAGCATGCTTAGATTCATTCATCAACGATGACAAAGTCTTCGCGATCGTCGGCCACTTCGGTACACCGGTCGTCGGAGCGACCCTTCAAGACCTGAAGGATTCCGGAATTCCTGCCGTTTATTTCGCGACGGGCATCGGCCAATTGTATGATGACAAAGCGACCGAAGAAGAAATGAATACCAACATCTTCCCGGTACAACCGATTTACGTTACGGAAGGCCAGATCATGGTCGCCCGCGCCGTCGGGGATTTCGAAGCCAAGAAAATCGGCGTTATCTATACGTCCGACGAAGCCGGTAAAGATATTCTTAAAGGTGCGAAAATCAAAGCTGAAGAATTGAAAGTCACCTTGGTCGAACAACAAGTAGCGGCCGGAGCGACGGACGTTTCCGCCGCGGTTACCGCGATCAAGAATGCCGGCGTCGATTTCATCATCGGCGCATCGATCCAAGGAACCTTCCCGACGATCGCTAAAGAATTGGCTGCCCAAGGCGTCGACAAAGATGTCATCACGACCTATGTCAACGTTGCGAAAGCCAATGCTGCCTTGTATGCGGAAGCCATTTCCGGTAAATTCGACGTTTACGGAAACGGTTGGGTCGCCTTCGATGATGCCCATGCCGCCGCGATCGCCGATTTCGCGAAGAACATTTCAGCCGACTATGCCGCCAACGCATATGCGATGACGGGCTGGATCGCCGGTTACTTCTTCGTCGAAGGTCTCAAACGCGTCGATGGCACGGTTACGTGGAAGAAATACATCGAAGCGATGGAATCGGCTCCCTTCAACAATCCGTTCGGAGGCGTCATCGACTATAAAGACGGCGCTCGTTTGGGTACCCAAGAAATGAATCTGTCCAAAGTCGATATCACGGCCGCCGGTTTGTGGACGAATGTCAAACCTTTGGAAAACATGGATACGATTTTAGGCAAGTAAGGTATACTACTACGTGGGGGAGGGCAACCCTCCCCCCTATCTATTTTAAGGAGGATCCCATGGACATCGCTTCAAAACTCATCACCGTAGACCAAGCCCTTGCGAAAATCAACTCCGGCGATTCCATATTCACCGGCTTAGGTTGCGCCGAGGCCCGCGAATTCTTCATGCACCTGCACACCATCGCCGATCGCGTTTCGAATGTGACCGTCACCAATTGTCTTTCGATGTGCGACGCACCTTACATCAATCAAGAATACAAAGACAGTTTCAACGTGGACGGATGGTTTTACTCCCCGAGTTTACGCAAAGCGCATAAGAACGGGAATATCGCCTTCATCCCCAACCACTTACATCTGGCCGGTGTCAAACGTTTGCACCATGTTAAACCGACCTTCTATGTCGGGGCGTGTTCACTGCCCGACAAACACGGATTTGTGTCGCTCTCCCTTTCCAACACGTATGAAAAACGTGTCATCGAAGAGGCGGGGACCGTTATGCTTGAAATCAATCCGAACATGCCCATTACCTATGGGGATGTCGAATTACATATCGATGATATCGACTTTATGATTCAAGTCGATTATCCCGTTCCGACGTTACCTGATGTTCCGGTCAACGAAAAAGACGCCGCCATCGGTAAGTTGATCGCCGATCATATCAATGATGGCGATTGCATCCAACTTGGTATCGGTGGAATCCCGAATGCGGTCGCTTCCCAGCTCTACCATAAAAAAGACCTGGGCATCCATACCGAAATGTTGACAAGCGAAATGGCGAAACTCGCCAAAGCGGGAGTCATCAACGGATCACGTAAGACGCTGCATCGCGGAAAAATGGTCGCAACCTTTATCATGGGTAGTAAAGAACTCTATGATTTCGTCGACCAAAATCCTTCCGTCATGATCTTGGACGGAGCCTATGTCAATGATCCCGCCGTCATCGGCTTGATCGATAACCAAGTTTCGATCAATACGACCCTTGAAGTCGATTTGACAGGCCAGTGCGCTTCCGAATCGATCGGTTCGATTCAGTTCTCCGGCACCGGTGGACAGGCTGATACCGCAATCGGTGCACAGAATGCGAAGAACGGTCGTTCGTTTATCGCGTTATACTCCACCGCTATGGTCAAGAATCCTTTGACCGGTGAAAAGGAAGAAGTCTCCAAGATCGTCCCGCAACTCAAACAAGGCGCGATTGTTTCCTTGTCCCGCAACGATGTCAACTTCGTGGTTACGGAATACGGTTGTGTCGATTTGAAGGGAACCAACATCCGCGAGCGCGTACAATTGTTGATCTCGATCGCGCATCCCAAATTCCGCGAACAGCTATTATCGCAAGCGCAAGAAGTCGGACTCATCTGATATGGCAACCTTTGCGTTTCAAAAGTACGAAATCTATTATGAAGACTATGGCCAAGGGTTTCCTTTGGTCATCTTGAACGGAATCATGATGTCGACTCAAAGTTGGAAACCGTTTATTTCTTCCTTCTCGAACTCGAACCGTCTGATTCTCGTTGATTTCCTTGACCAAGGTCGCTCCAGTAAGTTGGATGGGTTAGAATATACGCAAGAGATTCAAATCGACGTCGTGAAAGCGTTATGCGATCATCTGGAATTGGATTCGATCGATCTGTTCGGTATCTCGTACGGTGGTGAAATCGCCATGCAATGCGCGATCCTTTATCCGAACCTGATTCGTAGATTATTACTGTTCAATACGACCGCCTATACGTCGCCGTGGTTGCGCGAAGTCGGCCATGCCTGGAATCACGCCGCAAACAATGCGGAAGCGTATTATGCGACGACCATTCCGGTCATCTATTCGCCGAAGTTCTATACTGAAAACGCGGCGTGGATGGAAAACCGCAAGAAGATTTTATTGGGAGTGTTTGCGAATCCGACTTTCATCAACGCGATGATCCGTTTGACCAACAGTGCGGAAAACCATGATTGTCGAAGCCGTTTGAGCGAAATTATTGCGCCGACCTTGGTTGTTTCGTGCCAGTATGATTTCGTCACGCCCAATCATGAACAAGAGTTACTTGTCCAAGCGATTCCGAATGCCTCTTTGGTCATGATCCCCGATAGCGGGCATGCGTCGATGTATGAAAAACCGATGTTATTCAGTTCGTTGGTGCTCGGATTTATCTCCACCTTAAAGGCGGATAGCATAATTTAAAAGCAGGAAACAAAGATAATCCGATCTTGTGCCGATCCAAATTTTCCGTACGGATTCCGCTCATATTTTAACATTTGTGAAAGAACGCATATCATGATAAAATGACAACGAAAGTCGAGGTATACCTTTGGAATCCCTAGTCAATCAGCCTAAAACGAAACGCGGACAAGCAACCCTCGACCGGCTTACCGACGCCGCCGAACAGTTGTTTTTTAAAAACGGCTATTATGGGACTTCCATCAACGAGATCACCAGTTTGGCGAACGTCGCACCCGGCACCTTTTACATCTATTTCACGGATAAACTGAGTCTGTATTGTTACTTGTTGCTTCAATATTCGCATCAGATCCGGATGCACATCGCCAAGTCGATCAAAAACTCGCCGTCACGCAAAGAAGCGGAACGACAAGGGTTGCGTGCGTATCTGGAATTCATCAACGAACACAAGCACATCTATAACATCATTTGGGAATCGCTCTACATCGATAAGAAGTTATTTATCGACTATTATAAGAAGTTCGCGGAGAATTACATCCTGCAGATCAAGACGTCGCAGGCTTGCGGCGAAATGAAAGAGTATGATCCCGAAGTCGTCGCATATATGTTGATGGGGATTTCCAACTTCATCGGGTTGAACTATATCATGTTTTCCCAACATGACGATTTCGACCATGCGGTGGATACCGTCATCGAGGTTTTGGATAAAGGATTGTTCTAGCGCACAATCGTGCGCTTTCTTTTGGAGGTTTCACCATGAAAGCGATTTACCCGGGATCTTTCGATCCGATCACCAACGGCCATTTAGATATCATCACACGCGCAGCCGCGATTTTCGACGAGCTGATCGTGGCAATCATGGTCAACCCGGAAAAGAAAAGTACGTTTACGGTCGACGAGCGGCTTGAAATGATCCGCAAATCGGTCGAAGATTTACCGAATGTCACCGTCGCCGCCAGTACAGGGTTGACGGTCGATTATGCCAATCGGATCGGCGCCAAGATCTTGATCCGTGGCATCCGTGCGGTCATGGACTATGAATATGAAATGCAACAGGCGACCGCCAACATGATGCTTTCGCCGCAAATCGAATCGGTGTTTCTCTTGTCGAGTCCCGAACATTCCTTCGTCTCTTCGTCCGTCGTCAAAAACATCGTCATGAACCACGGCGATGTGACGTATTTCGTCGCACCCCACGTCGCACAAAAATTGATTGAACATTATCGTAATCTTTGATATCGTTAACCTAGGATCGGTGATAAAATGTACACTTCCGAAAAAAACCACGTTAAATAGAAGTTGAAACGGTTTTTTTCATTGTATTCATGAAGAACCTTGGGTTCTTTTTTTTCGGAGGTAAAGAATGCTAACACTCAATAAAATAACGATAACGACACCGAAAGGACGGGTCTTGATGAAAGACCTGAGCTTTTCGATCCAATCCGGAGATAAATTTGCGATCATCGGCGAAGAAGGGAACGGAAAAAGCACCTTATGTAAATTGATTGCGGATCCATCTCAAGTCTTCGACACGATGATCGTGGAAGGACAAATCATCAATGATTTGCGAATCGGTTATCTTCCCCAAAACCAAGCTGAATGCAACGAAACTGCCGGAGATTTCTTGTTACGTGATTCTAATGGCGAGATCGATTACAGTTTGTTGCCTGAGGTAAAACGCGAGCTAAATAAGCTACACGTCCAATTACCCGAAGCAAGGTTTGATGAACCATTAAGTCGATTTAGCGGCGGCGAGCGGGTTAAAATACAACTTGTGCGGTTAATGGTAAATCAGCCCGAACTTTTGGTATTGGACGAACCGACCAACGACTTGGATCTTGCAACATTGGAATGGTTTGAGGAGTTCATCCGACAGAGCGAAGTACCGATCCTCTTTGTTTCGCATGACGAAACCCTGCTGCAACATTGCGCCAACCGAATCCTGCATTTGGAACAGACGCAACGCAAGACGGTACCGCTATGGACCTTGGCATCGGTCGGATACGACGATTATGTCGCGAGTCGTCAAGATATGATCCAACGTCAAACAACGCTCTCAAACAAGCAGAAAGCGCAATATGAGAAGCAACTTCAAACATGGCGTCAGATCTATCAGAAAGTCGAACACGCTCAGGCGACCATCACCCGGCAGAATCCTTCCGGGGGGAGATTGTTGAAGAAAAAAATCAAGAACCTGAAAGCGGTAAGGGATCGTCTGGACAATGTCGAGAAGATCAAGAAACCTGATCCCGAAGAAGCAATCAATCTCTCCTTTACCAACCAACCTTCGATTTATGGGCAACGTTGCCTATTGGACGATACGCTCGATCAATTGATCATCAAAGAACGCGTCCTTTCCGTCAATCTCTCCCTACAAATCTTTGGGCAAGCCCGTATCGGTATTATCGGGGATAACGGATCCGGAAAGACGACCTATCTCAACCATCTTCAACAAGCCGCGAAAAGGCGTGGAACGAATGTGGTGATGATGCCTCAGAACTACGAAAGCCTACTACCATTGAACCAAAGCGCGGTCGAATTTCTCACGATCGCCAAGACCAAGGAAGAACACACGAAAATCATGACCTACCTTGGCAACTTGAAGTTTACCCCCGAAGAAATGAATCAACCGATCGAACGATGTTCGCAAGGACAGAAGGCAAAGATCCTCTTTACGCATCTTGTCTTCAGCGATGCCGACCTCTTGATCCTTGATGAACCGACGCGTAATCTCAGCCCGTTGACCTTGCCGGTCATCGAAGCCATGTTGAGCGAATTCCATGGCGCGATCCTGGCGGTTTCGCACGATCGACGGTTCTTACGCAACGTGATGAAGACGGTTTATCTCTTTGACGAAAAAGGTCTACATCTCCTGATAAATTCCTAAGCATTTTTCACGTGAAGTTTCGCAACTTTAAGGTATAATGATGGAGTTAAGAAGGGGGATCTATGTACAAACAACTGATCTTGGCGAGTCAAAGCCCGCGCCGCAGAGAATTGATGGCTTTATGCGAAATCCCATTTACGATCGTCAACCCGCAAGTCGACGAGACCCTTAGTACGGATTTGCCCCTGGAACTGGCCGTGACCGACCTTGCGACACGCAAGGCGCAGGAAGTATTTGCGAAACATCCGGACTCGGTGGTCATCGGTGCGGATACGATCGTCGTCATCGACGGCGAAGTGTTGGGGAAACCCGTCGAAGCTCCGGTCGCGATCGAAATGTTACGGAAACTCTCCGGAAGGAAACACCAAGTCATCACCGGCGTCTGTGTGATCGGACCGGGATCCTCGGAAGCATTCAATAGCGTGACCGAAGTCGAGTTTTTTGAACTCAACGAAGAACAGATCAAGAAATATGTCGATTCGAAAGTCTGCTTGGACAAAGCCGGCGCCTATGGCATCCAAGACAAAGGCGCGCTCTTCATCAAAGGCATCATCGGAGACTACTACACGGTCATGGGATTACCGATCGCACGTGTCTATCAAAGCTTGAAGAAGTTTCTCTAAACATTCCTGCCCGCCTTTGGCGGGCAGTTGTTTTTAAGTGTTTGTTGAAAGTCAATCGTCGTTTTTCGAACGTTCTGTGCAATGACCCGAAAGTTAATTTTCGGTTCTTGGTTGAAAGTTCCTAAATCTGCGATTAACTCTTGATTTTTGATTCGTTTTTGGGTATTATGTTTAGGCAACGCCGTCATAGTTCAATGGTAAAACAGAGCAATGGTAATGCTCAGTTCGGAGTCCGATTCTCCGTGACGGCACCATGATTCAAACCAAGCCTCTCAAAAAGGCTTTTTTTATATCAATTTGTCCAAGTGAAACTTATTTGGAGAGAACTTCAAAAATTCATAGGTCAATTTTGAAAGATGGTTGCTTTATTGACTTGAAAAAGCATATGATTTCAATATGGAAACTCAGCAGTATCGATTTCAGTTCCAAGAAACCAGATATGCGAAAGGGAAATTCGGTAACTATTTCATATATCTACCCAACAACACTTGTAACGACTATTCGGAAATCTTTTCACCTATGAGGAGGAAACACCATGCAGAAAAAAGCCTTAGTAATCATCGATATTCAAAATGACATAACAAAGAATTACAAAGAGGTTATTGGCAATATCAATAATGCGATCGATTGGGCAGTAAACAATGATATTCATGTTATTTATATAAGGCATGAAAATCTATCAGCCGGAACAAGGACTTTCAAAACCGATACCCATGGAGCCGAACTCGTTTCTGATTTGAAAATAGTATCAAAAAATGTTTTTACGAAATATAAGGGAAACGCTTTAACGAGTGAAGCGTTTTCGGACTTCATTCGCATAAATGAAATCAGTGATTTCTACATAACAGGTGCGGATGCTGTTGCTTGTGTTAAATCAACCTGCTACAACTTACGTAAAGAAAATTATGGTGTCGATGTCATATCCGATTGCATTACCAGTTATGATAAAAGGAAAATTGACGAAATGTTACGCTATTATGAAAGTAATGGCTGTAAGATCATTAAGATTAATGACTTGTTATCAAACTAGAATGGATCGATTTTTGTAGAATGTGAACGGTATATGCGTACAAATCAGGGAAACGAGATCTCAAATCTTGTTAAACATTTCGTTTGAAACATTTGAAAAATAACTATATTTTACCGACACGTAACGCCGATCGAACAAAGCGAGGGAATATCATGAAAAGCAAATTGATCGAAATGCGGGAGAGATTTCCCCAAACAAAACTCTGGACCGATTCGTTCCATATCGAACATCACGAATACGGATTGACACAAGGGATCACAGGAATCACCACCAGTCCGACCTGGGTTTCACGTATGATGTGCGATGAACCCGCAAGTCGGCACATCGATGTCATTCGAAAAATCCAAAGCGAACACCCCGAATATACCGTCCATGAAACCGCATGGGCGTGGACGTTACGAATGGGAAAAGAACGCAGTAAAGTCCTCCTACCGTTATGGGAACAAGGCAATCCGAAAGAAGGAAGATTCGCGATTCAGACTTCGATCTACGACTACAATAACACCGAGCGCATGGTTCGAATGGCGCTTGAAGTCGATGCCTGCGGTCCCAATATGCAAGTCAAGATACCCTCCACATCCGGTGGGATTCGTGCCATGGAAGAAGCGACCTATCGCGGTGTCAGCGTCATGGCGACCTTATGTTTCAGCGTTGATCAAGCGATCGCGGCAGCTGAAGCCATCCATCGTGGGATGTCACGCAGAACTTCGGAAGGTCTTTCAAACGAGAACCTGAATCCGGTATGCGCGGTACTGTTGGGCATGCAGGATGATTGGCTGAAGAATTATGCCGATTCTAAAAACATCGTACTGCCGCCGGATACGTTTAATTGGGGCGGAGTTGCGATCTGTAAAAAAATATGCAAAATCTTCAAAGAGCGGAAATATGAAACGAAGATATTGGTCGCGTATTACCGTCACCAACTTCACTGGTCCGAGTTTATCGGCGGAGATATCCTAATGACCATCCCCGCGAAATGGCAGAAACGGTTTGCGGAATGCGATGTTGAGATCAAAGATCATATGAGCATCCCGGTAAGCGAAGATACATTGGCTTACTTACTTCGACTTGAACCTTTCAAACAAGCGTATACCGAAGGTTCCTTGAACCTCGAAGGATTCGATCGATTCGGACCTGTGATCTTAACGATCAAGTATTTCATGGATGAATATAACAAGGCAATCTCCAAAATCCGTGATGTCTTATTACCGGATCCGCTGGGATAACTCATCAATTTGAAGAAAATGATCGTTTGTAAACATACAAGAGAACGCTTTTCACCGAAATAGCGTCTGAAATATGTGAATTCAAGCGCTTTTAAGGATATTTTAGTTAAATCAGTTGTATTCTTCCGTGAAGAAGTTATAATGACAGTGTAGCTTCGACTACCACAGGAAAGGTATAGGTTTATAATGCAAGGCAAAGTAAAAAAGTTTAACAAAGAAAAAGGTTATGGGTTCATCAAGTTGCCCGACGATCGCGATGTATTCTTCCACTACTCAGAATTAGTAATGGACGGATTCAAGAACATCGAAGAAGGCACTGATGTCGAATTCGACTTGGTCGAAGGCGATCGTGGCCTACAAGCACGCAAGATTACCAAAATCTAAATGCGAGAAGGGTTGGACATGTCCAACCTTTTTTTGTGTTTATATCGAAATTTAAAGAAAGACCCAACTTAACGATTGGGTCTTTCTACTATTTAATGTTTGACTAAACGCGGGCTTCGTAATTCTTGTAGCCCTAGACTTAAGGTAAATACAACAAACAAGATCAATCCGATTTGAATCGTCAATGAGTTTATCAAACAGAACCCCACCAGTACCAAAGCGATCAGAACGAAAGTTAGATTTGTCCAGCGGATCCATTTGCGGTATGAGGGATGTTCGATTTGGCGGATAACATCCAAAAGTAAGAGTGTAAGTTGGCTGATAAATGTGAGAATTAGAAGTATTCCGGGAAAAGAGATCGTCAACATCCATTCAAATCCCGAGATCGATGCTTGAAGCGAGTTTCCGAAAACCGAGTCGAAGATGCTTCCGATACCCAGCCATTCCGGCATTACTTGCGAGAGTGGGACACTGACGAAGGGGAGCATAAACAGAAGCAACAGAGATGTACGGGCTGCGATGCGAAAGATTCGGATTTTATTTGAGTGATTGCTTAATGAGTTTGTCTTTTCGGTGACGAGTTCCGCCTGAACGCCATTCAACAATTCATCGACGCTGATTTCCAAAGCGAGCGCCAAATCTCGAAGGATACTGATGTCCGGTAATCCTTCACCGGTTTCCCATTTCGATATGGCTTTGTTTGTGATGTGAAGTTTGTCGGCTAAGGCTTGTTGGGTCATTCCCAATGCTTTACGTCGGGAAGCGATCAGTGACGCGATGTTTTTGTTTTCCATGTTGATTTACCTCACACAAAGTATAGTATCATACGAAAGTCGCGTCACGCTACGGAAAAACGAATCGGTCTACGTAACGTGGAGTTGGTTAAATCGACCACTTTCATAAAAAAAGCGAGATGCTTTAGTATCAGAAGAGCTTAGAGAAACTTCATTGTTAACCACTCACAATCCGTAACACTTCACCGATAAACGAAGAGTTGGTGTATAATGAATTTACGAAATTACGGCGTTTGGTAAAATGCTAAAGTAAGCGAGGAAAAATGGAACCGAAATTTGAAATCAAAGGGAATAACGATTATGTCTTACGCGTCTATGAAGATCGCGTGTTCATAGCGGAAAAGAAGCAGTTGAAAAAAATGACGCAGGAGGATATCGATCAGAATTCGCTCTTCTTTCACGAAATCACGTCGATCGAGTTTCTAAACTGTACAGGATGGAAACCTGGATTCATCGAATTCCATTATCCGATCAACTTGAAACGGCTTAGAGATCAGTATTCGGGATTTACATTGGAAAGTATATTTAAATTCAATGGCGCATCGCTACCGCTTGCCAAGGAAATGGCAAACAAGATGCATTATGTACATAACTTCGTTCAAAACAAAGTGTTGGATTACCAGGTTGAAGAGGAACATAAAGAAACGGTCGTAACCAATGGTTCGGCTGCCGATGAGATTTTAAAGTTTAAAGCATTGCTTGACCAACAAATCATTACGCAAGAAGAATTCGAAGCGAAGAAAAAACAGTTGTTAGGACTATAATCCGAAAACGAAAGCCGAACTACGGCTTTCGTTTTCATGAATGATGTCATGTTAAACCGAAAGGGGAGATCGACTTGGAGAAAATTACGGATATTGAAATCGTCGTAAACCTACTTAAACAAGGGGAAATCGTCGTTGTATTACGACCTCGGAAAACCTATTTCGGTTTTAACGGGGAACGAATCCTTATGAAAAACGATGTCATGCGATCTTCGATCGATTTGAACGACTTTAAGGAGTTGTATCGATCGGCGGAATTCGTGCGGTATACCAAAAAGGACGAAGCGGAACCGGATAAAGCAAAAGACGAAGAATACTATCGATGGCGTCATAAATAACCTTCGAAAGACATTTGTTTTGTTGAACCAAGACTCGATAGAAGCGATAAAATCGATTATAATAGAGATGACGTAGACCGATCTTCACCGCTATGCATCGCCAGGGGGTGGACGCATGAAGAAGGAAGATTTCAGACCGGCCAAGATTTTCACGATCCCCAATTTCCTCAGCCTGTTTCGACTGATCCTGGCCGTGGTTTTTTGGTATGTATATACCCATGCCAGGTCCTATAACGATGTTCTTTATGCGGTATTTGTCTTGGTCATTTCCGGACTGACGGATATCTTGGACGGTCAAATCGCACGACGCTTCGACAGTGTCAGCGAACTTGGCAAAATTCTAGATCCGATCGCCGATAAAGTGACTCAACTGATGATCTTAATCAGTCTGTTGGAACGATTCCCGTTAATTATTTTAGCTTTGGTTTTATTCATATTGAAACAAACTTACTTATCGATTGCCGGAATCGTTGTCTTGAAACGTACGAGAGAAAATCACGGAGCCCGCTGGTTCGGTAAGATGAATACGGTTATCCTGTATTTCTGTTCGATCTTGATGATTCTTTATTACGATATGCCGCTTGCGTTGGGTAACGCGTTGATTCTGGTATGTTGCATATCGATCGTCACCGCGTTTGTTTTATATATCCTTGAATATCAACGCATCTTGAAGAAAACCGCCTTATGAATGGGACGTTTCTGTGTGTGATGGCATGTTTCGATCCGCAAACCGATGAAAAGCTCGATGCAATCCGCGTTTCTTTGAAACAAGCCGGATTTAAAGGTCGTCAGTCCAAGAACCTGCCCAACCATGTCACGTTGGGCATCTATGAACCGGATATGGAAGAATCACTTATTTCAAGGATCAACGAAATCGCTGATTCGTTAAATCCGATTTCGGTAACACTAGGCAATATCGGACTATTTAGCTTACGGGTCGCATTTATCGCACCGGTCGTAAACCATCGGTTGCTCGAAATCCAGGAAGCTCTTCCATCAAACGAAGAACCATGGAGCCCGCATGTGACGATGTTGATCGAGGATGATGAGGTGATACTTAAGGCATTGCCGATCATCAAGGAGAAGTTCATGCCATTTGAAGCGGCAATTTCATCGATCTGTTTGTATCAGTTTAAACCGACTCGATTTATCCTGAAACGCGAACTAAAGTTGATCGATAGAACATAAAATCCGTCATTAGGACGGATTTTTATATGAGAAAAGGATAAAAAATAGACAAGAATCTTGATAGTAATAATTGCTTAAATGATTGATAGTTGATTCTCAAATGGTAAATATTGCGACTCCGATGCTATGAATTTGAATCATGTCTGAAATTGTTCCTTACCATGTGAAGTTTCCATGAATATGACCCAAAATCGCCTTGAATCTAAAAATCGGAAGTGTTAAAGTATAAACGTAGATAAGAGAAGTCGCATCATTGAAAACGGTTTTGTAGAAGATCGTCTCGGAATTCATCGAATTTTGACTTCGAATTTTCTTAGTATCCAAACCGCTTTGAATCGCAATAATGAATATCGTTTTAAGATTCGCAGACGCGATTTTCAGTGCAACGCGTCGTACGCAATGCGAGTCGTTTATTGTTGTTGTTTTGGAAAGTCTGTGCAGCCATCGCCATTTCGTACAAAATGCCAAATCGCCACAACATGGAAGGGAGCGAGGAAAGAAAGCGGTGATTCGGTTTACCGACGAAGTTGCGAAATGCACTTGATTTCAAACGGATTACACCATAACCATTAACTTGGAGGAGGAATTATGAGCAAACCTAAAGTAGCAATCGTCAGATGTGACTCCCTGCCGACAAACGCTCCGTTTTTAGCCGGAAAGTTCACCCGCACGGATGAAGATGTCGCCAAGATCAAAGCCGCCGTCAAGAAAGCCGTCGAACTCGCCATCGGTTCGCCTGACAACATCATCAAAGAAGGCCAAACCGTATTGATTAAACCGAATCTCGCCTTCCAAGCCCCGCAGGAAAGCTTCGCCGTCGTTGACGCGCGTACGCTGGAAGCGGTAATTTCCTACTTCAAAGAAAACACCAAAGCCAAAGAAGTTTGGGTCGGCGATAATCCTTCGCTCGGCATGCATGTCGGTAAAGCTCGTCCGGCGTTTGAAGCTTCCGGTTTCGAAGAAGCCTCCCGTCGCGGCGGAGCCGATAAGATCATCTATTTCGACGAAGAAGAAGTCGTCGAAGTCGATATCCCCGGAGCACGCGTCTTCAAACACGCCGCCGTTTTCAAACCTTTCTTGGATGCGGATGTCGTCATTAACTTACCGAAGATGAAAGTCCATATCGCCGGCGTCGTTACGCTCGGTTTGAAAAACTGGAACGGGATTATCCCGAACCGTCACCCGTCCGCCCAGCAACAAGGCGCGCACCGTACCGAACTCGGCCAGAAATTCGCCGATACCTACAGAATCCGTAAAGCCGACTTAGTCATTTATGATTCGATCATCGCCATGGAAGGCCAAGGCCCGCATGCCGGGACTCCAGTCGAAATGAACTTGATCATCGCTTCCGCCGATACCGTCGCGGGCGATGCGGTTACCTGCTCCGTCATGGGTTTCGATCCGATGGAAGTCCCCGCGATCCGTTGCGCCGGCACCCAAGGTTTGGGCGAAATCAACTTGAAGAACATCGACATCGTCGGAGAACCGTTAGCGGCTGTCCAGAAACATTTCAAACGTCCGAATAACGATCCGGTCGGCATGTACGAAGGTATCACCTGCGCCATGCAACAAACTTGCCCGGGTTGCTTCGCGAACGTTCGCGGTGCGTTGGATTCGTTTGTTAATACCGGCGTCAATATTCCTGAATTCCTCAAAGCGGCGGGCGAAGTCCTCGTTATCGCCGGCGGCGTTCCTGACATGCTTCCGGAAGATGCCATCGGGAAAAACGTATTTATTTGTGGAGACTGCTGGGAAAAATTCGAATCTGCCGACAATGTACGCAAAGCCGCCAAACTCGCCAAGAAAGTCACGTACTATCCTGGTTGCGGACCGATCTACATCTTCGCGCAATTGAATACCGATCTTCAAGCGATCGCGAAAGAAGCGATGAAATAAGTTTGATTCGGTATTGCTTCATCATTTAGAAAAAACGACGAACATGAGGATGACCGAGTCAAAACCACGGGCATCCTCATGTACATTTAGATGGAGGGAAGGGTAATGATATCCATTCAAGTCGTGGATCTCGCATTGACGGATTACGCAGCGGCATACGCGATCCAACTTTCGATCCATCAAGCTTGCTATCGCAGAGAAAAAGCGGATACGATCGTGTTTCAAGAGAATTATCCGGTCATCACCGTCGGACGCGGAAGTTTCGACGAACATTTATTGGCTTCGCCGCGCCAACTCGCTTCCGCAGGTATCACCGTACAACCGGTAGATCGTGGAGGCGACATGTCATATCACGGTCCTGGGCAACTTGTCGTTTCTCCAATCCTTCATTTACGCGATTTCAATTTGACTGTCCACCAATATGTTCGTAACTTGGAAGAGGTCGTCATCCGCATCATGGAAACATATGGGATCCACTGTCATCGCATCGATGAATACAGCGGGGTTTGGGTCGGCGACGAGAAAATCGCCGCGACGGGAATCGCCGTCGAACACGGGATCACCCGCCATGGAATTTCGATCAACGTAAATCCGGATCTGTCGCACTTCGGCTACATCATTCCGTGCGGTATTAGAGACAAGGGCGTGACCTCGATGCGTAAGTTGGGGGTCGAAAAGGTCGATCTGAATCAAATCAAGAAGGACTTTATACGTGAATTCAATCAAGTATTTTCTACCGAAATCATTCAATAACGACACGTGAAAGGAAATTTAATTATGAAAACCGAAGTACGAGTTCCGATGTTCGCAGAGGGCGTAAAACGCATTAAGATCCGCCAATGGTATGTCAATGTCGGGGATAAAGTCAACGTCGGAGACAAACTCTGTGAAGCCGCGACCGATAAGATCACGATCTTTATCGAAGCCACGGTCGACGGATATGTTTCGGCCTTGCATGCGGAAGAACGTGACTACGTCGAAGTCGACGAAGTCGTGGCGGATCTTACCGATACCCCCGAAGGGAAATGACGATGGATAAACTACACGAGAACCAAGTCATCATCGTGACGGGTGGGGCTCAAGGCATCGGTTTGAAAATATCCCAGCACCTTGAATCTTTAGGTGCGACAGTCATTATCGCGGACATCAACCTAATTGCTGCACAGGCAGCGATCGAACTTTTACCGACGAAGAACGGGATGGCGGTCCATTGCGATGTCACATCTTCGGAGTCCACGTTAGCCATGGCGAAAGAAGTTTACGCGAAGTACGGGAAAATCGATGTCTTGGTCAATAATGCGGGATATTTCCCGGTCAGTCTCTTTGAGGATATGAGTGAAAAAGAATGGCGCAAAGTCATCGATATCGATTTGACCGGAACCTTCCTTGCGACCCAGGCCGTATACAACTATATGTTGAAGAAGAAAAAGGGAAAAATCATCAATATCGCTTCGGTATCCGGACGTGTCGGAGGGGTCGGATTCACCCACTATTCCGCCGCAAAAGCCGGTGTCATCGGATTTACGAAAGCCCTCGCCAAAGAAGCCGGAGCGCTCGGGATCCAGGTCAACGCGATCGCGCCGGGGATCATCGACACCGAGACGACCAAAAGTGTGTTTCCTGAGTTCGCGTTGAAAGAATACGTCAAGTCCGTTCCTCTGGGAAGATTGGGTCATGACGAAGATTTGGTCGCCGCGATTTCCTTCTTATGTTCTCCGGGTGCCAGTTATATCACCGGACAATGTTTGGCCATCGACGGTGGCTATACGATGATTTAGGATACAAACTTATTCCGCGAAAAAAGAGGAATTCTGTTCCTCTTTTTAGTTTGTGATCACAAATCGAATTTCGCCTTCCGCCACGATTTCTTCCTTGATTCGCGCCGTAACCTTGGCGATACCAAAGTCATGACGTAATTTGATTAATGTGGCTTCTAAAGTCAAGGTATCTCCGGGTGATACCGGTTTGCGAAACCGCATTGAATCGATCCCGGCCAAGAGCGCAAATTTACCGATATATTCCGATCGATGGTAAACCAAGATCGCCCCGGTTTGGGCCAACGCTTCGACGATATAGATGCCCGGAAGGATCGGCCGATTTGGGAAATGTCCTTCGAAATAGGGATCACTTGCGATGAATGTCTTTTGAGCTTGGATAAAATCATCGCTTATTTCAATTACTTCGTCGACCAAAAGGATCGATCCGCGATGGGGAAGCAACGCTTCGATTTGCTTGCGATCGTAAATCATCGGTCTTCCCACTTTTTGAAAATCAGCGAGACATTATGACCGCCAAATCCAAGGTTATTCGACATCGCGATTCGTACTGCTTTCTTTCGAGATTCTTTGACCACGATGTTTAGGTCGACTTCCGGATCCAATTCTTGCGTATGGATCGTCGCCGGAATGATTCCCTCGAGGATCGTTTTAATACTCAATATCGCTTCGACGCTACCGCACGCTCCCAATAAATGCCCCATGTGGGATTTCGTCGAAGAAACGGGTAAAAGTTTCGTATGTTCTTGAAATGCCAGATGGATCGCTTTACTTTCCGTAACATCATTCAACGGCGTACTTGTCCCATGCGCATTGAGGTAATCGACATCGCTTGGTTTGATTTCCGCTTCCGTAAGCGCATCCGCGATGGCATTCGCCATCCAGCTTCCGTCTTGCGCCGGTGCGGTAATATGGAAAGCGTCACAACTGGTTCCATACCCGATGATTTCCGCATAAATGACCGCATTGCGACCCGTCGCATGCGTCAACTCCTCTAGAATAAGTATTCCTGCACCTTCCCCCATCACAAACCCAGAGCGTTGTTTATCGAAAGGAATACTGGCACGATTCGGATCGTCGCCTTCATGTAAGGCACGCATCGCCATAAAACCACCGACTCCCAACGGAGTGATCGAAGCTTCGCTGGCCCCGGCGATCATGACATCCTCAAAGCCGAATTTGATCCGATGAAACGCATCCCCGATGGCGCTGCTTCCGGCGGCGCAACCGGTCACGACGCAACTACAGAGTCCATGGGCTTGATTATCGATCGCGACGCTTCCGGCTGCTAAGTTGACCAAGGACATCGGAATATAGAAAGGTGATATCTTCGCCGGTGAACTGCGCATGCTTTCCATCGCTTTTTCCGTCGTTTCAAGTCCGCCGATCCCGGTACCGAGAATTACACCGAATCGACGTGAATCCAATACTGAGATATCCAGGTTGGCGTGTCGGACTGCCTGACGTGCCGCAATTCGGGCGAATTGGGTAAACCGATCGCTGAACTTCAACTCACGCGCCGAAAAATCGGACGATAAGTCCGTTTCCTTCACTTCCGCCGCAAGTTTGACACGAAACTCCGCCGTATCGAAGCGGGTGATCGGACCGATGGCGCAATCCCCGTTCACGACACGTTGAAACACCGTATCCACATCGCTTCCAAGCGGGGTAACCAACCCCATGCCGGTGATGACAACTCGACGCATAAACACCCTCCTTAAATGGACTTACCGCCATCGATTCTTAATACTTGACCCGTCATGTAATCCGATGCATCGCTTGCGAGAAAAGCGACCACGTTGGCGACGTCTTGAGGACGTCCGACGCGTTTTAGCGGGATATTTGAAAGTAACTGTAACTTAACGGATTCATCCAGAATGTCGGTCATATCGGTTTGAATGTACCCCGGGGCTATAGCGTTACATCGGACATTGAATCCGCCAAGTTCTTTGGCGACGGATTTGGTGAAACCAATGATACCGGCTTTCGAAGCTGCGTAGTTCGCTTGTCCCGCGTTCCCGTCGATTCCCACGATCGATGTGATATTGATGATCGAACCACATTTCGCCTTCATCATCTCTTTCGCGACGATGTGCGTTACGTTGAATGTTCCTTTGAGATTGACATCCACGACCTCACTAAAATCACTCGAAGTCATACTCACCAACAACCCGTCCTTTGTGATGCCGGCGTTGTTGACCAAGACATCGATTCGTCCAAAGCGCGCAAGTACTTCCTTGATCATTTGTTTGACGGCGGATTCATCGCGCACATCACACTGCGTAAGCAAGGTTTGCCTACCCAATCGTTGACATTCAACTTCGACGGATTTCGCTAAAAGATGGGATGCGCGATAATGGATCACGACGTCAAAGCCTTGTTTGGCCAGTTCGATCACGATCGCTTTTCCGATCCCGCGCGTTGCTCCGGTAACCAGAGCGACAGGTTGACTCATTTCATCTCCTCCAAAAGCCGTTGTAGGCTTTCGACATTTTGAATACTGAACGTTTGTACGGTGGGATCGATCTTGCGGACAAATCCCGCCAAGACCTCTCCGGGTCCGATTTCGATGAAAGTGCGAATCCCATGACGAATCATCGTTCGGATCGATGCTTCGAATCTAACAGTTGACGTCATCTGCTTTACCAACGTTTCAACCGAATCCGAAGGGTCAATCGTTCCGGTCAAATTGCGTACGATATCGATGATTGGGAGTTGAAAGGATATGTCCTCCAAGAGTCGCCGTAAGGGTTCCTCAGCTTCCGATAAACAACGCGAATGGAACGCTCCGGAAACATTCACCGGGATCGCCAATCCTTTGTGTTCTTTGATGCGTTTTTTCGCAACGTTGAGAGCTTCGACGTCACCGCTGATGACGATCTGTCCGGGACAATTGATACTTGCGATATCGCAGATTCCCACAGTACGTGCTTGCTTGACGATTTCCTCGACGATCGATCCTTCCAGGTTGATTAGGGCAAGCATCGCGGTATTTTTTCCGTTCAGCGCGTTAGACATCAGTTTCCCGCGTTGATGGACGATTTGCAGACTCTGCTTATGATCCAGCGCTTGCGCATACGTCAATGCGCTATACTCGCCTAAACTGAAGCCTGCGATCATCCGTGGTTGAATGTCATGATGATCAAGCATTGTGGCGATGACGATCGATGTCAATAAAATGGCAGGCTGCGCAAATTCCGTTTGATTCAGCAGCGACTGAGGTCCATTGAAGCAGAGATCTTTCAGATCGAAGTCCAAATCATTTTTTTCGTAGAGGGGTCGTATCAAAGGATACGTTTCGTAAAAATCCTGACCCATACCAACCGACTGCGTACCTTGTCCCGCAAACAAGAACCCGATGTTATCCTTTTCCATAAGCATCCTTCAACGATTGACGAAGTTCATCAATCAGCTCTTTTACACTCAATGTCTTATCGATACGATACGCTTGACTACCGCACAGGATCATCCCGGCTTCGATATCGCCCCGCATCGCCGTGATAATGGCGTCATACAAACAAAATGGCGTATCGTTCGGGTCGCAGTTTCGTAAGCATCCGATACAATCGTTCACGGAGATGTTTTCGGTTTGATTGTTGATTTCTTCCGCAAAGCGAGTCTTAAGGCAACGTCCGACCATACCGGAAGGACTTTTCGTCAACCGGATTTCTTCTTTTACACACGCAACCAACCGTTGTTTGATTAAGGGATGGGCTGAACTTTCATCGGTCACCGCAAACCGTGTGCCCAATTGCATGCCGTCCGCTCCAAGATCAAGATAATGTTTCATATCGTAACCATCATGAATTCCACCCGCAACATAAACCAACATCCTTTTCTTGTATTTCGATTGGTAAAAGTCGATTGTTTCTCTGCTTTTTTCAAGCATTGTTTCGATTGATTCGCATGTGTTGTTTTCGATCGCTTCACGCGTAAAACCAAGATGACCGCCGGCAGCGCATCCTTCAAACACCACAAGATCCGGAATCCGGGTGTATTTCCTATCCCAAACGTTGCATAATAATGTAAGCACTTTGGCACTGGATAGGATAACGCCAAGTAGGATTTTGGGATTGGTTACGTATTCCGGCAGATCCAACGGAAAGCCCGCTCCGCAAAACAAAATATCGATCGGCATCTTACCGAGGGCACGGGCATAGTCCGGATAACGACGCGATGCGACCATCAGATTGACACCTAACATTCCGTTCCCAGAAGACGTTTGTCGGGCAATTTTGATTTCGTGTTCCAACGCTTCAAGATCGTACTGGTACGGATTTTCACGATATCGAGGATGTTTATATCCCAGTTGAGCGGATGCGATCACACCGATACAACCTTCGCGCATGACGGCGCCGGCTAAGGCTCCGCGTGAAATCCCGATTCCCATACCGCCTTGGATTAAGGGGAAAGTTAGGTTGAATCGATCGAGGGGAGTTGGAACATTCGATTTCATAGAAGGTTCTTCCCGATGTTTCGATACTTACGATCGCGAGCTTCCCTGCGAGAAGTCTCACTCATCGCTTGAAGTTGCGTAAACGCATGGAAGATCTTGTGTTTAACTCGATCCAAAAACTTAGGAAAGTCGGTTTCCATTTCATGTTCGAAAAGGATTCCATCGATGATTCCTTGGTTTAACAAGTCGTTTGAGGTGAGCTTGAGGTTTTTTGCGGCTTGCGCGGTTTTTGAGGTATCCTTCCAAAGGATACTGGCATATCCTTCCGGGGTAATGATTGAATACACCGCGTTTTCAAACATAAATATTTTATCGGTGACGCTTAATGCCAAGGCTCCACCGCTCACGCCTTCCGAGAGTACGATCGCGATCGTTGGTACAGACAACGAAGCAAATGTCTTCATGCATTCCGCAATCGCTGCGGCTTGTCCGCGTTCTTCCGCTTCCTTTCCAGGATACGCTCCGGGGGTGTCGATGATCGTCAACACGGGACGATTGAACTTCGCGGCTTGGTTGGCGAGTCGGATCGCTTTGCGATATCCTTCAGGCATCAACATGCCATAGTTGTTTTTCTGATTCTCTTCGAGCGTATGTCCTTTATTGAAGGCGAGGACCGTAATCGGCATCCCCATGAGCGAACCGATTCCGCCGATCAACGCCGGATCCTCCCCGAAACAACGGTCGCCCGCAAGCGGGATCCAATTTTCGATCCAATAAGGTAAGATATCGGAGGCTTTCGGTCGCTTAAAATCACGTGCCGCAAGAACATGTTGCCAAGCGGATTTTTCGATGGGAGTTCTTACTTCGGAATCACCTTCCAACGTTATTAAAGCATCGTTGGTGTGGGATGTATGCAGTCGCAGGATTGTGCCCAATGTCGATTTTAATTGTTGGCGCGGGACGATTTGATCGATGAAACCTCTCGCATGAAGAAATTCCGCCGTTTGGAAATCATCGGGAAGCGATGTATGCATCGTCTGTTCGATCACGCGTTTTCCGGTAAATCCGATCAATGCGTTCGGTTCCGCCAGGTGGATATCCCCCGCAAGCGCAAAACTGGCGCTAACGCCTCCGGTCGTCGGATCGGTCAAGACGGAAATAAACAGACCTTTACTTTCGTTGAATTTCGCGAGTACGGATGAAATCTTCGCCATTTGAACCAACCCCAGAATCCCTTCCTGCATGCGGGCTCCGCCGGATGCGCTTACGAGAATCAACGGAAGATGCGATGTTTGCGCATGTTCGATCAAACGTGTGATTTTCTCGCCGACGACTTGTCCCATGCTTCCCATCATGAAGGCAGCGTCCAAGACGCCGATCGCGACCGGAATTTCGTCGATTTGAGCTTCTCCGCACACGATCGCTTCGCAAAGCCCGGTGTTCTTCTGTGCCGTCAGAAATTTCACTTGATAGTCCGCGTCAAGTTCCGCAAACGAGATCCGTACATCGTCATAGAGTTCTTGAAAGGTATGCGGATCAGTCAACAGGCGGATACGAGTCCACGCATCCAACCGGTGATGATGGCCACATGCCGGACATACGTTCTGGTGAATCGGAATCTCACTCAAACGCAATGACCCGTTACATTTCAGACAATGTCCTTCGCTGGTTTTAATACGTATGGAAACCGAAATTTTAGGTTTGATTGTTTTCTCTTGTGCTTCCAAAACCGCTTGCGCGGCACATTTCGGGGCAAGTCTCGAGTCATATTCCCCACACGTAAAAGCGTGTGATCTAGTAGCAATCGCTAGAAACGGAATGTTGGTGGCGACGCCATGGATCAAGGTTTCATCCAACGCCTTCAACATATCCCGTATCGCCAATGTTCGAGTCTTGTTTGAGGTAATCACTTTGGCGATCATCGGATCAAACATCGGTGAAAGAACCATACCTTCAACAAGCATACTCTCGGTACGGACATGGTTTCCGTTAGGCAAGTGCACGAAATCGATTCGACCAGGTTCCGGTCGAAATTCCTGTGCGAGGTCTTCCGCGTTGATGCGACATTCGATCGCAACGCCTTTGATTTGAATATCGGCTTGAGTTAGTTCTAGAACATCTCCTTGCGCACAACGGATTTGCTGGCGGACGAGATCGATACCTGTGATTTGCTCGGTGATCGTGTGTTCTACTTGTATACGAGGGTTGATTTCCATGAAGTAAGGTCGTTTATTCTCATCGATCAGAAATTCGACCGTCCCAACATTGTCATAGCCGATCGACTGAAACGCGCTGATAGCATAACGAAATAAAGTTTGCCTTAAATCTTCCGTTATCGAAGCACAGGGTGCTTCTTCGATCACTTTCTGATGTCGACGTTGAAAGGTACAATCACGCTCATGAAGATGAATGACATTTCCGTAGGCATCGCCGATCAACTGGACTTCCACATGCTTGACCGGATGAAGATAGGATTCAAGATAGACTTGCGATTTCGCGTGTTCGAATTGACATTCCATTTTCGAAGCATAAAACGCTTCGGCGCATTCTTCTTCGCTATGTGCGATGCGGATGCCCCGACCACCGGCTCCATAAACATGTTTAAAAATGACCGGATAACCGATCTGCGAGGCGATCTTCAAGGCATCCGAAAGAGTTTCGATCGGATTGTCACAACCCGGAAGTACCGGGATGCCCGCGTTCTTCATGAGTTGTTTGGCGTCGAGTTTACTTTGGATTTTAACCAGGATTTCCGTGTTCGGACCAATAAAAATCAACCCATGATTACGTACTTCTTCCGCAAAGTCCGCATTTTCGCTCAAAAACCCATATCCCGGATGGATCGCGTCGCACCCTGTCGTCAATGCGGCGTTCAGGATGGCACGTCCGTTGAGATAACTGTCCTGTAGATTGTCCGGACCGATACGAACGGATGTGTCCGCCGCTTTCACATGCATCGCGTCACGATCGGAATCACAGTAGATCGCGACCGTCCGGATTCCCAATTCGCGACATGTACGCCCGATTCGAAGCGCGACTTCGCCTCGATTGGCGATCAATAGTTTCTTAATCATCGCGTGTGACCCGCATAAGCGGTTGTCCGCATTGAACCAAGGTCCGATCGCTGACGAGGATTTCCGCAACCCGTCCGCTTATCGGGCTACGTAATTCGTTGAGGATTTTCATCGATTCGACGACCCCGATCACATCGCCTTCCCGGACAGAATCGCCGATTCTCACAAACGGCGGTAGGTTCATGTCGGGTTGTTGGTAAAACATCCCGATGACCGGCGAAACAATCCATTCGCTCTTTGAATTTTCATCTTCCATGTTAACATTCGTATCATGAAAAGAAGACGCTGTCTGCGTAAATTGTACTTCGTTTTTCTTTTCCAAGCGGATCGTAAAATCCGCATGTTCGAGTTCCATTTTCGAAACATTGGATTGTTCGAAAAGTTCGATGATCCGACGGATCGTGTCGATTTTCATACAACCATCATTAAGCGGACTTCTTCGCTTGTACCATCGCGACCACATCACCGAAAGTCTTAAGCTTCGAAACTTCCGTAGGATCGATCTCTATCTCGAATGCGCTCTCAAGTTCAAGGACCAGTTCCAAGACGGTCAGCGAGTCATACTTCAAATCATCCTTTAATCTGGCGTCCATCGTCAACGACGCTTCTTCGATCTGCGTCACGTCGATAAACACTTGCTTGACTTGTGCGAACATGTTTCCTCCATAAGGACAAGGGTCCTAGATTGTGATCGGTTATCGGATAATACGGGTAAAAACGCAATTATCCAAGCTTGATTCTTGTGTTAATTATACCTTGTTTCGGTATGGCATTCAACGTTCTCCGTTAACGAAAAAGCCCATCGGAAAAGACTCTTTCAAATCTTGTGGGTTCACAATAAAATACATAATGGATGTTGCTTTGTGTGAATAAAGATGAATATGTTGTATACTAAAAACAGATAGACGTTCTCATCGAATCTTAGAAGCATCGATTTTTGACGCACAGCGAAAGGAGCTAAACTATGTCAAAATTGAGCAGCATCGAAGGTGTAGGGGAAGCGTATGAAGCGAAACTGAATGAAGCGGGGATCAAATCGGTCGAAAAACTCTTGGAAGCCGGAGCGCAAAAGAAAGATCGTATCGCACTGGCTGAAAAAACCGGCATCAGTGAAAAATTGGTATTGAAGTGGATCAACCATGCCGATCTGTTCCGTATCAAAGGCATCGCCGGCGAATATGCGGAATTACTGGAAGCCGCCGGAGTCGACACAGTCGTCGAGCTTGCCGGACGGAAAGCGGAAAATCTCGCAACCAAAGTCGTGGAAGTCAACGCAGAAAAGAAATTGGTTCGCAAAGTTCCGACCTTGGATCAAATCGAAGATTGGATCGATCAAGCGAAGAAATTACCGCGTGCGGTCTTCTATTAGAAAGGGTTCTGTATGAGCGCGCTTGATGAATTGTTGAAGTCGCTGAATCAAGGGGAACTACTTGATACTCTGTCGAAATCCGTCGGTGCACGTCCCGACCAAGTTACCAAACTTGTTTCGACCGGTATCCCGAGTTTGGTCAGCGCCATGAATAAAAATGCAGCGACTTCCGATGGTGCCGGATCATTGGCGAAAGCCTTGGACCGACACGCGGATGACGATACGGATGATTTGGGGAAATTTCTACGCAATGTCGACACGGCCGACGGCGCAAAGATCTTGAAACATGTCCTTGGGGATAAAACGGAATCGGTCGAAGACAAACTCGCCATAAAAACCGGATTAAAAACCGATCAAGTCGGTTCGTTATTGGCGATGTTGGCACCCTTGCTTTTAAGTAGTCTTGGCAAACAGAAAAAAGCAAACAAGGTCAACGATTCCGGCTTAGGTTCATTGTTAGGCGGGTTACTTGGTTCAAAGAGTGGTTCAAACAATCTCTTGGAAGGAGTAACGGACATGCTGGATGCGGACAAAGACGGCGATATGATGGATGATTTGTCCAATCTGCTGGGTGGATTCTTTAAGAAGTAACAAAGGCCATTACGGCCTTTTTCTTCGAAAAAGTCCTTTAATCCTGTATAATACGACTAAGCAGAATATTTGCCGAAGAGGTAACCATGAAAGATTATTATGATCAAATCCAGGCTTGCGCAACCTTCATCCTGAACCAATGTACCTATCGTCCGCAGACCGCGATCATTTTAGGGTCGGGATTGGGAGATGTCGTCGATCAACTCAGCGAGACAATCGTTTTTCCTTATGAAAGTCTGCCGAACTTTCCCCAGTCGACGGTCAGCGGTCATCAAGGAAGATTAATCGTCGGTAAACTCAACGGAAAACCGATCCTGGCGATGCAGGGAAGAGTCCATTTTTATGAAGGATATACGATGAAGGAAGTCGTTTTTCCGATCTATGTTCTTAAAGCGCTCGGAATTCAAACCTTGATTTTAACCAATGCCTGCGGTGGAATCAATCCGAGCTATACCCCCGGGGATATCGTCTTGGTCAACGATTTCATCAACCTCGCGTTCAATAATCCTTTGATCGGCGTCAACGATCCACGCTTGGGCGTACGCTTTCCCGATATGAGCGAACCTTTCAAGCAATCTTTGATCGATCAAGCGCTTGCGGTCGACGGAAGTTTGAAGCAAGGTGTGTATGGGTTTTTCAGTGGTCCGTATTATGAAACCAAAGCCGAAATCCAAGCTTTTAAAACCTTGGGATGTGATCTGATCGGCATGAGCACGGTCCCGGAAACGATTGCCGCCAACCATGCGGGATTGGACGTGTTAACGTTCGCAGTCGTCACCAACATGGCGACGGGGATTCAAACCGTCAAGCATGACCATGCCCGTGTGGTCGAAATGGCCAATCAAGCATCTATACGACTTTCGCGAATCCTTTTGGATTTACTATCCAAGGATGTTAAATAAAAATGGATGCGTTAAAACAACGGATCCGTGACGAAGCGGTCGTGCTAAAGGGGAATCTCATTAAAGTCGATCGCTTTCTCAACCATCAACTCGATGTCCGGCTTATCAATCAGATGGGAGAAGCATTCAAGCAACATTTCTTCAGTACCAAAGTCGACAAGATCTTAACGATCGAAGCATCCGGCATCGCGATCGCCGCGATCACCGCCCAATATTTCGATGTCCCGGTCGTCTTCGCTAAGAAAGCCGGCTCGAGAGTCCAAGTTGATTCGGTATATTCCACGATCATCCATTCTTATACGAAAAACAGCGATGCTACCGTCGTGGTATCTAAACCCTTCCTCAACCCGGGCGAACATGTCTTGATCATCGATGATTTTTTGGCGGAAGGACAAGCGGTCAAAGGTTTACTGGAACTCATCAAACAAGCCGATGCGACGTGTGTCGGGGTCGGAATCGCCATCGAGAAAGGTTTTCAGCACGGTGGAAAAGAACTCCGATCGATGGGCATCGATCTGTTTTCCTTGGCCATCATCGCGGAAATCACACCGGACGGAATCAAATTTGATTGAACCAATAAACAGTATATTCAAAAGCCGCGTCGCGGCTTTTTGTTTGCGTATACCAATTCTTAGGCTTGATTGACGGGACGATGGAATCGGACTATAGTGAAATCGACAGGAAACATCGAAGGGACATCGTATGAACACGAAAAACAAGCATCATCTCGATCCTCGGTTGATCCAAATCCATAAACAACCGGCACATTTCGAAGGGATTTCTTTTCAAACCAAAGAAGCGTATGAAACCAACAATACCTCAAGCTTGATATCGCTCAATGGGGAATGGTCGTTTGTCTATTATTCGCGTTACTTGGATACATTACATGTTGCGGCGACCCCCGATATGTATGCGTTAAGCGATCTCACCGATTTCAAAAAGATCAACGTTCCGGGAGTTTGGGAACTTCAAGGCTATGGGAAACCCTATTACTTGGCCAACAGTTATCCGCCGCAGATCGATGTGCGTAAAAATCATTTCCCCGGCATTTCCGAGACGGACAATCCGACCGGTCTGTATCTACGTGATTTTGACGTTCCGGATCATTTTATGGGACAACGCGTTTTCGTGCGTTTCAACGGTGTCAAAGGCATGCTGGAGGTGGCGGTCAACGGAAAGTTCGTCGGTTTATCGAAAGGTTCGATGACACCGCACGAGTTTGAAATCACCGAATTTATCCAGCCTGGTATCAATCGGATCGGCGTTTTGGTCGTCAAATACAGCGACGCCAGTTATCTCGAGGATCAAGATATGTGGTTTATGGCGGGCTTATTGCGCGATGTGGAATTGTTTTGCGAACCGACTGAATTTATCCGTGATGCCTTCGCGTCCTGTGTTTTCGATCGGGAGTATCGTGATGCGACCTTGAAGTTGAAACTGGAGATCGAAGCACGGAATTTCGACGATTTGTCGATTCGTGTTTCATTACGCAAAGAAAAAGCGATCCGTTTGTTTGAAGGTAAAATCGGTGGATCAAACATCGAAATCGAAAAGTCGATCGAAGCACCGTTACGGTGGACCGCCGAGACCCCTGAACTCTATGAAATCAAGATTGAACTTTTCCGTAAGACTTCGTTGATCCAAATCAAGAAATTCGATTACGGATTCCGTCAAGTCGAAATCCGTGACTCGATGCTTTTACTCAATGGGAAACCCATCAAATTCAGAGGTGTGAACCGTCATGATTTCAATACGGCTAAAGGATGGTCGATGACCATTGAAGATCGTGAGAACGATCTGCGCATCCTCAAAGCCCACAACATCAATGCCATTCGGTGTTCGCATTATCCCAACGACCGCAGTTTCTATCAACTTTGCGACAAACATGGTTTCTATGTGATCGATGAAGCGGATTTGGAAACCCATGGTGTCCGCGATTTTCTGCCGAAGGACGATCTGCGTTGGCGTGACGCGATGATCGACCGAGGAATAAGAATGGTACGAAGGGATCGCAATCATCCGTGTATCTTACTCTGGTCCTTGGGGAATGAATCCGGATCCGGCGTGAATTTCCAATGGATGAAACAGGCGATGAAAGCCGAAGACGCGAGCCGACCTTTTCACTATGAAGGCGATCGGGATCTTTCGGTCAGCGATGTGAAAAGCATGATGTATCCCAGTCCGCAACGTGTCGAAAGTTACGGGAAAAAGGAAGATATATTGGCACGATCTCCGTTGGATCTGCTTCGTAAAATTCTGTCTGCACAGTTTTACCATCATCGTAAAGACTATGAAGCCATGCCTGTGATGGTCTGCGAGTATGCCCATTGCATGGGCAATTCCTTAGGCAACTTACGCGAATATATGGATGTTTTCGAAGCATATCCCAACCTCATCGGAGGATTTATTTGGGATTTCGCCGACCAAGCGATCAAACAAGTCGAAAAAGACGGAAGTGTCCGTTGGTTGTATGGCGGTGACTTCGGGGATGAAAAATCGGACGGACCGTTCTGTGCCAACGGGATTGTGGCTGCCGATCGAACGTTACATCCGGCCATCGCGGAAGTCAAAAAGGTTTACGCACCGATCGCCCTTACCCAGATCGATCTTCAACACCTACTCATACAAAATAAGAACGCATTTGTCGATACGTCAACGTATCGTTTTGAAGGATACTTACAGATCGACGGAGTTAAAACCGAAACCTTCGAACTTTCCGTCGATCCGATTCTTCCCGGTAAGTCCGCATCGATCGAACTTCCGATAAAGTTGGATCCGACGCTGGATAGCGACGTACTCCTTGAAATCGATGTTATCTCCAACAAATCTTCTTTCGGCGTTGAAATTGGAGATGAGATCACGTTCTTCCAATTTGAAATCAGCCGAAAAGAGATCAAGATAAGCGATAAGCAACAAGCCTGTCCGGCGTATGAGGAAACTGAAGCTAACATAACGATCCGAACATTGTCATCCAAATTCATCTTGAGTAAGTCCACGGGCTTTATCGAGCATATTTCCACCAACGATGAAAATCTCTTAATGTCACCGTTGACGCCGAACTTTAGTCGGGCGGATACGGACAATGACCGGATGCTTGAGATGTGGGTTCCCGCCGTCAAGCGGTTCAACTTAAACAAGCGTTGGGTCAACGCACTCGCGGATCGGAAATTAATGGAAATGATTACGGATCAAAATGAGAACTTTCTGCGTATCGTTACGAAATTCAATATGCCAAATACACGCAGATTGGAAATCACCTACGATTTTTACGATAACGGCAGCGTATCGATTACCCTTACGATTCTCCCAAGCCATGAAATCCCGCGCATCGGAATGACCTTTGCGACAAGACCGGATTTCCAACAGGTTGCCTTTTATGGGAAAGGACCGCAGGAAAACTATAGCGATCGCAATAGCGGCTGTAAGTTAAAGGTTCATGAAGGAACGATTTGGGATTTTACCCATGATTACATGCGTCCGCAAGAAAACGGAAACCATACGGAAGTTCGAAGGCTATTGGTCGCGTCCCAAACATCACGGTTTGAGATATCCGCCTTTGGTAAACAAAGCTTGAACGTTTCGGTGTGGCCTTATACGCAGACCCAACTCCATGAAGCGACGCACATCCATCGCTTACCGAAACACACGATGACCACGATCAACGTGGATTACGGTCAACGCGGGGTCGGTGGGGAAACACCCATGCGTGGAGAGGTTTTACCACAGTATGTTTTACGTAAAGGAAGAACCTATTCATACACATTTACACTCGACATCCACTAAAAAAGCCGGCATTTCGCCGGCTAGTTCTTTAAGGTCGTAACATTGAACGTATCGCCATGATCCAAATCCGCATACTGATAACCCAAACGGAACCAACGCATCCGTTGTTCGGAGGTACCGTGGGTGAAATTGTCCGGGTTGACATACCCTTGGGAAGACTGTTGGATCCGATCATCGCCGACCGCTTGCGCCGCCTGCATGGCTTCATCGATATCGCCTTCTTCCAAGTATCCGTATCCCGCGACGTATTTCGCCCAAACTCCCGCAAGATAATCCGCCTGGAGTTCCAACCGAACGGAAAGTTCATTGGCTTTGGTTTGACTGGATTTCTGCATGATTTCATGGACATCATCCAAGATACCGAGTTGATTCTGTACGTGATGACCGACTTCATGAGCGATGACATACGCCATCGCGAAATCCCCCGGGGCATTAAATCGATCGCCTAACTCATCGAAGAAGACCAAGTCGATATAAATCTTCTCATCCAGCGAACAATAGAACGGACCGGTCGCCGACGTGGCGTTACCGCAACCCGATTGGACGGAACCGGTAAACAAGACCATACCCGGTTCGCGATAATCTTCCCCATATTCCAAGAAAATATCGTTCCATACCGTTTCCGTATCCGCCAAAACCACCGAAACGAATTCGGTCAACTCCGTTTTTCGCGCTTCGCTCAAGGTGCTTTGGTTGCCCGGATTTATTAGACTTTCCCACAAACCACTCGGATTTCCCGTAAGCAAAGCATACAGTAAAAGGATCACCAATCCGCCACCCGTGACGGCGGCTCCGCGTGAGCCGACCGAAGTCACCCGACCGCTTTGGGTCCTACCCGAAGTACGCATACGATTCCTCCTTTTTTCACCTGCTTCTTGAGTTCATTGTATCACAGGCTCTTGTCATGCGCTCACATTGAATTGTGCTATAATCAAAGTATGGAATAGGTTTTATGTGCTTTTGCTGGGACACAAAGGAGGTTGGCTATGACACCAATCCGCAAAGCAGAAGTCGAAGACTTATTGATACACGATAAGAAGCCATGCATCACCTTCATCCTCTCACCCGGCGTCAAAGAACTCGGGCTAGCGGTTCAAATCGCGCAGTACCGCGCTTTCGTGAGAGAAGCCGAGAAGAAATGTGAGAAGTACCACTTAGGACAAATCGAAACGGAGGAGCTATTCGCACCTCTGAAAGCGCTGGAGAACGATACGTTCTTCTGGCAAGAAAACCAATATACGATCTTAATCTTCAGAAATTCCGACACGTTTGAAATCGACACGCGTAAAACACGTTATGAAAGTCGCGTGATCGTCGATGACACCTTCCATATCCGACATTTCGTCAGTGATCTTGATCAGAAATTCCGCTTCCTTACCTTGGTGATCGCACAGAATACGGCGGTTCTTTATGCGGGCGACACATCGGAACTTCGTGTGATCGAGCATGCCAATCTGACCCAATCGAAAAAAGAAATCACCGAAGCGTCGGATAATATGCGGCGCCAGTTCCACACCGGATCTTCTCCGAACCGTCGCGGTTCCGGATCGATCGCATTATTTAGCGGTGCGGGTGAGGATAACGATGAAGCACGCCAAGATCAACTCAGGTTTTTGAAGAAACTGGATGAGGAAGTAATCGAGGTTCTCGGAAACTCTTCAGACCCCTTGGTGTTGGTCGGAGTCGAAGAAACCTTAAGCCGTTACAGAAAAGTATCCGATCATCCAAACATTCTCAACGTTACACTACGTCATCGTCCCGAACATACGGACCTTGCGAAACTCCACCAAGATGTTTTGAAGGTTGTTGACGAACACCACATCGACCGCAAAGAAGCGATGTGGAATAAGATTATCGCCGAAGCGGACCAACCTGAATCCAAAGTTGTTGCCGGCTATGATACTCTATTAAAAATGGCGGACGAAGGTCGAATCAACACGCTCTTCATCGCCGTCGATCAACCGACATTACGCGGCTACTACGATCCGACCGAACAAAAAATGGTCGAAGACGAAACGGGCGAAGATTTACTCGAACGTTTAGTACGTAACGCGATGAAACAGGGGGCGCATCTTTACAGCGCTCAGGAGACGATTGCTTATTTGCGTTATTAGAAAGTGAATCGGGTCAACTATGCGGTTAAGAAGACGAAGGATGTGGATCCAACTCAGTATCGCAACTGTGGTTATCGTCATCGGAGCGAGTCTATTGCTTCGATACGTTAACCCTTTTCGTACATATCCCACCCCCGGTCTCCCCACCGCCCACCCGACCCTTGCGATGATGAAGTTGCCGACGCAACCCCAAACGAAGGTGTTTGCGAAAAACGGATATCTGTTGGACTACAGTAATTCGGATCAGGGATATATCAGCGTGAAAGGACCGCAAGACGACACGGTCAAGAAAGTCCAAGTGGCGTTTCGTACGATGACGTATACCTACGATGTTTTCGGCGATCGGTTTACCGTCCTGCCTTTACAAGGAGGGACGGGAAGTTATACCATTAAGATGCTGCGGAACATCGAAGGGAACCGATATTCGGTCGCCGCGTCGACGACGATCGATGTGGTGATTCCGGATGAGTTGACGATCTTCCTGTATCCCAATCAAATCGTCGATTACGATCAAGAAACCAAAGCGGTGCTCAAGTCGTTTGAAATCACAGCCGACGACGAATCCGAAATCAAGCGCGTTCACACGGTTTACAATTATGTCGTGAACTTATTAGGCTATGACCAAGCGAAAGCGGATCGCGCAAACGATATCTTCATGTTGCCCGATCTCGATGAGTTATTACGGACTGAAAAAGGCATTTGCTTCGACTATGCGGCATTGATGACCGCGATGTTACGGGTGTTAGGCATCCCAACCCGGTTGATTACCGGGTATACGGACATCGCCTATCATGCCTGGGTCGAAGTCTACATCAAGGATGTCGGTTGGATCAATCCCCGGATCCATTTCGCGGCGGAAGAGTGGAAGCGGGTCGACCCGACGTTCGACGATTCCTTCGGGATCTACTTGGGTGATTACCAAACGAAATATACCTACTAAAGGAGGGAAGACGATGGCGAAACGAAGTCTCCACAGCGATGAGGCGCTCCAATCATTTTGTACCCAGATCGGATTGATTTATGACTCCGGACTTCCGATGGAAGACGGACTAAGAATGTTGGAGGACAGTCGCACCGAAATCGATGTCGACACACTGGCCCAAAACCTCGCGAAAACAGGGAAACTTTCGGATGCGTTGACACAAGATCCGGGATTTCCGCAAGAGCTTATTCGCGCGATGGAAGCCGCCGAAGTGGTCGGTCGGGAAGACAAAGTCGCTTTCCACCTCGCGGACCATTATCGCCGACAAGGCGAAACCAAACGTTTTCTCAGCGAACTTCTTTTTATGCCGGTTCTGCTTTTAGCGGTATTGATCGTCGTCATGGGCGTTTTGAGCTATGCGGTTCTGCCGGTTTTTCAGGAAGTATATGCCAACCTGGGCGGTGTCGATAACGCGTTTACCACGATCTTATTGAATGCGGCCAAGATCTTCTCCGGGGTCGGAATGGTCTTGTTGGCGCTGGTCTTGGTGTGGCTATTGATTCAAAGCGTCCGTTCGGCCTTCGGGATCGACGAGGAAGACTTGACGGAAAAAGTTCTACGCTTCTTTCCCCAAAGCAAACGATTGGCCGATCTTGCCCGCTTTAGTTTCATATCCCAAGTTTTATTGGAAGGCGGCGTCGAAGCCAAGACCGCCTTGGACTTAGCGATTAGCCAAGTGCCTTCCGGTCGATTAAGCGATACGCTCAAAGAAACCGCAACTTCACTCAAACCCAACGAAGGTCTCTATGAATTGGTTACCCAATCCCATGTTTATCCGCCGTTGATGCAGAAGACGTTGTCTTTGGCGGCGAAAGCCGGGAAAGTCGATTTGATGATGGAAGAAGTCAGTCGTAAGACGCAAGATGACGCACAGCGCAGTCTGACAAAGACACTCAATCGAGTCGAACCGTTCTTGGTCCTTCTGTTGACCGCCTTTGTCAGTGCCGTCCTCTTCTCGCTCTTGATCCCCTTGCTTGGGGTCATGTCGGTTTTGGGAGGCTGACATGAGACGCGTATTCTATGTCGCGGGGTTCTTGCTTCTGTTGCTTTTATCCCTGCCGGCCGCTAACATCCTCAAAGAAGGGAACATCGAAGAACGACGTGTTCGGATCGAAGAAGCGATCCAACGTGCGTTAAATCTTTGTTATGCCCAAGAGGGTTTTTATCCTGCCGATCTTGATTACTTGATCGATAATTATGGGATTCTGATCGATGGGAAACAATACAACGTTTACTATAAAACCATCGGCGCCAACATCCGTCCGGATGTCAGCGTCTATAAAAAAGGGGACTAGCATGAATCGTCACGGCTATCGCAATGTGTTCATGTTGGTGTTGATCGCGCTGTATGTCGCGGGAACCGGTTTTATCGTGTTGTACGGTGCCCGGTTTTATCGCGATATGATCGCAAGATCCACCAAGGATCTTCAAGTCAACACGGCGCTTTCTTACTTTAATAATCGATTGAAACAGAACGATATGCGTGGGAGCATCGAAATACGCGATCAGGAAATCCTGGTTTTTAAGGAATCCGAAAACTTTATCTTGGTCTATGAATTTGATGGTTTCCTTGTCGAACAAAACTCCTTGGATGACGAAGTCCAAAGCGATTCCGCACAGAAGATCGCGCGGTTAAGCGAGGTTCGATTCGAAGCCAAGGGGAATTTCGTTATTGTCACATTCAAAGACGTCAACGGAGAAATTCATACGATTTCGTATGCATTGTTGAGTGAGGGGGCGACATCATGAAGCAACGGAGTCTCTATTCATTTTTTATGGAAATCGTCATCAGCCTTATCTTGTTGACGGTCGCGACGATCCTATCGCTTCTATTGTTCTCCAATGCCGCATCCAAGGACCAAGACACCCGTGCGATCGCCAAGATCACGCAACGTATGGTCGAAATCAGCGAAACGTTGCGATCGGACGATGACTCTTACTTGAGCTTGTTTACGCAAGCCGGCGGCGAAGAGAAAACTTACCTGTATTCCTACGACGTCAACGGGAAATCATCCAAAACATCCGCGGCGTATCAATTGTCCGTCTATATCCAAGCCATTCCATATGGATCATCATGGTTACGGACAAGCCGGTTGGAACTGGTCGACATCCGTGACGGAACGATCGTCACCGGGTGGCATGTTTCGATCTACAGGGAGGATCACCCATGAAATCACGCGGCGTTACTTTGTTTGGATTACCGACGTTATTGACGGTTTTCATCGTCATTACTGTCTTGAGTTTCGCAACGTTAAGTCTGTTAAGCGCCAATAGCGACCGAAATGCATTGAAGCGTACGACAAGTCTCGTCGCTTCGACTTATGCCCTACAGTCCATGACGGAAGAGAAAATCGCTTCGATGGCGATGGAGTTGACCAAGACATCCGAAAATAACGAAAATATCGACGTGATATTATCACAATTCTTGTTGAAGCACCCCGAAATCACGTATAATAATATAAATAGGACTTTCGATTTCTCACTGGAATATTCCGTCTTGCGTATGGATGTGACGTTGAAAGTCGGATCGATCGCCAACCAACCTTTCTTGACCCGTACTTCCTACCGCTTATCCACGAAGAACGGGCAAGACTATTCATTAGACGGCGATCCGGTATGGGGAGGTTAACATGACGATCCAAGACTTGGTTTCGATTGCGATGGGGAAAAATGCGTCGGATATTTTCATCGTCGCGGGATGTCCCTTATCGATCAAAGTCAACAACCGCCTACAACGTGTCGACGATGTCGAACTTAAAAAGGAAGACACCGAACGGATCATCGACGAGATCTATGCGTTGGCCGTTTCACACTCACGCGACACTTTGAATACACGAGGGGACGACGACTTTTCATTCTCGATCAAAAACACCGCCCGCTTCCGGGTGAATGTATTTCTACAACGCGGTTCCTTGGCAGCCGTTCTGCGGATCGTGCGTTTCGATATCCCTTCGGCGAAGGAATTGTCGATCCCCGAGGAAATCATGCGTTTTTCCAAAATCAATAAAGGATTGGTCATCATCAGCGGCCCGGCCGGTAGCGGAAAATCTTCCACTTTGGCAGTTCTGTTGGATGAAATCAACCGTACACGTAGCGGACATATCGTGACGTTGGAAGATCCGATCGAATACTTGCACCGACATAGCCAAAGCATCGTATCCCAACGCGAGATCTCATCCGACTGCGAAAGCACGGCTTCCGCATTGCGAGCTGCGCTGCGACAAGCGCCGGATGTCCTCTTCATCGGCGAGATGCGTGACTTGGAAACGATATCCTTAGCGATGACCGCCGCCGAGACCGGACATTTGGTCTTCTCGACGCTTCATACCTTGGGAGCGGCTAACACGGTCGACCGTATCGTCGACGTGTTTCCACCTCTTCAACAACAACAGGTCCGAGTCCAACTTGCCATGGTCCTGCAAGCCGTCATCTCCCAACAACTCCTTCGGACAGTCGATGGCAGCCTGACGCCTGTCTTTGAAATCATGACCAACGCCACCGCGGTCCGCAATCAGATCCGCGAAGGCAAGACGCATCAACTCAATAACACGATCATCGCTTCGGTCGACGAAGGAATGATTTCCATGGATAGCATGATCTTGGACTTAGTGAAACGAAATATCGTGGACGAAACCGAAGCGTTATCGCATTGTTTCGACCCAGCGATCCTAAAGAAACGAATCAAAGAACTCAGATAGGGGGGATATTGGTGACGATGAAGGAAGGACGACTAAAAATCCGTTTATTCGGCGAACTCGCGTTTTCATTCGACGATAAGGTAATCGAAGTAAAAGACAAGTTCGGGAAACACTTGGTTTTAGTTTTGGAATACCTGATCTACCATCGTAAGCAAAATATCACCAAAGAGAAACTGATCGAAAACCTTTGGGCAGATAGTCTCAATCCGGTCAGTGCGCTGAAATTCTCGATTTTCCGACTCCGTCAACTCTTCGAAGAAGTCGAAGACTTGAAAGGAATCGATTGCTTAAAGACAACCAAAACGGGGTATGCTTTCAATCCGGATTGCGAAGTCTGGGTCGATGTTGAAGAAGCCGATGCATTATGGAAGAAAATCAATGATGAAAGCGTGACTCGAATCGAAAAAAGCGAGTTGCTGAAACAGATCATCGAGTTGATGCCGCAACCCTTCTTGACTTCAAGTACTTCTCAACTCTGGACGATGCCGGTACGCGAGTATTTCACCCACATCCACAACCGCAGTGTCATGATGTACCTCGAAGATTTGGAAATTGATCGGAAGTACGACGAGATCATGCAAGTGGCGCAGTTGGCCTTGCGGATCGATCCGCTAAACGAAGAGTTTCATTATTACTTCCTCTTAAGTTTGATCGAAACCAAGCAATATCGTAAAGCGATCGAATATTACGAAACGATCAACCGCCGTTTCTATAAAGAATTCAACGCGCAATTATCGTTGCGTACCAAGTCCCTCTATAACATGATTCTGTCGCGTGAAGAAGTCAGTCAGATCGGCATGGGCGAACTCTTGGAAACCTTGCAAGAAGACAAGGACCAAGAAGGCGCGTTCTATTGCGAGCACGAAGTATTCAAACGGATGTATCAGATCGCGTTGCGGACCGAAGATCGTTCCGACGAGAAGAAATACGTCATGTTGCTGGAGATCAAGACCGACGAAAACGAATTCCAATTACAGAAAACGATGGAACGACTACGTGGTATTATCCTGCAATCGTTGCGTAAAGGGGATATCTTCTCCCGCATGAATCCGACCCAGTTCATCCTATTGTTGCCATGTAACACCGAACAGAACGCGCATATGATTTCCAATCGGATCCGCACGACGTTCCAAAAGCACAATACTTCCCCCAACATCAAGCTTCATTACCATATTTCGCCCTTACACAAGCAGTAGAAAAGGCTTAAATCATCATGATTTCATGATTTTCCATCATTATCCTAAAATCTAACCTATCACTAACCGACTTCCTTGATAATATGCTCAAGAAGTCGGTTTTTGTATCCTCATGTATAAAGAAAGGGGAGACCTATGCGAAAATTCCTCGAATTCCTCTCAACGAGCACGCTGGTCTCCACGCTCCCCGCTTTTATGACCTATCAGCCGAGCGGAGTGTGGATCACACTGGCCTCATTGGCAAGCATCGGAATCATGTATGTCATCCTCTCACGACGCCGCATGGAAGTCCGCGCGGTCATCGACAAGGTCGAGAAAATGCCGGATGGAAGCTATCTTGTCACTTGGGGATACGTCAATCCCAATACCCATCCCATCAGCGTCCAGCACGGAGAAAGTTGTCTGCTTGTCCACAGCGGAACGGCACTTCTCTTGTCGAAGGACATCCCGGTCTATTTCGCCGCCGGAAGACATCGCAACGTTATCCAAACCGTGATGTTGGAAGACACACGTGTCGAATGGATCATCCAAAACCATCGTACATCGACATCATCGATCGAGACATCCCGATCGATCCAAATGAATTCCTAATGTGAACTCTTGAAAGGAGGACTCTATGCTGAAACTATTAAGAAAGACTGCTGCTTGGTCATTCGCGATTCTGTTCGGTTTATATTCGATCATATCGCCCCTACCCATCACGGTCCACGCCGCGCCGCCGGTGGATATACCGCAAGCGCAACTAAATTTCGATGTTCCTAAATTCTTAGACGAATATGGCGGTGGCGTCGATTACGTAACAAGAAACGAATGGGCGCTTTCGAAAGTTGCTACACCTACAACGTTGAACTTGGTTCATGGTACGACGGGATCTGTAACCTATACGGTCACGGCGACTAAAACCGCGAAATCCGAATTCTCCGTTACATTCCACGTAATTATTGAATACCCGACTCAAGAATACAATGGAAGTGTTTTCTTCAATTTAAACGCTGTTATTTCCAATCCGAGTGGATCCAATGTGTTCCAAACGAAGATTCTGGAAACGAATTATGAATTGACTGAAGGGAGTACATTAGAAAAGAACTATACTGCTAAATTCTCACTCGCAGGTCCGATTTCGGACTATACCCCGATGAAAATCGAAGTTACTTTGGTTCCGACGAATAACTCAACTCCACAATCCTCAAAGTCGGCGGCAATTACGTTCAAAAACGCTCCGACTGCCATCTATGATTCCACTCTCCAGGTTTCCGATGATCAATTCGTCGCAAACCCGAGCCTCGCGTACGACTGGATTTTCAGCACTACGGGATCTCAAAACTATTCGAAAACCTTCGCATCCGGAACCGTCGGTGTTCCTTATTACAACACCAACCATGTCATCGGACTTGGAAGTGATGGATTTATCCCGACTCCGGCGCAAGCCACTGTCACCGTTAACACCTTAAAGGCAAACGGTGAAACACTGAACGTTACCGGGTTTAGCGGTGTCTATGATTCGCAAGAACACAGCATCTCCGTTAACAACCTGATTGCGGGAGACGTCGTATATTACAGCTTAAATAACACGAGTTGGTCAACCGTTAAACCGATGATCACCGACGTGACGGGTGGAACGACAATTTATGTCAAAGTCGAAAACCCGAATTACAACGATCGCACCGGAAACGCTTCGGTAGTCATCACACCGCGTCCGATCACGATTACCGCCAATAGCGCAACAAAAGTTTACGATGGTTTAGCGCTAACCAATAGCGGATACGCATTGACCTCGGGTTCCTTGGCCGATGGCGAAGTCTTCGGACTTGTCACCGTTACCGGTAGCCAGACCAATGTCGGATCCAGCGCCAACGTCGCAAGCGCGGCCGTCATCAATGACGGATCCAACAATGTCGCTGGCAACTACGCGATTACGTACGTTCCTGGAACCTTGACCGTTACCAAAGGTACCGGAGCTACCTTAAGCATCGACAATTACAATGCGGTCTACGATTCGGCCGCGCATAGCATCAACGTGACCAACACGATCTCTGGCGACGTTGTATATTACAGTTTGACCAACAATGGTTCCGACTGGTCGACAGCCAAACCGATGTTCACCAACTTCACGCCGACCACCACGGTTTTCGTGAAAGTCGTCAACTCGAACTTTGTAGATCGTTTGGGGAGCGGAACCGTCACGATTACCGTACGTCCGATCACCATTACCGCCGACAGCAATTCGAAAGTCTATAACGGTTTAGCGTTGACGGATAGCGGATATACCTTGTCCCTCGGCAGTTTGGCGACTGGGGATAGCTTCTACAGCGTTACCGTAACCGGCAGTCAGACCAATGTCGGTTCGAGCGACAACATCGCCAGCGCCGCCGTCATTAAAGACGGAGGGGACGATGTCTCGTCCAATTACTCAGTCACATATGTTAAGGGTACCTTGACCGTTACCAAAGCGACGGGCGAAATCCTCAATATCAGCAACTACAATGATATCTATGATTCACAAGCGCATAGCATCTCCGTCATCAATCTGATTACGGACGATGTCGTCTATTACAGCTTAAATAACGTAGATTGGTCACTCACAAAACCGTTGTTTACCACCATCACTTCGGCGCAAACGGTTTATGTAAAAGTTTCCAATGATAACTACGATGATCGTACCGGAAGCGGAACGGTTACCATTACCGCCAGACCGATTACGATCAGAGCCAACAATGATACCAAAGTTTACGATGGCACACCGTTGACCAATGATGGATATACTTTGACACTTGGCACCTTGGCTACGGGCGAAACCTTCGGGTCCGTCACCGTCATCGGCAGCCAAACCAATGTTGGATCCAGCAGCAACCTTGCCAGCGCGGCCGTCATCAATGATGGATCGACCGATATCGCCGGCAACTACGCGATTACTTATCTCCCGGGCACCTTGACCGTTACCAAAGGCACCGGAGCTCTTCTAAGCATCGACAACTACAACGCGGTTTACGATTCGTCCGCACATAGCATCAACGTTACCAACACGGTATTCGGAGATGCGGTCTACTACAGTCTGACCAACAATGGTTCCGACTGGACGATGGTTCAACCGATGTTCACCATCGTCACGCCGATTACCACGGTCTATGTGAAAGTCGTCAACTCGAACTATGAAGACCGTTTAGGCAACGGAACTGTCACGATCACACAGCGTCCGATTATCATCAAAGCCAACGATGATTCGAAAGTCTTTGATGGATTACCGCTTACCAATGATGGATACACCTTGGCTCTCGGCAGTTTAGCTACCGGCGAAAGCATCAACAGCGTTACCGTTACTGGTAGCCAAACTGTCGTCGGAAGCAGCGATAACATCGCCAGCGCCGCCGTCATTAAAGATGGTGAAGTCGTTGTTACTTTGAACTACCTCATTACTTACACCAAAGGCACCTTGTCCGTCACTAAAGCGATCGGGCAGACCTTGGATATCACGAATTACAGTGATGTCTACGATTCAGAAGGCCATGTCATCACACTCAACAATCTGATTACGGGCGATACGGCTTACTTCAGCCTTACCAACAATGGTAGCGACTGGAGCCTTGTCAACCCGATGATCACCAATGTCACCGCCGGCACGACCGTCTACGTAAAAGTCGTCAATAACGATTACGAAGACCGTCTTGGAAGCGGAACCGTCACGATCACACGTCGTCCGATCACCATTAAGGCGGATGATAATACGAAAGTCTATGACGGCATCGCATTGACCGACAGCGGATATACATTAACTCTCGGCTCGTTGGCCATCGGCGAAAACTTAGCCGGTGTCAGCGTCGTCGGTAGTCAGACCAATGTCGGATCCAGCGCAAACATCGCAAGTGCTGCCATCATCAACGACGGAATCGTCGATGTCTCGGCCAACTATCAAGTCACGTATGTCAACGGTACCTTATCGGTAACGCCGGCAACCGGGATTGAACTTGACATCACCGATTACGATGAAGTCTATGATTCCGAAGAACATAGCATCAGTATCGAAAACCTTATCGCCGGCGATATGGTCTACTACAGTTTGACCAATGATCCGGACGATTGGAGTACTGTTAAACCGATGTTCACCAACGTGACGCCGGTAACGACGGTATACGTCAAAGTCGTCAACCCGAACTATGTTGACAGACTCGGCGGCGGAATGGTCACCATCACGCTACGTCCGATCTCGATCCAAGCGGCAAGCGACAGCAAAGTCTTTGACGGAGCTCCGTTAACCAACAATACTTATCTACTTACTCTGGGAACCTTGGCGGGTACGGAAACCCTCTTCGGTGTTACCGTAACCGGAAGCCAAACCAATGTCGGCAATAGCGCCAACATCCCCAGTGCCGCCGTCGTTAAAGACGGGGACCTCGATGTCTCCAGCAATTACGAAATCACCTATGTCAACGGCACCTTGACCGTAACGCCGGCTACCGGCGAAGAGTTGGATGTCATCGGCTATGATGAAATCTACGATTCCGAAGAACATGGCGTCATCCTCAACAACTTACTTGAAGGCGACGTAGTGTACTTCAGCCTCACCAACAATGGTTCCGACTGGAGTTTGGTCGAACCGAAGTTCACCGATGTCTCCGTAAATACGATTTATGTGAAAGTCGTTAACCCGAACTATCTCGATCGTTTGGGAAGCGCAGTTGTATCAATTACCTTACGCCCGATTTCGATCACGGCGGGTAGCGCGGCGAAAGTCGCGGACGGATTACCTCTCACCAATTCCATCTTCGCTCTAAGCCTTGGTACCTTGGCGGATGGTGAAGTCCTCAGTGCCGTTACCTTGACCGGTTCGCAAACTGCCGTCGGCATTTCCGCCAACGTCGCAAGTGCCGCCGTCATCCTTGACGGAGCTGCCAATGTTTCTAGCAACTACGCGATCACATACGTCGCCGGTACCTTAACGGTTACCGCGCCGACCAATGTCGCGCCGACTGCTGCTTCGGTTACCTACACGATTCTTCGTGGAACGACCCTCAACCGTGCCTTCATCATCGGCGATACGGATGGGGATCCGTTAACCATTCAGATTCTGAACGGTCCGGACTTCGGATCGGTCAATGTCGCCAACGGACGTTTCAATTACGTTCATGATGGCGTCGCCTTAACCAGTGATACCTTTACCTTCAGAGTTTCCGACGGCACGGCATTATCGCCGATCCGTACGATCCGCATCAACTTCACCGACCTGCCGATTCTCAATAACGCGCCGGTCGTTGAAAACGCCGAATTCGACACCGATTACCAGACTGCCTTGGATGAAACCGTCGGCGATCTCGGATCGGATATCGATGGCGATCCGTTGACCTTCGCGCTGGTTGCCCAGGCTGCGTTTGGAACCGTAACGCTCAATGCGGACGGAACCTTCCGTTATGTCCCGAAGAACGGCTTTGAAGGCACCGATAGCTTTACGTTTAAAGCCAATGACGGAAAAGCCGATTCCAATATCGCGACCGTCACGATCAACGTCGGCGAAGAAATCTTCGTCGATCCGGAACCGACCCCGCAGGCTCAGTTACCGTGGTGGTGGCTACTTGGATTATTGCCGCTACTGCTGCTCTTGATCCGTCGCCCGCGTCCGGAAGTCCAAGAAGTCGTGTTGAATCCGGATGGAACCATCACGGCGACATGGGGCTACTTGGGTCCGCGTCTCATGCATAAAGATTACGACCGTGACGAATCTGTTCTGGAAGTCGTCTCGGGCGATGTCAAACAAGTGCCTTCGGTCGATGCGATTCCTTACGAATTCGATCGCGGACGTCACGAAAACATCTTCAAGACCGTTTCCGATAAGAATGCGGTCGTTCGTTGGACGATTAAGAAAAAGACCGAAGAACTCGATCCGGAATTAGTCGAAAAATTATTGAAGAAGAATCAGAAATAACTTATGAATCGGGCGCTACGGCGCCCTTTTCTTTTCGCTCATTGTGTTGTGAATGCATCCTCAAAAGGTGTACAATAAACCTATCCAAGAATGGAGGAAAATCATGTCCGAATTATTATCTTGGGTATTTAACGGCGCTTTGATTATCGTCGGTCTATACCTGCTTATCTTCAAGATTTTCGGTCTACGCGTCATCAACTCCAACGAAGTCGCAGTCGTGGAAAAATGGTGGAGTGCCAAAGGATCCCTGAAAGACGCGATCATCGCCTTGCATGGAGAAGCCGGGTATTCACCCGATCTCTTACGTGGAGGGATCCATTTCAAATCCGTACTCCAATTTAAGATTCATCGTTATCCTTTGATTACGATTCCGCAGGGACAAATCGCCTATATCTTCTCGCGTGACGGGGCACCGTTGTCACCGACGCAAACGTTAGGTAAAATCGTTCCCGAAGCGAATAATTTCCAAGATGTCCGCGGATTTCTAACTTCCGGCGGACAGCGTGGACCGCAACGCGGGATCATTCGTGAAGGAACCTATGCGATCAATCTTGCCCAGTTTATCGTCATCACGCCTTCAGACATCAAGATGATCTTCACGGGCAACCGTGGGGAACGTCAGGAACTCGCTTCGATGCAACAGACGTTGGCAGGACGCAAAGCATTCTCACCGGTCGTCATCATGGGCAACAACGAAGATACCGCCGATTTGATGTGCATCGTTACCGTGCATGACGGACAACCGTTGGACGAAGGCGAAATCATCGCTCCGTCGATCGGCGAAGGACATTCCAGTTATCAAGATCCCGAAGCGTTCCTCCGTTTGGGCGGACGTCGCGGGAAACAGCTTCAAGTGTTGACCGATGGTACCTATTACATCAACCGTTTGTTCGCGACGGTGGAATATCGTCCGAAGACGGTCGTGCCCATCGGGTTTGTCGGGATCGTCGTTTCGTTCTATGGCAATGAAGGCGTCGACACCACCGGTGCCGACTACCACCATGGCGAATTGGTCGCCCAGGGATCCAAAGGGGTTCTTGAAAAACCGTTGATGCCAGGTAAATACGCGTTTAATACCGATGCGGGGAAAGTCGTTTTAGTTCCCACCACCAACATCATCCTCAAATGGAATAAGACCGAAACCGGCGACCATAAGTATGATGAAAACCTGACGGAAGTCGACATCATCACCAAAGACGCTTTTGAACCGGCTTTACCGCTTTCAGTCGTTATGCATATCGACTACAAGCAAGCACCGTGGGTCATCCAGCGTTTCGGGGATATCAATATGTTAGTCAACCAGTCGCTTGACCCCTTGGTCAGCGCATACTTTAAGGATGTCGCGCAAACTAAGACCTTGATCGAATTGATTCAAGAACGTAGTGAGATCCGCGAACGCGCCGTCATGGAAATGAAAGCGAAGTTCGCCAAATACAACTTGCAGCTTGAAGAAGTACTCATCGGTACGCCTCGTTCGCCGGTTGAAGATATCCAAATCGAAAATATCCTCACGCAGTTGCGCGAACGTCAGATCGCCGAAGAAAAGAAAGTCACTTACGGAAAGCAACAGGAAGCTGCCGAACGCGAGAAATCGTTGCGTGAAGCGCAAGCCGTAGCGGAACAACAGGGTACCTTGACTCGTTCGAAGATCCAAATCGAAGTCGAACACAATACCGGCGCCGCCGCCGCCGCGCGTGCGGAACAGGAAGCCAATCAGATCGTCGCCTTGGCGAAAGCGAACGCGACTAAGGTTCGGGTCGAAGGGGAAGCCGAGGCTTCGAAAGAATCCAACATCGGTCTTGCGAAAGCGCAAGCCATCGACGCGCAAGTTAAAGCCTATGGCGGAGCGGAATACCGTGTCGTCAACGAAATCGCCGACAAGCTCTCCGACGCGATCAAGAACGCGGGCGTCAGCGTCGTCCCGAATACCGTCGTCAATTTCGGCGATGGGCAAGGCAACGATGTTTCGATCGTCCAATCCTTGATGAAACTCTTAACGCTTGAGAAACTCGGGGTCAAAGTTCCCGCAACGGAAGACAAGACTCCGAAAGAATAATGGAACAGTTCAAACTGATCTTGTTTATCGCATTGGCGATCTTGATTTCGCTCTTTGCGGTGACCAATGCGCAGGTGATCACGATCAATCTCTTCTTCGCGCAGTATGATATCTCAACATCCTTAGTCATACTGATTTCGGTCTTGTTGGGGGCGATCCTGACGTTGTTGTTCGGCTTAACTAAATGGTATAAAACCCATGCGCGTAACCGTCAAGCGCAGAAGCAGATCGATGCGCTGACCAAGCAAGTCGAAGCAACTCAAGTGAAGATCAATGACCTGACCGCAACCAACGAATCCTTGTTGGCGCGGGAAGCGAATTGGAAATCGAAGTACGAGGAAGAAGCGAAGAAACCAAAAGCGGCGATGGACGAAGCCGTAAGTAAAACCACCGAATAAGTCGACCGGCCGAAGCTTGCTTCGGCCGATTTTTTATGAATCATGATGAAAGTAAAAACGAAAGAGTTCGTCGTTCGAAAAGGAAAACAATCGAATCGTATTTGAATGGTTGTCCTTCTAGTCAAAATAACCTAAAATATAAAGAGAGACGCGAGGAAAAAATATGCAAAAACCAAGTCTAGTCATACTTGCCGCTGGAATGGGGAGCCGTTATGGCGGATTGAAGCAGATCGATACCGTCGGATCCAACGGGGAAAGCATCATCGATTTTTCCATTTACGATGCGATCGAGGCGGGATTTACGAAAGTCTACTTGATCATCCGACGCGAACACGAAGATGCATTTCGAAAAGCGTTGACCGATAAGATTGAAAAGTTTATCAAGGTCGAATTCGTTTATCAAGATATGAATGATCTTCCGGAAGGTTTTGTCGCACCGGAAGGACGTGAAAAACCTTGGGGAACCACCCATGCCATCTGGGCATGTCGCAACCAAGTCAAGGAACCCTTTGCGATCATCAATGCGGATGACTTCTATGGGAAAGACGCTTTTCAAAAAATATATCATTTCCTAAACACCGAAGTTTCCGATGGTCATTACGGAATGGTCGGATACAAACTGATGAATACCTTGACGGATGCCGGAACGGTATCCCGGGGCGTTTGCGATGTGGAAGACGGAAAACTGGCGAAGATCGTTGAAATCTTAAAGATCGCGAAGAAAAACGGCGGTGCCGAATTTACCGAAGACGGTGAAACTTGGAAAAAACTGTCGGAAGAATCGCTTGTATCGATGAATTACTGGGGATTTACGCCTAAAATATTCGAAGATGCCCAGCGTCGATTAAAGATTTTCCTCGAAAAAAACATCGCTTCCAATCCGCTGAAATGCGAACATGTATTACCGACGATGATCGGGGAATGCCTTGTTGAAGGGAGTTTGGACGTCAAAGTCCTCAGTTCCGCCGACCGTTGGTTCGGGGTGACCTACCGTGAAGATAAACCCGAAGTTGTCGAAATGTTGGCGAAAATGAAAGAAGAAGGGAAATATCCCTTCGACTTGTGGAAATAATGAGAACGGGCGAATGATTTCGCCCGTTTTTTTATCCAAGAATTTTACTGATCAGTTCGTACGAGATGATAAAGGTTCCGACCGTTGCGAAGAGATTGGCGAACACGACCACTAAAAGAATACGAAGCACACGATTGGTCCAGAATCCTTTCAATGTTGAAGCGTCTGTGTTGATACGCATGAAGTCTTCGACTTTCGGTTTATGCACCCACGCTTCCATCAATCCCGCAAACCAACCGGTCGCCAAGACCGGACTTAAGGCGCCAAGCGGTGCGGAAACAAATGCGGTTAAGATACTTAACGGATGACCGAAGGCGACCAAGGTTCCAAGAGCCGCGAAGGATCCGTTGATCAGAATGAAACGTAAGATCGTATCCATGGCCATCGAGGGCATTTTAAAGGTTGTAACGACTAAAAGTAGTATCAAGATTCCCGGGACTAAGTATGAAGCGTATTTCGATGCATTGCTTTTTTTAGGCAATTCCAATAAGGGTTCCAAAGGATATTCGTTCTGAAGATTCGCTTTGATCCCCTCAAAATGCGCGGCACCCACAACGGCGACGATTCTCGTCTTCCGACTGTGTTTCAACTTATAGGCCATGACACGGTCCCGTTCATATACCAAGGTCTCGACGATGGAAGGAAACTTACCAGAGAATTCGCTCATCAAGGCTTGGATCATGTCACCTTGTTTCAATTTCTCGATCTCCGCTTCGGAGACTTTCTCATCTTCGAAGACCGAACCGATCAAGGCGATCAATAGATTCCACTTCTCTTTTAAACGCAAACCGCGCCAAATTCGAAGAAACGTGGTTTGGATATCGCGGTCGATACATTCGATTTTTATGTTTTTTTCATTCGCCAACGAAATCGCCATGCGCATTTCTTCACCGACCTGGACATCCATTTGCTTCGCTAAACGATCTTGATAGGATCCCAGGATGATGTTGGCAAGCAACATCCCGACTTTCTTTTGTTTGATGATTTGCGTAATGTCGGTCTTTTCCCATGACTTCCCATCCGTCATGTTTTTATATCGGCCGCTATCCAACTCGATGGCGATCGCATCCGGAGAAAAGGCTTCGACTGTACGACGGACATCTTCGGCGCTTTCCTGCGATACGTGGGCAGTCCCCACCAACATGATTTCCTTGTTTTCCAATACGATATGTTCGATCATAGGTGCCTACTTTCTTTCCCTATTGTACATAAAGTGAAATCAATGTGCAATCATGAATCCCACGTGCAAAATCCTTCCATTCATGATACCCTAACAACAGGTGAAACTATGAAACGAAAACGTCCTCGAATCGCATTCTTGATGATGTTGGTGGTTGTGTTGATATTCTCGGCGACAATCTATTTAGGTCGCTCTTACAAAGCGGATGCGGAAGCATTGTCCGTATATGAGATGGATGACATCGTAGTAACGAAAACTTCTTACGGAATCGAAGTCAGCGCTCCCACAAAAGAGAACCAATGGGGATTTCTCATTTATCCCGGAGCGCAGATCGAGCCTGAAGCGTATCTGCCGTTGGCAAGGGAAACCGCGTTGCGGTTTAAGGCGACGGCAGTCATCGTCGACTTTCCGCTGAACTTCGCGTTTTTCGATTGGAAGATCGGGAAAAAGGCGATGGATGCCCTTGAGATCGACAATTGGATCTTGATCGGCCATTCGTTGGGCGGTGCATTCGGAAGTAAACTTGCCAATCAGGATGAAAGAATTGCGGGTCTTGTAATGCTTGCCTCTTATCCGGCGGACAATCTGTCCAAATCGGGTTTACCGGTGATCAGTTTAAATGCGCAACTGGATGCGGTCATGACAGAGGCCGAATTTAACAAGAAACGTGAGAAGTTTCCTGCGAATACCGAGTTCTATGTGATTGGCGGGGCTAATCACTCCCAGTTCGGAAGTTATGGCTTGATGGCGGAAGATTCCGTCGCTTCGATAAGCGCGCAAAAACAACGTGAAATCGTATTGGACTTCATGGAAGACTGGTTAAGTTCCCTGCGCTAAGGACCGAAAAAAGAAAATATGATATAATAACTCAGTTGAGGAGGACGCCGCATGCTGAATTACCAAACCGTTCAATCCCTAGTCACCATTTTCAGGATGTTCTTCGATATCCTGATTATGTGGATTTTGCTTTACTATACGATCAAAATCGTACGTAACAATTCAAGGACGACGCAGATTTTCAAAGGAATCTTTGTGATTCTCTTGGTACGCGCCATCGCAAACTTCTTCGGTCTGAAAACCGTCGCCTGGGTGGCGGATATCTTCGTGACCTGGGGATTCTTAGCCATTATCATCATCTTCCAACCGGAAATCCGGGGATTGCTTGAAAAACTTGGAAAAACGAGTATTTTCTCGCGTATTTCAACCTTGTCCGGCAACGAACGGGTCCGATTGGTCGAAGAACTCGAGAAATCGGTCGACCATCTGGCAGCGACGCAAACCGGTGCTTTGATTACCCTTGAACAAGGTCATTCGTTGACCGATTATATCGCGACCGGAACGATCATGAATTCCAATGTTTCGAGCGAACTCTTGACATCGATCTTCGTAACATCGACGCCTTTACATGATGGCGCCGTCATCATCCAAGGCGATCGAATCGCATGCGCTTCGGCCTATTTCCCGCCGACGAATTTAGATTTACCGACGAAATTCGGAGCACGTCATCGCGCCGCGATCGGAATCAGCGAAATCACCGACTCGATCACGATCGTCGTTAGCGAGCAAACCGGCAGAGTCAGTGTCGCGGTCGACGGTAAATTGACACCGATGACCAAGGAAAGTCTCCATGAATTCTTAAATACCCATATCCTGCATAGCGAGACGGATCTGAAACGCGGCGAAAGTCGCAAAGCGACGGGAAAATCAACTTCGAAGATCGAAGTCGAGAAGAAAACCGCCGAAGAAGAAGCGATTCACCTCGAATTGTCGCAAGCGGGAAGCTCGGAAGTCTCTGAATCAACCAATTTGGATGACGATTCGATTGCGTATGAAGCGTCTGCCATAATACCGGATGCGGACGTATTGAAACAACGCGAATCAACCGCGAGTAAGGCGAAAGGAATACTTTCGTCCTTGTTTAACCGCGAAAAGAAAGTCATTAAGATCGAAGAAGTGAATCCTGTGAGTGAAGTTGAAACAGCGGCCGAGGTCGTTGAAGATAAACCGAAACGGGTGGTAGACCTATTGGATGAAATCATGGTCGATGCCACGCATGATGAAAGTTACTCGGATGACAAAATTATCGTCGAAGAAACCACAATACCGCTCGAGAACGAGAAAATCGTTCCGGAAGCAATCGTTGAAGTGGAAGCGAAACAAGTTGTTAAAAGCAAGAGAACTAAGGTAAAAGATACGGAAAAAACGGAAACACTGTTCGAAGAAGATTCGGAGGTGAAACGCAATGGCTAGACAAAAACAAAATAAACCGGATAAGCAGCAACAAGAAAAACTGGAACTGGCGAAAGCAATCGCTTCGCAAAGTCAACGTGTCGCCAAGACCTATGAAAACATCGAAAACACGGTCATTCGTGGAGTACGATGGTTCAGTTCGGCCTTTGACCGTATCTTATTCAACCGATTCTCACGGACCATCGCATTGGTTTTAGCCATTCTCATGTATGTCTTTATCAACTATAACTTAGGCGACTTGATTTTCGAGTCTACCATCACCGCCGGTGACAAGATTTCCAACATCCCGGTAACGGTCGTCGCCAATGACGAAGTTTACGAAATCACGGGCTTGCCAGATACGGTCAACGCCATGATCATCGGGGATTACGCCGACATTCAGCTTGCCAAAACGCAGAAGACCTATGCGGTCGTCGCGGATCTTACCGGCCTATTGGAAGGGACCCACGAAGTCGTCCTCAACGCGAAAGATTTCTCTTCGCGTGTGGATGTCGTCTTGCAACCCTCGACTGCCGTGGTTACCATCAAGAAAAAGATATCCCAACAGTTCAACGTCGGCTATGACTTCGTCAACACCGATAAAATGAATCAAGAGTTCGAACTCGGAGTACCGGTTTTCGATACGACCGAAGTCATCATACGCGCTTCACAAGCGACGATCGAGAAGATCGGAAACGTCAAAGCGTTGATCAATGTCACGGGGATCGATAGCAGTTTCATTCAGGAAGCTCCGTTAGTCGCTTATGATCAACAAGGCAATCGGATGGATGTCAGTATTATCCCTGCGACGATCAAAGCGACCGTGGAAGTGACCAATCCGAATAAATCCGTTCCGGTCATCATCGTGCCTCAAGGTACGATCCCTGATGGAAAGGCGATCGAGTCGATTTCATTGGACCATCAAGCGGTGCTACTTTTCGCCTCGGATGCGATCCTACAAACGATCGAATCGATTTCAATTCCCATCAACGTGACTACCTTGACTTCGGATACGATCCAAGTCGCTGAAATCAATTTACCCAGCGGAGTACGGAAATCCAGCGTTTCGCGTGTCAATCTTTCGATAAAACTCGGAACCGGAGCGACCCGCTCGATCGCCAATTTGCCGATCGACTACCGCAATAACATTAACGGCTACCAATTTACCTTGGTGACGCCGGAAGACGCCTACGCGACGGTTGAATTGTTCGGAACGCAATCCAACATCGATCGCATCACACCGGACGACGTTTCAATTTATATTGACTTAAAAGACGTGAAACTCGGAAAACAAACCGTTTCGCTGTATGTGGTCGGCACCAACAACTTGGTGACGTACACGTTAGCGAAAGCATCCATCGAAATCAACGTTACGAAATAGGGGGAACCATGGGACATTATTTTGGTACGGACGGAATTCGCGGAAAAGCGAATGTAAGTTTAAAAGTTGAGACTGCGTTTGCGGTCGGAAGATATCTTGGATATACGTTCTCCAAAGAAAAACGCGGGAAAATCCTAATCGGGATGGACACCCGTCTCTCATCCACCATGTTTGAGGCAGCATTGGCTGCCGGTGCCAGCAGTTCGGGGGCGGATGTTTATTGTTTGAAAGTCGTACCGACACCGGCCGTCGCTTATTTGACCGGATTGGACGATTTCGATTGCGGTGTCATGATTTCCGCCAGTCACAATCCTTATTACGATAACGGAATCAAAGTGTTCAATCATCAAGGTGTGAAGATAAACAATGAGCTCGAAGCTGAAATCGAGGCTTTCATCGATGGTAAAATCGAAATTCCTTTTGCTTTGGATGACAAGATCGGAAAAGTCGTGGACTATCGCGAAGGATTAAAACGATATAAAGATCATTTGAAATCCTTGTTTGATATGGATCTATCCGCCTATACGTTGGTATTGGACACCGCCAACGGATCGGCTACGACCAGCGCTTATGACGTGCTAACATCATTCAAAGCGAAATGCATCCTCATGCATGATACACCGGATGGCACCAATATCAATACCCATTGCGGGTCGACCCATCCCCAATCCTTACAAGAGAAAGTCAAAGAAGTCAGAGCCGATCTCGGGTTGGCGTTTGACGGGGATGCGGACCGTTTGATCGCGGTTGACAGTGAAGGTGAACTTGTGGACGGAGATAAAACGATCTACGCCTGCGGCCTTCATATGAAGCGTCAGGGGACCTTGGCGCAGGATACCGTGGTCACCACCGTCATGGCCAATCTCGGTCTCTATAAAACCTTGGATCGTGCAGGGATCAAGTATCGTCAGACGCAGGTCGGCGACAAATATGTCTACGAATGCATGGTTTCAGAAGATCTGCAATTGGGCGGGGAACAATCCGGTCATATCATCTTCAAGCAACATGCAACCACCGGCGACGGCTTATTGACGGCGTTGAAACTATTGGAAGTCATGGCGGATACCAAACAATCCATACGTAAGTTGACCGAGGATTTGAAAATCTATCCGCAGTTATTAAAGAATGTGAAAGTACATGACAAGAAGAAAGCCTTGACCGATACGGATCTTCTTCGTCTTACGGAAGAAATTCAAGCCGAATTAGGCGATGAAGGACGAATCTTAGTACGTCCCTCCGGGACCGAACCCTTGATTCGGGTGATGGTGGAAGCGAAGGATGACGAAATCTGTGCTTATCATGTGGGTAGATGTGTCGATTTAATCCATCAAAAAGATCTATAAACAGCTCAAACGAGCTGTTTTCTTCGATAAAGGCCAATGAATCCGACGTATTTCGTAACTTACTTCTTTTTTAGGTCGGCATTTGGTAAAATATGTGAGAGGTGATGTCATGAAGCGCGTCATATGCGTCGTCGAAGATGAAAAAGATCTCAACGAACTGGTTAAACGCTATTTGGAAAAAGAAGGCTATGAAGTACGTTCCTATCTGACATATGAACAAGCGGCCATGCATTGCAGCGACGATGACGTCCATCTGTGGGTCTTGGATATCATGCTGGATGATAAGAGCGGTTTTGATCTGATCGAGGAAATCCGCTTACAATCCCGTGATGTCCCCGTCATTTTCATGTCCGCTCGTGACAAGGAATTCGATCGGATCATCGGACTTGAAAAGGGCAGCGACGATTACATCACCAAGCCTTTCTCACCCAAAGAATTGGTTTTACGGATCAACAACGTGATGCGCCGTACCTATAAAGACAGCATCGAAAAGATCAGCGTCGACGGGTATGAAATCGACGAAGAACAACGCAAAGTCTTCCAAGCGCAGGCGGAACTCGAATTGACGACGAAGGAGTTCGATTTATTGATGCTTTTCGTCAAGAACCGCGCTACCGCCTTCAGTCGCGAACAGATTCTGAAACGTGTCTGGGAAGTCAACTATTACGGCAGCGATCGTGTCGTCGATGATACCTTACGTCGCTTACGTCGCAAAATGCCGGATTTGAACATTCATACCATTTACGGATTCGGGTATCGGCTCGGATGATGAAGAGCCTCCGCAATTTCGTTCGTAATCTATCGTTGACGCAACAATTGATGAGCGTCGTTTTGGCGTTCATCTTCTTTTTCGCGCTCTTCGTCGTACTGTTTCTCGCCGGAAACATCACGGATTTCGTCAAGAACCAAATGTTCGGCATCCTTCACCAAACGCAAGCCAATGTCATCTATAACTTTAAAGCGAATCTTGAAGGCGATGCCCTGTATGGCGCCAATGACCCCAACATCATCCACGTGATCATCTTTACCGATTCCGTTAAAAAACCCCTCACCAACAGTACGACGACCTTATCCAGCGACTTGATCTTGGAGCTTCAAATCGCGGCCGATATGGCCAATGAGATTCCTTCGGACTATATCGCACGCTCCACGCCCAAACCGCTTTATTTTACCGCCACACGTATCAATTCCGATGCGGTCGCGGTCAGTATTATCGGGAATGCCTACACCAACCAATTCAAAGCGACTTTATTCAACTCGGTCATCAATATCATGTTGATCGTCGTCAGCGTCATCTTCATCTTGCTTTTAACTTGGGTCGGTTATTTGATCCATCCGCTAAATCAAATTCGTATCTATATCGAAAAAGTGCGTAACGGTGAGAATCCGACTTTGAAGATCGATCGCCATGACGAAATCGGTGAGTTGGCCAGCGCTCTGGTAAGTATGAACGAGGAAATCAAACGACAGGAATTCCTCAAAGAAGAAATGGTTCAAAACATTTCGCATGATCTCAAGACGCCGATCGCGACGATCAAGTCCTATGGCGAGTCCATTAAAGATGGGATTTATCCTTACGAAACCTTGGAGAAGAGCGTCGATGTTATTATCGAACATGCGGATCGTTTAGAGAAGAAAGTCCATAGTCTATTACTGTTGAACCGTATGGGATATTTAGCTTCCGAAGATAAGCTCGACCACAAGGTCGACATGATCGACATCGTCGCCAAAGCGATGCAATCGCTAAAAGTCGTCCGTCCCGAAATCAAGCTCGAGACCGACATTTCACCGGCCTTTTATCCCGGTAGCGAAGAACCGTGGCGCGTCGTTATCGAGAACCTGTTGGACAACGCGATCCGGTATGCGAAAAGCCATGTCCTCCTACATCTTTCTCCTAGTGAGTGTTCAGTGTATAATGATGGTCCAAGCATCCCTTTGGATCGTTTAGACAATATCTTTAAGCCTTATGAAAAAGGTACCGACGGTCAGTTCGGTTTGGGATTGACCATCGTGCATCGCGTCGTGAGCGCATATGGGTTTACGGTCAACGCGCAAAATATCGAAGACGGCGTTCGCTTTGTGATTCGTCCGAAAGTCGAATCGAAAAAGAAAAAAACCGACACAACACTTTAATCAGAAAGGTATCCTTATGCCAACATTGCTTGTGGAAAATGTTAAGATCGAATATCGTCAGACAGGACAGGGAAGAGATGTCCTTTTCCTCCATGGTTGGGGACAAAATCTAGCCATGATGGATCCACTCTATCAACATTACGCGGATCGATTCCGTGTCACGAATCTGGACTTTCCGGGATTCGGGGCAAGTAGCTTGCCGGAGGTCGCGTGGGGTGTGGAAGAATATACGCGCTGTCTTGAGGACTTCTGCCGTCAACTAAACATCGTCGAACCGATTTTGGTCGCCCATTCTTTCGGAGCACGGATCGCAATCCTTTTTGCCAGTCGCAACAAAGTCCGTAAGATGATTTTGACCGGGGCTGCCGGCATCAAACCGAAACGAGGGTTCGATTATTATGCGAAAGTAACTACCTATAAACTAATGAAACAGATTTTTCGACTTCCGTTTCTTAAACCTTATCAGGAAAACATGCGAAAACGCTTCGGAAGCAGCGACTATAAGAACGCAAGCGGAATCTTGCGTAGCAGTTTCGTCAAGATCGTCAATCAAGACCTGACATCCTATTTGAAATCGATTACTTGTCCCGTCTTGTTGATCTGGGGCGAAAAAGATGACGCCACACCGCTCTGGATGGCGAAAGTCATGGAAAAGGAATTTCCCGATGCCGGTCTGGTTGTCTTTGAGAACGACGATCATTTCGCTTATTGGAATCAAAGCTCACGCTTTTTACGTATTATGGACACCTTTGTGAAGGAAGACGAGGCCAAATTATGATCGATTTCATGAAACTACTTTTACTTGGACTCTGGCTTGCAATGATGTTTGTGCCCGGAAAACAAGCCTTGCATATGTTTCAGCAAAACCGTTACGAACTTCGTCGCTATATCCCTTGGATTCAGGAACGTGCCGCGCATTATGCTAAGCATGCGATTTGGATCGTCTTGTTTTATTTGCCTTGGATCGTTATCGCGTATACGAAAACATCCATTTGGACCCAACTTATCACTTTAATGGCGATCGCGCTTGTTTCCGGCTTGTTGATTCTACGTGAAAACAAGAAAAAGTACATCAAACCTTTGGTTTTTACCACTCGTGTCAAACGCCAGATCGTCATCATGGTTTTATTGGATCTGTTGTTGGTATATCCGATCGTGTACTTCGCTTCGTGGCAAGTCATCGCAATTCTAACTCCGATTCTATTGGTCATAAATTGGGTGGTCCTACTACCGATGGCAGTCGTAACGGCGCCGATCGAAGACTTCGTTAAAAACCATTACATCCGTCTTGCCCGCAAGATTCTTGCTTCTCACCCGACCTTGATTAAGATCGGTATCACCGGCAGTTATGGGAAAACTTCTAGTAAAAACATCCTCGACGAGATTCTCGGTGAGAGTTATTATGTCTTGGCATCTCCCGCATCGTTCAATACCCCGATGGGATTGACAATCACGATCCGCGAACAGTTGAAATCCATCCATGAAGTCTTTATCGCGGAAATGGGTGCGGACAAAGTTGGCGAGATCGACTTTTTGACCAAGTTCATCCGACCGCAATACGGCATCGTCACCTCGATCGGTCCGCAACACCTCAATACCTTTAAGACATTGGAGAATATCATCAACGAGAAGATGAAGATGATCGAAAACCTTCCGGTTTCGGGGGTTGGCGTACTGAATCGTGATAATCAACACATCCGTGACTACGATATCAAAAACAAATGTCGGGTCTTATGGTATGGCATCGAACGTGATGATGTGGACTACCAAGCAATCGATATCCGCTATTCCCCCGAAGGCTCGATGTTTACGGTGAAAAGCGCGGAAGGCGAAGTTCCTTTTGCGACGAAATTGCTTGGTCAGCATAATATCTCCAATATTTTGGCTTCGATCGCTCTTGGCCGAACACTCGGTATTTCCTGGGAAAAGTTACAGAAAGCCGTCCGTCAGGTCAATTACATCGAACATCGCTTACAATTAAAAAAGATCAACGGTTACACATTCATCGACAACGCCTTCAACTCCAATCCCGAAGGATCGAAAATGTCGCTGAAAGTTCTTAAAGGGATGCCGGGAAAACGCATCGTCGTCACTCCGGGAATGATCGATCTTGGTGACCAACAAGACGAACTCAATCGAAAATTCGGAACCTATATGTTGGGTTGCGCCGACGAAGTGATCTTGGTCGGCAAGCAACAAACCCACGCCATTCGCCAAGGTTTGGATGATGTCGGTTTCCCCACTACCGGCATTCATATCGTCGACACGGTCAAAGAAGCCTTCGAGACGGTCTACCGTATCGCTACCTTCGAAGATACCATCTTACTAGAAAACGATCTACCGGATGCCTTCAACCGCTGAATTCTCAGCGGTTTTTTGTTTCGGAATGGTTCTTTTGGGGTATAATAATACGGAAAGAAGGGGTAATCATGAACTGGGAACAATTCACCAGCCGGGTCCTCAGCTTGGCGAAGATCGGACTGAAATTCAGCACCGACCCCTATGCCTTGGAGAACTACGAAGAACTGGAAACCTTGGCGATCCAAGTCCTGAAAGAGAATGTCGATCCTGACATTCGGATCAATATCTATGAACGTGATATCTACCCCACGCCCAACGTCTCCGTCCGCGTCATCGTCTTCAATGAGAAGGATGAGATCTTGTTGGTGAAGGAAAAGGATTTCGGCACGTGGTCGGTACCGGGAGGATGGTGCGATGTCTTCGAATCCTCTAGCGAAACCGCAAAAAAAGAAGTTCTGCAGGAAACAGGTCTGACCGTTAAGATCGATCGTTTACTGGCGGTGTTGCAACGCGAGAAATATAAAGAATACCGAACCTTACTGAGCGAGTATGTCCATTATTACAGTGCGACCGTCCTACATGGGACCCTTACTCCCAATCACGAAACCACGGAAGTCGCTTACTTCCCGTTGGATGAATTACCTGAATTATCACGCAAATCAAGCTACACGGAAATCATGAAAGCCGTGGCGGTATACCGCCATGAGCATGACGTTGATTTCGATTAGAGAGGGAACCATGAAACTAAAAGTCGGTGTATTCTTCGGCGGATCTTCCGTCGAACATGAAGTAAGCATTATCTCCGCTGCGCAAGCGATGGCGGCGTTGGATCGGGAGAAATATGATGTCGTCCCGATTTACCTTAGTAAAAACAATTTGTTGTTTTGCGATCCGAAACTTTTAGAGATCGAAACGTTCCGGGACATGGACAAACTGGAAAAGTCGTTGGACCAGATGGCACTCGTCAAATCCGGTCCGAAATTCTTTTTGACACCGATCAAGAAATCCCTTTTCGCCAAACCGTACGAAGTCGATCTGATCATCCCGGTCGTCCATGGAACGCATTGCGAAGACGGAACCGTCCAGGGACTGTTTGAAAGCGTCGGAATTCCGTACGCAGGCTGCGACGTCATCGCGGCGGCCGTCGGACAAGACAAGGTCATCATGAAACACATCTTACAGAATTCGGGGATTCCGATCGTCGAATGGTTCTGGTTCTATCGCTATGACTTCGAACAAAACACTTCCGATTATTTGATCCGTTCAAAGGCATTGGGTTACCCAGTCGTCGTCAAACCGGCCAATCTGGGTTCATCCGTCGGGATCACCGTCGCACAGAACGAAGAAAAATTCATCGTCGCGGTCCAAGAAGCCTCTCGTTATGATGTCAAGATCGTCGTTGAAAAGGGAATCACCGATTTACGCGAAATCAACGCTTCGGTTTTGGGATTTGATCAAGACTTGAGAGTCAGCGTCCTGGAAGAAGTCCGCAAGAGTGATGCGATTTTGTCTTATGAAAATAAGTATATTGGAGGCTCGAAAGGTTCATCCAAAGGTATGGCTTCCGCTTCACGTATCGTACCAGCCCCGCTTAGTGAAACGCAGACCCAACACATCCAAGAATTAGCCATTGCGACGTTTAAAGCCTTGGGTTCCAGCGGTGTGGCACGGATCGATTTCATGTTGGACGGGCAAACCGATCGGATTTATGTCAACGAAATCAACACGATCCCCGGATCGCTGGCTTTCTATCTCTGGGAAGCCACAGGCTTGGATTTCAGCGCGCTGATGGATCAGTTGGTAAAGCAAGCCATCGATCGTCAACGGATGCGAGAGAAGATGATTTTCTCTTACGAAACAAATCTCTTGGCGAACTATAAGAAGGGGACCAAAGGAGCGAAAGCCCGCTAAGTTTAGCGATATACTTATTGAATCAACGAAACATCTTTCCGCTTAGGTAAAGATGTTTTTTAATGAAAATCCAATCTCTTTTCAATCGAATAGAAGCATAGTTGATTTGCCTGTTTTGTCTAACTTTACTCATTTCAACTTAAAAATGGGCATCCGTGGGGAAAATTGAAAGGATATGCTATAATATGCGTGTCAAATAAGGAGAAAGCACATGCCAACCCCCCATAACAACGCACTTCCCGGTCAAATCGCGTCGACCGTCTTACTTCCCGGTGATCCGCTCAGAGCGAAAATGATCGCCGAGACGTTCCTTGAGAACGTAGAATTATTCAACGATGTCCGTAACATGTTCGGTTATACCGGAACCTACAAAGGTCGCCGGATCTCCGTCATGGGCTCCGGAATGGGCATGCCAAGCATCGGTATCTATTCCTACGAACTCTATACCCAGTACGGTGTCGAGAACATCATCCGCATCGGTTCCGCCGGTGCCTATACCGACAAGATCCATATCTACGATGTCGTGTTGGTCGAAGGCGCGTATAGCGAATCCAGTTATGCGAAAACGGCTTTCGGTTATGATGAAGATGTCTTGCTTCCGGATGCTCAACTGACATCCCGACTTGAGAAAGCGGCGAAAGATTTAAACCTTCCGGTCGTGAAGGGAATCATCCATTCTTCCGATGTCTTCTATCGTGGTGATAACGCGGTTACTTTCACTCAAATCGAGAAAGAGCACCATTGCGTCGGCGTCGAAATGGAATCGTTCGCGCTTTTCGCCAATGCCCGATACCTCAATAAAAAAGCAGCCTGCTTGGTGACGATTTCGGACTCCTTGGTGACCCATGAAGTCACGACGGCCGAAGAACGTCAGATGTCCTTTACGAAGATGATGGAAATCGCCTTGGAGATGGCGGAATAAGGAGGTTACGATGAAAAACATCCTGTTTGTCCATGAGTTGAAGACGGAAGACGATGCGGCGAAGATCCGGGAATCCCTGAGTCAAACGCGCATCGATTTCACGATCAGCATTTCAAATCACTGCGTCGTGATCGAAGGCGGAAATGATTTGGTCTATACCGCGAAAACCGCCATTCGGGAAGCCGGATATATTGTCGACTGATCAGATCGATGATAAAATCAACGCCTTAGAGCGCTGATTTTTTCTTAAAGTACTTGCGTTAAAAAGCGTAATATGGTAACATAAAAAAGCGCTGAAAATGCCTTTGGGGAAGTACTCAAGAGGCCGAAGAGGTGCCCCTGCTAAGGGCATAGGTCGGGTTAAACTGGCGCGAGGGTTCAAATCCCTCCTTCCCCGCCATTTTCTAAAAAATTGGTCCAGTGGTGTAGTGGTTAACATGCCTCCCTGTCACGGAGGAGATCGCGGGTTCGATCCCCGTCTGGACCGCCATTTTCGCAGGTGTAGTTCAATGGTAGAACGCGACCTTGCCAAGGTCGACACGGGGGTTCGATTCCCCTCACCTGCTCCAATGTCACCTAAGCCCTAATCATGGGGCTTTTTTTTACTAACTTGTTGGATTGAAACGTTGATTCGCACATTCTCGGTCATATTCGATTACAGTTTGAAACGACAGATTATAATGAAGTTATAAATGATCAAAGATGGATGCGATAAACATAAGGTACAGATGGACGCCTAATCCTTATGTGTAGCAAGTAGCGTAACCGGCCAAAAGGTCGGTTTTTGTTTTCAGAGTAGTCATAAATAAAATCCTAAGTTGATAAATGAATACCAGAACGCTCTATTTAGAGCTAGAAGGAGACTAACATGACACGAAGAATTTTAAGAATTGTGATGATCATATCTATTCTATTCCTCGTTTCCGCATGTACTACCGACAAACTACCGGAAGATCAGACCCCGGAAGTTAGCATCGCAAACAATGCGTTTCAACCGAGCACCCTTACGATCGAACTCGGGACGACAGTCACGTGGACCAACAACCAGTCGACAGCCCATAACGTAATCTTTGCGGACTTTAGTTCCCCATTATTGGAAGAAGGGGAAACGTATTCGCTTAAGTTCGACAAAGCCGGGACGTACACGTATAAATGTGGTATCCATCCCTCCATGACAGGAAAAATAATTGTTAAGCCTGCGGCTCAAAGCTACTGAAAAACAAAGGTCATGAGTTATGAAAAAGATCCACACGGATCTTTTTCACTGATTTCATTTATAAATAATTAGTGTTAAATGCAAATGTTACGCTGCAAATCGTTCAAATAAAATCGATGTCTCGGTGTAAATATGGACGAAGATATCCTCGGTCAATGTTTTTAACTTCGCATACGTGGCGAAATAGGTGTTACATCCATCTTCCGGCATCGTGAAGTCATTCGTCGCTTCTTGAAGCTGCTTGATAAGTTCTCCTGCAGCCATATGTTCGACTTCCAGTTCTGCGATCAATCGAGTCAATTCAGGGGTAACGGAACCATCGCGGTGTAGTTCTTCCATCAAAGGAAATACGACACGTTCTTCTTTTACGAAGTGCTCCTCGAGCTCCATTTTTAACTGTGAGAATAATCGATGTACACGAATTAACTCTTCGCTGTGCGTGTCGTAATGGGCAAACAGAATTTTATTGACGAGTCGATCCAAATCGCTAAGCATTTTGCGTTCGTCGGAGTGATGTGATCCTAAGATAACATCGATGAGATTGGAAACGCTAAGCGCATATCGTTTTTCATCAAATTCGGAGTCGTTGTTTTTCCCTTGTATCGCATACCCGTCATTAAGTTTCTCGATGAAGGTGGCGACATCGATCTGCTTTTCCGCAAGGGCTCCTACCAAATCCGATTTACCACCGCAACAATAATCGATTTTATAGCGGTTGAAGAGTTCGATCGATCCTGGGTATTGTTTGACGATGTCGGCTAAACTCATTTCTTTTGTGAACATAGTTGACCTCCTGTTTCGATCCATAAGATCGATTGCATAGTCATCTTACGCTGAATGCACCTAAAAGAATGTGACCTAGGTCAAATATTGAGAACGATATTATAATTGATTCAACTTAGTTGCGATAAGATGTTCGAGTTTATCAGAAGGATATTTGATTGCCAAATGAAACTTCATAATTCGAGTCATATCGATATCGGGAATGCATATATCTTCGAATTGAAAATTTCAATAAGTTACATGTTGATTCGAGGATTTTTACGCTGAAAAAAACTCCATATTACAGATAATAAAATTGAGAATAAATCTCAAATTCACAAGTTTACACATCATGCATTTGCATTTCCCTAAAAATTTTCCATGGAAATTTCAGTTTACGAACACGATTCAGTGCAACTTTTACTAGTTCAAAAATGTTTCACTTTCCATACACAATTTCATCGGTTTTGAGCGGAATTCGTAAGTATATCGATTGATTTCCCATTTTTCACAGAGTATGATGAGGGCGTAATAGAGATAAACCGAATGGAAGCTGTGAACACGGGAATGTAACTGGACGCTTGTTCCCGATGTTAGCGAGTAGCGTAACCGGCCAATAAGGTCGGTTTTTGTTTGTGGAGAAATGGCAATCTGCATCCAATTGAGTCGCTAAAGTTCTTAGTCATACATAAAATCGTTGGAAAGCCAGCGTATAAAAAATGGTAATCGAAGTAGTAACCGACGTGCAGCCAATGGACTTATTTTCTTTGTCCGTTCAATGCGGAAAATCAGGTTGTCCAAATACAAAAACAACAATTCCGCAGATGAATATTAAAAAGGAGCGTGAGATCCAATAGGTAGAAATTACAACCGGTTTGTCAACGTTTTAAGATGGATCGTCTCGATATTGTACGCAATGATATCGCCGCCGCCCAAGTGGGTTTCGATGTAACATCGCATGCGGAGAAACAAAATGGTTTGTGGTTCGCTCATTGTTCACAGACCGACATGTACAATATCCCACACAGAAAGAAAGGGATGAAATTTGTCTCGAACGCGAAAATATTTGTTTGGTCCAATTATTGTTTTATCGATGATTGTATCATTAGCATTCTCGGTGTTTAACGTCAATGCTGTCGATGCGGTCATCGATCTTTCCACAAACGGTAGTAATGATGTTGTCAATGGTGCTTATTGGGAGAATCTAGTCCCACACACAACGGCTACCGGAACTGGAACTTTCCACTCCTTTTTAAGAGTCCAAAATGATGGTTCAGAAAAAGGGTACAATCATGGTCTAAAACAAAACGTTTTTGATGAAAAGGAAAGCTTTACGGATCCAATGTTACTAAGTGATGTTCCAACTATAAGTTTTGAAGGGGCATCATACAGAGAATTTCAACTTGATGTTAACGAAAACGATGCCTATCTAAGCTTAGATCGTTTTCAAGTCTACTTGACCAACAGTCCGAACAATCTAACTTATACTTATTCGACATATTCGTTTGGTTCTAATGCATTAAAAATCTATGATACAGTCGGGTATGTTCTAAAACTTGGAGCGAATGGCGGTAGCGGGAAACGCGAATACCGCGTCCTAATTCCGAATAACCTCTTTGTTGCAGGATACACCCATGTCGTTCTCTTTACGGAACATGGTTTGATGTTCGACACTTCCGACGGTTTTGAAGAATGGGGTGTCGAGAAACAAGCAGAAGCTATTCCGACAATCGAAGTGATCAAAACAGCTCTAACGTTATCTCTTCCCGAACCTGGAGATTGGGTCACCTATAAAGTCGATATTTTAAATACAAGCGACTCGACGGACCCGATAACAATAAACAGCTTAACGGACATGATCGATGCCGGAGCGCCTTACAGTATTTCAGGAAGTATTTTCAATAATCAAGCGTTAACAGATGCAACAACATTCCCGTTTACGATCTTATCCGGAATGACAAAAACGGTTTACTTCAAATCTCTAGTCTCCGGAGAACCTCGAACCGTACATGATGTTGTTACAGCATCTGGTGTCGATGACGAAAATATTCCGGTTTCAGCTTTTGATGATGCGGATGTTATCATAACGGACGTGTTGCCGGTAATAACTGTAAACAAGTCCGTAGTACCTCCGACGTTGGCCGAACCGGGTGGAATTTTCCACTATTCGTTCTCTGTCACCAATAATTCTGTAGAACCTGTTCATTTGACGAAGATTACAGATTTGCTACCAAATGGTTCGACTGTAATCATCTATGAATGGTTGAGCGGAGCAACCAAGATTTGGTTAAATCCTGGTGAAACCTCGCAAGTGTTTACAAGTGACATTACCTATTCCGAATTCGGTACTTATACCAATACAGCATGGGGATATGCACTGGATAACGAAGGCAATGAAGCAAAAGATGATGATACTGAAACAGTTAACGTCACGGACGTCTTACCGACGATCCAGCTGATCAAGACGGCGAGCCCGTCGAGCCGCCTCGAACCGGGCGGACTCTTCACCTATACGTTCACGGTGAAGAACCTGTCGGTCGAACCGGTGATGTTGACGAAAGTCGTCGATGACAAACTCGGCACCCTGTATGAATGGGAAGCCGGCGATCCGGAGATTTGGATCGCGGTCGGCGGGGAATACTTATTACCGGGATCTTTCACCAAGACGTACACCGATGCGGGAGTCTATCCCAACAAAGGCGAAGCGTGGGCGAAGGACAACGAAGCCAATACCGCTTACGACGATGACAGCCGCAGTGTCACGGTCACGGACGTCTTACCGACGATCCAACTGATCAAGACAGCGAGCCCGTCGAGCCGCCTCGAACCGGGCGGACTCTTCACCTATACGTTCACGGTGAAGAACCTGTCGATCGAACCGGTGATGTTGACGAAAGTCGTCGATGACAAACTCGGCACCCTGTATGAATGGGAAGCCGGCGATCCGGAGATTTGGATCGCGGTCGGCGGGGAATACTTATTACCGGGATCTTTCACCAAGACGTACACCGATGCGGGAGTCTATCCCAACAAAGGCGAAGCGTGGGCGAAGGACAACGAAGCCAATACCGCTTACGACGATGACAGCCGCAGCGTCACGGTCACGGACGTCTTACCGACGATCCAACTGATCAAGACGGCGAGCCCGTCGAGCCGCCTCGAACCGGGCGGACTCTTCACCTATACGTTCACGGTGAAGAACCTGTCGGTCGAACCGGTGATGTTGACGAAAGTCGTCGATGACAAACTCGGCACCCTGTATGAATGGGAAGCCGGCGATCCGGAGATTTGGATCGCGGTCGGCGGGGAATACTTATTACCGGGATCTTTCACCAAGACGTACACCGATGCGGGAGTCTATCCCAACAAAGGCGAAGCGTGGGCGAAGGACAACGAAGCCAATACCGCTTACGACGATGACAGCCGCAGCGTCACGGTCACGGACGTCTTACCGACGATCCAACTGATCAAGACGGCGAGCCCGTCGAGCCGCCTCGAACCGGGCGGACTCTTCACCTATACGTTCACGGTGAAGAACCTGTCGGTCGAACCGGTGATGTTGACGAAAGTCGTCGATGACAAACTCGGCACCCTGTATGAATGGGAAGCCGGCGATCCGGAGATTTGGATCGCGGTCGGCGGGGAATACTTATTACCGGGATCTTTCACCAAGACGTACACCGATGCGGGAGTCTATCCCAACAAAGGCGAAGCGTGGGCGAAGGACAACGAAGCCAATACCGCTTACGACGATGACAGCCGCAGCGTCACGGTCACGGACGTCTTACCGACGATCCAACTGATCAAGACGGCGAGCCCGTCGAGCCGCCTCGAACCGGGCGGACTCTTCACCTATACGTTCACGGTGAAGAACCTGTCGGTCGAACCGGTGATGTTGACGAAAGTCGTCGATGACAAACTCGGCACCCTGTATGAATGGGAAGCCGGCGATCCGGAGATTTGGATCGCGGTCGGCGGGGAATACTTATTACCGGGATCTTTCACCAAGACGTACACCGATGCGGGAGTCTATCCCAACAAAGGCGAAGCGTGGGCGAAGGACAACGAAGCCAATACCGCTTACGACGATGACAGCCGCAGCGTCACGGTCACGGACGTCTTACCGACGATCCAACTGATCAAGACGGCGAGCCCGTCGAGCCGCCTCGAACCGGGCGGACTCTTCACCTATACGTTCACGGTGAAGAACCTGTCGGTCGAACCGGTGATGTTGACGAAAGTCGTCGATGACAAACTCGGCACCCTGTATGAATGGGAAGCCGGCGATCCGGAGATTTGGATCGCGGTCGGCGGGGAATACTTATTACCGGGATCTTTCACCAAGACGTACACCGATGCGGGAGTCTATCCCAACAAAGGCGAAGCGTGGGCGAAGGACAACGAAGCCAATACCGCTTACGACGATGACAGCCGCAGCGTCACGGTCACGGACGTCTTACCGACGATCCAACTGATCAAGACGGCGAGCCCGTCGAGCCGCCTCGAACCGGGCGGACTCTTCACCTATACGTTCACGGTGAAGAACCTGTCGGTCGAACCGGTGATGTTGACGAAAGTCGTCGATGACAAACTCGGCACCCTGTATGAATGGGAAGCCGGCGATCCGGAGATTTGGATCGCGGTCGGCGGGGAATACTTATTACCGGGATCTTTCACCAAGACGTACACCGATGCGGGAGTCTATCCCAACAAAGGCGAAGCGTGGGCGAAGGACAACGAAGCCAATACCGCTTACGACGATGACAGCCGCAGCGTCACGGTCACGGACGTCTTACCGACGATCCAACTGATCAAGACGGCGAGCCCGTCGAGCCGCCTCGAACCGGGCGGACTCTTCACCTATACGTTCACGGTGAAGAACCTGTCGGTCGAACCGGTGATGTTGACGAAAGTCGTCGATGACAAACTCGGCACCCTGTATGAATGGGAAGCCGGCGATCCGGAGATTTGGATCGCGGTCGGCGGGGAATACTTATTACCGGGATCTTTCACCAAGACGTACACCGATGCGGGAGTCTATCCCAACAAAGGCGAAGCGTGGGCGAAGGACAACGAAGCCAATACCGCTTACGACGATGACAGCCGCAGCGTCACGGTCACGGACGTCTTACCGACGATCCAACTGATCAAGACGGCGAGCCCGTCGAGCCGCCTCGAACCGGGCGGACTCTTCACCTATACGTTCACGGTGAAGAACCTGTCGGTCGAACCGGTGATGTTGACGAAAGTCGTCGATGACAAACTCGGCACCCTGTATGAATGGGAAGCCGGCGATCCGGAGATTTGGATCGCGGTCGGCGGGGAATACTTATTACCGGGATCTTTCACCAAGACGTACACCGATGCGGGAGTCTATCCCAACAAAGGCGAAGCGTGGGCGAAGGACAACGAAGCCAATACCGCTTACGACGATGACAGCCGCAGCGTCACGGTCACGGACGTCTTACCGACGATCCAACTGATCAAGACGGCGAGCCCGTCGAGCCGCCTCGAACCGGGCGGACTCTTCACCTATACGTTCACGGTGAAGAACCTGTCGGTCGAACCGGTGATGTTGACGAAAGTCGTCGATGACAAACTCGGCACCCTGTATGAATGGGAAGCCGGCGATCCGGAGATTTGGATCGCGGTCGGCGGGGAATACTTATTACCGGGATCTTTCACCAAGACGTACACCGATGCGGGAGTCTATCCCAACAAAGGCGAAGCGTGGGCGAAGGACAACGAAGCCAATACCGCTTACGACGATGACAGCCGCAGCGTCACGGTCACGGACGTCTTACCGACGATCCAACTGATCAAGACGGCGAGCCCGTCGAGCCGCCTCGAACCGGGCGGACTCTTCACCTATACGTTCACGGTGAAGAACCTGTCGGTCGAACCGGTGATGTTGACGAAAGTCGTCGATGACAAACTCGGCACCCTGTATGAATGGGAAGCCGGCGATCCGGAGATTTGGATCGCGGTCGGCGGGGAATACTTATTACCGGGATCTTTCACCAAGACGTACACCGATGCGGGAGTCTATCCCAACAAAGGCGAAGCGTGGGCGAAGGACAACGAAGCCAATACCGCTTACGACGATGACAGCCGCAGCGTCACGGTCACGGACGTCTTACCGACGATCCAACTGATCAAGACGGCGAGCCCGTCGAGCCGCCTCGAACCGGGCGGACTCTTCACCTATACGTTCACGGTGAAGAACCTGTCGGTCGAACCGGTGATGTTGACGAAAGTCGTCGATGACAAACTCGGCACCCTGTATGAATGGGAAGCCGGCGATCCGGAGATTTGGATCGCGGTCGGCGGGGAATACTTATTACCGGGATCTTTCACCAAGACGTACACCGATGCGGGAGTCTATCCCAACAAAGGCGAAGCGTGGGCGAAGGACAACGAAGCCAATACCGCTTACGACGATGACAGCCGCAGCGTCACGGTCACGGACGTCTTACCGACGATCCAACTGATCAAGACGGCGAGCCCGTCGAGCCGCCTCGAACCGGGCGGAATCTTCACCTATACGTTCACGGTGAAGAACCTGTCGGTCGAACCGGTGATGTTGACGAAAGTCGTCGATGACAAACTCGGCACCCTGTATGAATGGGAAGCCGGCGATCCGGAGATTTGGATCGCGGTCGGCGGGGAATACTTATTACCGGGATCTTTCACCAAGACGTACACCGATGCGGGAGTCTATCCCAACAAAGGCGAAGCGTGGGCGAAGGACAACGAAGCCAATACCGCTTACGACGATGACAGCCGCAGCGTCACGGTCACGGACGTCTTACCGATCATTACGGTAAATAAGTCCGTCACACCTCCGACCCTGCCTGAACCGGGTGGAATCTTCCATTACTCGTTCTCTGTCACCAACAATTCTGTAGAACCTGTCCATTTGACGAAGATCATCGACATGTTACCCAACGGTACCACAGCGATTATCTACGAATGGTTAAGCGGAGATCCCGAGATTTGGTTAAATCCTGGCGAGACCTCAAAAGTATTTACAAGCGACATGACCTATTCCGAATTCGGCACCTACACCAATACGGCATGGGGATATGCGTTGGATAATGAAGGAAATGAAGCGAAAGATGACGATGCGGAAACTGTCTATGTGACGGATGTCCTGCCGGATATCAGCGTAACAAAGACCGCCAATAAAACAAGCATTCCGTTCTCTGGCGCAGATGTAATCTTTACCTTTGTAATCCGGAATAATAGTGTTGAAAACGTTGAGATATTCTATATTAATGATTCAGTTTTCGGAGATCTTCTCCCTGAAGCGCTTGCCCAATTTGGCGGTTCACCGATTACGATCGCGCCGGCCTCGACCTTTACCTTTACGATCACTCGTTGGGTTGAAGGTGAAGCCGGTGGAACCCACTATGACGTTGTCACTACTAAAGGTAGAGATAATGAAAACAATGAGGACACTGCGACTGATGATGAGACGATCCGATTCTACTGGTACGGATTTACTCCGGGATACTGGAAGAACCATCCGGAACAATGGCCGATTCATACTTTATTCGCAACAACTCAAACCGTAAGAAGTGTCTTCACTGTAGATTCGAGATACTTCAACGGTGGTAAGTTGGATATGAATAAGGATGGCAAAGAAGATACGTTAATGGATGCCTTGAACTACAAAGGTGGAAACGACTTGAAAGGTAAGGCACAGATCTTACTAAGAGCCGCAGTCGCCGCTTTGTTGAACGAATCGGCATTGGGAGACTACTTCCCACCGTACGATTCGATTGACGAACTAAAGGTTGCTGTGAATGCCGCATTAGCGACAGGAAACAAGACAACCATCGGTTTGTTGGCATCAAGATTGGATTACTGGAATAATGGTCTCCATGAGTTTCCGGATTAATCTAAAATTCTGACTAAAGATTCGAAGGCACTCTCAGAAATGAAAGTGCCTTTCTTTGTGATTTGATTTATGAATCTGCGAATCTATCATGAGAGATGAACTGATCAATAAACATGAAATTAAGAGGTGTAACGTATCGTTCTTGCTAAAAGTTAAAAGTTCGAAGAAATTAGCATGTTAACTCGAACCGGAAATTTGAATATGAATCGATTCATGATACATATAAAGGGAACTCTTGGTCACAATTGATCGAAAAAGTAGGTACAAAACACTGATATTGTGCAATGAGAAATTGACGGAAAATGTCGATAAAAAGCCGTATTTCAAACATCTGTTAAATGAAATTGTGAAATTCGAGCAGTAAAGAACATAACTAAACAAAAGTCACAAAATAAACATGTTTTCGTGAACAAAATAACACAATATCATTGACACACTTGTGAACAACTTATACAATCAAATTATCAAGGAGGAACTTGAATGAAAAAGCTAGCAGTTCTATTCATCGCATTGGCCATGATCTTCAGTTTATCGGCTTGCGGTGAAAAAGCCGTCAAAGTATACCAAGGATTCGGAATCACCAATACCGGACGTAAAGGTCCTGGTAAAGACAGCACGGAAACCCAAGTATGGAGTTTCAACCAAGTATTCGTCAACGCGTTGTTTGACGAAGATGGTAAAGTAGTAGATATTTTCATCGACATGCTCGAAGTCGCCACTCCGAACTATGACGGTGCCTCAATGCCGCATCTGAGCGGTTTCCCTGGACAGGGTGGTTACAATAACGACGAGAACCACGATGAAGTGATCGATGGTAAGACTGCCGATACCGCCGAAAACTATACAGCGGAAGTCGAAGGATGGAAGACGAAGAGAGAACGCGGCGCAGATTACGTCATGACGACCGGAACATGGACCACCCAAATGGACAAATTCCAAGAAGTCTTTACCGGTAAGACGGTTGCGGAAATCGAAGCCTGGTTTGCGAAATATACCTCGGATTTGAATGGACGTCCTTTACTCGCGACGATGGAAAAACCGGAAGATGTCGCGAAATTCGGAAAATTAACGGCTGACGAAAAAGCGGAATTGGCCGATGTCACGACTGCCGCAACGATGAGTTTAAAAGATGGTCACGGCGATATCATCGGCGCGATCAAAGCGGCTTTCGAAAACAAACGCGAACTTGAAGTCAAAGGCGTTGTCGCTGCTGGCTTTGGATTCACATTTACGCCGCGTAAAGGTCCGGGAGCGGATAACACCGAAACGCAAGTTTGGAGTTTCAACGAAACTTTCGCGACGACTTTGTTCGATAAAGACGGCAAGATCGTAGCGACCTTCGTCGACATGCTCGAAGTCGCAACGCCGAACTATGACGGCGCTTCGATGCCTCATTTCAGCGGATTCCCTGGACAAGGTGGATATAATAACGACGAAAACCATGATGAAGTCATCGATGGTAAGACTGCCGGCACGGAAGAAGCCTTCTTCGCTGAAATCGCCGGTTGGAATACGAAACGCGTTCGTGGTAGTGAATATGTCATGACGACCGGAACTTGGACCAGCCAAATGGACAAATTCCAAGAAGTCTTCACGGGCAAGACGATTGCGGAAGTTAAAGAATGGGAAGCGAAGTTTACTTCCGACCTTAACGGCCGTCCGTTACTTGAAACCATGGAAAAACCGGAAGATGTCGCGAAGTACGGCAAATTGACGGATGATGAAAAAGCGGAATTGGCCGATGTCACGACCGCCGCTACGATGAGTTTGACCGATGCGCACGGGGATATCCTGGGTGCCTTGGAAGCTTCCTATACCAACAAATACGAAGTCACGTTAAAGTAAACGAGTTAGAGTAAATCGTCCCCGGATAAAAATCCGGGGATTTTTTTGTTGGGGATTGATGTTAAAATATGAATAAAAAGGGGAGAAGCATGGCGAAACGTAAAAGGACGCAATGGCAAGTAACCATCATTATGTTTGGAGCGCTTCTTTTTGTGGTTTTATCCTTCGTGTTGTTCTTTTTGGGATATGACCGCTTCTTTGGCGACAAACCAATCGAACCGCTATCAATTCGTCTTGGATTTATGGTATTCATTTTGGTTTACTTTGGACTCGTGCTTTGGGTGACATTACGATTGATTTCACTGGCGATGGGTATCGACCATTTCAATAAACTTGAACGAATGCAAAATGAGAGTCAAATTTATTCGCCGATCGACACCGAAGACTTTCCGAAACAAGTACTCGCAAAAATGATGGAAGATGGGTATCATTTTGAATCACAGAATATCTCAATCGATAACGATGTCATTGAGATCAAAATTGCGCAGAAGAAGATCGCACGAAAGTTGATGATTCCTTATTTGAGATATTTTGCATTTGTAAGTTCGATGAAACCCGGAGTCGCGATCGATGCTTTATTATTGAGAGTAACGGAAGAAATTGACCGGTCGAAACTTGTCAAGAACGAACGAATGGTTCAATTCTCGGTTTGCTTTTTCGAACAGATCCTATCGGAAGAAGTTCGCGATTTTTGTCAGTCAGTATATTGGGATCAGCCACCGCAGTTCGTGTTTCTACCGATCGGTGTCGATCTAGATAGCTCGACGATGATTTCCTTACAAGGATGCAAGGGGATTTCAAAAGACTTACGCCGTCATATGAGTGCGATCCAACGTTACTTTCATTGAGTCTAGATAAGGTATGTATCATGGTGTTTCGGGGTTGTCTATGGTAGAATGTGGACTGAAAACAAGCGGGTGAACCTATGAGTAAAATCAAACTAAATATTATCAATGAACCGGATGATTACGAATGCGCCCAAGTACGTGTCGATGCGACCGTTGAAGGGGACGAGTTCGATTTTTTACTTGATACCGGAGCAGCGCTGAGTCGTATCCGTAAAAGCGAGTTCACGATCCAATACCCGAAAGTAAAATCGCATGCTTCATCCGGTGTCGTATCACAGTCAAGTGAAGACCTAATTCGGATCCCAAGCTTAAAACTTGGACCGATTCTGAAGGAGAATGTTGAATTCACACGCGTCGACGCAAATCATGAACAAGTGAATTTGATCGGCATGAATGTTTTAAAGTCCTATGCATTCCACTTCGATTTCCAAAATAACACCTTGGAAGTGAATCCCGACGGAAGAAAGTATGCCTCCAAAGTGAGTGATTTATACATGGATGAAGCAGGGCACCCGTATGTTCCAGCATTTTTAGGGGATAAAGAATGTTCGACAGTTTGGGATACCGGTTCTAGCATCACATTGGTCGATACTAAAATTATCGCAGATTTTCCGAAATACTTCCGCAAGATCGGTGAAAGTGAAGGTACGGATGCCAATGGCAAAAAGGTCATGACTTCCACCTATCTACTCGTCAATTTGACGATCGATGGGAAGCTCTTTCCGCCGCATCATGTCGCTGCGCTTGACTTAAGCGATGTGAATGCGAATCTTGCGAAACCGATGGAAATGATCCTCGGATATAGTACCTTTCAGCATGCGGATTGGTGGTTTGATTTCCCCATGAAGAAATGGAAAATCACACGATTTCAAAACAGATAACTCACATAATCCTTTGAATTTCTTTCGTTTTCGCATGATTTTAGAGTGGAAATCAAAGCGAAAAGATTGTAGAATAGAAGAGCAGTCAACGCGGGTGTAGTTCAATGGTAGAACGCGACCTTCCCAAGGTCGATACGGGGGTTCGATTCCCCTCACCCGCTCCAATGTAATTTAAAACCCTTAAATAAAGGGTTTTTTTACGATTGCATAGATTGTTTTACAAAAGTTTAACATAAATCAAGAAAAGTGATGTAATGCAATCACTAGTTTTTGCTTGACTGTCGGTATTCATTCATTTTTGCAACCATGGTATTTTGTCTTTCAAGAATTAGGTGACCATAGGTTTCATTAATCTCCTGAACCGTATCGCCAATTCTTTTTGCTATATCGAAGTCTCTGAATTTGTCGTCACAATTGATTAGGTAAGAGACATGAGAATGTCTAAAATCATGAATAGTGATTCTAGGGATTCCAGCTTTTTCGAAGTATTGATCTTTCTTGCGAGTTAGAGTTGATGGTGCAAGTCTTGATGTGAAAGAAACTAGAGGTAAATCAACAGAGTAGCCTTGGATTTTTTTGTAATACGCGATCAATTCGAGAATCGCTTCATCAACAAGATCACACACAGGGACATCTCTTGTACCATTTGTAGTTTTTGGAGCAGTAATGTTTTTCGTAATATAGTCCCAGTTCTTGTAGATTTTGAGTTTCTTATTCAAAATATCATAATCTTTGATATCGAGTGCCATCAGTTCTCCTTTCCTCAATCCGCACCAGAATAAAATCGAGAATATCACAGTGTCTTGAAGACGAGTCAGAGTGTCTGAAGTCAATTGTATCGTGTTATAGAGCAAAGAAAATTCAACTGGGGAGATAATATTGATTTGAATACTTTTCGGCTCTACGCGCCTCTTTCGAAGTCCTACAAAGCGAAAAGGGTTAAATTGAAGCAACCGTTTATCAATTGCAAATTCGAACATTGCATTCAGGTTTGTTTGGATTTTTACGAGTTGACGATTTGAATAATGTTCTTGGTGCTTTAAGGTTTTTCTCCCAGCTGTATAAGTGGCATTGATCAATTGATCCTGCCATTTTTCAACATGTTTAGGTTCAATCTTGGTCAAAATCATATTGCCGAAAACGGGAAGTATGTGTTTAGAAGAAACTTTATTAAGGTCGTATTGAGACCGTAACTTCATGAAGTTACGATCCTTCTGCTTCATGTATTCCTTGTAGAGATCATTAAAAGTAAATACAGTTATGCTATTAAAATTCGATTGCGTTTGAAGAAACTCTCTCTCTGCATTCTCCGCATCTTTTCTTGACCAATTTGCGTTTCGGCGAATTACTTGCTTTCTTTTTCCTGTTTCATCCCTTAAGTCACACCGGAAGCCATAAATAATCTTTTTACCTTTGTGAAGTTTTGTGAGCACTGCATTTGCCCTCCTTGCACATATATACGATACCATGTCCTATTTTAATAATGTCATGAATTGTTAGTCTTCTCGAATTTTTCTGATATTAAGTCAAATTTCAATTATGGTATTTCGTGATAGATTCGTATATATCATTGCATAGCGATGAACATGAGTGAGAGTTGTTTTTGTCTAAGGTCAGATAACTTCATATCAAAATATCGCTCAAGCAAAGGAGAGAGGAGATTGTATGACAATAAGAGATCTTTTAAAAAAACCGTTTTGGACACCCAAAGATTTAGCACTTGTAACAGGAGTGTCTATTTCAACAGCCAGATCAAGACTATCTTTGATTCGTTTAGAACTTAGTGAGCAAGGATTTATTAATTTAAACAAGTCGCAAGCACCAGTCAAAATTATTATTGAGAGACTAGCTATTGACCTCGAATTTCTAGAAAAGACTGGTGCTCTTGATATAGAACTAGACGTCACTTCCTATTCGAAAAAAGACAGGTCCCCAAATATATTGGACAAGAACAATCTGTTCAGATAGACGGGAGTTTAATCTTTATCGAAAAAGACGCTAAATATGTGAAGTTGTGTGATTCTTACAGATTTCGAGATTTCTATTATGGTTTTTGATTTCCAGTTCGTATATAAATTTAGAGCAGAAAAATCAAGAAAGAAACTTAATGCTCTACCATTTGAAAGGAGGAATGATACAACCGAAGTTCATTATTATTCATTTCGATTATTGCATAGTAGTGTTTTGGAGACGAAGTCAATCTTCTGAGTAATTATTAACTCAACTGCAGGAAATCCTGCAGACCAACTGAGGGCATGAACTGCGGCATTACAGGTTCATGTCCGAGTATTGACTAAGCTAGGCCGGGCTTCGAGTCGAAAAAGTAATAGCGGTAATAACAATCATATGGCAAATACAGCCAATGGTTAAACGACCAAAAAGCACGAAAAGATGCCGTACATCGGCAAGGAAATCCAGATCTTGGGTAACACATGTAAAATGCCGCGAACTGATAAACACTTCAAGACAAAGAGTGACAGGATCATAGGGTCAAGAGTACCCTAAAGCGACAGAATCAACAGGGTCATGAGCACCCAAAAGGAGTAAAAGGGCAAATACACCCAAAAAACAGTAATAGCGGTAATAACAATCATATGGCAAATACAGCCAATGGTTAAACGACCAAAAAGACTTGTTTAAGTATTTGCTTAGAATTAAGAAAAGAAGAAAAGATGAAAGATAAGATAAAGGAATAATCTTTAGTCTTTAGTAAAACTAAAGCTGAAAGAGACGAGTAAAGAAAATCACTTTACCTGTTCTGGGGAGAGACCATCAGTTCATGATCTAGCGCGTTCATGAGTTCCTTTTGAAGGTGTTTCCCGGTATCACCTAAAAAACCGGGTACTCCTTTGTCACGAAAGCTTATTACTCAGAGCGAGTGTTTGGAGTATGAAGACTAAGCTAGCTTGTATGTAAAGTCTTAGGAAGAGAAATTCATTAAGGCTGGTGTAAAAAGGTACACAATTGTTCACATTGATTTGGGGTATAAAATTAGGGTTAATTCAGCAGTAAAATGATTGGAATATGTGTAAAAAAACATTGACACCTTAATACATGGGGTTAAAATCTTGCTAATAGGAGGTATCAATTATGAAACTGGCTTATATCAGAGTATCAACAAAGGAACAAAACGAAAACAGGCAAGTTGAAGCAATGAAAGAATTAGGTATTGAAGAACAGTATTTCTATATTGATAAGGCGAGTGGTAAGGACTTTGACCGTAATCAATACAAAGCTTTACTTAAAGCTGCTAGAACTGATGATATAGTAGTCGTAAAAAGTCTAGACCGCTTTGGCAGAAACTATTGCGAAATAAGAGAGCAGTTTAAGTTACTATCAGACCGAGGTATCTTCATCAATGTTCTAGATACTCCACTACTCAATACAGATCAGGTTCTAAATGGTGGACTAACGATGAAGTTCATCAGTGATATCATTCTATCCGTGTTAGGGTACGTTGCAGAGCAAGAACGGGACAATATTAAGCAAAGACAAGCAGAGGGAATAAAAGCTGCTATGAAGAACGGTAAGAAGTTTGGTAGACCCTCGAAAATTGACAAGAACTTCAGTAAAATCGCTGATGAAGTAGTAAATGGAAAGTTATCCGTAGTTCAAGCAATCAAAGTGTTAAACATAAGTCGAAAAACTTTTTACAATCATGCCCACGTCTCTGGATATAGTTTTAATAGATGAGAACTACACAAGTTAAAACTTGGAAAGAAGGTAAAAATGAAAGTAGCAATTGACAACGTTTTTGGCGATTTTGTAGTAATTGAGATTCTTGCTGATTCTGATGTTTCAAAAGGATCAAGTTTGGAGGAACATTTTGATGAGTATCAGAGAGAATTTTTCCTAGGAAGTAACTCATCAGATGAAATTTACACTTGCGCACCTAAAAAGCTCTTTCCAGATGCAAAACCATTTGATGTGTTTGATATCACATTGGATAAAGTAAGCTCCTGGAATAGAAATGTATTCGAAAATGGAGGGAGCGGCGATGAATATATATTTCATGATGTTTTTAAGGACTAATTCATTTGTCATCGTATAGGTATACCAGGAGGTGATAAAATGATTTTATCTTTCTGGATACATTGTTTATGTGAGTTTGAGCGCGAAATTGAAAAGAACGCCCAACTCGAGAAGTTCAGAGATCAGTTGGAATTATTGTATTTGAGTTAGTTTAGAGGGCGAAAGCCCTTTTTTCTAAATGTAGTTATCGAAATTCGGCATTACTTTTTTTCATTCTGCCTAATAATAAACTTTAATTCCTCGATACTTAAGAATCGTCCATTGATTTTTCTATGCAACATCGCATGGCAATTAGGACAGACAGGAACAAGATCATTTGCATAATTGACTTTGTAAGAAGATTTAATCATGTTTATTGGAATTAGGTGATGAATGTGGATAAAACCACGGCCAATCTCACCATATTTATCTTGAAAATTTAATTTGCATATGTGGCAATTTACTCCTTTAAGATTAATACATCGCGTTCTAGCAGTGGAAGATCGTTCATATTTACTAACAAGAACTTGTTTCAGTGATCCTTCCAAGTATCCATTTGAACTTTCAATCTCTCCAGTAAAGTCGTCTAGGCTAAATTCATTTGTTTGGGTATTATTCGGTGAAACATTATCTGAACGCATATTACTATTCTCTAAATCACCTAAAATCCATTTGGTATACACATCAGGCGAATTCTCAGTCAATTTATTCCCAGAAAGCAAATCATTTAGCCATGCTCTTGATATGAGTTTTGTATCAAGGATATCAAATATAGCTTTGAAGTTATTTATAATTCCATCTTTCGAATTTCCAACCACTATTTCTAGGTTATTAGGAGCAGATGAAGGTACAGCAAGTCCTTTAAAAACTACATCTCTTCCTAACTCTCCTTTTGCAAACACGAGAATTGGTGGAATCGAGATTCTATCATCGTTTTTAAGGGAAGAGTAGATTTGTTTCAAAAACAAGTTTCCTTTTTTCTTGGTGTCCAAGATATCACCTGGAACTCTTTTGTCACCGAAGTACTCAAATTTATTAGTAGGCTCAATAAAGCGGTCAGGCCAATCTGGTTCACTCAATGTAGTATAGATAACAACAAAGCAGACTTCTTTTTTTCTATGACCTCTTGCTTTTCGAAATCCACCTAAATTACCAACTGGTAAAAGCATTTTTATTGGTTCATGCTTAAGTTCTCCACTTTCAGATTTGTAAAGTGTGTTTACTTCAAGATTACACGTTTGGAATTCACTAGCATTGATAATCTTTTGCATATTATCTCCTTCTTGTGACTAGATATTAATCCACCTAATTTTGTATGATTCAGCTTCAATCAACCAATTATCTGATTCCATAATAACATTTGCTGGATCTTGGATTAATTTCGGGATGTATGATGCGATGCAAATTTGATCAAGTTCAACCAAGTAAAGGAAATAATCTTTTCCTCTCAATTTAGCAGTTGAATACTCATTACTGGACCAATAAAAAGATGTTTCTCTAGATACTGCTTTAACTTCTATAAACCTGTCATAATTCGTTGATTTCTCATCGTGAAATGATAAGATATCATATCCAGCACCGACATCAATTAATGATATCTGCTTTATCCTGCTCGAAATCTCACAATAATTAAGTCTTTTCTTCTCGTAGTCTAACACGAATTGCTCAGCTAGTTCACCAGCTAACTCATTTCTAAGCATTTGTTCTCTGAATTTATCAATTGAAGTCTCAACGTGATTTTTCTTGCTCAGATCCGCGAGGATCGAATTGAAATTATCTGAAACTATATATCTTATTAATCCGTTATCATGCTCTACGACTAAGAAACCGCAACTAATTAAAAAGTTTCTTAAAGCAGAGTGCTCGAGAGGGAATAACTCGTTTTTGAAACTATAGGAATCTCGTTGACTATTATAGAAGAAATGAGAAGTGTCAAGAATTTTCGTTTGGAATAGTCTTGAAATAGTAATCGCAATAACATCATTGATAAAATCACGGTTTTCAAATATTTGATTTCTTAAACCAACATTTATTACAATGCAATGAGTATCATCTATGTCAATGAAGCCAATGAACTTAAAAAAGTAAAGCAAGGCATCAGGAATTGGCTTGATTGGAATTTGCGCTCTAGAGCAAAGAATATAGTAATCTGAAACTAAAATCTTATCAATTCTATAAAATAAATTAATAAAGAACAAAATCTCGTTCTTACCGCCAATTTCGTTATACTTCTTTTGATCTTCGTACATAGTTTCTCATTAGGGATTTGATGTCTTCATCTCCCATGCCATCAAAGGCATTGTCAAAAAGTGGAATTGGCATGTTTTCGATAATCTCATTCATTCTCATTTCCTTTTGATTCAATCTTTCATCTATAGCTTCATCAATAGAATCTTCAGAGATAACATAGAAATAATTAGTCTCATCATTTGGATCTAGTCCATATCTATGAATTCTATCTTTTGATTGTATAAAATGAGCAGCATTAAATGTTCGTTCAAGGTAAATTGCATTATGACATGCTTTGTGTAATGATATTGATTCAGCAACAGCAAATGGATTCGCGATAATGACCTTGTATGAACAATCAGCATTGTGAAAGTCTCTTACGATTTTCTCTCGCGTGATTTCTGTTTGATAGTCACCGTCTTCACCATCTAGATTATTCTCAACTGGAATTGCGCCATAAAGCTCTTGAGCAACTATACCATATTGCCCTAGATACTCCTTAAATCCTAGTATTGTCTGTATAAACGAAGCCCAAACGATGACTCTACCACCATGACTAAGTATCGAGTCTATTATCTCTTTTGCCGCGATGTATTTTGAAGGAGTCTCGACTTCACTGTACTTTAAAATGTCACTAATTATATCCGAATCATTAATGACTCCATTTATCTCGGGCAAATCACACTCATCTACTAAGAATGAGTTTAATGGCGACACTAATAGCGATGGGCAAGTCGCAGCTTGCATTAAGCGAATCAACTTAGCACTCAGCAAATTTTGTTTGAATCTTGAAGTTAAATCATAATCACCACTCGATATGATAGAGTTCATATACTTCTTTTCAATGAAATCATAAATTTTTCGTTGATGCTGTCCCATTTTTACTATCACCGGTGGGTTAATCTTTGCTGGGGGAATTCCAAGATCGCTTTTCTTAATGCGTATGAAATATGGAGTAATTGAGTTGATTAAGTCCGTGACTCTCCTATCTCCATGTGTCATTGTCATGTCTCTCAACTGATTCGAGCGATATTTTATTATATCTCTAGTAGGCCAAAGAAACTTAAAAATATTATATAAGTCTTCATACCCATTTGGAGCTGGTGTTCCTGTCAAGACAACTCTAGATTTGCAGTATTTAGATATTTCCAAAACAGAACCTGCAATTATTCCACCATTTGTATTTTTAATCTTGTGTGCTTCATCAAGAACAACCATTACCTTATTTTTTCTTAAGAAATAGGACACCTCTCTTTTGAGATTTACTAGAGAAGAATATGAAATTAGTGTTATTTCTGCAGTATGGCTCGAATAAAAGTAATCTTGCCTCTCCCTGATGCTAATCGAGCTTACTATTCTTTTAATATTCGGTTGTACTCCAAAACACTCATAATACTCTAGTCCCCATGGTCCAAATGAGCTTAATGGACCAATAACGAGGACTTTATCAACTCTCTTAATATCTTCAGAAGATAGAGATTTCAGATAAGAGAAAGCACCATATACAATACTTGTCTTTCCTGCACCAGGTACGGAAAAATTACATGCATTCTGTGAGAATGCTAGATGGTAGGCAGACAAAAGCTGAAGGCTATAAAGCGTTCTAGCTGTCATTTTATTGCTAAGTATATTCGTGAAGTTTTCGAAGTCTTTGAGGTCACATATATTATTCCGGATATCTAGAGCTTTCTTCGAGAAATCACTAAATTTCTTTTCATCTTCAAAATAGTAATTAAGAGTTTTAATTAAATTTTCGCTCGGAGTCTCCTCAAATCCATACTTATGAATCATGTGTCTAGTATTTGAAATGATTTTCTCTAGATAATCACCTTTTGTTGAAATCAAAATTCTCTCAGTTGAAATAGCAGCATCAAAAAAGTCATGCAAGTATCTTGATGCATAGCGATTATTCACTAATTTATCAATATCCCCTGTCAGTATAATTTGGTTATCACTTGGGTCTAGATCGATGAATATCATTGGCACAATATCATCTCCGATCAAGTAGCTTCTTGAGTTCCCATCCAATTGCGTTTATTTCTTTGACCCTTTCAGCTACTTTTGGATCATTGTAAAATGATTCTTGTTCACAATTGACTGCGTTAAGAGCACTATATGCTTTGTCTAGTAATTTCAAAGGTTGGTTAGAGTCGATCTTGTCTTCCAGTTTACTTGAATGCCTCTTCAGAATGCCCTCAAGAATACCCTTATTTTCAGTTGTCCAATCAACATCTCTTTCTCTAAATAACTCTGATAGATCTTCACCGGGATGAAGTTGCTTTATTTCATTAGTAGTCAATAAGTCTGCTTTGACTTTTGCTTGATGATCAGCAAAGAATGAATCCCAAATTTCCTTATATGCAAAGATTGACCCATCCGCTCCTGTTTTTGCGATTTCACGAAATTCTTTCCCTTCATATCTTGCTCTAATATAGTCAAAACATACTTGAGTCAAATCTGATACATCAGAGTCATCATAAGCCCAATCAACATTTCTAGTGTTTGCAGCGTGTCTTTTATAAGAATCCAGATAATTATCGAGATCAACAAAAGGGCCTTCTGTTTTCTCAAGTCTCGTATAAATGCCTGAGTAATCATAAGATTCAAGATATTTTTCCATTAGCTCAAGCGTTGATATCCACTTCTCTATTTGGCCGACTTTTTCATCCATAAAGCCCGCTATATCGCTAATAGTAAACCCAAGGCTCTTAAGATCAGAACACTTAAGATATTTTTCTATTGGGTTGTAATCTAACTTATCATCCTCACCCATTTGGTAAATTGTCTCAAGTTGCTGAATATCCCTTTCAGTAGCATCCTCTGGGAGAATTACTGCAAGGAAATACTGGCAATGCTCAACTTCTGCATAACTAAACCCGAGTGCAGTTCTTTCTCGGAATAATTTGTTAAGTAAAAACGCCCTCCTGTTACCATCAACTATTACACCATCAGCTGTAACGATTCCATATCTTTGCTGAGTGTTCTTCTGTAAACTCTCCATTGTTTTGTCATTGCGGTCTTTTTTCGATTCATAAAGGAATTTTTCGATTTGCCTGATATCATCAGTATCTTCTGGGTTTAGGATATGCGATTGCTTTTCAAAGGACTTAACTTCAGTTCCGATTCTTCCGTTATATTTATTATAGACAAGGTATTCTAGTGGAATCTTATGAACAATAGTTTCTTTTGCTTCCCCACGATATCTTAAGCGCACTCCAGTCATAGCAATCGTACTTTCATCTTCTCTAATTCGTTGTAGCTGCTGCTTTCTCACTTCACGTTCCATTACTTTTTCCTCCCATTTTTGATGTAATAGACCTAAGAATATAGTATCCAACAAGAATCTCTTGTGGAATTGCTATCATTTTCATATTCATAGGGGACTTCATGTAGTTGTTCTCAGAATTGAAATTCTCATTTATGAAATTTTTAACTTGCTGAAGTAATTCAAAAGGTCCAATTCTACCTTGTTTTTCATTTGAAGTCATACAATAGTTTTTTTGAAGTTCATCGTGTGTTGATATAGCTTCGACAATTTTATTAATGAAATTCTCAATTTTTGATTGATACTCAGTAATGAAATCATTTAGTTCAATTTTCGGGCTCAGAACAGATGCTTTAGTTTTTCCTTGGCTGAAATGGATTTCTGCAATCCAAGTGATTCGATTTGCCCGAAAATCAGAATGATGATTAGTCAATTCTACTCTATAAGCTTTTCGGATAAGAAACGGAATGTGATATTTAAATTTCGCATCCATTCTCTTGGGTTTTTCTTCTTTTGTTAAAATCTCTGAATAATTTAGGTTAACAAATCGAATCTCATCATTATGAGTGATTCTCGGGTATTCACTTGGAACAGTGAAGTCATTATCTTTAAGAATTGCCGAAGCAACAGCAAACGACAATTTTGGAGGAACTGCATTACCAACCAGCTTATATTTTACACCTTCTGAATTACCGTAAAATCTATAATCAATAGGGAAACTCATCATGCAAGCAGCTTCTCTAACAGTTGGCAAACGAAAACCACCTTGGGCGTTATTTAAAATCATTGATTCTCTTGAACTTGCAGTAATTGTTGCCATAACCGTTCGAGCAGGTTTACATGAATTCTCAGGGAATGACATCTTACCCATATAACCTCGATCGAGTTTAAGTCTTTCTGCAGTTTTCCATTCAAATTCCGGAACTAAATGTTTGTATTGGTGATCAGTAACTTCATCCTTTGGTAGTATCAGACTCTTGTAGTTACAATCTTCGATAAACTTTCTATCTTCTAGGCATGGTTCACCAAGAGATTCAAACACATGTTGAAGTGTTAATAAATTACTATCATTATGTGTTTCAGTCAGAATTGGGAATTCACCGCAAAGGAATCTTCTTCGATTTGTTGGTGCTCCAAAGTATTTCGCGTTGTAAACTCCAGTACTTTCTGAAATTGGACAAAGAATGAAATCACCTTCGAGACCAAGATCATTTGCTGTGTACTCACTTTTTACATATTTTTGAATATTTGGGACATTTTCAAGTACCCAGTATTTCAAAATAGAGTTTTTCTTGAACTTCTTTCTCGCAATAATCCTCAAATACGATTCAAGCAATAAAATTCCAACAGACTTATCACCTTTTCCAGATTTGTTTGAGTTTGAGAATGCAACGCAAGGTGGCGATCCAATGATTACTTCAGTATCTGGCACTTGCCTTTCAAATTCTTCATCAGAAAGATGTGCAATCCTGACAACATCATCAATAATTGCATTAACCGTAGGCTTATTAGCTTTATATGTATTTATCGCGGGTAACCATTTATCGACAGCAAAAACAATTTCGAAACCAGCCTGTCTAAAGCCTTCAGAAAAACCTCCAGCGCCACAAAAAAAATCTGCTACTTTCATTTTATCCCCTTAAAATCATCCAGTGATTTGGCTTCAAATATTCTTTTTGACTCCTTAAGTATACATTTCGACAAAACCACATTCAATATAAGTTTGTAAAGTTTGATAATTCTATTGAATATGTCCTAAAATTGTATCATGAACTTAGGCAACTGTTATTTTTTATGTTCTATTTCTTATACTTAAGTGATATTATTCGACTAGGTGAATATCAAAATAAAAATTGATAATAGCAATTGCACGAGAGGAACTAAAATGGGAAATGTAGAAGAATTCAAGAAGTTGTTCAATATTCTGGAAGCAGAACTGAGAAAAAGTGCACCAAAGAATCATTGGCAACCATTTTATGAATTAGTTGAAAATGCAGCGAAAAATAACGATATAGTCAAAAATTACTCAAGTACATTAAAAGAGTATGCAAATTTGAGGAACTTAATTGTCCATTCGAACTCTAACAAATATATGGCAGAACCATTTACTGAGACTATAGAATTTTTGGGTCGTGTAATTGAACTTATAAAGAATCCCCCGAAACTTGATCCATTTCTGTGCAACGTACTAACATTTAGATCCGATGATGACTTAAGAGACGTTATGCTTTCTATGAAAGAAAACGATTATTCTCAAGTGCCGATATATAATGGTGAAAAATTTGTTGGGCTACTAACTTCAGATACGATTTTTCGCTGGGTAGCATCTGAACTAGTGGTTCATGGTAAACTAAGCGAATTTGCCACGGTCTCAGATGCATTAATATATGATGAGGGGGTCGCTGGTTGTGCGTATATCGGAAGGGATCATCCTTTGATTGAAATCATGGATTTATTTGACGGTAGTCAATTCGAAGACTGTAAAATAATTTCTGCAGTATTGATAACGAAGAACGGTAATCAAGATGAAGAAATTTTGGGCATAATTACTCGTTCTAATATTCCATCAATTCACAAAAGAGTACATATTGATGAATAGACTGAATGTAAATCTTGTTTAGTGAGATGTAGAGACATTGAGAACTTAAGATTGAATGGAAGTGACTGGTAGAGTTAGTGATGAGGTATTAAGTGAATTTGGGTCCACACTATAATGGTTGGTTATTCTGATAATGAGATTAGATAAAACTTTGGTCTTTTGCTAATTAGGAGGAAAAATGAAAAGGAAAATCTCTATCTTTATCTGCTATGCACATCGTAACTCTAAATTAGCTACAGAATTTTCTGAAAGGTTAAGGGAATATATACTTTCTTCAAAAAATTTCGAATATGAAATTTGGCGAGATGTTGAACTGAAAGCGGGGGAAGATTGGAATGCACTAATAAGATCAAATCTAGAATCAAGCACCTGCGGCATATTGCTTTTAAGTCCTTCATTTTTAAATTCGAGCTATATAAATAATGTTGAACTTCCAGAACTCACAAAATCAAACAGGATTGTCATTCCAGTTGCATTAACTAAATTCAATCTAGATATTCACGATTTACACGGACTCGATCGTTATCAGATTTATTGGTTACAAAGCAAAGGATTGTCAGAACCTCGCGACTATAGTTCACTAAAAAGAGACTTTCGTAAAGATGAGTTTATTGATGGTATAGTTATTCAAATGGAGAAGAGATTACTTGAGAGACAATAATTAGTATATGATATGATGATTTGAAGCAAATCAAATCGGAGGAGTAAAATGATTAGCAAGACAATTGAAGAGTACTATAAAAAGCTATGTGATGAATGGGAACTACACAATAAATCTTTTCCTAAGATCCCACATAATAAAAATGTCAGTAAAGATTTTTATCTTGGTAATGAAGATAGTCAAGGATATATCGAATGGAGAATTATAAAGGTAATTGATCCAATTCTGAAAGAGTCATTGGATAAAGAGTTGGGCATACTATTGCATAATGATATCTATGAATTTTTTAACAGTTACTATTTTTTAGATATAAGTGGCTTTATTGATGATAACGAAATAGTTTTACATAGTTTAACACCAGATTCAAACTATTCTGTTTTTTTACGAAGAAGATTTGAAAATTTAGGAATAAACCTAGAGGGAGTTCGATATATTCAACTTGGGGACTATAATACTTCTGAAAACTCTTTTTTGCTTTGCATTGATAATGATTCTGGTGAAATTGTCTATTATGATCCTGAGAACGAAAAGATTCAAATTGTTTCGGATTCATTGAATGAACTAGTACAAAAATTGACTCCGAGGTATTGATATGAAAATTTATCCGTATGACCTAATTGATGAAGAAGTACTTAACATGGAACATCACTTTCAAAATGACTTGGGAATGGACGTTTCATTCTCAATAAACTATGATCCGCGATTAGTAGTGAACATGGATTTCAAAGGTCAAGGGCAAAGCAGAACAAATGCTCAAGGTTGGTTAAGAGATCAAAGCACTTATTTTATAGAACTTCTTGCTAGTCATCCAGACGCATTTTCAGAAAGGAATATTAAACTCATTAATGAAAAGCGGTCACCTTATTGTGATGATATGTTTACTGAATATTTCAAAGTTTACAAAGGTTATGAGGGTGGCAGACTAGTTCATCATCATATAGGTCGAGATGGACAAGCAATAGCGTTGCCTCAAGACTTACATGTTGGTACAGCGGGTGTTCACATAGCTGAAGTAAAAGTTGGAATTGAGGACTTAACAAAAGACTTTTCAGATAAAGTTCAGTCAGATTACATTAATGGGATAGAATTTGATTGGGATTCCGCCAATGAATATTATCATAAGATAGCAGAAGAAAGGAAAATTCTAGATGAACAATCAGAATATGATCAAAACAATAATAAGTCTGAAAATGAATTATGCGAGACCAAAGAGCTAAATCCTGAACTGGAATGTTTGAAAAACGACAGTAATGTAACGGAAAAAGGAATTCGTCACTCTTCAATGAGTGATGATCCTAGTACAATTAAAAAAACAATAGATCATGAATCTAGCAGCAAAGCAACGAGAGGCTTAAATATAAATAATCCTGAATCATCAAAGTTATTGATAAATATTGGGAAAGGAATTGGCTTAACAAGTCTAGCAGTTGGAGGTATTGTATTCGTCGCTAAAAATCCTGAGAAAGTTGGGAAATTCATAAGTAGTGTCATTGATTTGTTTCAGAAATCAAAAACACCCATGAAAATAACGGAAAAAGTTGCAGGTAGCGGAGAAAACAACTTACTGAATTCCATCGGAACACTTAGTACAGAACGAGCATCTCCTATACATCACCAAGTAAGTGGATATGTTCGTAAGAATGGTACGAATGTTAAAGACTATATGCGAGGCAAAAAATAGACTAATCAAATCTTTGTCTCCACAATTGATGAAGAAAGAATTAAAAGTCATGTATTCCTCAAGCTTTAATACATAGGTGTTTAACAAATGTTTAACATATTTCTTCGTTTTATTTATTTTTATATTCGCATCACAGTCAAAAATCTCCTTAAAAAGGCACAATTATACTTAATCAATCATTATTGAACGCCAAAAACATGATGTGATTCGTTTCCCCTCACCCGCTCCAGAAAGAATTCGAACGCCAAAAGGCGTTTTTTTTCGCAGATTCGATTACCATACTTCAATAAGAAGACCTAACAAAAAAGCAAAGGATCCAAGTATTTACGGTTTCCATCCAAAATCTACATCATACCCAAAAGGATAAATCCGATCGTGTTGATCGCAAAGTTAGCGAATGCATGAAAAATCCAAGAAGGAGACAACGTCGAACTTTTCTCGTCCAACCTGTTCAGTATGTATCCAGCAATCACTAAAGCAAACAGAAACAATAGGTACAAGGAAAATTCGAACAGTCCGGCCATCAACGTCACGTGATAAAGTGCGAAAGCGATCGAACTGAAATAGATCGCAAAACGACGTGACGTATATTTCTTGAGGGTAAGGAACGCAAACCCACGAAAGAAAAACTCTTCAATGAAGGAGTTGATAAACGAAATATAGATTGCGATATAGATAAAATTGCTTGGATTCACTCCGACTGTCGCTTCCAAAACGTGTGCCACATTTGAAAAATCAAACAGAGAACCGATCGTAAAGTATGTGATCATGATGAGTCCATAGAGGATAATGCCTAACCACACCGCCAATCGAATAGTGGAAAGCTTAAATCGTAAGTTATCCCAAAAATTGTTATCTTTGCATATCATCGTATATAGAATCGGAATGGACACGAAAGCGGATATCTTTATCATGGCTTTCGGTACATAATGCATCTTTGTCATATCAACAATGGACATAAGCAAACAACCGATACCAACGAGAAGCAAGATCCAACGCTTGTTATTCATATTTCCCTCGATTCCATCTGTCCCACGATGTTTCTTCAATTATTCGCTTTCCGATAACAAAATTCAAGATGGCAGACATGATTTCAAATATTTACACCGAGAAAGAAAAATAGGATTAGAATATAGAAAAGGAACAAAGGTTATAGAGAATCAAGAATGGGGGTTATAATGAAACTCGAACAACGACCGCGAACATCGCAAAGTATCGCCCATGGTTACAACTTCTACATGCTCTTCTGGGTATTCGTAATTTTTAGCGTTTTCGGATTTTGTTTCGAATCCCTCGCGAATCTGATCGAATACGGAGAGTTCCATAATCGCCAAGGGATCCTTTATCTTCCATTCAGCCAAGTGTACGGGTTAGGCGCGATCGTGATTATCGAAGCGACTCGCTGGATCAAGGCAAAAAATAATTTGCTTCTCTTTTTCTTTTGCGCAGTATTCGGTGCTTTCTTCGAATATGTTGTAAGTTATATCGAAGAAATGGTTTTACACAGCACGACTTGGGATTATTCAAACATGCCTTTTAACATAGATGGACGAACCAATCTACTGTTTTCACTCGCTTGGGGAGCGGTCGGTGTCCTGATCGTAAGAGTGCTTTTTCCTTTGTCCGTAAAGATCATCGATCAGATTCGAGGGAAACCCGGTCTACTATTCACATGGTTGATATTTATCATCCTGGCCGGAGACATTCTACTTTCTTCCGCAATGGTTTACCGAGCGTACGAGCGAAAAAATGCGATTCTCGCAACCAATGCGGTTCAAGAGTTTCTGGATAGATATTATCCGGACTCAGTGGTATTTAAAACATATCCAAGTTTACGATTTAAGTAACTCATCAATCTTTACTATTTTAGTCGAACAAGTTTGTAAACTTGGATTCGTGAACTATACTTGAATCAAGAGGTAATACAATGAAACAAATCTATCACATTCGTCCTGTCTTCACCGAAGCGATCTGGGGCGGACAACAACTCATCGCAAAGTATGGATTTAAAACCCAACTCAATAACATCGGCGAGTGCTACAACGTCATCGCGATGAAGGGCCATTTGGATTGCGATGTGGAAGAAACAGGCGAGAAACTTTCGGACTTCTTTCATGCGCATCTCGACCTATTCCAATGCGATACGAAAGAAATGCCCGTACGCGCCGCCATGGCGTGTACGAAAGCCCCCATGTCGGTACAGGTGCATCCCAATGACGAGTATGCGTTGGCACATGACGGACGTCTTGGGAAACCGGATGGGGTTTATATTCTTGAGGGCGAAGGAACGGTTGAGTTTGGACACTATGCGAAGACACGGGCTGAGTTTAGAAACATGGTTGAAGAAAACATGTGGAATAGTCTATTGCGATATATCAACGTAAAAGCCGGCGATTTCCTAAACATGCCTTTCGGTACCTTGCATGCATTAGGATCCAATATGGTATTCTTCGAATTTTCCCAAAACGCCGATCTTACGTATCGACTCTATGATTATCAACGAAAACAACTCGATCCGAAAACCGGTAAACCTCGTACCTATCAAATCGACAAAGTCATCGATTGCGTCAATATCCCGGATGCGGAAACATGCGTTGAGAAACTCAGATCCTTAGAGAAGGATGGATGTAAGATCACGTTCTTCCATAACGAACCCGGAGTCTATACGTGCGGTAAAATCGAGGTCGAATCACAAGGAACATATCAACGTGATCAGTTCATTTTCCTGACTTGCATCGAAGGAGAAGGCAAAGTAAACGACATCTCGATACGAGGCGGTGAAACCTTGTTTGTCCCCGCAAACTATGGTGAATTGAAACTTGATGGGAAAATGGTGTTGACGTTTCTTACCTATTTGAGGCCTTGATTCATTCACTCGATACCCTCGAGTTGAAAGGAGTTTAGCGAATGAACCCCTTAGTGAAAATGCTTCTCTCGTGGTTTTTCTCGATGCTTCTCTTTCTCGCATCGATCGGAGGATTGATGTGGATCGTATCCAGTGAAACCTTCCGAAATTTGACAAGTTTTAATTCGCAAGTTCCGATCGTCGTATTCTTGATTGGGGTCATGATTCTTGGATCGATTTACACGCGAGTCCTGACCAAGTCCATGAAAGAGTTCCAGCAAACCAAAACCAATCCAAAAAAGTAAAGAAGCAGTGAATCGCTGCTTCTTTTGTCAGGTTAGTCACTCCAATGTTTCGGGCGAACCAACATTTTCGGAAGTTTCGTACCAGAGTTTCCTTTCGCTGAGTTGATTTGCGCTTGTGTCAGAAAGAGACATTGGGATAAATCAGCGTCTTGAATCAACGCATCCCGAATGTCCGCCCCTAGAAAGTTGCTTGAGCCGAAATCGACTCCTTGTAAGGTTGAGGCGATCATGAGGGCTGAACGTAGATTTGTGTTTCGTAACTCAACCTGTCGTAGATCTTTCCCGATAAGATCCATGCTTCTTCCTAATTTGCGTATGTTTTTCGGTAATTTGCTTTCGTCACCGAGTACTAGCTTGCTTGCTTCCGTAAGCAGGATGTCGACTTCGTTGTGTAAGACATCTAGGTTCAATTCTGTAAGTTCTTCGGAGGATAGGTTCGTATTATCGATGAGTTTTATTAGGGTTTCGGAGAGTCTATCGTGGATCGTGATAGTTTCGATCCGTTGGTTCGCTTCTGCCATATATTGGATCATCTCATGAAGTTGACGCATGACTTGAAACGATTCAAACATGTTTTTTGAGATTTCCGGTTTGCTTCGCCAATCTTGATTCGCAAATGTGGATTGTGAGATTTTCTGGCCAGCTCCGAAACACTCAAATGAAATGCACCCTTTATATCCAAGATGCTTTAAATTTTGATATACATCACATTTATGAATGATTGATAAATGCTGACAAGGTTCTCCCGCTTTTTTATCATGAGGAAATCCATCAGTTTTTGAGAAGAAAAGGGCAATGCAACACAAACCAAAACACGCTTCGCATTTCGATTTCAGTGAGTTAAAAATTAACTCGTTGTCTAGGCTGGACACAGATTGCATAGTTTACCTCTTTCTTCGCATATTATACTCTCCAGAAGACAAAAGAAAACCCCAGGGATTCCTTTTCCTTGGGGTCAAATCTCTGAAAAGTTTAGTCTAGGGCAGCAAGAGCTTTGGCGGTGTCAACTAATCCATGACCGGAAGCATCATCTCCCCATCCAATTTCTATAGGATCTAATCCACCCGAAGGACGAACAAGTCGAGTACCAGCAGGTAAAGGAAGTGCAGTATCTTCGAGAATCTTTTCGACTCTATCTTGAACTAAGGTTCCATCTTTATCTGCCATCAATGCGACGATACCCGCAACATGCGGACTTGACATTGAAGTTCCGCCTAAGTAATAGTAGCCAAGTTGTCCGCTATTTACTTGATACGGACCGACGATCCAAGAACCCGGAGCGGCGATATCTAAGTCTTGATCCGCTTTTTCGCGACTTGAGAAATCAGTAATATAGAAATCATTTGCATTCATTGGATCCGGAACATCAGATAATCTCCACCAAGAACCTGCAACTGACCATTCACCGATCCAACCTGCAGCAGCGACTGAGATTACCGGAGCATACGCACCAGGATATCCCATGCCTGCTTCACCTTCATTACCGGCGGATGCAACAATGATAACACCGGCTGTGATTGCCTTGTCGATCGCGGCTTTCTCGATCGCATCAAGTACCGATCCACCCAAACTCATATTGATGATGACAGGGGAGCCCTGAAGAGGTCCTTCTTTCAGACTGGTCACATAATCGATCCCACGTGCGATTACCGAAGACCATCCGGAACCGTTTTGATTAAGAACTTTAACTGGGATGATCGTCGCCATCGGAGCGACTCCGTTTATTTTAGTTCCATTAAGACTATAACCTAGAATCGTACTTGTAACATGGGTACCATGAGAGTTCTGGTCATGTTCCCATTTGTTTTTCTGTGTGGAAACCGTTCCGACTTCACCACCGCCTCCTGTGAAGGAAATTGCGTATTCTTCTGCGATTCTTTCTTCAGGGAAATATGAACGCCAAGAATCAACAAGGCCGGTATCCAAAACGGCCACATAAACTCCGGTTCCGTCATAAGTCTCCGTTCTGCCTGCTCCAAAATCCGTGACATCAACGGCGTCAAGATCCCATGTGCTCATTCCGTCGGAGAAATCCTCCGCAAGAACGCGATCGACCGGAGCTCCGTTTCGGACAGCATCCGGGTTAGCGGAAGCGACAAAAGGTAAGGCACGGATCGCGTCGAGTTGACTGACTTTGACCCGCATTGTGAGGGCGTCGATTTCATCGAGGACATCGAGAACCGTACCGAATTTGCTTAAATCCTTGAGCACGGATGCGCTGACGTCCGTTTTCAGCAACACGTTAATTCCGGTAGTTCCGGTTGTGCTGCCTGCCGCTACAGGTAAACCCGAGGCGATCAGCGCGAAGACGATCATGAAACTGTAGATAAGTTTCTTCATAAAGGCTCCTTTTCCAGTTTGCTGGATGATCTTCACCAAAAAGTCGAGAATATGCGAAAAGCGGCCTTCATGCGATGAATGAAGGCGGGTCTACGCGTATTTCGATTTGTCGGTTAACTTGATTTCATTATACTGCTTTTTCTCCGCAATAAAAGCGAATTACGAAACAATTTTAGTCAAAATTCAAAAAAATTTCAATATATTACATTCCTCTTACATTTATTTACAATCAAGATGGGATAAGGGAGATCGTTTACGAGAAGACATCGAAAAATGATGGCAAAATGCCGATAAACAGGGATTCTATCGAGCAACAAAAATGCTTCAAAGTTTAATTGTGCTATAATAGTAACATAGATTAAAACTAAAGAAAGGTAACCTTATGATCAGTAAAAAACTCGCAAACGCAATTAACACGCAACTCAACTTTGAATTCGAATCCGCCCATGTCTATCTCGCACTCGCGGCCTTCGCCGAAGACCACAACTATCCCGGAGCCGGACATTGGTTCCGCAAACAGTACCATGAAGAAACGGAACACGCCTTGAAATTCATCAAGTTCTTGACATCCGTCGGGGAGAAAGTCACGATTACCGGTTTTGAAACACCGAAAGCAGAGTTCCCGGGATTTGTTGCTTTGTTTGAAACCGCGTTGGCGCACGAACGCAAAGTCACCGCCAACATCCGTAATTTGATCGATATCGCACAGGAAAGCAATGACCATGCGGCGATCTCTACGTTAAATTGGTATATCAACGAACAAATCGAAGAAGAAGAAAACTTGTTGAACATCTTGAATCGTTTGGCATTGACCGACAATTCGCCGATTTCCATCGTCATGATGGACGACAAACTCGCATCGAGATAATCTTAACCGCCGCAAGGCGGTTTTGTTTTATCGCAAGCTTGAGATTTGATTCGTCGAAGTGACTTGTTGTCTTGTTGGATTCTTAAAGATTACGTATAATAAAACTAACGAGGGACAAGATCATGAACGAAACTTACCAACAGTTTTTCGCCAAAGCAGGTCAACCGATCGCTTATACGTCGAAAATGATGAATCGCCACGGAATCATCGCCGGGGCAACCGGGACGGGGAAAACGATCACGCTCAAAGTCTTGGCCGAATCTTTCAGCGCCCATGGCGTACCCGTATTCTTAGCGGACATTAAAGGTGATTTGGCCAGCGTCGCGATCGAAGGCATAACCAATCCGAAATTGGATGAAAGAATCAAAAAACTCGAAATCGAACCTTTCGAGTGGAAATCCTATCCGACACGTGTGTGGGATGTTTTCGGAGAAAAAGGACATCCCATTCGGGCGACCGTCAGCGAAATGGGACCGCTCTTGATCGCACGGTTGCTTGCCCTCAATGAAACGCAATCCGGTGTCCTCAATATCGTATTCAAGATTGCGGACGATGAAGGTTATTTGCTGCTTGATCTGAAGGACTTACGATCATTACTAAACTATGTCGGCGAACATGCCGGCGAGTATACCACCGAATACGGGACAATTTCGAAGGTCACGATCGGAGCGATCCAACGTGGATTATTGACCTTGGAAAGCGAAGGTGCCGAGCATTTCTTCGGGGAACCGGCACTGGAGATCCGCGATTTCTTCAGTCTTGATGATGACGGAAGAGGATACATCAATGTCCTTTCCTCTGAAACGCTTTACCAATCACCACGCTTATATGCCACCTTCTTATTGTGGCTGTTATCAGAGTTATTTGAAGAATTACCGGAAGTCGGCGATTTGGATAAACCGAAACTGGTCTTCTTCTTTGATGAAGCGCATTTACTTTTCAATGATGCGCCGAAAGCGTTGGTCGAGAAGATCGAACAGGTCGTTCGCTTGATTCGATCCAAAGGCATCGGGGTATTCTTCGTAACTCAGAATCCGGGAGATATCCCGGGAAGGATCCTTTCCCAACTCGGTAATCGCATCCAACATGCTTTGCGTGCCTATACACCGGCCGAACAAAAAGGACTCAAGACCGCCGCCGACAGTTTCCGCGAGAATCCCGAACTTGACACCATGACCGCTTTGACCGAATTAAAAACCGGTGAAGCGTTGGTATCGATGTTGGATGAAGATGGGCGACCTACGATCGTGCAGCGCGCATTCATCTATCCCCCGCATAGTTTAATGGGGACAATCGACGAAGGAACGCGTCAACGATTAATTCGCGAGTCGAAATTCGATGCCAAATATCGTGAAGTCTTTGACCGTGAGTCAGCTTTTGAACTTATCTTAAAGCGTACGCAACGCGAACAAAAAGAAGCGGATAAACTTGCGCAACAGGAAGAACGCGATAAAGAAAATACACGATATCGCAAAACCACGACGTCGACGCGTCGTACGACGACACGTAGAACGACCGGATTACAGAAAGCCGCCAACAGTATGATGACCTCGATCGGCCGTTCTGTCGGAAGGGAACTTGTACGTGGAATCTTAGGATCGTTTCTCAAGTAATTGACCAACCGGACATATTTTGACCTAAGTAGATAAAACTACACTTATCTACTTGTAGGAATAAGTTTGCGTGCTATAATGATAACGGTTCATAGCCACTCAATTTGGGGTTTAACAGGGAAGTCAACATCGGTTTCGACCAAGCGAAAGAAGTCTGATTGGGGATCGGACTTTTTTTGTGGTTCGGCGGAGAAACCTTTGAAGAAAGACTCGGTTACCGATATAATAAAACAAGAGCGAGGTGAGACCATGATTAAAATCCTAGTCGTCGATGATCACGAATTGATCGTCGAATCGATGAAAGCCATTTTATCCACCCAGGACGATATGCAAATCGTTGCCGGTGCGAATTCGGGTGACGAAGCGCTTCAACTGACGCGCGAATTACTTCCTGACTTGATCATCACCGATGTCTATATGCCCTCGGGAGACGGGATGATGTTGACGAAAGCGGTGAAGACCGAATTCCCCCAAATCAAGATCTTGGCCTTGACGATTTTCGACGATGACAAAACCGTGCGGGCGATGCTGGAAGCCGGGGTCGATGGAATCATCTCCAAGGACTTACGCAAAGACAATCTGATCCTATCCATAAAGAATACGATGTCGGGAATGAGCGTCCTAGATGCGAAAGTGTACACGAAATTCAAGGAAATCTACCAGAGTCCCGCCTATAAAGATCAACAGATCATGATCAAGTTTGATTTGAGTTCCTCTGAGCTGGAAATCATACGAAGTGTTAGCCAAGGGTTAAGCAATGCGACGATCGCCGAGAAACTATACATCAGCGAAAGTACCGTAAAACATCGCTTGGCCGTTTTGATGGATAAATTCGCGGTTCAAGATCGCGTTCAGCTAGCGGTCAGCGCCGCCAAGAACGGTATCCTGTAGAAATGTTATGGACGCAGCCGTATATCGTGATCGCGATGATCGAAATGGGTTTCGGTTTCGTGATCACAAGCCTTATCATCAATGAACGTAGCAGATCAGCTTATTTTAAGTCGCTCTATTTGATCCAGTTAATCGTCAACACGTTGGCATTTTGCGCTTTTCTGATCGAATATGTCCATTTCGTTTCCGATCACTTCGAAATCGATGGCGCACTTCAAGGAATATTGATCCACTTGCCGGATCCCAATGCTTTGATTCAACAGTTATTGGCGATTTCGATCATCTTGACGATTTTGACCGGAATTCTTTATTTGATGGTACGCTCGACTGAAAGAAACACGATCGGCAACCTCTTCTATTCCAATACAACGCCGATCGCCATTCTTAACGAAGCCGAACTCTTTGACAGTAATCTGGCTTTTGACGAAATCATCAAAGGCACGTCGCTTTCGCATTTGCGCAATCAAGAGAAAGTTACGATTCAAGGGAAAACCTACCTCATCAAACGATACCGTTCGCAAAGTTTGTTTACTCGCAACGGAATCCTGACCTTGGTGCTACAAGACGTTAGCGATCAAGAAGTAGCTTTACGGCGACTTGATCAGTTGGATAAACGACTTTCGATGGTCTCCTTATTGCTTAAAAACAAGTTGGATCTATTGGAAAAGTTGATCGCTTTAAAAAGCAAAAATCAAATCGCGATCGAACTTCATGACGAAATCGGACATAACTTAACGTTGTCGATTTCGCTCTTGGAACGGATGAAAGACCCCGATTTGCGAAAATCCATCCCCGAAGGTTCGATCGAACGGATGCTTGAAGAAGGGAAGTTGATCACGCAGTCGTTGACGCAAGAAAGTCGCAGTCCGATACTTGGCAACTATCTACAAGAAATGTTGGAGAGTTACATTCTATATCTGAAGTGGGTCGGAATCCGCGTCGATCTCGACTTTCCGGAGCAACCCTTACGTCTCACTCAAAATGGGATCATGAGTCTCTACGCCATATGTAAGGAAGCTTTCTCCAATACCGTGAAATACGGACGTGCCGATGTGGTGAAAGTATTTATATCGATCCGAAAGAGAAACTTGGATGAGTTACTTGAATTACGTATCGAGGATAACGGACTCGGATGTCATCGGATCATCGAAGGCAACGGACTCAAAGCCATCCGTGCACGCGTCGAGCGCAACGGCGGAAGTTTCATCTATGACGGGAATCGCGGATTCGCGATGGTCTGTGTCTTTCCTTTACAGCAGATCAGCGAGGTAACGTTATGAACATGATGGATTTCTGGATCCTGGTCGTCCCATTGGTCGGCGTCCTCCAAGTTCAAATCATCGTCCGTCTCTTTGCCTATGTACGGAAAACCAACTTCATCCGCTTCGCTATTCTCTTACATATCCTGGAGTTGATCTGGCATCTATCGGCTTTGTTTGGTGGGATACCGACAACGTTCGAAACGATTCTACTTCTGAAAATCGCACGTTATTCGATGGTCTTCATTCCATCCGCCTTGTTGATGGTCGCGTTGAGCATCGATGAGAACTACATCGTTCGTAAATGGCATTTGGCGGCGGTATTTCTTCCCCCTACCTTCTTTTTTCTGATGTTGACGATCGCACCGACAGGCTTTGAGATCTACAGCAATTTCTATGTTGCGCTCCGTTCGAACTCGGTATTCTATCAATATAGCGTAGCAACCAACATGGCTTACTATTTTGCGTTTGTCTTGGTCATGTTGATGAACATGGATCAGTTCTATCGCCTTTCGAAATATCGGATCCTCTATTTCATGATGAGTTTTCTCGGTAGCACGCTGCCATCCTTGATTTCATATTTAGTCAGCTATAACCTGATTGAGACCCGTATCGATACGTTCTCGCTTTTTGTTCCGGTATTAAGCGTGGGGATTTATCTTTCGACGGAGCTGCCACGTTTGCGCTTCTTCGATTCGGTCCAGCTTTCCAACATGATCAGCAACATCGATTATCCGATCGCGATCTACGATCTGAAAGGGAAACGTCTGGGTTTCAACATCGCATATCGGGATGATATTTATCCGTCCACCGACTTTTCACGGATCGAGTTCCTAAAATCTCGCTTACTGACGGATACCATCCTCGCAATCAAAGATAAGTTCTACCAAGTTTTCCAAGAAGACCTGTATAATGAAGGCAAGTACTATGCCATCGCGGTCTATTTCAACGATGTGACGACCTTGCGAAAAAGCATTCTCGATCAAGAAGAGAAGATTCGTAAATTGGATGCGCTCAATGACCAACTTCTCGAAGAGATGGTCATCCAGGAGAAACTCATCCAGGAAACCAACCGCCAACAAGTGTTCGACTCCATCCAACAAGATCTTCTGGAGAGCTATCAAAATGCGTTAAGCAAATTACGCCAAGATAAAAGATATGATACGTATGATAATGTCGCAAATGCGCTCCAGACATCGCTGACAATGTTGCGGGGCGTGGTGAAGGAACTCCGCTCGCAAGCCGAAGAAATCATGGATGTCAGCCGATTGATTGAAACGTGTTTGAGTTTATATGATCCGCAACGGTTGAAAATCGAAATCGAACCATCGCATGACTTAACGGTATTGACCTTCGCGCAAGCATCCTCGATCTACCTTGCCATCCGGCAGATCTTGGACTTTGCGACGATGCAGCCTGAATGTTTCGCGGCGGATATCGTCATTCGAAAAGAAAACGGCCGGCCGATTTTAGTGACCGGACTGAGTACCCACAAGAAGATCGAAGACAGCGTCGTCGCGGAATTTGAGCGCAACGTATTGGCGCGGGGCATGAAAAACCCCGACGGCTTGAATTTGATGAATTCCCAAGACGGATGTATCATCTACGCCGTGTTGGAACCCTAAAAATTGAAGGAGAACACGCATGAGAACGATGCCCGACCAAAACTTGATCCCGGTTTTGACCACGATGAAACAGGTGGAACGCTTTCTGGATTCGTCACTTGATATCTGTTTGATCCAAGACGTCCATTTCAGCTTATTGAAAGAAATCATGCGGATCTTGCATGAACATTCGAAAATCGGACTAGTCCATATCGAACTGATCCACGGCATTTCCAACGATGAATACGGAGCGCAGATTCTAACACAACAGCTGCGTGTCGATGGTATTATCTCATCTAAACCCAAAATCATCGAAACCGCCAAAAAGAACAATGCGTTGGCGGTTCAGCGGGTATTTCTTATTGACAGTAAGTCCTTGACCCGCAGTATGGCAAGCGTCAACGAATCCTTACCCGACGCGGTCGAAGTCATGCCGGCGTTGACTTTCCCGATGTTCCCTTACATCCGCCAGCAAACCCAAGTCGAACTTTGGGCGGGCGGATTGGTGAAGAACGAAGAGACGGCACGCGCCGTACTTAAAGCCGGAGCTAAACGGATCACCGTCAGCGATTTGGAACTATGTATCAAACTCCGTTAGGCAAAAGCTTTGAATCCCGTTTCGAATTTGCATACAATAACAAAGAATGTGAGGTTACATATGAATTTCAATGAAATGATACAACATCGCCGTAGTTTTTACTCGTTTACGAAAAGTTCGGATGTGGATGACGCCACGTTGATCCAATTGGTCGAAAACATCCTCCTGACGACGCCAAGCGCGTTTGATTCACAAAGCCAACGAATCGTCCTCCTCTTGGGAGATCAACACGATCTGTTTTGGGATATGGTGTTACTGAAGTTAAAGCCGAACGTGACTGAGGAAAAGTTCCCGACGACACAGGCGAAAATCCAAGGATTTAAGAGCGGGCAGGGTACCTTATTGTTTTATGACGATACCAATGTCACTAAGGAAATGAAAACGAAATATCCGCTCTATGGCGAAAAAGCGGAGCTTTGGGCGTATGAATCCAACGCGATGCTCCAATATGTCGCATGGTTAGGTTTAGCCGATTTGGGGCTAAGCACATCGCTTCAGCACTATAATCCGCTGATCGATCAAGCCGCGGCGATGCAGTTCGAGATTCCGTTGCACTGGAAGATGATCGCCCAGATGCCCTTCGGTATCGCGGCGCATGAACCGAAAATCAAGACGCAAGTCCCCTTGGACCAACGCTTCAAAGTGAAACGTTAGTCCACGCGGACTTCTTTTTTTTTGTGTGTGTGATGAGAATTTCACTTCATTTTAGCACTCTCGACTTGACAGTGCCAAAAATCGAGATAGAATTAAGTTAGGGAAGAACATCCCGGACAAGGAGGAATCACCGTATGCGTAACAACTTAATCGCCAGACCCAACACTCTACTTGACAGCTTTTTCAACGACGATTTCTTCGGCCGCTCTTACGGATCGCATTTGGACGTGTATCATGAGAACGGCAATATCGTGGTTGAAGCCGACATGCCCGGATTTAAGAAGGAAGAAATCGAACTTCGCTTCGAGAACGACCTATTGACGCTACGTGCGCAACACAAAGAAGAGAATACGGATGAAAACAAAACGTACATCTACAGATCGCGTTCGCAAAGCACCTTCACTCGTCAAGTCCGTTTAGCCGATATCGATCCGTCGAAGATCGACGCGACATTCAGCGATGGTGTCTTGAAGGTCATATTGGCGAAAAAGGATCCTACCAAAGAAGAATATAAATCAATCGAGATCAAATGATTTCCGAAGACAAGAACGGCGCAAGCCGTTCTTTTTGTGTTACGATGTCGATGGAGGTGGATGTATGCATGTACCGACAATCAAGACGAAACGTTTACTTCTGCGACCCATTGATTTCAGCGATAATGAAGCCATCCGAAAAATCAAAAACATCGATCCCGGGAGTGCCGAAGAATGGATCGAACGGGTATTGGACCTCGATCAACCAAGATCCTATGTTTGGGCGATCGAAGTAAACCATGAAGTGATCGGAACGATCTGCTTTTGGAACATCCATGACGATGTGGCGGAAATCGGGTATGATATCGATCCCAACCACCACAACCTAGGTTATGCGACCGAAGCCGGTCTAGCGATCCTATTCCTCTGCCAACAATTCGGATTCACGCATGTCCAAGCCTACTGTCAACCGGACAATCATGCGTCCATACATGTCGCCCTTAAACTCGGGTTTGTGTATACGAGATCCGAGAAGGTTTTCAACGTTTATGTAAAGAAAGTTGTTGATAGCGCTTTCAATTGTGAGGTGGTATACTATGCATGAGGAGGATGAAAAAATGGGAAAAGTCATCGACAATATTTCGCTCGAAAAAATCATCGAATCGTTTGAAGTCCGCTCCGTATTGGAGGGCAACGCTACCTTCCGTGCCGCCCTCAACACCCCTGATACCCGCAAACTGGATGAGTATGTGGAACAAATGGACCATTGTACAACCGGCGAAGAGTTTTTGCGGATCAACACCTTGTTTCATAATGAGATTTTCCGGATCTCCAATGCGGCGACCCATGCGGAATTCGTCAAAATATTGGTCGACCGCGAACCGTTGACCATGGTCGTACTCACGCAGAGAGACCGCCTCCGTATCAACGAAGAGCATCGTGACATCGTCCGAGCGCTCCGCTCCGCGGATGGAAATCGCGCCGAATTAGCCGCGAAACAACATGTCCTGCACGTTATGGCGGATTGCGTCGATCGCATCAACGCCGGCGAATAAAGCACACTCAACCGGGATCCGCAAGGATCCTTTTATTATGGAGAATCACTTCTTTCTCCTTTAGAGCACGATTTATCCTAGGTTTACAAATCGTTTACGCAGGGATACAATGGTTAAGAATGTGAGGGAACATCATGTTAAATTTCTTCGAATTATTAAAAGCCATCATTCTCGGCATCATCCAAGGTATCACCGAATGGTTGCCGATCAGTTCGACCGGACATCTGTTGCTTTTTGAGAATTGGATGCCGTTTACCTTATCCGAATCGTTTGTGGATACGTTTATGGTCATCATCCAAGTCGGTTCGATCTTAGCGGTTATTCTATTGTTTTTCGATAAGTTAAATCCCTTAAGTCCAAAGAAATCCGCTCAAAGCCAAAAAGAAACTTGGATTTTGTGGTCGAAGATCCTTGTGGCGACGATTCCGGCCGGGATCATCGGAATTCTTTTTGACGATATCATCGATCAATATCTCCATACGCCCTGGGTTATCGCCGCGACTTTGGTCATTTACGGTATCGCGATTTTATGGCTGGAACGCCAACATCGCCAAGCGAAAATAACCTCGCTGACCCAAGTCGATTATAAAACCGCAGCCTTAATCGGGATGTTTCAAGTTCTCGCCTTGATTCCTGGCACCTCCCGCAGTGGAGCGACCATCCTGGGTGCGATGCTTTTGGGAACATCGCGCATCATCGCATCCGAATTCTCGTTCTTCATGGCCATCCCGGTCATGTTGGGGGCGGGAACGTTGAAGTTGATCAAATCCGGTTTCGATTTCACTTCGGTCGAATGGATGGCGATGGCGATCGGTTTTGTGACCGCGTTTGTGGTATCAATCGCGGCGATTCGCTTCTTGTTGAAGTATATCCGCACCCATGACTTCACGATCTTCGCGTATTATCGTATCGCATTGGCGATACTTGTGCTGAGTGTGATGTTCATCCGATGATCTTCTACTTCACCGGCTCCGGCAATTCATATTCCATTGCGAAATCCCTCCAACACGACGAGTCATTGGTATCGATCGGCGAATCGATGCGTAACAAACAGTTTGATTTTGATGTTGACTCGGATTGTGTCGGCTTCGTATTTCCAATCTATTATTACAATCTTCCCCAAGTCGTCATCGATTTTATCGAACATCTCACGTTATCGTCGAAACCGAACTATATCTATGCGGTTGCGACCTGCGGCGGTACGACCGGTGCCGCAATGAGTAAACTGGATCAACTGCTTCAAAAAAAGAAACTCCGCCTAGACGCACACTTTAGTGTCGTCATGCCGGATAATTACGTATTGATGTTTAAAATGCCAAGTCAGAGTAAAATCACGGAAATGATTCAGTCCTCCAAACCGGAAGTCGATCAAATCAAACGACACATTGAGAATCATGAACACGGAGACTTCAACGAGCATAAAGGAGTCTTCCCGAAAATTGTGACAAGCCTTGCGCACCCTTTGTATCGATATGGGCGCAAAACCGCAAAGTTTCATGTCTTGGATTCATGTATTTCTTGCACCTTGTGCGAACAGGTTTGTCCGACTAAAACGATTACAATGGACCAAGGAAAGCCTAAATGGATCACAACATCTTGTTCGCATTGCTTGGCATGCATCCACCGCTGCCCGGTCGAAGCGATCCAATATGGTAATAAAACCGGAAATCGCGGACGATATATTCATCCCGACATGTAAAAAAGCCCGTCGGGCTTTTTTTAGAGATAACTTGCCATTTTGAGGGCGCGCATGCGTTGGTAATGATAGATAGCTTTCACGCTGAATATGATCGAACCTTTGCGGTCCATAACAACACTTTCAAATGCGAATCCGGGATCTCCGACATTCAAATCAAGATGTTTTGCTTCAACTTCGTTGATCTTCACCGCATAGATTTCGTAATCGATAAATGCGAGCTGGATTCCCATATCCTGCCTGAGGTATTCAAATAATGAGTTCCGCAAAACGCGTTCGGAGACAGAAATCCGAGACGAATTGAGATAGATCCTCTCGAAACTGATGGGAGAGCCATCACCGTAACGGACCCGTTCGACATAACTCAAAGGGGCTCCGACTTGAACGCCGATTCGCTCCGCGATAATCGCATCTGCGCTGATTGTCTCGATCGAAACAACTTTACTTGTCACTTTCAAATTCGGCAAGTCACTGCTCAGTCCGTGGACATTTTCAAGGTTGAATGCCCCCGAAATGGGATTGCGACGTAAGAACACACCTTTTCCTTGTACCGGATAACAATATCCACGTCGAATCAATTGGTCGATCGCATGACGGACAGTTACGCGCGAAACACTGTACATCGCAACATATTCTTCCTCGGAATGAAGCTTACGCGTTTTATCGTAGACACCGTTACGGATATCATTTTCGATTTTCTCGAAAATCTCCCGAAATTTCGGATTCATGTTTCGCCTCCTTTGCGACATCGACTAAATGTAAGTTGCGATTTTCAAAGCGCGTGCGTTTTTATAGTGAAAGAGGTCTCGGACCCATTGGATAACTTCGCCGGAACGAATCATCGCATAACAATCGATCTCAAATCCAGGATCACCGTTTTCCAATTGAAGTTGCTCAGCTTCTTTTTCGTTGATTCGTATTACATGGATGACGGTGTCGATAAACGCGATCGGTGCTTTACCGGTCTGTTCGAGATAGGTATAGAGTGAACCAATCAAATGTTCATATGTCATGTCATGCAGAACCAGTAAATTGAAATAGTTGTATTCATAAACAAAGGGGATACCATCCACATATCGAATCCGCTCGAGATATAAGACAGGTGAGCCGACAGGGACATCGAGTTGTTTCGCAATCTCAGTGTCCGCTTCGATCCGCGCGTGATTAATGATCTTATTGGTGACCGGTAGGGGAGCCATATAATGTGTCAAACCATAGATGTTTTCCAAATCGATACTATAAGGTGGTTTCTTACGACGCAAAAAAACGCCGCTCCCTTGTACCGGAAAACAATATCCACGCTTGATCAAAAGGTCGATCGCGCGGCGAACCGTATTTCGGCTGACATTGAAGCGTTCGATGTAGGCATCTTCCGTGAGGAGCTTGCGCGTTTCGTCGTAGCGGCCTTCTTGGATGTCATTCTCGAGAATCGCAAAAATCTCTCTGTATTTACTCCCCATCATGAGCCCCCTCACATCTAGTACCATTATACTATGAAAAAGTAGGGTAAATGAAGATACATTTCACAAATTTTGACTACGAATGGTTGTATTTTTCCATATGTCGATGCCGGATCCCCGCATCCAAGAAGATATCACCCGACGCGACATAGCCACAACGTTCATAAAAAGGGATGGCATATTCCTGGGCATCCAGCACGAATCGTTGCGCATCGGGATACTCTTGTTCGACCAGTTCCATCATTTGTCGACCGAACCCAAATCCGCGATGGTTCTTTCGTATCGCGACACGACCGACCTTAATGACGCCCGGCACTTTCTTTAAGCACCGGATCGTACCGATCGCAACATCGTGATCCATAAACAAATAGTGATCGGCGATGAGATCTTCAAGCATATCATGTTCGTCGATTTCCTCAATGATCGGTACGTGTTGTTCCTCGATGAAGACTTCACCGCGAATCTTCAAGCATTCATCCAACGTAGTTTGATCCTTAGCCCGTATCAATTGAATCATCCGAATCACCGCTTTCTTAGGTTAAGGATAGAACTTGTACGTACTTTCGTCAAGACACTATCTAAGCTTAAAACCCAACATTATCGTGACCTTCATCACAGAAAAAAACGATTTCACAAAAGAGTTTACATGTAAGCGTTTACCCCGGATAGATTCAATTTGAACCTTGTGAGCGATGTGATACAATATGCAAGTTCTAAGGAGGTAACGCTATGAATTCAGCATGGAACAACTTTATCGGCGGGAATTGGGAAAAAGATATCGACGTCGATGATTTCATCCGAAAGAATTATACCCTTTATACCGGTGACGACGCATTCTTGGCGCCGATCAGCGAGAATACGAAAAAAGTCTGGGCACGTTGTGAAGAGTTATTGGCAGAAGAGAGAAAACTAGGCGTTCTGGATATCGATATCGATAACATTTCAGGCATCAATAATTTCCAACCGGGATATATCCTGAAGGAAGCCGAATCGATCGTCGGACTTCAAGCCGATGCGCCGTTGAAACGTATCTTAAATCCGTATGGCGGAATCAAACTCGCCGAATCGATTTTAAAGGTTTACGGTCGTGAAATGAAGCCGGAATTCAACCGGATCTTCAACGAATATACCAAAACACATAACCAAGGCGTTTTCGACGCTTATACGCCGGAAATGCGGAAAGTCCGCCATACCGGCTTGTTGACGGGATTACCCGATGCCTACGGACGCGGACGAATCATCGGCGATTATCGCCGGGTCGCATTGTATGGAATCGACTTCCTCATCAAGATGAAGGAAGCGGACAAAGAAGCGATTTTGGATATCACCGAAGAAACCATCCGTTTGCGTGAAGAAGTCAGTAATCAAATCAAAGCGCTGAAAGAAATCAAAGCCATGGCTTCTAGTTACGGATTTGATATCTCGCGTCCGGCGCAAAACGCGCAGGAAGCGGTCCAATGGTTGTACTTCGCCTATTTGGCAGCCGTCAAGGAAAACAACGGCGCTGCCATGTCTTTAGGCCGTACTTCGACCTTCTTGGATATCTACATCCAACGTGACTTGGAAGAAGGATTGATTGACGAATCGCAAGCGCAGGAATACATCGACCAGTTTATCATCAAACTGCGTTTGGTACGTCATCTGCGTTCGCCCGAGTACGATGAACTCTTCGCCGGCGATCCGACCTGGGTCACGGAATCGATCGGTGGGATCGGTGCCAACGGAATTCCGCTGGTGACGAAAAACTCCTTCCGTTACCTCCACAGCCTTTCAAACATCGGACCGGCTCCGGAACCGAACATGACGGTTCTCTGGTCGCAAAAACTACCGTTGAACTTTAAGAAATATTGTGCGAAGATGTCGATCGAAACGGGCGCGATCCAATACGAAAACGACGATCTGATGTCACCGCTCTACTCGAATGACTATGCCATCGCATGTTGCGTCTCGGCGATGTCGGTCGGGAAGCAAACCCAGTATTTCGGAGCGCGTACCAACCTTGCGAAAGCCTTGCTTTACGCCATCAACGGCGGTCGCGATGAAAATTACAAAGAACTGGTCATCAAAGGCATTCCCCAATATGAAGGCGAAGTCCTTGATTACGATCAAGTCATGGAACTTTATACCCTGACCTTGGAGAAAACCGCCAAACTGTATGTCGACACGATGAATATCATTCACTACATGCATGACAAGTATGCGTATGAAAAGAGCCAGTTCGCATTGCATGATACCTGGATTACCCGCTTGATGGCTTTCGGGGCTGCCGGGTTATCGGTAGTCGCGGACTCTTTATCCGCCATCAAGTATGCGAAAGTCACACCGATCCGCGACGAAAACGGAATCGCGGTCGACTTCACGATCGAAGGGGACTTCCCCAAATTCGGAAACGATGACGACCGTGTCGACCAAATCGCCGTCGACATCATCTCGATGTTCAGTAATATGTTGAAGCAGCATCCGCTCTACCGCGATGCGGTCCATACGCTCTCGATCTTGACGATCACTTCCAACGTCGTTTACGGGAAGAAAACCGGATCGACACCAGATGGTCGTAAGAAGGGCGAGCCCTTCGCGCCGGGTGCCAATCCGATGCACGGACGCGACAGTTCCGGTGCCTTGGCATCCTTGAACTCGGTCGCCAAACTCCCGTATGAAGAAATTTGCCAAGATGGCGTCTCCAACACCTTCACCATCCTGCCGTCGACCTTAGGGAAAAGCGATGCGGAACGGATCATCAACACCGTCAGTATCTTGGATGGTTACTTTAAACAAAACGCCCATCACCTCAACGTCAACGTCTATTCACGCGAAACGTTGATCGCCGCGATGGAGAATCCGGAACTTTACCCGAATCTGACCATCCGTGTCTCAGGGTATGCTGTCCGATTCAACCGTCTCACCAAAGCCCAACAATTGGAAGTCTTAGAGCGGACTTTCCATGATCAAGTCTAGTACCGGATTCTTCTCTAAAATCGAACCGTTCGGGACGGTGGATGGTCCCGGTGTCCGTACGGTATTCTTTCTCTCGGGTTGTCCGTTGCGATGTGTCTATTGTCACAACCCCGAAACCTGGGCATACCAAAACGGAGATACGTTGACACCCGACGAAGTGCTGAAAATCATAACGCGCTATCGCAACTATTACGGCGAAGAAGGCGGCGTCACGTTCTCGGGCGGAGAACCGCTAAGCCAACCTGAATTTCTGATCGAAACCGCTTCGCTCTTACGTCAAAACGGCATCCATGTCGCTTTGGATACGTCCGGTGTCGGAAATCCGGTCTATCATCAACGCGTTCTTGAGAACGTCGATTTGGTGATCTACGATCTGAAGGCTGCCGATAGTGATCTATACAGACGCATTACTTCCCAGCGGATCGATCCGACCGAAGCGTTTCTCGCGACGGTGCAAATGATGGACATTCCGCTGTGGATCCGTCAAGTCATCGTACCCAAGCTCAACGACACGCCGGAAAACCTGGAAGCCACCGCGCAAAAGATCGCGAGATTGAGGAATGTTGAAAAGGTCGAACTCTTGCCTTACCATACGATGGGAAAGGCAAAATACGATACCTTGAAAATCGAGTATCCGCTTGGCAAGACTCCGGATATGGATGTTGAAACCTGTAAAGAACTCAATGAGTATCTATTGAAACGAATCATCGAAATCAAACAAGAAAATGCGAATCGCTAGTCCGATTCGCATTTTCTTTACTTTCATCCGTATTTTTGATCCGTTTACCCGTCCATCTGCACCTTCCCGTTGAATCCCTCGTAGAATTGTCTATAATGAAATTAGATACGAGGAGAGCCCCATGAACATAACGGTCATCGGCACAGCTTCGAAACAACTCACGTTACATGTTACGAATTTACCGAAAGACGGCGATAGCCAACATGCTTCGTCGATCCTTTCATCCGTCTCCGGACGCGGCGTCATGCAGGCGGTCTCCGCGGCTCGATTGGGTGCGGAGGTCACACTGCTTTGCCGTTTTTCCGAAGACGCATTATCGACCGATATCGTCCGTCAATTGATCAACGAAAACATCCGTGTCTTGACGATCGAGCGAAGTCCGCTTGAAACCTCGATGAATGTCGGCGTTTTAGATGACGAACGTAAACATTTCTACATCCAAGGCAGTCAAGCTTCCTTTGATTTACGACCCGAGGACATCGAACCCTACGCCAACCGAATCAGAGAATGTTCCGTGTTGTTGCTGGAACAGAATATTCCGCTTGAAACCATGTCTTCGATCTTAGCTTTGACTGCCTTACACAATCCGTTTGTCATCTTGAATCCCGCCCCGCCGTACCGGCTCCCCATCCCGTTGTACGCTTATGTTTCGGCGATCACACCCAACGCGGATGAACTCGCCAAACTCACCGGAGTAACCGATTTGGAAGAAGGTGTCAACATCCTATTAGGATGGGGCGTCAAACATGTGGTCGTGACCTTAGGTGACAAAGGATGTTTCTATGCGAAACAAGACGAGTCGTACTTTCTCGAACCGTTTGCGATCCAAGTGGTCGATCCCAGCGGTGTGGGGGATGCGTTCAATGCGGCATTGGCTGTTTCGATGGCGAAAGGAAGTTCCATGCGTGAGTCGCTGATCTACGCCAATGCGGTCGCAGCGCTCTGCGCGACCCAACCGGGATGTGCGGAGTCCTTGCCGAATCAGAACGAAGTCGAATCCTTCATCCAACAATACTAAAGCGGATCTCTCGATCCGCTTGTTGTTTATTTGCGTCCTTTTACAGGAGCTGGTATTTCGTAAGTTGTTTTAAGCAGTTGGAAGATCAGTTCATGACCGGCATCCAATGGATGAGGATCATAGGTTGCCGGTGAGGCCGCCATGTTGAATCCAACCAATGGTGAGCTACCGGTATAATTCTCAAAGGCAGTATACACATCGACGGAAGTATATCCATAGGTCGATGCTTTTCCTTTGATTTCCGCATTGATCTGATCAATGAATCCATCAATGAAGTTACGTAAATCCGCATTTCCATAGACCGGATTATATACGGTCAAATGATAGATCTTGGCTTTCGGAGTAAGTAACTTGATGTTAGAGACTATTTTCGGTAATTCCAATTTAAAATCACTGACACCTTTCTTTAGGGCGAGTTGCAATTCCGAATAAGGCCAGAACACTTGCCACGGTAGCCAAGCATTGAGAGGTCCGGGATTCGTATTGATAGCATTTGTGATATCTGTTAAGAATGTTGATGTTCCATAGGTGATTCCATATTGTTCGCCGACGAGACGCAGTAACGGAGCCATCAGGTTATTTGCGCCGATGCTGATCGTGACTACGGTCGCACCAGGCAACTCAACTTTAGATTCCGTCAACAACTTCGGTGTTTCAGCTGTCAGAACACCTTGGATTTCGTCGAGTAACTGTTTAGTCGTTAATCCCGGCCACGCTTCATTACTGGATGTGTACGTTGTACCGACTGCTTTTTGGCTCAAGTAAACCGAGAACTTGTCGAAGTACGAATTGCCAAGTGAAGCGCTCATGCCATAACCGATCGAGTCGCCCAAGCCGATGTATTCGATCGGAGTCGGGGTAGGTGTCGTCGGTCTGGCAGCGAAGGCCGAAAGCGGGAAAGCGAAGAGTAAAATGGCGCTAAGAATGAGGGTAAGAAGTGTTCTTCGTTTCATGGTATCGACCTCCTTAGAAACGGAAGATTCGCAATAATCACTAACTCTAGACAAAGCGTATTCCTTGGGATGGGTTTTGTCAACGATTACATTTTATACGTCAGAAAGCTTACTGAATCGTATGCAAAAAGAAGTTAAATCGCATTAGTTCTAGAATGGAAAGATAAGTATAATCGGGCAAAAAACATCGAAGGAATCATGATTTAAAAAAGAAATAAAATATATTAGAAAAGTATTGACAGACTAACGAACGTTAGTTAAACTATGGCTAACAACTGTTAGTACAGTTGGGAGGTACACTATGATCGAGTTCTTCTTCAATGACATCTTTGCCACAATGACCACGGTTTTGGTTGTCGCATTACTTGCGGCCAGCTACAAACTTCATACATCACCCGGTTTTCGCCGATGGGGATTGGCGATCTTGGTATTCATTCTTCTCGGAACCTTCGTCAGTATGACTGCGGCGATGCGTGATGCCTATGCCACCGAGAACGCGATGTTCGAGATGACGTCGCTACAGTCGAATCTATGTTCGATCGCCGGCATGCTGATCTTTCTTTCCGGAGTCGTCGCATTGTTTCTGCGTCGTCAACGTAAAACGATCTTTACGGTCATCAGCGTCTTGTTTCTGTTTCAAGTGCTTGTGATCGAAGGGTCGCGGATCCTGATGATGATCGGTCGCTAATATGAACACGAAAGACAAGATCCGCCATGAGGCGCTCAAACTCTTCTCAACCCAGGGCTACGATGCGGTATCGGTACGCGATATCGCCCGGGCGGTCGGGGTCAAAGAGAGTTCGCTCTACAATCACTTTAAAAACAAACAGGATATCTTCGACGATATCCTACGGGAATACGCGCAGCGTACCGAGGAGTTCTTCAATCAAATGAATGTGACCGGAGAAGACAAGCAATTTGTTGTCGATACACGGACCATCGAAATGTATAAATCGATGACAAACGAAGCCTTTGAGGCGATGTGCGCACCGATCTTCGATTTCTATTTCGTGGATGAGATCAACGTGATGTTACGTCGTATGTTGACGCTGGAACAATTCCGTTCTCCACAACTTGCGAAACTCTATCGTGAAATCTCATTTGACACAAGTTTGGATTTCCAAGCCCAATTATTTGGGGCCTTGATGGCGAGCGGACACTTCGTCAAGTGCGATCCCTATGTTCTGGCATTGGCTTTCTTCGCTCCGATCTTCTTGATCTTCACCAAATATGACAACGACGAGCAACAATTGGATGAAGCACGAACACTCTTTATCCGACATGTCCGTCACTTCAATTCCACCTATACGAAAAAAGCGGAGGTCTAACATGGAAATCACAGTCATCAACGGAAATTCCCGTCACGGAAGTACCTGGAACATCACCCAAAAATACCTACAACGTTTTGCGCAGAATAAAGAAATTCATGTCACCGAATTTACCTTACCGAGAGATCTACCGTCCTTCTGCATCGGTTGCTTCGGATGCATCACGAAAGGCGAACAGAATTGCCCGCATGCCCAACAGGTAGCGCCGATCGTCACCGCCATCAAAAACGCAGATCTGATCATCTTGACCTCTCCGGTTTACGGGATGGATGTCAGCGGAGCGATGAAAGCCTTGTTGGACCATCTCTGTTTCATGTGGATGAGTCATCGTCCCCAAGCCGTCATGTTCAATAAAACGGCGTTGACGATCGTCACGACGGCCGGCGCCGGAGCGTCGCATACCACCAAAACGATGGTCAACAGTCTGAAGTTCTGGGGGGTTCGCAATATTTATTCCGGGAAATACGCGGTGTCCGCGTTGCGGTGGGAAGATGTTAGTGAGAAACGTCGCAGTAAGATCGACAAATCCATCGAGAAGAATGCGCGTAAAATCGAATATGCGGTCAACCATAAAGAAAAGAAGGGCGTGCCCCTCTTTACGCGGATTCTCTTTTGGATGATGTCAGGTATGATGCGTAAAAACGACTATAACCTGACCGACCGAAACCATTGGGAACAACAGGGTTGGCTGGCAGGCGAGAAGCCTTTCTAGAGAATGAAATAGGAGAGAATCCCGATGATTCCTCCGATGACGACGATCGCAAAGGTATCCAACTTCGTTTTCGAACTAATGACCAGCCCAACTCCGAACGCGAAAATCGCAGGTAAGTTAAATGAAGCTGAGAGCGATGTCGGCCACATCCCGTCAAAGAGCGAGGTCTTGATCAAGGCAAGGGTCGCGATCAGAATCAACCCCACGATCGCCGGGCGTAACCCTTTCAGGATCGCTTGAATGAATTCCAGATTACTATGTTTAAAGAAAAAATAGCCCAGAATCAGCATCAAGACAAAGGAAGGCAACACGGCGGAAACCGTCGCGATGATGCCACCCAAGATTCCGGCCATCTTGATCCCCACAAATGTCGGGCAATTCAAAATGATCGGACCGGGGGTCATCTGCGAGATTGCGGTAATGTCCGCCAGTTCCACCAAGGTCAGCCAACCGCGTTGTTGGACGAGGTAGGTTTGAAACAAAGGCATGACGGCGTATCCGCCCCCAAAGGCCGAGATTCCGATCGTCATAAACGTAATACATAATTCCCAGAGGATCATCATCGTGGATCCTCCTTTGTTTTTGTGAGTTTAAAGGCATCGAAATAGAGATAACCGATCAAACCCGAAAACAGGATCAACGCCACGGTCGGAATATCCGTCAACATCCCGAGCATAAAGACACATACCAACATTGCGACGGAAAAAGAAATATTCTTCTTAAACACGCCTTTCGCCATCGTATACGTGGCATAAAGCATGACCGCGCTGACCGCGCCGCGCATCCCGTTCAATGTTGCTTGAATGTAAGGATTGGTTTTAAAAACATCATAGAAGTAATAAATGATTCCGATGATGATAATCGGCGAAATCAGCGCGCCGATAAACGAAACCAACGCACCTTTGAATCCACGCAGACGATAACTGACCAAGACCGTCGCATTCACCGCCAGAGCGCCGGGAACGGAAGGGCACAACGCGACCAAATTCAGCATTTCCTCTTCGCTTAGATAATGCATATCATCCACGAAGGTTTTCGAGATGACTGAAATGATCGAATATCCGCCACCGAAGGTGACAAGGTTGATTTTGAAGAAGGTGATCGCCAACCACCAGAGGCTGGGTTTGTTTGAAGAAAGTTGTTGCATGGGATACCTCAGGATTATTGTACTCATAAATCGGAAGGTTGTATAATACAAGTAGACGAAAAAATGTGTAAATTCGATCCAAATCCAGATGAAACCGAGGTTCCTTGATGCGTAAATCTATATTTTGGATTTTATTCGTTCTACTGATAGCGGGCTGTACAAGTCAGACAAGTACGTTCCAAAAGGCTGATTTTGTGCGGATCGTCGATGGCGATACGATTGTGATCGATCGCGGGCAGGGGAATGAAACCGTACGCTTGATCGGTATCGATGCGCCGGAATCCGTTCATCAAGACCCAAGTCGAAATACCGAAGAGGGACGCAGAGCGTCCGCTTTTTTGGCGGATCGGTTAAAAAACACGGAGATTGTCTATCTTCAAAAAGACGTATCAGATACCGACCGATATGATCGTCTGTTACGATATGTGTGGCTCAACCAACCTACGACCGAAAATGAGTCAGAAATACGATCCGAAATGGTCAACGCGATTTTGATTTTGAACGGTTATGCCTTCCGACATGCCTATCCGCCGGATACCGCGAATGACGAGATCTTTCAAAAGTTTATGCTAGAAGCGAAAGAAAATCACGAAGGTCTATGGAAATAGATCTTTTTTTATACCGATTTTATATGCTTCAACCGCTCTTAACAACTTTTTTATACCCCAACGACTACAATATCCTGTGTAAGGCGAATGCCTTCTTGAGGTGTAACTATGTATATCGTAATCGTTGGGTGCGGGAAACTCGGATCCATCGTCGCTCGTGAATTAGCGAATCAAAACCACAACATTTCCGTCGTCGAACGTGACGGCGAAAAACTGGCCACTTTAGGCGGCGGATTTAACGGCTTTGTCACCAAAGGCATCGAATTCGACCATGACAATCTTGTTGCGGCGGGGATCGAAAAAGCCGACGCGGTCTTGGCCATGACCGAAGATGATAACATCAATATCACCGTCGCATTGGTCGCGACACAAATTTTCGGCGTCAAGCGTGTCATCGCCCAAGTCAACGAACCTGCACGCCGACATGTCTATGACGCATTGGAAATCGAAGTCATCAGTCCGGTGCGTATGGGGGTCAACGCATTGCTTGGTAAAATGGCCTTGGCGACGACGGAAAAACTCGCGCAATTGGCGCAAGGCTACGAGATCGTGAAGGTCCTCAACCACCGTGAAGCGGTCAGTACCGTCCAGGAGTTGGAGAATGAAGTCGGTGCGATCGTCACGGCGATCGAACGGAATTCGATCGTGATCCTTCCGTCGTTGAAGAATACCAAAATCAAAGCCGGAGATCGGCTTGTTGTGACGTTGAATGTACGAGATCGCCAAAAATTGAGCGATTTCATCAAGGAGTAGAACCATGAAAACCATGATCGTCGGCGGCGGAAAAGTCGGCTATTATTTAGTGAAGACATTAAAAGGCAAAGGCGTCGATATTACGTTGATTGAAAAAGATCCCGCGATCGCTGCCCGCATTTCGGAAGAATTGGATGTGGAAGTGCAATGCGGAGACGGATCGGATCTGGATGTTTTGCGTGAGTGTGGGATCCAAGACGCGGAATTGGTCGCGGCGGTTACCGGCAGCGATGAGGAAAATCTGGTCGTTTGTCAGATTGCGAAGAAATCGTTTAACGTGGCGAAAACCATCGCCCGTATCAACAATCCGAAGAACATCGATATGTTTAAGGCATTAGGGGTTGATAAAACCGTCTGTAGCACGGAAGTCATCGCGAACCTGATCGAGTACGAAGTCGAAAACAACGCGGTACGGATCATGCAGACTTTTGATTTGGGATCGATGGTTTTGGTCCAAGTGAATGTCCAAAAGAATTCGCGTTGGGTCGACCTACCGATACGGGATATCGAACTCCCCTTGGATTGCGTCATCGTTTCGATCGTACGCGAAGGGAAAGTCATTTATCCGCGCGGAGATTCCGTGTTGCATCTTAATGACGAAGTCTTGGTTGTTACCGATAAAGAAAGCATGCAGACGCTGAAGAAAAGCGTATGTAAAGGATAAATCATGAAACGCCTTAAGCTAGACTTTCATCAGATTTTTAAGGATGCGGAGGGATATGCTGCCGAGTTGGGTTGGATGGTTCTTTACACGCTCGCCTTGTTTCTTTTAACCTGGCTGATCTCGGTGATTCCATGGTAAAGCCCATCAAACATCCCAATCTCGGGATTGTCTTATATTACACCGGATACATCGTCATTGGTATGAGCATGTTCATGCTTTTACCTGCGTTGGCTTCCGCTTTGTTTCGCGAATGGAACGTCGTATTAGACTTCGGCATCGCCTTGATGAGCTCGTTGAGCATCGGGATGTCGATGGTCCTGATCGGCCGAAACACCCGCTTAAACAAAGGAAAACTGATGTGGAAGCACGGTTTCGTGGTCGCTTCGCTGTCGTGGTTTATCTTGATGTTTCTCTGTGCGATCCCCTATATGCTGAGCGGTCACATGAACTCACTTCTGGACGCCACGTTTGACGTCATGAGCGGATTTACCACCACCGGCGTCTTTCTACTTCAAGATTTGGATCATGTCTCGGTCGGCTTGAATCTATGGCGACATATGTTGACGTTTATCGGCGGACAGGGCATGGTCGTTCTCGCCTTGTCGTTTCTGGTCCGTGAAATGGCCGGAGCCTATAAGTTCTACGTCGGCGAAGGGAAAGACGTTACCTTGGTTCCCAATGTCCGTGGAACCACCCAGATCATCTGGATCATCAGTATGGTCTATCTTACGATCGGCACATTCATTCTCTTCATTAACGGCATCCTGATCGGACTGAATCCGACCAACGCCTTCTTACATGGACTGTACATCTTCATGGCGGGTTGGAGTACCGGCGGCTTTGCCCCGAACCTTCAAAACATCATGTATTACCATAGCTTTAGTTATGAAGTTGTTTCCATTTTATTCTTTGTATTAGGCTCGATGAACTTCGGTCTCCACTATGCGATCATCAAAGGCAAGAAGATGGAGTTCTTGAAGAATATCGAAATGCAAAGTTTCATTCTGTCTTCATTTGTCGCTTCCGCCATCGCCTCGGTCGCCTTGGCGAAATCCGGTATTTACACGGATGCGATTTCTTTATTCCGAAGGGTCGTTTTCAATATCGTTTCCGCGAATACCACAACCGGGTTTGGGACAGTCTTCGCACGACAGTTCATTTTAGAATGGGGTCCCTTAGGTATGTTGGCGATCACGATCGTCATGTTGATTGGGGGCAGCGCCTGTTCGACCGCCGGTGGTTTTAAAGGGTTACGTGTCGGGATCGTGGTGAAAGGTTTCTTCGCCGATATGCGTAAGTTACTGAGTTCCGAAAGGCGTGTCAAAGTCGAAAAATATCATCATATCAAAGACATGATTCTAGATGACGCCATCGTGCGTTCAGCCGGGACCATCATCCTTCTCTATATCGTAATGTTTACCGGCGCGACCTTATTGGGTGCTTACTACGGATACCCGGTGGTTGACTCGATGTTTGAAGCGGCATCCATCAGCGGAAACGTCGGCCTGTCCGTCGGAATCACCGCGACCACCATGCCTAGCGCGATGAAAGTCTATTATATCGTCGCTATGTACATGGGTCGCTTGGAATTTCTTTCGGTATTCGCCTTGATCGGTGTCATGGCGCAAGGAGTGAAATCATGGTTCAAAAAATCATCGGTATAATATTCCTGTTTGGTTTAATGATTCTTCCTGTCAACGCTGAAACACGAAAAATCAACGATTTGATCGAAAACGCGAAAGCCCTGGACTATCAAACTGTCACGATCCAAGCCGAAGCGATCGGTGAAGTGTTGGAACGTGGCGATTATGCTTGGGTCAATGTCAACGATCAATCCAATGCGATCGGCATTTACGTACCGATATCTGAAGCTAAGAAGATCACTTACTTCGGCGATTATTTCCATCAAGGCGATACCTTGTTGATTACCGGAGTACTCTATAACGCATGCAAGGAACATGGCGGCGAGTTGGACATCCATGCGAAAACGATTACGGTCGTATCCGTCGGACAACGTCTCGACAAACCGATCAACTCCCAAAAAACCTTGGTTTTCTTCGGCTTCGCTTTTCTGGCATCGATTCTCGGTGTATACTTTTACCAAGTCGCCAAGCCCAAACGCATTCGCGACGCATCCAACGAGGAGATCGATGAATGAGAATCGACGTAATGAATCCCGAAGATTGGCCTTTTGTATCAAACATTTATAACCAAGCGATCGAAAAAGGCGGAGCCAGCGTATTATCACACTGTCCGACTTATCCCGAATGGGACGCGAAGCATCACGCTGATTTGCGCTTTGTGATGCGAGAAGAAGAGAAGGTCATCGGGTGGTGTGCGCTATCGCCCTATTCCGACCGGTATGCGTACCGCGGCGTCGCCGAGGTGAGTGTGTATGTGGATGATGCCTATCAAGGCAAGGGTATCGGGAAAACATTACTGAATCACACGATCGTGCGAAGCGAAGAAAAGGGGATTTGGACCTTGTTCTCCAAAACCTTTTCATCCAACATCGGAAGCATCAAACTTCAAGAGAGCTGCGGATTTCGTGTCGTTGGGATTCATGAGAAATTGGGACATGACCGATGGGGCAAGTTCCAGGATATTACGATACTCGAGCGTAGAAGCAAGATTATCCAAATCGAACAATGAAAAAGAAGGTCCATATGAAGGACCTTCTTTTGTTTCTATCTAACTATCGATTTGAATTGACACGTTGTGTCAAGGATTCATATCCGCTTCCATAATCGATCGCTTTGCGTTTACGGTCGGATGTACCCAAACGGTAAAGATTTTCCAATGCCGGACGATAGGTTCCATCCAACGTCGCCGAAGCGCGGTAGTGACGCATTGCCAAGCTATCTTCATGTTTCAGTTCAAACATGATACCGATCAAATTATGGACTTGAGGCGCATTCATATCAAGCGCGAAAGCCAATTGAAGCTGTTCCTTCGCTCCTTGGAAATCCGCTGTTTTAAGATATTGGATCGCTCTCTCTAAAATTTCTTGAAAACTTACTTGTGTTTCGCTCATACCAATCACCTTCCACAGGTATTATAGGAAAATGGGTATAAAGAATGTGTAAAAAAAACCAAGTGGATATAAAGAAGTTATCAAGATAGATCTTCACAGAAACGATATCCGATCCCGATCTCGGTAACGATGTATTTTGGACGTGCCGGATCATCTTCGATCTTACGGCGAAGGTTCGCCATGGTGACGCGCAAGGTCTGTGTGTCGGATTCTAAAGCGACCGATCCCCACACTTCCTTGACGATGAAACGATAGGTCAATACTTTTCCTTGATGCTCGATCAACAACTGTAAGACTTGGTATTCCAAGGGCGTTAAGTGAACTTCGTTGGAATTGACCAAGACGCGATGCTTTTCGAAATCGACGGTCAATCCTTGATAGACGAATGTCGAAACGACATTGTCTTTGGGCTGCTTATCCGATTTACGATGACGCAATGCGACGCGTATGCGTGCGAGCAGTTCTTGCGCGTTGAAGGGTTTGGTTAGATAATCATCGGCACCCTCATCCAATGCGGACACTTTGTCATTCTCTTTTCCGCGTGCGCTAACGACCAACACCGCCGCATCGCAATGCGGACGCATCTCGCGCATCACCGTCAATCCATCCATGTCCGGAAGACCTAGGTCCAATAGAATGACATCGGGCTGATTCGATAACGCCAGCGTAATCCCACCGCTACCGTCCTCGGCTTCGATGACCGTGTAATGTTGGGCGGTTAGTAATACCCGGATAAAACTGCGGATCGAACGATCATCTTCGATGATCAATATTTTTTCATTCATTTCGGGTCTCCTTTGCGCATCGGCAACATGACTCTGAAAATCGAACCTTCGGGATCATTACTACGCATCGAGATTGTCCCTTCATGCGCTTCGACGATCGCCTTACAGATCGATAAACCCAATCCCAATCCTTTGCGACGGCTTAGATACCCTCCGTCGCCGGTATAGAACCGTTCGAAGATCCGTTTTTGGTGTTCCAACGGAATTCCCGGACCTTGGTCACAAACCTCAAAGACCGCCATATCGTTTTCTTGAAATGCCCGCAGCGTGATCGCGCTATCGAAGGGCGAAAACTTGATCGCGTTATTCATCAAGTTCAATAATACTTTCTCCATTAAAGCGCCATCCATGCGTACCATCAATAATTCGTCGGGCATTTCGAGAACCATGCGTTGTTTCGCCGATCCGATCACCCGTGAGACCACATCCCCGAAGAGATCTTCGATCGATTCTTCATGCAAGTTGAGTTGTAACTTGCCGTCTTCGACGCGCGTGAAACTTAAGATGTTCTCGACCGACTCGATCAACCATTCCGCATCATCACGGACGTTGACCATCAGTTCTTTTTTCACCGTGTCTTCCAAGTCGTCGAAATTCTCCAGAATCGTATCGGTCGATCCGATGATCGTCGCCAATGGTGTTCGTAAATCATGTGAGATCGCGCCTAACAGACTATTGCGGAGACGTTGTTCGCGAATTTCGATCTGCGTCTGCGTCTGTCGACGCAATAAGGATTCTTTCTCGAGCGCGGATGAAATCTGATTGGCAACATTAAGTGTAAACTGCGCGCTTTCGTTACTGAGAAGTTGATCGGTGATCAGCGTGAAACTCCCGGACATCATCCCTTCGGAAGTCAACGGATGTGTGATGGTCGTCACTTCCGCAAGCGTTGGATCGATCCGTAACGCACTTGAGAATGTCAACGGTTCGGTGGGGTCGGACATGACGATCTTGATTTCACCTTGGAAATAGTCCGCCAAAAGGTCCGCGACTTTTCCTAAGGTCGTTTGGATACTGGTGGAATGGATAAAGATCCGATTGATTTCATCAAGTAAGCGTAGACGACTTTGGCGTTGATTAGAAAGTTCGGTTTGTTGGATGAGTTTGGTCGCGATCGAGGAAATCAGAATCGACGCGGTAAACATGACGATAAACGTGATCAAGTAATCCGGATGTTCGATATAGAAGGTGAATAAGGGACGGGTGAAGAAAAAGTTATACGAAAGAACGCTTAAAAGCGAAGCGACGATTCCATACCATTTGTCATGCGTGGAAGCGGCGACGATCATGACACCCAAAAGATAGGTGATCGTCAAGGTCGCGTCCTGAAAGTCGAGTGTCTTAAAGAAAAGCGAAATGGCCGTCGCAATCGCCACGGTCCCTAACATAATCAAGATATCGCGAGTTCGCGTTTTTCGTTTCGTAATGTTGAAGTTCATAAGGTACCTTCCGGTTCGATGATATTATATCACGATGTCGTCCTCGTCAAACCATGAGTAAAAAAGACCGAAGTCGGTCTTTGTACGTTAAACTTTGTTTCGTTTCTTACGGACGACATTGATCCAGTCGACCGCATACGGAGAAGTACAACCTTTGGAGACCTTCCAATCTCGGTAAACACCCAAACGCTCCGCGATTTCCAAGCAACGTTGCGTCAAGTCATCGTCGTGGATCCCGATTTCGCTTAAGCAACGGTTCATCGAAAACTGTGAGTAAGAATCCGCATTGACCAAGGATTTCTCGATAATTTCAAGCAACGATTCCAGTTCTTGTTTCTCGAGTTGTTTCTCGATCACCAAGAGCACCGCCATATTCCATCCGGCTTGACGAAACTTCGGTGACGAATCTTCAATCCAATGCCTCATTCGTGCTTTGCGATCGGAAATCCTTTCAAAGGTTTGGAAGGACAATTCGTCGATCAAGGTCTTGGAATCGGTTTGCGTTAGTAACCGGTTGATATCCTCTTCATCCAACTTTGAAGGATCAAGCACCATGGACGCTAAGACACGGGCTTCGTAAATATTGGTGTTCCAAAGCTCTTGGCCTAACGAATGTTGGATACCAAGTTCAACCGCCAGTTTACGAAGCGGACCTAAGTTGATTCCGAGGATATCCTCGCTGATATTTTGTTTAAGGTAGAATTTCTTTTTCTTTTCATCCGTCAACATATTCAATTGACGCAGGATATCGGTTAGGTTTGCTTGCATACACGTACCTCTTTTCTCGATTTTACCATGTTCCCAGCTTTGATTCATCGATAACACAACTTAATCGGAAGATACGATCGATCTTACTCCTTGACTTCCACACCCAACAGTCGGATCAGTGCCGAAGCTTGTTGGGAGTTGACGATCAATCCTTTCAATCGGTTTTGGCTGACTCGAATGGCATCGATCTTACATTCGGACAAATCGACGCCAAGCATCGACGTATCGCTGAAGTCGCTCGACGAGAAATCGACGTTGTCGAGCGTTATCTTTTGGAATTCTACGGTAAAGAATGAACTTTGCGAGAAATCGCTGCGTAATAAACGAACATCAATCATGACCGTGTCGGAAAACTCCCCATAACTGAAAAGACTGTCCTCAATCTGGACATATTGCCATTTCGCCTTGGTAAACTGAACGCCGATCGCTTTACATCCGAGGAATTTGACACGATGGAATCGACTTTCCGTTACGTTTGAACCGCTTAGGTCGCAATGGTCGAAGATGCAATCGATGAACTGGCATTTCGAGAAGTCACCGCTTAGTTTTGTGCGGTTGAAGATACAACCGTTGAACTCGGCGATTTCGCTCGGGATGATCGTGGTATTGTTAAACTGAAGATCGATGTATTTATTTTGATTAAAAATTCGGTTGGTATACACTTCCAACTCCGTCGCCATGATCGGAGTATACGGATCTTTTTTCTTCATGGTTTCCTCACCTACGATTTTCTCGAAATCCAATGCTTTTTTGAATGTTTGTTGAAATGGACCACTTCCATTATATAATGTTTATGTCAAACACGGGAGGTAAACGATGAGAGGCTTAGCGACACCCATAACATATTTGCGTAGGGAAGTCTTCAAGTATGTCGCAAAGGCGGCTTACGAAGCATGGCCGGTGGAGAAAATCGAACAGATCCCTTACATGATGATTCAGGGAGATGTCCCCCAGTACCGCGAGTCGGTGGAACGGGAGCGGGCGATCGTACGGTCGCGTGTTCGATTGGCCATGAACATGGATCTTTCCGACTTGAGTGAAGACGGGTATACCCGGGATTTCGATCTTTCGACACTCGGGACACAACAAGTATCACGCGATCTATTGAAAGTCATTCCCCATGCCTGCGAGGCATGCGAAGAAAAAAGTTATTTCGTTACCAACACCTGTCACGGTTGTTTAGCGCATCCGTGCATTTCGGTCTGTCCGGTCAACGCCACCAGCATGCAAAACGGGCATTCGTTTATCGACCAGGAGAAATGCATTAAATGCGGTAAATGCTATGATGTGTGTCCGTATGGTTCGATCGCCAAAAACGAACGGCCGTGCAATGCGGCTTGCGGAGTCAACGCGTTAACCAAAGACGAACTCGAGCGTGCCGTCATCATACCGGAAAAGTGTGTGGCTTGCGGTATGTGCATGGTGTCTTGTCCGTTTGGGGCGATCATGGATAAGAGTGAAATCTATCAAGTCATATCCGCCATGCAGCACAATGAGGAAGTTTCCGCTATTATCGCGCCGGCTTTTGTCGGTCAATTCGGGGACAAGATTTCGGCCGACCAAGTCATCGAAGGCTTGTTGCAGCTTGGGTTTACGGATGTCAAAGAAGTTGCGTACGGCGCGGATATCACCGCGGTTGAAGAAGCGGAACATTTTCTCAAACACGTCCCGACCGATCAACCTTTCTTGGCGACCTCCTGTTGTCCGGCGTGGACGATCCTCGCTAACAACGAACTGAAAGAAATGGCCTATTGCGTTTCACCTTCTTCGTCACCGATGATCGAAACGGCACGTGCTATAAAGAAGAAACATCCCGAAACCAAAATCGTGTTTGTGGGACCTTGTTCGTCTAAGAAATTGGAAGCGACATTCGGCGATGTCCACCAATACTGTGATTATGTGTTGACCTTCGAAGAAGTCAACGCGATGTTCTATGCGAAAGACATCGATCTGATTTCACTGGTTCCTTCACGCAAGTTGGATGGTGCTTCGGTCGACGGTCGCGGTTTCGCGGTGAGCGGAGGGGTTCTAAAAGCGGTCGAGAATGTCATCCATCGTCTAGATCCCGATGCCATGGTCACCACTGAACGTGCGGAAAACCTTGCTAACTGCCGCAAGATGCTTCTGTTAGCGAAAGCAGGAAAGAAGAACGGTTTCCTCTTAGAGGGAATGGCTTGTCCGGGCGGTTGTGTTGGCGGCGCCGGTACGATCGTCAACCAAAACAAAGGAACGGGTCATGTCCAGGCGTTTGCGCGTCAGTCCTCAAAATCGACGGCGTTGAAAACCTACGACGAATTTAAAAAACAATAGTTGCCAGCAAACTTCCGCAAGGAAGTTTGTTTTACGAAAAACCACAAATTATATATTGCATCCGACCTAACTTTCGTTTACGCTAAATCTAACATCGATGTGGGGAAACATCGACATTTGGGGGAGAGTATGAAAAAGTTATCCGCGTTCTTGATTCTGGTTGCGATTCTGCTTTTGGTTTTTGTTGGACTGAAGGTCCATGACTTTTTAGTCGGTTATTCAAGCATGACAGTTTATCTCAGCGAAAGTTTGCTTGAATCGCAATACGGTATTAAATCCGGGGTATTTGAGGAAGGTGAGTATTTGACACTTTCATCCATCCAGGATAAATCAATCCTTTTTAATAAAGGCGAATCCTTGAAATTAGGTTCGATGATCTATAACGATTTCTATTTTGTCATGGAAGTAACGGAAGAGAAAAAACCGATCACATTCAACATGGACATCAAACAATTAGCTTTTGAGGAAATCGTGAGTATAGATGAAACAAAGGTGCAAATCGTCTATGATTCGATCGTCGCAGTAACGGAAGAGCCGCTCACTTGCAAGATCAAGTTCTCGTTTACGCAAAACGGATGGAATTACTTTGGATATTTAGAACCGACATTCAACAGTCCGTTGTCGCAACATTATTTTTTCGGGACCGATCCGGACCATGTCGACCAAGAGATCGTACGATCGACGATCCTCGCATTGATACCGTAACGAAATCAATCTTTATTCATTTGAAAGGATCAATACTATGAACCTATTCTTTGCGGAAAGAAGACCTTATCCGGAGAATTTCGAAGCCGAACTCGAGAAACTCGGATTGAATGTTTATCTGGGATCCGAGAAGGAAGCATTTGAACAACCCGAAATCATCGATATGATGATCGGTTCACGCTACTTCATGAAGCAGGAGTATGCATCATTTTCGAAACTAAAATTCCTCCAACTCAATAGTGCCGGATATGACAAGATTCCGATCGAACAACTCAAGGCGATGGGCGTCACGATCTGTAACGCCCGTGGTGTCTATGGAGCACCGATCGCGGAATGGGTCATCATGCAATGGCTGATGGCACTCAAACAGACTCGTGAAGTTTGGATGAACCAACAGGACAAACAATGGAAACATCGTAACGTCCGCGAAGCGCAAGGTGACAAGATTTTGATCTTGGGAACCGGAGACATCGCGACGGAAATCGCCCAACGTATGAAACCATTCGGAGTCGAAATTACCGGTGTTAACACGGATGGTCGAAAGATCGATGGATTTGACCTTACCTATCCGCTAAACAGACTTGGCGAATATATAACAGTTTACGATTGCGTCATCATAACTCTACCATTGAACGAATCGACACGGAACTTGATCGATGAAGACATGCTCGCACGGATGAAGCTGACGGCGGGGATCATCAATATCGGAAGAGGTGGGATTATCGTTGAGGACGCCTTGGTCAACGCTCTCAATCAACAACAGATCGCCTACGCGGCATTGGATGTGTTTGCGATTGAACCTTTACCGATCGAAAGCAAACTTTGGGATGCTTTGCATTGCATCGTTTCTCCGCATATCTCGTATAGCGGACAGTTCACCAAAGAACGATTGGCGAAACTAACGATTGAAAACCTTACGAACTTTATCGAGGGAAAGGAGACCAAGCATCGACTATGATCAAATCGAAAGAGCAAATCGATGAATTCAAACGGATGTTGGCGTATTACGACACGCCGTTTGCTTCCAACGATCAAGGAACCTTGATCACCATACTTAAAGAAACGCAGAAGATTTTCGGATGCGTACCGGATGTGGAAATCGACGAGATTTCACGTGTCATGGCAACAACCCCGAAAGTCATTCGATCGATGATCCAACGCTTTCCAAGCTTGTTGGCCCAATCGGGAACGCATACGATCTTGATGTGCAACGGTGAACGGTGCGCCAACCGGCAGTCCGTGGCCTTGATCCAAAGCGTTGAGAAATATCTGGGAATCCGTGTCGGCCAACAGACAGCGGATAAGAAGTTCGAACTGAAGACGCAACACTGTCTCCATCGATGCATGGAAGGACCCAACATGAACATCGATAACGATCCATACGGAGAGCTGAACTTGGAGAAATTCAAGGCGATTCTCGAAAAATACAAGTAAAGTAAAAAAACTTTACTTTTTTTTAAAAACTTGTTGACAAGAAATCAAATCGTTGTATTATTGTATTAGGTACTTAATACAATAGTACAGAACGGAGGAATCATGGAGAATTTCCAAACCACCCAGCCGATTTACCTCCAGATCATCGCACGGATCAAACGTCAGATCGCAACGAAGGAACTTGTCGGCGGAACGCAGTTAGCAAGCGTCCGGGACTTAGCGATGAACTATCAGGTTAATCCCAACACCGTCCAACGCGCCTTAAGCGAATTGGAACGCGATGGATTGGTGAGAAGCGATCGCACGGTCGGACGCTTCGTCACCGATGACCAAGCCTTGATCGATGCCTTGCATCAGGAGCTGTTCCTAAAGGCGACAGAGGACTATGTATCGGAAGTGAATGCCTTGCATATCGCAGTTGAAAACGTTCTGCTAGCCATTGAGAAGCAGATGAAAAGGGGAGAAGACAATGATTGAAATCAAACATGTCAGTAAGAACTACGGGGCGACGACAGCCCTCAACGACGTAACGCTCAATCTGGAAACAGGAAAAATCGTCGGGTTGTTGGGTCCCAACGGATCCGGCAAGACCACGTTGATCAAAATCCTGAACGGATTGTTACGTGACTACAAAGGGGAAGTACGCATCGACGGGCATCCGGTGGATGTGCATACCAAGAGTTTGATATCCTATCTGCCCGATCGCAACTATTTGCCAAGCTGGACCAACGCGGAAGGCGCGATCAAGATCTTCCGGGATCTCTATGAAGATTTCGACGAAGCGAAAATGAGAAGTATGTTGGCAAAATTGGGTTTGGATCCCAAACAAAGTCTGAAGACGATGTCCAAAGGGATGAAGGAAAAGTTCCAGTTGTCCTTGGTCATGAGCCGCAACGCTAAGATCTACATTCTGGATGAACCGATCGGGGGCGTCGATCCGGCAGCCCGCGAATTGATTCTCAACACGATCCTGGATAACTACGCCAGCGATTCACTCGTCATCTTATCCACTCACTTGATTGCGGACATCGAACACATCTTCGATTCGGTAATCTTCCTGAAAGAAGGACAAGTCGTACTGCACGACGATGTCGACACGATTCGTAGTGAAAAAGGCATGTCGATCGAGGCATGGTTCAAGGAGGTCTTCAGATGTTAATCAAAACGATCAAACACGATTTAGCCGCGACATATCGCGAATTCACGTTCCTCTATCTCGCATTGGTTCTAATGGCGATCGTCGGTCCGTTTATTATCAGTTCGCGCAATGAGTTTCTGATCGCGATCTTGTTCTTCGGTTTCTTCGGAATGAGTGTCGCGACCGTGGTCGTCACGTTTCTTTCCATCATCAAGTTGTTTAGCCGTCGGCTTTTCTCCGATGAAGGTTACTTGACGTTGACCCTTCCGGTGAAAACCAGCGACACGGTCATCGCCAAAGTCATTACCGGGATGATCTGGTCCTTTGCGACGACGATGGTCTTCATTCTGAGCGCAACTCTCTTCAGCACAATCTTCTACTTTGTTTTGACTCAAATGCATGTGATCACTGCCGGCGTGGATGTCGCCGGTTTGATCGGCGAACTCGCTTCGACCGGATTGTTCGGTACGACCTTGGGTGCGATGGCTTCGGGCTTGCCGCTCTGGTTGTTGGATTCCTTCTACAGTTTGATTCTAATCTTGTTTGTGATCACGGTCGTCAACACGAGCTTGATCCGCAAGAATCGCGTCGCATTGGGAATCTTCTTGTTCTTCGTCCTTAGCGTAACCTTCAACTCGATCTTCAGCTATTACCACTTGACGCCGATCTTCTTCAACGATGTCAGAAGTTACTTCGTAAACATCATGTCCTTTGAAGAATTGTTATTCGGGCTCAAGCAGGTCGCTTATTCGATCGATTGGGCGGACTACGCGATCGCATTTGCGATGAAGGGCGTTGTCACCGTGCTACTGTCCTACGGTACCTTCTGGTTATTGGATCATAAGTTGGAACTTGAATAAATCACAGAATTTCATAACGGCGTAAGCCGTTTTTTTCTAGCCAAAGAAAATGCGCGTCTTGCGGCGCGCATCACTGTTTATCGGTTATTCGTACTCGTTATACTTTAGTTTCTTGCCACGCACTTTGTCTTTCGGATACTTGATCGCGTTGGCGATCATCTTGCGCTTCAACTCTTGCGACAAATCAAAATCATAGAGATCGCAGAAACGTAATAGATGGAAAAGCACATCGGCCAACTCATCCCCGACCGCATCGCGCTTCGCCGCGATCGTCGCCAAACTCTCGGATGTATCCTGATAGCGAAACAATTCAAGCAACTCGGCCGACTCGCCGACCAAGCCGATGGCCAAGTCTTTGGGCGTATGGAACTGCGTCCAATCGCGTTCCTCGCAGAAATCGCGGATCATATTCGTAAGTTCATCAAGTTCGTTCATAGTCATCCCTTTTTCGTAGTTTAATCATATCACAAGGCATTGTCGTTTTACTGTCAATTCAAGAACGGATTTGCTAAAATTGAAAAAAGAGGGAAGACCTATGGAGAAAATCTTGTTGGTATATTTCAGCGGCGGAGGGAATACGAAAGCCATGGCCGACGCGATATTCAAAGGACTCACCAAAAACCATGAAGTCAGCGTCGATCGTTTTCAAGTCGGGATGATCCGACCGGATCGTATTAAAGAGTATGATAAAATCGTCATGGGTTGTCCGGCTTCTGGGATCGAGTCGTTAGAACCCGAAGTGTTCGAACCTTTCTATGTTTCAAGCATCCCATTTCTAAAAAACAAACCCATCGCCTTGTTTGGATCGTATGGGTTAGGTATCGGACGTTGGATGAAGAAATGGGAGAATCGGGTCAAACAGGACGGCGCAATTCTCTTTGAGGACGGATTTATTTGCTTACAGTCACCGGAAGGAGAAATCATCGATGATCTGATCGCGTTCGGACATCGGTTTTCGAAATTTGTACCATGAAAGTCACATTGATCCATCATAGCGGCGTATTGGTCGAACTTACCGACAAAGTACTGCTCTTTGATTATTGGAAAGGGGACTTCGAATTCCCCAAAGACAAACCGCGCTATATTTTCATATCGCATGGCCATCATGACCACTTTAATCCGAAAGTGTTGGAAATGTATGGAACCGTCATCGCGGATCGCGGAATCAACGAACTCAAAAACAAACAAGTTACCTTGGTTGAATCCGGGGACACGATTCAGCTTGAAGATCTAATGATCCATGTTTACGGCTCCACCGACGAGGGCGTCAGTTTTTTGATCGAGACCGAAGGGAAACGCATTTTCCATAGTGGAGATCTAAATGACTGGCATTGGAAAGATGAATCGACACAGGAAGAAATCGATCAAGCGAAAGAGTTCTTCAAAACGGAACTTGATAAGATTCCGGTCGTACCGATCGATTTGGCGATGTTTCCGGTCGACCGTCGCATGGGAAGCGACTTCGACGACGGCGCACACGCATTTATCGACCGTTTTCATCCCCACTATTTTCTGCCTTTACATTTCTCGGCACATCCCGAAGGGATCGAGATCTTCCTCAAGAATGCGGGAGTTTCGGATACGAAGGTCCTACGTGTCGATATCAACCCAACCTACGAAATCTAAAAACGATCGTCATAGTTTGACGGTCGTTTCATTAGGATTGATAAGTCCGAAAATCAAATGATCTTCCCACATCCCATAGATGTTGATGCTTTTTTGCGCCATGCCCTCTTGGACGAATCCGTTCTTTTTCAGAAGAGCGATCATCGCGAAGTTGGTCGGCATTACTTCCGCACAGACGCGATGTAGTTGAAGATCATTAAAGGCGTATTTGAGGATCCGTTTCAATACCTTGTCCCCGTAACCGATATGTTGGAATCGATAATCAACCAACACCGAAACAAACGCGCTGCTATAGTTGGAACTTAAAACGCGATACAAAGCGGTTTTCGCAATCATCTTATGACCTTTGGTGACGACGGCGAAATTATACGCGTCTCCCCGTTCAAAGTTCAACAGACTTTCCAAGACATGACGCTGATGGGTTTCCAATGTATAAAAATCTTTTTGTTTGGTCGGGAAATTGCGTTCGATATGAAAACGATTCGCCCGGTCAAATTCCAATAACGTCGGCACTTTGATGGTATACAGAGGCACGAGCGTGCAATCGTCGGTATGTAGTTCCATGATCCCCCTCGATCCAGATTTCTGCACTTATTATAATAACTTTTAAAGCAAATTGTAATACTTATTGTGAAAATTCACGGATATTTATGAAGATGTACGAAAATGCTACCAGATGCATCTGCCAAACGACGAAAAAATGGAGTACAATTAAGTCACGGACCAGAGGAGAAAAGCGTATGACCCTAATTCCGAAAGAAATCAACCGTATCTATATCACCGGACACAAGCATCCGGACTCCGATTCGATTTGCTCGGCGATCGCCTATGCGCGCCTGAAACAAATCCAGGGAGCCGACGCAGTCGCTTGCCGCTTAGGTGAAATCAACCGTGAAACCAAATACATCCTCGACAAATTCGGCGTCGAGGAACCGATGATCCTGGATGACGCACGCATGACGTTGCAGGAGATCGAAATCGACAGTCCTTTAACGATTCTGCCGGAAACGACCATTTACGAAGCGTGGCAATTGATGAACGCGACTGGACGACAAGCTTTGCTTGTCACCGATGCGGACATGCATTTGGTCGGGATGTTGACCAATTCCAATCTCTCCGCCGTCGCCATGGGGGATACCGCGCGTTCGATCGAACTCTTGCGTCAAACGCCGGTCGAATACATTGCCAAGACCATTAAAGGCGAACTCATTTATAAACCCGAGAGAACACGATTGAATGGGAAAGTTTCGATCGTCGCCGTCGCGGAAACCAAGCTGGAACGCTACGAGTTAAGCGACAGGATCGTCATCGTTGGTAACGACGAAGAAGCGATGCATCAAGCGATCGAAAAAAACGCCGCTTGCTTAGTCATCGTATGGTGCGATACCATCCCGCAATCCGTCATCGAACATGCGGCGCAAAAAGATTGTGCCATCATCAAATCCGGACACGGGACATTGAATACCTCGCGTTACATCTATTACTCTTCGCCGGTACGTCTTTCGATGAGTACCAGTGTTATCACCTTCAACAAAGGTGAATACGTGGACGATGTCTCCAACAAAATCATCAAGTCCCGTTTTCGGACCTATCCGGTCGTCGATGATAAACATCGCGCCGTCGGTTTGGTCTCGCGTTTCCACTTACTCAATGCAAAACGCAAGAAGATCATCTTGGTCGACCATAACGAAGTCTCACAATCGGTCGAAGGAATTCTGGAAGCCGATTTGATCGAAATCATCGACCATCATCGGATCGGAGACATCCAAACCAACAAACCGATCACGTTCCGTAATCAACTGGTCGGAAGTTCGTCCACGATCATCGCGAATCTCTACGAAGAAGCGCGCTTGATCCCCGAACCGCACATCGCGGGTCTGTTGGTTTCGGCCATCGTATCGGATACCTTGAACTTCAAGTCACCGACCACAACGCCGACCGATTTCTACGTCGCGCAACACTTGGCGCAGATCGCGCAACTTACGATCTCCGAACTTGCCAAGGAAATCTTCACCAACGGTGCGGCCATGGGTGAAAAGACCATGGATCAAATCATCGAACATGACATCAAAGAGTTCAACATCAACGGCAGTAAAGTAATGGTTGGACAGATGAGCTTGTATGACATCGTACAATTAGAACCGTTGAAGGAAGACCTCGTGAAAGCGATGGGCGATTATGCGGACCGCAAGAAACTCAACTTACTCTTGATGGTCTTTACCTCCCTCCAGCAAAACGGTTCGGCCATGTTATATGCCGGAAAAGACAGTTATATCGCCGAGGAGGCCTATCCGGGCATCGACAACCTACACTTACATATCTTTGAAGATGTCGTCTCGCGTAAGAAACAGATCATACCGCGCTTGTCCGCGGTGATCCAAGGAAATAAAATCTAGGGGGTATACCTATGAAACCTTTCGGACTTGCGGTCATCGGAACCAGTTGGATCACCGGATCCTTCATCCAAGCCGCACGATTAAGTCAAGAATACGAAGTTCGTGCCGTTTATTCACGGACCCTTGAGAAAGGGAAACCGTTCGCGGATGCGAATCAAATCCCGACGATTTACACGAGTATCGAGGAAATGCTGAAGGATCCTACCATCGATGTCGTCTATATCGCATCGCCCAACGATATGCATTATCCGCAGGCGAAACAATGCATGTTGGCAGGGAAAGATGTCATCGGGGAAAAACCCTTGGTCTCCACGCGTCGTGAAATGGAAGACTTGATCCAAACGATGGAATCCACCGGAAAGATCGTGATCGAAGCGATCACTTCGCGCCATATGCCCAATCTCGAAATTATCCGGAAGAATCTCGATCGAATCGGAGGATTACGGATCATACGTTGTGACATGAGCCAATATTCCAGTAGATACAACGCTTTGCTTGAAGGAAAAGTCGCCAACGTCTTCGATCCGGCACATTCTGGGGGAGCCTTGTATGATATCGGGATTTACCCGGTTTCGTTGGTCTTAGATCTGTTGGGAAAACCCGAAAAGATTCATTATACCGCGAACTTACATACCAACGGTGTCGATCTTTCAGGTTTGTTTGTGATGGAATATCCACATACCAAAGCTGTTTGTTCGCTGACAAAGGACTCCTACGGTCCCAATGCGACGATCTTCGAAGGAGAAAAAGGATATATTCTCATGGATGGGGCACCGAGCCGTATCGGTTCGGTTACCTTGGTGATGGGCGGAACACGTGAAGAATTGGGTGTCGATCAAGTGGAAGAAACCATGTACTATGAGGCGAAATATTTTGCGAAACTCTTACGCATTCGAAATAAGGAAGAATTACTTCATTTGTCCCAACATTCGCTAAACCTAGCGGAAATCATGGAAGAGGGCCGTAAGCAGGCAAATGTAATCTTCGAGGCGGACAAACGTTAAAGTTTAATCGATAAAATAAGTAAAAAGCGCGACTCTGAATAGCCCCAGGTAAAGTTTACTCATAAAAAAGCATAGTATCATGAAGGTATGACTCTCGAAATTCAATGGGAGTCATACCTTTTAACTTACGCTGTGGACGATCCGTATTATAGAACAAGATAAAATCATCGATTGCTTTGAGAAGATCCGCTTCGTTCTTCGGAATATTCAACTCAAGACTCTCGCTTTTCAGGTGTGAGAAGAAGTTCTCGCAACACGCATTGTCATAGCAGTTTGCTTTCCTCGAGTGCGATACGGTGACTCCTATTTCATCAAGTCGCTCGATATAACTTCGATTGGTATATTGAAACCCTTGGTCAGAATGTAAGGTGCAAATATAAGTTGGATTCCAATATTCGGTGAAAACTTGATCCAGACAAGCCGTAACGAGTAGACAATCATTAAACTCCGAGACCGTGTATGCTATGATGGAATTGTCAAAGAGGTCCTTGATCACGCTAAGATAAAGGCGGCCTTCTTGATGGTAGACGTAACTGACGTCGGTTACCAGTTTTTCGAGAGGCCGCGAGGCCTCAAACTTCCGGGCAAGGACGTTGTCGCAAACGATTCTTGCCTTTTGATTGGGATCCGATGTCGTGCAGTTTTGAAATCGTTTCTTGCGGATGGGGCTTTGAATGCCCAGAATATGCATGTAACGCAGAACCGTTTTATCATTGATCCTACGGTGATCAAGGCGTATCAATTGATCTCGGATGTAACGATACCCCTTCTTTTCACGGTCAAACAGTTCGAGAATGCGTTCAGCGAGTTGTTCATCAAACCATCGATACATAGGCTTTCCAATACGCAACCATCGGTAATAGGCTTGGGGACTCACCTTGAGATACGAACAGAGTCGCTTTGTGCAGAACCCGTCATCCGTCAAATCATAAACAATCATGTATCGTTGCGCTCTCCTGAGTTTTTTAACCGGAGAGCCTTCACTTTTTTTAGGATGGCGTTCTCCATTTTTAGGTATTCGATTTGTTGTTCTAGCGGCCAGTCTTCAATCTTCTTTTCGCGAAAATGTTTTCCAAAATTTGGATTATTACCTTCTCGTCGGTCTTTCGACAGTGCTTCTGGACCCCCTTGACGATACAGCTGGGTCCATTTTCTGACTTGCGCATCACTCTTCAACCCAAATGATCTCGCAACTTGCCTCCAACCTCCAACCTTTCTGCTTAGATAGGCTTCAACTACTTCTTGCTTAAATTCAGGGCTATACTTCGCAAAGACACTTCCTTTCTTGGCCATAATAAAACCTCCTTTGTGTTATCTTACATCTGTCATATGACATTTGTCAGATTCAAGGAGGTTTGATTCAGATTGCGCTTTTTTGTTGTATAAACTTTACCTGGGGCAGTTCACTCGGGAAATTCCGAGACGCGCTTTTATTTGAAGAACCAAAAACGATAACTATTGGACCGTATGGACGTAACTTTCGGTTTTCGAAGGGACATCTTCGCTAAACGTCTTATACAACGGATGTTTCATCCAGCGATGCATGCTATCCGTCGTCTTGAAGGATAAGTACTGGAAGAACGGCAAGAACGCGATCGGACTCAACAACGGATGGACATGACCCTCATAGGAGAGAACATTCGGACCGGCTATATCAGGATTGTTTGAAATCAAGAAAGCCCGATCGGTAATCTTAAGCACTGACGTAAAGGTATCCAAAATCCGCTTGCTGGTGGAATCGACCGGATCGATGAAGAACAACGGATAATTGGGTGTCAATTGAAGGGTGTAACCATGGAGGAACTCTTCACATTCGATGGCCAAACATGGAATCTGAATTGTTTCGCTCATCTTTAGCGCAGCTTCAAGCGCTGTTCCGTAATTGCTACCGGCACCCATGATGAATGCATGGGGCATCGCCGTAAAGGTTTTCACATGCTTATCCCAGAATACGAGGCTATTCTTCATGACGCTACGATTCACTTGACAGGCGTTGTCGAGACGGTTGAACCATACTTCCTTTTCTTCTTGATTCAATCGACCTAGAATGGTGGCACTCTCGACAGCGAACAGAGCGAGAAAACCGATCAAGGTGATCACACCTTTGGTGACATAACCGATCGTTTCGATGCCTAGACCATAATCGACCAACAGATCCGCTTCCGCTTTGAAGTCGCTCTCGGGACAACCGGTGACTCCGATCGCGAAGCGATTCTTACTACGCAAAAAGCGAAGCGCTTCGATCGAGTTGGTACTGCAACCGCTTTGCGAGATGACGAATACGAAATCCAGGTCGGTAAGCGAATGTTCGTAATGACAGAAATGATGCGGGGTCAAGACCCTGACATCGACGTTTAGGATGTTCAATAATAGGGGACGTGCGCTCATCGCGGCGTTGTACGAGGATCCGCTTGCGATAATCCAAAGCGAACGATAGGGTTTTTTAACGAATTCCTCGACCAAAGTACGCGTCAATTTTGAACTTCGTCGGATATTCTCGCTAAGTGCGTCGGGTGCTTCGTGAATGTAGTGCAACATCATCGTCATGTCTTGTTCCATTGGTTCCTCCATATGTAATAATGTAAATACATACTATCACGTAAAATCAATTCTGAAAAGTAGAAATCGACATAATTGATAATATGTAATAACATATTGACAATGTGTAAGATTCTTTTATAATAAAATTAAAAGAGGAGGACGACAATGTCTGAACCGAACATATTGTTGACACGGATCGATAACCGACTTGTCCATGGACAAGTCGGCGTATCATGGGTCGGCTTCGTACACCCCAACTTAATCGTGGTAGCGGATGACGAGGCGGCGGCGGATCCAGTGCAACAAGCATTGATGCAGATGACGGCCGAAGCGGTCGGCGTCGGGATTCGCTTCTTCACCTTGCAGAAGACAATCGATGTCATTCACAAAGCGAGCCCGACACAACAGATTTTCATCGTAGTCCGTACACCGAAATCGGCACGTATTCTCGTTGAGAACGGCGTACCGATCAAAAAGTTGAATATCGGAAACATGCATTTCACAGCCGGGAAACGGCAGAGCAACGAGTCGCATGTCTATGTAGATGATGAAGATTTAAATGATCTTAGAGCGGTTCGCGATCGCGGGGTCGATGTTTTCATCCAGATTGCCCCCGGCGATAAGAAGTACGATTTCGAAGTGAAGTAAAGAAGTAAAATCGGTATTGACTGCAAGTCCTTTTTAAGTGCGCCTTGCAGACGATATAGCTGAAATTCAGCAGAAAGGGGAATGTATGCAGATTACTTTAGTTCAAGGGCTTTTACTGGCATTGATGGCATTTATTGCCGCGGTTGACCAATGCTGGGAAGTCTTCTTCTGGTTCCGTCCGATCGTTGTCGCGTTTTTCGCAGGGGTTATCCTCGGTGATGTACAACTCGGTTTGGCAGCCGGTGCCGTCGCCGAATTAGCTTATCTTGGATTATTGACTGTTGGGGGAACGGTTCCGCCGGATCCGTTGATCGCAGGGGTCATGACGACCGTTATCGCCTATACGACCGGACAAAGCGCCGAAACCGCAATTGGTTTGGCCTTGCCGTTTGCGTTATTAGCGCAATGGGTCGGCATCATTTTCAATTCTTCGTATTCAGGATTGATGGGTCCGTTAGATGAAGCGGCGAAAAACGCCGATGTTAAAAAGTTCAAAACCATCGTCTTTGGCGCCGTAATCTTCAAATCGTTGGTTGTCGCGTTAATCGTCTTCTTGTCGGCCTACGCCATGCAAGCGCCGATTTCCGAGTTTGTTAACTCGTTCCCGAGATTCTTGATCCATGGATTCGAAATCGCGGGTGGCTTGTTACCGGCAGTTGGGATCGCGTTGTTGCTGACGATCATGTTGAAAGCCGAAAACTCACCGTATTTATTCTTAGGATTCTTGATGGCTTCGTTCCTTGCCATGCGTAACATCCTTCCGGTTGCGATCGCCGGTATCGCGATTGCTGTGATCGGATATTACAAAGACAAGAAGCAACATGTGAATGTAGCACAAGGAGGGACGCAAGATGACGGTATCTAGAAATAAGCTGACGAAGAAAGATATCGATAAGATGGGTGTATACTCGTTTATCGAACAATCCGCATTTAACTTTGAACGGATGCAAGCGGCTGGGTTTACCTTGTCGATGGTTCCGAGTTTCCAAAAAATCTACGGGAACCAGAAAGAAGAAATCGCAGCGGCGATGGTCAATAATATGGACTTCATCAACACCGAACCGCATATGGCGACCTTCTTGATGGGATTGATCCTATCCCTTGAAGAATCCGGTGAAGACCGCAGTCTGATCAAAAACCTTAAGACCGGGTTGTTCGGTCCGTTGGCGGGCTTAGGCGATGCGATCTTCTGGTTTACCCTGCTTCCGATTTCCGCCGCGATCAGTACCTCCCTCAGCAAACAAGGCTCGATTCTCGGACCGTTGCTGTACATCGCGATTTGGATGGTCAGCGCATTTTCCCGCATTTGGTTCGCGCGTGCCGGGTATAGCTTAGGTGTCGGCGCCGTCAGTAAACTGCGTGAAAACGCCAACGCTATCACCAAAGGCGCAGGCATCTTGGGCGTCATGGTCGTCGGTGGTTTGATTCCTTCGTACATTTCGCTAAAATTCCCCGCAGAGTTGAAGTTGTGGGATGTTGTCGCCGTTCAGGGGATCTTCGATTCGATTTTACCGAATCTGCTCCCGCTCGGATTTGTCTTCTTGCTTTACTACTTATTCAAGAAGAAACAGATGAATGTCGTCTATCTGATTGTCATCATCATCCTGGCATCGGTTGTGGTATCGTATCTCGGCATTATGTAAAACGTTGGATATGGACAACATACGTTGTCCATATCTTTCTTTAAGGAGGGAAAATGATTAAATTCGACGAATACGAAATCCTCGCGAACTTCGCGAAGATCTATCAAAAAAGGCAACAAATCGAAGCGATCGCAGATCGGATCGCAAGTAAAAATAAAGTCATGTTCGTTTCGAGCGGTGGATCGATGTCCATGTTGGACCCCTTTGCGAATATCGTAAAGAAATACAGTCGCATTCCGTGCGAACGGATGCTGGCGGCAGAACTTGTGGTATGCGATTCCACATTTCTTGACGAAGATACGATCGTACTTATGACATCCAAATCCGGGGATACGGCCGACACCTTGGCTGCCGCACGTTTGATTCAAGAAAAAGGGTCAAAGATCATATCGGTCATCGGAAAAGCAGACAGCGAACTTGAAAAATTAAGTCATGAATGTGTCGTCTATCAAGACGGCCGTCCCCAAGAGCTGATCTTTCTACTATTGATTCTGCGCTACCTCCACCAAAAACAGTGCTTTGCGGATTATGTTGAATTCGCCAATCAACTTTCGAATCTCGGAAACGTATTGGTTCAAGTCCGCAAGGATTTCGATGATGACGCTCGACGTTATTCGGAAAAAAACGCAAATGAACCCTACAATATCTTCGTGTCTTCCGGACTGCTTTGGCCGACCGCGTATTCCTATTCAATGTGTGTCTTGGAAGAATCGTTATGGTTACCGACGAAATCCGTTTCCTCGTCGGAATTCTTCCATGGAACCTTGGAGTTGATCGAGGAAGGATCCTGCGTGACGATTCTTTTATCATCCGGTTCGACTCGTCTCTTGGATCAGCGTGTCGCGGATTTCTGCCGCAAGCACACGACCAATACGAATGTGTTCGATGCCCGGATCGCCGATTTGAGGGGATTTAGCGAAGCCTACAGAGAACTGTTGGATCCGATGATTTTGGCAGCGATGTTGCAACGGGTGAGCCGTAACCTTGAAGACATCAAGAAACACCCATTGGAAACACGTCGCTATTACCGAACGGTGAATTATTGAAATGCGAAATCCCCGTTTCTATTCCATCGGCGATAACGTCGTTGACAGATATCTCGATAAAAACATACAATATCCGGGTGGAAACGCATTGAATGTCGCTGCCCTTGCGAAACGCTACGGTTGTGAGTGTCAGTATGCCGGAAAAATCGGTGATGATCCTGAGGGACAATGGATCCGTTATGCGTTAACAAAGTGCGGTGTCGGGTTGGATCATGCGATCTTTCCATCCGGTAGCACTACGAAAAGATGCGATGTTATCCACCAAAACGGCGAGAGGATGTTTGTCGGAGTCGACTACGGTGACCATTGGCCAGGACCGATGCGGATCGATGATCACTTACGCGATGCATTGAACGAAGCCGATCTGATCCATCTCTCATGTAATTCGAAAATGGAAGGCGAACTCTGTTTCTTAAGAAACAGGAAAGCATTTGTCAGCTACGATTTCTCGGCGGCTGAAAAGTATCGATGCGTTGCTTATCTTGAAAATATCGCGTCGAACATCGACTTGGCAATTTTCTCCGAACCGGATTATGATTTTGATCGATCGAAGAATTTGATTGAGATTACCCAAGCTTTCAAGATCGGACATTGTCTGATCACCTATGGAAAAAGTGGTCAATTATACCATCATCCCTGCGGAATCGAAGTCTTCTACGAAGGCAAGTACATCGACATCGTCGATACGATGGGAGCCGGGGATGCGTATATCGCTGCCTTTCTTATCGAGGGGTACAAACAAGGTTTGTTTACACAGTCTACTACGGATCGCGAAACCATTACGGATGTCATGCGTAAAGCGACCGATTTTGCGACCGCAAACTGCCTTGCGGAAGGATCGTTTGGATTTGGATTACCATTATCGAAGGAGAACCAACATGTTAAATAAACCTCTGAATGATTACATCGACCACACGATCTTGAAGCCCTTTGCCTCAACTTCGGATTTATTGTCGATCGCCAAAGAATGTCGCGAGTATCAGCTTTTTATGATCGCGATCAACTCCTATCCCGTGAAGTTCGTTAAGGAATATCTCAAGGATACGCAAGTCCATGTCGGTGCGGCAATCGGATTTCCGCTTGGACAAACGACGATCCAAGCCAAAGTATTCGAAACAAGCGACGCAATCAAAAACGGATGTGATGAAATCGACTACGTCATCAACATTTCCGCGTTAAAAGACGGAAATCTCGCATACATCGAAGACGAGATGTGTCAAATCGTTGAATTATGCAAAAAGAGTGGAATCTTATCCAAAGTCATCTTAGAAACCTGTTACTTGACGGATGAAGAAATCGTAAACGTGTGCAAGATCGCACGCGAAGTAAAACCGAATTACGTCAAGACCTCGACCGGATTCGGAACGGCCGGCGCGACCGTACATCATGTCGCCCTCATGAAAGAAACCGTGGGCGATGAAGTATCCGTCAAAGCAGCCGGCGGTATCCGCGACCTTGACACGTGTTTGGCGATGATCGAAGCCGGTGCGGAGCGCATCGGAACCAGCAACGGTCCGAAAATCATGGAGGAGTACTATCAACGTTATGGCCGCAATTCTCTTTGATATGGACGGTGTCCTGATCGATAGTGAAATCGTTTATCTTGGGTTTATTTGCGACTTCCTGCTTTCCAAGAACGTCACATGCGAATTGACACAACTCTATCCGATCGTGGGATCGACACTGGAAAAAACCTACGAATTGATCGCTTCGCACTTACCCCAACCCAACGAAATAACGTGGGTCGCTCAAGAGTACGAACGGTTCGTTGAAACACGTGCCGTCGATTACTCGCAAATCATGTTTCCCGGGGTCATCGAAGTGTTGGATCATGTCCGTGCCAAAGGTCATAAAATGGGATTGGCTTCCTCATCGAGGATGGATAACATCCAACATGTACTTGATGTGTGCGGACTGAATGATTACTTCGATGTCGTGGTGAGCGGGGATCAGTTCCACCAAAGCAAACCTCATCCGGAAATCTATCAATTCACCGCAAACCAACTGAATGTTTCACCGTATGATTGTATTGTCATCGAAGATTCCGTCTATGGGATCCAAGCCGCGAAAAGCGCCGGTATGAAAGTGATCGCCATCCGCGATCTGCGATTTAGTACGGATACGTCGCTGGCGGATCATGTGGTCGATTCTCTGCCTGAAGTCCTATCCTTCATCTCCTAAAAAAAAGCGTCTGCCCAAAGGTAGACGCTTTATTCGCGATAAACATAGATATCGAATCGATTCCGTTCGCCGGGATATGTCGCATAAGACAACTCGACGACGCGACCTTCGTAATCGACGCTGATGGTTTGAACGTAATGGGCAGCCGTTTTGCGGCGAACTTCCAACAAATTGGCGGTATTATCATCGACGATGATCGCATCGACCAACCGATGTGCTTCAAACACCGGGATCCCATATTCCGAATCAAACATGTCATACAAGGATCGATCTTTGAAATTCGCATTCTCCAACCCTGGAAATAGATCCAAAGGAATGTAGGAATCCACGAGAACCATCGGAGTGTTATTGCCTTTGCGCAAACGGCTGAGATGAAGGACCGGGCTGTCCGATGTAAGCTCGAGTAGATCGTTGATACTTTTTTGATAGGGCATAACTTCACAGGTCAACACATCCGTACTGGGAGTCAATCCACGGGAAATCATATCCAGATTGAAGTTCGAGAGTTCTTTGAAGAAACAGCTTTTCGTCTCGGCTTCCTTTACGAACGTTCCCCGACCTTTTTGACGAATGATGTAGCCTTCGTTGATCAGTTCCTTATACGCTTGGCGTACGACCGGGCGAGAAATCCCGAACAACTCGCAGAGCTCGGCTTCGGTCGGCAGTTTGTCGTGCGGAAGCAACTGTTCGCTGTGGATCGCGGCCAAGATCCCTTCCTTGATCTGAATGAACAGGGGAACCGCGCTTCGTTTATTGATGGTTAAATAGTTCATCTTCGTTCACCCGAGGTTTGGTTGTTTCTTACCAAAACATCAAACTTATTCCTTCCGCCGGGGAAGTAGGCAAGCGAGTATTCGACTGCTTCGCCGGATTTATCATACGAGAGCGTCGTAACACAATGTACGGCGGATTTCTTCTCGACTTCCAACAAGATCGCATTCGCATCGCTGACCACCTGGGCATTATAGGTGTTAAACGCTTTCACGATTTCGGTATGATATTGATCCGCCAAGACTTGATAAAGCGAATTGGTTTCGAAATCGATCTTCTCCAATCCGGGAAAACGATCGGCGGAAATGAAGGTGTCTTCCATATAGACCGGAATATCGTCCGCATAACGCAACCGCTTGTAATGGATGCATGATTCACCCTCGGCGATGTTGAGTAACGGAAAGACCACATCATGATGCGTGATGATTTCCAACTGAAGGACTTTCGTCAATGGCTTCATGTTGAGTTTCTGCATTTCCTGTGTGAAATTCGACATCTCGTTGAGGAAATTCCGTCGTTCATAACGCTTGTTGACAAAGGTTCCTTTGCCTTTAAAACGCAAAATCTTGCCGCGCGCAATCAGATCGGAATACGCTTGACGAACTACCGGACGCGAAACGTTGAATGTTTCGCAGATTTCATCCTCGGTCGGCAATTTCGTTTTATCCTTCAGTAATCCGGAATCGATCGCCGCTTCGATGGAGTCTCGAATCTGGACATAAAGAGGAATCGGCAGAAGCTTATTGAGTCGAATGAAGTTCATAAATGCTCCTTGTTCCTAACAACATCTCGTTGTATTTATTATAGTGTATCGAAGGAACATACACAATGAGAGTCGATGGATAAATCGGTGCGAAACCTTAAAGGGTGACGGTATTCTTGCTTACACCGACCGGTTCGTCCGGATTGTATCCCCGCGCGATCGATAATAAGCATGAAAACATCTGTGAGAACACGGCGCCAGCGAAAACCGCCGGTAAACCGACGACATGATTCGGCAACAATACGCTTTGATCCCCGAGTTCACAAATCGCGGGATCGCCCGAGACTACGATACAGTTCACATGTTGTTTCTTCAACGTTTTCAATAAATCAATCGGGCAATAATCGGTTTGCGGATCCGCAATGAAGAAAATCGCCGGCACAATACGCTGCGAGGTTGCGATCGGACCGTGCCGATAGTCACTGGAAGCATAAGCCCGTGCATCGAAATAACTGGTTTCTTGGATTTTGAGTTCCGTCTCAAGCGTCAACGCATGCAACAAGCCACGACCAAACAACAGAACTTTATCGCAATTGCGTATGTAAGGAACGAGGGTTTCGACTTGCGGAACCAACGCTAACGCATCCTTGACAATATCGGACAGTTGATCCATTTGCGCAAGTAATTTCGGATCTTGCGAAATCTCAGCCACGAAGCAACTTAACAACGTAATTTGCGTCATATAGGATTTCGCGGCGGTAACGCTGGTCTCGGGACCGCATTCATTATTGAGATGATAATCACCGACCGTCGTCATCAACGATCCACGGACATTGGTAATGGATACGGTCAAGGCACCTTGTTGTTTCGCATGCTTCATTACTTCGTAAACATCCCTGGCACCGCCGGATTGCGAAACACCGATCACTAAACTGTCGGAATAATCGACCTTCCCGGAGTAAGCGGTAATCACCGAGGGAGCGCAGATCATCGCGATCATGTCGGTATGGATCTCAAAAAGATAACGCGCCAAAATGTTTGCGTGATCGCTGGAGCCGCGACCGATCAAAACGACGTTTTTAAGTTTACGTTCACGTACTTTCGCCGCGATTTCTGCGATGATTGGACGATTGATCGCCAAACTGTGTTGAATCGCGGTGGGTTGTTCAAAAATCTCTTTCCAAAGTTTGGAATTGAATGTCGAAGTAGTCATGTTCCTCCTTGATGGCGACTAGCCAAATCGTTATGTTATTCCAGGACATGGGCATGTCGATGGACGATAACCTAATTCAAATGTAAATATGTTATTACAAATATTGTATGATTGAGGATTGGACGGTATAATGTTGAAAAGGAGGTGTGAAATGAACTGGGAAACCATCATGTATTCGAGTGCGATTACGCTTGTCATCGTCTTCGTCTTATATTACACATATGTATCCAAAAGCAAATCCTCGATGCGCAATGCGCGCGAAGTTTGGAATGAGGTGCAATCCAACATCGAAATCGGAAAAGAGGTCCTTGCGAGCGGATTTGCCGGGAAAGTAAAATCCTTGGACGAAAACTATGCGTATTTGGAGATCGCCGAGGGCGTCGTCGTTAAAGTGGCGAAATATGCGATCACGAAAGTGTTCTAATCTAAATATGATTATATAATAATGTTATGACAAATAAAAGGGGATATGAAAAATGATCGGAATGATTCTATGCGGACACGGAAAGTTCGCAAGCGGGATGTACGAAGCGGTCGAATTGATCGGCGGGTCGCAAGAAGGACTCGTCGCCATTGACTTTACATCCGAATGCAGCGAACACGACTTACAAGTAAAACTTACAGAAGGACTTCAGCAGTTAAAGGATTACGAGAATGTTGTCTTATGTACGGATCTGTTGGGTGGAAGCCCATTCAAGAATGCTGTGACACTCACATTGGGACAAGAAGATAAACGCGTGATTTTCGGTTCGAATCTTTCACTGATTCTGGAAATGGCGATCACACGCAACAGCGTCGAGAATTTTGCGGATTGGGTTAACCAATGCGTGGAAGCCAGTCGTGAAAGTCTGGGTGTATTTACGATGCCGGTCCTCAATACACACGACGTAAGTCAGGAAGATGGCATCTAACTTCATGTTTGTTGGGAAACGGTGATAAAACACCGTTTTTTAACGCAATGATAACAATATCGTGAATCAAGCGACTTTCAATTTCCGCGCGTTCTTTCTATAATGGGTATACAAGGCAGGTGGACGTATGCAAATCATTCTATCGAAAGACGCCCGTACAACCAGCGCGACGGCAGCGCGACTCATTCTTACTCAAATCAAACAGAAACCGGATTCATTGATCGCTCTACCTTCCGGTCCGACACCGGTCGAAATGTTCGAACAGTTAGTGGCATCCTATCAAAAAGGCGAAGCGGATTTCTCGCAAGCGCGTTTTATCGGAGTCGACGAATATCTCGGACTAGGGAAAGATCATCCCGACAGTGTCGCACAAAGTTTGCACACGCGTTTCTTCGGACCCTGCAACATCCAAGAAAAGCAGATCCGATTGATCGATGGTGCGCAAGATCCACAGATCGAAGTCGAATCGTTTGGCGCTTGGATAAGTGAAGTCGGAGGGATCGATTTGATCGTCACGGGCATCGGACTCAATGGACATTTGGCGTACAACGAACCAGCGGAAAGTTTGTATCCGCACGTACATGTCAACGGATTGGGCGAGAATACGCGGTTAAGTTTACTGAAGGATTTCAGCGATCAAACCGAAGTTCCTTCTCGTATCATTACATTGGGAATGGCAGACTTCTTACATGCAAAAAAACTGGCGGTCGTTGCGACCGGTCCGAATAAATCATCCGTCGTCCGACGCTTGGTCGAAGCGAAAACCTTCTCGACCTTCTTCCCGGCATCGATCCTCATGCTTCACAACGATGCGATCTTAGTGGTCGATGAAGTTGCGGGGAAGGAACTGAAACCGGATGTAATTGCTTCTTCGCTCGAATCAAATCAGTAATTCTCCCATAACAACGAAACCCCATCGAACGATGTTCCATGGGGTTTTTATACGGGAACAACAATACCCAATATGCTTATTGTTTACGATAAATTATATGAGATTCAGTTTGGTTTACGTTTGATTCGACGTCTATGAAACTGTAGTCCCCGACATCGCCGCTAAAGGAACCGAAGTAGGACTCTTGAATCCTAATTTCATGCGACCTCATCGTGTCTTCTGTCATACTGACATTGGAACGGGTGCGCTGCCAATCGGTAAAGTTCCATTGCAAGTCAAGATCCAAGATTCCTTCATAGGATTCAAGAATGTTGACATCGGGACCGATGGTTTCAAGTGTAGTGATCGTACCGGTCGCATCCCCATGCAGCGTGCTGGTTAAGTTCCGCAATGAAGGTTTAGTAAGAATTGATTCGTTGAACTTACCTTCGAACATGAAACAGGACATGTCCAAAGTGTCGGGATTTATAAAACAATGCAGGTAAATGAATTCGATACTCGGATCTTCGGATAACGGTTGCGAAAGTGTCATGATATGCAGAGCTGGGAAAGTCGTATCCGTCGCCGGATCTTCCCATATGGCGAAAGTGTCGTAACTCGACGACTTCTCTTGGAAAACTTCCTTCATCATCGCAAGCATCGGTTGCTCCTCAATGGCTTGCTGCTTGTTTTTGAAAATTCCGACGCGTGAAGTATCCGAAGTCGCGACGGTTTCGCCGTTGATCATACCGCTGACCGCATAATAATCATAGTCTTCGACAGTTTTATTGACGAGTTTTTCAACCATCGCGGATGTAATGTGTTCATAGATCCTTTGCTTGTACGGATAGAGGTATTCCCACATCAGATGCAAGGTCAGTACGCCTTCGTAATTATCCCAAAACGTTTGACTCTCATCTTCGAAATCGATATGTTGGATCGAATAGATCCCCGTTTCATCAAGATCGAGGGTAAAGTCGGATCCTGATTTAATACCGAGTTGATTCAAGTCGATAACCGTTTCGAACGTTCGGGATTCCCAAACCGTATCACTATTATAATCTTCCATATACGTTAGAATGAGTCGATCACCGGTCGGGTCACCATAGAGTTGGACTGTTGTGGAGATCCGTGCTTCGTCGGTGCTATGATCCCATGACGCATTGGCCAAAAATCCCCGATCTCGATAAAACCGTGGCGTATCATCTTTGGCAAAGACCGGTGAAGCGATCGCGAACAGGATCGCAATCGAAAGAACGAGTCGCATGAATAATTTCATTCGAATTCTCCTTTTGACAATCGAATTGTCAACGCTGAAAGATAACCCGCTTTGTGCGGATTACGTGTACGTCGATCGGATCGTTGTTGATGGTTCGAAGGCGCATCTCCTCCGATTCCTACTTCCTTTGACTTCATCATAGCACGATTTAGGATAGTTGAGTTGAAAAGTGGATGAAATCACAAAGCACAAAAAAAGACGGAAATCCGTCTCTTTCGATGGTTTTGGGATGAGATTATTCGCGAATGTCGATGACCAATACCAGTTCGGGATGTTCGCCGTTCTCGCCTTTTTTCAACACCATGATTTTACCGACGCGACCTTCTTCCAAATTACGTTTCATCTTCTCGGTCGCCGACTTCGGTAAGTAACCAAGGATATGATGATGCGGATCGATGATCGCGACCAACTTCTCCTCCGCGATGTACTCCAACTCAAGTTTATCGTTCGTATTCAAATGTTCGATCAACGTCGGACGGTAGGTCTCATCCGCATTGAACTCATCGGTCCGGATCGCACGCAATGTCCAACCTTTGGATCGTCCGAGTTGAAAGCCATGTTTGGACTTCCGGTTCGCATTGCGGTTTTGGGGATGACGGGAGAGAAAGAAATAGAAGAACATGGCGGAAGAGAACAAAGCGATAAACGCTAGGAAATAAAATAGATCATTCATGAGAGACCTCTTTCTTGAGTCGGATAAAATAATCAGGTAAACCGATGTCGATGTTGAGGGGGGCATAGAACTCGATCCCCTCGTGATGTAATTGATCGATGCGCTCTTTCAAATGTTTATTGAGCGGAAACAACAAGGCGTCATTATGTAGGATGCAGGAAATCCTGCGGAAAGTCGTACGTTGTCTCAGGTTCTGCGTCAGATAATTCAAGGTATCGCGCAACTCTTCCAACGTTCGGGGATTAAATCGCAGATGACCGCCTTTGGAACCGCGCAGAAGCATCAAGCTAAGATCGTTGACGAATTCGAAATTATGTTCGATCCAATCAAGATTCGCCAATTCGTTTCCAGGGACATAACGGATTTGATCGTAGACGATCGGCGAAAAATCATCGTGGGTGTGAACGCGAAACAAGTGCAAAATCCGATCGGGATGCTCGATCCGTGTCCAACGGAAAATATCCGTCAACTCGACCTTGCCTTCTTCGCGAAATTCACGTCGTAGCGCTTCCAAGATCGTCTCGCCTTCTTCGACTTTACCGCCAGGCATTTCCCATTTTCCTTTGAATGGTTCAGACTTGCGTTGCCCGACACAAAGATTTCCGTGGGCGTCGGTCAGGATTCCGATGGCGACTTCTGTCTTTTTCATCACAGGATCACCCCTTACTAACAGTATACCCAATCCATTGCCTTTGGTCGATACCTGCTTTACAATAGAGAAAAGAAAGTTGGGAGAGTATGATCGTCGCGTTCCTTTACGATTTCGATAAGACATTGACCACCAAAGACATGCAGGAGTACGGATTCATCGAGGATTTGGGGTTTGAAAAACCTGCCGATTTTTGGAAGATCGTCGATGAAACGGCGAATACGCAGAAGATGGACCATATCATGGCCTATCTTTATGAGATGGTTCATCAAGCCAAACTCAAAGGAATCGAGCTGACACAAAAACGATTGGCGTCCTACGGACCGCGGGTCGCGTTTTATCCCGGTGTACAAGAATGGTTTACTCGTGTTAATGAGATCGGAAAGATACTAGATATTGAAGTCCAGCACTACATCGTGTCTTCCGGTTTGACGGAAATTATCGAAGCGACCTCGATCGCATCCGAAATCAAGAAAATCTACGCTTGCCACTTCCTATATGAAAACAAGATCGCGGCGTGGCCGAAACTAGCGATCAATTATACAAATAAGATGCAATATATTTTCCGTGTCAATAAAGGGATCTTGGATGTTGAGAACGATGTCGACCTCAATTCGTTCACTCCGGATGATCAACGACCGATCCCGCTCTCCAACATGGTTTATTTCGGAGATGGTTTGACCGATGTGCCAATCATGAAATTGGTGAAAAGTAACGGAGGTCATTCGATCGCCGTATATATCGAAGAAAAACGGAAAGATGCGGAAATTTTGGCTGAACATGGAAGAGTCGACTTCATCGCGCCGGCGGATTATACAAGCGAAGGGAAGTTGATGGAAATCGCCCACAAGATCTTGGAACACCTCCATTACCAAAATAATTTACGTGAAGTGACGTGGAAAGGCAGGCAACATCATGACTGAACCTAAAAGCAATAGCGAACGGTTTCTGGCCGCATTCGCAAGCATCGAAAACGAGATGGAAAAACGAGTGCGTTCCGATCGATACATCAGCTATGCGGAGATGACACGACGTATGGCGAAGATGGACCGAAACTATGCGCGCTATCAACGTTACTTGGAAGAATTCGGAGATTTGCGGAATGCGATCGTGCATGAACGGATCGATGGGGAAGTCATCGCCGAACCGCATACCAAGTTGGTTTTGGAGATCGAACAGATCGCGACCTTGTTGACGCAACCGATTAAAGCGAAAGAATTCTTTCTGCGTAAAGTACTCTTTGTCTATGAAGATCAGAAACTTGCGGAAGCGATCGGGTTAATGATGACAGGTCACTATTCGAAACTGCCGACCTATGATCGCAGTCTTCGGTTTGTCGGGATGTTGACGACGGATGCGATCACGTACTTCTTGGCCCAACATATCGGGGAAGTCAAACAAAGTATTCCGGAAGTCAGCGTTTCAACGGTCGTCAAAAGCGACGATAAGGCGCGGGAAGTCGTGTTTATGAACATCAATACGTCGCTGTTGACCATCGTTTCCGAATTCGAACGGACATTCTCGCTCGGGAAGAAGTTACAAGCGGTGATCTTGACGCAAGACGGCGTGAAGGACCAAAAACCGCTGGGCATCGTCACGTTGGCGGATTTGCCGACGATCTACGAGAAAATAAACAAACATCTGCTGTAGGGGGACGTCATGTTTCAACGATATCTCAACTTACCCAAGGAAGCGTACATCGTGACCTTGGCCAGTGCCGTCAATCATATCGGAAATGTGACGGCACCCTTTCTTACCTTGATTTTATCGGTTCGTTTGGGATTTTCGATCGAACTGACCGCGACCTTGATCTCCGCCAAAACCGTCTTACAGTTGGTAGGGGTGGCGATCGGAGGAATCGCAAGCGATCGCTATTCACGCAAAACCGTCCTACGATGGGGCGGTTTTTTGGCGGTGACGACCTATGCGTTGATGGCCTTTAACACCCATCGTCCCATGCTTGTGTTAGGCATGTTGGCGCTGAACTCGTTGGCGCAGGCAGGCATCGATCCGGCCATCGAAGCGCTGTTGATGGATGTCATACCGCAAGAACACCAACGCGATACCGCGGCGATGAAGTATTTCGGACTCAATGTCGGATTTACGATCGGACCGCTTTTGGCGGCCGCTTTGTATAAAAACAGTTTACCGATTCTGTTTCTGGTCGATGGCGGAACCTTGTTGATCGCGTTGTTGTTGATCCACTTCAAGATTGAGGAAACCTATCGCAAATCCAACAAGAAACAACATGTTAAGTTGTTTGATCTATTTGCCAATCGTTCATTGATGGGATTTTCCGTCGCCGTGATGTTGGTATTCGTGGTATTTTTCCAATACAATTTCGGGTTACCGCTTGCGGTAAAAGAAGTGTTGCCAAACAACGGGGATTGGTTGTATGGAAGTCTGATGTCATTGAATGCGATCGTCGTGGTTCTGTTTACATTCGTATTGAACCATCTTTTACGCAACTTCAAAATCAAAACGGTTCTATTGCTTGGGGTCGTTTTCTATGCGTTGGGGTTTGGCATGTATGGATTCGCCAATGGCGCAGTATTATTCCTGGTCGGAACCTTTCTCTGGTCGATCGGTGAAATCTTGGTTAGTACCGGTGTCAACCCGATGATCTACGAATTGGCCGAACCCTCCAAACGGGGCAAAGCCAGCGCTTTGTTTCCGTTATTACGTCGATTCGCCGCCTTTACCTCACCACTGGCGGGGGGATGGATCGTAGCGAATCTCGGCTTTACCTCACTCTGGATTTTCTGTGTCCTTATCCTTGGGGTCGCGGCTCTTTTCATCGAATTCTCGCTCACGTCTTGAAGAACGAGGATTTTTCTTCTATAATTAGTTAATCGATTAATCAATAGGAGGACGTATGGAAGAATCCGAACTCAGTCGCTCGTTTCGTACCTTGACACGTTTACATCGAGGCATCAATTCCCGCTACCTTGAACAGTATAATCTCTACCTCGGACAACCGCGGATTTTGTTTCTGATCGATCGCAATCCAGGCATCACGGTTTCGCGTTTGGTCGAAGAAACCGAGCAGACCAAAGAAGCCTTAAGCGTCAGTGTACGACGTTTGGAAGAAGCGGGATACCTGCGTAAAGAACGGAATCCCGAAGATCAACGCGAGAAATTCTTGTATCTTAGCGAGCAGGGAAAGATCATCGCGGATACGATCAAGTCGGAATTCTTACACCTCAATAACGCGATGTTTGAACCGCTTACCGAAGAAGAGAAAGTACTTTTAGAAGAGTTGTTTACTCGCATGAGCACGCGGTTGATCCGCTTTAAGGAGGAGCATCAACGATGAAACGATGGTTCTCCTACTTTAAAAAAGAACTCCCGATCGCGCTTTTGGGAACGATCTTTACCGCCAGCGTCGTACTGATCGAGTTGACGCAACCGAAACTGATGGCATCCATCGTCGATGTCTATGTCCCTGCCAAAAACCTTTCCGCGATCACGCAGACGGGAATCAAGATGGCCTTATTGGCGATGGCCGGAGCGATGTTGGGGGTAGGTGGTGTGGTATGTGCCGCGAAAGCTGCCAGCGGATTTGCGCAAACCTTACGTCATACGTTGATGGAAAAGATTCAACGATTCTCCTCCAAGGAAATGGATTCCTTCGGTGTTTCTTCCTTGATCACCCGTACGACCAATGATATCAACTTCATTCAGAGCACCACGCTTCAAAGTCTACGTATGTTGGTGCGTGCCCCGGTCATGTTGGTAAGCGCGGTCGTGATGGCCTACTTCACCAATCAAACGTTGTCGATCGTCATCTTTATCGCTGTCATCGTTCTGAGTCTATTACTGTACTTACTGTTAAGCCGCGGTTATCCCTTGTTTGTCGGGATGCAAAAAGCGTTGGATAAGATGAATGGTAACCTACAAGAAGGACTGATCAATATCCGTGTCATCAAATCATTTGTGTCCGAGGAACGTGAAAACAAGCGGTTTGCGATTACCAACGAACAATTGATGAAAGCGAGTAAGAAAGCGAACTCGCTGATGGCTTTATTGAATCCGACCATGATCCTGGTCCTACAAGCTTCGACCTTGGTCGTAATGGGTTTCGGTAGTAAGTTGATCCTCATCGACCAACACTTGTCGCTCGGGGAGTTGTTGGTGTTTATCAACTATATGCTTTTCACCTTAAACTCGATGATGATGTTGTCGATGACCTTGTCGATGTTTTCGCGATCGAAAGCTTCCTTTCAACGGATCGGGGAGATCTTGGATAAAGTGCCGGAAATCGCTTCGTCAGAGAAATTAGAAACTTTATCAAGGATTCATGGAAACTTAATCTTTAAGAATGTGTCCTTTAAATATCAATCGAAATCACCGGAATATGATCTTCAGGATCTTTCCTTTACCATCCATGCCGGAGAACATATCGGAATCGTCGGTTCGACCGGCAGCGGAAAAACGACCTTGATCCGCTGTTTAACCCGCTTGTTGGACATCGACGAAGGAGAAATCCTGTTGGATGGGACGTCGATCCATCACTTGGATCTTCATCGACTACGGGATGCTTTTGCGGTCGTACCACAGAAAAACGTCCTCTTTAGCGGAACAGTCGCCGAGAACCTGCGATGGGGAAACCCGACCGCGAGCGAAGAATCCCTTTGGACAGCGGTACGGGCATCCGGGATCGAACCTTTCCTCAAACAATCGGAGAAATTATTGGAAACCCCCGTCCAACAAGGCGGTATCAATTTTTCCGGCGGACAGAAACAACGGCTTTGCATCGCCCGGGCTTTGGTGAAAGATGCGCCGATATTAATATTCGATGATTCGATGAGTGCCTTGGATGCGGCAACCGAAGCCAACGTGAAACGTCAACTTCTTGAAAACTATGCGCATAAAACGATCTTGATGATCGCGCAGAAAATCTCATCGATCAAACACTACGATCGAATCTTGGTCATGGATGGTGGCAAGATCGTCGGTTTTGACACGCACGAAGCCTTGTTGCGAAACAACGAAGTGTACCAAGAAATCGTCGCATCGCAAGCGCAGAGAGGGGTAGGCGAATGAGCAACATCAACGGAACCCGTCATACCGGAGTCATGCCCGGTCGTGGCGCCAACTTTTCCGGCAGTAAACCGAAATCAACGAAATCGGTGTTACGGAAACTGTTGCGATACTTAGGCAAAAGCAAGAAGCATCTGATCATCGTTGTCTTATCTTCGCTCATTGGAACACTTTGCGGTTTGGCCGGTACGTATGCGATCAAACCGCTGTTGAACCGTTTGGAACTAACGTTAAATCAAACCTATACCCTAGAATCCTTTGGACCTTGGTTAACCACATTTCTCATGATTCTCGGAAGCATTTATCTCCTTCAAGTAATTTTGAACTGGACTCAATCGCAGTTAATGGTGCAGATCTCACAGAACACCGTTCATCGTCTACGCAAAGATCTGTACGATCGTATGTTGCATATGCCGGTCGGATTCCACGATCGCAAGACGCATGGCGAAATCATGAGTCACTTTACGAATGATATCGATTTATTAGCGGATACGATCACCAATTCGGTATCTTCTTTGGTAAGTAGTGCTTCGATGTTGGTGGGAACATTGATCATGATGATCTATCTTTCCTGGCAACTCGCAATCATTACGATCGTCGCATTCCCGCTTTTCAGTATGATTATCAATCAGATCGTCAAACGTAGCCGCAATAACTTCCGCAACCAACAGAAATCGATCGGAAATCTCAACGGTTTCGTGGAAGAAACGATGGAAGGGCAAAGTGTCAATCTGTTGTTTAACCATGAAGATGCCGCTCTAACCCAATTCGATCTACTGAACGACGCTTATCGTAAAAGTGCGTTTAAAGCGCAATCCTGGTCGGGACTGATGATCCCTTTGATGATGAACCTCAATGCGATCAGTTATGCCATTGTCTCCGCCACGGGTGGTTATTTATCGATCACCCAAGGATTAAGCATCGGAACCTTAGGTGCTTTCCTCAATAGCACACGTCAGTTTAGCCGACCCCTGAACGAAGTTGCGATGCAATACACGACCATACAGGCCGGGTTAGCTGCCGCTGAACGGATCTTCGAAGTGTTGGGGCAAGATGTGGAAACCGATCTAGAAGAAGCGATCGATATCCAACATGTCAACGGATTTGTCCGTTTCGAAAATGTGGACTTCGCATACCTCCAAGACAAACCAGTCCTCAAGGATGTGTCCTTTTATGCGAAACCTGGACAAAAAATCGCGATCGTCGGATCGACCGGTGCCGGCAAGACGACGATCACGAATTTGATTTCACGTTTCTATGCGATCAATCGCGGATCGATCACGATCGACGGACATGAAATCCAAACGTTCACCCGTTCTTCCTTACGCAAACAACTGGGAATGGTCCTTCAAGACACCCATCTCTTCGAAGGTACGATCTTGGAAAATATCCGATACGGACGACCGGACGCGAGTGATGAAGATTGCATCGAAGCCGCAAAACTGGCCCATGCCCATTCCTTTATCCATCGTTTACCGGAAGGTTATCAGACCTTATTACGGTTTGACGGAAACGAACTTTCGCAAGGACAACGCCAACTTCTAAATATCGCACGGGCTCTTTTAGCGGATCCAAAGATTCTCATTCTCGACGAAGCCACGTCATCGATCGATACCCGTACCGAATCAAGCATCGAAAAGGGTATGGACACCTTGATGGAAGGCCGTACGACCTTTGTCATTGCACACCGATTATCGACCGTACGACATGCGAATGCGATACTTGTATTGGAGAATGGCGTTATCTTGGAGCGTGGCGATCATGACGATTTGATGCGTCAGAATGGGAGATATGCTTCTCTTGTTCGCGGACAGAGCGAACTTTCCTAACCAAAATTGCGATTTCGGTCATATTTCGGTTAGTTTTCCCGCATTGCGAGGATATTTTGGTTATTTATCTCTTCACAAATGCGTAGAAGTGGTAAAATGAATTCAGGAATCCAGGGGGGATTCACCGCAAAAATAATGGTTGTTTGAACTTTATCGTACCAAGAACCCTATTGTACGGATTTGTGTACGGTTAAGTGAATTTTTTTCTAAATTCGAACATTTTTTGTCATAATCAGATTTGTTAGGATTGTAGATGAAAATGAGAGAGAGTATTATTATCGTATACCAACTCTTAAAGGAGCTGAAATCATGTTGCGCACAAAGAAAGGTTTGACCCTCATTGAAGTCATCGTCGCCATGGCGATTTTTGCAATAATCGTCGCGAGCCTTTTACCTGCCTTCATTTTCGTCGCCCGGATTAATGTCGTTTCGAAGAACGGCATCGATATAACCGCCATCGCACAACAAGAAGCCGAGAAATTCTATGGATTTTCACGGAACTATACTTACGACCAAACGATTGCTCTACCCGAAGTCACAAGCGCATATACGATTTCGGATGGAACACTGAACGCAAAGATTCTCACACGTTCGGAATCCGGAGTATCGATCGTCACGACTTTTTGGAATAATCAGTGGGACGAAAACGGAGATAACAGTTTGGAAAGCCATTCTGGTATGACAAAAGTTAGAATTGTCGTCAGTCTCATAACCAATCCGCAAAACACTTTGCCGGAGCATATCGATTCGATTTTGCTTTTCAAGAAACCGGTTTAAGGTGAACATCATGAAGAAAAACAAAGGTTTCACCTTGATTGAAGTCGTTGTCGTAGTTGCTGTTTTAAGTCTCATGCTAGCCGGCATGTTTTCCATTTTCGACACCGGCATTAAAATGTATGCGAAAGATAACACTCAAGTAGCCAATCAAGAAAGCATTCGCACGATAATGACGTCGATCGAAAAGAAGATTCGAAAGGCAGATCATCCGAACACACCATTTTACGATACCGGCACCTGTTTGGTGATCCGAAGCGCTACATTAACCGATAGTTATTGCTTGAATTCGAATACAATTACTCTAAATGGAGCACCTATTTTAGATCGCGTCGCAATTTTTGATTTTGTTGTTGATGGATCGCTTGTCGGAGATGAGAATATTTCTGTTTTGATAACGATTACGAGCGTGCCCGACACAATGGGACAAGTGAATACATTAAGCGAGACATTCAGTGCTCGCAGAGGAAGGTGAGAATGATGTTGAAACCAAGAAGAGTGAATCTAAAGACCGACCAACGTGGTATCGCTTTGATCACCGTTTTAATCATCATGCTTGTGTTGACGATTCTGTCGACCGGGGTCATCGTCATATCTGTTTCCAACTTAAATCAGACTAAGACGACTGTTGATCACAATCAATCGTATTATGTGGCGGAAGCCGGGGTCAATGCGATGGTGAGTAAGTTCGAATCAAATCTTGCTACCTTTATCGGAGGAGGGACAACCCTCGACCAAGTTCTTCCAAGCATACAATCATGGATAACAGCATCCGGTACTTCTTCGATGGATTTGAACTTGACAGATGGTTCCAATTCCAACGGAAGATTTACTGCGTCGATATCCTTGAATGAAGTAGAACGTTCACTTCAGATCACATCGACCGGGACGGTCGATGGCGTGAGCCGTACATTAAGAAAAAATATCTTGATTTCGGGGATCAACATCGACAAGGCTATTCTTACCGAGGGCGACCTCTATATCAACATGGATGATATCTTCATGAACACCACGACAGTTTTGGGGGAAGTTCAGACCTTGACCGGAGATGCCGGAACGGTACAACTTGACCAATTGGCAAAAGTCGGTGTTGTCTATATCCCTACACCGGTACCTCCATTGACTATCGAAGATGTTATTCCGGATTGTACCTTAATTCAAACAAGTCCAAAATACATGTGCGAAACAGGAAATAAACTCCAGTTTGAAGTTCGTTTCGACGACACCACGATGAAGCCGTTGCCAAGCGTCACTTTGCCGGAGATCCCGGTTGTTTCGACTACCACTGACAAACTGAATCCGATTTCGATTCAAATGTATGACAAGAAAGGGAAACCGATTACGCCAATGACGCCTCTAGTCAGTTCTACGGGGGCTGTATTGATTAACTCAAGTACAGTAAATAGTGGATACAATTATACGATAGCGACCGGAAACTCACCCAAAACGGCATTCTACGCGCCATCGTTCCGTGTCGAAGGAACTGTATCTGGTTTTACCATTGATGTTGGTAATAAAGATATCGAAATATATACAGACAGTCTATATTTGGGTGGCAGTTTCAATATTAAAGGTACTGAAACAGGTTCACTCACCATCTACGTAAATAGCGCAGCAAAGTTTACAACAAACTGTGGGAATGCGACATGCGGAGCGATTAAAACGGATGTTGGTGCGGATCCTTTGGTAGCGGATGCGTTTATCATTGTAGTTAGCGGTACAGAAGGAACAGAGTTAGGTTTTTCTGGAAATGGGACATTCTATTTTAGTTTAATTACGAATTTGGATGTCGACTTTGCGATGAATGGTACCTGGACATTCAACGGTTTCTTAACGACCGGTGGAGACAACATCAACTTTGGTGGGACTCCGAATGGGAATCTCCTCGTTTATGCCCCAGATGCCTTAGTTACGATGAGCGGCAATGCGACGTTGACTGGAGCAATCTATGCCGACTCTTATGTCAGTAATGGGAACTCGGTTCGAATCACATATAGTGATAAGTATAGCCATCCTCCGTTTGAATTCTTGAATCCGCTTAGCAATATGTTTTACGGTTCGACGATCGAACAGTAGCTTGGAAGACCTTAAGAAGGGGGACGTGACGTGAGAACATTTCGATATACCGCCGTCGACATTGATGGAAAACAGACAAAAGATGTAATCAATGCGGAATCACCGGAACAACTTTTAGCTGAAATTAAAGGGAAGTCACTTTATTGTCTCGACTACCAAGAAATCTCAGAAATCGAAACAAAAACATCGAAACTTAAATTAAAGAGTTTGGTAATTTTTTGTCGGCAATTGGGTACGATGCTTACAGCTGGGATTCCAGTAACTCAAGCACTAGACATGATTCAATCGAAGTTCGAAGCGAAGAAAACAAAGAAGGTATTCGCGAACGTCTTCGAAGCTGTTCAAAAGGGAAATTCGCTTTCCCACGCGATGCAACTTCAAGAAGGATTATTTCCTTCATTGTTGGTTTCGATGGTTATGGCCGGAGAAGCCGGAGGTACGTTGGACATATCCGTCGCGCGTATGGCAGATCATTATGATAAAGAGCATAAACTCAACAATAAAGTTCGAGGTGCAATGACGTATCCGATTATTCTATTGGCGGTTGCACTCATTGTTGTCCTAGTCTTGGTAACTTTTGTATTACCGACCATGACAAGTATGTTGCCGGCTGAAAAGCTGCCATGGACAACAAAGATCCTGCTAAGTTTCAGCGATATCGTGTTGAACTATTGGTGGATTATTCTGCTTGTGATTGTGGGAACGATATTTCTGATCAAGTATCTATTGACATTACCATCGTTCAAATTACAGTTCGATCGATTCAAATTGTTTATGCCGGTTATCGGGAAATTAAATCAAACGATCTATTCGGCACGATGTGCACGTACATTCGCTTCATTATACTTGAGCGGAGTATCAGCTTTGGATATGTTGATGATTACCGGCAAAGTATTAAACAATACATATCTTGAGAAGGTGTTTCAAGATGTCATTGCCGGAGTTAGCCGCGGTGAATTCATTTCTACGGCGATACAAGCTACCGGAACGTTTGATCCGATGTTAAGTTCAATGATTTACATCGGTGAAGAATCCGGCTCGCTAGGGGATATTTTAGCCAAGACTGCGGATTATTTCGACAACGAGTCCGACACGGCTCTTGCACGGATGGTTGCACTAATGGAACCAGCGATGATCGTCGTTCTTGGTGTCATCGTAGCGTTCATTGTTGTTTCGATCATGCAGCCAATGTTTGCGGTATATGATACGATCGGTGCTTAGTCCAAAGGGCAAGGAGGGGAAATATGGCCATCTCAATCGAAGTTCGGAATAATCGGATGTATGCTGTCGATGCTGTTGTCAATGGTGGAAAAGTTTTTGTCAAAAAAGCATTTACAATGGAACTCCCGGATGGAATCGTTGATGCGAAAGGGATCTTGGATCCTGTTCAATTTGGTAGAATTCTAGAATCAGGTCTATCCGAACATCATTTAAAAGCGAAAAAAGTTTCTATTTGTATCAATAATCCTTCGGTGATTTATCGAGAACTCGTCATTCCTAGAGTCGATGATAAGAAAATGTCATTTGTTGTTCGTTCGGAGATGATTAGTTCATTAAATCTGACGAATGAATACATCATCGATTTTCTGATTTTAGATGAGTTCTTGGACCAACGGAAACCGTTCTACCGAATACTTGCAGTAGCGATCTTGGACTCAGCGATGAAATCGTTCGTCGACACGTTTAAATCCATAAAAATTGTACCAACCGTTATCGAGACGAGCACGAGTGCGATCATTAAATATGTGGATCTATCTGGCATATCGAACGAAGGGGATCCAATCATCGTCGCAGATATCGAAGATAATGCCTTAAAACTGTATCTGTTTGAAGAAAGTAAATATGTTCTGACACGAAACACAAAGATATCCGAAGAAATGGCAGACCGTAGTTCACTTATCGGTGTTATTGAAGATAATGTTAACAAAATGGTGCAGTTTCAATTTACTCGACCTTCGCATCAAGGAGTGAAACGAATTTATCTCTTTGGAAAAGAAGGACTGGTTGAAGATGCCATGGCAAGTATTCGCGAAAGCCTGCAAATCGATACAGTAATTTTCCCACAGACAAACTTTGTCATTGATGAAACCGGCACACCTCACTACATCAAACTTTATGCTGTAGGTGCCTTGTTGAGGAAATAATCATGAAAAAATCAAATATCAATTTAATGGAAAGCTATTCCGTCATCGAAAAACGGAAATCAGCGAAAACAGACCGAGTTAAAGTTCTCACCTTATTATTGATCGGCGTCATGTTAATTTCAGGAGCCTTTGCCGCAAAATTGTTCGTCGACAATTATTTTCTTAAAGAGAACATCAAAACCGTCTCAAATTATGTAAATGATGTAGAAGTTCAACGAAAAGTAGCTCTCATCGAGCTAAAACAGAAGAAAATTCAAGATTTAAATAAGATCGACGCAATTCTAACTGAACTTAATGCGAGTTTTGAAGTATTCCCGAGAATCAATACGTTAACACTGAATATGATTACTTCGAATCTACCGGTTGGAACAACTTTGAAATCGATCACTTACGATAGTCAATGGTTTACGATCTTCGTATATAGTCTTGATTACACAAAACCTTCGACCTTTGCATCCAATCTTCGCAACTCCCAATATTTTGAGGATATCCTCTATCAAGGTTATACCTCTGAGGCTGTAGGCGGAACATTACGTTATGTTGGAAAAGTCATCGCTGTATTGAAAGTGGGTGAATAGTATGAAGAATCTAACACGTCGCGAACAAGTTCTACTCTTTGCATTATTGGCGATTTTGATTACTGCCGGATTCTTTCTACTAGTTATTCAACCGTTAAATAAGGATATTGCGGCGAATCAGGCTAAACTAAACGAATTAGAAGGCAAGAAATCTGAAATAGATTTGAAATTGGCATCTGAAGCCGCGATTACAGCAAACCTTGAAAAAGCCACTTTGTCTGTCAATGACAATTTCGCTCGGATTGAATCACCACTATTCGCAGCCGACTTTGAGAAATGGACGCTTCCGTATCTCGTGAATAATAAAGTCGTCATGACAAGTCTTACTGTCAGTGAGCCCGATTTATCCGCTCCAAACGTACCAACATATCAAAACGTAGGATTCAGTTATGAATTACGTGATCTCGTCGATAGTTATAATCAAGCCGTCGAGAACGCAAAAACGATTCCGATGACGGAAGCGCAGTTGGTTCATTCTACGGTTGAGTTTAAATTTAAAACGACTTATGCTATTTATGTGAAATTCTTAGATGAGATCGCATTCTGGGATACGACGGCTTTTGTCACAAACTCCTTCTATGACTTTACGCAGTCCGCTGGTAACGTAAGAGTGGAGTATTATACATCTGAGAAGATTATTACTGAGGAAGTCCCGGAATTGAATTAGAACATCAAGCCCAAATACCAATCCGCGATTTGAATGCCATAAAGGGTTGCTAAAAACATGCCTAGGCAAAGGAATGGTCCAAAGGGAATCATTGCTTTTCCTTCTTTCTTGAACAAGGTAATAAGTATGATACCCCATAACCCTCCGGTCAGAATTCCGATAAATGTTCCGACGATTGTTGCTTTTACTCCTAAGAGAAATCCGGCTACGGCCATCAACTTAACATCACCGCCACCGATCCCTTGGGTGAGGATTGCGATGATGTAAAGCGGTATACTGACAATTAGCCCACCCAAAGCAGCATTTGGGAATGAATTGAAGTTAAGCGCAAGTCTAAGGACTCCAAGTATGAGAATAACGACAAGTGTACCATCATAAATATCCATCGTATCGTAATCAATCATCGCGATGACAAGTAATGTCGATGTGAACGCCATGAGCAGGACACAATCGAGAGTTATGCCGTGAACCAAGAAAATCCAGACATAGAGTAGCCCATTGATGAACTCAATGAGCGGATATCTCATCGAAATCTTTGTATGACAATGGCGACACTTTCCGCCAAGTACCAAATAGCTTAGAATCGGAATTAAGTCATAGGATTTGATCTTCTCATTACAGTTCATGCAATGGGATGGACCAAAGACAATCGATTCATGTTTCGGTAATCGATAAATTACTACATTAAGAAATGAGCCAATGATGTTGCCAAAGATGAAAAGCAATGTCGCGTAAATAACTGGCATAGATGATATCCTCCCCTATAGGGTACATTATAAAGAATTACCGGATGAATGGAAAGACGAAGAGGAGAAATTGAATGAAGGCAATCCCATTAGGCCAACTACTTGTAGAAGAGATGATTATTACGGAGGATCAACTAAACCAGGCGTTGGATATGCAAAAGACGGTCAAGAAACGTATCGGCGTTCTGATCACTGAACTTGGTTATGCCTCCGAGAAGGATATCGCACGGGCTTTGGCAAGACGACTTCAAGTTGAGTATATTGATAATCCAATTTTCAATATCGAAGCGGATGTCGTACGTCGCGTTCCTGAACCATTGGCACGTAAATACCGCATCGTACCTCTCTACATTCGTGAAGGTACGCTAACGATCTGCACCAACGATCCACTTGACTTCTCATGTTTGGAAGACGTTGGAATGATCACTGGGATGGAGATCGCGACCGTCTTGTCGACCGGATCTGAAATCGATAAAGCGATCGACCGGGTTTACGCAAAACGCAACGCTGACGAAATCATCAATGACATAAAGCAAGAATATTCAGAATTGAACTTTGTGACACCGACTTCGGAAGAGGCCGCCATTGTTGAACGAGTTGACTCCGCACCGGTCGTAAAACTGGTTAACTCATTGATCCTTGAAGCTTACCAACAAAACGCATCGGATATTCATATCGAACCGCAAGAACATATCACAAAAGTTCGATTCCGTGTCGATGGTGATTTGATTGAACATACGGACTTCGCAAGTGACTTTCATAGTTTGTTGACAACACGTATTAAGATCATTAGCGGAATGAACATTGCTGAAAAGCGGGTTCCGCAAGATGGATCTTTCACTGTAAATAATGATTTTATCCATGTCGACATGCGTGTTTCAAGTTTGCCAACACCGTATGGTGAAAAAGTCGTTATGCGTTTGTTAGGTGCTAACAGGTATATTGATTACAATCTTCCTGCACTAGGTTTATCGAAGCAAACGATGGTCCAGGTTGAGAAAGCATTACATATTCCGCATGGTATTCTTCTAGTAACCGGTCCTACCGGATCTGGAAAAACCACGACGCTTTATGCAATGCTGGCACGCCTGTCCAAACCTCAGGTGAACCTCGTCACAGTTGAAGATCCGATCGAACGTCGATTTAACGGTATCACCCAAGTACAAGTGAATCCTCGTGCAGGGTTGACCTTCGCAAGTGGACTCAGATCGATATTACGTCAAGACCCGGATGTCATCATGGTCGGGGAAATTCGTGACGGAGAAACCGCAGAAATCGCGATCCGCGCCGCTATTACGGGTCACTACGTATTGTCCACTATCCATACAAACGATGCGCTTTCCACGGTTACACGACTTGTGGATATGGGGATCGAACCCTACTTAGTAGCATCATCGGTCAAGTGCATTATATCGCAGCGTTTAGTTAAGAAGATCTGCACACACTGTAAATCCGAAGTGGAAATCAGTGTGACGGATAACAGGCTCCTTCAGACTGACTACAAAACAGCGTTTGTCGGAAAAGGATGCCAACATTGCAACTCCACAGGCTATTCCGGAAGAACTGCAGTGCATGAAGTTTTGATGATTGAGCAGGGATTGGAAGAACTTATTTCAAGAAGAGCATCGATGGAAGAACTTCGTAAGTTCACTCGCGATCGTGGGATGCGGATGTTACGTGATGAAGTTCTTGAACTAATCGACAAGGGGGTGACGACTGTCGAAGAAGGCATTCGGATCCTATATACTGCCGATTAAAGGGGGGTTGACCCATGTTTGACGAAATTCTAGCATTCGCACAAAAGGAACTCTGTTCCGATATCCATCTTGCGGGAGGTTCCGTTCCCATCGTACGACTAGACGGTTCGCTCGTCGAATATTCCGCGGAAATCATGTCCAACGAAGAAGTTCTCGGATATGCTTACGCGATTTTCACCGACCAACAACGAGAATTGTACGAAAGCGGATACGATGTCGACTTAGCTTTCGCGGATCAGTTTGGAAATCGCTACCGCGTCAACGTATATCGCTATCGGAAAAACTGTGCGATTGCGATACGTTGTTTGCGCGGAAGAGTACCCACAATCGATGAATTGAAGTTGCCTCCAATCTTAAAGGATTTGGCGCTGTTGCCTCGTGGTTTGGTCCTAATCACCGGACCTACCGGGAGTGGTAAATCGACAACCCTCGCCGCGATGATCGATGAAATCAACTCGAACCAACGCTGCCATATTCTGACTCTTGAAGATCCGATTGAGTATATTTTTGAACCGAAGTTGGCGATGGTCCACCAACGTGAAATCCACGATGATTTCCGCGACTTCGCATCCGCATTACGCGCTGCATTGCGTGAAGATCCGGATGTTATTCTCGTCGGAGAAATGCGTGACCACGAAACGATCAGTCTAGCGCTCACCGCAGCCGAAACGGGACACTTAGTCCTTTCGACGTTGCATACCACGGGTGCCGCGAGTACGATCGACCGTATCATCGACGTCTTCCCGCCCCACCAACAAGGGCAAATCCGCACGCAGCTCGCAAGTTCATTGCGTGGTGTCATTTCTCAAGAACTTATCCCCATCAACGAAGGTCGGGGACGTGCCATGGCAAATGAAATCATGATCATGACCGATGCGATTGGAAACTTGATCCGTGAGAACAAAATCGTTCAGATCAACTCTGCCATCCAAACCGGAATGCGCCTCGGAATGCTTTCTTTGGATGCTTCATTGGTAAATTTGATTCGACAAAACCTGATTTCGGTAGAACAAGGAATGTCGTACTCAAACAACCCCGAAGCCATGAAACGCTTGTTGACATCTTCGTATTAATGTGTGAGAATTACTACAAAAGGAGGGAAACTTTACACATGAAAAAGCTTAACAAAAAAGGGTTTACACTTATTGAATTGATCGTCGTCATCGCCATTCTTGCCATCTTAGCTGCCATTTTGATTCCTGCTTTAACGAATTATATTAAGAAGGCTACGGATACCAAGAATGCTGCAAACTGCCGTTCGTTGTATACGAAATATGCACTTGATGTAGCTGTTGCGCCTGCTGGCACTACAGTTGCTTTACCTGACTTAGACGGTGCTGTCGTTACGGGATCTGTCACTTCTGGAGCAGTAACTGCATTTCAATGCGCGTTTACAGCTGGCGGTACTTATTCGATCGCAAATAACTTCGCAGTTCCTACGAACTAAATTTCAAAATACTTGAATTGATTCTTTAGGAATTCTGGTTCTACGTCAAGTGTTGGGGTGACCCGATAAAATGTCGAAGAAACAGAAGAGGGATTCTCAGAAATGGGGATTCCTTTTTTTAGAACGAAAGTAGAATACGAGTTCTGAACCGATCGAAGTTTCGAAGGCCGAATGCGTTTCGTTTGATGACCTTGATTTTATTGTTACACCCTTCGGTAATCCCGTTTGAATAGGGGTATGCGAAGGCATTGAGAATGGGTTTCTTCCAGTTTTTGTACGCACCGGCTGCGCTTTTAAGTTCTGGGATTTGGGAATCCTCGGCTTTGCGAATCCAAGCTTCCAAACGTTCCCGTGCGGTTTTTTCATCACGAATCGTTTTAACCATCTCAAGGAGTTCTTCTTTCAATGTATAGGCAAAGTGTAAATCAGGGAAGTAACTGAGCATGAGATCCCGCTGTCGTACTTCGTTGACATGCGCATTGACGAGGAGGCGATCCGCCCGTTTTAAGAGAATCGAACGACTCCTCTTAAAATAGATTCGAAGGGTTTTGGGAAGACCTTTTTGAACCCGCTTCCGGATGTTTTCCAGGCTCCACATGGCTTGACGTACGAAGTGGAATCGATCGATGAGAATCACCGCTTTCGGGAAAATCTCACGTAATACAGTGAAGTAGGTCTTCCACATATCGATAACGATAAACTTAACCTTTTCGAGTTGTCCGGTGTTCTGATATTTACGAAAATGATGCCGTAATGTGGCTTGCGTGCGGTTTGGAAGGATATCAATGGGTTTTGAGGTGCGTAAATCGGTCAGGATACAGTGATACTTGGTTCGATTGGTGTTTCCCTTGAACTCGTCCACCCCCAGAACTTCCGGGAGATTCGGGAGTGCGGGAACCACACTGTCCAATACTCTGCGGATTCGCATCGTAGAAACCGCGAAAGATGTGGCGATGGTTTTTTGAGAGGCAACTGAATGAAGATCCTCAAAAAGCTTAAAGAAGAGTCGATTGGTGGTTTGCGCATAACGGGGAAGAAAAGTGTTCTGCTCAAAGAATCGCTTTCCGCATGTGGGACACCGATATCGCCGTTTACGATAGAGGAGATACGTTGACTTTGAGTAGAGGGGACGATCTAAAATACGCTGCTCTCGGTAATCGTGCACATACTGAGTCGAGGTATGGCAGCAGGGACAATGATGCGGCTTAAGAGGTACTTCGATTTGAATGTAATTCGCTTCGTCGGTACTTGTAAAATCAAGGATTCGAATATCTTCCAGTTCAAAGAGTTTTATGATATTATCGGTCATAGACATAAGAACGTTTCCTTTCCATGTTGTGTGATAACTACATTTTATCGGAAACGACTTCTTATGTCCTTTTATTTTTCTTTCTGGACCTCACCCCAACATTTATTCTAGAACCGGAATTCTCACATATGAGAATTCCTTTTTTTTGCTGTTGCGCAAGATGTGCAGGCTCGTTCAATTCAAAATATGAATTCACCTCAAGATCGAATTCTAGAGTCCTGTTAGTTATTCCTTATGGTGTTTGTACGAGGACATGCCGGCTGAAATGCCCAGTAGAATCCAAAAGATATAGGCGACTGAAACTATATTAATGTTAAAAAACGATTGAATTAAGTAACCGAAAAGTGCTGTCATAATTGCTAAGTTGTAATTCAATCTATGCAAATAGGCTTTTATGAAGTCGGAAAAGGAGAACCAAAGAAATGTAAGATAGGCAAAAAGGGATGGAATTCCCGATGACACCGCAATATCAAGTAACTCATTATGTGCTTCATCGATAAACACTTTTCTTCTGAAAACTTCAACAATTTCCAAACCAAATCTCTCTTCGAATGCGAAACCAAGATTCGCAAAACCGAAGCCAAACAATGGTCTTTCTTTAATTAGCTCAATTACTTTTCTCCATAAGAACCACCGGAACGTTCCTGCACTATTGCTACCAGGATCTTTAATAATTAGCTCAATATCGAAAAAAATGAGTAAAAATCTCGCAATCACAGATTTCTCCGAAATTAATGCAAAAATCGTAATTATGCTTACAGTTACTAATAGAAACTTCATTAGTTGTCTAAGATAAAGTCTCTTTCCAAATAACTGAATTGAAAGATAAATACCTATGCTAAATAAAAACCCAAGCCATGGTCCTCTTGACATCGTAGTAAGAAGACAGAAGAAAAGTAACACATATGAAGCAAGTGCGAGTTTCTTCTTTTCTATCAACCAAAAATGTACAGAAAACGGAAGCATTAATACTAAATAAGTACCCACAAAGTTTTGATTTCCAATGGTTGTATAAGGGATATTTGGTTTTCGGTCGACCTCTAAAAGAAAAAGATCATAACCAAAGTATTGAGAAATTCCATAAATTGCAATTATCGACGCACTCACTAACATTGCATAGAATGCCTTATTACCGATATTTTTACAGGTCCGTGCAGTGAAGAAAAGTAAAACATAAAAGAACAAAGTAATAAAACCATCATACTTTATATCATTACCTTGAAATGCCAAATATGGATTGTCTGCAAAGAAAATCGAGATTGCACTGATTCCAAAAAAGATTAATAAAGCAATCGAGATTTTATCAAGAACAAACTCTTCTTTTAGCTCTTTCCAATGCAAAGCGGCGTTTATGATCAAAATAACGCTGCAAATAAGCAACAAAAAATGTCTTGGAAAATAGTAGTAATCAAAAACCCCTTGATTCGGTAGAAAAATCAAAGGGAGTATCACAAGGCAGAATAGAATTACTTTTTCATTGACATTTGTCCGACTCATTTTTTGACCCTCTTCCATTATACAAGAAAAACCAGATCTATAACCTCAAGAAATTATTGATAGGTAACTTGAGTAATTGAGTGTATTTGGTAAGTTTATCGTTTATTTCAAACGTAGATATATAAGTAATCACTTCTCGAGTATTCCATTTCGTAAAATCTATTTTGCTTGAAGTAGAGAAAATGTTGGATGTTTTGATGTACTTTGGATTATTATAATATACGGGGTAAGTAGATCATGAACAACAAGACCGATAGACTAAACATATTTAACTTGGTAGTCATTACATTTTTCCTGGTTTTTGTATTGGAATCAATATTTCAACTTCTTTGTATGCACAGTTTTTCAATGCGTAGTTTCCTACATATCTTACTCTTCACCCTCGTCACTTCGCTTTTTCTATCTTCAATCGCTTATTTGATGCCGGCGAAAAAAGGATTGTGGTTTATCGGAATCGTTTTGTTTCTTGTAACGATATACGCAATCAGCCAGGTTGGTCTCTACCATTACCTTGGCGTGTTTTATAGTTTCAGTATCTTTCTTTCGATGTATGGGAAAGTCCATGAATTTACGATGGATTTCTTTGAGCTCTTTAAATGGGAATATTTGTTTCTATTATTACCTTTACTTATCTATATCGGTCTATGTCGGAACTTCTTGGTGAAAAAGAAAGTCGAGTTCTCAAGGAAGATCTTGGGATTGATCGTCATGATTATGGTCTTGACACATTTCGTTTCGATTTTATCATTGCATATCGGAAACAACGAAAGTTCGTATGTATCCATCGCAAACTTATACGAAGAGCCGATCTACGCTGAGAAATCGATTCGTGAGTTTGGTTTGATTCGTTACTTTCTACGCGATTTCCAGTATGTCATCCTAAACAAAGAATCGAAAACCATCAATATCGAAGAGTACTCCTATCGTCCACTTTACCAATCGAACACGGATGTTCTTCGGAAGCGGATCTTCGAGGATAAGAATTGGGTTTCGTTAAAAAATGGGGAAACAAATCAAGATCTGAGTATCATCGATGAGAAACTCATGGAACGTTATATCTCGCCCGAAAACGAATATACCGGAATCTTCGAGGGAAAGAACTTGGTAATGATGCTTGTGGAGTCTTTTGATTATGCGAGTATCGATCCGATTTTGACCCCTAACTTATATAAACTGGCGAACGAGGGATGGTTGTTTGAGAATTACTTTACCCCGAAATCGACCTGCAGTACCGGAGATAGTGAACTGATGGCTTTTGTTTCCATCTATCCGACACCGTCGAAATGTAGCTACGAGGAGTTTAGTGGGAATCGGTTTAGACAATCGTTGTTTGAACTGTTTAATGATCGAAATTATTACACTTCGTCGTACCATGACTATTGGGACAAATACTACGAACGGAGTACGATGCATCAGAACCTAGGATCTTCAGAGTATTGGGATGCGGATGACTTGGGAATCGATTATGAAGAAGGTTGGCCAAGCGACGTAGAATTGATTGAGAAGGGGATTGGGAAGTTTGTGGATAAAGATCCATTCTTTACCTTTTTGATCAGTGTAAGCATGCATGTGCCGTATGACGAAACTGAAGGGTATGTTTCAAGAAACCTTGAAGTCGTACGATCGAAATATCCGGGATATGATGAAGAATATCAAGTGTACTTGGCCAAGGCGATGGAAACGGACAAAGCGATCGGAAAGTTGATCGCGGACTTGAAAAAGAGTGGGCAATGGGAAGATACGGTGATGGTTCTATTTGCGGACCACAAACCACCCACATTAACCAACGAACTCTTGATCGAACACTCGGACTTTACGCAGCGTGATGAAGGAAGCGATATCTTCAAGTCACCCTTGATCATCTACTCGGCCGACCAACAAGCGCAAACCTTTACAAACTTGGGAAGTACGATCGATTTGACACCGACCTTGGCGAATTTGTTTAATCTGAATTATGATCCGCGAATGTATCTGGGGATCGATATGTTTGATGACACCACCAACCATAACGTCTTCTTTCAGAATGGGGATTGGATTTCCGATGAAGGATACTTCTATAGCGGGACGTCGGAGTTCATTCCGAACAACCCGAATACGATGATTTCGGATGAATCGATCACGGAGGTCATCAATCGCCAGCAACACCTTGTCAAACTTTCTCAATTGATCTTTCAGACCGATTACTTCCGTTATCGCGACCGAATCAATACGTCGATTTGGGTGAATGAAAAAGAGTAATATAAATGTTTCGATGACTTACAAAAAGGCTCGCCGATCGGCGAGCCTTACTGTTTACTGGATGAATATGAACTAATTTAGGTTAAATATTTTCTTAAGCCAAGTGACTAAAGGTTGAATTAAGGGAAGTTCGTACTCCTCGTAGTTGTAACCTTTGATGGCTGCGAGAATGGAGAAGATGAAGTTCACCAAGGGAATGATCCAGAAGAATAGCCAGAGTAGAGGATTGAGTAAGAAAACGAGGGAAGCGATCGAAGAAGCGATGAAAAGCGCGATCGCTTGAAGGGCGTGTTGCTTTACGAGCGGACTTTTCTTTTCGAGAAAGAAGATGATAAACGGAACCGCAAATGCGAGAAAAGCGATGGAGTTGATCCAACTGACGATCGTACCCCCAAACCATACGATCAATGTGGCGATATTGGCGTCAAGCCCTAATGAAGATTCGTGTTTTTGATGTTTCATAGGTTACCTCTTAATGGGTCAATCGTAGTACAATTCGGAATAAAAGTAAAGAGAGCGCTATTGCGCTCCCTCCGGGGTATATTTCAGAATCGGATGGCGGGCGGCCAAGACATCGTCGACACGTTTGATCGGCATCGTCGAAGGGGCGTCGCGTAGGACTTGCGGGTTCTCGTAAGCCAAACGGTGGATTTCGCGAAGGACGTCGATCGCATGATCCAACGTTTCCTTGCTTTCCGTTTCCGTCGGTTCGATCATCAATGCTTCATGCACGATCATCGGGAAATACATGGTCGGGGGATGGATTCCGTAATCCAACAGGGCTTTCGACACATCTTTTGCCGTGATTCCGGTTTCATCCTTCAACTTCTGACAACTGACCACGAATTCATGCATACAGGCGCCAGCGTAGGCTACAGGATAGAGATCGCTGAGTTTAGCCATCATGTAGTTGGCGTTAAGAACGGCGTTCTCACTGGCTTCTTTGAGGCCCTCTGCGCCAAGGCTTAGAATATATGTCAGGGCACGGATGTTGATGAGAAAGTTCCCATAGAAAGCACGCATCCGACCGATCGACGTCGCATTGTCTTCGGTTAGTTTCTTGGTACTTGGGTCATAGGATCCAACCGGCAAGAAGGGAATCAAATCCTTCTTCACGCCGACCGGTCCGCTACCCGGTCCACCACCGCCATGCGGGGTGGAAAAGGTTTTGTGTAGATTCAAGTGAACGACATCAAAGCCCATATCTCCGGGGCGGGCAATGCCCATGATCGCATTCAGGTTCGCTCCGTCATAGTAAACCAAGCCACCGGCTTCATGAACCAAACGGCTGATTTCCAGGATATTGGGATCAAACAATCCCAACGTATTCGGATTGGTTAACATCAACGCGGCGACTTCATCACTCAATACGGACTTCAACGCATCCACATCCACCCCGCCTTGCGGGTTGGAAGGGACGTTGAGAATCGAATAGCCGGCCATCGCCGCCGAAGCGGGATTGGTGCCGTGGGCGGAATCCGGAACGATAACTTTCGTCCGTTTCGTATCGCCATGTTGTTGGTGGTAGGCATGGATCAACAATAATCCGGTGAATTCCCCATGCGCACCGGCCGAAGGTTGAAGGGTGAACGCATCCATCCCCGTGACTTCGCACAAGGCGGAAGATAAGGTATCCATCGCTTCCAACGCTCCAGTGACTGTGCTTTGGGGCTGTAACGGATGAATCTTGGTGAAGCCGGCCAACGACGCGGTTTCTTCGTTAAGTTTGGGATTATACTTCATCGTACACGAACCTAAGGGATAGAACCCGTTATCGACACCGAAGGCTTTGCGTGACAGGTCCATGTAATGACGGACCAGATCGACTTCCGATACTTCGGCCAAGGGAGCGTTTTCTTTGCGGGATAAACTGGAATCAAGTTCGAAAACCGAAACATCCAACGCCGGAAGCTCGGTACAACGACGACCAGTACGGCTCTTTTCGAAGATCAAGGTGCTCATTTCAGCGCTCCTTTCAGAATCGTTACGACACGATCCAAGTCTTCCTTCGTACTGGTCTCGGTAACGCACCACAACATCCCGTTTTCATCCAAAGGTAATCCGGAAAGGATGCCTTCATTTGAAAGCAGGGATTCGATCGTATCGGAGTCCAAGGGCCCTTCCGTCACGAATTCATGGAAGAACGACGTCGGGTAACGTAAAGTGAAACCAAGTTTTGAGAGTTCGTTGTATAGATAATGCGCTTTGGATGCGCTTTGAATCGCCACATCCTTCAATCCGACCGGACCCAGCGCGCTTAAATACATGCCGGCGGTCAGCGCGCAATGCGCTTGGTTACTACAGATCGAACTGGAAGCTTTCTCGCGACGAATGTGTTGTTCGCGCGCTTGCAATGTTAATACGTAGGCACGTTTCCCATCGAGATCCAACGTTTGTCCGACGATTCTTCCCGGCAGACGACGTACAAGTTCGGTGGTGGTGGCCATATAACCCAAGTACGGACCACCGTAAGCCAAAGGCATCCCTAAAGGTTGCGCTTCACCGACGGCGATGTCGGCTCCGTATTCACGTGGAGATTTCAAATAGCCTAATGTCATCGGATTGGATACGGCGACGACTTTGGCACCGTGTTGGTGAGCGAGATTCGTCAATGCTTCCGCGTCTTCCAAAACTCCGAAATAATTGGGTTGTTGGAGGACGAAACAAGCGCTTTGGTCCGACAACAACGATTTCAATCCTTCAATATCCACTTTACCATCTTTCAGTCCGACGACTTCGATCGACATGGGTAACCATTGCGTATAGGTTCTCACCGTCGCCAAGGTTTCCGGATGGATCGACCCCGAGATCAGTACGACACTACGTTTCTTGTCGATCGTCATATTTACCGCTTCCGCGACCGCGGAGGCTCCGTCATAGACCGAAGCGTTGCAGGCATCCATCCCGGTCAGAGCGCAGATGGCGCTTTGGTATTCGAAAATGGACTGTAAGATCCCTTGCGACAGTTCGGCTTGATAGGGCGTATAGGCCGTGACGAATTCTTCGCGATTGCTGATTTGACGAACGACGGCCGGTATGAAATGATGTTCCGCCCCGGCACCGCGTAAGATAACGTCATAGACCGTGTTTTTGGAGGCTAGTTTTTGAAGATGACGCAGCACTTCGAGTTCGCTCTTGCCTTGCGGCAGAGAGAGTGGTTTTTCAAGACGCACGGATGCAGGAATCGAAGCATAGAAGGATTGTTCGTCCAGCCCCGCTTCTTCCAACATCGCCCGTCGTTGTTCTTTCGTGTTGACGACGTATGACGTCATATCAGTGACCCTGAGCCAATAATTGTTGGTAGGCTTCCCAAGTGAGCAGACCCTCGTTTTTCGAAACGTTGTCGGCCTTCAAGATCCATGTCCCCATCGCATCTAGGTTCAAGGTTTCCGGCGCATCATTCAACGCATCGTTAACGGCGTTGACGACACCGTCGACCGGGGAAATCAGATCGCTGACGGCTTTGACCGATTCGACATCGCCGAAACGTTGGGTGGCGGACAAAGCATCGCCGATCTCCGGCAGATTGACGAAAACGATATCGCCGAGGGCGTGTTGGGCGTAATCGGTGATTCCGATTTCCGCATGCGTGTCATCCAAGAATTTGACCCATTCGTGGGTAGCGGTGAAAAAAGTGTTGTTATCCATGGTAGTTCTCCTTGTTATTTCCGTTTGTAGAAGGGCATCAGAACGCGTTTGGCGCGTAATTGTTTGCCTCTGACATCCAATTTGAATTCCGGCGCGTTAATCGCGTCGATATCGACGATCGCCATCGCGATCGCTTTGCCTAAGGTCGGGCTCATCGTCCCCGAAGTCACAAATCCGACCTCTTTGCCTTCAACATACACCGAAGTGTGTTCGCGGGCGATTCCCCGATCGATCAACTCTAAGCCGATACGACGGCGCGTCGGCGCAACCGACAAAGCATCTTTTGCGATGAAGCGTTCTTTATCGAGTTTCACAAAACTCTTCAGTCCGGCTTCCAACGGCGTGATTTCTTCGCTGAGTTCATGTCCGTACAAAGGCATCGCGGCTTCCAAACGCAAGGTATCCCGACATCCCAGACCACAGGGTTGTAACCCCTCGTCTTTTCCCGCGTCAAGGAGTGCCTGCCAAAGTTTGGGGGTCTGTTTACTATCGCAATAGATTTCAAAGCCATCCTCGCCGGTATATCCGGTCCGGCTGACCATGCAGTTGCGGATCCCCGCGACCGTCACGAAATCCATGAACGTGTAGTAACCTGCCGGAATATCCATGCAGACTTTCTCCAGAATGGATTGGGCTAAGGGTCCTTGCAGGGCGACTTCCCCGATCACATCGCTGAAGTTCTTAAGTGTCACATCCCCGAACAGATGCGAACGGATCCACGCTTCGTCTTTGTCGATGTTGGATGCGTTGACACAGATGAAATACTTGTTCTCTTCCATGCGGTAAACCAAGAGGTCATCGACGGTCGTACCGTCTTCTTTCACCAAAACTCCGTAACGAACAAAACCGATTTCAAGGTTACGGAAGTCGTTGGTGATCAGATACTGTAGGTTGGCGAGGGCATCTGGTCCTTCCATGACCAGTTCCCCCATGTGGCTGACATCGAAGATTCCGGCTTTATTGCGGACCAAGCGATGTTCAAAGAGAATCCCGTCCGGATAATTCACCGGCATCAAAAAGCCGGCGAAAGGGACGATGTTTCCATTTGCTGCCACATGCATGTCATACAACGGTGTTTTCTTTTCCATAGTGCTCCTTGCGCAAAAACGACGCACAAATAAATGTGCGCCTTCGTTCCTTTTGCCTGAAAGATTCTCCTTGCGGATTGCCTCTTCGGCGGATTTCTCTCTCTACGAAGTTTCGTCCAGAACCGGTCCTTTTGCCTGAAAGTTTGCGCGCTTTGCTCCTTCGGCTCCCAATGGGTCTCTCCCGGATCCTTCATACGATATCTGGTTTCATTATACGGTGTTACCGTGGAAAACTCAATCGCAGAAGAGAGTCTATATTAAAGGATCGCGGCGATTTCGCCGATCGCTTCGCTCAATGTCGGATGGGGGAAGACGAGGGATTTCGCTTGATCCAACGGAATCTTCATTTCCATCAATAATCCAAAGAAAGGCAAAAACTCACCCGCTTCGCTCATATAGAGGGAAACGCCTAAGATATGGTTGGATGGATCCACAAGCAAACTGACATAACGTCGACCGTCGCTCTTGATTTTCTGCTTCGCCAATGCCCCTAAAGGCTGTCGAATGCTTCTGTATTCGATTTGATTTGCGATCAGTTGCGCTTCCGTCGCTCCGATCCAAGCGGCTTGGACCGGGGTGTAGATGACAAACGGGGTATGGAACGGTTGCGGTATCTTTCCGTAGATCAGAAATTCCATCACATCGATCGCTTGGCGTGTCGCCACGTGTGCCAATTGAACCCTACATCTGGCATCGCCGACCGCAAAGATCTTCGGAAGGTTGGTTTGATAACATTCGTCCACGGTAATTAGTCCCGAGGTATGGGATAACCCGATTTTATCCAAACCTAAGGTTGAAGTATTAGGAACTCTTCCCGCACAAAGCAGGACATGGTCGAAATGTTCAACGGTATCGTTAAAAGTCACTTGATAATCGATGTTTTGTGTAATCGAGTGGATAGTCACACCCGTCAAGATACGAATGCCTTCTTTCTTGAAATCGGTCGCGATGCTTTGAGCCAATTCTTTGGGTGCGCTGGGTAAGATGCGCGCTTCTTTCTCAAGGATCGTGACACGATGACCAAGATCGTTATAATAGGCGGCCAATTCGATTCCGATGACCCCGCCGCCGATAAGCAGTAGATTTCGGTTCGATTGAAGCGGTGTCGTCAAGGCATCTTCGCTGAGCCAAAGTTTGGCGTTTCCCGGGAAATCAAACACACGATCGCGACTTCCGGTCGCAATCAAAAAGAAGTCCGCCGAATGGATCGTGTCATTGACGATGATCGATTGTTCATCGATGAATCGTGCTTCTCCTTGAAGCACCGTGATTTTTTTAGAGTTGATTTGACGTGTTAACGATTGCGTCAGTTCATCGACGATTTGTCGGGTACGCTGGTGGATTTCAACTTCGTTAACTTCGAGAAGTCCATGTTTAGAACGGGCTTGTTTTACGATGTGGGATTCTTCAAGCAAGGCTTTGGTCGGAATGCATCCGCGCTGTAGGCAAGTGCCACCCAGTTTGTCTTTTTCAACCAGAACGGTTTCCCATCCCGCTTCGGCTGCTTTAAGTGCGGCGGCCGTTCCCGCCGGACCGGCGCCGATAATGATGATTTTCGTCATGTTACCCCCTGAGCCATTCGATCAGTTCGATCAAGATTTCGTCTTTCCAGTCCAACGTTTCAAAGTGGTCGGCCAGTTGATGCGGATCACAGGGTTGACCGATCGCCGCATTTGCCAATCGTTCGATTGCCGGGACATCCATGGCATCGGAATAGACGACGCTTTGCGTAATGATTCCGCCTTCGGCTTCGAATTCCCAACGGATCGATCCGAAGGAAAGATAGGTTTCCAATTTGATCTGTTTATCGAACGAAGTTCCATAGAGCCAGGCTTCGCTTGAAAACTGATTGATACGACGTGCCGCGCCTTCGATCGGAAGCGTTTTTTCGATGATGTTGTTGCCATAACTTTGCTTTACCGCATCCAACACCGCCGCTTTCACCTCATCGATACTTACCGCTTTCTGATCGGTCAGATTCATGATTCGCGCTTTAACCGACGCGACTTGTTTACGTTTGAGTTTCGCTTCGCTGACCGTCAGATACGTTCCTAAGTTCGCTTTATCCACATCGACCAAAATCGTACCATGATGCAATCCGATTCCGTTGCGTCGTAGGAAGGCGTTGCCCGAAACTTTAGCTCCATCGATCTCAATATCGTTACGTCCGCTGACTTGCGCATTGAATCCCAATGATTTCAGTGCGTCTGCGATGACGTTCATTTGACGTTTTACGTCATAGGTTTTTTCTTCCAAAATAAACGTAAAATTCAAGTTCCCCAAATCATGGTAAACAGCGCCTCCGCCCGACGATCGGCGGGCAAGCTTGCCTTTGTCTTCGATCAGTTTCGCGATATCTACTTCGCTATACGCGTGCTGATTTTTACCGATGACCACGGTATGGGCGTTTTGCCACAAGTAGAAACGCAGGGTGTCGCCAGGACAGGTTTCAAAGAGGGATTCCTCGACTCCGAGGTTTACGTAAGGATCAACAAAAGGTGATTGGTAGATTTCGATGTTCATGGTTTTTCCTCTTGCTTCGATTATACGATAGAATGGAAAATCGTGACAGTTCTTCAGTCAAAATCGTGCCATTTCTTGTGCAAGTGAGCTATACTATGCCTAATCTTCAGGAGGTAAGTTATGCAACCTTTAACATTATTTTACTTAAAATTCTGTCCCTATTGCCATCAGGCGAAACAATACATCGAAGAACTGTTGCTTGAGGAGCGTTATCGCGACATCAAGATCGACTGGATCAACGAAGGAAAAGAACAAGCCTTGGCGGCGACCTATGACTACTATTACGTTCCGACCTTTTATCTAGGTAAAACCAAATTACATGAAGGCGCGATGACCAAAGAGGACGTCGCGAAGGTTTTTGATACCGCCTTAGGTACGACATGAGAGAAAGTGTCCTCTATATCGCGGTTAGTTTAGATGGATATATCGCCGATATCGACGGAAAAATCGATTGGCTGACCGCTTTCGAAATCAACGAAACCGGGTATAACGAATTCATTTCGACGGTCGACAGTTTAGTGATGGGCAGAGTTACTTATGACCAGCTGGTCAATGAACTCAGTCCCGGTGTTTGGCCCTATCCCGATCAAACCACCTTCGTGGCGACGCGTCAACGACGTGAAGATAACGCCCAGGTACAGTTTGTGAATGATCCGATCCGTTTGGTACGATATCTGAAAGTTCAGGAAGGGAAGGATATCTGGATCGTTGGCGGAGCGCAAATCGTGGCTTCGTTATTGGAAGAAGGATTGATCGATAAGGTCATTCTAACCTTTATCCCGAAACTGATCGGAAGAGGAATTCCGCTCTTTCCGGAAATCAAGTCACGCTTTGACTTGGTCTCATCAAAAACCTACGGTCCGATGGTGGAAGTCACCTATCAACTTCAGAAAGCGAAGGTCTATGAGCCTTCGCTTTCTTTCGATGCTTGATTTTTCGTGAATTTGAACCTTGAAATTCCATGCTATAATGGAAAAAAGAGGTTCGCTATGTTCAATTGGTTGCGTAAAAAAAGAATCACGGACGGCGAGATCGAACTGGTCTTGGCAGCCCGATCGAAAGATCCCGATCCCAACGGTTGGGGCAGCGCTTTTGTCTATGATATCTTGGAACTTGCTTCCGGTAAGATCATCGGTCGTTGCGACTTGCGTTTGGGGGAAACACCGACGTTGTACATCGGAGGGAATATCGGGTATACGGTCTACGTTCCCTATCGCGGAAACCATACCGCAGCCAAAGCGTGCATGCTTTTATTTGAGGTGGCGCGAGGCATGGGCATGAAGCGGCTGATCATCACATGCAACCCGGATAACATCGCTTCTTACAAGACCTGTCAACGCTGCGGATGTGTCCTTAAAGAGATCGTGCCGGTTCCCGTCAACCATGAACTTTATGCGCAAGGAGACCGTGAAAAAGCCATCTTCATCAAAGATCTGACCTAAACCGAAGACCTAAGACTAAAAATCAGGTCTTTTTTCGTATATAATAGATAAGAACGAGGTCAACCATGCAACTATTCAATTATCACACCCATACCTATCGTTGCGGCCATGCGGGCGGCGACGATGAACAATATGTCCGTGCGGCGATTGCCGCGGGATTTCAAATCTTGGGATTCAGCGACCATACACCCTATCCGGGGGTCGTCCATCGGGGCGATCGGATGAATATGGAAGAATTGGACGGATACATTACATCCATCAACCATCTCAAAGAGAAATATGCCGGCAAGATCGAAATCAAACTCGGACTGGAGATCGAATACTTTCCTGAGATGGAATACTATTACGATAAACTACGTGAGAAGACGGATTATCTGATCGTCGGGCAACACAACCAAATCTTGGATGCGATGGAATATAACCACTTTACCGATGATAACGACGTATTGGTATATTCCGACCAAATCGTCATGGCGATCGAGCGCGGGTATGCGGACATCATCGCGCATCCGGATTACTTCATGTTGGGTCGACGTAATTGGAGCGATGCGTGCGATCAAGCGGCGCGCAGGATCTGTGAGGCATCGGTCCGTCATAACGTTCCCTTGGAACTCAATACCAATGGGATCCGTTATGGGAAACAGCGATATGATGAAGGACTTTCCTATCCGTATCCGTTTCGTGCTTTTTGGGAAATCATCGCAGAAACAAAAGCTCCCGTCATCATCGGGGTGGATGCGCACAAACCGATGACGCTTCTGGAACATGAACGATTGGATAAAGCGATGGAAAACCTAAAGTATTTGTCGATCAATTTCAGGGAAGATTTCCGGATCTGATAAAAAGGAGGGGGACGATGCGACGTATTTATCATTTATTGGTTAGTAAACCGTTTGCGATCGGAATGATGATCTTAACCGAACTGATCCTTCTTTATGCGTTCGTTTATTTCTTTAGCGTCCGCTTTGCGACCTTGTATTATTTCTTGGTCGTCTTAAGCGTTATCATCGTCATCTACCTCATCAACAATAACGATAATCCCACCTACAAGCTTTCGTGGGCGATCTTCATCCTCGCAGTACCGCTGTTCGGCGGATTGACCTATCTTTTGTTTGGCGGGAAGAAAGTTCCCAAGGCCTTGCGCACCGGTGTCATTAAATTGGGCGGGGATGGAAGTCCGGTACTGTTGCAGGATCAAAACGTCATCGATCGTGCGTTAGCGATCGATCCTTCGTTTGGTCGTCAAGTCAACTATATCCTGAATGCGGGACACATGCCCATTTACGATAATACCGAGGTCGAGTATTATCCGCTGGGCGAACAGAAGTTCGATGCGATGAAGATCGAACTGGAGAAAGCCGAGAAGTTCATCTTCCTGGAGTATTTCATCATCAACGAAGGACATATGTGGTCGACGATCGAAGATATCTTGGTACGCAAAGTGAAACAAGGGGTCGATGTGAGGGTGATCTATGACGACGGAGGATCGATCCGTCTGTCGAATGGATTTGCGCAACGCTTGCGGGATTTCGGAATCAAAACCTTCGTATTCAACCCGTTCTCGCCGATTTTGGCGATCCAGATGAACAATCGCGATCACCGTAAGATCTGCGTCATCGATGGTCGGGTCGGGTTTGTGGGCGGTATCAATTTGGCGGATGAATACATCAATCAAAAAGAACGGTTCGGACATTGGAAAGACTGTGCCGTGATGTTGCGGGGGGAAGCGGTCTTCAGTTTGACCGTCATGTTCCTGCAGTTTTACGAGTATGCCTCCAAAACCAGAGAAAACTACTTCGGATACCGTTATGATTTCGAGACATCGCCGATCCTTTCCCAAGGATTCGTCCAACCGTTCGCGGATAGTCCGACCGATGACGAGTTAATCAGCGAGACGACCCATCTGAATCTGATCGCGGCGGCACGGAAGTACATCTACATCATGACGCCCTATCTGGTCGTCGACAACGAAATGACGCAAGCCTTAAACATCGCGGCGAAAAGCGGAGTCGACGTACGTATCATGGTTCCGCACATCCCCGATAAATGGTATGTCTTTGAGGTGACACGCAGCAGTTATGAGGAGTTCACCAAGAACGGGGTTAAGATTTACGAATACAAGCCTGGCTTCGTCCACTCGAAAGTGATGATCATCGACGATACCGCGGCGATCGTCGGAACGTCGAATCTGGATTTCCGCAGTTACTACCTACATTTCGAATGCGGGATGTTACTGTTGGATCATCCGGTATTAACCAAGATCAAGCAAGATTTCGTCGAAACATTGGATAAATGTATCGAAATCACATATGAAGATTGTTTGAAAACAAATTTCTTCGTCCGCCTTGGGCGAGCGATCTTAAAGCTATTCAGCGCATTATTTTAAAGGAGGTCCGTTATGAACGTCGGAATCGTATTGGAAGGCGGTGGCCTACGGGGCTGTTATACCGCCGGGGTCTTGGTTTGGTTGATCGAACATGGCATCGAGGCGCAAACGGTCGTCGGGATTTCAAGCGGCGCGATGCATGCCTGTAACTACCTGTTAAAAGACATCGAGGCTTTGCATGACACATCGGTCAAGTATGCGGGAGGATCCAAAAACATCGGCTTACGTCCGCTGTTACGTGAGGGGACCCCGGTCGGATATGCCTATCTTTTTGAGACAGTCCTCAAGAAAATTCTGAAATTCGATGCGAAACGACTCAAATCGATCGATCAAACGTTAGAATTTGGCGTATATAGCCTTAAACAACAGAAAACGATCTGGATCGATCAACGTTCAATGGACGATGATCTCCAATTCCTACGTGCAGCCTGTACCTTGCCTTTGGCTGGTCGCAGCGTCAAGATCGACGGAACCAAATACTTGGACGGTGGTATCACGACCATGGTGCCGGTCGGACGGGCGAAGGAGATCGGCGCGAAGAAATTCTTCGTGGTCGTTACGAAAGATCCGGGATTTGTACGCAAACCAAACGGTAAACTTACTCAATTCCTATTGGATTTGATCTACTTCAACTATAAGACCCTGCTTAAGGATTTCCGTGCCAGGACAAAGGTATACAACGATGAAATGGACATGGTTCGAAAACTCCAAGAAGAAGGCAACGCGATCTTGATTCAACCGACTCGCGATTGCGGCGTACGTCGCTTCTCGGGAAATGTCGAACAAATGGAAACGATGTATCAACTCGCAAAGGAGGATTGCGAAAATCGCAAAGATGAAATCTTGGCGTTCTTCGCGCAATGACATGAAAAAAGCCCTCAAAATCATACTCGTCTTTGTGGTGATCATTACGCTTGGCGGGATACTTGCCTATAACTTCATGAATGAGAACCTGAATCGATTGGCGAAACGTACGATCGAAGATGTGGATTTGACCTTGATTTCCGATGGCAGTTACCAGGGTTCCTATGACAGTTTTCCGATCAGCGTAAAAGTGACCGTCACGATCGCCGATCATGCCTACCAATCGATCACGATCGATAAACATGTGACCGGGCAGGGACAAGCGGCGGAAGGATTACCCGAAATCATCCTTGAAAAACAATCGCTTGAAGTCGACAGTATTTCCGGCGCGACCTATAGCAGTAAAGCGATCTTGATGGCGATCGTCGACGCACTTGAAAGCGAAAAGGAGTAAACATGCCCAAAGCAACGTATAAAATCCATCCGAACGCCGAAACGCCCTTTGGATCGATCGATGATCTGCTCGCCGCGAGTATGGAATTAAACAAACCGATCTTGATCTTCACCAACGATCTGCGACCCAACGAATATGTCGCAGGGATCGTGGCGATGGTTTTCGAGGAATGGTTTGTCTTCAAACGGATCGATCCGCTGGGAAGAGCGGATGGGTACTCATGTATTCCGTTGGACATCGTCTTTCGTGCCGAAGCGGATACGCAATTGGTCAATCGCATCACGACGTTATGGAAAATCCAAGGCGATGCGCATCGTGCGTTGGCGCCGACCGAAACCGATCTATTGACCGGGTTCCTTGAAAACGCCCATCAATCGCAAACCGTCGTTTCACTTGAAATCCTCGACAGCCGAGTCTATGATCTGACCGGCTTTGTCCAACATCTCGACGATGCGTTCGTCAAAATCGGACTCTTGGATCCCTATGGCACCGTTACGGGAGCCACCTTGATTTCGCTCGACAGTATCACCCAAACTTCGATGGATTCCCTTGAAGAACGGGCGTTACAGAAGTTGCATGACTATAACCTGAAGATTGGAAATCTGACCTGACCGATGTCGGGTCTTTTTTAACTTAACGCATGTTTTCCGACATTGGACGTACATTTCCGCGAAACCTTGACGTAAAGTGCTCTATCAAGTAAAATTGAAACATCTTGCAACGCTTTGCATGAAAGGGAATGAAAATGGAGACTACACAGAAAAGGAAGTTCGGTTTACTGACGACCATTTCGATGATTGTCGGGATCGTCATCGGATCGGGGATCTTTTTTAAGACCGATAACATCCTATCCAACGTCGGAGGTTCGGTTTTCTTAGGGGTTCTCGCATGGATTTTAGGAGGCTTCGGTATCATCTTCGGCGGTTTGACGATCGCGGTCTTAGCGAAACGCGACGAACACGTCGGCGGCTTGATTACGTATTGCGAAATGACCTGGGGAAAGACATTGGGTTATTTGGCCGGTTGGTTTCAAATCATGTTCTATTATCCCGCGTTGGTCGCCGTCATTTCATGGGTCTCCGCGATGTATATCTCGGAACTCTTCGGATGGACACAGGCCGGAGCGTTATTTGGACTGCCTTTAGCTTGGGCGCAGAGTTGGGGTTTCCCTTTCTCGCCGACCCAATGGGTCATCACGCTATTGATTTTGGTTATCTTCTTTACCTTTAACAGCTTCGCCACCAAAGGCGCCGGAAAGTTTCAAAGCTTCGCGATGTTGACGAAGGTCGGCGCGTTGATCATCTTGGCGTTCTTGGGTCTAGCGTTCGGAAACCCCGCGACCGTCGTGCATTTCGCTGACACCCGCATGTTGGGTGCCGGATTCTTCGCAGCCTTGGTACCGGTCGCGTTTGCGTTTGACGGATGGCAAGTCGCACCGTCGATCGCCCACGAAATCAAAAATCCCAAACGTAACTTACCCTTGGCGCTGACCTTCGCCCCGTTGTTGATCATGGTCATTTATATCGCGTATTTCGTCGGGATCAACGCGGTCTTAGGACCGGATAAAGTCTTGGAATTAGGGGATGGTGCCGTCAGCGTCTTCGCCCAGAAATTCTTCGGAGCCGTCGGCTACCGCTTCGTGTTGACCGCGGTCGTCATTTCGATTTTGGGCACGGTCAACGGATTGATCCTCGGATACATCCGCTTACCGTATGCTTTAGGATTACGTAAAGAAATCTTCAAGAGCGAACGCTTCGCGTCCGTTTCCGAAAAGTACGATATCCCCATGTTTTCCTCGATTTTCACTTTCTTGATCAGTCTTGTCTGGCTCGCCTTGCATTTCGCCAGTACGACCGGCGTGATCGTGTTCAATTGGTCGATGTTTCAAAACATGTCCGTGGATGAGATGTCCATCATCTTGATTTATATCTTCATGATTTTGATTTATGTCGGTGTCATCAAGGAATTCCTTGCGAAGAAAGTGGAAAGTTGGGTTTATGGACTCATGTTTCCGATCTTTGCGATCATCGGCGCCGCGACCGCGGTTTACGGAGGTTTTCAGAATAAATTGGTCGCTGTCTATCTCTCAGTTTCAATTTTGGGAATCATCGCCGGCTTGTTGGTGCGACCCAAGTCTAGCTAAACGTAAAAAGCGTTTCCACAAGCGACGGAAACGCTTTTTTTATGTGTTTGACTATGTTAAAAGTGGTATGATAAATAAAAGACAGATGTGTATCCGGCGAAAGGGGGCGCATCATGAAACTAAGTATCATCACGGATCAAATCTCGCAGGATTTCGAGACCGCGTGCCGCATCATATCGGAAGAAGGAATGGACCGCATCGAGATTCATTCGCTTTGGGGAAAAACGATCGAGCAGTTGGATGAAGCGGAAGTCACTAAAATCAAGAACCTGACGAATTTCTATGATTTGCATGTCCATTGCCTGGCTTCGACCTTGTTTTTAATGACGCCTCTCTATCCCAACGATCAACTCAAGGAGTTCAGTTCGGAGTTCGTGACGATCCGCGGGGATTTACCGACACATTTATCCTATTTACGCAAAACGATCGACATCGCCAAACAACTTGACTGTACGATGATCCGGATTTTTCCTTTCCGCGCGCCGGAAAACCGTAAGATCGTCGGTGACACCAGCGACCAAGAAGCGATGGTACGCAGTTTATCGATCGCGATTACCATGGCTGAAAAAGCCGGAATCACTTTAGTGATGGAGAACTGTCCGCATTGCATTCTTCAAAAAGGAAAAATGACATTGGACGTGGTGAAGAAGATCGATTCGCCGCATCTTCAACTACTGTACGATCCTGCCAACAGTTATCGCGCCAACGTGGATCGGATCCCGTTACGATATCTCGAAGGTTCGCTGATCGAGGAGTTACGGTTGATTTTACCTTATATCGCCCACATGCATATCAAGGACTACCATTTCGTGGAAGGGTTACACAAGCCATACTTACATGTACCTCTTCTAAAAGGCGAAGTTCCGTACAGTCAGATCTTGCGGATCCTGAAGGATTCGGGGTATGAAGGCGTATTAAGCCTTGAACCCGAAATCGGCTTCGAAGGGACCATGGATAGTCTATCGATATTACGAAAACTCATTAAATCGCTCTAAAAAACCGGATCACACCGGTTTTTGGCTTTTGAAACGACTCCAAGGAAAAGATTGCGGCGGAAGACTGGTGAAAATCAATGTTTCCTTGGTGACGGGATGGGGAAGCGATAAGCGAAATGCCCACAATGCGATCTGTTGACCGGCCTTGGATCCCGAATTATAGCGCGCATCGCCCCATAAGGGCGTATTGCGTGAACTGAACTGTACGCGAATCTGATGGGATCGACCGGTAATCAGTTCGATTTTCACCAAACTCAAAGAATCAGAACGCTCTTGGACTTCGAAGCGTAGGGTTGAAAGTTTGCCTTCCGGATCCTTCGCATCGACGACTTTCGAAGTATTGTGTTGCGTATCTTTGCGTAGATAATCATTCAATGTCCCGCGATCGGGCAATTCGCCCTCGATGATCGCTAGGTATTCTTTATGAAGTTGGTGCGTCCGGACCGCTTCGCTTAATCGCGCGGCAGCTTTGGAGGTTTTCGCAAACACCACGACCCCGCCGACCGGTCGGTCCAAGCGATGGACCAGTCCCAGATAGACGTTGCCCGGTTTATCATACTTATTCTTTAGATATTCCTTCCCCATGGTAAGAAGATCCAAGTCTTGACTCTCGTCTTCCTGCATCGGTACATTGGGTTCTTTGACCACCACCAAAAGATGGTTATCCTCAAACAGGATGTTCATCCAAGCTCATCCTTCCATAGATCCCGCACGGTAAGATCCAACCTTTGTGGGTGATCGGTAAGCCGATCTCACCGGCGGTAATCGTCGCCTGCGGAAAACGCGGGCGTAAACTTAAATTTAAGATGTTCTCCAAGACGATACTTGAAAATCCCGTCGTATAGGCATTGACACAGAAGAATAAGGGATTGGGATCCAGAATCTTCGCGCATGCTTCGACCAGATCATATAATTGTTCTTCCAGTTTCCAGATTTCACCGTTGGGACCTCGTCCGTAACTGGGAGGATCCATGATGATCGCATGATAGGTCCGTCCGCGACGCTCTTCGCGTGCCACAAACTTCAAAACGTCATCGATCATAAACCGGATCGTTGCGTTCTCCAGATGACAAAGCGCCATGTTTTCTTTTGCCCACTGGATCATGCCTTTGGACGCATCCACATGGACGACTTCCGCCGCTCCGGCCGAAGCACAAGCCATGGTCGCGCCACCCGTGTACGCGAATAAGTTCAAGACGCGGATCTCGCGATTCGCTTTACGTATTTTATCTTGCATCCATACCCAGTTTACCGCTTGTTCGGGGAAAAGCCCGGTATGTTTGAACCCGGTCGGCGAGACTTTGAACGTCAACTCGTTGAACGAAATCGTCCAGATTTCCGGAAACTTACGTATAAACTCCCATTCGCCGCCACCAGCCTTACTGCGGTGATAATGGGCATGCGGTTTGCGCCACATTCCGTTTTCGTCCGTGATCGGCCAAACGGCTTGCGGATCGGGACGGCGTAAAACGATATCGCCCCAACGTTCCAGCTTTTCGCCGCCGCCGGCGTCGATGCATTCGTAGTCTTTCCAATGCGTCGCGATTTGTCTCATAGTGGATCTCCTTCACTTGCGATTATATCATAAACAAAAACGCCGGATGGCGTCGGGTTTGAAATGGCTGGGGTAGAAGGATTCGAACCTTCGGAATGCCAGAGTCAGAGTCTGGTGCCTTACCGCTTGGCGATACCCCAATCTTGCCTAAAGGGCAACTCTTATTCTACCGATTTACGCCTCAAAAATCAATAAACTTCGGTATTTTATGGCACGAAGTTTCAAACTATACTATAATAATCACACACGAAGGGATGATACCATGACAAAAGTAAGAACACGTTTCGCACCGAGCCCGACCGGATATATGCATATCGGAAATCTGCGTACCGCTTTGTATGAATATTTGGTCGCCAAAGGACAGGACGGCGATTTCATTTTACGCATCGAGGATACCGACCAAAACCGTTACGTCGAAGGCGCGGTCGACATCATTTACGATACCTTGGCTTCCGTCGGACTGATCCATGACGAAGGACCGGATGTGGGTGGAGACTTTGGACCCTATACCCAATCCGAACGTTTACCGATCTATAAGGAATACGCCCATAAGTTGATCGAAGTCGGCGGAGCACATTACTGTTTCTGTAGCGAAGAAGACATCACGGCTCAACGCGATGCGGCCGACGCGGCCGGTACTCCGTTTAAATACCAAGATCCCTGCCATCGCTTCACCAACGCGCAAGCGCAGGCGAAAGCCGACGCCGGTGAAGCCTATGTCGTCCGTCAGACGATTCTTCCCGGAGAAGCTTGCGTCTACCATGACGAAGTGTATGGGGAAATCGTTGTTGAACGCGATATTTTGGATGAAAGCATTTTGTTGAAGTCGGATGGATTTCCGACCTATAACTTCGCCAACGTGGTCGACGATCATTTGATGGCGATCACCCATGTCGTCCGCGGAAACGAATATTTATCCTCGACCCCGAAATACAACCTGATTTACGATAGCTTCGGTTGGGAACGTCCGGCCTATGTCCATTTACCGCCGGTCATGAAAGACGAACAAAATAAATTATCGAAACGCAACGGTGATGCCTCGTTCCAAGATTTGGTATCCAAAGGTTACTTAGGCAAAGCGGTCTTAAATTATATCGCGCTTCTAGGTTGGAGCCCGGAGGGCGAACAAGAGATTTTCACCCTTGAAGAACTAACCAAGGCATTTTCGGTCAAACGTTGTTCGAAATCGCCGGCGATCTTCGACATCGAAAAGTTGAAATGGATGAACGGGATGTATCTGCGTGCGATGAGTTTGGATGAATTCCACCAACTCGCTCTGCCTTGGCTGACCTCTTCGATCCACCGTGTCTGCGACTTGCATGAAGTCAGCAAGATGTTACAACAGAGGGTCGCGATCTTGTCCGAAATTCCGGAAATGGTCGATTTCATCGACGAACTGCCGGAGTATGACGTCGAAATGTACTTCCACAAGAAGATGAAGACCGATAAGGAAATCTGCATCAAAGCGTTGGAAGCATCGCTTGACGTCTACAACGCGATCGAAAACTGGGAAAGCGTCGATGAACTCCAGGTTCGGATCCAACAACTTCCCGAGAAACTCGGAATGAAGAATGGGCAGGTTTATTGGCCGATCCGCACCGCGGTTACCGGTAAGCAGTTTACCCCGGGTGGAGCGCTTGAAATCCCATATATTTTGGGAAAAGAAGAAGCCATCCACCGTACGAAAGTCGGGTTGCATAAACTCAGAGAACTCTAAAAACCCGCAAGGGTTTTTCCTTTTGGATAAAAAAAGCCGATCGCTTCGATCGGCAATGTGTTTCATGGTAGCCCGTACGGGGTTCGAACCCGCGAATCCATGCGTGAGAGGCATGTGAGTTAACCGCTTCTCCAACGGGCCATGTGCCTTTTAATTTTACACTTCCCCTCATCGAAATACAAGTACGTATGTCCATGAATGTGGACGCCCCGTACTATTAAGAAGAGGGGAATTTTGGTATAATGTTCCGGAGGTGATCCTGTGTCTTTTCTCCAACAACTTAACCCCAATCAAAAACAGGCGGTTCTCACCAAGAGCCGCTATGTTCGCGTGATCGCCGGGGCCGGCAGCGGGAAAACCCGAGTGCTGACGACCCGGATGGTCCATTTGATCCAAGATTTAGGTGTGGCGGCCAATTCGGTATTGGCCATCACTTTTACCAATAAAGCAGCCAATGAAATGAAAGAACGGATCCACCGGATGCTGGGAGACGGCGCCGCGGGGGTCCATTTAAGCACGATCCATTCCTTGTGTGTGCGCATTTTACGCGAAGATTGCCCGTCGATGAACTTGCCGCGCAATTTCACGGTACTCGACCAAGAAGATCAGAAAAGCATCTTGAAGGAAGCGTACAAGGAAATCGGATTGGATCGACAGAAATACAGCTTAGGTTCGATGTTGGACTATATCGCAAACAATAAGGCCGCCGAAATCACGATCGAGCGGGCGATGATTTTGGCCGGAGAACATTTCGGCGAAAAGGAAAAAGCGAAGGTCTATGCGTATTATGTCAATCGTCAAAAGGCGCTCTATGCGCTGGATTTTGATGATCTTCTTCTCGTAACCGTCAAAATGTTCGACCTGTACATGGACATCCAACGCAAATGGCAACGGCGGTTTTCCTTTATCCATGTTGACGAATTCCAAGATATCGATAACGTACAATACAAACTGATCAAACAATTGGCAGGGACGGAAAACGAAGTCTATGTGGTCGGTGATCCGGACCAAACCATTTATACCTGGCGTGGGGCGGATGTGAATATCATTATGGATTTCGAAAAAGAGTTCACACCGACCGAGACCATCATCCTCAATGAGAATTATCGTTCGACACCCGATATCCTCAACGGAGCCAATTCGATCATCAAAAACAATAAATACCGTGTCGACAAGGACCTGTATACCAAACGTGAATCCAAAGGGAAGATCTTACATAGCACCTTTCCGGGGGAAGAATACGAAGCACGTTGGGTCGCGGAGAAGTGTAAACAACTAAAGAATGATCCGGACAAAAGCAAACAGACCAATTATATCGATATGGCGATCTTATATCGCTCCAATTATCTGTCACGTTCGATCGAAAAAGGGTTATTGGATTCGCATATCCCCTATGTCATCTATGGCGGAACACGCTTTTTTGACCGTGAAGAAGTCAAGGATATGTTGAGCTATTTGCGTATGATTACCCATGGGGATGATTTGGCTTTGTTGCGTACCGTCAATAAACCGAGAAGAGGGATCGGGGATAAAACCATCGATACCTTGCGTGAAGGATCCAAAAAGAATGATTGTTCGATGTACGAACAGCTCAAAAAAGAAAAAATGTTTAGCGGAAAAATCCAGAATTCGTTGGACAATTACGTTTTAATGATCGAGAAATGGAAAACCAAATCCGAATCGATGACCTTGATGCAAGTGTTGGAGATGGTGGCCAACGATAGCGGATTAAAAGCGTTGTTGGAGGAGAACCACGAAGTCGACCGGTTGGAAAATATCAAGGAATTGATCAACGACGTCGAGACTTTTTCCCAAAATTATCCGGATGCCAAACTGGATGAATATCTACAGATGGTCAGCTTATATGGTGACCGTAACGATATCATGGGCGGGGATTTCGTGCAGTTGATGACCGTGCATGCGGCCAAAGGATTGGAGTTCGACACTGTTTTCGTGGTCGGATTAAGCGATGGCGTGTTCCCCAACGAACGTGCCATGAGCGAAGGTCATCGCGGAATCGAAGAAGAACGTCGCTTAGCGTATGTCGCGTATACACGGGCACGTAACCGTCTTTATCTGACGGATAGCCAAGGCTTCAGTATGATCTTAGGAAAGCCACGGACGCGTTCGCGTTTCGTGGACGAGATCGACGATGCGCATATCGAACATATCGGCGTCAACTTCGAATACGCGGTTCCGAAAGAAACCAAACTTTCGTTTACCGAGAAAGTATTCGCGACGACTTTTCCGGATGAAACGGTCAAGAAACCGAAAATCAAAATCAAGAAAGGGGATAAGGTCAACCATCCCCAATACGGATCGGGCATCGTCATCAATTTAGGGACGGACGGCATCGCCGACATTGCCTTCGATTATCCGCATGGCGTAAAACGGATCATGGCAGCTCATCCCTCGTTGACCAAGGAAGGTGGCGTCGCATGAGTAAAGCGCGAATCGATCAACTTCGATCATTGATCCAACAGTACAATACCGAGTATTACGCTAATGACAAGCCTTCGGTCAGCGACGCGCATTACGATCAAGTGATGCGTGAGTTGATCGACTTGGAACAGCGTTTTCCCGAATTCGATGATCCGGATTCACCGACCCATAAAGTGTCCGGGGTCGTATTGGATACGTTTGTGAAAATCAAACATAAACGGCCGATGTTGAGTTTGGGAAATGTATACAATAAAGAAGAAACGGACGCGTTTGTGAAACGCGTCATTGAAGAGACCGGTAGCGATACGATCGTCGCCGAACTCAAAATCGACGGATTGGCCATGTCGGTGTGGTACTTGGACGGGAAACTTAATTACGCGGTAACGCGCGGCGATGGACAAGTCGGCGAAGATGTTACCCATAATGTCAGAACGATCAAATCCTTACCTCGATTTATCGATGTGAACGAAGAGATCGAAGTGCGCGGGGAAGTGTATTTACCGAAGAAGAATTTCGATGAAATCAATCGTCAAAAGAACGAACTGGGCGAAGAACTCTTCGCCAACCCCCGCAACGCGGCGGCCGGTACGATCCGGCAGCTGGATTCATCCGTCGCTTTACAGCGTGGTTTGGATGCTTTCTGGTACTATTTCCCGGATGCGCAGCGGTTTGGATTGACCTCGCATTACGATTCGTTACAGTGGCTAAAAGAACATGGTTTTAAAACCAACCCATATACGAAGCGCTGTCATGGCAGTGAAGAAGTCTGGAAGACGATCGAAGAGTTCTCCGTCTTACGTGAGAATTTACCCTATGAAATCGATGGGATCGTACTCAAAGCGGATCGGTTTGCGGATCAAGAAAAAATGGGATATACCGCACGTACGCCACGATGGGCGACCGCTTATAAATTCCCGGCGGAAGAAGCCGAAACGATCGTTTCCGATATTTTCATCACGGTCGGACGGACGGGACGCATCACGCCCAATGCGAAACTGGAACCGGTACGCTTGGCGGGAACTTCCGTCGGCTTTGCGACCTTACATAACCAAGACAACATCAGAGACAAAGACATCCGCATTGGCGATACGGTCATCGTACGGAAAGCCGGCGAAATCATTCCCGAAGTCGTCCGCAGTTTGCCTGAAAAACGGAATGGAACCCAGATCGACTATGTCTATCCAACCCATTGTCCGAGCTGCGGGGGGAATCTGGTGCGTTATCCCGATGAGGCTTCCCATTATTGTATCAATCCCGATTGTCCCGCACGGGTCATCGAATCGATCGTCCATTTCGCCTCACGCGATGCGATGAACATCGAAGGGTTGGGATATAAGACCGTCGAACAGTTTCATGCGCTTGGATATCTTTCGACCCTCGAATCGATATTCACCTTAAAAGAGATACGTGCTTCATTGATCGGATTGCCCGGATGGAAGGAAAAATCGGTCGATAAATTGCTTAGCGCCATCGAAACCAGTAAATCAAACTCCTTGGAGAAACTGTTGACCGGACTTGGAATTCGACAGGTCGGAGAAAAAGCCGCGCGGACTTTGGCACTGGCATTCGGATCGTTGGACAGACTTCAAACTGCGACATTGGATGAATTGACGAAAACCGACGATGTCGGTGCGATCACCGCGCAATCCATCCGCAACTTCTTCGATGAACCGCACAATCAAGCGTTGATCGAGGCGTTGATTCAACAGGGTGTAAATATGTTGTGTAAACTGGAAATGCCCAAACAGAGCCGCTTTGCGGGGCTGACCGTCGTCGTAACCGGAAGTATCGAAGGGATGGGACGATCGGATGCGGAAGCTTGGTTAAACGGACACGGTGCGAAAGTCGCATCGTCGGTCTCCAAGAAAACCGATCTTGTGATCTTCGGCGAATCCGCCGGATCCAAATATGATAAAGCGATCGAACTGGGCGTCACGACCCTAAGCGCTGACGAATTCTTGCAGGAGGTGAACAAGGATGAGACATAAGATCATGATTCTGATATCCATTCTGATGATCTTGTCCGCATGTGCGAAAACACCGGTCGAAGATCCGACCGATATCGTTGCCCCTGCCATCAAAAAAGGGGAATATGCGATGTTGATTCCGTTCACCAGCTCTGAAATCCGCCAATACCACGGCACGTATTTGAGCCGTATGGATATCTTGGAGATCGGGAGTCGGTTGGAAGACAAGTCGAAGGATCACTTCGATACGGACGATTATCTCTTGGGGGATGGGCAAGTGCTCGACATTACGGAACTCGGGAGTTTGGTCCGAAGGGAAAGTACCGAGAATCCGCAAGGACTCAACCCGCCCAAAGGAAGCCTTTTTCCGACCGGCATCTCAAACATCAGCGTGCTTGACGCGGTCGTCGTCGCGGATGTGGTCGAATTGGATTTCTATACCGGCAGTGCGACCAATCCGAAACTGGCCGGGGTTTCACTGGCGATCGTTCTCAATCAAAATCTAACCAGCGTCGAAAACGGCGTGGAAGTCACACGATCCATCAGCGATGCGCGGCTCTATGAATACGGGACGGACATGGGACGTAAATTGGAAGCCTATATCCGCAAAATCCCGGATATGGAAGACATACCGATCTATCTAACTCTCTATAACAGCTCAAGCATCGATGCGACATTGCCCGGGCGGTTTATCGCCGACGGTTATTTCACTGGGCGTGACGGACAATTTGCGAAAAACGTCGAACAATGGGTGATTTTCCCCAGCGATGCGGCAGAAAAACTGGATAGCGTCACCTCTTCCGAACTAAAATCGGTCCGCAATGCGTTGAAGAAATTCATCCCTGAAACCATCGCGATCATCGGACAAGGTCGCTATGTCGACCGGAAACTTGATTTTTTAAAGATCAACGTCGTAATTCAAGCGAAAACATTCGCGGAAGTCCACGCGTTGACCCAATATTTAGCTAGCCTACTTGAGAATTTCTCGGCGCAGGATGCGACGATCATCGCAAACATCAAGAATTACGATGAAACGGTCGCGATCATCCAAGTCGACATGGACGGGAAGATATCTGTCATCTATACGTATTAGGAGGTACGCCATGAAACAATACGAACCGGAATATTTCAAGACGTTGGCGAAGCAATTGCGTTTTTCGCTCAGCGACGTCGAAGCAAAAGATATCGCGGATGAATTTGGCATCTTGCTTGATCAGATGAGCTTGCTCGATAAGATCGACACGGAAGGGGTATCGGAGATGGTTTATCCCATCGAATCCGAAACATCCTTTATGCGTGAAGATGAAATCGGACATACGTTTACGGTCGAAGAAGCGATGGCCAACGCACCGCGTAAGGCCAAGGACCATTTCGTTACGGTCAAGGTGGTAGGCTAATGAACTTCAACGACTATAAAATAAAAAATGATCCGCAAACCGCGGTAATGCAAGCCTTGGATAAGGCGAAAGTCGTTCAGGAGAAACTCAACGCGATCGTCAGTTTCGTCGATCCGCAATCCCGGTTGGAAGAGCTGAAACAAGCGGATACGAATGGGAAAATGTATGGAATCCCGATCGTTCTGAAGGACAATGTGAATACCAAAGGCATCCTGACGACCGCCGGAAGTCGCATTTTAGGTAATTACATCGCGCAATATGACGCGACGATCGTCGAGAAACTCAAAGCCGCCGGCGCGGTGTTGATCGCGAAGTCTTCGCTGGATGAATTCGGTATGGGCGGTACCAACTTAAGCGCCGCGACCGGTCCTGTATACAACCCCTACGATCTGAGCCGCATGTCAGGCGGATCTTCGGGCGGAAGTGCCGTTTTGGTCGCCTCCGGCGTCGTTCCGTTTGCGATTGGTAGTGATACCGGAGACTCGGTCCGTAAACCCGCTTCGTTTAATGGCGTGGTCGGATTCAAACCGACCTATGGTCGAATTTCCCGTTACGGGATCATTCCCTATGCTTCTTCGCTGGATCACGTCGCATTCTTTACCCGCAATGTCGGCGATGCGGCAACCTCTTTGGAAGTCTTGGCCGGTCGCGACGATCGTGATATGACGTCCCTCGATTTATCGGTCGAACCGTATCGTGAGAAACTCAATGCGGATCTGCACGGTAAGAAAATCGGAATTTTAACCAATGTGCTCGATGCGATCCAAGATCCGGAAATTCTCGGCATGTTTAACGGATTGATCGCCAAACTTAATGAGCGAGGTGCCGAAATCGTCGAAATCGAAATGAACCAAGATTTATTGAGTGCAATCTTACCGACGTACTATATCATCGCCAACGCGGAAGCCACGGCGAACCATTCCAACCTCGACGGACTGCGTTTCGGCGTTCAGAAAGACGGGGACGACGTGGACGAAGTCATGACCAACTCCCGTACTGCAGGTTTCGGAAAACTGATCCGCAAACGTTTCGTCATCGGTTCGTATGCGTTGTTTGTGGAAAACCAAGATAAACTCTTCCGCAAAGCGCAGAAAGTTCGTCGCTTGATCGTGGAAGACCTCAAGAAAGCACTGAGCGAAGTCGACGGGTTGATCGCACCGGCTGCGGCGAACGTCGCGCCGAAACTGAATGATACATCCCTGGACCAACTCTCAAACACCTATCTGATTGCGGAGAACTTCATGGTCATGGGGAACTTTTCCGGTTACCCGTCGATCACCGTTCCACTGGGATATAAAGCCGGCTTACCGGTCGGTGTCAATGTGACCTGTAATCTATATGACGAGCAGACGACCTTGGATTTGGCCTTGGCCATCGAACAAGCGACCGGACTGGCTGACCAAATCAAGGAGGTGGCCTAAGATGAAGTACGAAACCGTTATCGGGATCGAAATCCATTGCGAGTTGAAGACCGCCACTAAGATGTTTTCGCCCGCACCGGTCAGTTTCGCGAAGCATCCCAACAGTTGCGTCAACGAAATCGATCTAGCGCATCCCGGAACACTACCCAGTCTTAATAAAAACGCGGTCCGTCAAGCGATCAAAGCCTGCGCCGCGCTGAATCTGCAAATCGATCCCTTGATCCGCTTCGATCGTAAGAATTATTACTATCCGGATTTATCCAAAGGATTTCAGATCACCCAACAGTTTCATCCCATCGGTTCGGAAGGATTCGTGATGATTCCGTCCACGCAAGGTGAGAAGAAAGTCCGAATCAATCGTCTGCATATGGAAGAAGATACTGCCAAACAGTTCCATTACGCCACCGAAACCTGGATCGATTACAATCGTGCCGGCACGCCGTTGGTCGAGATCGTCAGCGAACCGGATATGCGTAACGCGGAAGAAGCCGTCGCCTATGTGGAAAAACTCAGAGCCATCCTGTATTACCTCGGTGTTTCCGATGTCAAGATGGAAGAAGGATCGTTGCGTTGTGACATCAACATTTCCTTGCGCCCCGAAGGTGCCAGCGAATATGGGGTCAAGACCGAAATCAAGAATCTAAACTCCCTCAACAATATCAAGATCGCGATCGAAGCCGAAGTGCAACGTCAATCCGCCCTTCTCGATAGCGGGGAAAGCGTCCAACAAGCGACCCGTCGATATGACGACGTCGCGAAAACGACAGTCTTGATGCGTAAAAAAGAGGGAAGCGTCGATTATAAGTACTTCCCCGAACCCAACATTCCGCCGGTACGTCTCTCGCAATCATGGATACAAGAGATCATCGATACCTTGCCCGAACTACCGGAAGCACGTTACGCCCGTTATCTGTCGATCGGCCTTTCGGAATATGACGCGAAGATCCTGACGCAAAACAAAGATTTGTCCGACTTCTATGATGAAGTCCTGAAATTCACGAGACATTCGAAGATCGCGGCCAATTGGTGCATTTCCGAAGTGTTGGCCGTCATCGATCCGTTATTACTCTTCACCCCGCAAAACAAATTGACTCCCGAGAATCTCGCAATGATGGTCAATGGCATCCAAGACGGGATCATCTCTTCGAAGCAAGCCAAGGAAGTCTTCCCGCATATGATTTTTGGCGAACCGTTTACGGAAGTCGTGGAACGTTTAGGTCTGAAGCAAGTCAGCGATACGGACGGATTACTTGTCATTATCGAGGAAACCTTGGACCAACAACCTCAATCCGTCATCGATTTCCATAACGGAAAAGATCGCGCATTGGGATTCATCGTCGGTCAGGTCATGAAGAAAACCAAAGGGCAAGCCAATCCCGCCCTCACCAACAAATTGGTTTCAGAAGCGCTCCAAAAGCGTAAACCGTAAGTTCTTCATTAATCTTTCTTGAATTCGATCCCCAGTTTCTCAAGCAACGCGATGATTCGCACTATTGCGTGAGGTCCGATGCCATGCATCGTTTCGACATCGACTTTCCGAAAGCGTTGAAAATCCTGGGGCTGACGAATCCCCGCATTCTCCAAAGCGCGTCGCGCGGGGTTTGAAATTCCTTCAATCCAATATGGTTCCATTACTACACCTCCATAGTCTCAGTATACGCAAAGAAGAACGCGGTTACAATCCAACCGCAAGTAAGGAAACCCATGCGCAGAAAAGAACGTGAAATCACGGAGAGTAGCGAAATCATCAAGATCCTGGACGCTTGTAAGATCGTTCGTATCGCGATGGTCGACAACGGTCGACCCTATCTTGTCCCGCTCAACTATGGATATCGGTTCAATGAGGGTGAACTCACATTGACCTTCCATAGTGCCAAAGCCGGACGCAAAATCGATATCTTGACGACCAATCCGCACGTTTGTTTCGAAATGGATTGCGATCATGCGTTGATCGAGGGAAACGTAGCTTGCGATTTCGGTTTCGCATTCTCTAGTATCATCGGTACAGGAAACGTTACGTTTCTAAGTGATCCGACAGATAAAAGGGAAGCATTATTACTACTTATGAAGACGCAGACCGGACGCGACGATTTTTCGTTCTCAGAGAAACACGTCGACGCGGTCGCGGTATTTCAGATCGTTACGCGTGATTTCAGTGCGAAACACAACGACAGAAGCACGCAGGGGTAAGCACTTTTGAATGCCTTGTATACAAAAAAGAGGGATATAAGGTATAATAACCTCTGAGGAGTGACTACGATGACACAAAAAACAACGAAAAAGACAAAGAAACGTAGACGGATTTCCGTCTCCGCCGTCATATTGGTAATCGGTATCGTCATTATTTTGATTCCGTTCGGAATCTTGGCATATCTGATTTTCGGTGCGACCTTAGGAACGGGAACCCCGCTTTTCGGAAGCCGTTTCACCAATGATTTAAACCCGGCGATCACCCAAGAGAAAGTCGCTGCCTTGGATACATCGATCTCCGGATTGACCGGTGTCGAAGAAGCGTCCCTAAACTTACGGGCTGCGACGTTACGGATTACCATCGATACGACGGATACCTTGATCGCTACGGAAATCAGCGAATTGACCAAACAAGTCTACCAACAGATCGATACTGCCTTGCCGGTGGCGACGTATTTCAAGTCCGATGAAGTCAAGAAAATGTATGATCTTGAGATTACCGTCTTTAATTTGAAAAATAAACCGGATGAAGCGACCTATTTCCAATTCATTCTCGTTAAAAATGCGAATATGGAAACATGGGCGATCCAAGAAGTTTCCAAACCGTTGGATCCTGAAATCGCCAAAGCCTTACAAGATGCATTGGCAGCGAAAAACCAACCGGATGAGACCGAAAACTCAACCGAAGGGAACTAAGAGGGGAACCCCCTCTTTTCTTTCATGAAGGTATTCGATACCCTGACGGTAACGGCCGTCGATTATGATAACAACGGATTCGGTGTCGCAAAAGACGCCGGATTTGTTTTGTTTGTGAAAGGACTCATGGTCGGGGAAACCGCCGAAGTCCAAATCACCGCATTACGTAAAAACTATGCCTATGCGAAAGTGCGAAGATTGATCCAACATTCCTCGCAACGTGTCACACCGCGCTGTCCGATCGCTTCGGCCTGCGGCGGTTGTCAGATCCAACATTTCAGCGTCGAGGAACAAGCGAATTTCAAGTATAACCAAGTCTCTCAGTTGATCGCCAACGTCGCAAAGCTGGATCTTCAACCTTTACCGTTGATCACGATGGAAACACCGTGGCGTTATCGCAATAAAGTCCAAGTTCCGGTCGGAAAAGATAAGTCAGGCAAGATGATTTGCGGATTCTATCGTGCGCAAACCCATGACATTATCGCTTTTACGGATTGTCACCTTCAAAGCACAATCCAAAACGATATCTTAACCTTCATCACCGAATTCTATAACGATAAACATATTTTCCCGGAAACCTTACGTTGGATTTTACTGAAACGCGGTGATGTTAGCGAGGAAATCATGGTCGTGTTGATCACTTCCGAGAAATCCCTGATTCTTAAGGAACAACTCGTGAAAGAGTTAAGTTATACCTTCCCGCAAATCCAAGCGATCGTCCAAAACATCAATACACGCCAAGACAACGTGATTTTAGGTGACGAAGAAATCGCTTTGACCCCAAGTTCGACGATCAAAGATACGCTGGGTCATTGCGTCTTTACGATTTCCGCGAAATCGTTCTACCAAGTCAATCCGATCCAAGCGAAAGTCCTTTACGATAAAGTCGTCGAGTTCGCGGATTTCAAACCCACCGACACTGTCATGGATCTTTATTGCGGGGTCGGAACGATCGCACTCTATGTCAGTCGACATGTCAAACATGTCATCGGTGTGGAAGTGGTCGAACAAGCCATCAACGATGCGAAACAAAACGCGATCCTCAATCACATCGATAATGTCTCTTGGTACACCGGCGATGCGGGTGAAGTTGCGATAAAACTTGCATCTTCCGACATCAAGGTCGACATCATCATCGTCGATCCGCCACGCAAAGGACTGAACCAAGAAACCATTGAGGCGATCGTTGGTTACGCACCGCGAAAATTAATTTATGTTTCCTGTGATCCGGGGACGTTGGCGCGTGATTTGGCCATCTTTACCTCGAAAGGTTACGAAACGAAAATCATCCAGCCGGTCGATATGTTCCCACAAACCGTGCATGTGGAGACGGTAGTCTCGATGTCAAAGGTCACACAGTGAAACTGAGAACAATCAAACAATCGCTTTTCGAGGTTTAGAGAAAAACGATGTGTACGAAAAAGAATATAATAGTTTATATGACAAGTTAAAACTATGTTTTAAATACATGGAGTGAATCGAAACTTAGTTGAAAGATAAAGCAATTCGTTGACAGAATTATGAATGATAAAAATGTCATTTCACAATATAATGGAATCAGTTAGGTTTTGTATCGGTAATATGGAAGTAGTAACGGACAAGGAGGGATTAGAACGGAATTCAATATTTCAAAATCCGAGATGATTCGAAGAAAGAAAGCGTATCTAACGATGGTCGGCTTCTTGATTATCGGTTTATTTCTGTTCTTTAATCTATTCAATCTTCCGATGCTTCCCATCGTTTGGATCCCTTTTATGACGATATTCTCACTGCTAGGTTTGGTCAGCTTCGTATCACTGAGAAGATTGGAACGGATGAAGATCATGATTTCGGACCATGAGATTCGATTTGTTCATGGATCTGAAATCAACCAATATCTCTTGATCGATGTTCAAGCCGTTCGGATTAAACGGCGTTCCACCGGAACGATTCGGGAAATATCCCTTTTTCTTCAAAATCGCAAACGTCTGTCGATCAACGGATTTGAAGATGAGTTCGAACAACTCAAGGATACGTTGATACATAACCTTGATCAGTCAATTTCTATTCGAGAAGTCATTGAGCCGATGGATTTTGACCATCCGTTGTTTTATCCCATCTTCGGCACCCTAATGAGCCTTGGTTTTGTTTTGATAATTAAGATAATTGTCGTATTGAGCTGAGAAGATGAGTTTAATGTTGCGAGTACTCACGATTATAGTTTCGGAGGTTCCTTACGCAAACGATTAACTTCCTAAGTGTTTCGAATCCTTTTCGAGACAGCCAACAATGATGTTGGCGCTAGCTTCAGCTCCGTTTTCGATGGCGATATTCATTGCGAGTCGTTTGGCGTTAAATTGGATCTTCTCCGACAAGGCAAAGCGGATCGCATCCGCAAGTTTGTCGGCAGAGAGTTCCTTTTTCGAAATGGGTTTTGCGCCAACTCCGATATCGTAAGCTCGATGTGCCCAAGCGAATTGATCGTTGGAGAAGGGAATGATGATACTGGGTACACCCGCTCGAAATCCGGCGGCCGACGTGCCTGCGCCACCATGATGACATACGGCGGAAACCTTATCGAAAAGCCACGAATGTGGGATGTTGTTGATGGCAAAAACGGAGTCGGGAAGATTCGCAGGTGATCCCAATCCGGAAATGATACCGCGTTGTCCACTCATTCGCAACGCTTCAACCGCCATTTCCGCCAATCCATCGTGTCGATCGAGGGCGGTCATGCTTCCGAATCCGATATAAACCGGCTTTTCTCCATTACTTAGAAAAGCGGCGAGTTGATCGGACGGAATGAACTCGGTAGGCTCTTCGACAAACCAATAACCGTATTGGTGAACGTTCACGCTCCAATCATCGGGCCTTTTAAAGATGAAGTTACTGCAAGAAACGATGGCCGGATGTCTTTCGTCAATATGTTTCTCATATGGTTTGCCAAAGTAATCGGGAATCTCCCCAAAGCGTTCCTTCCAAAAAACCTTTACGGAATCTTTCGAAGCCATCCATAACATCCCTTGTATCAATGCGTAACTGATTTTTTTCGTAAGGAAGTTCGAGGGAGCCTTGCCATACATGACGACTGACAAAACCTCCTTCGTTTTATGCATCGGAAATGGTGATGCCAATACCGACGGAATTCCCAACTTCTTTGCCGCGAAGAAACCGATCGTACATCCCGGATGGTAAACGATCAGTTCGCTACCTTCACAAGCCGCGTAGTAGTCACTGGTCGTAAAAATACCATAACGCTTCATTTTTCGAAATGCTAGAAGCATCTTGAATGGATTGTCCGCCGAACTTGCTTCCTTTAGCAATCGTGGATCAATGTTGAGCGATTGGATATCGGCTTGGATCGGGTGAAAGTCGATCATGTAACTCTTGACGAAGTCTTCGAAACTTTTGCTTCCGGCGATTTTGACCTCTTTTCCGAGTATCTTCAACTGCTGGGCAAGCGCGATGTACGGTTGAACGTCACCGCGTGAACCCGCGCATAGTATGGTAATCATACGTAATCCTCCTTGATAAAACCAACAACGTGTTGTACAATTCAAATTCTAAATCGTATATGGTTGATTATCAACCGACATCCCGCTCGGTTCTGTCGGATTTACAACGGAGAAATCGAATGAAACAAAAAAATGAGATCACAGCGCAGACCAAACAAAACCTCATGGAAGCCTTTTGGGCACTCTACCGTGAAAAAAGAGTGGATAAAATCACCGTACGAGAGATCACCGCGAAAGCCGGTTATAACAGAGGTACGTTTTATGAATACTTTAGTGATGTGTACGATGTGCTCGAACAGATTGAAAATTCATTGATTCCCTCGCTCGAGGAGTTACCCTTCGTTTCAACATCCACCGGTTCCTTTGGGCAACCCTTCGACCCATTGTTTGCGTTATACAAGAAAAACAGCCAGTATTATTACGTCTTGATGGGGGAAAGAGGAGATCCCGCATTCGCAACTAAACTCAAGAACTCGATCAAACCAACACTCCTTCGATTCTTCATAGATCAACCGAATGTCGATTTGAACGAACTTGACTATATTCTAGAGTATACTCTATCCGCGATGATCGGCGTCATGAGCTTCTGGTATCGACAGCCAAAACCGCTTTCATATGAGAAATTCCACGAACTACTCAATCGTCTGATGGATCAAGGTATCACAAAACAGTTTGGCAGCATTCACGAGAGATAGACTTCGCGATCATATATGAGTAAAGATTGGGATTGGGAGCGAAATCCGATCAAGGCTTTCAGTTAACCGACATGGACCATAAAAATAAGAAATCGGATGACATTTGCGAAAAAACCAAATGTTTCGTAATTCATTTACGAAGCGACTTTGGTTGGATAAAAAACGATGCTTTATCGAAGATCAAACAATGTGAAACTTGCTGTTATTTCTGTTATCGTTCAAATTCGTATTTCTTCCATTTTCCTTCCGAAATAATTTGCACATCATCATCAATAACCAAAATCGCGGTCGCATCATCGATCGCGAAGGAAGTTCCTTGAATCGTTTTTGCCCATGCATCCGCTGCCTCGATTGTATTTTCAGGCAAAGCGATATGATCAAGATGGGGAAAGATCGAAAAGTCGACAAATCCCAAGGTCGTATCATCATTCGTAGGTTGTTTCCAGTTCACGAAGCTTTCGCCGATCCGCGGTGCCATGATCATGCTTCCGGCACTGAGACCGACATACACAACATTCAGTGAAGGTAAAAGTTCGGCGACTCCGGATTCTTTCATCCAATGATTCAAATATAGCGGATCGCCGCCATTCACCAACATTACATCCGCTTCTCTTAATTTTGGTTCCCAAATCTCACGTTGGATACTTGGTAGTGCCGTGAGTTCAAACACACCGATACTTTTCCAACCCAAATCGCACATATGTGATTCTTCTTGTCCACTAATAAATGACCAAGCATAATCAATCCCATTAGGAATCGCATAGCCAGCGGTCGGAATACATAAAGCTTTGCATTCATTTATAGGTTTGTTCAACATACTGACGAGCGAATTATGGATACTTGGGTTTGTGATACCGCCGGATGTTAAGAGTAATTTCATTGTGGTTACCTTTTTTGCTTTCATGATCAAACGACATAATTTCAATCCACTTCTTTTCGGTTTCATTATATCAAATTTAAGTTAACACCTTACGATGCGTGAAACATCGGGTAATGGCAAAAAATCAGTTAAGATAAACCTTTTTACGATTTATTTCAATAAGTCAAAGAAAAACCGACTGTTACAAAAGTAAATGTAACAGTCGGTCTGAGTTATTGGACTATATCAAGGAGCAAAGGGTAATACAACCGCATCAATGACGTGAATGATCCCATTGTCGGCAGGTACGTCCGTCACGATGATGTTCGCTTCACGACCCAGTTTGTCGGTAAGCACCCCGCCGGCTTGTTTGAGGAAGCCGCCTTGGAGTGTGCGAATGCGGGATGAATCGACGACGGCGGAAGCATCACGACGTCCTCTGGCTACATGATAAAGGAGAATCTGGGTAAGGGTACCTTTTTCCAAGGTGCCTACGTTTTCAGGAGTTAAACCCAAAGCCGCAAAAGCATCATCGGTCGGCGCAAATACGGTAAACTGTCCACGGCCGGTTAAAGTATTTAATACCGCAGGATCAGCAGCCAAAACGGCGGCAATCAGAGTGTCAAAGTAACCCGCGTACATTCCTTCCGAGTTAACTGCGATTGCAACATCAACAAGGGTTTTCGGAGCAGGTTTGGCAGCAAATACGGTCGAACCCGAGGACACAATCAACAAAAGTGACAAAACGAAAGTCGCTAAAAATTTCTTCATGTTAAGTTTCCTTTCCTTCAGTGAGTAACACTGGTTTCATGAATTTCAATGAAACATCGATAAATATCTCTACGCAACTTCAGACAAACCATTTTTAGATTGATTTCACTCGCTATCCTAGAGTAGAAACATCAGTTCTCTTCATTGAAAACTGATTCGATTTCAAACACTCACGATTTCCGCGATCCATGTGGCAGGTCTTCCAACAAAAGATGAACGGGTGAATGAAATGGGATCGTGATTGGCTGTCGACACTGTCAACGACAAATCACGATCGAATCTTTGACAAACTTAACATTCTTTTATACACGCTGGTTCGGTTGTCTAAAGAGGCGATATTGACAATGCAAAATCAAATCTTCATTACTTTGTAGAAGTACAACCCTAAACCTAGAATGGTAGACCAAATCAACTTCGAACACAATCTTTAAGAGAAGTGAGATCGTTTTGGCCAGTACGAATTCTTTTTCCTAATGGCATGTTTATATCATTTTCAATTATCATATGCAACGTAATTGCTCAAACTTCTATAGACAAATTTTATCATTTAAATCCATTGATTCATCAGTCGGACCGTTACATGATGATCTCACTCGTTTGAAAAAAAACGAAATAAAATCTTTGAAAATAACTTGACATGCATAGATTCAGCACTATAATGTAATCAGGTAAACTAACAGTATACCTAAATTCACGCAAGAGAAAGAAGGTTGAAGCGAATGGGTGTAAGTCATCGCAAAGAAAAAGAAAAAGAGATTCGTAGAAACGATATTATCGACGCTGCGGAAGAAGTTTTCTTCTCGAAGGGATACGAAACCGCGACGATGGATGATGTCGCGAAGAAAGCTGAATTCAGTAAAAGAACGGTCTATGTTTACTTCAATAGTAAAGAACAACTCCACTTTGAAATCATGGTGAGAGGATACAGACTCATGATCGAAAGGATCGAAACGTCCCTCGCTAAACAAATGGACATGAATGCTCTTGATAAAATAAAGCGAATCGGGCTAACGCTCTACCAGTTCAATATCGATTTCCCCGACTACTTTGATGCGATCATGAGTTATGAAAACAATGAAAAGGATTTTGACGAAGGAGTTACGGATCAATCAAAAGAAGAATGCTATGCGCTTGGCGAGATATTGTTCGGCTACTTACGATCAACGCTCGAAGAAGGGATTAAGGAAGGTTCTCTTCGATCGAATATCGATGTCATAAGTACCGCGATAATTATCTGGTCATTCACTCTTGGTTTATTTAATACATTGGCCAAAAAGAAAAACTATTTCGAGAATTATCATCAGAAATATTCCGAAGATCTTATAAACGAAGGACTAAGTATGATGATGAGGATGGTCGAGAATACGAATGGAGGTAAAGGAAATGAAGAAAAGAAATAAAGCCATGATTGTAACAGCTAGCTTATTATTGGTTGTCGTTCTGCTATTTGTCGGTTTCGATGGATCATTTCTCAAACAAAAATACGCATCAGTATGGTCTGCCAAGTACATTGAAGAACAAGACACGATTCAATCCAAACTGATTGCCTATGGAATCCGCGCGGCGAGCAGTCACAATACGCAACCCTGGCTCGTAAAGACAATCGATGATGCTACGATTGAACTCTATGCGGATATGGAGAAAGCATTGCCCGTCGTCGATGGTGACAAGAAACAACTGTTGATGAGTCAAGGCACATTTATTGAAAGCTATAAGCAAGGCGCTTTGTTTTATAACTATAGCGTGAATGTTACATACCACGAAGTAGATATTACAGAAGATCGGCCACTGATCGCTACACTTCACATCCAACAAGACACCGAATTGCATGGGGAGGATAGTACCTCAGGAAGTACATATGATTCCTTGAATGCGGATAACGGCGATCTACGAGTAACGATCGATGAATGTATTTCCGATTATCCGGGGTTCAAGTATACTCTTGTGGACACCGAATCCGATGTCGAAAAATTGGAAGGAATGTTGTTGGAGGGAACGATTATCGAATCGAAAGATAAGAAAGCGACCCAAGAATTACTCAATGTATTTCGATGGACCGAATGGGACAAAAACGAATATCGATATGGACTTTCGCTCAATACATTACCGACACATATTAGACCTTTTGTTCAACCCTTAATGAAAATTCTCTCGAAAGATTTGGACTCGTTTGGAGAAAGTGGAATCAAGCAATTTAAGGAAAGATTGGAAAAACAAACCAAGTACATCTTGATTCATCGTGACAATCCCGTTACCTTGGATTATGTCGCAAGTGGCCAAATCTACCAACAGTTGGTACATGAAGTCAGCGGGTATGATCTGCGGCCGGCGATGCAAGTACTCGAAAATTTCGACGCAATGAAAAACTTAAATATGCAATTTCAAGCAGAATATGGTAAAAATGGAGATGTAGTATGGGTGATTGGACTCCAAGAAAAATCGGACATATTAACGAACAGTAATCCCAGACTCTTGGTAGAGGACATTATGATTCAGTAGTCTCTAAAGACTCTACTCAAACTTAAATGCGTGCCGAGTTTATGAATCATCGACAAGCGTATAATAGACAACATAAGTATTGCAAATTTGCATATTCCGATGAATGATGCAGATACTCCAAAGTACTAGCAGTTCTAATCTTTTAGTTCATTTCAAAAAGGAGGTGATACAAATGGGGAAAAACAGTAGCCTGCTTTTCAATACGATCGCTCCGATTTACGGACTATTTTATGAGATGCAAAAAAAGCACTATGGGAGAGTCATAGAAAATGTATCCGGCATACTGGACTTAACTTCATACACTTCGATTCTCGATGTGGGCTGCGGAACAGGTGCTTTATGTTCGGTTCTAGATAAAAGAGGCCTAGAAGTAACGGGAATCGATCCGGCGGAAAAAATGTTGAAGGTTGCCAATAGTCAAGCGGAAAACAAGTCAATCACGTTCATTCAAGCGAATGTCCTAGAAAAGCTGCCATTTGAAGATAAGTCATTTGACATTTCGATCGCATCCTATGTAGCCCATGGACTTCAAAAAGATGAACGAAAGAAACTGTATACTGAAATGAGTCGTGTAAGCAAATACAAAGTCGTCATCTTCGACTACAATCAAAACAGACAGTTCATGACATCGATCATCGAATGGCTTGAACATGGTGATTATTTCCACTTCATCAAAGAAGCAAAAGAAGAAATGGAACAGTGCGTATCAGAAATGAAGGGATGTTTTTCGGAAGTCGACGTCGTCGATGTCGGTTCAAGAGCCGCTTGGTATATATGCACTCCAATGTAGAAGAATAATTTATATCACAGGTTTTTAATGCAACGTCATGTCAAATCAAATGTTAGTGCTAACCTTGGATAGATTTGTTTCATCGATAAGAATTAAATCTAATTCGAATTGAAGGTAAAGAGATTCTCACAGAATATATCTCGATTATGGAGGAAACGCATGGAAATCGAAATTCGTATATTAACACCTGAATTGGTTGATGATTACGTTCGTTTTTTCGACGTAACACCGCATGATCAACATGTGGAAGAACACAAATGTTACTGCGTCTGTTGGTGTAATGATGATTACGAAGGGAAAGACTTCTCGACCGCACAGAAGCGAAGGGAGATCGCTAAACAATACGTAATGGGAAATCACATCCAAGGCTATCTCGCGTATCTTGGGAATACCGTCGTCGGTTGGTGTAACGCGAATACGAAAATGGATTGTTTGAAATGCGTGAGTTGGCGATATTTCATGGATTACGTGCCTTTGGAGGAAGCCAATTCAGGCACGAAGGTAAAGTCCATCTTTTGTTTTGTGATCGCACCTGAAATGAAACGCCTAGGGATCGCATCGAAGTTATTAGACCGTGTTTGTGAAGATGCGCTTCTGGATGATTTTGACATCGTGGAAGCTTATCCATATATCGAATCAAGTCATCTCTCTTCGGATTTTGGTGGCTATGCGGAGATGTACGAGAAGCACGGCTTTCACATATCGACGGAAACCGAAAAAGGACTTGTCATGCGCAAAATACTGAAACCTTGACAAAGATTACTAAGTAATAGTTAACCAAACAGTAGCTTAGAACATTGTATTTACTATATTTACAGATGAATGACTCTCGGAGGTATGGTAGATGACAATCTGGAATCCGTGGCATGGCTGTCATAAATTGAGTGAAGGATGTCGTTTTTGTTATATTCACAAAGGGGATGTCAAACGAGGTATCGATACCAACGTTATCGTGAAGACGAATCAATTCGATGTGCCGATCGCAAAAAACAAAAGTGGCGAATACAAAATGAAATCCGGTCAAACCATTTATCTAGGATTTGGGACGGATTTCCTTATTGAAGAAGCGGATGAATGGCGAAAGGAATGTTGGGAAATGATCGCCATAAGAACCGATCTACACTTCGTTTTTCTAACCAAACGTATCGAACGATTCTTGTCGTGCATCCCCGAGGATTGGAAGGACGGATATGATCATGTGACAATCGGTTGTTCGATCGAAAACCAGGCGTGTGCCGATCAACGGCTAAAGCACTTTTCAAAATTACCGATTAAACATCGGAATATCATTTGTCAGCCCCTAATTGAAGCCATCAACATCGAACCCTATTTAGATAATATTGAACTTGTGGTGGTTGGGGGTGAGTCGGATAAAAATGCGAGAGAACTAAATTATGATTGGGTACTATCCATACGCTCTCAATGTATCAAACAGGGTGTTCCTTTTGAATTTAGACAATGCGGTACGCATTTCATCAAAGACGGCAAGAAATACACGTTACAAGTTAGTGACTTATGTCGACAAGCCAGAAAAGCAAATATTGATGTCGACTTTACCGAATCGTCAATATGAGATTCAATCAATCTTTATAAAATACAGATCGACTCGCAACGCTTGATACGGTGCGAGTCATTTCTATTTAAAGTCGACGAAGAAAAGCGAGGAGCCATCGAAATACGAAACACTAAAAATTGTCGTGGAAAAACAACCCAAAATAAAGTAACGTTAGTAAAGAAGACAACCAGCGAGGACTACCAATGATCCATGATACAACCAAGGAAATGGGGGATTAAAGAAATGTTGATCGAGACGAAACGACTGAAGATCCGATATTTCGAGGAATCCGACACGAAAGACTTATTTGAATATCTATCCGATGAAGAAGTTGTCCGATATGAACCTTATGGTACCTATACTCTCGAAGAAGCAACCGGAGAAGCGAAACGACGGACCGATGATCCTGACTTCCTTGCGGTCGCATTAGAGAGTGGAAAAGTGATCGGGAATCTCTATTTCTCCAAAAGAGACTTCGAAGCGTATGAACTTGGTTATGTATTCAATCAGAAAGTTTGGGGCAATGGCTATGCCACAGAAAGCTGCGGTGCACTTATTAAGTATGCCTTTGAGAACCTTAACGCACATCGAATTATCGCCACATGCAATCCACGTAATGAAAATTCTTGGAGACTCCTAGAACGTTTAACATTTCGAAGGGAAGGGACATTGAAACAAAATGTCTACCTCAATACCGACGAAAAGGGGAATCCGATTTGGCAGGATACTTACCTGTATGGTTTACTGAAGGAAGAATGGCAGAACCGAATCGAAATCAAGTAACCCAAGCGGATCCGGAGGATCGACTATGAAAAGAGAATTCAGTGTGATAAACAAAGAATTAAGAATGGCCGGAAGATTCATCAAGTTTTTCAATCCGTCCTTCACTGAAAAAAGATTGCGACTTATGCATAAATTGAGTCGAATCCGAAGATCGAAAATCAAATCAGATAAGATGTCGATATCGGTCGACTGGGTTGTGCGAAACGATGGATCCAAGATTCGGATTTGTATCTTTCGTCCGTTGATTCCTAAGGAAAATGTTCCCGGTGTCCTCTGGATCCATGGCGGCGGATATGCGCTCGGATCGCCTGAAGTTTCGAAATTTTACGCGGAAAAGCTCATTGAAGTCAGTAATTGTGTTTTCATCGCTCCGGAGTATCGACTTTCCATCGAAGCACCGTATCCTGCCGCATTGGAGGATAACTACGACGTGCTTTGCTGGATGAAGAAGAATGCGGCTAACCTTGGAATCAATGTCAATCAACTGATGGTCGGAGGAGATAGTGCCGGAGGCGGACTGACTTCCGCTCTAACTCTCTATGCGCGGGATCAAGGGGATTTGAAAATCGCATTTCAGATGCCTTTGTATCCGATGATCGACGATCGAATGACAACGCCCTCCGCCACCGAAAATAATGCCCCGGTATGGGATTCGACCTCCAATTACAACGCTTGGAAACTTTATCTTGGAAAACAATTTGGTACCTCGGATGTGCCAAGTTATGCGGCACCCGCAAGAGCATCGGATTACCAAGGTTTGCCGTCGACAGTCACGTTTGTCGGGGACTTGGAACCGTTTCGAGATGAAACCATAAGGTATGTTGAAAACCTGCGAAATGCCGGTGTACCGGTTGATTTCCAAGTGTTTGAAGGATGTTATCACGCGTTTGACCAAATGGTTCCAAACGCCGAGGTCTCACGAAAAGCGATTGCGTTTCTTGTTTCATCCTATCGATTCGCAATAAACAATTATTTCGCGGCACAAGACGATTCGAAGTAATCTTATAAAGAGTACACTTTCAAAAAATGAAGTTAAAGGCAGGTAATTCAACTAATATATCGACATGGAGGAACCAATGAACACACGTTACTACACCCCGCTAGCCGGAATGACGCCGGACTATCATGCGGTGCGACAATTTTTAATTGAACTCGGCGATTGCGAGTTCATCTATGCTAGATGGGACTGGATGATTACGCATAGTTATCTTGATCATACCGGTCTGGATAAAATCAAACTCTGGGAAGACGAGGGTCGATTGGTTGCGATCGCAACCTATGATACACGGTTGGGAACGGCCTATTGCCTGACTTCTCCCGAATATGCTTATTTGAAACGTGAGATGATAGTGTCTGCGGAGACACATTTAGCGACCCCGGAAGAATTCAATATCGTCATTCCCAATCAAGACATCGAATTTCAGAAAATCGCGCATGACTTGGGATTTGTGGCGACGCAGGATGCCGAACATGATGCGGTTTTCTATCTCCCGTACGCAAACCTTGAGTATACGCTTCCTGAAGGATTTACCATCGTTTCGATGAAAGATCGATATGATCCATTTGAATACCGTCGTGTCCTTTGGAAAGGATTTAATCACGAACTGAATGGGGAAGGACCCTTTACTTTCACCGATGAAGATCGCAAGGGAGTTGACTTCGAAATGATCCGCGATAACATTGATTTATCCCTGAAATTGGCCGTCGTAAATCCGGAAGGGCATTTTGTATCCTATTGCGGTTTGTGGTTCGATACCAAGGCGGGATTCGCACTGATCGAACCCTTGGCGACCGATCCCGAATTCCGCGGTCAAGGACTCGCAAAAGCGGTCGTACTCGAAGGTGTCAAACGTGTCCAAGAACAAGGCGCCACCCGCGTTTTTGTCGGTTCAAACCAACAATTCTATTACAAGATCGGGATGTTTCCGTATCGTGAATCCGCGATTTGGAAGAAATTTACAGAATCTAAGTAAGCAAGAATTGAATCATTACCAAGGCTGTGAAAAGATGAATGGAGAAAAGTAAAATGGAAGTTAACCTCGACGACGTCACTCGTATTTTGATCGAACATAAGATTGCCCCGAACAATGTTGTACTGTTTCAATCGAACAATCGAATCAAGGATTATTTAATCGATAAGAAATTTATTCTAAGAGTATCGAAATCGAAACTTGATGAACAATCGAAACTTGAAAAAGTCCAATGGATCTCGTATGTACCAAAGATTCATGCATCCGGCGAAACAACGATATCTGAAACCAAGCTTCACTATATGATTACCGACTTCATGGTCGGTAATGAGTTATTTAGCGAAATTCCAAAACTTACTTCGACTCAACAACGCTCCATCGGAAAAGAAATCGCGGAATTTCTCAACGAATTACATCAAATTACGGATACTAATTATGATATCGGACATTACATCCCGACGATTCCGAGATTCAATTCATCTTGGAAAGAAGGTCACAGCGCATATGTCAACGCGTTAAGAAGTGAATTGTTGGAATATGATCTTAAACAACCAAGCCGAGATATCATTCTTTCTGCATTCAATTATATCGATGCAAATATCGAATGTTTACAATATCAAACCGGTCCACGTCTACTTCATAATGATCTACATCCCAAGAACATCATCGTCGATTCCGGAGAGCTGGCGGGCATCATCGACTGGGAATGCTCGCAATACGGTGAAGCGGATTTTGAACTGGCACATCTCTTTCAGTGGAGCATTTATCCTCCTCAACCGGGAAAAGAATTCAGCATCCTACTTCGAACAGTTCTGGAGAACAGCAATCTGATTCATTCGATTCCAAATCTCGAAAGACGTTTGACGATCTATCAACTCGAACACGAACTCAACCAATTAATTTGGTCGGGAATGAAGCAAGAAGAGGAGCGAATCCGAAGAATCGAAGGATGGCTCAACGAAAAGATCTCAGAATATTTTCAACAATGGGAGAAAGAATCGACACGTTGATTTCTTCTAGCGTATGAACATAGACATCAATCTCAACTTCGGAGGGATCATGAACGAAAACAACTCTCACAAAGCAAAGATTCTATCGATCTGTGCGGGATACAAGCATACGGTCGGATTGAATTCGGATGGAACTGTATTCGCGATCGGATTGAATACATATGGACAATGTAATGTCGGGGAATGGCATGATATCATCGAAGTGGCTGCCGCCAACGCGCATACCGGAAATGGGCACACGGTCGGCCTGCGAAAAGACGGAACCGTTATAGCTACAGGTTGGAATAAACACAACCAATGTAACATTGATGCCTGGCATGACATCATCGCCATCGCGGCCGGATGGCGGCGTACTCTCGCAATCACTTCCGATAGAACTGTATTGGCAATCGGACAAAATAAGGAAGGTCAATGTGATGTCGGTGAGTGGCGCGACATTCTCGCGGTTTCGGCCGGAGATTGGCATACCGTCGGACGTAAGTCAGATCAAACGGTCTTAGCGGTCGGAAACAACCGATACCACCAATGCGATGTCACTTCATGGAAGGGCATAGTGGCTGTTTCGGCGGGATATCTGCATACCGTTGGTCTTATGTCCAATGGAAGTGTCGTAGCCTGCGGTATCAACACCTATGGTCAATGTGATGTGCAACATTGGAAAGACATCATAGCGATTTCTGCCGGTAGTCATCATACGATCGGCTTGAAAAAAGACGGTACAGTGGTTGCGACCGGTTGGAATGAGCAGCACCAATGTGAAGTATCAACTTGGCATAGCGTACGTTCTATTTCGGTTGGATGCGATCATACCGTTGCGCTTCTTCATGATGGAAAGTTGATCGCAACCGGTGATAATCGTTATGGTCAATGCGATCTTGAACGTTGATAATGTCATTGCGGTGAGAGAATGTGAAAACTATTAGATTGACAACGTAGGGAATTATCGTTACCATATAGTTAGATAGACTAACTATATGGAGGCAAGATGAATCCAACTTTAATTCATAGCGCAGATATCATCGGCAAATTCTGTCGCATGCAACTTAATTCGAAACGAGATCTTCCGATTCGCGCCAGTGAAATGGGTGTTTTGATTTATATACAACGCCAATCCGAACCGGTGACACCCCTTATGATCAGTCAGTTTTTCAACATCACAAAACCTTCCGTGAGTTCGATGGTCAAGACGTTATTGAAACATAATTATCTAAGGAAAATCCAACACGGTAGCGATCACCGAAGTTATTTTTTAGCGTTAACTGAGTCAGGGATTGACCTTGTATCATCGACATTTTCCAGTTACTTTCAATCGATCGAGAAAATCGTAACGGTGATGGGGGACGAATCGTTCCAACAATTCATCCGACTGATGAACATCGCTATTCAAGCGATGGAAGAGGAAAGTTGATGAAAATCCTGGTGACCGGAGCTACCGGGAATGTCGGACACTACGTTGTTTCTGAACTAAAGAAGTTTAATGAAACCATCCGTGCCGCAAGCAGCGATCCCGCGAAGATCCATAAAATATTTCAAGATGAGGTTGAAGCGATCGAATTCGACTTCACGCGTTCTGAAACGTTTGATGAAGCATTAAAAGGTGTTGATCGTATCTTTTTGATGCGTCCGCCTCATTTGGGAAAGCCGGAAGATTTGTATCCCTTCATCGACGCGGCGAAACGATATCCAATCCAGTTAATCTCATTTTTGTCATTGATGGGTGTTGAAAAGAACACGATTCCACCACACCATAAAATCGAGAAATACATCGAAGCTTCAGGGATTCCTTTTTGTCACATCCGACCCGGATTCTTTATGCAGAATGTATCAGGGATCCACAGTTACGAAATCAAAACGATGGATACGATTCTTATTCCGGCTGGACAAAGTAAAACGAGTTTCATCGATGCCGTGGATATCGGATGCGCCATCGCAACGGTTCTACACCAACCTCATAAACATCGCAACACAGCTTACACGATCACTGGACCTGAAGCACTCGATTATAACCAAATCGCAAACATTTTGACGGAAGTCACGGGTCGAAAAATCACCTATGCCAATCCAGGTTTCCTACGTTATCGTAAACATTACATTCAAGTGCGCAAATTCGACAAGCAATACGTGGATGTTACGCTCGCACTCTATTTGATGACTCGGTTAGGTAGCGCAAAAGCGACAACTGACACATTCTACAAGTTAACAGGGAAACAACCACGATCGTTCGAGACCTTCGCCCATGAAAACCGGGATGCATTTATACGGTAGAAAATTGTTCGATGAATTTCATCCTTTTTGAGTCGATATACACCGACACACACAATGATAAAAATCCCTTATTTGATCCATCGATATTTCAAAAGGAGGAACCACCATGGGTTTCATCAAAAATCTACTTCCTATTTTTAGAACGAGTAAACTCAAGATGATCGAAAAACGTCACGAGATCGGTGATATGTATTCGTTTGTATTTGAGAAGCCCGAAAACGTGAGTTGGAATGCCGGACAACATGGCATCTTCACGATTACTTCGCAAAGAATCGAGAAAGCCACACGACCTTTCAGTATATCGTCATCGCAAGATGAGAGCTTTATCATGATCACAACCCATATCCCGGCTCGACCAAGTGCCTTCAAACAAGCGTTGTTTGAGATGAAGTTCGGTATGACTATCTCGATGCGTGGACCGGTCGGAGGACTGTTCCAACCGAAACTTTCATCTCGTCTTTTCATCGCCGGAGGGATTGGAATCACCCCCTATCGAGCGATTCTTGTGGAACTCGCGAAAAACAACGAACTAAATCGTGATGAACATCGTCTGATCTATGTCGATCGACACAAGGAATTCCTGTATACAAAGGAATTTGAATCCATGCAAACAAGCTCAACGTTTCTCGTTCAATACGTGAACGATCGCGATGCGATGCGACTTCCGTTACAAGAATTTATCGAAAGACATGCCAATTATGCGACATACTACATCGTCGGTTCAAAATCGTTTCTCGAATCAACCGAAGAGCAGTTACGTTCACTCGGTATTCATAAATCCAATATACGCAAAGATCGTTTTTTAGGATATTAGCCAGAGTTCTGTCAACACTTAAATAAAGACGGTTTCAAAATATGAACCGTCCTTTTCACGAGAATTTGTGTCTTGCAACACCATCTTGATATCCACAATTTCAAAGCGTATCATGAGAGTTAGAGAGTCTTGAATTGCTAAACCGATTCAGTAAAAACGAAAGGGAAAGCGATGGACAACGAGAACGATACCGCGTGGTTGTTATCGACACGCCATGACAACGGATCGGATTATTGGGCGACTCCGGACAAGAAAATCGGCATCGAAAAACCGATCAGCACCTTGACCGCGCTTCTTTTGATGAACGAATTGGAACTGCCCAAATCGCATGAAGCGCTACAAGGTGCCGCAAAGCTTTCGCTTGATTCCATCCAACAAGATGGACGAGTTAAAATCGCTCCGAAAGGTTCGAACTATCCCTGTCAATCGGCGCTTGTCGCAATCGCGCTACTAAAAAACGGATATATCGATGATCCACGAGTGTTGTCCGTTCTTACCTCGCTACGAGAAAACCGCTATACGGATGGTGGTTGGCGTTGCAACAAATTCTTCTTCGGAAGAGGACCGGAAACCGATCATTCCAATCCGGGCGTCACACTTTTTGTGTTGGATGCGATGCGATGTGCGAATCTACATGAAAACACGGACGAGTTTGATTCGGCTATCGAAACTTTGCTGGACCATTGGACCGTGCGTATACCGATCGGACCTTGTCACTTTGGAATGGGTACGTTGTTTATGCAAATCGAATATCCCTTTTTACGGTACAACCTATTCTATTATGTCTATGTTCTTTCATTTTATGCCAATGCACGACGTGATGCACGGTTTCTTGAAGCGTTGGATGCGTTGCGAAACAAACTCGATCCGCAAGGCAGGGTCGTAATCGAACGTCCTTCGAAAAAACTTCAACACTTAAGTCTTTGCGAAAAAGGTAAACCATCGATACACGCGACCCGTCGTTACCAAGAGATCCTCGCTAACATGGAACAGTCAATCCAAGAATAGGCATGTTCATTAACGAATCGATATAAGAAATGGGAAAGGAGAAATGATCATGGCCAACCTACAATCCGCCATCCTAGAATATACTTCCTTGCTTCAAAAAGGTGAGATCCAAGTCGCATACAAAGGAATTATGGAAAGCATGACCTCAGTCAAATCTTTCTTTGAATCACTCTATCCGGATTATCCGACAAGCTCGCTTTACTTCGGATACATGGACATGACGTATTTCGCGATCACTCCTCCAGAACTTAAGCGTGAGAAACTGAAGATCGCCATCGTCTATCTTCATCCAACCATGCGTTTTGAAGCATGGTTATGCGGGACCAATAAATCGATCCAACGGACATTTCACGATCGATTCCAGGCGATGGATATCAAAGGATATCGACTTTCACCGATTTTGCCGGATGTCGATTCGATCCTTGAGACGATTTTACTTCAAGATCCGGACTTCAATGATCTTCAATCGATGAAGGATATTCTTCGTCAACGATTGGATGTGATCATCCAAGATATGCTAATGTTGGTCGCTTCAACAAATCCAGTTCAATAGATTACACAGTTTGTATCTACATAGAATCTTTGGCTTAAACAATATCCAAAAACAGATTGGTCATTGGAAGTCCCATATGTTAAAATCGAAACAGAACGGGGACTTCGCAATGAAAAACCTACCTAACCTAATTTCCGTATTACGTATCGTCGGATCGTTCGCGTTGCTTTTCGTAACACCTTTCTCGATCCCGTTCTTCATCCTCTACGGAATATGCGGAGTAAGCGATATGTTGGATGGTATGTTGGCACGAAATTTGAAATGTACCAGTAACCTCGGTGCGATGTTGGACGGCGTCGGAGATTTGACCTTATGCATCGTGTTATTGATCAAACTTATTCCGGTCTTAAAATTACCCAATGAAACGTTATTTTGGATCGGGTTGATCGCCGGTATCCGTATCCTTTCACTAATGATCGGATATGCGAAGTACAGAGGGTTTGCGGCTCTTCATACCTTCGCAAACAAAGCGACCGGTTTCTTGCTTTTTGCCTTTCCGATCTTCTATGTCAGTATCGGCTTAAATGCGACAACAATTCTTCTATGTTTCATCGCCACGCTCTCCGCCATCGAGGAACTCTTGATCACAATCCGTTCAAAACAACTCGATCGTAACGTACGAAGCATTTTCAAACAAAGTAAGTTGTTTGATTAAACAATCGAAAGAAGGAATCAAATGGATAATCCAACGAAAAAAGTTTCACCCTCGATGGACGAGTGGATCAAAGAAGCAAAATCACATCCCAATTCGGATCAAGTCGGAATGTATCTTTTCCATAACGGGGTCGTACGCAAGACCGCCAAAGCCAAAGCAAGACTTGGACACGAAGTGTCGGACATCGACGCGATGGATTTCTCGTACGATCCGATCAAAGTCGAACACGCCATTGAAGAAACGTATCAAATGCCCGGCATCCATTACATTAAAGTCTGGTTAAACGAAGGTCATCTCTCAATCGGTGATGACATCATGGTTGTACTTATCGGGGGAGATATCCGTCCTCACGTCATCGATGCGCTCCAATCCCTCGTACAAACGATCAAAACCGAGTGTGTCGTCGAAACCGAGATAACCAAAAACGAATATCGCCCAAACTCTTGATGAAAGGAGATTTCTGCGATGGCGCGAAAACATATCCTCTTCACCGGTCAGGTCCAAGGTGTCGGATTCCGTTATCATTCGACGGTTTTGGCACGTCAATTGGGTCTGACAGGCTGGGTACGTAATCTTGACGATGGCGATGTGGAGATGGAAATCCAAGGGAAACCGGAAATAATCGAGCTCTTCCTTGCGTCGTTAGGCAAAACGAGCCGATACATTCAAATCGATGCCATGAAAATTATCGAACAGGAAGAAATCATCGAACATAGCTTCTATGAACGTTACTAGACATATCTAATGATTCTACTTTAAGTTCACTTGAAAGGATGGTGACATGTCTTCAATGTACATTCATAAAAGGAATCTAAGTCTCGCTTTCAAGTTGTTGATCGTCGTCATCGGAACGATTGGAATCTTACTTCAACTCGGTGTCTTCGAAGGCTTGTTTAAGGTAAAACTCTTCAACTTTTTCACGATCCAATGCAATTGCTTCTGTGTCATCTACCTTACCGCAAACCTGGTTTACTTAATGAAGGATCCAAAGAGTTCAAGTGTCGCATTCTATCCGTTCTTACGAGGCATGCTTTTACTTGGGATCACTGTCACGATGTTGGTCGCCCATTTCCTGTTGGGGTTGGGTTTCTCGATGGGAAGTAGCCTAGGGATCTCCATGATCTTGCTTCATTATGCGGTTCCCATCCTCTTTATCTTGGATTGTCTGCTTTTCGAACGGAAAGGTTGGATCCGTAAAACAGATCCCTTGAAATGGATCTTGCTCCCATCCCTCTATTTCCTCTATGCGATCATCGCCGCCCAGTTTGGAAACGGGATCGGAATCAACTCCCGGTATCCCTATCCCTTTATGAATGAGGATACTCTCGGATGGGGTCAAGTGATCTTGAATGTGTCCGTACTTACGATCGGTTTTGTTTTATTGGGGTACGTATTCTATATGGTTGATCAGTTCATATTTCGATTTAAACGAAACAAGAATGTAACGCTTGCATGAGCCCGAGTAAGGAATGACAAAATCCTATAAAATACGAAAACTTACGAAAAGTGATCTGATTTCCTCTTTTCGATTGTATGAAACGACAATTCCCGTAGCGTTTCATTCTGAGAACTTAGGTCATCTTATGGATGAGATTGGCAAGGAAATCGAACATAAGAAAACCATGCTTCAATCCTCACTATCCACTGAGAATTCAGACCTTTTCTTCATGGTCGCAATCGAAGATGAAACTGTCATCGGTGCGATTTCCTATGGATTGCCCGGAAATGAAATCCGACAATGCATGGATGAAACGTTAACCGGAATCAACGAGGTTGGGAGTTTGTACGTCCTACCGAATAAGCAAAATCAAGGTGTCGGATCCGATTTGATCGAAGCGATGAAACAGGAATTGAATCGGTTGGGGATCGATACTTTTTGCCTGGATAGCGGATATAAACAAGCGCAACGAAAGTGGCTGGTAAAATTCGGAACTCCGCATAAAATCGTAAAAGACTTTTGGGGAGAAAACCAAGATCACTATATATGGATCGGTAAAACCAACAAAGTTTAACCGAAACAAACTTGCGCAAGACGATGATATGATAACTTTGCGGATCGCACTTGTGACAACTTCGTTTCGGGAGTAAAATGCAAGTACAGGGCGAGTAAATCAAACGGAAAATGCGAACAATAATTCTATGTCTTTTCGCATCTACATTGGAAAGGGGAAACCATGGACATCAAAGAATTCCGGTATGACGGAAAGAGGAAGTTCAAAGTCAAAGATTTCAATACCGATCAAACCGGAGAGTTCGAAAACAAGTCGGAAGTCGAAGCACGTAGAGGAAAACATATCCAACGGATTTCGGAACTCCAGGATAAACTCTACGCGGAAAACAAAGAAGGACTGTTGATCATCATTCAAGCCATGGATGCCGCCGGAAAAGACGGAGCGATCAAACATGTGCTCAGCGGGATTAATCCGGCCGGAATTTCGATCCGTAATTTCAAAGTCCCGTCCGTCGAAGAAAGCAACCACGATTATATGTGGCGCGCGATGCGATATGCGCCGGAACGCGGCACGATCATGATCTTCAATCGATCTTATTACGAAGAAGTCTTGGTCGTCAAAGTCCATAACCTACATTTGAAATCCCAATTGCCCGACCGCTGTAAGACAGACATGATTTTCGAAGATCGCTACCAACAAATCAAAGGATATGAAAATTACTTATACGAAAACGGAATTCGGGTCGTCAAACTCTTCTTGAACATTTCGAAAGACGAACAAAAGAAACAGTTCTTACAACGGATCGACGATCCCTCTAAGAATTGGAAGTTCTCGGACGGAGATATGGTCGAACGCGAATCGTGGGATGAATATATGGAAGCCTTTCAAGATATGGTAAACAATACTTCGACCAGCGACTGCCCATGGTATGTGATTCCCTGTGATAAGAAATGGTTTGCGCGTGAAGTCATTTCCGAAATCATCATTCAAACCTTGGAAGCCATCAATCCCCAATATCCGAAAATCGATGATTCACGCAAGGCGAAACTGGCGGAATTCCGTCGCAAATTGATGGAAGAACCTGAACTTAAAAAATAGCATCCATTCTCCGAATCATCGAATAACGTAAAAAAAGCAAGATTTCTGATGAATCTTGCTTTTGTCATATTTCTTAATTATTCTCCGCAAGCCACGATTTGGCCGCTTCGATTTCCTTCAATGTTATGCCATGTCCGCCATCTTCCCAATGTAGCACAACATCGGCGTTCGCTTGCGATAAATAGCGATGCAATTCTTGGGTTTGTTGGGGCAAAATCATTCGATCGTTCCGACCGGCGGATAAGAAAACCCCGATTCCGCTTAGATTCGGCAGATCTTTGCGAAGCGGAACCATCGCATGAAGTAAAATCGCCTTACGAAAGACGGAGTTGTCATGAAACAAAACGCTGGCGGCGATGTTGGCACCATTGGAATATCCCAATGCGACAACCTTCGTTGGATCGAAACCATAGGTCTTCGAAGCTTCCTTCACAAACTCGATCAAGGTCTTCGTCCGATACACCAAATCTTCTACATCGAAAACACCTTCCGCAAGGCGTCGGAAAAAGCGATTCATCCCGTTCTCTTTGACTTCGCCCCGGACACTAAGTACGTTGTAAGTCGGATCGATCCGCGAAGCTAAGGGTAAAAGATCGTGTTCGTCGCCACCCGTTCCGTGAAGCAATAAAAACGTCGGCTGATTTAAATCGGTTTTTTGAAAAAGATGGATCATATTTCCTCCTGCATGTTGTCAAAATCAAACACGCATATTTGTCTAGACCTATTCTACCTTTCGATCCTTTGTCAAACAAACCCTTTGACCGACGAAATCGGACATGGCGTGGTATACTTAATCTATCAGAAATCAAGATGATCGAAACAAGAAGCAATCGCCACAGACATCATGCACGAGGATCGATGCATCGATAAGAGAGGAACCTATGGAAAATAACAACGTTTTTACCAACATCGACGAGTATATCCAACAAAGCCCGCTGGAAATCCAACCGAAATTACAAGCCTTACGTGAAACGATCCGAAGCACCGCGCCGGATGCGTTCGAGAAAATCAGTTATCAAATGCCCACCTTCGATCTACATGGGAACTTGGTTCATTTCGCCTATTTCAAGAATCATATCGGATTTTATCCGTCGCCCTCAGGAATCGAAGCATTCAAACATGAGTTCGCAAACTACTCATTCTCTAAAGGCGCCGTTCAATTTCCGATTGATCAAGAACTGCCGCTTGATTTGGTATCTAGGATCGTATCATTTCGCGTCGAAGAAAACATTAACGAATATCAACTGAAACAAGCCCGCAAGAAAAGCAAGCTGAAAGTAGAATAAACAAAATGAATCTTCTTTTTAAGCTTCGCGTGAATAAACCGGAATACGTCGAAACGTTTGTCCGGTGGTATAACGATCCGGAAATTCGGGATTACTTACATCCTAACTTCACCGGTCGAATCCAAGCAGATGTGACATCCGATGAAGTGGAGAAAATGTTAGAACGAAGTTCACATTATATTTCGGAGTATCTGATTTTCGATGGGGATCGATTGATCGGCGAATGCTCGATCACCCAAAAGTTTCCCCACTTATTCAGATTCACCGATGATACCGCATGGATCTCACTCTGTATCGGCGAGAAAGACCTCTGGGGAAAGGGAGTCGCCACCCAAACGATGCTTTTTCTTGAAGACCAATGTGGAAAGAAGGGTTTTTCAAGAATCGAACTTGGTGTTTTCGAACATAACTTAAAAGCCAAAAACCTGTATGCGAAACTTGGATACCAAGAAATCGCCCGCATCGAAAATTTCACGTTTGATGCGACGGGATGGCATGCGGACATACGAATGGATAAAACGCTTTAACGTAGAAAGGAGAACCCATGGGCAAACCGCTAAATAACGCTCGCTATCATGCGATCAACCTTGCCTCGTATCTTACGATGATCACCGTAAACGCATTGGCGAATGCTCTTCCGCTCAATGGAATGACGACCGGGGAAGTCTCCGATCGCTACCCCAACCTTTTTACACCGACCGGGTTCACCTTTGCGATCTGGGGCGTCATTTATGTCATGTTGTTGGTTTTCGTACTCTATGCCTTACGCTATTCCAATCGCGGGGTCTTACGCGAGACCTATCGCAATATCAGCGTTTACTTCGCGATCTCTTCGATTGCGAATGCATTATGGATCGTCTGTTGGCACTATGAATTGATCTTCCTATCCTGGATCCTGATGCTTGTCATTTTGGTCTGCCTAACCATGATCAACGAAAGTTTTATGGGAATCCGCATGCGACATGAAGAACGCGTCTCGATCCGTTGGCCCTTCAGCATCTATTTCGGTTGGATTTTGGTCGCGACCATCGCCAATACCACCATTTTATTCGTCCGTTTCACAGGACAGAGCATCGGTTTTCCGCAGATCCTTTGGACGATCTTGGTACTATTGTTGGGTGTGGTTTTGGTGGCGCTACTTTCCATTCGAAACAAAGAGCCCATCCTTTCGTTGGTTTTTCTCTGGACTCTCTTCGGCATCTTGGTGAACCATCTATCGTCGAATGGATTTGGGAATGCCTATCCGGCGGTTGTCTTAACGGTTTATGTTTCGATCGTGGTGATGTTGCCTTTATCGTTATGGATCATCTATTTACGTCGCCGTTCTGACCAACTGCGCTAAAAACCCTTTCGAATCGGCTTAGAGTCCCACAAGCCGATAAAACTTTGATGTTCAAAATCGAACGTATCGTGTAAAATAGAAACGGACACGAGGGAAAATCATGGATCGAAACACACTCATCGCGACGATCATCATCGTAACTTTATCCTATGCGGTTATGATGGGATTGGTCGCAATGTTACGTAAAGAGAATTCTTTTTTTGTTTATACCCTTGCATTTTTATGCGGTTCTTTGGCGTTTGTTTTCACGATCGCTTTCCCCTTTGACGAGGCGTTATCGATCGTTTGGTTCAACTTCTTGATCTTATTGTCAATCTCGTTGTTTACATCCGGAATCCGAATGTATTTCGCACTAAAACCATGGCCGAAGCGATATTGGCTCTACAATGGTCTGAACTTATATCTTTTTCTCCAGTTTACCTTATTTACTCCCAGCATGTGGGTGCGCATCATCGTCTATTCGAGCGTATCGCTTACGTTCTTCACGGATCTTTATCTCGGATTAAAAAGCAAACTTCCTTCACTCGACAAAAACTGGCGCACGACGATCACATCGTTAATCGGCTATCATATGATTACGACCTTAAGTCGCTTGATTACCCTGACAAATCCAGAATACACCACCAAAAGTTGGTTGGACTTAGGGATGACGACCATCATCAGTCTTTATTTATCCTTATTCGCCTTTACGATCTGGGTCATCGGGATCGTACTTTTGGATACATTTAAAGTCATGTCGGTTCTGAAAGCGAAAAACGAAGAGTTAAGCGCCCTTGCGATGCGTGATGCATTGACCGGATTACCCAATCGCAACAGTATGGAAAACGAACTTGAAAAACTCGTCGAACTTGCGAAACGTTATGGAAATCAACTCAGTTTTATCTTAGCGGATATCGATCATTTCAAACAAGTCAACGACCTGCTCGGACATGATGCGGGAGATTTGGTGTTGCGTCAAACCGCAACGATCATCTCGAAGCATATTCGCGTGACCGACAGCGCGTTTCGTTGGGGCGGCGAAGAATTCCTAATTGTCGCACCGCATACGGATTTGGAAGGTGCACGTATGTTGGCGGAGAAAATTCGTGAGACCTACCAGACGGAAGACTTCGGCGCCGCCGGGAAACTGACGATCAGCCTGGGAGTCGCCCAATGGATTGAAAGCGAACCGGTCGATGTGTGGTTCAAGCGGGCTGATATCGCTTTATATCAAGCGAAATCTGCCGGTCGTAATAAAGTCGAGTGTTGGCGCGGAGAAGAGCAGATGTTGCGGGAATTCGCCCGGATCGATTGGCAAGAACATTGGAATAGTGGGAATCTCCATATCGATCGCGAGCACCGTTCACTTATCAATGCGACCAACGAATTGTACGAGATGATCGAAAAGGCGAATTCAAGAGAACAAATCATCGCGCATATCCGTCATATCGCACAAGAAGTGCACCAACATTTTATTCATGAAGAAGAAGAATTGACAAAGATCGGCTACGATATGACGGAACATTCGTCCTTTCATCGCACGTTATTGGAGGAATTCGATGAACTCCGTGACAAGCATGAAAAACATCAAGTCGAAGACAAAGCGTTATTTACATTCTTGATCGGAAAAGTCGTGGTCGGGCATCTGTTAGCCGAAGACCATAAATTCTATCCGATGATCCAAAAAGCCAATCACGAATAGATTCTGAGAAGCATATGAACTTTCCAACATTTTTGTTTCAAGTAGCCATTCTTATCAAGATACGATAAAATGGATGCATATAAATCGTTATGTTAAATCGAGCCACGGACGCCCGTCCATGGCTTTTCAACAAATTCTCGGAGGCAACATGGAAGAACGTAAAACTTGGGTCAAACAAACGCGTCGCGACCTACATCGGATACCGGAAATCGGGTTTGATTTGTTCGAAACATCGAAATATCTTTACCAAGCATTGACCGATATGGGATATCGTCCGATCTCGATCGCTAAAACCGGATGGATCGTCGTGCTTGAAGGCGAAATGGATGAAGCGATCGCGTTTCGGGCGGATATGGATGGTCTACCCGTCACCGAACAAACAAATACGAGTTTCATGTCCAGCCATGTCGGAAAAATGCATGCCTGCGGACATGATGGGCATATGACGATGCTTTTAGGTTTGGCGAAAGAACTTGTCGGAAAAAAACTTAAAAAACGGATCGTATTGATTTTCCAACCCGCCGAAGAAGCACCGGGGGGTGCTCGTATTATCGTCGAGTCCGGAATTTTCGCGAAATATAAGATCACTTCGATTTTCGGGATTCACTTATACCCGGGATTGACGGCGGGAAAGTTCGGTGTCATAAATGGGGAAATGCTGGCGCAGAATGCTGAATTCGATGTGCTCATAAAAGGAAAGAGTGCCCATGGCGCGCAGCCGCATCTGGGAAATGACGCGATCGTCGCCGCAAGCGCGCTGGTTGGCGCCTATCATACCATCGTGTCCCGAGACATCGATCCGCTCTTGACCGCGGTCGTCACTGTCGGTACGATTTTCGGAGGGGAAGCTCGAAACATCATCCCCCAACAAGTTCAACTCAGCGGAACGATCCGAAGTTTCAAGGAAAACGTCGACCAAACCATCAAACAACGAATGAAGCAAATCGAAGAAGGAATATCGATTGCATATAACGTCAAGATATCGAGTGAAATGCGGGATTACTATCCGCCGGTCATCAACGACACAACCCTTTATCGGTTGGTGTCGGAGATGTTAAAGCCGGATGAAACCGAACCGCTCTTACCCTTGATGTTCGCGGAAGATTTCGCGTTTTACCAACGTGCGACGCGTGGGATGTTCGTAATGTTGGGAACGTATGACGAGAATCAAGGATTTACTTACCCACTTCATAGTTGTAACTTTGATTTCGACGAAGACGTCCTGTTGAAAGGGATCGACTATTATCTGCGCGTCGCGATTGCTTCGGGTGTTCTTGATGCTTCGGAGGGATCTTATGGCCATCGATAAAGTGAAAGCTTATTTTGAAACATTCTCAATCGCCGACCGAATCATCGAATTCGATGTTTCTTCCGCAACTGTCGAACTCGCCGCTCAAGCGCTCAAAGTTGCGGGACAACGGATCGCCAAGACATTATCGTTTCGTAAAGAGGACGGATGCCTTTTGGTCGTAACGGCCGGGGACGCGAAAGTCGACAACGCAAAATTCAAACAGACCTTTCAAATGAAAGCGCGGATGCTTTCTCCGGACGATGCCTTGCGTCTGACCGGGCATGCGGTCGGTGGAATCTGTCCGTTTGCGGTCAACGAAGGCATTGAAATTTATCTCGATGTTTCACTAAAACGTTTCGCAACCGTTTTTCCAGCCTGTGGTTCAAGCAATTCCGCCATCGAACTTACCCTCGAAGAACTCGAATTATATGCGCAGACCCAACAATGGGTGGATGTTTGCGCATTACCGGTCGAATGACGTGAAAATTGAAATAATGACTATGGTTTACACCCTTTGAAATTGTGAGTACAATAAGAACAGTAAAGAAAGCGGGAACATGACATGGGTTTTATCAACTATTTTTCAAGTTTAAGCCCGGTAACGCAGGCGTTATGTGCGACCTTGTTTACCTGGTTTGTTACGGCGTTGGGAGCCGCGATGGTTTTCTTCTTCAAAGAAATCAAACGGACGATGTTGGATGGAATGTTAGGGTTTGCGGCAGGAGTCATGATCGCCGCCAGTTTCTGGAGCCTTTTATCACCCTCCATCGCGATGGCTGAAGAAGCCGGGATTCTGCCTTGGCTGCCGGCCGTCGTCGGATTTCTGGCCGGCGGTTTGTTTCTATGGGTTGCCGACCAAATCATGCCGCACTTGCATATGGGCAATGCGGACAATGAATCGGAAGGCGTCAAAACCTCGTTTCGTCGTAGTACGCTTCTAATTTTGGCGATTACCTTGCATAATATTCCTGAAGGCTTGGCTGTCGGGGTCGCCTTTGGTGCCATCGCGACCGGCAATCCGACCGCTTCGCTGGCCGGTGCGATCGCGCTTGCCATTGGGATCGGCTTACAAAATTTCCCCGAAGGGGCAGCCGTATCGATTCCGTTGCGTCGCGAAGGATTCAGCCGATTCAAAAGTTTCATCTATGGACAAGCATCGGGATTGGTCGAACCGATCGCCGGCGTCATCGGCGCCTATGCGGTCATTACGATGAAACCGATTCTCCCGTATGCTTTGGCATTTGCGGCCGGAGCGATGATTTACGTCGTGGTCGAGGAATTGATTCCCGAAGCCCAACAAGACAAAAAAACCGACATCGCGACCATCGGAGCGATGTTAGGCTTTGCATTGATGATGTTTCTGGATGTCGCATTGGGTTAACAGGCAGGGTAACCTGTCTTTTTTTATACGCAATCGAAGAAAGAGATGCCAATGAATCAATCGTTTGCGGAATATGATACAATAAACACAGAGGATACAATCATGAAACATGAATGGCGAAAGACGGAAAAGACGCTTTACCTCCCCCCGCGACAACCGGTTTTAGTCATGGTCGAAGAGCACCCCTACATCACGATCCATGGTGAAGGGAGTCCGGACGATCCGGCGTTTGCGCGCAACATCGAAACGCTCTACAGTATCGCTTACGGAATCAAAATGTCCGATCGTAAAGGGATCGTTACCGAAGGATTCCGTGACTATACCGTATATCCCTTGGAAGGGATTTGGGATGTCAATGAAGCCGCACGCAAAAAGGGATCCTTTACCAAAGATCAACTTGTTTATACGCTCATGATCCGGCAACCGGATTTCGTTACGCAAAAATTGTTCGATCAAGTTATCACGTTGAAGCAATACGGTGATAATGATCCGCTTTTACGTAACGTAATTTTTCTTCGTCAAGGCGATGGAAAATGTGTCCAGATGTTGCATGTCGGTCCTTTTGCGACGGAAAAAGAAAGTTTCGATCGCATCGAAGAATATCTTACCGCCAACGGTTTGAAGCGACGTGATTTGACCCATCGTGAAATCTATCTGTCGGACTTTCGGAAAACCGATCCCAACGAGTTAAAAACCGTATTACGTGTGTTTGTTGAATAGCACCGGAGGGAAAACGATGAAACCGCAACGTAAATCCGTTCGATCACCGATTCCGAAAGCATTAAAAAAACCTTTTTTCGAAGAAATCACACGGATCAACCAATCGCGTTTGCTTGTTTCAAGCATCGCGTTGTTTGGGATAGAACTTGTCCTCTTCGCCTTTGAACATCTTTTCTTTAATATTGGTGACATCATCTTAGCATTCTTGGTCGCTAGTTTGATCCAAATCCCCTTGATCATTGCGGGGTATGTATATCGACTCAAAATCAAAGCGAAATGGATCCACCTTCAATACTTACTTTATCTGGTAACCGTGATTCTGTTCGGGATCGCACTCGCACTTAAAATCCAAACGCAAGCCGATCTTGTCCATATGTATTTGATGGTCATCATCGTCGTCGCTTCGTTTTCATATCTCTCCGTGTTGGAAGTAACGATCGCTTTCGTAGGATCTTATCTGATTTTTGCTTTCTTACTCCCTCTAAGTCAAACGGATCCTTCGGCGGTGCTTGTCACACGTATCAATACCTTGATTTTCATCGTCTTGGCTTGGATCCTCAATCGCATGATCTATCGGTTGAAGCAATCGCAGTTCATTGTTGAACATCAACTTAAAGATAAGAATCGGATTTTGGAAGAGTTAAATCAAAAGGACATGATGACAGGACTTTATAATCATACGTCCTCGTTTCAAAAACTTTATGAGGAAATCGCGAAATCCAAGCGGATCGGATATCCGTTAAGTATGGTCATCATGGATGTCGATGATTTCAAACGGATCAACGATGAATTCGGACATCCGGCCGGCGATCATGTCTTGACCCGATTATCCGAAACAATCGTCCGCACCTTGCGCATGACCGATGTGGTCGGACGTTACGGCGGGGAAGAGTTCATCCTGATTTTACCGGATACCGATCTTACGCATGCCCGTATGTTGTGTCAACGCCTCCAGCAAACCGTTTCCAACACCGCTTATGACTTTGCGGTAACCATCACGCTCAGCGGCGGCGTGTGCGAATATGACGGACGCAGTGTCGATGAATTCATCCGTCAAGCGGATAAGCTTCTTTACCAAGCAAAACGGCTCGGTAAAAACAGATTTGAAAGTTAATGACAGAAGGAGAATTATACATGTCCAACAACGGCACCCTCATTCGCCTGCCGCTTAAAAACGTACGGAACTGCCGCGACTTGGGCGGATATCCGACACCATCCGGCAGTACCGCATTCAAACGCTTTGTCAGAAGCGCCGAACTCTCAAGCATCACACCTCAAGAAACGGATGTTCTAGTCGACTATGGGATCAAGACGATCTTGGATCTGCGATCCCCCGAAGAAGTCAAGGCATTACCGAATCCGCTCAGTAAGGACAGTCGATTCAATGTGCTCAATTACGATTTACTTCCACGTACCAACGCCGAGGAAACCTTCCTACAGAGTCATTTGAGTCGGATGGCCTTGGATGATCTCTACATCCACATCCTTGGGATGAACGCACGGATCGGCGAAGTGTTGCGGATCATCGACCTTCACGACGATGGGATCGTATTGTTTCATTGTTCGGCCGGAAAAGACCGCACCGGGATCATCGCGATGTTACTGTTGAGTTTGGCCGGAGTCGACGATACGGATATTCTCAGTAACTATCAAGTTTCGTTTACCTATCTCGACCAAAGCGTCGAAGCGTTAAAGAAAGTACCGGCGAATCTCTTGGATTCCAAACCGGAATACATGATTCGTGCGATGGATTATCTACGGACCACCTACGGTAGCATCGAGGCATATTTGATCGCATGCGGCGTTGACGAACGGATCCAACGCCGGCTTATAAAGAGGATTACCGTTTGATCGCGGACGCGTTTTCGATCGAAAGGAGTGATTCCATGCATCCGCATCCTAATTTATCACGTAGAATCCCTCAACAAGAGGATGTTTCGATGAAGTGCTTGTATGCGAAGTCTTGCGGTTTGAGGTTTTTTGGTTCGTATTGGAACCGACACTGACAATCATGGACACCTATCAAAAAATCGCAGGCTGCCTGATGGGCGGCGCCCTCGGCGATGCGCTGGGATGGCCGGTCGAATTCTTGTCGCGAACGGCGATCTTACGGAAATATGGAAGTGAAGGGATCAAAGAACTCGATAAGGCGGGTAAGTTGTTTGCTGAATTTAGCGACGATACGCAGATGACACTCTTTAGTATCGACGGAATCATGCGTTACTTGGCGAAACAGAAATACTCAAATCGACCCGTATCTTTTGAAATCACAATGCACGAAGCGTATCGGCGTTGGTTGTTTACCCAACAAGCACCGACATCAAAAGACAAAGAGATTCTAAACGGATGGCTCTACACTCATCCCTTACTACACGCGCAACGCGCACCGGGCAACAGTTGTATTACCGCCCTCAACGAAATTGGGATCGGTACGATCCAGGATCCGATCAACTCATCCAAAGGATGTGGCGGCGTCATGCGCAGTGCACCTTTCGGTTTGGTTTTCGATCCGGAAGAAGCGTTTCAAAAAGGTTGTGCCGCCGCCGCTTTGACGCATGGTCATCCCACCGGTTATTTGGCGAGCGGTGCCTTCAGTCAAATTATCGCGCATTTGTTGGAAGGAAAGAGTTTGACCGCGGCGTTGGGATTGACGCTTCATCATCTCAAACAACAACCCGAGTGCGAAGAAGTCGTTCTGTATCTCCAAAAAGCATTTGAACTTGCGAATGAAGAAATCGAACCGCAACGTGCGATCGAGGCTTTGGGTGAAGGATGGGTCGCCGAAGAAGCCTTGGCGATCGCTGTCTATTGCGCATTGAAATTCCCCGATGATTCCCGCCTCGCCCTCCGTCACGCGGTCAACCACGATGGCGATAGCGACAGTACCGGTGCGATCTGCGGCAACTTGATCGGCGCATGGCATGGAATCCAATCCCTCGATCCAAGTTGGATTGAGAACGTGGAAGGGAAAGATTTGGTCCTTCAAGTCGCGCGTGATCTCTTTGAGGGTCCACGTATCGATCCGGGTTGGCAAGAACGTTATCCGCTTTAATTAATGATCATTTCGGGTCCGCAAGAGCGGACCCTTTTGTTAATCTCTTTTAACAAAACATTAACATTATCGAAATCAAGTCCATCTCTTCTTTTGGTAGGATATGCATGTATCCAAAACGAAAGAGAAGAGGCAATAGATCATGCAACATAAGAAAACAATCCTCATCCTAACCCTCGCCGCCATCTTAGGGTTATCCGCATGTACGTCAAACACGAAAAAATTAGAGGGGAACATCGCGATCGATGGGTCATCGACCGTATTCCCGGTCACCGAAGCGGTCGCCGAGGAATTCAACGCGGTTTATCCCGATGTCAAAGTCTCGGTCGGATTCTCCGGAACCGGCGGAGGGATGACGAAATTTATCAATAAAGAAATCGACATCGCTGACGCTTCCCGCAAAATCAAATCGGGTGAAGCCGAAGCCGCGGCCGCAGCCGGTGTCACCTACCAGGAAATCAAGGTCGGCTTCGACGGATTGTCCATCATGGTCAATCCTGCCAACACTTGGGTAACCTCGTTGACGGTCGAACAATTGGCCGAGATGTGGAAACCGGGCAGCACCATCATGTATTGGTCAGACATTAATCCTGCTTGGCCGAATGAAAAGATCGTCTTCTACGCCCCGGGCGTCGATTCCGGAACCTTCGATTATTTCACCGAAGCAATCGTCGGCGAAGTCGATGCGATGCGTAACGATTTCACCGGTTCGGAAGATGACAACGTCCTTGTCCAAGGGATCGCCGGCGACAAGAACGCGATCGGATTCTTCGGATTCGCCTATTATGAAGAAAACCAAGACAAACTGAAACTGGTTGCGGTCGATAACGGTAAAGGTGCGGTAACTCCGAGCTTCGATACGATCGCCGATGGATCCTACGCACCGCTCTCCCGTCCTTTATACATCTATGTATCGGATGCGTCGCTGGAACGTGAAGAAGTCTTGGAATTCGTAACCTTCTACCTTGAAAACGCGAAAGAGTTGGTTACCGATGTCGGGTATGTCCCGCTACCGGATGCGGATTACGAAGCTTCGTTAGAACTCATTAAGTAAATCAAATCGCCAACCGACGCCGACACAGGCGTCTTTGGCCGTCAGGGAGACACTATGGATAAAAAGAAAATCAGACTGTATCGCGAAGTCGCACTCAAATCAGTGTTAGCCGCCATGGCGACCGTTTCGATCTTTACGACGATCGGAATTATTTTCTCGCTCTTTTCGGAAACCTTCGTATTTTTCCAAAAGGTTTCGATCGTCGAGTTCTTTACGACTTCGATCTGGAGTCCGTCCTTGAAACCTCAAGCCTTCGGCGTTTGGCCGCTGGTGATCGGGACGACCATGATTGCGATTGGTTCAGCCTTGATCGCGATTCCGATGGGTTTAGGAAGTGCGATCTACCTGAGCGAATATGCCACCAAAAAGACCCGTCGCATTCTAAAACCGATCTTGGAAGTATTGGCCGGGATTCCTTCAGTCGTCTACGGTTTCTTCGCCTTGACCTTCATCACGCCCTTGCTTCGTACGCTGATTCCTTCGACCATGATCTTCAACGCGGCCAGCGCCAGTATCGCCGTGGGGGTCATGATTCTACCCTTGGTCGCTTCAATGAGCGAAGACGCGATGAACGCGGTGCCGGATTCGATGCGTCAAGGTGCGTACGCGCTTGGTTCGACGAAGTTTGAAGTCTCCACCAAAGTCGTGGTACCGGCCGCATTATCCGGGATCGGATCCGCTTTTGTGTTAGCCATAAGCCGTGCGGTTGGCGAAACGATGATCGTCGCGATCGCAGCCGGTCAAAATCCGATCTTGACGTTTAATCCGCTCCAAAGCATCCAGACGATGACCGGATTCATGGTCAATGTGGCACTGGGCGATATCGAGCAAGGATCGATCGAATACCAGACCGTCTTCGCGGTCGGCGCCTTGCTTTTCGTACTTACCTTCATCATGAATCTGATCGCACGCGCGATCGTTAAAAAGAATAAGGAGACCTACGCATGAGTCCGCAATCCGAACTGTTGAAACAGACGATCGCCAAACATTTGAAACGTCGCAAACGTGTCAACGCCTTCTTTCATGGGTTGGTGTTTGCGGCGACGATGACCGGCGTCATCTTCTTGGTAATCTTGATGGCGAAGATATTGAATGATGGACTGGGGTATTTGAGCTGGTCCTTCCTGACCTCGTTTCCCTCCCGTTTCCCAAGCAAAGCCGGCATCTTGACCGCCTTGGTCGGAAGTGTATGGATCATCGGATTGACCATCTTGATCGCTCTTCCGGTCGGTATCTCGACCGCGATCTATTTGGAAGAGTATGCGAATAAGAAAACGAAATTCTACCAACTCCTTTCCGTCAATATCGCTAACCTGGCCGGCGTCCCCGCAATCGTTTACGGAATGTTGGGGTTGATGGTATTCGTACGCATTCTCAGTTTAGGCAACAGTATCTTGTCCGGCGCCTTTACGTTGAGTCTCTTGATTTTACCGGTGATCATCGTCGCTTCCGGAGAAGCGATCAAAGCTGTTCCCGGTTCGCTTCGCGAAGCATCCTTCGCCTTAGGCGCATCGAAAGGCCAGACCGTATTTCGGGTCGTATTACCCTATGCGCTTCCGGGAATTCTGACCGGAGCCATCCTGGCGATTTCACGGGCGATGGGGGAAGCCGCTCCGTTGATCATGATCGGCGGTGCCGGGTATGTCGGTTTCTTACCGGATTCACCGATGGATATCTTTAGCGCTTTACCCCTACAAATCTATAATTGGACCTCCCGTCCTCAAACGGAATTCCAACACGTGGCAGCGGCCGGGATCATCGTGTTGCTGGGGTTACTTTTGACGTTGAATGCGATCGCCGTGTTCATACGGAATCGCTATTCATACCGCATGGACTAAAAAAACGTTCGCAATTCGCGAACGCTTTTGATTACTCTTAGCTAGATTTTATCGACCATACCGATCCATTCATCGACCGTGATCTTTTGAAACAATTCACCGATCAAATCGAAGGGAATGGGTTGCTTGGGTCGAAACCGCAGACAGGATTTCCCTAGGTCCGGCGCTTTTCCGGTCCTTTTTTCATATTCGGATACAAACCAATCATGCAACTCCGGTTTCGCATAGATACCCATATGATAGAGCGCGATGTGGTTTTTCTGGCTGGCGTATCCCGCAAACGGTAGAGGCTGTTTGGGATCGCAACGATAACCTTGCGGATACAATGTGAAGGGAACATCGAAGCCGGGCATTCCATACCCCATGCCTTCTTGAAATCCGGCAGGGATATTTTCTTGGATCGTTTTACGTAATTGACGCAAAATAACTTGACGGTCTTCGGGGAGTTCATCGAGATATTGGTCGACGGTGATCGCTTCGCTTCGCATGATTGTTCTCCTTATCTAGGGAAGGACGGACCATTTATCGGCCCAAGATTGGATCGGTTCCAAGGCCTTCTCCAACTCATGGCCTTTTTCACTCAGTTCATATTCGATCAATACCGGAACTTGGGGATATACGTTCCGTAGGATTAAGTTTGCGTCTTCCAACTCTTTCAAACGAGCCGCCAACATACGGGCGCTGAGATCCGGGATGGCATGTTCCAACTCGCCGAAACGAAGCGGACGGGTCGCTAAAATCCGGATGATCAGACCATTCCAGCGTTTACCGAGGATTTCAAACGCCGATTCGAATTTCGGACAAAGATGTACGGGATCTTTCATGAAACAGCCCTCCTTTAGTGAGTTTATTATAACATATCCATCCCAAAATCAAGGAAATTGACTTCCGAGAGGTTACCGACTAATTTTTGGTAATGAAGATCGACGCGAAATATCGTCTAGTACGCAAAATGAAGTAAATGTGTCATAATGAAGTAAAGTAGGAAAGAGGATCGACTATGGGAAAAATCATCGTTTTCATTCGTCATACCGATGCGCAAAACGCCCCTGTCGGCGGGAGTGACGCGGATCGGAAGTTGACGGAAAAAGGAATTTCGGATGCCAAAAAGACTGCCCGCAGTATCCAACCGATTGTTAAAGAATACTCGATCCGATTGATATGCAGTCCGCTGACACGAGCGCTTGAAACCGCGAATATCCTGGGAAAGAAGCTCGATCTTTCACCGATTAGCGAAGAATGGGTCGCGACAGGAAAGTTGAGCGATCTGCACGAAGCGATCGAAACCTTAAATGAAGAGATGTTAATCGTTGTCGGGCATGAACCGACACTTTCGCAATGGATCGAAAGCGTCAGCGATGTGCGGATCCCGATGAAAAAGGGAGCGAGTTGCGCACTGGAATTTGCCCAAGACATCACAGATGGTGCGGACTTGCTTTGGTTTCTCGATAAGAATGCGGTACCTTGGCATGGATAATAACATTCAACTTACCTTCAACTTTCAAGATGAAGCGACGTATCGCTTCGCTTACGTTGCGTTAAAAGATACGTTCGTAACTTCTTCGAAGGAAGATATAAAGGAACTCACGTTGACCATGTCGGGAAGTATCGAATCGATTCAGGTTGAACTTGCGAAACGGATGAATCTTAAGAAATGTATTCTAGTTGATTTTGACCTTGGAAAACCCGACGATGAATTTCAAAACGATTTGTTGGAATTTCTGCGTGCATGTCTATCCTCCGCTAGGATTTGTTTGACCCAACCCGAAGAATATGATGCTTTGCATCGCTTCCGCGTCGATCTGCGAGCTTTGCGCTCCTTACTCTATAATGCGCGGCGGTTAAACATCGAAGGGTTCGAAGATCTGTCGCTCCGGTTGAAACGACTCAGTAAATCAAGCAACGCAGCCCGTGACAACGAAGTGATGGCGATGCTTTTCGAGAAGTTCGGATCCGATCATGACAGTGTACCCATTTACATGTCAGAAAAACTTCGTGATGAAGCGTTTGAGGTTCTGCGCCAACAAGCGACCGAACTTTGGTTGGAAGTATTAGTAGAAACGGTAAAACCCGATGATAATGCGGACTTCCATGATTTGCTGGAGAGTGAGACGCGGAAACGGTGGAAGAAGTTAAAACATCGCTGTATTGATCTAGATATGAAAGACGACGCATCCATGCATCGTTTGCGGATCGATCTCAAAAAACTTAACACGGCACTTAGTTTGCTTCAAACGCATCGATATGACGTTTCCTTTCGATTGGATCAGGTCAAAACCCTTCAATCCGAATTGGGTCAGATCCGTGATTTGCGAAGATTCTACATCCTACCGGGCTTGGATGCGCAGACGCGTTATCGCGCAGTCAGTAAGTTGACAACTTTGGAAGGGCAGTTTAAAGAACGATTCGATCCGAAAAGTAAGTAGACCGAATTCAATGTTTCCGACACATTCATACTTGATGTTTGAAACGTGACGGCTATAATAATGAAAAGGGCAAAATCCCGGGAGGTAAACATGGCGATCCAAAACTTAGGATATGGCGAAAACAACGTAACGATCGCAATCGACGGAAGTCACATTCAATCGGTTACTTCCCACACGATCGAAAAGAATCGCACACCGGATGTGATTTTACGGAGAGCGTTACAAACTCCGATCGGTTCTAAGAAACTAAGCGAGATACTTCAACCAACCAACACGGTAGTAATCGTCATTCCTGACGTAACGAGATTGTGGCAGAATCCGGCGCGATATCTGTCGGTTTTATTGGATGAGATCCGAAACTGCGGAGTCGAAGATAAAAATATCACTTTAATTAGCGCGTTGGGAACACATCGCAAACAAAGCGAGGACGAACATCGCGCGTTGGTCGGGGAGAACTATGGGAAAATTAAGGTCATCGATCATGATTGTCATGATGAGTCCGCATTGCGCTATGTCGGGACAACGTCACGGAATTCCGAAGTACGTTTCAATAAGATCGCATTGGATGCGGATGTGTTGATTTTAACCGGCGGCATCGTATTTCATGATCTGGCGGGTTTCGGAGGCGGAAGAAAAGCACTGTTGCCGGGAATCGCCGGATATAATACCATTACGCAGAATCACTCCTTATCACTCAATCCTGACGGACAGGGTAATAATCCCGAAGTCACAAGCAATCGTACCGAAGGCAATCCCATCCATGAAGACATGATAGAAGCATTGAACTTCGTGAAAGCACCGCTCTTGTTGAATGTATTGGTCGATGAAGACGGGTATCTCTACCATGCGGTTTTTGGGGATGCGATCCTTGCCCATCAGGCAGGGTGCGAATATCTGCGAAAGATCGACCACGTCGAACTTGAAGACAAAGCCGAGGTCGTCGTGACTTCATGTGGAGGTTATCCCAAAGACATCAACTTTTATCAAGCCACCAAGGCCTTATCCAATGCGGTCCATGCCTGTAAACAGGGCGGCGATATCCTGTTGTTGGCGGAGTGTCGCGAAGGGTTGGGTCATCCGGACATGGCGTTTATGTTCGATGCCTTTGAGACCAACCAAGAACGTGAAGAACATCTACGATACGACTACTCGATTTCCAAGTTCTTTGCGTATATGACCTGCGTCTACGCGCAAACGTATCGTATTACGTTGGTGTCGAGTCTACCGAAGGATTCGCTAAAGAAAATCGGGATCGAAATCTACGAAAGTCTCGATGAAGCGTTGCATGTCGTACGTCAACGTTATGACGGTGCCTATAAAGTGTATGTTTTTCCCAACGGTGCCAGCACCTTGGCGACCTGTAGCGGGGAAGAAAAATGACGAAACAAGATTTCTTGGCGAAAGCGTATCGTAGCACCGTGTCAAACGCTTTGGGGGATGCGGCGAAACGGATCGGCGATCCCGATCTGATCAACCTCAGTATCGGGGATCCGGATTTCATCACCCCGCAGGAAATCATCGATTCCGCCTTCAAATGCGCAACCGATGGTCATACCAACTATACCAAACCGAACGGCGATCCCGAATTGATCGATGCGATCGCCGTATTTTTACGCGAAGAATACCGATCCGACGTCAAACCGAACGAAATCATGGTTACCGTCGGGGCGTGTCATGCCATGTATGTGGCCTTGTGCGCGATTTTGGATGAAGGGGACGAAGTGTTGGTGCCGGATCCTTACTTCACCCCGTACAAGGATCAAGTGACGATGGCGCGCGGTGTTTTCGTATCCGTGCCGACCGACATTTCCACCGGTTTCCAGTTAAATTTCGAAACGTTGGAAAGCTTGGTTACACCGAAAACCAAAGCGATCTTGGTCAACAGCCCAAACAATCCGACCGGCGCCGTCTATGGACGCGACGTACTTGAAAAACTCGGCGCATTCGCACTGAAACATGACTTGATCGTACTTTCCGATGAAGTGTATGAGGCTTTGTCTTATGGACAGAAACATGTCTCGGTGCTGGAGATACCGACGTTACGCGATCGAAGCATCGTGTTCGGGAGTTTCTCGAAATCCTATGCCATGACAGGATGGCGCATCGGCTATGCGGTTGCGCCAGACTATGTCATTTCGACGATGGTACAAATTAATGAATCGATTTGTTTCTCGGCGCCTTCGGTTTCCCAACGCGCCGCTTTGTCCGCCTTACATAAGCGGAAAATCGTTCAACCGAAGTTAGTCAACGCATTTGAAGAACGGATGAGCTACGGATATCGACGGATCAAATCGATTCAAGGCTTGGATGTCATCGCCCCGAAAGGCGGGATATATTTATTTGCGGATATCCGCAAATCCAACCTCAGTAGTACATTGTTTGCGCAACATTTGGCGGATGAGAAAAAAGTCTTGGTCCTGCCCGGCAACGTCTTCGGAGCCTATGGGGAAGGTTACATCCGCATCGCGGTGACGGTCGGATTGGATCGCTTGGCGATCGCGTTTGACCGCATCGAAGAATTCATACGAAAAGAAGCGGGAATGTGAATTCCCGCTTTTGTTTATCGTTGATCGATCGGAATATAGGTCTTCGCTTCCCCTAAGGTTACATAAGCGGGACGCATGATCTTCTCGTCCAGAATCTGTTCCAACCGGTGCGCTGACCAACCGGCGATTCGCGAAATCGCGAATAAGGGCGTATAAAGTTCTTCAGGGATGCCTAAGGTCTCTAACACAAATCCCGCATAGAGATCGACATTGGCCGCCATTTTATTGTCGACCTTGACCTTGGCGTTCAAGAGTTCGCAACCGATCCGTTCGATCTCGGAAATGCGGTTGAATTCTTTCTGCGTTCCTGTCAGTTCCGCCAATTCGGCGGCTTTTTTCTTAAGTACGAGGGCACGCGGATCGCTTAAGGTATAGACCGCATGACCCAATCCATAGATCAACCCTTTTCTATCGAAAGTTTTCTTCGCAAGGATCAAGGAAAGATAATCACGTAATCCGGCTTGGTCTTCCGGATCAGGAACATGTTCCTTAATGTCATCCAACATCCGTGCCACCATTTGATTGGCGCCGCCATGTTTGGGACCTTTCAATGATCCGATCGCGGTCGCGATGGCCGAATACGTATCGGTTCCGGTCGAGGAGACCACATGGGTCGCGAAAGATGAGTTGTTTCCGCCGCCATGCTCGGCCATGATGACCATCAACAAATCCAAGAGTTCGACTTCCTTGCGGGTGTAGATCCCGTCTTTGCGTATTAGATAAAGGAAGTTCTCGGCGGTGCCGACCCCTTCTTTGGGAGTATGCAAAATGAGGGATTCATGGTCGAAATAATGGCGTTTGGACGCGTAACTGTAGGCAGCCATTAAAGGTAGTTTGGCGATCAAATCGATCGATTGACGCAACACGTTTTCCACCGATATATCATCGGGATTTTCGTCATAGGAGTATAAGGTCAACACCGTACGTTGAAGCTTGTTCATGATGTTGGGGGCAGGGATTTTCAGGATGACATCTTCCTTGTATCCTTTGGGTAAGTTACGGCTTTCTTCCAGGATTCTCGTAAATTCTGCCAATTGCGAACGTGTGGGAAGTTGCCCGAATAAAAGCAGATAACAGGTTTCCTCAAATCCGGTCCGCGCTTCGGATTGGAATCCGTCGACCAAATCGAACAGATCGACACCGCGATAGTATAGCCGTCCGACACAGGGAATTTTGACACCGTCGATTTTTTCGTACCCGATGACCGATCCGACACGTGTGATCCCAACCAACACTCCGGTTCCGTTGGCATTGCGCAATCCGCGTTTGATATTATGGACTTCATAGAGCTCAGGCGAAATGGTTCCGTTCTCACGGACGATCTTCGCTAAGGTATGCAATCGCTCTTCCAATAATTTCTTGACCATACTTACCTCGTGGGCACATGTAAGTGCGCGATGATACGTTGCGTAATCGCTTCGCTACCAAGCGTTCCGCCGAGATCGACGGTGAAATTGGCACGATCGCGAAAGACTTCTTGGACGCTTTGACGAATATTTGTTGCGGCCTCGACATAACCCAAATGTTCCAGCAACATGGCTCCGGTCAAAATCATCGCGGTCGGATTGGCGATGCCTTTTCCCGCGATATCGGGAGCACTTCCGTGGACGGCTTCGAAGATCGCGATTTCCTTACCGAAATTGGCGCCAGGCACAAATCCCAGTCCACCGACCAAACCGGCGCACAAATCCGAAAGGATATCGCCATATAGGTTTTCGGTAACGATGACGCCGAAGGTTTCCGGGCGTACCACCAGTTGCATGCACATGTTGTCGACCAAGATTTCCTTAAGCGAAATCTCCGGATAACGTTTGGCGACATCCCGCGCGACTTCCAGAAACAATCCGTCGCTGAGTTTCATGATGTTCGCTTTGGTGACAACCGTAACAAATTTCTTCTTATTCGTTTGGGCAAATTTGAAGGCCGCGTCGACGATCCGTTCGCTCTTGGCACGCGTGATTACTTTGATGCTTCGCGCTTCATCGACTGAAACCTGTTCTTCCAGACCCATATAAAGATCTTCGGTGTTTTCACGGAAGATCGTAAGATCGACGCTTTCGAATTTTGGACTTACGATGCCGATCGTTTTGACCGGTCGGACACAAGCGTATAGATCGTACTTCTTACGCAAGGCCACATTGATACTGCGGAATCCTTTTCCGATCGGTGTCGTGATCGGTCCTTTGATCGCAATCTTGTTGCGCTCGATACTTTCGAACACATCGTTCGGGATAAGTTCGCCGGTTTTCTCAAGCATGTGCAAACCCGCTTCGACGGTTTCCCATTCAATGTTTACGCCAGTTGCGGCGATCACGTCGACCATGCATCGGGTGACTTCCGGTCCGATGCCATCTCCCGGGATCAGAGTGATCTTAGGCATGATCGTCACCGAAGTTAAGGGACATGATGTAATTCAGGTAGCCTCCCCCTAACAAGACTTCTTTCTCGCGCTCCGACCCAGTAAAGATAAGGTCGATCATTTCAGATTTCGTTTGATTTGTCATCCGGATCGGTTTGTTTTCCAATATCGATCTGTTTACGTCTTCGATCGTCCATGTTTCCATCGAATTAATGCGAGTATAATCTTCCGGATTTTCAAACACCAAGGGTAAGATCCCCGCATTGATTAAATTGGAACGATGAATCCGGGCGAAACTTTTCGCAATGACCGCCTTAACGCCTAAATATAACGGGACCAGCGCCGCATGTTCGCGTGAAGAACCTTGGCCGTAATTTTCCCCGGCGACGATCAATCCGCCACCCAACCGTTGCGCATCCTCGAAAAAGGTATCCGTGACGGTCGTGAAGCAGAACTTTGCCAAGTAAGGAATGTTTGAACGATAAGGTAAGAGTCGGGCATGTGAGGGAACGATGTCGTCCGTCGTGATATTGTCGCCAAGCTTCAATAGAACGGTTTGCGTTACGTTGCCGTCAACTTTCTTGGCCAAAGGGAAGGGATGGATGTTGGGACCCATGATCGCTTCGCTTCCTAGTTTCGTTTTGTCGGGATAAATGAAGTAGGTTTCGACGCTTCCGTAACTTTCCGGTTCAACGACATTCAAGTCGATGTCCATCGTTGTCGGATCGCTCAAGACACCCATCACGGCACTGTAGGCAGCCGTTTCGGGACTGACCAGATAGACTTGCGCATCGGCGGTACCGGAGCGTCCTTTAAAGTTACGATTGAAACTACGTAAGGAAACGGCACCGGATTTCGGGGCTTGTCCCATTCCGATGCATGGACCGCAACCGGATTCCAAGATACGGGCACCGGCGGCGATCATGGTCGCCAACGCGCCGTTCTCACTCATCAAACGAAGAATGTTGGCGGAACCCGGCGAAATGACCAAACTTACGTCCGGATGGACGATTTTGCCTTTTAGTATCATCGCGACTTTCATTAAGTCCGCATAGGAGGAGTTCGTACAACTTCCGATGGCGACTTGGTCGATTTTCAATCCGACGATTTCTTTCACCTCTACCACATTGTCGGGTTGGTGAGGCTTGGCGACCATCGGCGAAAGCGTACTGAGATCGATCGTCAATTCCGCATCATAGACCGCATCCTCGTCCGCACTGAATGCACGGTAATCCTGGGGACGTCCTTGACGCTTTAAATAATCCAAGGTATTTTCGTCGCTCGGGAAAATCGAGGTCGTCGCACCGAGTTCGGCGCCCATATTACAGATGGTCGCACGATCGGTTACGCTCAAATAACGCAATGCTTCGCCGCCATACTCCAAAATAAATCCGACACCGCCCTTGACTGATAACTGTTTCAATACATTGAGGATGATATCTTTCCCATTGAGATAGGGACGAGGTTTACCGATCAAGTTGATTTTATAGACTTTCGGTACGGTTAAAAAGTAGAATCCTTTCGCCATACCCACTGCCACATCCAATCCTCCGGCACCGATCGCCAAACTGCCTAAACCGCCGCAGGTCGGCGTATGACTGTCCGATCCGATCAAAATCGCGCCTGGTTTGGCGAAACGTTCAAGCTGGACTTGATGACAGATCCCGCCGCCGGGTTTACTGTAAATGATTCCGTAACGTGCGCAAACGCTTTTGATGAATTCGTGATCGTCCGCGTTTTCGAATCCGGATTGAAGCATGTTATGGTCGATATAAGCAACCGAAAGATCCGTTTGGATCCTTGTTGGATTCATAGCTAAAAGTTGCAGGTAAACCATCGTTCCGGTGGAGTCCTGCGTTAAAGTTTGGTTGACCTTGACGGCGATCTCCATACCGGCAATGACTTCGCCCCGTAATCGGTTTTGACTGAGGATTTTATATGCCAAGGAAGTGCCCATGGTGTTCTCCTTTTGGATGGTATTATCGTCTAAAATATCTCTTATTGTATATGAAAGGGGAATGTAAAGCAATGAAAACAGTCCTCTGTTTTCTGTATAATGGCGAAACCATTCGATCTACGATCTATCCGAACATGCGATGGGTTTCACGAAGTCCGAATACGGTGTAAAATAGAAGCAACAAGGAGCAACATCATGAAACCACTAAATAAACCGATCGCAGCCTATATCGATCACACGATCTTAAAACCCTTCGCGACGATGGAGGATATCAAAAAGGTTGCGGATGAATGTCGCGAACATCATTTCGCGATGATCGCGATCAACTCGTATCCCGTCAAAGAACTCGCCGAGTATCTAAGCGATTGCGATGTCCATGTCGGTGCGGCAATCGGATTTCCCTTAGGCCAAACGACGATCGATGCGAAAGTATTCGAAACGTTGGACGCCATTAAAAACGGTGCGGACGAGATCGACTATGTCCTTAACGTCGGTGAAGTCAAACGCGGAAATTTGGCTTATATCGAACAGGAAATGGAACGGATCGTCCACAGTTGTCGGAAACATCAGGTCCTCTGTAAAGTGATCTTGGAGAACGCATATCTGACACAGGACGAAATCGTCGCGGTATGTCGGATCGCCAAGAAAATCAAACCGGATTTCGTGAAGACGTCCACGGGGTTTGCCCCAAGCGGGGCGACACTTGAGGATGTCAAACTGATGAAAGAAACGGTCGGCGATCTTGTCAAAGTCAAAGCCGCCGGCGGGATTCGGGATCTTGACTCATTTTTGGCGATGGTAGACGCTGGGGCGGAACGTATCGGAACCAGCAGCGGAGTCGCGATTCTTGAAGAATACAAACGTCGCTTTGAATCGAAATAAACGGCGAAATCGGATTGTTTATTGAATAGATAAAGGGAATATGATACCGTGAAATAAAGGGGAAATGCCGTTTCGGCAAAACAAGAAAATGAACACTTTAAGTAAAGCGATCGATTTGCTTCGCAAACACTGGATGATTCTGATTCCGACGTTCTTAGCACTTTTGATACCTGCGCTGTTGGTGCGTACCAACACCAATAACGTAGCGGAGATTTTAAGGGAATTTTCCGATAATTACCAATATTACGCACAGAATTCAGAGGCTTTGAGTGAGTTGTTTGCGGAAATCAAGACCGGAGTCGGGACCGGGGGAATCCTTTCCACGATCCTGAATTTCGCGGCGGTACCGATGACTGCGGGTCTGCTTCGTCGCGTATTGGAAGACCAACCGGCGGGGTTTGGCGAATTTGCGATGTCACTCAGCGAGAATATCATCACGTACCTAAAACATGTCCTCGGTTTGATTCTATTTGGTATTAGTATCGGGATCATCGCTTTAGTATATTTCTTGATTCTGATGATTGTGGTATTCAGCGGAAATTCGATCAACCTCGGGGTTCTTCTCTTCGGTACGTTGTTCTTTATGATCACCTTGATGGTCATCGGCGTCTTCCTTACCTTCTGGTTTGCGGCGATGGTCCTGGAGGACTATACCTTGTTTGCGGCCGTCAAACGTTCATTCACATTGGTCGGGAAATGCTTCTGGAAGATCGTTGGCGTTACCTTGTTGATTCAGATTTCGCTTGCTATCCTTACCGGTATCGCAGGGGGATTTGTGGCAGTTCCACTTGTCGGTCCGTTGCTGAGCAGTGCGGTCGCGGCGGTCGGATCTGTTCTGATGATGACTTTCGCGTTTGTACTCTATAAGGAACAAACGCAGGACGAAGTTTCGTTCTATCGTAACGTCGAATAATTTTTTACGATCCGATTCAACCTCGAAAGTTTCATCTTGGAAATTTGACTTCGATCGACCACGGTGCTATCATGAGGGTGTAGTTGGATAGCATCGTTTCTTCTTCACCGCAGTGTAGCGAAGACAGACGTAGCTTGATGATTGCCTTGCATCGTTCTTACTTGTCGTATTTAGAGATGTGAATAGAGTGAATCTGTTCGTTTCCGACTACGATTCGTGAATAGGTTAGGTAGAGAATTGTTTCATAGGAATCAGCCGCCGAAGTTGGCGGCTCTTTTTTTGTTCTTTTTGCTTCACTTTTTTGATGGTCATATTGCTTGTTGGTGGAAAGGGTACATGTAATAATATACTTGCTTATAAAAAATAAGCAGGTAAACATCCACAAGTGATGAAGGAGCCCACCATGAAAAACGAATTCTTCGATGTCTTAAAAGCAAGACGTTCCGTCTATGCGCTAAATAAGGAAATCAAGGTTTCCGATGAAGCGATCCAAAACGTATTATCCGAAGCTGTCTTGAACACACCTTCCGCGTTCAATTCCCAAAGCGGCAGGGTCGTCTTGTTACTGAATGAAAAACACGATCGTTTATGGTCGATTACCAAAGAAGCGTTGCGTAAAGTCGTTCCGGCGGAAGCCTTTGCGCCGACGGACGAAAAGATCAATTCGTTTGCGGCTGCGTATGGTACCGTCTTGTTCTTCAATGACGAATCCATCGTCAAAGGATTACAGGAAGCTTTCCCGCTCTATGCGCACAACTTTCCGATTTGGGCGACAGAAGCGAACGGTATGCTTCAATATGTCGTCTGGACAGGATTGACAACCCTCAACGTCAGCGGTTCGCTCCAACACTATAACGAACTGATCGAAGCCGATGTCAAAGCCGCGTTCGACATTCCTTCCGATTGGAAATTGGTTGCGCAGATGCCGATCGGAAACAAAGTCGCCGATGCCGGTGAGAAACAGTTCGCTCCGCTTGAAGGAAGACTGCTTATCCAGGCTTAATCAAAAATGTCTTCGGACATTTTTTTTTGCGTTTAAACGTTTTCGTTGACAATTTACGTGATGCTAACTATAATAAGCAATAGATTACAACATAAGCAAAAGTAAAGGAGAACTATGACACAACGGGAACAGGAAATCCTGACGATCCTCAAACGACAACCGACCATCTCCCAACAAGAACTAGCGGATACCTTAGGGATCACGCGATCGTCGGTTGCGGTCCATATCACCAATCTTCTTAAGAAAGGGTATATCTTAGGTAAAGGATACATCGTCAACGAAGAACCTTACGTCGTCGTGATCGGCGGAAGTAACATCGATATCCAAGGTTTTCCCCAAGATCGCTTGATCCTGGGTGATTCCAATATCGGTACAGTTAAGATTTCGTTGGGTGGCGTCGGACGCAATATCGCCGAGAATCTCGCCCGTTTGGGTGTCAACACACGTTTGGTCAGCGTGGTCGGAGATGATCCGTATGGCCAAAAGATCTTGGATGAAGCCAGATCGGTCGGCTTGGATATGTCCGAGAGTTTGGTTCTCAAAGGGGAATCGACCTCCATCTACCTCAGTATCCTGAATCAAAGCGGGGATATGGAAGTCGCCATCGCGCATATGGACTCGATCGACCGTATGACTTCCCAATTTATCCGATCGAAGCGTCAATGGATCGAGAACGCACGTTTGGTCGTGCTGGATGCCAATCTTCCCTATGAAGTGATCGAAACTTTGGTGACGACCTTCCATAAGTCAGTATTTTTCCTAGATCCGGTTTCAACCGCGAAAGCCTTGAAAGTTAAACCCTTGATCGGATCCTTCCATACGATCAAGCCTAATCTCATCGAAGCCGAGATTTTAACGGGAGTTAAAATCCAAAATCAAGCGGATTTGATCGAAGCTTCGAAAGTGTTTCATGAATTCGGAGTGAAGCGTGTCTTCATCAGTTTAGGACCGAAAGGCGTGTTTGTGAGCGATCAAGGTCATACATTGAGGATCGATCCCTTACCGGTACAGGTTGCGAATGCGACCGGGGCGGGGGATGCCTTTATGGCCGGATTGGTCCTTGCCTATATGCAGGAAAAGACCATCGCGGAAACCTCGGAGATCGCCATGGCTTGCGCCGCAATGGCCCTATCGCATGAAGATACGATCAATCCCGGCTTATCCCAACTTACGCTGAGCGAGAAGCTCAAGGAGAAAAAACATGTTTGAAAAATATCTCGATATTCGACCGGAAGTACGCCAAGCCTTAGAAAACAACCAAGCGGTCGTCGCGTTGGAATCCACCATCATCTCGCATGGGATGCCGTATCCGAAGAATGTTGAAACCGCGTTGAATGTTGAAGCGATCGTTCGCAAGAACGGGGCGATCCCCGCTACGATTGCGATTCTGGATGGACGTTTGAAAGTCGGACTCTCGGAAGATGAAATCAAACGCCTTGGTCAGGCGAAGAATGTTATCAAATGTTCGCGTCGTGACATTCCGTTTCTGATCGCACAAGGTCTGGACGGAGCGACGACGGTGGCTTCCACGATGATCTTGGCTGCCATGACAGGTATAAAAATCTTTGCGACCGGAGGGATCGGCGGGGTCCATCGCGGTGCGACCGAAACTTTCGATATCTCCGCGGACCTGTTGGAACTTGCGCAAACCGATGTCGCGGTCATCTGTGCCGGTGCGAAGTCGATCTTGGACATCGGGTTGACCTTGGAATACTTGGAAACCAACGGTGTTCCGGTGGTCGGTTATCAGACCGACGAACTACCGGCTTTCTACACACGTAAAAGCGGATTTAAGGTCGACTACCGTATCGATTCTCCGGAAGTCTTAGCGCAAGCGCTCAAAGCGAAATGGGATCTACATTTACATGGCGGTGTCGTCGTGGCGAATCCGATTCCCGAGGAATATGCAATGGATTTGGCTGTCATTACCGGTGCCATTGAAGAAGCCTTACGTCAAGCCGAAGCGCAAGGTGTAAAAGGCAAAGAATCGACGCCGTTTCTCTTGGCGAAAGTCAAAGAATTGACCGGCGGGGATTCCTTGGATGCGAATATCCAACTGGTATACAATAATGCGGATGTTGCGAGTAAGATCGCAGTCGAGCTAACAAAACTAAACGCGAAGTAAAAAGGTCAAATCGACCTTTTTTTGAGTTATGTTAAATATTACCGAGATACACAGTCGATACATGCTTCAGAGCGATCTCACGCAAACGATCCAAGGTATCCAACGGCGTCGCCGGTTTATCCCGCCACAAATATGCGGGGAAAAACCGGGTAAGATGTAATGGAATCCCGGGGTTGACGGAAGCCAACCACTTTGCCAAGGCCTCCATCGTTTCATCGTCGTCGTTCTCACCCGGAATCACCAAGGTCGTGACTTCGACATGCGAACTTTCATTGGCGATTTCGATCGTACGTTTGACTTGTTCGAGATTTCCGTTGAGTTTGTCATAGAATGTCTGTGTAAAACCTTTCAAGTCGATATTGAAGGCATCGATGTACGGTAAAAGTTTGCGTAAGGGCGCGGCTTCGATCGTACCATTGGTGACAACGACGGTCTTCAGTCCGGTTTGCTTCGCCAATACCGATGTATCATAGACATATTCGTAGGAGACCAAAGGTTCGTTGTACGTGAACGCAATTCCGATATTTCCTTGATCCACCATCGACAAGGCCATGGTGACGGCTTGTTGGGGAGAGAGATCGATTTTCCCGTCTTGATGTTCATCCATCGTGGAAATCGTGAAGTTCTGACAAAAGGGACATCGTAGATTACATCCGAAACTGCCGATGGATAAGATCTTGCTTCCGGGATAGAACTTCTTCAACGGTTTCTTTTCGATCGGGTCCAAGTGAATCGACGTCACTTTCGCATAGTTGATCGGAATGATTTTTCCTTCGATATTTTTGCGTGCCTTACAAAATCCCGTCTGACCTTCGATTAAACGACAGCGATGAAAGCAGAGTTCACATTCAGTCATGGTGACGGATCACCTCGAATCGCGAAATCGTGTAGTTCTCGTCGTCATCGATGCCTGCCTTACGCAATGCGATCGACAACTGTTGAGCGACAGTATCGACGCCCTCCAAGTCCGGCAGAAGCAGTCCTTTCCGATTACCATGGGAGACGATGACCCCAAAGCGTTTGGGATCCAAGAATCGATGTTCGCTGACCGGTTGCGGATCGGAAAGAATGTCGACGCTGATTTCAAGATCGGACAATTCTTCGGGTCGAACCGGATAAAAACGAGGGTCATGGGCACACGATTGGATCGCATTATGGATGATCTCATCCGCAACACTGGCGGTGGTCGGTTGGATGGTTCCGATGCATCCGCGTAAACGGCCTTGCCGATGTAAGGATACAAACACCCCGGCTCTTCGTTTTGTAAGTTCGATCGGAACGTCAGGTTCGACGGGGAGGATTTCATTATGTTTCACAAAAGCTTCGATCGTCTCACGTGCCAAACGGACATACGGATCAAAGGTTATCGGTAAAAAGGAAGCGGTGGCATAGCCGACCCCAAATGTACCTTCATAAGAATGAAGTTTTGCTTCGACCTTCACACCGTCAAGCACGCCCGAAAGGACTACCAGTGACCGAAAGCCGCATTCTCCCGCATTTTCGCATAAACCAGGATCGATCTTACGTAACTCCGTAAAGTTTCCTTGCGAGAGTATGTCCACGATCGCCGTATCAAACTTCGGTCCATCCGCATCGAAACCGTAAGGTCCATCTTTTTTCAATCGATGCGAGAGATCGCCGCTAGCGATAAAGACGATGTTTTCGTCTAAATCCTCCGCGGTTTTGCGTATGGCTTTTCCCAAATCGACATGATCCGTAAAATCTGCATGCGATATTCCGAGACGTACCAACTTAAATTCCGACCATTGTTTACGTATAAAGTAAAGGGGAACCATAACACCGTGATCAAGGATTCCGGCATCGATATCAAGACGCTCGACATGTTCGCAGTTTTGGATCAACCTCTTCACAAACATTGTGTCGGTTTCAACTTCGAAGCGGATGTCCGGTGCGATAAAATGACTGAAGTCGCCCCGTTGACGAGGATTATCGCAGACATAAAACGAGTTTCGCAACATCACAGCATGCGGCGAGACGATGACGATCGTCGATGGTTTTAGATCCGCGATCATTTTTGCGATCGTTTCAAAACCCTCGGTTGTCGATTGGATTTTCATTTCTTCCCCATGTCCGATTTCAGGCAGGACGATCGGGGGATGAGGAAGGACAAACGCGGCAAGAACGCCCATAAGAAACCCTCCTTGTGATCTACTTTCAGTATAATCCTCTTTCGCAACTTTTGCATCTTTCTTCCATATTCTTACGATTGGCGGAAAATGACGATGAAACCTGGCTGCGAAATCGGATTGTCACTTGATTCGAATCCTGATTTCGGATAACATAAAACATGAAGAATCAAAGAGGAAAAAACCATGGAATCGTATCCGTCCAATCCGAAGTCCCTTCGCTGGGAAATATCCGTACCGATTATGCAACCGACGATTTTGTCGCAAATCACCCTGCGCGTTTTAATGCCGACCGTTTTATTGTTTGCGGCCATCAGTTTCGTTCTAAATTTCCCGTTTGAGTTTATTATTGTTGCCAGTATCGTCGTACTTCTCGAAGTACTTGTTCTACTTGCGGTTTTCAACATTTACGGTTGGAACTATGATGTGGTTATCACCATGGATACCAACGGTGTGACTTTTGTGCCGAAGAACTCCGACACCAAACAAGGAAAGACCATCCGTTTTCTAACCTTGACGTTTGGAATCTTCTCTCGTAAACCGGGAGTCACGGCTGCCGGTATGTTGACATCCAGTACCGCCGGGGAAGCCTTCTTGTGGGGCGAAATCCGCGGTATCGATCCGAAAGAAGCGCAGAACCTGTATGAAATCAAATTATCCGGCTCGCGCCGTTCGACCGTCTTTTGCCATTCCGAACAATTCGCGTTGGTCGGTGAGCGGATGCAAGACGGCATCGATGCGTGGCTTAACGAAGTCGAGGATATGAAAACGAAAGAATAAAAACGGTTCCGCAAGGAACTGTTTCTCTTAACAAGGAAAGAACATGCGAAAATTCCAAAATGCTTTTTATCGATTCATGTATGGAAGATACGGTCATGATAAACTGAACTTTTTCTTGATCATTTTCACACTAATCTTATCCATTCTATTCAGCCTATTTTTGCGGGGTCAATTCTTACCCAGTTTATTGACCTATGGTTTGTTGGGGCTGATCTTGTATCGATCTATGTCGAAAAATCATTATCGACGCCGCAAAGAACTCTCGAAATTCATGACGTTGACACGACCGATCCGTTCTTTCTTCCGCCAAATCAAACGCAATTTAACCGATCGCACATACCGATATTATACCTGCCCGCAATGCGGACAAAAAGTACGTGTCCCGCGCGGAAAAGGGAAGATCGAGATTTCTTGTCCATCATGTCGACGTAGATTTACCCGTAAGTCTTAGTTGCGACACCGTTTGGTTTTTATGCTAAACTGAAGTTAGATATGGTGAAGGGAGGGATTCTTATCGAAATCAAGATTCACCCGCATTTCTTCTATATCGGTGATAGTCCGCAAACCAAACAAGCTTATCTTGAATATGAGAAGATAGCCGATCAACTCATTCTTGTCCATACCGAAGTCCTTTCTAGCCTGCAAGGGCAAGGGGTCGGCGCCCTCTTGGTCGCCTTCGCGGTAGAGTATGCGCGGCAACATGAACTGAAAGTCAGTCCGATGTGCAGCTATGCGGCAGGGCAGTTCGCAAAGCATCCGGAATATAACGACGTCGCATTTAATCAAGAGTAAGACCGAAATTCGATATTCGGTCTTTTTTTATGTAGCATCATGCTTGTTCGATTTGAAATAATTCGGTATAATTCACGCATAAAACATATATCACATAGTAACTAACTATGATAACGGAGGCAAGATGATGACGAGCAGATTCATCCTGGAAACGAAACGATGTCGAAGATCCAGATATACATTCACATCACCCGGAGGTACCATGAAAAACCATAACTTTATCCCACGTCCGCTCGTACGGGCGAACCAAGCCACGATCGTTGTTAGTGTTCTGCTTTTCTTAATAACAGGTTTGAATCTTTGGCTGTTGATTCCATTACTATCGGGGTTGTCTTCACTCTTGTTTGGATTTCACCCGATCATGGAAATCGCTAAGAAATTCCTACGTAACCCTTTACGTTCTTACCCTCCCGAAGACAAAGCGCAGCAACGCTTTAATCAGATCCTTGCGGTAAGTATGCTAAGCGGTGCGTATCTCTTCGATCTTCTTTCCCTCACAGGAATCAGTTCAATATTCGCTGTAATGGTACTGCTGGCATCTTCGGCCGCACTTGCCGGTTATTGCATCGGTTGCTTCATCCACTATCAATTCCATATGTGGCGATACCGTCGCAGAATCGCACGTCAAACCGCATAAACCCAAACGCCGATACCGGCGTTTTTTAGTGAAATATCCTATTCATTTTCATGCTATGAAGTAGAATAAGCCATATGAATCTTTTAAAAGTGTCAACGAATCGATCCTTAGCGTTTTTCACACCGTTTTCTTCTGGATTTCAACGTAAATTCTCACTCGTTAGCGATTTCACGTTATAATGAAAGTAACCAAAGGAACGTAAGGAGGATAAGGTATGCACTCGACATTCATCATGTTGAAGCCGGACGCGATCGAAGCGCATCTTGAAGAATCGATTCTGGATATTTTCGAACGTCATGACATCAAGGTCATCCGACGCAAAGCCGTTTATGTCAGCGAAAATCTGATCATGAAACACTATGCTGATGTGATCGCCAATCTCGATATTCCGGATTTTCCGGATCGGATTCGCAACGAGTTCGTCGGGAAGACGGTCCATGTGTTTGAATTGGGTAGCGAATCCGAGGATGTCATCAAAGATGTCCGAAAGATCATCGGTACGACAGAGCCGATCCATGCGGACATCAATACGATCCGCGGACGCTTCAGTATCGATTCCTTCAAACAAGCGGAAGCGGAACATCGCACGGTGCGTAATTTGATTCACGCCGCCGATTCACCTGACAACGTTACGAGAGAGATGGATCTTTGGTTTAACTGGAAAGAGGAGAATGCATGAGATTTCAATTCGCCGAGCCGTTTCGTATCAAAATGGTAGAAAACGTCAAGCATACTACCAAAGAACAACGTCAGGTTTATCTCAAAGAAGCCGGATTTAATGTCTTCAAACTCAGGGCTGAACATTGTTATATCGATTGCATCACCGATAGCGGAACTTCCGCGATGAGTTCGGCCCAATGGTCGGCTTTAATGCTGGGGGATGAATCCTATGCGGGGGCGCAAAGCTTTTTCCGTATGGAAGCTTCGGTCCAAGATGTTTTCGGAATGCCGTATGTCCAACCGGTCCACCAAGGCAGAGCCGCCGACAACATGTTGACGAAGATCTACGCCAAACCCGGAAAGTATATGCTGGGCAACATGCACTTCGATACGATCCGCGGAAGCGCGGAAGTATTGGGTGCGATCGCGGTGGACCAAGTCATCGACGAAGGGATGGATGCCAGCAGTCCGGCGTTGCCGTTTAAAGGGAATCTCGATCTCGATAAGATGAAGAAGTTTATTCAAGAGAATGGCGCGGATGCGGTCTGTTGCGTAGTTATGACTGTCACCTGCAACAATAACGGTGGACAACCGGTTTCGATGCGTAATCTACGCGAGGTCAGTGAACTCGCCAGAGCCTATAACATTCCTCTTATCATTGATGCGGCACGCTTGTCGGAGAACGCTTACTTTATCAAAACACGTGAAGAAGGGTATGCGGACAAGGAAATCAAAGACATCACACGCGAAATGTTCTCGTACTGCGAAAGCGCGACGATGAGTGCGAAAAAAGACGGCTTGGTCAATATTGGCGGATTGTTTGTGACCCGCAATCTCGATATATTCCAAAAAGCCAATCAACTTTCGATCCTTAACGAAGGATTCATCACCTACGGCGGACAAGCCGGACGGGATATGGATGCCTTGGCAGTCGGATTACAGGAGTCGACGCAATTTGATTATTTGGATTACCGTGTCAAACAAGTCGAATACCTGGGCGATCAATTGAAAGCCCGTGGTGTTCCGATCATCGAACCGACCGGAGGTCATGGCGTTTATGTCGATGCGCGAAGGTTTTTCCCGCACATTCCCCAACATGAATTCCCGGCCCAACGTTTGGTTGTGGCATTGTATGAAGAAGCGGGAATTCGTTGTGTCGAATTAGGTGCTTGTGCTTTCGGAAGCAAAGACAAACTCACGGAGGAACCGATTTGGCCGGCCCTTGAAACGATGCGGATCGCGATCTCACGGCGTGTTTACACCAACCGTCATTTGGATTGCATCGTGGAAGCCTTGGCGTATATCTATGAAAACAGAGATGAATACAAAGGTCTCAAGTTGACTTTCGAAGGTCCGATTACGGCGTTGCGTCATTTTACGGCCGGATTCGAACTTCTTTAACCAAATCCCAAACAAAAAGACCGCAAGGTCTTTTCGTTTTAGTCACTTTCGAAGTAAGAGACATTCTGTTGTTTGAGGAAATCCTTGATGATTTCGGATGGAATACAGATCCCAAGATTTAAAAACTGATAATCCGTGACTTTCTTCGGATGTCCTTGACTCAAGATCTCTTGATCGACGATGTCGAAACCTAAATGGACATGTCGGGTCGACGATTGCATCCCATAAATAATCCCGTTTGAATCAAAGAGCGGACCGCCGCTTTGTCCCCTTAATCCCGGCGTACTCATTTCGATCCCGCTGATCTCTCCGTTCTCCATCACTAAGCGCGTCAAGATCCCTTCGATCGGAAATCGCGGGGTGATCGCGGGGGTTGCGGTCCATCGTATTTCTTCGGTGTTCTCGTCCAGTTCGTAGTTCTGAAACTCGGGAAAGGGGAAACCCAACCGACAAAGCGATCGGCCTTGTTTGGCAAGTGAAGGGGTTTTGAGAAACACCGCATGTCCCGCATATTTGCGTTGGTTAAATCCCTTGAACTTCAACAGAGCCAAATCATACAAGGGATGGGTGACGATATCGATGCTGGTATACGTATCGAAACATTCGATGAAGATGTATTTTAATTGTTGGAGGGTTTGCGAGGTGATCGAAAAACGAGCTTGTAGTTTCCGTAGGTTACTGTTGTATTGCGCGTCTTTCGGAATCTGGTTACGCAGCGCACTGAATTCCGCATACCCCTTGGCGATCTTCATCTCGTTGATCAGAATCTCCGCGACATGCTTGCATGTGACGGCGCATCCTTCGTCATTGACAAAGAAAAGCGTCGCCGTTCCCGGTAAAATCGTCTTACTCGCGTAGCTTTTTTGTACGGTGATCATCGGCCGCGTAAAGCGTCCGACATTCTCGATGGCTTCGACATACATCTTGTTCACCTGCTTTCCGAAAGCAATCTTCTTCTTCGATGATTTTAGTTCTCTTTATCGCGATCGTTGAAGTCCGTTTCAACATTGAGTTTCCAATGCTTATTGAACTCCTTACCTTCACGGGAGTTGACGATGAATTCGCTCATCGAATCAAAGGTTTTTCCCATGCCTTGTTTGTCGGCGTGGAAATTGGAGGAATGATCCGCATCGATCCCGAAACTCGCGGCCGTGGCGATCGCGTCGATGTTGGCGCCAAGAAAGATGAATTCCCAACCGAAACGTTCTTTTTGACGTGCGATCATTTCTTGGATCTGACGGTAGCCATAGAAACGGCTGGCGTTTTCCATGCCGTCGGTCGTAATGACGATGATGACTTTGTCTGCTTTTTGCGACTCAAGGGCATGCTTTTGAACATTGCCTAAGCGATGGATCGTCATTCCGATCGCATCCAATAGCGCTGTCGATCCACGGACGTAATAATCGTTTTTGGTGATCGGTTCGACTTTCTTGATGTCGAAGCGATCGTGCAAGAGTTCGTACTTGTCATCGAACAAGATCGTGGAAACGATGACTTCGCCCGCTTGCGCTTTTTGCTTCGCCAACATGGCGTTGAATCCGCCGATCGTGTCTTCTTCCAATCCTCCCATCGATCCGCTGCGGTCTAATATAAATGCGACTTCCGTAATGTTTGTTTTCATAAGGGTTACCTCGTCTTTCTAAACGTAGGATACCCTTTTTATATTTTCGAAAGGTCGCTTTCAAAGCGACATTTAACAGCTTCCAAGCAAAGGTTGATCAAACTTAAATAATACCTGGTTGATCTCCATGATATCGTACTTGCCTTCTTCGATATGGTATCGGATGATCAGATCCATTTTACTGCTATTGGAGAGCGTATATCCGGCGCGACGTAACAGATCTTGCATTTCGTCCAGATTCAATCGTAGGGCGATCGCAAGCGCGAGCGCCGTAGCTTTGCTTGGATTGTAATGTTTATCGCTGCGGATTCTGGAGAATAATCTTCGGTCGATGTTGGCACGATGATAGACTTCAGTATCGAGCATCCGTTTCCGATCGATCAAATGAAACAGATGTTCCGCAAACGGTGAATCCTGATGTGCGAAGAAATCTTCAAGATCCCGATGGGATCGCGGTTGTATCGCATCCCGCTCAACCGCTCTTTCCAAGGAATCATACGGAAGGTTTTCTTGAAAAATCGACGCGTTGTCGACACGATTTAGGAAGACTTTCCCATGTTCTTCAACATAGTTATCATCGATGAACTTCTCGACCGAACCAAAGACTTTCGCGCTAACCACAAACGTTTTGACGTCATACACGACCAGGTAAACCATCAGATCGTGTTTTAGAATGTACCCGCCGATCGCCGAAATCGCGACCTCAAGTGCCAAGTCCTTCGGATACCCGTAAATCCCCGAGGAGATCAAGGGGAATGCGATCGATTTCAGATGATGTTGGCGCGCCAACTCCATGGAAGAAACATAACATTGCATTAACGTCTGCGCTTCATGGTTTCTCCCGCCTTCCCATACCGGTCCGACCGTATGGATGATATGTTTGGCAGGCAAGTTATAACCGTCGGTGATCACCGCATGTCCCGGTTCGCAATGTCCAATCGCGTCGCATGCTTCGGTCAGTTGTTGGATTCCGGCTGCTTCGAAAATCGCCCCGCAAACCCCTCCGCCGCGCTTCAGTTGAGCGTTGGCGGCGTTGACGATGGCGTCGACTTTCATTTGCGTGATATCGTTGCGAACGATGGTAAAAGGCATGAGACACCTCCGATGCTTTTCTAGTTTTATTATAGCCCCAAATAGAAACGATTCGAAAACTAAATTTCGATGCATGTTTAGTGCATTCAGTTGAACCAATTTATGGACATCTTAACTTATAGGGCTTCAATCCGAACAGGTTGGATGTACAATGTCGGTGTAACCTATAAAGAGTGCACGAGAGACAAGCTCGATGACTGCACAGCAACCGGCTTTTGCACGGTGCTAACGCTTGAACGATGGGGCCGATGCTTTCAACTTCCCCATCCGTCGATGGGGTTTTCTTTGGTTACATGGCGATTGCCACGAAAGGAAAGCTATGTACGAAATCGTTGATGGAATCACCGTCGTTGGGAAAGGGAAGTCTCCCAATTACAACCGTCCGGCCAATCAGATCAAAGCCACCAAAACCGAATGGAATAAAGACTATTATCGTAAGCATAAAATCGCGATGAACTTACCGATCCAATGGTTCATCTATGTCCGTAATTATGGAGTCATCCGATACAAGGAAACGATCTATAATTTGAATCTGATCGAAGAAAAAGAAGAAGTATATAAACGTTTAGAAGAGGATGGAATCATCGGTTATGAACCGACCAAGTTGATCGACGGCACGACCGTACGAGAACCTCGGATGTTGTTGGAAGAGTATCGGTTCATAAACGAACAGAAGGGAAGATTCTTCGTGATTAACATGGTGATCCACTTCTTTGAGGAACTTAGCGAAAAAGAAATCGATGAATACAATCGCCAACATCTTCCCCAGGATTGGCAAGAAAGTATCTAAATAAACGATGATTGAAACATAATAACGCTTCATTACGAGGATTCATGGGTATTTATTAGTGTATCCCTTGCGGATTCGATGAAAAACCTCTACGATAAGATTAGATCAAATCCGAATGATAAGTTTAAACATCGAAGGAGAAAAAACATGGAAATCTTTGAGGAATTCTTATCGCATATTTCAAATCCGGAAAATAAGGCGAGGACGGAAGAAATCCTGGCATGGATTCTGAAGACATATCCGAATCTGGCCCCGCGAATCGCATGGAACCAACCCATGTTCACCGACCACGGCACATTCATCATCGGATTCAGTATCGCGAAGCATCATTTAGCCGTCGCACCCGAACGAGTTGCGATCCAACACTTCGCGGAAGACGTCAAAAAAGTCGGATATGACTCCAGCAGCGAGTTGATCCGTTTCCCTTGGAATAAGCCGGTAGACTTCGATTTATTGGGGAAATTGATCGAATATAACATCGCGGATAAAGCGGACTGCACGACCTTCTGGAGAAAATAAGCAAATAACGATTCCTACCCATGTTAGCGGGTAGGAATTTTTTATAACTAACTTTAACTAATTCGAATTTGAAATTTACATCGAATTTCAAACAGGGTAGAATAAACTCGAAAAGCCCACAATAAAGGGGGAATCGATATGTTGAAACTGTATTTCGGAAACAATCTCCGCAGAATTTCCACGTTACTTATTTTTCTTTTTATTGCTTTGTTTACGTATGTCTTACAAACTCAAACCGAAACGTCACGATGGGGTTTTCCGGTCTTCTTGATGTTTGCGTTGGGACTTTCCATGTCGATTGTCAGCGGATTGCGCGATGACATGGGAAAACCTGAGTCGCTGATTCCCGTCAAACACAAAGTAATGACGACCTTAAGTTTACTTGGCGGTCTCGCGTTTCTGGTGGCGATACTTGCGTTGTTTTACCGGAAACAAGATTTTCTGGAACTGTGTTTTTATGCTTTGTCCGCGATCATCATCGTCAAAGTAGTCGTAACCGAAGGATATCGGCTTCTTCATAGAAAATAATTACATGAAATTTATGAAAGAAAAATAGACCGCTCGAAAAACAGCCATACATAAGTTTTGAAATAGAAATTTTAGAAACTGTGTAAAAAGCCTTTAAAATATGCTTTTTAGCAATGAAATATATTTTTGAAGAAGTTGTTAAAATTGCGAATAGTGGCTTAGTATGGTTGTTTCTGACGTTGTTTAGCGAGTCGAAGCAGTAGGTTGACAACGACTTTAACGGAAGTTATAGTTAATTAGAATTTACATTTCATTCATTGATCTGTCTTTGGGGAAAGTGGGTACCTTATGAAGAGAGGTGCAATCATTTATACATTGATCTTTGTGTTATTGGGAACACTATTTTCCGCATGCGAAAAAGAACATCAAGTCACAAATATCGATTTCCGAATCACGTGGACGGATTTCTCCGGTCGGGGAGTCGCAATCGGAAAAATCGTCGAAGCATTTAATGAAGAATTCCAAGACTCGATCCATGTAAACATGATTTCCGGAAACGAAGATCTTACCGAGTTGACTGCCTATATCGAAACAGAAGACAAAGGCGGTGTGGTGGCGCTACCTTACCGATACGTGAAGTACTTTGGGGATCGTGGGTCGATCCAAATGATACAGAATGAAGAGATTCCCGATTATGAAAAGATTTATCCTGCTCTTTGGGAATTTGGCCAAGTGAATGATGTTGACTATGGAATTCCATGGTTAAATTCTTCCACCTGTCTTCTCTATAATAAGGATCTCCTCAATCAAGCCGAAGTCGACCCCGCATCCATCGTCGATCTCGGATCGTTGAACCTTGCATTGACAAAAATCCAAGCTAAAACGGATGCCTCCGGCATCGGCCTTGTCGGCGCAAACCATAATGACATTTCGTGGATGGTCAATCAATTTGTTTATGGATTTGACGGGAAGTTGATCGATGAAAGCGGATTGAAAGTTACCGTGAATTCTCCGCAGGCTTTCCGCGCGATCAAGTATTACGTAGAAGGGCTAGGTCCATTCGCCCAACCGGGTTGGCAAAACGATACCGGCGTCGAAGTGATGACGAAATTTTTGAATCAACAGATCGCTTTCGAAATTCAAGGCGTTTGGGGATTGTCGGATGTTGAAAAGAACGGAAGTCCGTTTGAAGTCGGGGTCATTCCTTTGTCAACGATCGGATTGTACCCTGAGATGGGGCCGACATTCTTGTCCATAACGCAGAATTCGGATGAAGATACACGCGATGCGGCGATTGAGTTCCTAAATTTCATGGTATCGTTTGATGCACAGGAAATGATCATGAACGGGGAATTCAGTCCTGAACATGAATCGTATTATCCGTTTCGCTTGCCGGTTCGAAGCGATATCGCAGCGAGTGAAGCTTTTCAGAACTTTAAGGAATATTTACCGTTTTTGGATGGATTGAATGTCGCCAGCATCGATGTTCCGACGGCGAAATGGCAGACGATCAAAGATACGTTATATGCGCCGGGATTGCACAACGTGATGACGGGAGAACTCGACATCGCTACCTTCTTACAGCAAGTCCAGGAACAGGGTGAACCTCTCCTGCAAAACAACTAGGAGGATTTTAGTATGGAACTCAAAATCATGATCATCGATGATTCCAAAATGGATATCGCGATGATTGAAACCATTCTTTCGGATTACACCCCCTTGGTCGCTTATGACGGAGAAATGGGAATGGAATTGCTGAATAAAAATTTGGACACCGATTTGATCATTTTGGACTTAAACATGCCCAAAATGAACGGTTTCCAAGTTTTACGCGAACTGAAGAAAGATCCGAAATATTCCAAGATCATAACGATTATTTTGACCAATCATGACGAATTGGAAAACGAGATCCTGGGATTGGAACTCGGAGCGATCGATTACATCCGCAAACCGATCAATATTGAGTCGTTGCGTAAACGGGTGGAAATCCATGGACGGATGAAACTGATCAGTAAGCAGTTGGAATACTACAATAACGAACTTGAAACGATGGTCGAAGAACGGACGCGCGAAGTTGTCATGACGCGTGATATCGCGATCCATGCCATGGTTTCGTTGCTTGAAGTCCGTGACTTGGAATCCGGGAATCATGCCAAACGAACGCAGAATACGATCAAGGCGATGTGCGAACAATTGGTTGTCGACGGACATTATGTCGACCTGTTGACACCGCATTACATCCAAGAACTCTTTGATACGTCGCCGCTTCATGATATCGGGAAAGTCGGGACACCGGATTACATTTTGATGAAACCTGGGAAATTGACGCTGGAAGAATTCGAAATCATGAAAAAACATACGACCTATGGAATCGACGCATTAAAATACGAAGTACCGGACAATGTAATGCCATCTTTTGTGAAAACAGCCATCGAATTTGTCAGCGGACACCATGAAAAGTTTGACGGTTCTGGATATCCGGCCGGACTTGTCGGGGAAGCGATACCTTTACCCGGAAGACTCATGGCCATTGTGGACGTGTATGACGCGTTGATCAGTAAACGTGTTTACAAGGATGCCTTTTCCCATGAAACCGCGATGGATATGATCAAATCGCAAAGCGGAAAGCACTTTGATCCCTTGTTGGTCGAGACTTTCATCAAAATCGAAGATCAGATCCGTAAGATCAGCCTGCAGTTTATGCAGTAGGGGGAAACATGAAAAAGGTTCTCACGCTCGGTCTATGTTTATTGCTCGGGTTCTCCGCATTTCTTCCTGTAGCCGCCTCGCAAGCCATTCAGTTTAGCGCGGAGGAAGTGCAATTCATCAGTGATCATCCGAACATCCGGCTTGGCGTCGATCCCGGTTTCATTCCCTATGAGTTTATCGATACGGATGGCAGTTATGTCGGTATGGCAGCGGATTACCTTAAAATCATTTCCGAGAGAACCGGGTTACAATTTGAAGTCCAACCGGATCTGACTTGGTCGCAAGCCTATGAAAAAGGGGTCTTGCGGGAGTTGGATATGTTGCCGGCTGTCGGTAAGACGACGGATCGCGAGAAGTATTTCAATTATAGCCAACCCTACATTTCGTTTCGCCGTGTTCTCTTTGTGCGATCTGATGAAACGAAAATCCAAGGACTCGATGATCTGAAAAACTTATCGGTCGCCGTACAACGCAATAGTTCACATCACGATAATCTCGCATCCTTAAACATCAACTTAAGCCTATATGATACGGTTGAAGCCGCGATCAAAGCGTTGTCCGAAGGCAAGGAAGTCGCTTTTGTCGGGAACCTTGCCACGACCAGTTATCTCTTAAAGAAGACTGGGATCACCAACCTAAAATACATGACGATTGATTCGCAAGAGGAAACTTTCCTCTATTTTGCGGTGCGTAAGGATTGGCCGATCTTGATTGCGATCCTAAACAAAGCGCTGAATTCGATTACCGACAAGGAAAAAATCACGATTCAAAACCAATGGATCGGATTGACTGAATCCAAAGATTATAGCGGACTGATTCGAAATATTCTTATCGGTGCATTGATATTATCCCTGTTGATCGCCGTTTCTTTCTACTGGATCACGCGGTTACGTAAGGAAATAAAACAACGTAAGTTGATCGAAGATCAGCTGAGTGTCGCTAAACGAGAAGCGGATAACGCCAATCAATCGAAGACGCAGTTTTTAGCGCGTATGTCGCATGAAATCCGGACTCCGCTCCATGCGGTAACCGCTATCGCTTATCTCGCTAAACGAAGCGAACTTACGACCGTGCAGCGAAGTTATTTCGATAAGATCATCCATGCGGCGGATGATATGTTGGGAATCATCAACGATATCTTGGATATCAACAAGGTCGAATCGGGAAAAACCGAAATCGAAAAGGTTCCGTTCTTCATCGATGACATTTTAGATCATCTGATCACACTGGTCGGACAACGGGCAAACGAACAGAAAATCAAGTTTGAAATGCACCGTGATCCTACCATTCCGGAAAGGTTGCTGGGGGATCCCAAACGTTTGCAGCAAATTCTTCTGAATCTCTTAAACAATGCGGTCAAGTTTACCCAACAGGGATCCGTATCGCTTTATGTAGAAAAAATCAATGAATCCGACGGAAAGATTCAAATATCCTTCGATATCAAGGATACCGGAATCGGTATGAGCCAAGATCAAGTCGCAAAAGTGTTTACCCCCTATACGCAAGCTGATGCCAGTATCAGTCGGAAATACGGAGGAAGCGGGTTAGGCTTGTCGATCGCGAAGAACTTCGTCGAATTGATGGCGGGTACCATGACTGTCCAAAGCGAACTCAACGTGGGAACGACATTCTCGGTCGAAATAACCTTCGAAATCGCACCGGATGATCCGGATGTTTTACCCCGTAACGTCGATGCGCGACTTACCGGTTTGAATGTTCTCTTCGTGAGCGATGACGAGTTCAACCGCAGCGTCGTGATCAACTATTTCAACTCATTTAAAATCCAAACCAAAACGGTCGCTTCTTCCAAAGAAGCGTTCGAAGAAATCCGCTTGTCCTTCAATCATCCGTTTCGCAGGTATTCGATGGTACTGATCGACGATGAAAGCATCCAACGCAAAGGATGCGACACGGCCGCAAGAATCAAAGCGTTGCACGGGGCGGAAATGTTGAAGACGATGTTGATGGTCGAAATGGCGGATGACCGGATCTCCGATCTGCATCGCAATCCGAACATCGATTTCCTTTTAACCAAACCGATCATTCCTTCGTTGCTCTTCAACGCGATGATCGAAATTTTCCGTTTGAATCGTGATTACCCGAAAGTCAAGGAACAGACGAAATATGAAGCCAATCCATATCGTGTCTTAGTCGTCGATGACAATCAAACCAATCGTTGGATCGCGCAATCCGTTCTCGAAGATGTCGGAATGATCGTGTCCACATGCGAAGATGGTCAAGCCGCCCTCGATTTGATGACCTCGGATCCGTCACAATTCGATATTCTCCTCATGGATATGCACATGCCTGTCATGGATGGCGCCGAAGCGACACGCAAAATCCGCGAATTGGGTGTTACGTTGCCGATCGTCTCGATGACTGCCGATGTCGTTACGACTTCACCCGAAAAACTCCTGAATGCCGGTTTTAATTCATCGATCAGTAAACCTTTCAATCCGGAAGACTTGATTCATTTGATCGGACATCTGTTGAAAGATGTGGTTTTCGACAAGCCACATCAAACTGAATCGACAATCCAATCGCAATCAACGAAAACAAGCGGATTGTCGGACTTGGATGAGAGCCTTGGCTTACTGAATACCGGCGGGAACAAGGATCTTTATCGTAAAATCCTGGATATCTATCGGTTGGAAAACAACGAGACCAAACTTTGGTTCAACCGTCTATCGGACAATGGCGATGTTGCCGAACTGATTCAATTGGTCCACAAACTCAAAGGAAGCACCGGTACGATCGGAGCGAAGCGGCTCTATGATCTTTGCGTCAACATCCATAAAGCCCTCAAAGAAGGGGATATGAAGTTTGTTGAATCGAGTCGGGAAGATTTCAATCGTGCCTTTGATCGATTAATAGACGCTATCAATACATATCTTACGTAGAAACAAAAGTTGTGACGTACTCATTGCTCGTTCATTCTCATTTCACATTTGAAACAATCGGTGCTCATTCTAAATAAATTCAGTCATTGAATAGCGCTCGTCAACAAAGTGATTATTTGGATTTTCGAATTTTCTTGACAAGGAGTACAAATTGACGCAAGGTAATCATAAAAGTGATTATCGTCACGATTCAAACTTAATATCATCACCGGATAAAGAAAACAGGGAGGATGTTTGATTGGAAGAGCGCAACGAATCTGAGAACATTTTAAAATTTGAAGATTTGTTCGATCTCGAAGAAATCCAGAAAGTTCAAGATGCTTTTTGTATGGCTTCCGGAATGGCCGCCTTGATCATCAAACCGGATGGAACTCCGATCACAAAACCGAGCGGTTTCTGTAGCTTATGCGAAGAAATCCGAAAGACGGAAATCGGATTGCGCAACTGTCGGATTTCGGATGCGGCCATCGGGAAAATGGTGAACGACGGGCCAATCATCCAACCTTGCTTCAGCGGACACTTATTGGATGCTGGCGCCAGTATCATCGTCGAAGGGCAACATCTCGGGAGTTGGTTGATCGGCCAAGTCATCCTTGAAGGAGACTCCGAAGAAAAAATGTTGGAATATGCGGATCAAATCGGAATCGAACGGGAAACCTATCGAAACTTGTTGTCCGGTGTTAAACGTATGTCGTACGAACAATTCAAGAATCTCGGAGAGTTCCTCTATATCAACGCCAAGTATCTTTCGGACATCGCGCATCAGAAACTCTTACTCACCAAAGAAATCAAACTACGGATCGAACGCGAAAAAGAAATTCTTTACTTAGGAAACCATGATTTCTTGACCGGATTATATAACCGTCGTTTCTTCGAAGACGAGTTGAAACGCTTGGATACTGAACGCAATCTCCCGTTAACCATCATCATGGGAGACGTGAACGGACTCAAACTAATCAACGATTCCTTCGGACATGCGATCGGGGATGAACTGTTAATCAAGTTATCCCAGGTTCTTAAAAAATCCTTCCGAGCTGACGATATCATCGCACGGGTCGGAGGCGACGAATTCATGTTTCTGCTCCCTCAGACTTCCGGCATCAAAGCGGAGATCCTGATTGATCGTGTCAAGAAAAGTCTGATCAACGAAAAAGTCGGTAACTCCGAAGTGTCGATTTCCTTTGGGTTTGAGGTAAAAACCCAACCCGAACAAAACACATCCGAAATCCTCATGGAAGCCGAGAATAAAATGTACCGCCAGAAAATCTACGAAAGCGCCAGTATGCGAAGCAATACGATCGAGATGATCATGAATGCGCTCTACGAGAAAAACACGCGTGAGATGCTCCATTCGCGCCGAGTCAGCGAAATCTGCGAAGCCATCGCCATTAAAATCCGACTCACCAAAGACGAAGTGAAACGATTAAGGATCACAGGATTAATGCACGACATCGGTAAGATCGGGATCGATGAGAAGATCCTCAACAGCGACCAAAAACTCACCAATTCAGAATGGCTCGAAGTCAAGAAACATCCGGATATCGGCTTCCGTATCCTCAGCGCTTCCAACGAGTTCTCCGGCATCGCAGAAGACGTATTGCAGCACCATGAACGTTGGGATGGCAAAGGTTATCCCAAAGGACTCAAAAACGTTGAGATTTCACTCAATGCACGGATCATCGCCATCGCGGATACCTACGACGCCATGATCTCAGACAGAGCCTATCGTAAAGCATTCACCAAAGACCAAGCCATCCATGAGATTGAACGTTGTTCGGGAACGCAGTTTGATCCGATCTTGGTGAAAGCGTTCATCGAGTGGATGAAGGCATAAAAAGTATCCTGTTTTCATCGTATTAGGTTTGTTACACCCAAATTCATTGAACACATTCGATGCTATTGATATAGTATCTATATGTAATAAAGGGGAAGACAAATGGACATTAGTATTAGCGATCTTAAGAAGAAACTAGGAAAAAAGCGATGGTATATGTCAACGATAAAGAGAAAGCAGGGCAACTAGTTAGAGATGCCATTACTAAAGCTGAAACTATAGACTTCTCTGTTCAACTTGAAGAAACCTATTAACGATTAATGCTACTCTTAGGTTTAGTTAGGGATTGGTCGAACGGAACTTACAAAGAGATTCCTAAAGGTTCAATAGTTTTGATTATTATTGGCATTATTTATTTTGTAAATCCACTAGATTTAATACCTGATCCTCTTCCAGGTGGTTAAGTTGACGATGTATTTGTTCTAGGACTAATAATTAAACAAGTAAATGTCGACTTAGAAGGATATAGAAGTTGGAAGTCAACAATTAACATTCAAGCTTAGAAATATCTCGTCAGTGATTTAGAATCAATCTAAATCATTTACTCCAATAATCTTTAAGTTTATGGTAAAAGACAAAAGTATTAAACTACAAGGGGGAGATTATATGGCTATTCCTAAAATAAACAAACAGGATATTATCAATTCTCTTAAGTTCATTGACGAGAACGGTATCCCCGACAAGAATAGAAGTACAAAGTATGAGTTTGTCACTGAAGATGGGAAAAAATATCCACCCAAGTATGTTATTGCCATCGCAGATCATCTGGCCAACGGTACTGATATAGCATCGGAAGGTTATAATGCTGTTGAGGCAAAGAACTTTTTGATTAGTTTGGGCTTCGTGATCGAGACAAAGCAGGAAAAATATGAGTTAACGATAACAGCTGAAAAGGTTGTCTCAACTGATGAGCGTTTTACTTTGGACAACTTGGTTCTAGGAGATAAGTACAAATCGCTAGATGCGTATTTTAAAAAGGCCAATGGTAGTATTATTCGACGAAATTATGCTAAAAACGAGAGAAGAAATACCAACCAGACTATGCCTCGAATAGCCTGTCAAATATTCGAAAGAGAACTTGCGGGGTTGTCCACTAAAGATCAAGAAGAATTTCCGATTTGCCGTTATACCGCTGCTAGTGATTTCATTCGAGGGATTTATTCAAGTGTCGCTGAGTATAAAAAGAATCGCAATACAATTGAGTATTTAACGTACGGATACGATAATGGTTGGCAATTTGTCATTTATTGTTGGAACATATTTTCAACGATTGCATTCACACAAGAGTGCCTGAAACGATTTGGTGAAGAAGGTGATCAGTTTATCCTAATATATCGCGAGAAGGATGAGAAGGAAACTGTTCAAGTAGAAAAAGAAGCCATTCTTGCAGAGGAACTGGTTCAACAATTTGCTGGGTATAGGAATCCATATTCTACAATGCTAGTTGAATCTAAGAACATAATATTCCGCGGTGCACCAGGTACTGGCAAATCCTACCTTGCAAAAGAAATCGCAACCGATATAATCAGTAACGGATACTTTGATAATTACTCATTACTGTCGCAGGAACAGAAGAAGCAAGTAGAGTTTGTTCAGTTCCATCCGAGTTATGATTACACTGACTTTATTGAGGGACTTCGCCCAAGGGTAAATGATGACGGCTCCATGGGTTTTGAACTTCAGGACGGCGTTTTCAAAAAATTCGTTGAGCGAGCAAGGAAAAACTACGAAGATTCCCAAAAAACCAAAGAAGCCATCGAGATTGAGGGCTCAATTATGGAAGCAATTGAGAATTTCTTTTCGGACATCGAACTTGGGACTGATGAGCTAAAAACAATAAATGGCAATACGTTCTATATCACAAGTGTTGACGAGAAATACGTGGGCATCTCAATTCCTGGAAATACAACTTTTGACAGACTCAGTCTTAGTATAGACACAATAAAGAAAATGATGGAATCCGATGTAAAATTTGAGAAAATTCGAAATGTCACCAATTTCTTCGGGAAAAAATTCTCAACCCAAAGTCATTCATATTACTTTGCTATATATAATGCTATAAAGGCGAAGAAAATGACTACGTCAAAAGACCTAACTAAACAGGAAAATTTAAAAAAGTACATTTTTATCATCGATGAGATAAATCGAGGTGAAATTTCAAAGATTTTTGGAGAGCTGTTCTTCGCTATTGATCCTGGTTATCGTGGCAGAGCCGGTGAAGTTTCAACACAATATGCAAATCTTCATTCCGACCCAAATGAAAAGTTTTATCTTCCGGAAAATATCTATATTATCGGTACTATGAATGATATTGACCGATCTGTAGACAGCTTTGACTTTGCTATGAGACGTAGATTCAGATTTGTCGAACTGAAAGCGGACGAACGGTTGGAAATGCTTGACACTTTGGATGATGAGGAACTCGAAACAGAAGCGATTCGGCGTATGTCTTTACTAAATAAGGAAATAGCTAGTACTGAGGGGCTTAACGAAAACTATCAGATTGGAGCATCATACTTCTTGAAACTCAAGACCTTGAGTTTTGACCAACTTTGGACGGACTATCTCAGACCACTCTTAAAAGAATATATTCAAGGAATCTACAATGAAGATATCATCATGAATAAGTTTGCAAAGGCATACGGCTATAAAAAGCTGAACGAAGGTAGTTTTGATGAAGCAGTTGAAAATTAAAGATAATTTATTATTCCTAAAAAGTGATTTTTCGGAAATTGAATCAATTACAAACAAAATAGCAGACAAGACGCTCGAACAACTTGAAAGAGATGGAATTTTCATATTCCCTGAGATTTTAAAGGATGCTGAAGACATAACAAAAGATCAGATGATTCTGCAAAGTGTAAAAGATTCATTTCAAACAGGAAATGTTATGGGATTTCTTGGCTGTGGCAATGAGCGACTTATCATTGAATCCAGATTCTGTACTGATAATAGCGACTACTTCTTTCAGTATCTGCTCAGTTGTGTTTTTGAATATCCCAATATTGTTGACCTAGAAACAGATACCGATCAAGAAAGAAAATTGTTTAACTTTTTGCTCTTCCTTTTTCCGCACTACCTTAAAACAGCCGCTAGAAAGGGTATGTTTAAGATGTACATTCGCAACAGATACAACGATAGTAACATAAAAGGCACGATTGATATTGCTCGCCACATTTATCTGAATACGCCTTTTACTGGGAATGTGGCATATAGTCAGAGAGAATATTCATATGATAATTATTTTAATGGAGTTAGTTCGACACACGATAGAATTTATCAAGGAAAAACAATTTGGAAGAAAACTTCTCACAAGGATAAAAGAAGAAGTAAAACTCGTTGTTGATGCGACACCTGAGTATGAACATTACGATAAACGTAAAATAATTGCAGATAATAAACGAAACACTATTAGACATGCGTATTTCCGTGAGTATAGAGCGTTACAACAATTGTGCTTATTGATTCTTCAACATCAAAAACACCAGATTGGATCCGGCACACGTCAAATTTATGGAATTCTTTTTGATGGTGCTTGGCTTTGGGAGGAATATATCAATAAACTTGTTTCTAGCCGATTTTATCATCCGATGAACAAGGGAAGAAAAGGTGCACAACGACTATTTGCAGGAAACATTGGTTTAATTTATCCGGATTTCATAAGCAAAAGTAGCGAGCCCCGCATTATTGCAGATGCTAAGTACAAGCCGATTGATAATATTGGTAACAAGGACTATTTACAGCTGCTTGCATATATGTTTAGGTTTGATGCCAAGAAAGGATACTATTTTTATCCAGAAATAGAAGACACATCGGATTTACAACTTTGGATGAATAGCGGTTCTACATATGAGGGAAATGTGGTAGAGAGAAACAACATATGTGTGGTTAAACATGGGTTTAAAGTTCCCAGAAATGTTGCTCAATACAAAGATTTTGAAGCATGTATGATTGAGAATGAGGTAGAATTCAAAAAAGTTCTTGATTCCCTTACATCTTAAAAATCGCGTATATTGGAATGAAAGTTTCATTTTTCCAGTTCCTTAGATATTCTTATAAATATCTATCTCCCTGGAAAGTTTATAAAAGTCTATAGCGTAAAACATAGTTATGACTATATCAATGTACTTTCACAGTTGTGTTAATATAACTGACAATGCAAATTATTAATTCAATTTCAATTTTGATATCGTCTAAATAGATTGATCCATAAACAGATCAAGCTTTTTATTTAAGCAGAAAAATTCTGATCTATCACATCCATTAAATGGCAAAAAAATCAATATGCTATAATACGATTAACAATACAAAGGAGTATCATTCCATGAATTATGACGAGGAACTAAAGGATCAGAAATATAAGAAGGCTTACTCCGAAAACAAACTGTTCTTAAAAATCAAGAAATTCGCAAAAGATTCGGGGATCAAAGCAATTTATCTTTGTCTGTTGCTTTTCTACACCCTTCAAAAATCTACCACTCCCAAATGGGCAAAGTCCGTAATCGTCGGTGCTCTCGGGTATTTCATTCTTCCGTTGGACTTTATCCCGGACTTTTTGCCGATCACAGGCTTCTCGGATGACATCACCGCACTTCTATCGGTCTTGGTCGCGGTAGCGTTATATGTTGATGAAGAAACCAAAGCGAAAGCAAGGACGAAGTTACATGATTGGTTTGGTTCGTATGATGAAGTGAAGTTGGAAATTATTGACAGAAAAATTAGCAAATAGATATTGATTACTTCTTTTTTCAAACAAACATTATTTAAACATTTTATTTGTTGTTCCCCAGTTATGCTATAGTTTGATACAATATAGCAATCAACTATTTAATTTTTCAGAATTTTGATTGAACTAAATTCAATCAGTTAATGTTGATATTCATCCTGCCATGAAACCTGTACTGCTCATTGGGCGACTGATTAAGAATAGCAGCCTAAGAGATCAGCTTGTCTACGAACCGTTCGGAGGAAGCGGTTCTACGCTGATTGCGGCGGATCATCTAGATCGGACTTGTTACTGTATGGAACTCGATCCAAGATATGTGGATGTGATTATTGAGCGGTGGGAAACGCTAACTGAAGAAAAGGTTATGAAGCTAAATGTCGAGACTTTGACTCAGTAAAGATAGGCTATAATATTCGTGAGGATCTGCACATCTCTCCCCCCAGAATAATTTGCAGATCCTCCTTTTTTTAATATTAAGAAAACTGCTAGAAAAAGATATTTATTGACAATACAATTCTCAAATATTATTATTCATCTGTACGTGAATATATTAGCCGATAATTATTTGAAAAAAGGATAATGAAATTAGATGTGAAAGTATTGAATATTCATTTTAGATAACGGTTATTCCAACACGCCAGTTAGATTCATTGATGAAAGAAATAATCTTATTGTCATTTTAAAAACGCATTTCGGAATTCTTGAGGGGGAATGATATGGATAAATACAATTTGCAGTCAAATGAAACAGTGTTGATAAAGAACGATCAGGTTTACCATAATGATACTAATGGAGATTTGATTTTGACTAATCTATTTCTTGTTTTTATCTCAACTAAGGGCATGTTTACGACGAAATATATAACTCAACGTTATCCAATAAACCAGATTAAAGTATTCAATGGGCATGCACAAATAATAGCAGGAAAAAACGGTGAGATTGATATTTACTTTGTCAACAGCCAGGAACATTTTAGATTCTGGAATAACGAAAACTTTTTCAGCGACAAAAAGGCAGAAAAAGAAGCGGCAAGGTGGGTCAACGCAATCAATCAGTTGATTACTGGACAAGTGGTTGATACTAGCGTTACAAGTGCAAATGTTATACCAGGGACTGAGTTCTTAGCAGAAACATTAAAGGGTACATACGATACTTTTAAAGGTACCTTTGGTATAAAATCGAAGACTCAAGACTCAAAATTGCCAGAGAAAGTAGCCTGTAAATGCACTTCGTGTGGAGCCCCAATTTCGGGAATAAAAGCTCAAGTCGTGCGTTGCCAATATTGTGATTCAGAACAACAACTATAAACGAGGTGGGAAAATGGGTATTATTAAAGCGTTCGCAGGAGCCATTGGTGGAACATTTGCTGATCAATGGAAAGACATTATTACAGCAGGATATTTTGATGAGCATACCGTTGTTGTGCCAGGAGTATTACAGCAAACGAATAATGGTCGTGGCTCAAACTCTAGAGGCTCAAGCTGTGTACTTTCCAACGGGTCCAAAATTTTCGTTCCAGAAAATACGGCAGCCTTTATATTCAGCCAATCGGGAATTGAAGAAATTATCACGACGCCAGGAGGATTCGAATATCAGAGTGGTCAAGCGAGCATTTTTAATGGTGACAAAGTAGCTAATGCTATCTTTAATCAAGTTAAAGACAGAATAGGTTATGGCGGTCAAACATCCGATCAAAAACAAATTGCATTTGTAAATTTACGTGAAATTCGTGGAATAAAGTTTGGCACAAGAGGACCTCTAATTTATAATGATTTATTTTATGGCACTGATCTTGAAATTTTAGCTTTTGGTTCTTTTTCATTAAAAATAGTTGATTCAGAAAAATTTATAAAAAACTATGTTCCTGCAAACGTAAACTACTATTCGTTTGACGACCAAAATGCAAGATCACAGATTCTGCCAGAGTTTCTACAATCTTTTGTGGACGCTCTTAATACACTTTCAACAAAATACCGTATTTCTCAGCTGCCATCCCAAGCAAATGAGTTGGCAATCGGTATTTCTAATGATTCCACAAATGCTGGTACATGGAACGAGCGATTTGGGATCGAAATCGCAAGTGTTGGTATTGAGAATATCGAATTAACACCAGAATCCCGTGAGCTCGTAAAACTATTCTCTACTAATAAGATGAACTTGAAAGCATACGAAGATACTTCTCAAAAATCTTCAAATATTGCCGCCCAACAAAAAATTGCTCAAGGCATCCAAGATAATGGATTGGGAGATGGAGGTGGGATGATTTTTGGTATGAATATGGCTCAAAATATGAATCAGCAAAATGCATCACCAAAAGAGATGAAGAATTCAATGTCATTTGATGAACAAATTGAAACTGTAAAGAAACTTAAAGATTTGTGGGATGCTGGAATTCTATCACAAGAAGAATTTGAGTCAAAGAAGAAGGAAGTAATGGGTTTTTAATGTTTAAAGGCAAAGAGTCGAGTTATTGGATTATCTATTAATTGATTGTAATTAAAGGAGAAATTCATAAAATGATTTCTCCTTTTTACGTGGAATTGGCTTAAAAATATAGGTCGATTTTTCAAGAAAGTATCCCACTCGATTTTCATTCTTGAAACCCTTTATTAGAAGGCTATAACGAACATTTCCGGCACGTAATATTACCTTAGGGTTATATTGTGTTATATTATATTGAAATTTGATTTATAAAGTCAAAACGTATTCATATTATGTTATTATCAATTCAGCAATAATTTTGTGGGGGAGGTTTATGTGAGTAAGAAAATGTGTATCCCGGAAGTATCAAAAAAACCGTTATTTGCTTCAATAGTTCTTGTACTTTTAGCAGCAATTAAGATTTATTTTTATAAGAACTATTATTTCCCATCTATTCCTTTTTTAAGGTTGTTCACTCCATATTATATGAGTAACATAATCTTAGAATATATTTTTGAGTTCATAATTATTATTGTGTTAGTCGTACTCCTTAACATTAAGTCGAAAAAAAAGATGAAATACATAATCATATATATATCGTTATTTAGCCTGTTCTCATTATTAGCAAACTCAATTACGATCCACATATTGAATCCTAAATACTGGGGATATTATTACAAAATAGTACCCTTCAGGTACGTATTTAGCAAGATTGGTGGTGGATTCAATGTGTACCTATGGTACGATTATGGATTTCTCAACAATTTAGGTGCTTTTAAAATAGATTACTATATCAGGAATGTTGCATTATTTTATGCCTGTTTAATATCACAGTCCTCATTCATTATGACTGTTCGTGGACTAATGAAAAAAGGAATTGGCATAGCAGTTGTTGGACTTGCCTCAATTATAATTCTCGCGATTCATATACCAATTAGACAAGAATTTGTCCTGCTAACTCTAATTCACATAATGTATTATGTAGTACTATTGTTGTTAATGATTGATCTTGTACCATGTAGTTCTATCGAAACTACCGAGGCAGAGAATTTTGAGATGTTTGAGAAAGTTAACATCAATAGGAGTTTAATTCTATTTTTCATTACTTTTGGAATATATGGTTTTATTTGGCTTTACACATTAGTGAAAAGGATTAGAGTCCTAGATAACAAATCCACGAATATTATTGGTGAATATCTTTCAATAATTCTGATTCCGTTTTATTCTCTTTATTGGATTTACACTAGAAGCCAAGATGTTTATAGGATTGCATCTAGTAAAGGCGCTCAAGTAAGCGATAGTAATCTTGCCAAGTTGATTCTTACTTTGTTTGGCTTTGGTATAGTAGCCTACGCAATGATGCAAAACGATCTGAATACTATTGGAGAAAAAGTAAGCAAGATCAATAAGGAAGAAGTTCTTGAGAATACAAGCTTACATCTACAGAACGACGAATTGAAATTGACCAATAGAAGTGAAACGTCGCTTGATGAAAATATCGAAGCGATTTCGAAATTATCAGCATTAAAAGATATGGGAATTATTACTGAGGAAGAATTTTTAGAGAAAAAGAAACAGTTGCTTTCTAGAATGTGAATGGCGAATAGGAGAATCTCAATAAAATAATTAATATGTTACACTTCAACTTTATTTTGACACATCGATTTTTATCGAAAGTAATGTTAAATCTATGTGAATAGTAAATGGTGAAAATTGTGTTAAAACAGGGGTCGATTTTCTCAAGAAGTATCGATCTCTTTTTTTATGTTTAAATCCTTTGTTTATAGTCTATATCAACATTCTCCAGCATGTAATATTATCTTAGGGTTGTGTTGCGGATAATGAGTTGAAAATCACTGCATTTTTAATGAATAGTATGCATAATCATATTCAAAGTGTGCTAGTATTATAACAATAGGAATCTAGATTTCAGACCTACATCATCTTAAATTTACATCTTATTCAAAATGTGAAAAGGGGAGAACTATGAGAAAGTTCGCAATTGTAATTATTGTTGCTTTTTTATTAGGGGGATGTTCGAAGGGTGTTAATTCAAAAGAATATCTTAATGATGTTGATCAAAATATTGCAAACAATACGAATGGTGGTGAAATTGCTGTTAATGGCAATTATGCATACTTTTTTAGTCAAGAATTTCAACAACTATCAAGGTTCAAAATTGGATCAACGAAAGTCGAACCATTACAAGAATTTTCGAATGATGCGAAAGATTTGAATTTCTTGGGCAATGACCTGATCTTTCTAACTAGTTATATGAAAGTAATGTTTAATAGTATGGGTGGAGATGACTCCGCATCACTATACACTATTGGATGTTATGGGGCCACTGATGGTAATTGTAGTCTTGATTTGACAGTTCTTAATGATTATCTTAACAAAACTCAAACAGTCGAATATCAAGAGAGTGGTTTGTTTGCAACACGTGGATTTGAGGAAATGTATCGTTCAGTTTATGATTTAATGGTCTATGATTCAAAGATATTTTTTGCTGAAAGTATGCATTTTGAAGATAGCTATCATAAAAAGGTAGTTGGGGATGACATAATTGGCAGAATCGTAATGTTTGATACGAAAACAAAAGAGATAAAATCTATTGGATGGGATGGTTTTAATGCGGGAGTAGTTGGTGATTATGATGTAAGCTTGATTGGTCATAAAGATTTCTCTGGAGAAGATGTTATGGTTTACATGTCTAAGCAGTTTCAGGATAGAGTATTTAGTTTTGAATTTATGTATGTGCTTAATAGGGATGATTACAAACCAATGTACCCGAGCTTTCCATACGAACCTTCAAATGAGAGCATATATAATGGTCAAACATATATTTCTTATTCGGATAGAAGAACACAAAATTATGAACCCGGAACCTATATTAATGATGGAACAGTGAATGAAGGAAAAGAACTTTATAAGATCAGTAACTTAGTCCCATCAGGATTCCAATTTTACAAAGATAATGTCTATTTAAACGTATATGATGGGCTTTATGTATATAACAATAATTCGAAAGAAGTTAAGAAATTAATATCCATAAATAATGATTATTACTCATGTAATCTTTATAAATTGAATGGCATATTATATTGTGGCACACCTGATATTTTGTTGTATCAATATGATTTAGTTAAAAACAAAGAGATCACTTTAGGTGAATAAACTATTACATAGATTTGTTATTTAGCTGTATCAAGAAAATTATAAGAGTCCATTTGATTATATTAGACAAAACTTCGGTACTTACCGGAGTTTTTTTGTATGGTACCGTTTCGTTGTAATGAGGTGATACTTTGGCAAAAAGCAAATGGGAATCTGTTCAAGCCAAATTGCACCTGATCGAGAAGTGGGCACGGGATGGACTGCGCGAGGATCAAATCGCAAAAAATCTTAGGGTCTCTGTCACAACGCTCGAAGTATATAAGAAATCTTATCCCGAGTTAATGAAGTCCCTTAAAAAAGGGAAAGAGGTTCCTGAGATGCTATGACATGAAAGTCCGGATACAAGCTAACCCGATTATCACAGAGAGATTTGGATTCCAATTAAGAGGATTCGATAAATGTTGTGTCAAAGGAATCTTTGAGCATTCCTTTTTGGTTTTTTAAAAGTTGAACACGAATTTGGAAAAGATCCGTCCCTAACGTCGAAAAAATTAGAGGTAATAATACATTTGGATGTTTGGTTAATCACAAGAAACCCGTAATACGCGGGTTTCCCTAGATTGAATAAAGGATAAAAATATACTGGATTCTTTCGATTCGATTTATGAAATCACTTGATCAAATGAGAACTCACCACTCGAGAAAACCCGATTGCATGCCTCAACAACCTCTGCGTCAAAGAGTGTCCCTTTATGTTCATTGATCTCGATGAGTGCAGCATTCACACCTAAGGAAGGTCTGTAAGGTCTGTGGGATGACATGGCTTCGATGACATCGGCGACACATAGGATTTTAGCTTCAAGGAGGACATTGTCTCCTGTCAAACTTCTCGGATAACCACTTCCGTTGATTCGTTCGTGATGTTGGTAAACAATCTCAGCGATCGGCCAAGGGAAGTCGATCTTACTTAGGATGTCATGTCCGGTGGTCGGATGCGATTTAATCAACATATACTCGATATCTTTGAGTTGACCTGGTTTACTTAAGATTTCCGCCGGAATACTTAGTTTCCCTATGTCATGGACGATTCCTGCGATCTGAATCCCTTCAACAACATTCTCATCCAGTTTGAGCTCTTTAGCGATAGCTGTGGCCAAATTAGCGACTCGGAGTTGGTGCCCCGAGGTATAGGGGTCACGCATTTCGATGGCGATGGACAAGGCATTGATAACCTCCTTAAAGGATTGACGCAACCTCGAAAAACTGATCCGTGCTTCTTTCTGGTGTGCTTTTTGTTCGGTAATATCCCGATTGCTTGCTCTTCGACCAAGAAAGCGATTCTCTTCGACGATACGTCGACACGTATGCGAAATCCACCGAACTTCACCATCACTTCGAATAATCCGAAATTCAACCTGAGAAAAATCGTTGCTCAAATTGTGATGTTGTCGTTTATGTTCCAAAAAGAGAGGTAAATCTTCCGGCAAAACAAGGTCGGCCATAAAATTGGGTTGATTAAAATCTTCAACGTCATAACCGCTGATCCGTTTGCAGGAAGGGGACATGTACAGATACTCGTCCTTTGGCGATACCCAATATTCCCAGTCAAAGGTATTGTCCGCAACGACCTTATACTTCTCTTCGCTTTCCCGTAATACATCCAAGGTATGCAGGCGGTTTGCTTCGTTCTCCAAGTTATCGATCGCAAAGGAAATATCGCCGCCGATTTCCATCAGTAGTTTCTCATCTTCGGGACCAAAAGTGTGAGTATAGACGGAGCCGACAGTTAATACGCCGAAAATCTACCCGCGTTTGAAAACGGGGATGCTGGCTAAGGAGAGATATCCTTGTTTTAATAATGATTGTTTCCACTCGGAATCAGGTTCTTCACTGATATTCTCAATGATGATACAGTTTTTCGTTGTGATGGACTGTACGGCAGGGTGGGAAGTACGCGGATTATCCGGTTTAATAGTCAATGCGACATGGGTAGCTTCTGAGTTTAAACTACAGGTGGAGACAGGAGTTAAGGTCAGGAGGACCGTATCAAGGATACCGATGCACGCCATCGAATATTTTCCGAACTCAATCGTGATTTTACAGATCTCGTCAAACAGATTCGCTTGATCCGTTTGGCGTACAATGGCCAGATTGATTTGGGTCAAGGTTGCGTAAAGTCGATTGAGTTGCTGAATTCTATATTCTTTTTGCTTGATGTCTGTGATGTCGGTGAGGGTCGTTATCGCATACATCGATCCATTCAACTCGACGGTATTCACGTTTTGAGTGACGAACTTCATCTGACCTGATTTCGTAAATACCATTCTCTCTTTATCGATGGAACTTCCGAATTGTTCGACTTCACGGATCGTCTGTGAACGTGCTTCGGGATTCACCAAACCAAGATCTAACGAAGTCTTACCGATCATTTCTTGCTTCGGATAACCGAAAATCGCTTCAAACGCCTCGTTGGCATCCACGAAATACATTTCCGGAAGTTTCACCAAAACCGCCGGAACACCGGCTTTATTGAAGAGGATCGAGTATTTGTTTTCGTTTTCCTCAAGTATTTTTAATAACGCCTTATATTCCGTGACATCATAGTTGGTCCCGACCATCCGGATCGCAATGCCCTGAGGATCACAGATGACCTGGCCATCGGAGTGCAACCAATGAATGGTTCCATCCGGCCACAAGACACGAAACTCGGTTTCATAGGGTGCGTGTTCTTGGAGTGCTTTTTGTGTCAAGGTATCGTTTTCCTTACGGTCATCCGGATAAATGCCTGTTAGCCACGCGTTATAAGCACCGGTAAAATCCGCTTCCTCGACACCATAAAGACGATACATTTGTTCATCCCAAACAAGATAATCTTGGAGAATGTCCCAATCCCAGATTCCAATTTTCCCCGCCTTGGTAGCTAGATTCAGACATTCGGCGAGCTTGCTTTTATCCATGTCGAATGGACTTTGCATTAAATTCCACCCTCCAGTCATGCGTGATTTTTTTCGCATTGCATATATATGCTTCATTCTATCACTTCCTTAAAAGATTCGTGTGTTAATGGCAAGATATATTTTCAGGAGGTTTCAACGGATTTTCGATCGATATCTACGAAAACGAATGTCGGAAGTCGATACTTAAAATTGACTAATTTTGATAATGACGAAATATTGGTGGATATTCCGTTGAAATGAATATAACAAAATATGATCATAGGAAGAATTATCTAGAGAATGAAACAATACTTTTACGGGAATCGTTTGGTTGATTATGAAGAATCATGATATAGTTTTTCATAGAAAAGTTTGGAGGTTCCGCATGAAATCCATCACCATCTACCATACCAATGACATCCATAGTAACATCGAACGCTTTGCGTCGATCGTCACGTATCTTAACGCAAATAAAACCGAAAACGACTTCTTATTGGATGCGGGAGACTTCTGTGACTTCAAGAGTACCATGATCAACGGAACGCAAGGAAGGGCTGGTAAGGCGCTTTTAGGTCATGCGGGTTATGATGCCCTTTGCATCGGAAACAACGAAGGATTCAGCGGAATCGAAGCCGTAGAGGCGATGGGAGAGGACAAGGTTCCACTCTTATCGGTCAATCTCACAAAGTTGGATGGAACCAATCTAAGAAACATCCAAAAGAGCGTTATCTTGGAAAAGTCTGGATATCGGTTTTTGATCATCGGTGTCTCTCCGTACTATGGTGTGGAAAGTGCCGGGAAATACAATGTCTTCTTCAATATGGAAAATCTCCATGTCCAGGATCCGATTCCCTTGATCAAAACCGAAATGGAATTGATGAAAGGGAAGTATGACTTCGTAATTCTCTTAAGTCATCAAGGCAATCACACAGATCAACGTTTGGCACGTGAAATCGACGGAATCGACGTCATTATCGGGGGACACTCCCATACGGTCATGAACGAGCCGCATAAAGTACGGAACACCTTTATCCATCAAGCAGGTGAATATGGCAATCTCATCGGAAAACTGGAGCTTGTTATTGAGGAAGATAAAATCATCGAAGCGGTCGGTACGAGTATTCCGAATCTATTTACGGAACATTTCGAAACGATGGCGTTGATCAAGAAACAAACCGAAATCGCCATCACCAACTTAAGTCAAACATTGTTTACGATCGAATCATTGAATCACTCCGTTTCCCAGGAGAGCGAACTCGCAAACTTCATCTGCGATGCTTTACGCAAAGAACAACCCTGTGATTTCGCACTGATCAACCACGGAATCGTCAACCATGCGTTAAGTGGCGAGATCAGTAAGATGAAACTCTTGGAAACCTCGCCCTCACCGCTAAATCCGACCTTGATCAAAGTCAAAGGTATAAACGTACTGGAAGCATTGAGACTGAGTTTGGATCAGGACTATATTCATCGCAACGGACGCGGTCCGGGCTTTCGCGGAACCAATATCGGAGCGCTTGCTTTCAGTTCAAATGTCCAGATCCAAACGGATCCGTTAACGATTTATGTGGACGGAATCGAACTTGATTCTCAGAAAGAATACACAATCATGGCCAATGATTATCTCCAACGTGGATCGGGGTATCCGTCGTTAGCCTATCCGGATGGTGATTCAATCTACTTTTCGGGATACATCCGCGATCTATTGGAACGTAATTTAAATGATGACATCCTGATTATTTCCGCGAAACAATCCCGTAGAATCACTGCGGGTAAACGAGGGTAATGCATGAAAACACAATGCGCTTATCTAGGTGTCGAAGATCGCGCTAAACTGCGCGAACGGCTGCTTGTTGAAGGGAAAACAAGGGATTTGGAACAGGAATGGGCACGCTACAAATACAGTGTCCTTGAACATAGCCAAACGAACTATAACGAGATTCGAAGTTTACTGAAGGATAAATCAAAGACACCGTTTACTGAGTTTTATGACTATGTCGATAAAGCGCTGTTAATTCAACCGGATGCGGGAACCGCCATCAATGCCTACCAACATGTCTCGGGCTATTTTAAGACCTTTTGGGACGCTAATCAAAAGGCAGAGTTCGGAATCTTGTTGGAGGAGTTTCGTGCTCAGAAACGTACAAGCGAAGAGATAAAGGCATATCTAGAGAAAGAAGCATTACGATATAACATCGTTTATTTATTGGATAGTTACTTCTTTGCGCTCTAGAATCTCTATGAAAAAACCAGATCAGGAAAACAGATCTGGTTTTGTTTTGCTTGCGTTATTCTGCCAACGCTTTGATTTGTTTGTATTCGTTCATATCCGTATAAAGTTCTGCTTTGTACGGATTCCGCTTCGTCTTCTGAATCTTCCAAATCATATAGACAAATACCGCAAGGTTAACTGCTAATGCTAGACCGCTGACAAGATTGTAGATGGTTGGATTGTACGTGGAAGTCACCATGTATTTGCCTGCATCCTGAAACATTGGGAAGGTCTGGGCAAACATACACCAGATCGCCAGCGTTTGGGCACGGTGTTGAAGCCATGCGCCTTTGCCTAAGGTAAACGCGCACAAAGTCGGCGCAATCAACAGAGCCAATCCCGCATACCACGAGTGACTCGGGATGCAATTGTAGGTGTAGGCGAAGTTCCAGAGGTCGTAAGCCAAGATCCAGAACCACAACATATCCGGCCATAACATGTCTTTGCTTTTGTCATGTTTGGTTTGTTTGCGAATGACGATCCCAAACCAACCGGTGATCGTAATCACGTTCAGTAACCCGGCGATACCGTTGGCGATGTTCCAAGGTCCGCCAAGGATTCCCACCGCTTCGCCTTCGACCGGTCCGGAGTTGATTAGCCAATAGAGATTGGCGACTTGGAAATCACGGGCGACGGCTTCCAGGATGTTGATCGCAAGGATCAATGCGGGAAACACCAACATCCACTTTTTATCGGATAACTTCCAAAGAACTTTGCCTGTTTTATCTTTCTTTTCGTAGTGACGGATCAACCAGAAACCGATACATCCGGCCGTCGAAGAGTAGACTTTCGCCAAGTGGAACCAATCGGTATAGGTCTGATCCTTCATGACAGTAAACCAGACAAAGGTAAGAATGATGGGTAGAATGAAAAAGGCGAAGAATCCTAACCATTTAAAGCGACGTGTGACTTCGTTGAACAGATACAGCGCTGCGAACACCGCAAACCAAACGCTTAGACCGGAAAAGAGGGTCGCTCCTTCCGCGAGATTGAATTGAAACATGATCTTTCTCCCTTATTGTTGCTAGTACGCAACAATCTCCTTGATATTGAATTCTCGCCCCGATAAACACTCCCAGTCTTTTGTTTTACATGTCGGACAGAAACCTTCGTTGGGAAGGATATCGTAGACGGTACCGCAGTGGCGGCATTTCCCGACCCCTTTGATGACTTCGATGATTAACTTCGTATCTGCGTACGGGGTATTGTCGATCGCCGCCGGGAAGCACTCTTGGAGATAATGCGGGACGATGGTCGAGACTTCGCCGACTTCCACTACGATGCTTTCCACGAACGTTAAGTGATTCTCGATGGCGACTTTGTCGACGGCTTTGATGATCTCAAAGACCACGCTTAGTTCATGCATGATCAATCCTCTTTCTGGAAGGTATTCTTGATACTGTTTCCGAGGATTTTGAATTCACGCTTGATGATGTTCTTGATGACCAAGGGCTTCACATCTTCAAACTTGGCACCGGTTTCGTCATAGACCCGTTCCAAATGAATCGCATCGAACTTACATTTGGTCGTACATTGTCCGCACCCGACACACATATATTCTTCGACTCTCGCCACACCGCAACCCAAACAACGTTTGGTTTCACGGATCATTTGTTCTTCCGTAAAGGTCATCCGGTCATCACCGAAACGATCGACATTCGATGTTTTATGGGTGATGGATTGACGGGGAGTACGGTCGTAGCTATTGAGATCCAAGTTGTCTTTATCGACCGCAACGTAAGCACGACGATCGCGGCCGAAGACCAGACTTTGACCCGGTTGGACATAACGGTGGATCGAAATCGCACCTTGTTTCCCGGCTGCGATCGCATCGATCGCAAAGCGCGGTCCCGTATAACAATCCCCGCCGGTAAAGACATCCGGTTGTCCGCTTTGGTAAGTAACCGCATCCGCGATCAAGGTTTGATTCGGATTGAGGGATGCTGCGGATTCCACCAACAAGCCACCCCATTGGATGGACTGACCGACCGAAATCAAGACCGCGTCCGCATCAACGCGGATCACGTCGTTTTCGTCGTACAACGGAGCGAACTTTTTGTTTTCATCCAAAGTCCGTAAACATTTCTTAAACTCGACCCCGATGACTTTCCCGTTTTCACTCAGGATACGCTTGGGTCCCCAACCATTATTAATGAAGATGTTTTCGTGCAAGGCTTCATCGATCTCTTCTTCCAACGCCGGCATCGCTTCACGGCTTTCCAAGCAGTACAAGTTGACGCTGGAGGCATCCAACCGTACCGCGGTCCGGGCGACGTCGATCGCGACGTTTCCGCCCCCGATGACGACGACTTTTCCGCCTAGTTTCGGCGCCTGGTCTAAGCTGACACTCTTCAGAAAATCAACGCCGGAGATCACGTTTTGCGCATCTTCGCCTTCGATGTTTAATTTCCGTCCGCTCTGGGCACCGATCGCGACGTAGAATGCTTTGTATCCTTGGTTACGAAGTTGAGAAAGACTGATGTCTTTTCCGACTTCCACACCGGTCTTAAACTCGACGCCGATCGCACGTAAGATCTCGATTTCCGCGTTGACCACGTCTTTCTGTAAGCGGAAGTTCGGTATCCCCAGCGTCAACATCCCGCCGAGTTTGTTTTCCTTTTCGAAGACCGTGACTTGATATCCGTCGATCGCAAGATAATACGCACAAGATAGTCCGGCCGGACCGGCGCCGATGACGGCGATCTTCTTGCCATAGTTATGTTTGATGCGCGGTAAGTAACGCTTTTCGGAATGTAATTCTTGGTCCGCAATGAATTTCTTGATTTCGTCGATCGCAACCGCGTTGTCCAAGGCACACCGTGTACATTCAGACTCACAGAAATGCGGACAGATTCTTCCGCAAACGGCAGGGAAGGGGTTTTCATGTTTGATTAGTTCCAAAGCTTCCATGTATTTACCTTGGCTTGCCAGATGGATATATCCTTGGATCGCGATATGTGCCGGACATTCCGTCTTACACGGGGCCGTACCGGTCTTTTCCACGACATTCTTACGATTGATACGATAATCCGGATTGAAATCTTCCGGTCCCCATTTTTCGGCTCGCGGGTTTTTCATCGGTTGGATTTTGATCGGCTTAACCATATCCAACTTGGTACCAAGTTTGACCGCATTGGTCGGACAGTTTTCGACACATTGGCCGCACGCGACACATTTGTCCGCATCGACTTTCGCCACGTAATTGGAACGAACCATATCACTGTTTCCGAACATCTGAGCGATACGCATCGCATAGCAGGAACATCCGCAACAGTTACAAATCGCATGGGTATGTCCGACACCGTCGAAGTTGGGGATCTGATGCATCAATCCGTTCGCTTCGGCTTTTTCGATAATCGCAAACGCTTCTTCACGGGTGATCTGACGTCCACGTCCGGTCCGGATATAGTACTCGGCCGCATGTCCCATCTGAATGCACATGTCTTCCTTCAAGTGACCGCAACCTTCGCCCAAAGCTTCGCGCGAAGTACGGCAGGAACAATCGGACACCGTAAAGATCGTATTTTCGTTGAGATAACGCGTGACATCTTCATAAGAGGCTTTTTTGGATTCACCTTGAACCGCGGTGGCAATCGGAATGACCCGCATGACGCCCACACCCATCGGGAATTTCCCGACGCTCATCGGTCCGACGACCCGTCCGTAATGTTCGAAGGCTTTGGCAATCTGAGGGTATTTTTCAACGTATTCGCGCTTGTTGTTCATCATTTCCATGATGCCCGGAACCCAGGTGTCATACCAGAACTTATCGACACCGTCGATTTCATTGACGAAACATACGCCGACATCGGCTAACTTATAACAGGCTTCACTAACAATCTCTCTCGGTTTCTTACAATTGGCTTGGATCTCATCGATCGACAAAGGTTTACGCATGACCATGCCCAAAGCAACTTCGGCCATCTCATCGGTAACAACGGGTTCTAAAATGTAATAACGCGGATCATCCGTCGAGAAAGCGGCTTTCGTGCCGAGTTTCTTTCCCGAGACTTTGTTGGCGAACTCCAGAACTTTCAATTTGACGGTCATTTCACTCATGGGTTAATCCTTCCATTTCAAGGTTTCTTGTTTAAGCCACTGCGCAAACAATTCGATGCCTTCGCCGGTACGCGCGCTGATCGGAATAATTTGGATGTTCGGGTTCAGTTTTAACGCACGTTCTTTAACTTTTTCCAGCGAGAAATCAAACACATTAAGTACGTCGATCTTATTGATCAACAGGACATCGCAGATGGTAAACATCAAGGGATACTTCAACGGCTTGTCATCGCCTTCGGGAACGCTCAGAATCATCGCGTTTTTGACCGAACCGGTATCGAATTCCGCCGGACAAACCAAGTTTCCGACATTCTCCAAGATCACCAAATCCAGTTCGGATGTACCCAACTCATTGAGTCCTTGACGGGTCATGTCCGCATCCAGATGACACATCCCACCGGTATGGAGTTGGATGACTTTCACGCCGGTCTGACTGATGGTTTGCGCGTCCACATCCGAATCGATGTCGGCTTCCATGACGCCGATCTTGAGTTGATCTTTGAGATGATTGATGGTCTGCGTCAAGGTCGTGGTTTTACCCGCTCCCGGGGAGGCCATCAGGTTTAGTAAAAAGACCTTATCGTTCTTCAAATCTTTCCGTAATTCGTCGGCTTGCTTGTCGTTATTCGCAAATACACTCTGTTGGATCGTAATCGTTTTAAACGGGTTCATAACATTCCTCGCTGAAAGGGTTTACCTTTGTGATTAGAATAACATAACGATTGTTATGTTGCAATCCATGTTTTGTGAATTTGTTGTATAATGTATCCGAAGTTGATTATATTGACACAGATCGAGGTAACCATGAGCCAAGAACCGATAAACAAACGCAAGCAACACATCCTCCAAGCGGCGATCCATGTCTTCGCCACGGTCGGATTTGAAAAGGCAAGCATGCGTGAAATCGCAGCCGAAGCCGGATTGACGACCGGTGCGATTTACCATCACTATAAGAATAAGGACGATCTTTTCTATGACGCGGTCAAGGAATCCACGTATTTCGTACATAAGTTATCGGAGAAAACCGAAGACGCACGCTTAAAAACACAAGACGAGATGTTGGAAGAGATCAGTAACCGCGTGATGTTGCGTATGTCGAAAACGGTCGAACAACGCTTGTTGGTACTATTGTCCGCCTATGCCTTATCCAAAGGTGGAGTGATCAAAGAGAAATATAAGCAAGACTACGAAAACATTACGCTTCGCGTCGCGGAAATGTATTTCTACGCGTTTGGGATCAAGAATCCCATCTACCAAAAAACCTTGGCGACGATTCTTATCGCCGCATTGGATGGGATGGCGATCCAATATTCCTTGGGGCTTGTCGATATCCAAGATCAGTCGTTCAAAGAAACCTTCGTCCATTTCTTCGCTCAAAGCATCCCGGCGTATCTGAAAAACAATATGCGATAACACAAACCGACCGAACGAATTCGGTCGGTTTAACAATTTATGTTTTTCGCATTGACATTCATGCGGTAGAGTGAGAAACTTAACGAAATATTGTTCGAAAGGGGAAAGAAGATGCATTACGATTTCGATACCTTACCTAGTCGCAAAAACACCGCAAGTATCAAATGGGACATGTTGAAGGATAAGTTTGAAGGGGCCAACGATGAGGTGTTACCCTTTTGGGTCGCGGATATGGACTTCGTCACTCCGCAGCCGATCATTGACGCGATTTCCACTCGAGTTAAGGAAGGGGTTTTCGGATATACGATGCCTTCTCCAACTTTCAGCCTTACGGTTTCATCTTGGATGCTTCGACGTCATCAGGCGTTTGTCGATCCGTCTTGGGTCGTGTATTCGCCAGGGGTTGTTCCGGGCTTGGTCAATGCGATCCAAGCACTTAGCGAAGCAGGAGATGGCGTGATTGTCCAACCACCGGTGTACTATCCGTTTTTCCCATCCATTACCGACTTTCAGCGCGAGTTGATCGTCAATCCTTTACGCAAAACGGATTCCAGCTACGAAATCGATTTCGAGGACCTCGAAATCAAAGCTTCCTTACCGCATGCGAAATGCATCTTATTATGCAATCCCCACAATCCGGTCGGTCGGGTGTTTACACGTGATGAATTGTTGAAGATCGTCGATATCTGCGTACGCCATGATCTGACGATGATCGTGGACGAAATCCATGCGGACATCGTCTTCAAACCTTATTCGCATGTTTCTTTTCTCACCTTAGGTCAAGAAGCCTTGGATCGATGTATCGTCTTGGCATCGCCGAGTAAAACCTTTAACCTCGCGGGATTTCAAACCGCGTACGCGATTATCCCGAATTCTGGTCTTCGGGCACGGTTTTCGCAACGGGCTTTCGTCAATCGCCATGACAGTATCAATGTCTTGGGGGAAACCGCCATGCATGCGGCGTATACGGAATGCGAAGGGTATGTGGACGAACTGAACCAACATCTTCGATCCAATCGCGATTATTGTATCCGACGTATTGAAAGCGAACTGAAATCACTTAAGTTTTATGAACTTCAAGGAACCTATCTCTTATGGATCGATGTCTCCGCCTATCAAATGACCTGCGATGAAATCGCCAAGTTCTTCATCGACGAAGTACGCATCGCGGTCGATTACGGCACATGGTTTGGACAGGGCGGAGAAAACTTCGTACGTCTCAATCTTGCTTGTCCGAAAGCGATGTTGGTGGAGGCGATGGATCGATGGAAGAAAGCACATGAAAATGCAATGTTAAAGAACGTCAAATGACGTTTTTTTATCGAATTTGAAAGAATTTGGTGTAATATGAAAGGTAGAGAACACAATGTGTCGGAGGGAACTATGAACTACGAATTCGAATACCTGAATCATTTAGTCGATGTCATTAATGAAATCCACCAAAGTCAAAAGGAAAAAATCAAAACCTTGGCGCCGATGTTCGCGCAAAACGTAAAAGACAACCACATCATCCATATCTTCGGTACCGGACATTCCCACATGATCGGCATCGAAATGTATGGTCGCGCCGGGGGCTTAGCCAACATCAACGCGATGTTGGATGCGGATGTCCTCCCGTCCAACGGGGCGCGTCGTTCGGGTGACGTCGAAAAACTGCCGGGCTTGGCGGATATCATCTATAATCAATATCGCATCACGAAGGGCGACATCATGATCATCGTGTCCAACTCGGGACGCAATACCGTACCGGTCGAAATGGCGATGCGGGCGAGAAAAGAAGGCATCTTCACGATCGGCTTGACCAATCTCAAACAATCGCAAGCGATCACCAGCCGGCATAGCAGCGGGAAGAAACTCTACGAAGTCGTCGATTTCGTGTTGGATACCTGCGTACCTTTCGGCGATTCGATGATGGAAATCGGCGGTGCGAAAACCGGTCCAGCCTCGACGATCTCCGCCATGATCATCCTACATACGATTGTTAACGAAGCGATGCAATTGTTGGCGAAAGAGGGTTTCCCGACACCGATCATCCAGTCGCAGAACTTAGACGGTTTCGATAACGATGCGATGTATGCGCGTTACGAAGACCGTGTCCGTTTCTTCTAATAAACAAAAAAATTATCCTTGCGGGGATAATTTTTTTTCATCATAAACTTGTTTCAACCGCATCGCGATTTCAATCATTCCGAAATTTCCGGGATGAATGAAATCCGTCGTCAGATTCACCATCGACAAGGCGGTTATTGGATCAATGTAAAACAACTTGTTATTGGGAATCGCTTCGATAATCGATTCCAACGCGCAACGATAATCATGGGCACTCGAAACGATCGTATCGCGCGGACTCTTCATCCCGTAATCACCGTAAAAGGGAAGAACGCCTAGACATAGAATTAAAGCATCCGGTTGATAAGTGGTTATTTCGGTCAGTAGATATGAAACCCGCCGGACGAACTCCTCCGTCGAAATTCCATTGGCCAACATATTGACGGAAAGTTCAAGTACGATCAAATCATATTTTCCTGAAGTCTTTAGGAAATCCGTGACTTCCGGTTCGCACATGCAATTCCCGGCCAAGCCATAATTGGACAAATCCGCATCGATCCACCGTGCCAGAATGTTGGGGTAGGTCAGATCGGCGGCGGTAGGGCTATAACCTTGGGTAATGCTTGTCCCATAGGACATCATCTTCAATGGCGGAACTTCAGAAGAAAGCGGGATCCGATGTTTTCCGTGGATGGATCGAACCAACACATTTTCCGAAAAGATGACGACCCTCACCACATTAAATGAGAAACCATGCTTGTGTGGGAACTTTTCGCTTAAGTTAATATCGTTGAACCGAGCCATCAAAATCGGAATCGTCGTCTCCTTTTCGAAATGGATTTCTTCCGGATACATCATGTTTCCGTAATAAACCAAAACACGGGTCGCATGACGACGTCCCATCGATTCCAACGTCAGATAACAGTCTTCCAGCGGAACCAAGCGGATTTCCGTGCCGGTTAACTGATAAGCGGTTGTATGTCCGATCGCTTGATTGACGGAGGCGGGATAGCGTGACATTACTTTTCGTCCACGAATATCGATAAGCTCCGCGATTCCATGTAGATCCAGATCTAAATATTCCATATGTTCACCTCGAGATTTGATACATTTAGCATAGCATATTTCCTACAAAATGTGTTTGAATTTGTTATAATGTGATTGAAAATGAAAGGTAATGCAAGTTAATGAGCGAAATAAGTACAGAATACGTCAATAAAGTACTGAATATGGTCAAGGAGATCGAATCCACGCAAAGCACAAAGGTCGATCAGGCGGCCAAGTGGTTTGCGGATTCGATCTTGGAAGATGGATTGGTTCATGTGTACGGATCCGGACATTCCCGTATGGGCGTCGAAGAAATGTTTCCGAGATATGGCAGTTATCCGGGATTTCATCCCATCATCGAACTCTCGACCACCTATTACGGTCAAGTGGTCGGAACCAACGGATTATCCCAAGTCATGTTTCTAGAGAATGTTGAAGGGTTCGCTCCACATATTCTTGAAAACTTCATTCTCAAACCGCAGGATGTGTTTCTCTTATTCTCGACCTCCGGAACCGGTAACGTCGTGATCGATATGTCCATCGAGGCTAAAAAACGCGGACTCAAAGTTGTAGTCGTGACCGGAATGAAGAATAGCGAACTGACGAAAAGTTCGCATTCGACCGGCAAGAAACTCTTTGATTTCGCCGATCTGGTATTGGACACATGCGTGCCGGTCGGAGATGCGGCGATCCGTATCGAAGGATTGGATCATCCGGTCGGACCCTTGTCCACTATCGCTAACTCCACCCTCGTCAACATGCTAAAAGTCACGGTCGCCCAACATCTGACCAACGCAGGCAAACCGCCGAAAGTCATCACCGGCGGTCAATATATCGGCACCGATGCGTCCAAAGCGACCTTCCGGGAAGCCATCGAAGAATATCGCCGTACCCAACGGTGAGAAAGGGGCACTATGAATCAAGTCTATCTTGACTATTTCAACGCCATCGAAAGCATTCAAAAACAGATTCGAGATACTCAAATGGAGAATATCGAAACCGCATCCCAGAAGTTCGCGGATGCGATCTCCCACGAAGGACTGGTCCATGTCTATGGTTCGGGTCATTCGCGCATGGCGGTGGAAGAAGTGTTTCCACGCTATGGCAGTTTTCCGGGCTTTCATCCGATCGTCGAACTGTCGATGACCTACCATAACCAAGTCGTCGGCGCCAACGGTCAACGTCAAGCGATGTTTATCGAAAACGTGGAAGGGCTGGCCGAACAAATCCTCAAAAACTTCGTCTTCAAACCCCAGGATGTTTTCTTGCTTTTCTCAACCTCCGGTGTCGGGAATGTGGTTGTTGAAATGGCGATGGGTGCCAAAGCGCGTGGAATGTTCGTCGTAGCGGTCACGGCCGTCGAAAACTGTTTGAAGACTCCGGTCAAACATACCAGCGGAAAACGATTGATCGATGTGGCCGATTTGGTCATCGATACCTGTGTTCCTTTGGGGGATGCGGTGGTCAGAATTCCCAATCTCACAACTCCGGTTTCACCGACTTCGACGATCGCCAACACCTTGATCGTAAATTTAATCAAAGCGCGTGTCGCGCAACTGTTGACTGAAGCCGGTCAACCGCCCTTAGTCTTGACCAGTCCGCACTTCATCGGAAAACCCGCTTCCGCCAAGCTGTTTGAGGACACCTACGACGATTATCGTCGTCGTACGTTGCGCAACCAATGAAGACGATCGTCATTACCGGCGCCATGGGCGGGATCGGTCAAGCGACCATTCATCAGTTTTTGAAGCAAGATGTGAATGTGATTGCGGTCGATATTTTACCGGTTGAAAATAGTAATGTTACTTCATTTGTTTCCCAATATCCGGATCGGTTTGCTTATTTCAGTGCGGATTGTACGGACGAAAGTAGTGTCGAAAAACTTATAAAAGAGATCGTCGAACGTTTTTCCACGATCGATGTACTCTTCAATATCGCCGGCGGAAGCGGTCGTCGCTTTGGGGACGGACCGGTTCATTTGGTTCCGCTTGAAGGTTTTAAACAAACCCTCGACCTTAACCTAACCGGCAACTTTCTCATGTGCAAGCATGTTGTCGGGGCGATGCTGAAACAAGAAAACGGCGGATGCATCATCAACACATCTTCCGTATTAGGATTGACCGGAGGCAACGAACTCTTTGGCACCCATGCTTACTCGGCCGCCAAAGCCGCCATCATCGGTCTCTCACGCGCCATGGCGATCACTTATGCCAAACAGCACATCCGGGTCAACGTCATTGCGCCCGGGTTGATGCAGACACCGATGAGCCGACGAGCCCAAAACGATACGGAAATATTAGCTTACATGGATGAAAAACAACCGATCTACGCCGGACGCAATAAACTCGGCGATCCCAAAGCCGTCGCCAAGGCAGCTGAGTTTCTTGCCAGCGACGAAGCGGATTTCATCACCGGAATCGTACTCCCGGTGGACGGAGGTTGGACAGCCCAATGACGAACTATACTAAAAACATAACGAATACGATCGAAACCGAGGTCCTGGTCATTGGTGGTGGAAGTGCCGGGGCGAGTGCCGCGATTTCCGCCGCGAAAACCGGTGCCAAGACCTTATTAGTTGAACGCTACGGCTTTATCGGTGGAACCAGCACCACCATCCTTGATACCTTCTACGGTTTATATATTCCCGGCAAAGAAGGACGAAAAGTCATTGGCGGTACGGCTGACTTGGTCGTTGAAAAGTTGCGCCAACGCGACGCGATGTTACTGAGACCTAATACCTACGGAGCCGGAACCGGTATCACCTACGATCCTGAAATCCTGAAAGTCGTATGGGAAGAACTCTTGACGGAAGCCGGGGTCACGCTACTGCTACATAGCTTTGCGGTTGACGTGATCCAATCCGGAAACCGCATTTCGTCCGTCATCATCGTCAACAAGTCCGGTTTTACCACGATCACGCCTAAAATCATCATCGATGCCAGTGGCGATGCGGATATCGCAGCCTTAGCCGGGATTCCGTTTGACGGGATCGGCGGTCATGAACCGGTCCAATCCTTGACCACGACTTTCCGTATCGGAAACGTCGATACGGAAGCGGCCAAAACCTTCACGAAAAATCAAATGTGGGAGTGGATGAAAGAAGCCAATCAAAGCGGGGAATATCAACTGCCCCGCGAAGAGGGCAGCGTTCATATCACTACCTTACCGGGGGTCATGGCCACCAACATGGTGCGTTTGACCTTGCCCGATCCGACCGATATCCAGGCCTTATCCAAGGCGGAAGTACTCGGCCGACGTCAAGCTTTGGAATACTTCAGATTTATGAAAAACAAACTCCCGGGCTATCAGAACTCCATCTTCCTCAACTTCAGTACGCAGATCGGTGTTCGTGAAACACGCCGGATATTGGGCGAATACACTCTGACACGCGATGATGTACTCAATGCCCGAAAGTTCGAGGATGCGGTGGTCGAATGCGGTGCACCGATCGAAGATCACAAAGCCGGTGCGACGACCGCATGGAACTATCTCCCCGAAGGGAGCACATATCAAGTCCCTTATCGTTGTTTGTTACCAATAAAAAGTGAAAATCTCTTGGTTGCCGGTCGGTGTCTCTCCGCCACCCATGATGCCCACGCTTCCGTTCGAAGCATGGGACAATGCATGGCGATGGGACAAGCCGCCGGAACCGCCGCGGCCTTGTGCGTCCAAACGCAAACATCCCCAAGCCAACTTGATGTACGTAGCCTACAGAACCGATTGATCGCCGATGGGGCGATCCTGTCGAAAGGAGATTGATATGTCCAGTATCCAAACCGTCACCGGGAGAATAGACGCGAATCAACTGAAAGCAGCTTATGTCCATGAACATCTTTATACACTTGCGACCCCTGAGGTCTTAGCTGAAAATGCAAGTATGGAGTTAAGTGATCTCCCAAAAATAAGTCAAGATCTTGAACTGTTTAAACAAGCCGGAGGAAATCTGATCGTCGAAGTCACGACCGTCGATTACGGACGCGACTTATCGAAATTAAAAGAACTCTCCGAAATGTCCGGTGTTTTTGTTGTTGGAACCGCTGGTTTCAATAAAGGTACATACAATCGAAGCTATTTGGAAAACCGTAACGCTGAAGATGTGGCGAAAGAACTGATCACCGAAATTCAAACGGGGATCGACGGCGTCAAGCCGGGGATTCTCAAGATCGGAACGAGTAAAGATAGTATTCAACCTTGGGAACTCACCGGATTGCATGCCATCTCAATCGCACACTTAGCCACGGGAATCCCGATCACCACCCACACCCAAAACGGAACGATGGCCAACGAACAATTGGATCTCTTTGCTTCGTTTGGCGTTAAACCGAGTTCCGTGATTTTGGGCCATATGGACCAAAATCCCAACTTCGAACTGCATGAAAAACTGATCGATCGCGGTGCTTTTTTGGGCTACGACTCGATCCCTAAAACCAAATACAACACCAAAGAACGCGCGATCGATTTCATCATCAAGTTGGCGAAGATCTACAAACATACCCAGATCCTCTTAAGCGGCGACTTTGCCCGTCAAAGCTACTTCAAAGGATTTGGCGGCAAGCCAGGTTTAGATTCATTGCTTGTTGAATTTAAGCCTGAACTACGAAATCGCCTGATCGAAGCGAATCTGGATGCGGATCGAATTATCGAGGATCTGTTTACCAATAATCCCCGCAGAGCGCTAGCGCTGCGTGAGGTTTCGGCATGATTACCCCAATTCAACTAAGTCAAGACGGCGTCGTCGCCGTCATCCGTCACGCGGATGCGACGAATATTAAAAACGTCGCGCAAGCTCTACTCGATGGTGGAATCCATGCCCTTGAGATTACCGTCGAAAACAAAGGTGGATATGAAGCGATCGAAGAACTCAGAAGCATGGATAACATTCTTCTTGGTGCCGGAACGGTGTTGACCCTTGATCAAGCCAAAGAAAGCATCCAAGCCGGCGCGAAGTTTATCGTCTCGCCCATCTTCAACCCCGAGGTATTGGAATACTGTACTTCACAGGATATCTTAATGATTCCCGGCGTGTTTTCACCGACCGAAATCGTCAATGCGATCACACATGGAGCTACGATGGTCAAACTTTTTCCGGCCAGTCAGTTAGGGGTCGGATACATCAAAAACATCAAAGCGCCGCTTCCGTCGGTATCGATCATGGTAACGGGTGGAATCGATGTTTCCAACATGCAATCCTACCTCGAAGCCGGCGCCGTTTGTGTCGGATTGGGAAGCGGATTGGTGGATCTGAAAAAAAACAACGACCCGGATTTTCTCGAAGAAGTTACGCGCAAAGCGCGTCAAGCGATTCTGATCGGAAAACGCTGAAAAAAGAAGAAGCCGTTTTTTCTTCAAAAACAAAGTGCTATACTAAAAAAGAAGGTTCGGAGGTTACATCATGTTTCAAAACGAAATGGATCTACATACCCACACCACCGCCAGCGGACACGCTTATAGTACGATGAGCGAATTGATTCACGCTGCGCAAGAAAAAAATCTCAAAGTGTTAGGCATCACCGAACATGCGGAAGGGGTGCCGGGGACGTGCTGCTACCTCTATTTCGCCAACCAGCGGATCGTGCCTCGTGTTTATGAAAATCTACGGTTGTTGTTTGGAGCTGAGATCAACATTCTAGATTACGACGGAACCTTAAGCATGGATGAAAAACTCATGTCCGGATTGGACCTACGTTTGGCCGGGATCCATAAGTTCTGTTACACGGAAGGTACCAAGAAGCAAAACACCGACGCGATGATCAACGCGATGAAAAGCGGTTGGGTGGACGCGATCACCCATCCTGACGACGGGGATTGTCCCTTGGACTACGATCGTTTGACCGATGCGGCCAAAGCGTACGACGTACTTCTTGAAGTCAATAACAATTCCTTGTTTATGGATGGTTTACGCAAAGACACGGTGAAGAATAACTTGGAAATGTTGAAACTATGCAAGGCGAAGGGGGTCAAAATCCTCTTAAGCAGTGATGCCCATCATTATAGTCAAGTCGGCGGTATCGCGAAATGCTTGGACGTGATCGAAAGAGCCGATTTCCCCGAAGAACTCATCGTCAATCGCGATGCATATGCGTTTCTGAAATATCTGGATGAAAAGCATGCGCAACCGAAACGTAAAAACATTTACCCGAAACCGGTGGAAAGAGAGATCGAAGCATGAACCTCGAAGAAAAAGCCGTCGCATTGTTTAACCAAGGTTATAACTGTTCCCAATCCGTATTCTGCGCCTATGCGGAAGAATTTGATATTCCGCTCCAACAAGCTGCCAAGATTTCGTCGTCGTTTGGCGGAGGGATGGGTCATTTAGGCGAAACCTGCGGTGCCCTCACCGGTGCCTTTATGGCGCTTGGGTTAGGGTATGGAAACGGGGAAGTAGTCGATAAACCCACAAAGGAAAAACATTACCAAGCAATTAAAGAACTGGGCGAAGCCTTTAAAGCCGCGAAAGGTTCGACACGCTGCGATGATCTGTTGGCCACCAACCAGCAACGCGCGACGATCGTCGTCGACGGTGTCACGGTCAAAGCCTGCGAACATCTGGTCCGCCAGGCGGTTCGTTTGGCCGAAGAATATCGATCCACGCAAAAACAAAACGATTGAAACCTTGGGACGGGAAACCGTCCTTTTTTAACCCTATGTTCTCCCAAAATCTCTCAAAAACTATCGTAATATTCCAAAATCTATCGTACAATAGAACCATGGAGGTGATCGTTTATGCCCTTAACCATTCATGCTGCAGCCAAAATCGCGACCGGAATCGGTCCTGTGATCACAAACGCCGTCATGGCGGAAGAAGATGGAATCATTCAGTGGATCAGTTTTCCCAATGATCCGGTACTCAAAAAAGCGTTGGCGAATCCGACCACGCGTTTTATCGACCACAAAGACGGAATCATCGTTCCGGGATTCATCGACATCCACACCCATGGCGCCTTAGGTACCGATTTCGTGGACGCGGATCAAGAAGCGTTGTCACAGATCGCAAACCAATTGGCGAAGGAAGGATCAACTTCATTTGTCACGTCGTTGATGACCTTGCCCCACGACCAAGAACTGGAAGTCTTACGTCGCTATGGCGATATGAAGACGCCGGTATCCGGGTCGCGTTGGATCGGAATCCATAACGAAGGACCTTACCTGAGCTTGAAGTTTAAAGCCATGATGCAGGAAGAAGGACTTCGTTCGATACGGTTGGATGAAATCGAAGAAAATCAAAATGCCGCGCAAGGGAAGATCAAAATGGTCACCGTCGCGCCGGAATCCGAACACATCGAAGCATTCATCGATACTTGCCATCGACTCAACATCGCCGTGATGTTCGCGCATACCGACGCTACCGCACATCAAACGTTACATGCCTTGGAAGCGGGCGGAGATGGATTCACCCATCTCTATAATGCGATGACGCAACATACCCATCGCAATCCCGGCGCCGTCACCGCAGCTCTTTTAAAAGGGGACAGTTATTGCGAATTGATCGTCGACGGCTATCATATCGATCCTTTGGTCGTCAAACTGACGTATCAAATCATCGGTAGCGAACGTTTGATTTTGATTACCGACAGTAATCCGGGCAAAGGCTTGGGCGATGGCGACTTTATGTTCGGCGGAAAAGAATGCGTCAGTATCCAAGGCAAAGCCTACACGAAAGTTGATGGACGCATCGCCGGTTCGACCATCGGAATGATCGACGCTTTCAAAAACATTCTGACGTATACCGGATGTGACTTGACCGAAGCGGTACAGATGGCTTCCGTCAATCCCGCAAACTTATTGAAATTATCGTCGGTCGGTGCCCTGAAACGAGGAAACTATGCCGACTTCAACGTACTTTCCCCAAGCTATGATTTACGTATGAACTTTCGGGAAGGACAACCGATTTATATTCCAATGGAGGAACTATGAAAAAACAAATCGTAAACGTAGAACCGGTCTTCAAGGAACGGATCTGGGGCGGAACGCAAATGCGGACACGCTTTCACGGACATACCGACCTGGATCGTATCGGCGAGATGTGGAGCGTCGCCGCGCTGAAAGGCAACGGAGACAACCGCTTGAGTGAAATCGATATGAGTTTAAGCGAAGCCTACGAGAGATTACCGGAATGGTTCGAGTGTTCGTCGCAACGTTTTCCGATACGTTGTACGTTGATGGATCCGATCGACAACCTGTCGGTCCAAGTCCATCCGGATGACGACTACGCGCAAAAAAACCATGACTCGTACGGAAAACCCGAAGCATGGTACTTTTTGGAAACCAAAGGGAATCACAAACTGCTATTCGGACACAATGCGCAAACCCCCGAAGAATTCCGGAGTTTAGCTCAATCCGGACAATGGGATAAGCTTTTGAACTATGTTGATGTCAACGCCGGCGATTTCATCTATGTCCCGGCCGGAACCTTGCATGCGACCGGTAAACATATGTTGACGTTTGAAATCTCGCGCAACGCGGATGTTACTTATCGCATTTGGGATTATGATCGGATCGATGTCAAGACCGGACAACCCCGCGATCTTCATTTCGAACAAGGCATGGAAGTCTTGAATATTCCCTTCAACGAAAAAGGGCCGATTCATCCGACCCCGGTTCTCAAACGGAATATCTTGATCACATCGTTCTTCGATCAACCCGGCATTTTCACCTTATCCAAAATCCAAACGCTTGCCGGAGGTACGTTTGCGTTTCCCTATTTCTATTTCCTGACGATCATCGACGGGGAAGGAAAAATCGATACGTTTAACGTCAAACCGGGAACGACGCTTTTAGTTCCGAGCGGTTTTGGCGACATTCATCTCGAAGGCAAACTAACCGGACTGATTTCATCCTACCACGATTAACGTTCCCGGACCGACAGTGCGTTCAGCGCATTTTCGGCTTGAGTTTCGATGGTGATCTGCGCTAAAATCGACTTCAAGAAATAAACATGGTGGGTAATGCGCAAACTCAAATCACCGACCTGTTTGTGTAATTGTTTACTGGCATAGGCATCCAATTCGATGGCGCAAATCGTTTTGAAATCATGGCTGACTACATAACCTTGGTTTTCCATATATTGCATGATCGAACCTTGAAGCGCGTCTTTACTTAACTTGGGAAATAGTTCCACCGGCATCCAGGTTTCTTCCAATGCCAACGGCTTCTTCCCATGCATACGTAAACGCAAGTAATGGACTAAGCGTTTGTCTTCATGCAGATTGAACTGGCTTGCCAATTCGGGAGAGGCTTCCTCGATCGTAAACTTCAACGCCTTGGAATCCAACCGCGTTTGACGAAAACGATCGCTCATCGTAAACATCAAGCGCTCTTGATAGAACTCCTCGGGATTCACATAAATGCCGGAACCCTGACGCGAATGGATATATCCTTGTTCCTTCAACACGTTCAAAGCTTTGCGGATGGTGGCGCGGCTGACTTGATACCGTTTGGCCAACATATGTTCGCCTTCCATCGCCCCCCAGGGGCGATAGGTTCCGTTTTTGATCATCGTCATCAGATCGCTTGCGATTTCTTGATATTTTGTCATAAAGCATCCTCGTCTCTGATTCAACTTTAAAGCTTATCTTACCAAGATTCAATGCACATCTGCAATTTCGGAGGTAAACATGGTAAAAAACGCCTATCGTCCCCATCCCGTCATATCCATTCATGGTGTTAAGGAGTCCGTACTGGTCGGATTTGACGCACTCAAGACCGAATTCTCAAAGATCCTAAAAACCGAAAACGTGGTATGTATCGAAACCTATCCCGGCACAAACAAGCAAGCTCTGATCGAAAATCTAGGTCCTTTGTTTAATGTCGTCTTCGATACCGACACCGCGATGTTATCCGGCGAAGAACTCGACGCTTTTCTGGCGTTCGACCTAACCGACGACCGCGTCTTCGGACGTCTAAGCGCCAAGTCGATCCGCGACCTACGTCATCCTGAACGATCCAAACAACTTACTGAAAAAGTTAACGCCGCAACCGGTAAAATCCTGTTGATCGGCTTCGGTAGCTCTTTGTTCCATAACGATGCGACGATCGTTTTGACCAGCGTTTCGCGTTGGGAAATCCAAATGCGCTTCCGCCGCGGTGAGATGGACAACTATAACGCCGGTAATTTCAAGGAAGATCCCTTACGTATGTTTAAACGTGGGTATTTCGTCGATTGGCGGATCGCCGATCGGTTGAAAATCGAACTGTGGGACAAGATCGCCTATGTGTTGGATGACGATCAACCCGGTGTACCGCGCTTGTTGACCAAGCATTCGGTCGACCAAGCCTTGCTTGAAACCTCCCGTAAACCCTTCAGTATGGTTCCGTATTTCGATCCGGGCGTGTGGGGCGGACAATGGATGAAAGAATACTGTAACCTCCCCCAAGACAAACCGAACTATGCCTGGTCGTTTAACGGGGTTCCCGAAGAAAACGCCGTGTGTTTTGAGATTGGTTCGGAAACCTTTACCTTACAAGCTATGGATGTCGTGCTATTCCAGTCGAAGAATCTTTTGGGAAGTAAAACGATCGCCCGTTTCGGTCGTGAATTCCCCATCCGCTTCGACTTCTTGGATACCATGGGCGGAGGCAACCTTTCATTACAAGTCCATCCGCTGACCGATTATATCCAACGTAATTTCGGTATGACTTATACCCAAGATGAAAGTTACTATATCTTGGACGCGAAAGAGGGAGCGCATGTCTTCCTTGGCGTTAAAACCGGTACGCAGTTACCGGATCTTATTGAGGACCTAAGAGCCGCCAATCGCGGTGAAAAAGACTTCGACGATGCTCGTTTCATCAACCGAATCCCGGCGAAAAAACATGATCATTTCCTAATTCCTTCCGGGACGATTCATTGTAGCGGCGCCGATGCGATGGTTCTGGAAATCAGCGCGACACCGTATATCTTCACCTTCAAACTGTGGGATTGGGGACGCTTGGGCATGGACGGACGTCCGCGTCCGGTCCATCTCGACCATGCGAAACATGTCATACAGGGCGATCGTACTACGGAATGGGTGCATGACAACTTAGTGAATCACATCCAACCGATCCATAATGAAGAAGGACTGGTATCCGAACGTACCGGCTTGCACGAACTTGAATTCATCGAAACGATCCGTACCTGGTTTACCCGTGAATTTACGGTCGAAACCGGAAGTACCGTCCATATGTTGATGCTTGTGGAAGGGCAAAGTGCTCTATTGAAAGATCCGGAAGGTGAATTCGAAGATATCTTGATCCATTATGCGGAATGTTTCATCGTTCCGGCTAGCGTCAAACGTTTCATAGTCCAACCGCTCGACGATTCGAAACATGGCTTGATCCATGCGTTCGTCCGTGCGACCAAGGAGGAATAACCGATGGAAATCCGTAACACACCGTTCTTTACTTTACCGGACCCTTTTGATTTGCATGGATCCGAATTCGATGCCTACGAAAAAAAAATCGGCGCGTTAAGCGCTACTTATACCCATGAAATCCCGGCGGAATTGCTGGAGAAGATCGCCTATCGGGTTGTGTCGATTCCGACCCCGAAAGACGCGTTGCCCGGTACGTTGACCTTCGGCGTCACCTACCTTAATCCCTATCAGGTAAAGGGCGAATACAGTCTGACACGCGGGCATTTTCATGCCGATCGGAACTATGACGAGTACTATTTCGGTCTTCACGGCACTGGATTTCTGCTATACTGGGATGGTGAAGAAGAAATCTTCGCCCAAAAGGTATATCCCGGTTCGATTCATTACATAAACGGAAAATATGCGCATCGACTGATCAATACCGACCCCAAGGAAGTCATGGCGGTCGCGGCCTGTTGGAATGTCGTGGCCGGGCATAATTACGCGACCATCGACGAAGGCGGTTTTCCCGTACGATGCTTCGAGGTCGACGGACAACCTGTTTGGAAAACGGAGGAATCATGGACAAAGAAACTCTAATCAATCAACTCCGCGGCAATCTGATCGTTTCCTGCCAAAGTTTCGAGGGCGAACCGATCCACGGGGAAGGGATCATGTTGAAGATGGCTGAATGTGCTTTGTGGGCAGGGGCTGTCGGATTGCGTGCCAACCATCCGAAAAACGTGGCCGAAATGAAGGCTGCGACCGGACTGCCCGTCATCGGGATCTGGAAAGTCGTGACCCCCGGCAACGATGTCTACATCACGCCGACGATGCGCGAAGTCGACGCCTTGGTCGAAGCGGGATCGGACATCATCGCGTTGGATGCCACCGACCGTCTTGCGGCGAACGGTGAAAAAGCGTATGCTTTAATTACGAAGATCAAAGAAAAATATCCGGATCAACTCATCATGGCGGATTGCTCGACATTCGAAGAAGGTGCCAACGCGATCAAACTCGGCGCCGATTTCGTCGGGACGACCTTGTGCGGTTATACCTCGTATTCCGAAAAAAGCGAAGGACCGAGTTTCGGTTTGATCGCCAAACTCTGCGAAGCGTTTCCGGAAAGAGTCATCGCCGAAGGGAAGATCAATACGGTCGAAGAAGCACGGAAATGTGTCGATTTAGGATCGTTGTGTGTTGTTGTCGGAGGGGCGATCACTCGTCCGCATCTGACGGCACGTCGTTTTGTCGAAGCTCTGAAAGGGAAATAACCATGCCGACACCCAAAGTCAATCCCCGCAAAACCGCCGGAAGGCTCGTTTTGGATACCTTCAAGGAGGCGCGCGCCTTCGGACCCAAAAGCGCGAAACCGGCGGAAATCTGTAAGGATCTGCCGCTTTCCAGCAACACGATCGCCTATACCATCACCAATATGATGGTCGACGGAATCTTGGTTCAAACGGAAGACGGACGCTTCTACTACAGCGATGCGAACTGGCAAAAGTTCCAACGCAAGTTCAATCGAATCTATTGGCTGATCATCTTGATCCCGATCGTCATGGCCGTTCTATTCTACGCGTTGAAAATTTCACACATCATCGACTAGCATTGTGACTTGATTTCGAGTAAAATTTGTGTAAACAAATTATTTGTCACAAGTAGCGACAAAATCGATAAAAACATTTCAAATAATTGCAATTCACGTCAAAATCGTCTTGCAATGACCCAACAAAGAAGTTATGATAAATCTAGATTTAAATGTAACCCCTTACGGTTAAGGAGCCATCCATGAAATATGTCATCCTGGTCAGTCACGGTACCTTCGCCCACGGATTAAAGTCCGCCGTTCTCATGATGAGCGGTCAACGCGACGATATCCTTAGCACTTCTTTGGAAGAAGGCATGGGAACCAACGAATTCGCCGAGAATTTCGCGAAGTTGGTCGAGCCCATCACCCACGACGATGAAATCTTATTATTTAGCGACATCCTGAGCGGTTCGCCGTTCACGACTTCGATCGAAGTGTTGAATCAAAAGAACTTGTTTGATAAGACGACCGTCTTCGCCGGCATGAATATGCCGATGGTGCTGACGGCGGTTCTGATGAAAGACAACCTCGAGAAACCGGATTTGATCGAAGCCACGCTTAGCGAAGGAAAACTCGGTGTCACTCTCTTTGAGATCAACGCCGTTAATTTCGAAGAAGAAGAACTCTAGGAGGATCCCTTATGGCAATCACATTCATCCGCGTCGACGACCGCATCATCCATGGTCAGATCACCACTCGCTGGTCGAAAGAATATCCCTGCGACGCGATCGTAGCGATCAACGACTATGCGGCCAACACACCGTTCATCAAAGCATCCTTTCTATCCGCCACAGGTAAACCGACCTATATCTGGACCTATGCGGAATGGAAAGAGAAGTGCGATAAGATCCTCAACAGTCAGAAGAACTATTTCCTGATCACCAAAGAGCCGATGTTGATGGCGAAGATTCTCATCGACGACGGTTTCCAAGCGGGTCCCAAATTGATCGTCGTCGGTCCTGCCAACGACCGTCCGGGTGCCGTGAAGATCGGGATGAATCAGTCGCTGATGCAGAGTGAGGCGGAAGCGTTCGAGAAGTTGCATCAAGCCGGTTATGAAATACTGTTCGCGTTGGTTAAAGAAGACGCGGTCGGTTACTGGCCTAAATTCAGATCGATGTTCGGTTTCAAGTGAGAGTGGCTTGAACCGATAACGATACAAAAAACCTGAAAGAAAGGGAGGGTTTTATGGAGATTAATATCTTTCAAGCCGTTTTGTTAGGGATCATGGCATCCTTGACATCCGTCATCGGCGCTCTCGGCACGACGTACTCATGGTACACCTTGTCTAGACCGTTGGTCGCATCTCTTGTTGTCGGTATCATCTTAGGTGATATCAAAACCGCTATTATGGTCGGGGCCGCGATCCAAGTCGTTTACATCGCGTTGGTCACGCCGGGCGGAACCGTTTCCGCTGATTTACGTGCAGTATGTTATATCGGTATCCCGTTGGCCGTCGCGGCTGTCAAGGGTGCCAACTTGGATCCTTCGGGAGTTCAAGGCGCTGGTTTAGCGGTTTCTATCGGTGCGTTAGTTGGTACGATCGGTACCGTCATGTTCTATTCGACGGCGACGATGAACTTGATTTGGCAACAAATCGGTTGGAAAGCCATCGACAAACTGAACTACCGTACGATTTATCTTACTAACTTCATCTTCCCGTTGGTTTCCCACTTCGTTATCGCTTTCCTTCCGACCTTCTTCATCACGTATTACGGTACGGATGTCGTCGCGAATTTGAAGGAATGGTTACCGATGGATGGTATCCCGATGAAGACGATGTTCACCCTCGGCTCGTTGTTACCGGCCGTTGGTATCGGTATCCTGTTGAAACAAGTCGTTCAGAACCCTGTCGACCTTATCATCTTCTTCTTCGGCTTCACTCTCGCCGCTGCGTTGAAGATTAACTTGGTCGGTGCCGCTTTTGTCGGCGCGATGATCGCGTTCTTGAACTACAAGATTATCATGGTCGGAGCTGCCGGTAAGAAAGCAGCCGCCGCTGCAGAGGAGGATCTCTAGGATGAGCGTAAAACTTAACAAGAAGACTAAAGATCAAGCTTTCTGGTGGTGGTATCACGGTAACCTGACAGGCTTCACGCACCAACATATGCAGACGTTCGGCTTTATGTGCGCGATGATCCCGGTTATCAAAGAATTATACAAAGACGACACGCATCGTCTGCGTTCCTTGAAGACGTATACCCCGTTCTTTAACACCGAACCGCAAATCGGTTCGATGGTTGTCGGTATCTCCGTCGGTTTGGAAGAAGCCCGTGCGAACGGACATGAAGAAATCGACGACGAAATGATCAATGGTATCCGCGCTGGTTTGATGGGTCCGTTAGCCGGTATCGGCGACTCCTTGATTCCGGGCACCTATATCCCGATCTTGTTGTCCATCGCGTTGGGTCTGTCGACCGGCGGATCGGTTCTCGGACCGTTATTCTATGCCGTCGTTTACATCACCTCGATGACGTTATTCATGAAGTATATCTTCGATAAAGGTTACGAATTGGGCGGCCGCGCCGTCGATGTCATCATCGGCGAACAAGCCACCGCGTTCCGCGAATCCATGGTTATGGTCGGTACCATCGTTATCGGTGCCTTGGCCGCTTCCTGGATCGGCGTATCCACCGCGTTGAAATTCGACTTGGGTACGTATATCGTCGATGGTGCAGAAAAAGCCAACGTTTTGGTTCTGCAAGACACCTTCAACAATGTTTACCCGAACTTGCTGTCCTTGTTGACCGTATTGTTCACCTGGTATTTGATGACGAAGAAGAAAATGTCACCGATCACGGTCATGTTGATTCTTGTCGTTATCGCGCTGGTCGGCGTTTTGGTCGGCTTCTTCGATCCGGGACTGTCCTACTAGTACTTACTCGACTTGTCGTAGTAAAGCCCTGCTTAGCGGCGGGGCTTTTCTTTCAAAGGAGACGCAATCATGAAAAAAACTGAAGTCGAACGTTTACGTCAAGAAATCCAAACCAAGAATCTTTATTTGAAACAGATGCGCCGGTGGCTTTTGATCAGTGCGATGATTGCGATCGTCGGCGCTTTGATCGCTTACTGGGGGTTTTCCGGAATGAGCGATCCGTTTTTACCGAATGTAAGTGTCGCGGCACGACAACCGTGGGCTTGGATTTTCACGGCGGTCGGAGTTTGCGCTGCCTTCTTCAGCGTGCTTGTTTTGGTTGGACTGATCAACGGACGCAAGCATGTCTTGAGTTTATTGGATGAACTCGAAGGGAAAGCAACGGGAAAACCCGTCGGTAAAATAAAATGAAACCTGAAATCGTAAAAATGCAGAATTTTCTGCGCATGACGCAGAATCGATTGGATGATTTAATGAAACGGTCCGATGAAATCATCGATCTTCTTTCTTCGATCCCTTTACACGAAACGACTCGGCTTTATTTTATCGGAAACGGTTCTTCCGGCGAAGATGCGCGCATCGCAGCCTTTCTTTCCGTGAAAATGCTGGAGATTCTTCCGCATTGCGTTACACCGTATTCCTTTACCCATGGTTTGATCGACTCGGTCCATCCCGATGACATTGTCGTCGCCATTTCGCAAACCGGAACCAGCCATGAAGTCGTCGAAAGTTTACGCTTGGCCCGCCGTAAAAAAGCACGTACGATCGCGATCACCGCGACGGCCGGCTCGCCGGTTTCCCGCGAAGCCGAAATTCCCTTGGTTATCGAAGAATGTGTCGAAAACGTCGATTATAAAGTCACCGGAGTTCTAGGATTGCTTTATACTTTGTGGATCGTCATCCTTGGTTTAGCGTATCATAACGTCCGGATCACCAAAGACGAACTTTATGCCAACCTTGAGGAAATCCGCGCGAATAACGCTTGCTATGACGCATTGGCGCAAGTCAGTGAAACGTGGACCGAAAAGAATGTTGAAATCTTGGATGCTTGCCGTACCCTCACCGTATTAGGCAGCGCCGATGTTGCGGAAACCGCGATGGAACTTGCCATCAAATCGATCGAAGTCCAAGGACGATATGCCATGGCTGTCGATACCGAAGAATTCTTACATGGAATCTGTGCCGCAAATCCGAAAGACAATCTGATCGTGATGTTGGTCGACGGACGCAACGATGCCTATGCCCGCAAGGTTTACGAAAGTATTCAATCACGAAATCAATCGGTAGTATGGGTCGGTCCAAATGCCCCGGACAATGGTTTAACGCTTGATTTGCTTCCGACGCAATATTTTACTACCGCGCAGTTTTTCCCGGTCGTACATAGTATTATCGTTACTTGGGCACGTTTAAAAGACTATGGTGACATCGGTTCCGAGGTATTCGCCGATTATCAGCGTAAACTTAAAGTAAGGGAAGAGTAACGAAATATTTCCCAAGATTTCATCGGAAATTATTAATATCGATACTGCGGTCATGCAAAACTCAACTCAAACCAAAAAATGATTTATTTCGTGAATTGAATCAGATTATACATCAAAGATGATGTATAATCAAAGCGGATCGAGTTTTCATGTATGTTAGAGGAAGATAAACGCTACTGAATCGATAGATAAGAATCCCGCGAAAAAAAGAGCGAAAGAAATCAAATGAAAGGAAGTGTGAAAATGCCGTTTGAGAAAATCGATGTCAAGAACATCATCGAAGATGAACTGAAAAACGACGACTTCAGGCGTGGTTATTTGCGATTGAAAGAAGAATGTGAGTTGATCGAGCAACTTGTCTTGGCACGTAAAAGCATGAACATCACACAAGCCCAACTCGCAAAACGAGTCAATGTGTCCCAACAGGCGATTTCAAGATTGGAAAAAGAAAAGCATATTCCAAAGATGGATACGCTTTTCAAAATCATAAATGGTTTAGGATTGAGTTTGAATCTGGAAAGAATCAACGAATCAAGAATGGACTTCTAATTAAGAGCTGTGATCAAGAAGCCTAACAGGGCTTCTTTTATTTCTTCTTATTCTTATATTGATCGATCGTCTTGGTCAACATACTGCGTTTATCTTCCTCGACGATTTCCTCGGCCACAAATTCATAAGGTGCCGTATACAAAGGTTGAAAACGGTTCAAGATCTCCGCGATTTCTTTCCGAGCGGGAAGGGTCTCGTATTTCTTGAAGTATTTACCATCCGTCAGTTCACCTTCAGCGATGAAGTTGCGGTTTTCGATTTGCTTATGTCCGAGAAACTTCTTCCACATCGTCTGAAAGACAGTACGTTCTGGATACCAGGCCATCACGAAGTTCTCCGACGCGAACGCTAAGTTATCACTGAAATTCATCACGGTCTGTTTATCAAAAACAAACCAAGGTTCGCCTTCGTATAAGGTGTCTTTCAATTTCCTGCGCAATCCCATCGCATAAAACAGATCTGCCGTACGCCGTGCCCGTTTACGCGTGACTTCACTTGTGGCGAATTTGTTGGCGTTAGTCGAGAAAAAATATCGACGCATCGTCGCATCATACGCTTTATCGCTAAGATTATCGCGATCAAAGCGAATCGAGTTGGTGATCGCTTCCTTCTGTAACATATCCATCCAATCCGTACGTTGCGTCATCGGTAAAGTCTTTTCCGTCAGATTGACGCAAAGATCGAAATCGAACTTCTCCAACGCATCTTTCATTTGATACAACCAGCAACGCGCACTGGAAAGATCGCCTTCCTGCGCGAACGGTGTCGATGTGCTCAAAAGGATGTTTTTGTTTTTAACAAGCACGAAGTAAGCTTCATTGCGCCATTTTTCATCATTCAGCGTGACCACCACATAATCTTCCTTGCCCAGCGCCAAAGCGTATTGGAGGGCGGTTTCCGGATCGTCGCGACCTTGAAGCAAATAACAGATTTTCATGACTCATCCTCGTTTCTATGTTCTAATGATAACCGATTTTGGACGGTATATGGCAGACATTTGAAGCATTTTATACAAAAATGAAAGAATTTCGTTCGCATGATGACGTTTTTTAGGATTCTGACATAAAAATCGCCGAATTCAAACAAAAACAACCATCTCTTGTGAAATGTATGTGATATAATTGAGGCGTCAAACGAGAAACAAACAAAAATTATCAAATGTTTTCACGTTGTAGCCTTAACCTAAACAAAAATTAAGGAAAGAGGTCGGGACAGAAAGAGGTGGGTGAATGTTAGCGAGCGAACGGTTGTTATATATTTTGGATCGATTAAAAGATCATCCGGCTGTCACGATCCGCGAGATGTCTTTGGAACTTAACATCTCCGAAGCGACGGTACGACGTGACCTTGACGAGTTACAGCGACAAGGAAAATTGAAACGTCAACACGGAGGCGCCGTACTCAACAGTATGCTTCATACTTTAAGCGACGCGACCGACTGGACCATCAACGAAAAGACGATGATGCATACCGAAGAGAAACGCAAAGCTTGCGAATTGGCAAGCGAATTGGTCCATGACGGGGACTGCGTATATATCGACGGTGGTTCGACGATGGCGTTTTTAGTACCGTATTTGAAAAACAAACGCATCCACATCGTCACCCCGAGCATCCGTTTTGTCCGTAACCTCGGACATAGCCAATGTACCGTCCAAGTCGTCGGTGGAACCTACGAACCGTTTTTCGATATGAACATCGGATCGAAAGCCACGCAGACAACCGGCGAGTTCCGTTACGACTTAGCTTTCTTCGGCGTCGCCGGCATCGATCCGATCACCAAGGAATGCTACAGTGCGACCATCGAGACCGTCGCCAATAAACATGCGGCCATGAAAAGCTCGCTGCGCAGTTTTTTGATCGTTGATGCCAGTAAGTTCGAACAACGCGGATTCTGTTATTGCTGCAGCGCGGACGAATTCGAGACCATCTTCACCGACCGTCTACCCGACGGCGACCATGCTTTGGAAAATCTACGCTCCTGGGAGGGAAATCGTTATGAAACAAAATGAAATGATTGAGAAGATGAAAGGCGGATTGGTCGTGTCTTGCCAATCCTATCCGGATGAAATCATCCACAGCGACGAAATGCAAGTGATCATGGCGCAAGCCGCAGAATGGGCAGGTGCGGTCGGCATTCGTGCGAACGGACCCGAACAAATCCGTAAAATCAAAGAGAAAGTCAAACTTCCGTTGATCGGACTCTATAAGATGTGGTTTGATAACACGGATGTCTTCATTACGCCGACCCTGCAAGGTTGCCGTGACATCATCGAAGCCGGTGCCGACATTGTCGCGATGGACTGCACCTTCCAAATCAACCAAGACGGACGCAGAGCGATCGATCTGCTTCCTGAATTTAAGAAAGAATTCCCGAACGTACCGGTTTTCGCGGACTGTTCGACAATCGAAGAAGCACGCGAAGCCGTTCGTTTAGGCGCCGATATCGTCGCTCCGACGCTTTACGGGTATACCAAGGAAACCGCCCACATCGAAGGTGCGGATTATCGCATGTTCGCCGATTTCTGTCGTGAACTAGGCCAAGACGCCTATGTCTTTATGGAAGGTCATGTCTACACGCCGGAAGACGCGATGAAATGCGTATTCTTAGGTGCACACGCGGTCGTTGTCGGCGGAGCGATCACGCGCCCGCATTTGATCGCAAAGCGCTTTGTGGACTTACTAGGCGGGTATCAAGATAATTGGCGCAAATCGGAAAACGTTAAACATTAATTCTATTTTGATCAAGATTTGGATGGTTCGTAGTGAACCATCTTTTTAATTTCATCGATCCAGTCGAAATCGTTGGATTATCAAAAAAGCGCTATAAATGGCTTGATATAGGGCATATGTTATTGCGTACTTTCAACCGATAGCGTATCATAAAACCATAAGCACGCAAAAATTCAGACTTTAAGTGTCATCTGCCGTACTTGCGACTGAATCATGAAGCAATCATGGATATGAATGATAATTCTAGGATACAGCAGTCAAAACCTTCCGGAAAGTGAAAGGGGACGCGCATGGATCTTGATCAAAACCAATACCAAATCATCGTGGAATCGTCGCCGAATATGATCTGGCGATCCGGGCTCGATGCCTTATGTAACTATTTTAATGCGACGTGGTTGAAGTTCACTGGTAAAACGATGGCGCAGGAAGTCGGAAACGGTTGGGTCGACGGCGTGCATCCCGAAGATGTGGAACGGTGTGTAAAAATCTATTTGGAGGCATTTGCGAGACAAGAGCCTTTTGAGATGGATTATCGGCTTAAACGTCATGACGGTGTTTACCGGTGGATCAACGACCGCGGTGTTCCGTATACTATCGAGGATGATATATTTGCGGGATATATCGGAAGTTGCATGGATGTGACCGAAAAGGTCGAAGGCCAGAAACTACGTGAAATGGCGCAACAGGACGGCTTGACCAAACTTCTGAATCGCCAGTATTTCGAACAATTGGGGAATATCGAGTTCGCGAAGGCGAAGCGGTTTTCGACCGGATTGACGTTGGCGATGATCGACATCGATGATTTCAAACGCATCAACGACACCTATGGACATATCACCGGCGACGACGTGCTGAAGGAAATGGCACGATGTATGAAAGATGTGACCCGCGATTTTGATTTACTTGCGCGGTTCGGCGGCGATGAATTCGTACTCCTGATGACCAATACCAACGCAACGGATGCGAAAACTCTCATACATCGCTTAGATCAAGCGATTAAGAATAACGTTGTCCGTAGCGGTGAACATGAAATAAGAGTGAGTGCATCTTTCGGAATCCATCAATTAAACGGCGAAGAGAACTTGGAGAAAGTTTTGATCGAAGCGGATCGGAGACTCTACGAGGCGAAACGACGTATCAAATCCAACGACGACTACGATTGATTCAAACTTGAGTCAAAGGAGGAAAAGCGGATGAGCATGCGTTATATCTCAAGTCTGTTGGACAACGCGCAATTGTTGGTGACGCTAAGCATTTTGTACGAACTCAGCAAATATGTGGCGATGAAGTTCAAGAAATCTTCGAAAATCATCGAAGGCGTCATCATCGGATGCATCGGCATCGCGATCATGACCTTTCCCCTGCAATTTTCGGAAGGCCTGGTTTTCGATACCCGTTCCATTTTGATCGCATCCGCATCCTTGGCCTTCAGTCAAGTTTCCGTCGTGATCGCCGCGCTGATGATGGCAGTTTATCGCCTCTATAACGGCGGAGTCGGAATGATTACCGGAATCCTCGTCATCGCATTTTCGTATTTGATCGGAACCTACTGGCGTAAAAACGTACTCAACACGTTACGTGTCCATAAAATTATCAATCTTTATCTATTCGGCGTCGTGGTTCATGGGGTCATGTTGCTATGCATGTTTGCGATGCCCTATGCCATCGCCATCAACACGATCCAAAGTCTCGGTCTCAACATCATGTTGATCTATCCGATCGGTACCGTGATGATATCCTTGTTACTTCTTGCGCAAAAAGACCGCGATACCTACCAACGTCGGATCCGGGAAGCGGAAGAACGGTATCGCAGTATCTTCAATAACGATCATGCCCCCATGATGTTGTTGGATCCTTCAAACGGACAAATCGTCGATGTCAATCCGGCGGCGGCCAAGTTCTACGGATGGTCGATTCCGCAGATGTTGAAGATGAACATCAACCAAATCAACACCTTGCCTACCGAGAAAATCATGAGTGAGTTGGATTTGGCTGAAGTAAGCAAGAAGACAAGATTTGTCTTTAAGCATCGTTTGGCCGATGACTCAACGTTGGATGTTGAAGTGACCAGCGGACCGATCTATCTCAATGATCGAAAACTCCTCTATTCGATCATCCATGACATATCGGAACGTGTCGCATCGGTTCAAGCGCTTCAAGAAAGTGAAAAGAGGTTCCGGTTGGTCATCGATTCGGCACCGGATACGATCTTCATCCAGACCGGAGGAAACTTCGCTTTTGTGAATAATGCAGCCTTGAAACTCTTCGGGGTCAAACACGAAACACAACTCCTAAACCATCCGGTGTTGGATTATATCAGTCCCAAAGATCGCGATAGTGTCAAGAACCGTATTCGAACACTCAACGATCAACAACAGACGGTTCCGGCTTTGGAAGAGACATTCTTGCGGGCGGATGGAACCCCGGTGGATGTGGAAGCGGTCGCCGTACCTATCTACTTCAACAATGCGAGCGGAGCGATGGTATTTGCCCGCGATATCACCGATCGCAAGATCTTACATCGTGAGAAAACGGAATGGGATATGCAGATCCGCCAGCAACAAAAACTGGAAGCCATCGGTACCTTGGCCGGCGGGGTCGCCCACGAAATCAACAATCCGATCAATGTCATCATGAATTTCGCGCAGTTGGTTGTCGATCGCTCCAAAGAAGATTCGGAAACGACGTTCTATGGAAAAAGTATTATCGATGAGTCACTACGCATCTCGGAAATCGTTAAAAACCTATTACAGTTCTCACGCCAAGAGAAGTCATCACACAGTTACGCAAAAATCGAAGATATCGTCTATCGGACGGTTTCGTTGATGAATACGATCTTGAAGAAAGACCAAATTATCTTGAATGTTCAATTTGAGAAAGACTTACCTTTGGTCAAGTGCCGTAGCCAACAAATCCAACAGGTCTTAATGAATCTGCTTACCAATTCACGCGACGCACTCAACGAGAAATATCCCGGCTTTGATGAAAATAAACGCATTGATATCAGCGTGCATCCGAAGATCCGTGAAGATCGCCGTTGGATCGAAATTATCGTCGAAGACCAAGGTTGCGGGATTTCCGAGGATATCAAAGAAAAAATCTATGAACCGTTCTTCTCGACCAAACCGAAAGACAAAGGTACTGGATTAGGATTATCCATCAGTTTCGGAATCGTTAAGGATCATCATGGAAGCATTGCAATCGAGACCAAAAAGAATGAGTATTCACGGTTTATCGTTGAATTACCGGTCGATAACGGGTGGGAAGTCTAGTCGAAACGACCAACGGAGGATTTATGGGAAAAATACTGATCGTGGATGACGAAAAAGGGATGCAGATTACCCTCAGTTCGTTTCTGCGCAATGACGGCCACACTGCGGACACCGCATCCAACGCGCGCGAAGCGTTGGAACTTGTCGCCGCAAACAATTACGATGTGATCGTGACGGACATCATCATGCCGATGATGACCGGGATCGAGTTGATGGAAAGTGTTCGGATTATAAATGCGGACACCCAAATCATTATCATGACCGGGGAACCGACCGTGGAAACCGCCATCAAAGCGGTCCAAAGCGGAGCTAGCGATTACTTGACCAAACCGATCCAGAAGGATGACTTTTTGCGATCCGTACGCAATGTCCTTAAAATCAAGCAGTTGATCGACGAAAAGCGTGTCCTTGAATTACGTAATTTAGAATATCAACGAGGCTTGGAGAAAACCGTTCACCAACGGACGCTTGCCCTTCAAAAATCCACCCGCAGTGTCATTCAACTGCTCTCGCAAGTCGTTGAGTTTCGGGATCCCTATACCGCCGGACATCAACGCAGAGTCGGTAATCTCTCGGCGGAAATCGCAAAGAAAATGCAGTTGGACAACGATACGATCGAGACCATCCGTGTCATCGGATATATCCATGACATCGGAAAGATCGTCATTCCGGCCGAGATACTTTCCAAACCCGGGAAGTTGAACGATATCGAATACATGCTCTTGAAAACCCATTCGCAGGGTGGCTACGATATGTTGAAGAACGCGGACTTACCGCCCATCATCGCCGAAGCGGTCTACCAACACCATGAACGATTCAACGGGAGCGGTTATCCCTTAGGATTGACCGGTGATCAACTGAAAGTCGAGTCCAAAATCTTAATGGTTGCGGATGTCGTCGAAGCGATGTTGTCACATCGTCCGTATCGACCTTCGTTAGGTCAAGAAACGGCTTTAGGTGAAATTGAAACCTATGCGTCGACCTTATATGACCCTGAAGTCGTGCATGCCTGTTTGGACCTTTTTCGAAACGATGGATATAAGATCGATGATTCGCAATACGATACCTTCATTCCGGTTCAGTAAAACAAGTAAAAAAGAAAGCGCCGATTAACGGCGCTTTCGCTTGATTTAGGAGAATAAGAGATAAAGCAGGATTCCGACGATCGCTAAACCGCCGACAAGTAATCCGACCATTTTGCTTTGTCTTGTTTCTTTGATATAAGCAAACGTCTTCTCAAATCCCTTACGCTTATACATATTCTTCGATTTCGGCTCGTTCTTGATATATTCCTTCACCAACCGATGATCCCGAAGATATGATGTAAAGCTTTCTTGTGTCGGCAACTCCGCGAAGGTATGTTCCTTCAAAATCGACATCCACGTTTCTTGTTTCACGTCGGACTTCGTCAACGGATCGAACTCGATGACTCTGGACGGACTAACGGTCGTCTGAATCGGATCGGGAACATAGTCCGGTTTACGGTCATAAACGACGACGGTACGCGGGGTCGTCATAAACTGCGCGACCACGGCTTTGGTTTTATTCAATAACGCTTGAATCTTCGCCGGATCGGTCGTCACCAAACTCGCAAAATCGACCTGCTGTAACCCTTTGACACTTTCTAGATACGAAGCGGCGCTGGCGGAGGACAACTCCGCATATACCGGACGGAAGTCGCACAAGATATTGAACCGGCTCTTCACGTTGGCTTCGGTCGACTTCAGAAGATGGACGATCAGTTTCGTCGCTTCTTCTTTGGTCAACGATTTCGCAACCTCGATGCTTTCTTCGAAAATCTCCTCGATTTTCTTGTAGGGTACGTTGACATAACGTTCGTCGACATACACTTCCTCAAAATCCAATCCGGTATAGGTCGATATCAAATCATACATCTCTTTAAATGTTTTCATGTTATTTTCCTTTCTTACGTTGTTTGTTGACATAAAAGAAGAACGCGCATTGGTAGAAACCATACGCCGCGATTCCCAACATCCCGACCAGATAAATTCCCTGGTAACTTCCCATCAATGCCCCGGCCAAGGAGACGGCTCCGATGAAGAAGAACGAAACCATTTTAATGTTGACGACTTTCGGATCTTCCGCCAACGCTCCCTCGAGAAATCCGATCTGCTCGTCCTTTTCAGGCATCTTGGTGCTATTGAGGTGACGAACGAAGAAGAATTCGTACAAGCCTTCCGCAATCAGCCAAAGGAGTGATGCCAGACCCAATGCATAGAGCCAAGAGTCAAGCCATACCGAAACAAACAGTACGACAAGGATGACCGCGAAGAAACGATAGGAGTAAATCTGGATGAAACGGAAATGGTCGCGATTGACCACGTAAGCTTTCTTGCGCCATTTGCGGATATACACAAGTTGGCGCTTACGGTTTTTAAAGATATTGAAGCGCCGTAACGCCGCTTCTTCTTCGGAAATATTGACTTTCGACATGAACCCTCCCGGAGTGCGGTTTTCCTCACTCCTATTATAATCGGTTCTTGAAATGTTTCGAACATAAACTCGCAAAAATTCGCAAATACTTGTAATCGACACTTGAAACCAAGTAAAACCAAGTCTATAATTTGGTTGTGATTGGATATGGAGGACGATGCGTGGGAAACGAGCAACTCAACCGACGTAAAGGTATGGCGAATCGGATCATTCAGGACGGAAAGGCGACGGTCAAGGAATTGGCCGAGATTTTTGGTGTAAGCACCGAAACCGTCCGCAAAGACTTGGAATATTTACAAGAGAAAGGCTTGTTGATCAAGGGTCACGGGGAAGCGCTGTTAAGCGGTCCGTACCATGAAAAACCGGTCGGCGTCAAGGCGGTCGAGAAAACCGAACAAAAGCAACAAATCGCCAAACTCGCTCTCGAATTGATTCCCGAGAAATGCAAACTTTTCTTAGATCCCGGCAGTACCGCCTTGGAAGTCGCACGCCTTCTTTGGCAACGCGAAGAGCTGACTGTCTTCACCAATTCCTTAGCCGCCGCCAGTATCCTTATTCCATCCCAACACGAAGTCATCTTGTTGGGCGGAAAAGTGCAACGCAGTTCGGAATCCTTGGTCGGACGGTTTGCGATCGATCAAATCATGGACTTGCACTTCGATTTGGCGATCATGGGAACGGATGGATTCAAGAACCAACGCGGACCGACGACTTTCTCGTATGAAGAGAGTTTGATCAAGAAGGAAGTATTGAAACGCAGCGATACCAAGATTCTGATTTTTGACGAAAGTAAGTTTGATGTTACCGGGACCTATACCTATGGTAAATTCAAAGACTTCGACCTCTTGATCACCACCGCATCGGGCAAAGACGAAGCGAAAACGATCGAAAACGTACGCGAATGGAAATTCACAAAGGAGATCAACCCATGAAACTGCAGCTCGCCTTGGATACGTTGACGTTGACACAATGCTTAAATCTGATGGATAAATTGAAGGAAGAGATCGATATCGTCGAAATCGGAACGCCGGTCTTACTGGAATACGGTCTTTGGGCGGTACGCGAGATGAAGAGTCGCTTTCCCGAAAAAGAAGTGTTAGCCGATGCGAAAATCATGGATGCGGGCGAATATGAAGCCAGTCAATGTTTCGAAGCCGGCGCGGATATCGTCACGGTGTTGGGGTGCAGTCATGATACGACCATCGCGGGTGTCGTCAAAGCCGCCCGTACCTTCAAACGAAAAGTCATGGTCGATTTGATCGACGTACCGGATGTCCGCCAACGCGCGATCGAAGTTGATCGCTTGGGTGTGGATTATGTCTGCGTCCATACGGCCTTCGATCTACAATCCAGCGGTCAGGATCCTTTGGCTGAACTGGAAATGATTTTGGATGTCCTCCAACATGCCCAAGCCGGTGTAGCCGGCGGAGTCAAATTGGCGACCTTCGATGCGATCGCGTCCTTGAATCCGGGCATCATCGTGGTCGGTGGCGGAATCACCAATCAACCGGATCCGAAAGCGGCAGCAAAAGCGTTGAAAGCGAGGATGTGATATGAACTTACGACGTTATACCGATTCGATCGTTAACGAACTCCACCAAACCCTACATCGGATTTCGACCGAACAAACCGAAAAACTGGTCGATTTGATCGAACATGTGGATACGATCTTTGTGTGCGGGGCCGGACGTAGCGGATTTATGGCCCGTGCCTTCGCCATGCGGCTGATGCATGCCGGCAAGAAAGTCTATATGGCCGGGGAAACCGTTACTCCGAATTTGAAATCGAATGATTTATTGATTGTGTGTTCGGGATCGGGCGAAACGAAGAGTTTGACATCAATGGCGCAGAAAGCCAAAGCCTTACAAGCGAAAATCGCTTTGGTTACGATCGACCCGAATTCGACGATCGCAAAGCTATCGGATGTCTGCGTCACCATCGATGCGCCATCCCCCAAGACCGACGCCACGACCAGCGTGTCTACCATCCAACCGATGGGGAATTTGTTCGAACAATCGATGTTGCTTTATTTGGATATGGTCATCATGTTAATCATGGACCGCGAAGGATTGACCGGACCGGAAATGTTTAAAAACCACGCCAACCTCGAATAATGAAAGCGCATCGTCGCGGGAGAACACCATGGGAAAAGAACTCGTATTTCAAGCCTTACGCCACCAACCGGTAGAACGCGCGCCTTGGGTGCCGTTTTGCGGGGTGCATGCCGGATTTTTGAAGGGGTATTCAGCCAAAGAAGTACTACAAGATGCCGGTAAACTGATCGAAAGTCTTCATGAAGTCCACCAAACCTACGCTCCTGACGGAATGCCGGTCGTATTTGATCTCCAAATCGAAGCCGAGATCCTCGGATGTCAATTGGCTTGGGTCAACGACAGTCCGCCGATGGTTTCGACCCATCCTTTGGCTGCCGATAAGAAAATCCCGTGCGCGTGTACCTTGCCCGAAGAACAGGACGGTCGCTTACCGATGATTTTACAAGTCATGCGCGAAATGAAAGCAAGCATCGGGTCTTCGACTGCTTTATACGGGTTGATTACCGGTCCCTTTACCCTGGCTTCACATTTACGCGGTACCGATCTGTTCTTGGATATGTATGACGATCCGGAATTCGTGAATGGGTTATTGGACTATTGCGCACAGGTCGCTCGTCGCATGGCGTCGCTTTATATCGCCGCCGGCATGGATGTCATCGCCGTAGTCGATCCCCTGGTATCGCAAATTTCCGAAGAACATTTCACGGAATTCCTCCATGATCCCTACACATCGATCTTCACCGATCTACGCAATCAAGATACCTTCTCTTCGTTCTTTGTCTGCGGAGATGCGACCCGCAACATCGAAGCGATGTGTCTGTGTGCTCCCGATAACATTTCGATCGACGAAAACATCGATATCAAGGCCGCAAAACAAATCTGCGACAAGCATAACGTCACCATCGGAGGCAACATTCAGTTGACCGTCACGATGTTGCACGGCTCCCAACAAGCCAACATGCAAGCGGTTTTAAACATCGTCGATGCTTGCGGCACACAGAACTTGATCGTCAGCCCCGGCTGCGATATGCCCTATGCTACACCCCCGGAAAACGTCATCGCCGCCTCGTTTGCGATCCATCAACCCGATCAAGCAAGGGGGATGTTGGAGGGGTATGATTCGTCGTTGGACCTATCCGATATCAATGTTACCCTACCGGAATACTCTCATTTGGTGCGTCCCTTGGTCGAAGTGTTTACGCTGGACTCGCAAAGTTGCGCGGCCTGCGGGTACATGATGTCGATGGCGCAAAGCGCATCACATGAAATGGGCGACGTCTTCGATTTGGTTGAATATAAGTTCACGGTGAAGGAAAACATCAAACGCTGTATGGAGATGAAGGTCAAAAACTTGCCTTCGTTGTATCTGAATGGTCAACTCTTGTATTCCTCGTTGATTCCCAATCAAAACGAATTGATCGAAGCGATCCGAAAAGTGATGTAAGGCATGAAGTTGATTGTAGTCAACGGCTTTCTGGGGAGCGGAAAAACAACCTTTATCCAATCGTTTCTTGCCCAGATCGATGGAAACATCGCCGTGATCCTCAACGAATTCGGTCAAGCGAATGTCGATACGGAGTTGTTTGATTCATCGTTATCGGTCGCTTCGATTCAACATGGTTCGATCTTCTGCACTTGTAAGTCCGAAGAGTTCGTGAGTGTACTCAGTCAGCGTTTGAGCGAACCTTTCGATCTAATTCTGATCGAGTCCAGCGGTTTCGCCGATCCGAGCGGCATGGATGCCTTGATTTGCCAAGCACTAAAAAAAGCAGATCAAACATTGATCGAGGTGTGTGCGATTTCGGTGCTCGAAGCCTCGACGTTTCTGAAATTGGTAGATGCCATGGCGATGTTGAAGAAGCAGGTGGCGACGGCGGATGTGATCTTGTTGAATCAGAGCGATCGTACGTCACAAACGGATATGGAGCGATTGAGTCAACGCGTTGCGTCAATCAACGATGTCGCCCCGCGTTATCCCACAAGCTTCGCAAAGGTAGATCCTTCAAAACTGTTGTTTCATACGGTTGCGATCGATCAACGTTATCCGAAGTCTTCTGGGAAGGATATTTCAGCTTCGCAAGTATCCGTGTTGTGTGGGGTTTGGAAGGATGAAGCTTCGATCGTTTCATTCTTGAATCACGTCGCACCTCTCGTTTTGCGTGCCAAAGGCACTGTCAAAACGCAAAACGACGCGTTCCGCGTCCAGATCGCATCCGGTCAAATCATGTTGGAAAAACAAGAAAATGCTGATGGCACCTTGGTCTTGCTTTACTCTTCCGCGATGACTTCCGCCACAACGCTTTTGGGAATTCTCGGATGTTATCTTACCGAATTTAGGAGGATTTGAAATGTCTCGAAAAATCATCGCCTGCGAAGTGTTTCGACCGTATTTGGAACGACTGTTTCAAACGTTGCCGCGTGAAGAAATCGATTATCTGGAAGTGAAGCAGCACGACCATCCCGAACGATTAGCGGAAAATCTTCAAGCGAAGATCGATGCGATCGAAGATGCTTCGGAAATCCTCTTGCTATATGGATTGTGCGGAAACGCGATTCTGCCTTTGAAGGCACGATCGATCCCACTGCGTGTGATCCGCGTCCACGATTGCGGGGCGGTGTTATTGGGGTCGAACTTGAAATACAGACAACGTTTCGAAAACAAGCCCAACAAACGCTACCATTGCCTTTCCTACGGTGATCGTGAGGAAGAATACTTCGCACGGACATCGCCGGAGTATCATAAGATCGCGCAAGAATATGGCGAAGACAACGCGGACTATGTGTTTGAAATGCTCTATATCAAAAATACGAAACCGGTGACCTACATCAAGTTCGGACTGGAAGGCGAGGATGAGATGATCGCCAAACGCGAACCCGGTTACTATGTGGAAGTGGAAGGGGATTTGGGAATGTTGGAACGGGTGTTACGCGATCCAAACGGATCCGATAGTCTAACGCTGCTTCCGCACCAACATTTCGAGGGGATTTACGATTATGAAGTGATTTTGAGAACGGTTATGGATGAAGAAACAAAATAAAGGGAGGATACGAAGATGGACCAACTAGATTTCAACCCACTCATTCTTAGCGTCACCAAAGGAAAAGTCAAAGATGTGCAGCGGATTTGCGAGGAGATGCTTGCGGAAAAGACGGATGCGTACAAAATCTTAAATGAAGGCTTGTTGGCGGCGATGCAGATCGTCGCGCAACGTTGGAAAGACGGAACGGTCTTTATCCCCGAAGTCTTAATTGCCGCCCGTGCGCTCAACGCCGGACTTGCGATCTTGGAACCGCAACTTGTCCTTCAAACCAACAAACCGAAGGGGAAAGTAATCTTAGGGACCGTCAAAGACGACCTGCATGATATCGGGAAGAACATCGTCGGATTGATGCTGAAGTCCAATGGTTTCGAATGCATCGATCTCGGCGTCGATGTCGCACCGGCGAAATTCGTTGAAGCGATCCAGTCGACCGGAGCCAACATCGTTTGTATGTCCGCTCTATTGACAACCTCGATGATTCATTTCAAAGAAGTGGTCGAAGCGATCGCGGAAGCCGGACTGCGCGATCAAGTAACGATTTGCGTCGGCGGTGCGCCGGTAACGCAGACCTTCGCTACCCAAATCGGTGCCGATCTTTTCGATCATGACGCCGTTACGTTTGCCCAGCAGCTCCAAGCGCGCTTGGCCTAGGAGGAAAACATGCCACTTGATCAAACCAAGTTTCCCAAAGCGAAAAAGAATATTCTGAGTCGGGAAGAAGTGAAAGCGATTTTACGGGGCGAAGGGAAGACCCGTCCGGCGCAAGTCGTTACACCGTTGCTTTTCGTTCCGGAAGAACAACCCGAACGTGAAACCTTTATGCGTGAATTGTTTGAAGCCTATCCGGATGATGCGGTCTTCTTCGAATACACCCGTCCCGCCAATTTCGGTAAACCCGGCGATCGTTATGTCTGGTGCGATGTGGAAGGCGCAGATCCCTTATTGAAACTGAAACCCGGCGAAACCATCGGAATTGATGAGAAAACCGCCTTGGAGTGGGATGTCATCCAACAAATCACCCGTGACATCCCCGACCCCTACGCTCCCAAGAGCTTAGTACAGAACTATTTTGAAGATGATGGACGTTATCGCGGAATCTTTTGGACACGTTTGTCGTTTGAACGGTTGTGGCATTTCCGCGGCATGAGCGAGACCTTGATGGATTTCTACTTGAATCCGGACGAAATCAAAGATCTCTTGGATCGTTTAAAACATATTTTGTATCGTGTGATCGATCGTGCCTCCAGCGACGAATATAAGTTCGACGCGATCGCGTTTACCGATGATATCGGAATGCAGGATCGTCCATTCTTCTCGGAAGATATCTTCATCGAATTCATCAAACCGCATTACAAAGACGTCATCGACTATGCGCATGCACATGGCTTGGATGTATGGCTACATACTTGCGGGAATGTTGAACCGTTCATCCCGCATTTCGTCGAAATGGGCTTGGATGTCTTACATCCGATCCAAAAATATACGATGGACGAGGTCAAAATCGCCGAAAAGTTCGGAGATAAAATCTGTTTCTGGGCGGGGATGGAAGTCCAACGGATTTTACCTTTCGGAACATCGGAAGATGTGCGTCAAGAGATGCGTTTCTTGATGGATACCTTCTATAAACCCGGCAAAGGTCGTGCGGTTTTCAGTAGCGGAAACCGTTTGGGGAAAGACATTCCCAGTGAAAATATGATCGCGTTTTTTGAGGAGATGTATACATATGGCGAAAAGATCGCGGCGCAAGGACATGGGGAGAACACGCAATCGCCTTCCGCTACGAAAGACATTCATCCGTGAAACGGCTGACGATCTCGCCCACCAACCAAAGCCTGTTGGAGAGTCTGCGCGAAGCGGGGATCGTCCTGGATGCGGTATGTAACGGCCGGGGGACCTGCGGAAGATGTAAGGTCAAAGTGATCGATCCGCAAGGAGTTCCGACACGCGAAGAACAAATACGTTTGACACGTACCGAGTTGAATCGGGGCATACGATATGCGTGTCAATATCGTCCGACGATCGAAACGGTCGTGGAGATTCCGGAGGAAGTTTCGTACTCGATTTTGGGTGTCGAGTCCGATCGCTTCGATTATAAAAGCGAGGATGATCTTCTGCGGATCGCAATCGATATCGGGACGACGACGATCGCGATGGTGATGGTGGATTCAAACGGTAATGTCATTGACGAAGCACGGTTTCTCAATCCCCAACGCACTTATGGCGCTGATGTCCTATCGCGCATCCAAGTCGCGATCGAACAAGACCCCGACATCTTAAGCGATGTGCTTTGTATTGGTATCGAGGATGCATTAAGAACATTGACGAAGGATTATCTTGATCGTTTGTTTCGTATCGGAGTTACCGGAAATCCGACCATGACGCATTTCTTCATGCGTGCCCCGGTGAAGCCGATCATCCAAGTTCCGTATTCATGTGCGGTCACGATACAATCGAATTTCTCGATCGACGCAGTTTTCCCAACATTGGGATTGAAGGGTGAACTGATCGTTTATCCGCCGATCTCGGCCTATGTCGGTGCCGATATTTTATGCGGCTTGGCGGAACTCGGTTATGCCCATGCGAAGGGAACACGTTTGTTTCTTGACCTTGGCACCAATGGAGAATTAGCCTTATTGAAAGACGGAAGGTTATTTGCGGCCAGCACGGCTGCCGGTCCCGCCTTTGAAGGTGGAAACCTCTCGTGTGGGATCGGAAGTGTCGCCGGTGCAGTCTGCGAGACCTTTCGAAATTCCGATGCATCGATCGGATATGCGACCCTAGAGGACCAAACCGCAGTCGGAATTTGCGGTTCGGGATATATCAGTTTATTAAGCGACATCTTAGGAAATGAGATGGATGAGAGTGGCTTGCTTCAACACGAAATCAAGTTGACGGAATCGATCCAACTCACTCAACACGACGTCCGAAAGTTCCAATTGGCGAAATCCGCCATCCGAAGCGGGATTGAAATTTTGCTTGAAAAGACGGATACTAAAGTGGAAGATATCCTTCAGTTCGATTTGGCCGGAGGATTCGGTAGTCACTTGGATCTTGAAGCGGCGATTCGCATCGGACTCTTTCCTAAAGGACTTCAGACAAGGATCAAGGTCGCGGGCAATACCGCCCTACGCGGTACGGTGAAATTGTTATTCGAGCCCAAGAACATGATTGAAACAGATCGCATCCACGTTATCGAACTGGCTTCGGAAGCATCCTTGATGAATCTATTTATCCGACATTTATCGTTTACGCAAGACGGAGGAAACGAACATGCGCAAGAAAGCGATTGACATGACACGACAAGAATTGGCCGAATATGTCGACCAATCCGTACTGAAACCGGAATTCACCGAAGAAGAAATCCGGAAATATATCCAAGAAGGAGTCGACTTCGGATGTAAGACCGTTTGTATCAACCCGACATCCTTGGACATCGCCGCCGAATTGACGAAAGGCACGGATACCAAGATTTGTGTCGTCTGCGATTTCCCCTTCGGACTTTCGACGACGAAAGTAAAAGTCATGCAGGTGCATGAATATTGTAAGAATTGGGACATCTTTGAACTGGATGTGGTTGCCAATTACGGGTGGATCCGCAGCGGACGTTGGGACTTGGTTGAAGAAGACCTGTGTGCGGTCACCGAAGCTTGCCATCAATATGGCACAGCCGTGAAAGTGATCTTTGAGACGGATGCGTTGACTTTGGACGAAGTACGTAAAGCCAGCGAGATTTCCGCCAAAGTCGGCGTTGATTTCGTTAAGACTTCGACCGGTTTCTTCACGGGCGGTAAATCCGACGGTGCTACACCGGAAGTCTTAAGCGTGATGTTTGACGCCGTACAGGGTAAATGCAAAGTAAAAGCGTCGGGTGGGATCCGTACCCGCGAACGTTTCTTGGAATACATCGACATGGGTGTCGACCGCATGGGAATCGGGTACAAATCGACCGGTTTGGTCCTCGGTACGACCATCGAAGACGTCCGTAACGGGAAGTAATCCGTGCGTCCGTTTCTGACACAGCGGTATTCGGCCGATACGATCGATTGGGATCGCATCGGTCGTTTGCGTGCGAAAATGATGCGTCATGACGCTTCATTGTGTAGCGAACGGGCGCTTTTTTATACGTCATCCTTCCAACATACGGAAGGGGAACCGATGATCCTACGAAAAGCACAGGCGTTTGCGCATACCTTGCGTGATATGTCGGTGTATCTGGAGGAAGATAGTTTATTCTTCGGGAATCAAGCCTCACGTAATTTTGCGGCACCGATCTATCCGGAATATTCGATCCAATGGATTGTCGATGAAATCGATACCTTTGCCTTGCGTAAAGGCGATGCTTTTCATGTGGATCCTAACGTCAAAGAAGAGATCTTATCGATCGCTGACTATTGGAAAGGGCATACCCATCAAGATGAAGTGATGCGCAATCTTGACGAAGAAGTCATCTTAGCCCAAAAGCAAGGCGCCTTGCATTTAGGCGGTATCTCGATGAGCGGAGACGGACATTTGGTACCGGATTTCGCATTGATCTTACGCAAAGGGTTACGGCCCATGATTCTTGAGTTGCCCGGCGACAATGATTTTTACGCCAGTGTCCGCATCGCACTCGACGCGGCGGTAATGTTTGCGAAACGGTATCGTCAGGTTTGTCTGGATGAGATGAAAACCTGTTTTGACGCGAAGCGTCTTTTCGAGTTAGGTGAAATGGCGGATCGTGCCAATCGGATCTTCGAAGGTCCGGCGACATCGTTTCTGGATGCGATTCAGACCGTGTATTTGGTTCATGTCCTGCAATCGATCGAAAGCAACGGGCATTCCTTCTGTTTCGGCCGTTTCGACCAAATTCTTTACCCCTACTATAAGCAGGATCTTGAAGCGGGTGTGATCACGCAGGCGCAAGCCTTGGAAGCGATCATTCATCTCTTCTTAATGACCAATTCCTTAAACAAGCTTCGTCCGAATTCACACACGATCTATTCGCAAGGGTATCCGCTCTATACCAACCTGATGATCGGCGGGGTGGATGCGCAAGGCAACGATGCGACAAATGAATTATCGTATCTGTGCATCGAAGCGCAGAACCAAGCCGCGTTAAATCATCCTAACTTTTCGATGCGATATCACGCAAATACACCTGATGAACTACTGGAGATGGCGGTAAAACTCATCGCGACCGGAGGTGGGATGCCTTCGATGTTTAACGATGAGGTTGCGATCCAAGGACTGACCGGATTGGGGATTCCTTTGGAAGAAGCCCGTGATTACGTGGCTATCGGATGTGTCGAGACGGGAATTCCCGGGAAATACGGACATCGACCCACCGGTATGACCTATATGAATTGGGGGAAAATGTTGGAGATATTATTGTATAACGGGACCGATCCAAAAACCGAGATCTCCTTATTGAAACTCCAACCTAAAGATCGACGTTTGATTGAAGTATCGTCCTATGAAGAGTTATTGGAACTCTGGAAAAAGGTACTGAAATTTTATACCGATCTTGCGGTCAAAGCCGATACGATTTGCGATCGTTCCTTAGCAATCTATGATGCGGATCCGTTCTCGTCGGCGTTTATCGATGATTGCTTGGAACTGGGCAAAACCATCAAAGACGGGGGATGTCGCTACGATATCATTTCCCAATCCAACATCGGTCCCAGTGTCGTCGGGAATTCCATGATGGCAATAAAGCGACTGGTTTTCGAGGAAAAACGATATACGCTCAACGAAATCATTGAGGCGATGGAAAATAATTGGCAATCTTATTCAAGCGCACTGATTCGAAAAGATTGTTTAGAGACTCCGAAATTCGGGAACGATATCGACGAAGTGGATTTCATCGTACGTGATATCTTCAATGCATATTTGGATCTACTTCCCGATTTACCCACCGCACGATCCAATCAGGGACCTCGTATCAGCGCTTACACAATGTCGACCTCCAATATCACTTCCTATGTTCCCAACGGAATGGAAGTCGGAGCGACGCCGGACGGACGAATGGCACACAGTCCATTAAACGAAGGCGCTTCGCCGACCCAAGGTACGGATGTCAATGGACCGACGGCTGTCGTGTTGTCGGTATCCAAATTGCCCAATGAGAAAGTCGCGGCCGGTCAACTTTTAAATATGCGATTTTCACCCGGCGCGATGCGCGATGCGCAGCATTTAAATAAGTTCAAATCCTTTCTGAAAACTTCGATCCGACTGGGAATCTATCATAATCAGTTTAATGTTGTGGATGCGAAAATCCTTCGCGATGCGATGGCACATCCCGAAAATTATACAGATCTCTTCGTACGCGTGGCGGGCTATTGCGCGCAGTTCGTTTCGTTGATGCCCGAAGCGCAGTTGGCGATTTTAGCGCGTACGGAAAACGGAGCCTAATATGAAAGCCTTGATTTCAACCATTCAGCGTTACAGTTTAAACGACGGTCCCGGCATACGGACGACCGTTTTCATGATGGGATGTAACTTGCGTTGTCCCTGGTGCAGTAATCCTGAGTCCCTCATCCAATCCAAAAGGGTAATGGTCTTTCCGATCCGTTGTGTCGGATGTGGGGAGTGTATCAAGTTCGACACGCAACACGCCCTGAAACTTGACGGAAGAAATCTTTCGTTTGATGCGTCGAAAGATCTTCGACCGTTTCTCAACATCTGTCCGTATCGGGTCTTTGAGGAAGTCGGCGAAGAAATCGAAGCGGAAGAATTGATACATAGAGTATTGCGTGATCGAACATTCTATGAAGATTCGAAAGGCGGCGTTACGTTTAGCGGAGGAGAACCCTTACTTCAAGGTGAGTTCATCGTCGAGGTTGCACAAAAACTTCATGACGAAGGGATTCATGTCACCATCGAAACCACTGGAAATGTCCAACAAAGTCTGTTTAAACAACTTGATCCTTTTGTTGATTTGTACTATTTCGATCTCAAAGCCATCGACGATGAATTGCATCGAGATTTGACCGGTGTCTCGAATGAATTGATCCATTCCAATGTAAGATATCTGCTTGATTCCGGTAATGAGGTCATAATACGGATGGTCATCGCGCAAGACATCAATGTCTACGAGCAAGAGTGGCAAAAACGTCTCGTATTCTTTTCCTCTCTACCAAAATCCCTGCATAAGATCGAACTCTTGGGCTATCATGCCTTGGGTATCGGAAAGTATAAAGCGTTAGGGATTCCTTATACGTTGGGAAATATCCAAAAATCCGATCTATCGATCTTAGCGCAGTCGCTGATCGATCTGGGGTTTGAGGTAAAAACTGAAGAAGCGTTGTGATTTGCGAGCTGTTAAGCCGATCCGGTTTCACCGATCGGCTTTTTCACGGGTCCTCGCAAATCCATTCAACTTACTCACATGAATTATCAAATTTGTATATACAACTTTGATAAATAGGGTTGTAAGTACGAAAGTACGGGCGTATAATTCATATGTAAATCGATGGAGGTAATTGTATGATTGAACGAGTCTTACGTAAAAACGAACAAAACGTGGCGGTCGCCCCGAAAGAACCGCTTTATTATAACGAGATCGACCAATTGAATCTCATGGTCCGATACACCGAAACGCATGCCCGTTTTACGGATGCGGAAAAGTTACAACGTGAAATCGCCTGTCTCAAGGTTCTTTTCCCGCGTTTGTTTCGTCCGATGTACGAGGATGATTTGATCCTTGGTCGTTACGACGCGTTTGCGATCGGATTTGGGAGCGTGACGTCTGTCGGTGCTCCGGGACATTACTGTCGTTTTGACCAATTGAATAAAATGAAGAAAAAACTCGATGGTCAGCACGATGAAATCATCGATACCTTGATCGAATACTGGAAGACCCGCGATACGCGGGAAGTTTACTATGCGGATAATTTGAACGAAAATTTCTTGGGAAGGTTTGTGGATGTGCTCTATCCGACCATCGTAACGGCACGCTTTAGCGGGATGTATCTCGACTATAACTTGCTTTTGGATCATGGGATCGACGGATTGAAACATAAAATCACGTCGCAAAAGATAATCAATCCTTCATCAAGTGAACTCTATGAAGTGATGATCGAAGCCTTGGACCTACTTAGTTTAAGCGTGCGTCATCACATCGATGAAGTGGAAACCAAACTGATCAAGGAAAACTTATCACCGAAACGTCGTAAACATATGGAACGACTCTTAAAAGCACTCAAAACGATTGAACACGATCGTCCGAATTCGTTGGTAGCGGCGATGCAATTGGCATGGTTGTATTCCTGTTTGGCCGGCGTCGTCAACTTCGGACGCATGGATGATTATCTGGGCGATTACTTGGTCGCGGATCTTAAGAATGGAGTCTTAAGCGAAGAAGAAGCGATCGAACTGATCGAGTCGCAATGGCGCTTGATCGAAGTCAAACGTACCAATGTCAACGGACGGGTCATTGTCGGAGGCAAAGGTCGTCGCAACGAAAAGAACGCGGACGTCTTCTGTAAGTTGGCCATCGAAGCCACCAAGCGTGCCCGCTTGGTCGAACCGCAGTTTACCTTGCGTTTCTATGACGGCATGGATCCGGAAATCTTTCAGAAAGCGCTGGATTCCATCGCGACCGGATTGACCTATCCGATCCTCTACAACGACGATGTCAATATCCCGGCCGTCATGAAAACCATGCATGTGGACGAGAAGATCGCAGCCAATTACGTACCCTTCGGCTGCGGCGAGTTCGTTCTATCCGGCATGGGCGTGGGAACCCCGAACGCATGCATTAACCTGTTAAAGTCGTTAACCATAACGATTCATGATGGGGTGGACAAGTGGGACGATCAACCAAAAACCGGAAAACATAACCTGAAACCGATGAAGGACATTACGTCCTTTGACGAGTTCTTCGATGAATATAAGAAGATGTTGGCGTACTTTATCCGCAAAACCGCGGACGCCCATGCGGCGTCCTATGCGTCCATGAATCGACAAGTCGGATTCATCTTCACCAGCATCCTTACTTACGATTGTATCGGTCGGGGTAAAACCGTCCTTGACGGCGGTGTTTTCCATCGCGGCGGGACCAACGAAATGTATGGCAACATGAACGCCGCGGATTCGCTGATGGCAATCAAAAAACTGGTATTCGACGAAAAGAAACTTACTTTGACGCAACTTCAAGATATACTCGCCCATGATTTCGATGGTCACGAAGACATTCGTCAACAAATGATCGATTGTCCCAAATTTGGGAACGACCTTGATGAAGTCGACAAACTAGCGGTCGAATTGCATGAATTCACCTGCAACGAAGTGGCTGCCCAAGCGCAGCGTATCGGTTTTGATAGTTGGTTGGTGGTCGTCATCAACAATCAAGTGAACACCGAATGGGGTCGTGCGACCTCCAGTTCACCGGACGGACGGATCGCGGGCATGTACATGTCCAATGCGAACAACCCGCAAAGCGGAGCCGATATCAACGGTCCGACCGCGATGTTGAACTCATTGGCGAAAATCCGTGCGGACATCAACGCCGGGACGGTCCAGAATATCAAATTCTCCCGCAAAATGTTTAGCCAAGAACGTCCCAAAGTGGAAGCGCTCTTTAAGACCTACTTCAAAAAAGGCGGACCGCAACTCATGGTCAACATCGTCAATCAAGACGATCTGATCGATGCCTATCATCATCCCGAACGTCATCGTGACTTGATCGTCCGGGTCGGCGGTTTCAGCGCGCGTTTCGTCAATCTAGATCGTGACGTCCAAAAAGAAATCATGGAACGCACCTGCAATGACTAAAGGCTTGATCTTCGACATCCAACGCTTCTCCATCAACGACGGACCCGGCATCCGCACGACCGTCTTTTTCAAGGGTTGCGGATTGCGTTGTCGCTGGTGCCACAATCCCGAATCGATTGCTTCCTATGTGCAGCTAAGTTACGATCCCGAAAAATGTGACGGATGCGAAAAGTGCGTAACTTTTGTGCAGGGAAACGGTATCAAGATGCATGAAGGCAAAGCGGTGGTCGACTTTACGATCCACGATCGCAACTTGGACTTGATCGATGTCTGCCCGCGTCATGCGTTCGGTCGTTTCGGCAGGGAAGTGGACGTGGACGAAGTGGTTAACGAAGTGTTGAAGGACATCGACTATTACGTCACCTCCCAAGGCGGCGTGACATTCTCAGGCGGCGAAGCGTTGAATCAATGGCCGTTTGTGGAAGAAGTGTCAAAGAAACTCAGACAACAGGGAATCCATTTGACGCTTGATGTTTCCGCCAATGACCCAAACCAAGATATCAAGCGAACATTAGATCTTATCGATCTGTATCTGGTCGATTATAAGTTAACCAAACCCGATACCTATGATAAATATCTTGGGAAGTCCTTCGATCCAACCGTGATGCTTCAAACCTTGGCGGACGCGAATAAACCGGTCATCCTGCGCTGCGTTTTGATTCCGGACGTCAACGATACGCCGGAACATTTCCAAGCGATCGCGGACCTGAAATCACGGTTTACAAACATCATTCAAGTCGATTTGTTGCCATATCATAAACTGATCAAGCGCCAACAATTCCGTTTGATTAATCAGCGTGAGTTCTATCGGGTACCTGACATTTCCGATAAAGAACGTTGGATCGAGATCATTAAGAAATTAGATGTAGCTCCTATTTATCTTGAAAGCAAAATGATTCAGTAGACATCGGGCGAAAGCCCGTTTTAATTTGTTGAAATAAAAATAAAAATCTCTTTATAAACCCCAAAAGATAATATATTATCTAAAAGGGTAATACGTTACCTAAAGGAGAAACCGTGAAACAACCCGTAGAATTCGAAGATCGCATCTATTCGTTCGGCGCTTTGTTTGTCGCCGTGAATCGGATCGATACTTTATTGGAACGTGCGTTAGAAAAATTCGGGGTTACATCGCGTCAATGGTTTCTGTCGATCTGCGTCGCGCATCTCTTCGAGAAGCCGCCGACATTGAAAGAGCTCGCCAAGGCAAGCGGAACCTCCTATCAAAACGTCAAACAAGTCGCGCTGAAACTGCAGGAAAAGAAACTGATGAGTGTCCGTAAAGATCCGATCGACGCCCGTGTCACACGGATCGCGATGACGCCGGAAAGCGAAATGTTTTGGGCGCAAACCGAACCGGATGCCCAACGCTTTCTCGATCGACTCTATCAAGGTATTTCCGCCGAAGACTTACGAGTTACGCGTGCGACCTTGGACCAACTCTTGGCCAATTGTGATGCCATGGAAGAAAGGGAAACAGTATGAAAAAACTATTAAAGATTGTCGGATTTGTCTTTCTCGCTCTCTTCGCCGTAATGGCGATCGCCGTTTACGCGATTGCGCAGGGAACGGTGGAAGGTACCAAAGTCGTCGTCGGGGATATCGACCTGACAGAGGTCGCGGATGGGACGTATACGGGGGAATATGCGTTCAAACGTTGGACGAATACGTTAGATGTCACCGTCAGTGATCATAAGATCACAAAGATCGAGATTGAGAAGAATGTTCAGTTCTATAATCAAGAACTGAGTGACCAAGTGTTCGCCGATGTCATCGCAAACCAGTCTTTGGACATCGATATCCAATCCGGGGCGACCGTGACCAGTAAAGCGTATCTCAAGGCGATCGAAGACGCCGTGGGAGGGAACTGATGAAAACCTTGATCATTTACAGTACGTCTTATGGATATACCTCGGAAGTCGTCGCGCGCATGGCACGTCAACTTCCGGAGGTCAAAGCGATCAATATCGTCGAAGATAAAAACATCGATCTTGATGTGTATGACCAAGTGATTTTAGGGGGTTCGATCTATGTGGGTAGAGTCCACAAAGATTTGGCTGCTTTTATCAAAAATAACCAAGAGAAACTCTTAAACAAACCCTTAAAACTCTTTCTGTGTTGCGCGTTCGAAGCGAAGTTTCAGGAAGATCTCGCACTTAACTTTTCACCCGAACTGCTTGCGCATGCGCAGAAAGTCGAGAACTTCGGCGGACGGATCACGATGGATAAGTTGAGCTTCGGACATAAGATCATGGCCAAGATGGTGGCGAAAACACCGGAAGGCAAACAACCTGTCAATGCTTATCCGGAACGTGTCGAAGCGTTTCTGGCCTAAAGAAAACACCGTTTCCGGTGTTAGTCGACCAAACTTGCGGCGCTATGAAGAGTTCGAGACGTATTTTGTTCATCGTGTCCGCATAACGCACCGCTCTCATCGATGCCCCACACAAGCAGCGAGGTAAATCCGGTTTGAGGATTTACGATTAAGGTTTTGCCTTTTTGAAAGAGACGTTGGTTGTATTCATAAACGACTTGATCTGATTCCCAAGCAAAAACTTCTTCCATTTCATCTAAGATTCTCATCAGAACCGCGATCGGTTCTGTTTTTTTATAGGTTAAGTTGATCATCGATGTCGCCGGCATCCGCAACTCCGTCGGAAAGTCGACTTGATTGACATTGAGCCCGATCCCGACGACGGCGCAGTCCGCCGTACGTTCGATCAAAATGCCGGCGATCTTTTGCGCATCGACCAGGATATCGTTAGGCCATTTGATGGATACCGAAAGGTCGTAGGAGGAAAGGGCGCGTTGGATCGATAAGGCGGTTTTATGGCTTAAAAGCGGATCATTGAACGATTTCGGTTGCTTCAGCACCAATGAAAACAACAGGTTCTCGGCCTTGTTTGAGATCCACGTACGACCTACGGTCCCGCGTCCGGCGGACTGGTAATCCGCAAGAATCACCGTCCCGTCAAGCAAGGTTTCACTGAGGGTCAAGGCATATTGATTGGTCGAGTCGAGGGACTCAAAACGACGTATTTCGTGGAAGACAGGTTGGTCCATGATCGTTTCTCCTTTGTGTCAATTACATGAAATGTGAGTCTGAAAGCCTTTACAGTCGATAAATAAGCACGATATGCATTTACTTTTAATATCAAAGTAATTATAATGAGCCTGTTTTAACAGGAGGAAACCCAAATGGTTCTCGAAAAAGTAAAAGCGGTTATCGCGGAAAATCTCAATGTGGATATCGATAGTGTAACACTACAGTCGCAGTTGAAGCAAGACTTGGGCGCAGACTCGTTGGATGCGGTCGAATTGACGATGGCGTTGGAAGATTCTTTCAACATCAAAGTCGATGACGAAGCCGCCGCCAAGTTCGTCGCGGTCAGCGATATCGTCGATTACATCGAAAGTTTACAGTAAACCGAATATGAATATCGACAAGATTCAAGCGCTGATCGCGCTGTTGAAGGCGAGCGATATTCAACAACTGCGCTTGGAAGACGAAGACGGGAAGATCGAACTCACACGATCTTCCCTCAGTGATCTTCCGATCTCACAACCTGCGATCGTTTTGCCTGCGACTGTCGATGTACCGACACCCGAAGTCAAGGGGACGCTTGTGAAGGCGCCGTTGGTCGCGACGTTCTACAGCCGTAAGTCCCCCAGCAGCGCGCCGTTTGTGAGCGTGGGACAAAAAGTAAAAGCGAACGAAACTTTGTGTGTGTTGGAAGCGATGAAAGTCATGAATGAAATCAAGGCTCCGGTCAGCGGTACGATCGTGAAAGTTCATCCGACCGACGGTCAACTGGTCATGTTTGACGATGTGTTGTTTACGATCGAGGAAGATCATGTTTAAACGGATCTGCATCGCCAATCGCGGCGAGATCGCCGTCCGGATCATTCGGGCATGCAAAGAGCTCGGAATCCAGACGGTCGCTTTGTATTCCAGCGCCGATTCAAACGCCTTGCATGTGCAACTGGCCGATCATGCGGTATGCATCGGTGGTCCACGCAGCGCGGAGAGTTATTTGAACGTGTCGAATATATTAAGTGCCGCCATGTACTACCAATGTGACGCGATCCATCCTGGCTTTGGTTTTTTAAGCGAGAACGCCAGTTTCGCCCGTATGGTCGAATCCTGCGGGATGGTGTTTATCGGTCCTTCGGCCGAAGTCATGGAGACGATGGGGGATAAGGCCAAAGCCAAACAAGCCATGCGCCTTGCGGGGATACCGGTTGTTGAAGGGAATGAAGGGATTTTGACGGATGTCCAACAAGCCCGACAACTCGCCGACACGATCGGCTATCCGGTCATACTCAAAGCGGCCCATGGCGGCGGCGGACGCGGCATGCGGATCGTCGAGCATCCCGACCAACTTGAGGACGCCTATTCCATCGCTTCCAACGAGGCGTTAAATGCATTTTCTAACGGTTCGATGTACATTGAAAAGTACATTCGCAATCCGAAACATATCGAATTTCAATTATTGGCCGATGCTTATGGAAACGTGGTGCACTTGTTTGAACGGGATTGTAGCGTGCAGCGCCGCAATCAGAAATTGATCGAGGAAAGTCCGTCGCGTTTCTTAAGCGATGCATTGCGTACGGAAATGGGCGATGCGGCCGTCAAAGCCGCCAAGAGCGTCGGGTACCGCAATGCGGGTACGATCGAATTCTTGGTCGATTCCGATGGGAACTACTACTTCATGGAAATGAACACGCGTTTACAGGTTGAACATGGCGTCAGCGAACTCGTTACCGGGATCGACATCGTCAAGGAACAGTTGAAAATCGCCTCCGGGATGCCCTTATCGATGAAGCAGGAAGAAATCGTATTGTTGGGGCATGCGATCGAAGTGCGCATCAACGCCGAAGATCCCCACAACAATTTTGCGCCGTCACCCGGAACCTTGTCGTTCTTACATTTCCCGGCCGGACCGCGCATCCGAGTGGATAGCGCGATGTATAACGGTGCCAGTATCAGTCCGTACTATGATTCGATGATCGCCAAGATTTTGGCATTTGATACCAAACGGTTAGGCGCGATCAAGAAGATGCGCGCAGCCTTGGAAGAGTGCGTGGTCGAAGGTGTGAAAAGCAACATCGACATGCAATATCTGATCTTACATCATGCGGAATTCCTCAAAGGGAATTACACGACATCCTTTATGACAAAACATCAAGAAGAGGTGGTGGTTTAATGGAGAAGCCGTTTCTGTTTCGCAAAGAAAAACTCGCCGGGTTTAAGACCTGGCGTAATAAAATATCGGAACTAACCAAAAAGGAAGCGCCGGAAGGTTTGATGCGGGCATGTCCGAAGTGTCAAACGATGTTTGAAGGCGTTCTTTTTGAGAAAGCGAACCATGTATGTCCGACGTGTGGACATCATGACTCGATCGATGCGTACACTCGGATTCGGCTTTGGACGGATCCGCATTCGTTTTTGGAATGGGACAAGAAACCCAATCCGGTCAATCCGTTGAACTTTCCGGATTATCCCGCCAAACTTGCTGCCAATCGCGAAAAAACGCAGCTCCACGAAGCCGTGGTTTGCGGGAGCGCGAAGATCTTGAATCAACCCTGCGTGGTGTGTGTGATGGACAATCGTTTCATGATGGCTTCCATGGGAAGCATCGTGGGCGAGAAGATTACACAAGCGATCGAACGTGCGACACGTAAAAATCTTCCGATACTTATTTCCGCGACTTCAGGCGGAGCGCGGATGCAAGAGGGGATCTACTCGTTGATGCAGATGGCGAAAACCTCCGCCGCATTGGCGAAACATCATGAAAAAGGCTTACTTTACATCAGCTTTCTGACCCATCCGACCACGGGCGGTGTTACCGCCAGTTTTGCGAGTTTGGGCGATATCATCCTCGCCGAACCGAAAGCCTTGATTGGCTTTGCGGGACAAAGAGTTATCGAGAGTACGATCCGCCAAACCTTACCGGAGGGATTTCAATCCGCCGAGTTCCAATTGGCACACGGTTTCGTGGATGCGATCGTACAGCGTAAGGATCAACGAGAAGTATTAGGCCGACTGCTTTCTATGCATGGAGGTAAACGATGAACGTCAATGAACAATTGGATCGATTGACGATACTGAAAACGGAAATCAAGAATGCGATTGATCAAAGCGAAACCACTGTGTTTGAAGCGTTAACGAACGAGCAGAAAACCATCCGCGAAACCTTGTTTTTGGCCGACGATGCCTGGACCAAAGTCCAGATTGCCCGTTATGCCGGACGGCCGAATGCCCTCTATTATATCCAAGCGATGTTCACCGACGTGTTCGAATTGCATGGCGATCGTCAAAGCGGCGATGACGCGGCGATGTTTTGCGCGTTGGGACGGTTTTTAGGCGTTCCGGTGACGATCCTCGCCCAACGAAAAGGCAGTAACCTTCAAGAAAATCTAGCCTGTAACTTCGGGATGAATACGCCGGAAGGATATCGCAAAGCCTTGCGGCTCATGAAACAAGCAGAGAAATTCAAACGTCCGATAATAACTTTCGTGGATACTCCGGGCGCTTATCCGGGCATCACTGCGGAAGAAAAAGGGCAAGGCGAAGCGATTGCGCGCAATCTGATGGAAATGGCACGGCTCAGTGTACCGATCGTGACGATCGTGATCGGTGAAGGCGGTAGCGGAGGGGCATTGGCACTTTCGGTCTGCGACTCGTTGATTATGTTGGAACATGCGGTCTATTCGATTTTATCTCCGGAAGGTTTTGCGACCATCCTCTATAAAGACGCAAGTCGGGCAAGCGAAGCAGCCGCCACGATGAAATTGACGGCGCAAGATCTTCATCGCAACGGATTTGCGGATCATATTGTCACTGAACCGATCGAAGGCATTCATATCGCCCCCGAGAAAGTCGTCGCATCGTTGACGCAATTGGTACGCGAAGAACTGATTCGTCATCGCAAACTTACGCCGACCGCGCTGGTAGCGAAACGTTACCAACGGTTGCGTACCTTTGGAAAGGATTCCCTATGAACTTCAACCTCCTCGGATTGGGTGCTTATTTACCCGCTTCCGTCTTTACCAACGATGACATGGCGAAGATCGTCGATACCAACCATGAATGGATCCATTCACGCTCCGGTATCGCGTCGCGCCGCTTTGTGACGGAAGAAAATACGCACGATTTGGCGATCCATGCGGCGCAAAGCGCGCTAAAAGACGCGAAGTTGGATGCGACGCAGATCGATGCGATCCTCGTCGCGACCTTTACCCCGACCGCGGTCACGCCGTCGGTCGCCTGTATGGTGGCGGATGGATTGGGATGTCGCGAAGATGTCCTTGCGTTTGATTTGAATGGAGCGTGCACGGGATTTATCTATGGACTCGAAACAGCGCATGGACTTTTACACAATCCGACATATCAAAATATTCTGGTGATCGGAGCCGAAGTCATTTCGAAAGTGCTCGACTTTAGCGACCGCCGCACTTGTATTTTGTTTGGGGACGGCGCTGGGGCGGCGGTGGTTTCAAGTACCGGAACCGGTCAGAAGCTTTGGTCGAAAGCCTATCGCAAACAAGATATCAAAAACAGCTTATACGCACCCGGAAACCCGGTTAAAAATCCTTTGGTGAGTCATCCATCCTTACCCCAAGTCGTCGCGATGGATGGGACCTCCGTTTTCCAGTTTGCCTGCGAAGCAATCTTGGAAACGATCCGACAGTTCAGTGCCGAAACAGGCTTGACCTTGGATGACATCGATCATGTCGTCCTACACCAAGCCAACCAACGTATCATCAATAACATCGCGAAAACGCACAAACAAAATAACGCGAAGTTCGTATCGGTAATCGAAGAGATGGGGAATACTTCGGCCGCATCCATTGCGATCGCGATGACTCGATTGAAAGAAGAGAATCGTTTACTCCCCGGACAAACCGTCCTAATGATCGGTTTCGGGGCGGGATTAACCTATGGCGCCTTTGCGCTACGTATGTAAGGAGGACAAGAATGAACACGATATGCGAACTGCTAGGGATCGAAAAGCCGATCTTGCAAGGCGGGATGGCGAACATCACCAACGGAACCTTCGCGGCTGCGGTCAGTAATGCGGGAGGTTTGGGAATTATCGCTTCGGGTGGTAAGAACGCCGATCAAATCCGTGAAGAAATCACGATTTGTCGATCGTTGACGGATCGTCCGTTCGGTGTCAATTTGATGCTGATGAATCCGCACAGCGATGCCTTGGCTCAATTGGTCGCGGAACTACGTGTACCGGTCGTTACGACCGGAGCGGGCAATCCAGCCAAATATATTCCGTTGTTGAAGGAAGCCGGCGTGAAAGTCATTCCGGTCGTTCCATCGGTCGGTTTGGCACGCCGCATGGAAAGCCTTGGCGTCGATGCAATCATCGCTGAAGGCACCGAATCGGGCGGACATGTGGGCGAAATGACCACGATGGCTTTAGTCCCACAAATCGTCGACGCGGTCAAGATTCCGGTCATCGCGGCCGGTGGCATCGCTTCCGGTCGTCAATTGGTCGCCGCGATCGCCCTGGGTGCCCAAGGGGTTCAAGTTGGAACCTGTCTCTTGGTCTCGGAAGAATGTCCGATCCATCTTAACTATAAATTGGCGATTCTTAACGCGAAAGACATCGATACCGTGGTCACCGGCCGTAGCGTCGGCGCTCCAGTCCGTTGTTTACGCAACACGATGACGAAAACCTATCTCGACATGGAAAAACAAGGCACCACCACCCTTGAACTGGAAAAACTCACCTTAGGTTCGATGCGTAAGGCAGTTTTGGACGGAGACACGCAAAACGGTTCCGTCATGGCTGGTCAAGTCGCGGGGATGTTGAAAGAGATCAAGCCGTTAAACGAAATCCTCACATCGCTTATGACCGAAGCCAACAAACTCATCACAGGATTGTCCGCATGGTAAGTCAACTTCAATCGTTGCGACTGGGCGACCGAGTGTTGTCGGTACCGATCATCCAAGGCGGCATGGGCATCGGCGTATCACTCCATCGCTTAGCCTCCGCCGTGATGCGCGAAGGCGGTATGGGCGTGATTTCCGCCGCCCAGCCCGGATATGCGGAAGTGGACTTTTATCAAAATCCTCTACAAGCCAACTTACGCGCTTTACAACGCGAGATAAAACTTGCCAACCAACACGGCGAAGGCAAAGGTTTGTTGGGAGTTAATGTCATGGTTGCCGGTCGCCAACACAAAGAAATCTGGGAATTTCTCAATACCCAACCGATCGACGCGATCATCTCGGGTGCCGGATTGCCCTTGGATCTCCCGCAAGTCGTCACCAACCCCAACATTCTCTTAGCACCGATCGTTTCTTCCGGGAAAGCCGCACGTTTGATCCTGACTTCTTGGGAACGACGTGCCAATCGACTTCCGGACTTCATCGTGATCGAAGGACCGCTGGCTGGCGGTCATCTCGGTATCTCAAAAGCTGAGATCGATGCCGGGCATCTGCCGAATCTTTCCGATTTACTCGCTGAAGTGATCGCGGTGGTACGCCCGGTCGAAGAACGGATCGGACGAAAGATTCCGATCTTCTGTGCCGGCGGTGTCTATACGCATGAGGATATTCTACGGCTCATCTCTCTCGGGAGCGACGGGGTGCAAATGGCGACCCGATTTATCGCGACCCATGAATGCGACGCCCATCCTAATTTCAAACAATGTTTACTGGATGCCAAGCAAGAGGACATCGTATACACGATCTCTCCGGTCGGACTTCCGGGACGAGGTGTGAATACACCCTTCGTCCAAGCTTTGGATGGAAGTCTACGTAAAGCTAGCCGTTGCACGGCTTGCTTAACCCCATGTAACCCGATCGCGACGCCATACTGTATCACCGAAGCCTTGATCACGGCGGTAAAAGGTGATCCGATCCATGGACTCGTTTTTACCGGTTCCAACGGTTACCGATTGGATAAGATCGTTTCGGTCCATGACTTGATGAATGAATTGCGAGGAATCCAAGAATGAAAAAAATCGCCTTTCTGTTTTCCGGACAAGGAAGCCAATACATCGGAATGGGAACCGAACTGTACACGTTGCCCGAAAACCAACCGCTTGTTTCGAGATATCCGGAAATCGTCCAACTGTGTCTAAACGGTCCGGAAGAAATTTTGAATCAAACCCGATTCACCCAAAAAGCCTTGGTGTTTACTTCGCTATTAGGGTACAACGCACTGATCGCGAATCAGATCAAACCGGATTTCGTATGTGGACTGAGCTTAGGAGAATATACCGCGTGCGTCGCAAGCGGTTTCCTGTCGGTCGAAGATGCGATTGAAATCGTGACCTGGCGCGGACAATGGATGGAAGAAGCCGTCATGGGAATCGACAGTAAAATGATCGCCATCCTATCAACCGATGAAACTGTTATCTCTAAAGCCATCGAAAGAGTAACCTCCGTCGGGTATCTCGCCATCAGTAATTACAACTGTCCGGGACAAATCGTGGTCGCGGGACAACGCAACGCGATCGATGCTTTAGTTGAAACGTTGAAAAGCGAAGGGGTTCGCCGCATGATCGAACTAAAAGTCAGCGGACCGTTCCATACGAAATTCCTTCAACCGGTCGAAGCGAAACTCGACGACTTGTTCGCAAATATGAGTTTTCATGATCAGAAAGTTCCCTTGCTTAGTAATTTGACAGGGGAAATCTGTGAAGAAAATAAAGTTCGATCCAATTTAGTCAAGCAAGTATCCCATCCGGTCCAGTTCACCAAGACACTTGAAACCTTACGTAAGAACGGGGTAACGACACTCATTGAAATCGGACCCAAACAAGTACTCAGCGGATTTGCGAAGAAGATGGATTGGGATGTGGAAATCTACCATGTGGAAGATTTGCTATCGTTGAAAGAGACCCTCGACGGGGTCAAAGGAGAATCGAAATGAGCCCAGTTGCCATCGTAACCGGCGCGTCCAAAGGAATCGGCGCGGCGATCGCCCTTCAATTGGCGAAAGACGGATATCATGTGGTGATCAACTATAACGGAAATCAAGCCAAGGCCGAAATGGTTAAAAGCCAGTGCGATGCTTTTTGCGAAAGCGCCGTCATTCAAGGCGATGTATCCAAAAGCGAAGATTGCCAACGGATCGTCAATTTCGCTATGGAACAGTTCGGCGGGTTGGATGTCCTTGTCAACAACGCCGGGATTACCCGTGACAATCTTTTGCTTCGGATGAGCGAAGAAGAGTTTGACAATGTCCTGGATACCAACTTAAAAGGAACCTGGCTGATGTCCAAGTCTGCGATCAAATTCTTACTCAAGAATGAAGGTCGCATCGTTAACATCGCTTCAGTCGTCGGACGCAGCGGAAACGCTGGACAAACCAACTATGCTTCCTCCAAGGCCGGAGTGATCGGGTTTACGAAAAGTTTAGCCTTGGAAGTCGCCAAACGAAAGGTACGGGTCAATGCGGTGGCGCCGGGCTTTATCTCCAGCGACATGACCGCATCCCTCAACGAAACGCAATCCCAAACGATGTTGGATAAGATACCTTTAGGCACGTTCGGTACGCCGCAAGATGTGGCGGACATCGTTTCCTTTCTCGTCTCCCCGCAAAGCCGTTATATCACCGGTCAAACGATCGGTGTCGACGGCGGGATGGTGATGTGATATGACACGACGCGTCGTCATTACCGGGATGGGTGCGATCACACCCATCGGAAACTCCGTCAACGAACTTTTTGATAGTTTACTGATAGGTAAATGCGGGATCGACCGCATCACTGCTTTTGATACGGCAGGGCATAAAGTCAAAATCGCCGCCGAAGTCAAAGGAAATTGGGATGCGGGACTTAACCCGAAAGAAAAGAAGAATCTCGATAAATTCACGCAACTCGCCTTGGTCGCTGCCCGTCAGGCGTATGAGGACAGTCAACTGAAAGAAACGGTCATCGATCGTACGCGTATGGGTGTCATCGTTTCCAGCGGAATCGGAGGGTTAGGAACCATCGAGAGCGAACATGACAAACTCACGCAACGCGGTGCCGATCGGATTTCACCGTACTTTATCCCCAAAGCCATCATCAATATGGCAGCGGCGCAGATCGCCATCGAACTTCAAGCCTTGGGTATGTGTTCCTCCAATGTTACCGCCTGCGCCGCGTCGGCCAATGCGGTCGGGGATGGCTTCCGTTCCATCAAGGACGGTTATCATGATCTGATGATCGTCGGAGGGAGCGAAGCTTCGATTACACCCTTAGGCATCGGCGGTTTCACTAGTCTCAACGCGTTAGCGCAAACTGAAGATATCACACGCGCATCGATTCCCTTTGACATCGACCGGAGCGGCTTTGTGATGGGTGAAGGTGCCGGTGTGTTGATTTTGGAAGAGTTAGATCATGCGTTAGCACGCAACGCGAAAATCTACGCGGAAGTCGTCGGGTATGGCGCGACTTGCGATGCCTACCATATCACTTCACCTAGCGTCGACGGTTCCGGCGCGGCACGTGCGATGCGTCAAGCGTTGGAGAGTGCGAAGATCATGCCTGAACAGGTCGGATATTTAAACGCGCATGGAACCTCGACCCCGCTCAACGATGCGTTTGAAACACTCGCTGTTAAAACGGTATGGGGCGATAACGTCGATCGTTTGCATGTCTCGTCGACCAAGTCGATGACCGGTCATTTGTTAGGCGCCGGTGGTGCGGTCGAGGCAATCATCTGTACGCTAAGTCTTCAAAACGGCTATTTACCGCCGACCGTTAACCTAAATAACCAAGACCCTGCTTGTGATCTGAATGTGATCGCCAATCAAGGTGTCCACAAGGCGATCACGTATGCCTTATCGAATTCCTTGGGCTTTGGCGGACACAATGCCAGCCTCTGCTTTAAGAAATGGGAGAACGTATGATGGACATCCAAGAAATCATGAAGGTGCTACCGCACCGGTATCCGTTTCTGTTGGTCGATCGAATTTTAGAAGTGACTCCCGGACAATCGGCGATCGGGATCAAAAATGTCTCGATCAACGAATCTTTCTTTCAGGGACATTTCCCTGGGGAACCGGTCATGCCGGGGGTATTGATTTTGGAAGCGATGGCGCAAGTCGGGGCGATCGCGGTGCTAACTTTACCGGAGATGCAAGGCAAAATCGCTTATTTCGCCGGCATCAAAGAAGCAAAGTTCCGCAAGAAAGTCGTACCGGGCGATACGCTGCGGATGGAATGTACGATGACGACCTTACGCTCCCGCTTTGGGATCGGTGAGGCGAAAGCGTATGTTGATGGACAACTGGTGTGTGAAGCTACCTTAAGTTTCGGATTCTGAGAACGCACGAAGGTGCGTTTTCTTTCGGTTATTTCGGCTCTTTCTTCGTTAAGGGACATGCTATACTGAATCTAAAGCCGGAGGATAACATGGAACTCAACAACTTAATCCAAAGGATCCAAAGCGCCAACGAAACCGACGCGATCGAAATCGATGAAGCTTCTGCGCATTTTGCGCTTCGAATGACTTGGCTGAAAGTGGAAACGATCGACGAAGCGTTTCTGTTTTTCGCGTCGATGAATGTGCTCAATGCCTATGTTAAAAAGAAAGATGCGGGCGAAAACTTCTTCAAACGTTATGAATTTAAGCGCGACATCGTTCGTGTGTTGGAACATCTGATCCAACATCCCATCAAAAATGTATCGATCTATCACGATAAGGATGTGACGTACATCGATCTTTTAGGACTTCAGTTTAGTTTTCATCATCTTCCGCTAACAACGATTCTTAAGGAATATCAAAAAAATGACATGAATCTTTCGTTTGAATGGAAGGGAATCCGATTACAACCTTACGCAAAGCTAATTCTGGATGAAGCAATCAAAATGACGGATATCTCGTTGAAGTCTCGCATCCAACCGATTGACCCGGTCCGTGTTTTTGCGAAGTTAGGTCATCCCGATCGATATCGGATCTTCATCGCACTTTTAGCACAGGATCGAACCCGTGAAGAGCTGGCGCGACAATGCGAAATAGATTTACGTCGATTTGCTTATTTCATCAAACCCTTGATTGACGTCAACCTCGTTGAAAAAGTTCACAGAAACAAGAAAACGGTCTATCGTATCAATACCGTGGCGGTCGGACAATTAAGAAACCTTCTCCCGAAACATCCGTGATGAATTAAAGAGATTTTGAAATACATTCGTATCAACATAAACGCAAACATTTGAAAAAAAGTCGGGCATCGCCACAATTTCGTAACAAATTCGTTCTATGATAAGGTTGTACGGGGAAACCGTAAGAAAGAAGGGTATCGTATGATGAATGGAAACTGGATCCGCTTCCGTGACGGAATCGGTGGATTTGACCGCTTCGGCCACGTTGCTTGGTTTGGGGATTATTGGTGGATCATGCCGATCCTGATGTTTATCTTCTGGGCTGCCGTGATCACGTTGATCGTCTATTTGGTCCGCAAATCGCATCGTAAAAATCAAATGCTTTATCTCCCGGAAGACAAAGCGCTTTCGATCGTGAAAGAACGTTACGCGAAAGGTGAAATCACCAAAGAAGAATTTGATCGTTTAAGCAACGATCTGAAACGGTAGGTAAAAACCATGGGAATCATCCTCGTTCTTTTATTCGTTTGGTTGATTTGGGATCGGAACGAACAAAGTCGCTACCGTCCCAACGTTGCACCACAATGGCGGGAAGATCCGATGGAACTTGTTCGCAAGCGTTACGCCAACGGCGAGATCACCAAAGAACAATTTGACCAATTTAAACAAGACTTAAGGTAAAGACAGGGTGTGAGCCCTGTTTTTCATTGAAAGTCGGATGTATTCCACCAACAAACTAGGGTACAATGAATACTGGTGGAGGTAGGGTTATGAAACGTAAACAAGTCCGACTTATACTGATCGTGATCGCTGTTTTTATGATTGCGATCTTGTCACTCAATAAAATCGAAACATTCATCAAAGAAGCCACGATCCCGCATTATAAGGAATTGACGCAGATCGGTTACGATGACGAGCAGATCCTGATCATCCGCGAACATGGAGATGAGAAGATCGAAACGATTCTTATCTCCGAATATCAGCCGGACATCATCAAACGTCTGACCCTTCCGCATTATGATGATCTTCGGAAAATCGGGTATTCCGAACAAGATCTAAATACGATCTTGAAAGCGGAGGAAGCCGCGATTATCGATCTGAAGAAACTGCCATTTCTAAATTCATGGAAAACCTATCTCGCCCGACCTGGGTATCGAAACATCTTGTTAAGCGGATATGGGGAAGAAGCGGGACAAAAGATTGACGGATTGCCTGAATCCTTGGTTCAGTCGATTCTGGAGTTTACACATCGCAGCGAATATGATGGGTTGGTTCTTTCCGAACAAACAATCCTTACGGATTTGACTTCGTATTTATCATATTGGGAGAAACATCCGACCGCAGTCCTACGGGATGTCCAAGAACGAGTCAACACCGAAACAGATCGGGCGTACTATACCGGAATCTTACCGGCGGATACGTCCAAAGGAAACCTGATCCTCGTTAATAAGTATGTTAATCTGGATAAAAATTTCGAACCGAACGATCTAACAACGATCGAAGTGTGTGGTAAGGCGACGGTTACTTCGGACACCGCGGCAGCATTGACTCGAATGTGCCAAGCCATGATTTCGGCCGGCTTGCATCCGAAAGTGACTTCATCCTACCGAAGCTATTCAACGCAAACGACTTTATACAATCGCTACGTCGCAAACAACGGGAAAGCGTCCGCGGATACCTTCTCCGCCCGACCCGGACATTCCGAACATCAGACGGGATTAGCCATCGACATCTTGACCAACTCATCCTCGCTCTCGACCTTCAAGAATACCGCCGAGTATCGGTGGATGGTCGAACATGCGGTCGAGTATGGATTCATCCAACGGTATACGGACCAAAAACAGTCGATTACAGGATATGTAAGCGAACCTTGGCATTGGCGCTATGTCGGTGAGTCGACGGCGATCGATTACCAAACGAAGAAACTAACCTTCGATGAGTATTATAGACTTTACATTCAATAGGAAAAACAACCCTTGAAACGTGACTGTTCAAGGGTTGTAACTCAATAGAGTATCTATTACAGAATCCGAATGTCAAATATGCCTTTTAAAACATGGTTATTGGATCCGATCATCCTAAAAAGAAAACACGTCCCGCAAAAGACGTGTTTTCATATACAAAGGAAGAGGGGAGGCGACTTAAACTTCTTCCATAAACTCCATGACGACACCGTCACGTAATCCGAAAGCCAAGCGGGTGGTCGGGTTGGCCATGCAAGGTTCCAACAACACTTTTTCGCATTCCGCAAGCGCTTTATCGACGTTGGCGACTTTGACGGCGATGTGGGTTTGGTGTTGGATTTCCGGCGCAAGCCAGCTATCTTCATCAAAACGCAGGTACTCAAACTTAAAGGAATCCAGGTCGGGATTGGAAATCCAGACTTTCATGCCTTCGTTATAAACTTCATGCGGCATCGGGGTTTTTACCGGTGCGCCGATGTGGACGAATTCCATTTCCATGTCTATTCCTCCTTATTTGAGATATTCACTCTTTAAATTTAGATAAAGTTGATAGGCATCGACATCGCTCATCCCTTCGTGGACGATCTTGGCGATCGCTTTGACCATCGCTTTTGGACTTTCGGCTTGAAAAATATTACGTCCCATATCCACACCGGCAGCACCGGCTTGGATGGCATTGTAGACTAAGGTCAAGGCTTCGTTTTCCGGTAGTTTCTTTCCACCGGCGACGACGATCGGAACCGGACAAGCGGCGACTACGTTGGCGAAGTCATCGCAATAGTACGTCTTAATGATCTGCGCTCCGAACTCCGCCAACATGCGGGTGGCCAAGAGAAAGAACTTGGTCGTACGTTCCATTTGTTTTCCGACAGCCACGACGCCTAGGGTCGGAATTCCATAACGGTTTCCGGCATCGATCGTCTGCGTCAGGTTACGGATGCTTGTGAGTTGTCCGGGCGAACCGATGAAGGTTTGGACGGCCATGCAGGAAGCGTTCATGCGGATCGCGTCTTCGATGTCGACGGCGATGTTTTCGAAACTCATGTCGTCATCCAGCACGCTGGATCCGGCGGAACAACGCAACGCCACCGCTTTATTGTGATTCGGTGAAACGCAGCTACGGATTGCTCCGCGGGTGCCCATGATACAATCAACATCATCGATAAGATCCGGTAGGACCAAGTCCAAACGTTCCAACCCGGAAGTCGATCCCATGATGTAGCCGTGGTCAAACGCCAACATCACGGTTTTTCCGGATTTGGGGTTGAAGATGTGACTTAAGCGATCCTTCATGCCCCATTCGACGTTCTCCATGCCTTTGACATGAAAGACCTGGTTTTGTTGGGGTTGATCCAATCCGTAATCCTTCGCTGCTTTATTGTTGAGCGAATCCGCCATTATAAAACCTCCTTGTTATTTCTTGTAATACGGGGTATAGCAGGGGGCGTTCCAGTAAGCAAGCATCTCATCATCCATGTGTGCCATAAACATTTGGAAACCTGCCTGTTCTTGAACCGTCAAGAGTTCGCCGACATTGTTGGCGACGACTTCGATCCCGATATTTTTCAGATATGCGACGGTATCGCGGAAGATGATCAGTTGTTCCATCAAAGTCGTAGCGCCGGTACCGTTAATAAACAGTAAGATTTTCTCGCCTTTCTTAAGGTCCAAATCTTTCACTAATCCATTGGCCATGATGGCTGCGGTTTCTTTGGCGGTTTTTAAAAGTTGTTTTCCACCGCCGCCTTCACCATGTTGTCCCATCCCGATTTCCATGTCGTCTTCGCCCATTTCGGCGATCGGACTGCCGGTCGAAGGATGCGTAGCACCACGTACCGCGACGGCCAAGGTTGCCATATTATCGGCGAAACGTTGCGCAATCGCTGCGACTTCTTCTAAGGATTTGCCTTCTTTGGCGGCAGCTGCGGCGATCTTGTAGACCGCGACACAACCGACCAAACCGCGACGGTCATCCGCATTGGAACGCGGAGCGTTCGATACGTCTTCCTGGGTAACGACTTTGAGAACGTTCAATCCAAGTTTCTTGACTTCTTTCATCGTCAGGTTTCCCGTCAGCATATCGCCGGCATGGTTGAGAACGATAAAGAGGACACCTTTGCCTTTGTCAGCCAATTTGATGGCTTCGACACACGCCTGCGGACCCGGAGCGGCGAAAATATCGCCGACGACGCTGACATCCAACATGCCTTCGCCCACAAAACCGCTTAAGGCCGGTTCATGGCCGGCACCGCCCAAGGTCACGATCGTGACACGGTCGGCGTCTTTCAATTTTTTGTTGACGACGATGTTATTGGGATGCAGTTCGATCAAATCGGAGTTGGCTAACGCAAGACCTTCGAGACATTCTTTGGTTAAATTCGCGGGATCATTGATAAACTTTTTCATTCTCATAGGGAATCTCCTTTCGATGTTTATGAGAGTAAACCTTCATATAAGCCTATGAAAATATAAGAACAACTGACAGCTCCGGCATCCGGAGTGCCAATCGTCGCTTCCTTATAACTCTTCGCCCGACCAAACCGGCTGATATAATGTTCGCTCGCTTGGGCGCCTTCGATGGCGGCATCCCGGGCATTATGCAATAAGATTTTGATGTCATCCGGGCTGGAGGTCGCTGCGCTGATTGCTGGGATCAACGTATCCATCATCGTCTTATCACCGACCTTCGCATTGGTGATGGTTTGGAGTTCCTCAAGGCCGTGGTTCAACATTTGTTTTATGTAAGTAGCATCGCATACCGATTGATTCTCCTCTAACGCTAATCCGGAAAAGAAGGTTCCGTAGAGAGGTCCGGCCGATCCGCCGCTGATGTTGGTGATACGATCACCAAGGTCCGAAAAATACTGCGAAATCGTCCAATCGTTTTGTAACCAAAGGTCACAGGTTAATTCGATGACATCTGCGATCTTGTTCATAGTCACCCCATGATCGCCATCACCAAACTTGGAGTCGATTTCCGAAAGGTAGAGTTTGTTTTCATGCAAGCGTACTGCGACGCAACGAAGCATTTTCACCCAATGGCTTTTATCAAGGATCATACGATTACCTCCACCTTGAATGTAGCACGGTGAAATGTCAAATGTCAATCAATTAATGAAACTTGACAAATGACAACAAATATAAGTAAAAGTTAGTTTTTGTTTAGTAAAAGGGAAATCCGAAATGGATTTCCCTAGGGTTTACGATGTAGGATTTCTTCGGCCGCTTTTCGGTTGAGCACGATGTGCGTAATCAATCCGGTCTTCAGTGCTCCGATGATCGCTTCGATACGAACACGCGAAGAAACTAAAGCGATGACTTTGCGTGTTTTGCGGATCTTTTCAAGCGGGATCTGGATCGCAAAGTCATTTTCACCGGTGATGAAGTTTCCGTTGATATCGAAGTAATAACCCAAAATCATTCCGACCGCACCTTGTTCGTTTAACTTGTTATCGAAGCGGGCGACGGTCGCCAAATCGGGCACGGAAGGGTGATTGCGAATGTTTACGATGACCGTATCCAACCGATCCCAAGTTTCCGTCAGATCACGATAACTCTCGGCGCCGGTGAATGCCTCACGTTCCGCATCGGAAGCGCAGATGACCGGGGCGTATAAATACGATGGTTTTAATTGCGTCTTTTCACTCAACATCCGTACCAATTCGTTGGTATGGTAGGCACGGTTGGAGATCGGTGCGTTTCCGATGATCGGCACGATTTCACCGGAAATCCCGCGTCCCAGGTTGCTTTTGGCGATATTGGAGACAACTTCGCCGATCGTGGATCCCCATCCGAGGCCGATGACATGTTCGCCGCCATCCAAGGTTTGAATCAAAGTTTGGGTCGATTGATCGATCATCCATTGATTCATCAAATCCTCATTGTTACTGAAGGGGATGATACGTCCGCCTTGGATGTTGTACCGTGCGATTAATCCTTCTAATGGATTTTCGTCATCCAAGAGTAAATCGTGGATGTTGATTTCGACGATCCCGAGTTCGTTGGCATCGGAAAGGTATTTGCTGATGAGGGAACGGCTGACTCCTAAGATCGTAGCGATCTCGCTCTGATTCTTGTTTTCCATATAATAGAGTTTGGCGACTTTCACCAACAGCTGAATTTTCGCTTTTTCGCTAAACATAGGTCTCCTTTTGAAACAAGATTGTTTCCACTGAAGTTTCTAATCCATAGTATACAGTAAGCGAAAGAATTTTGATATATGTCAATATAGTTGATTGAATCAAAAATATTTGACGTTTGTCAATGAAGTAATCGGCAAATGTAACGCCATTCTCCGACATGTTTCCGACTTTTCAGGAAAGCCGGTACAAGGCTTTTCAACGAGATGTGTAAACGCTTACATTTTTACGAACTTTCACATAATGTTCACGACGAATTCTCGTTAGGAAAGGTGAGTGCACGAAAAAGTTTGTTATACTGTACATGGAATTAAGCGCAGGAAGAAAGATCGGTGAACGATTGCAATGCGCCAAATGGATTGATATATTTTGGGATTTGTTCCGAAAATCGAAGTTCAACGTACCGATAATCGTAATGAAATCAATACTTGATATGAATATCGGATTTTATTTGGCGAATTTCGAAATATAATCGGAAAAATGTGGATTACTTCAAAAATTGTTTGTATACTAACCCTTAGTATTGTTGTCGGTAAACCAGATACGCGATGCGTATGGAGAGGGAACATGGAAAAATTCGATTACATGGAGAAGTATGGATATGAGCAGTTGGTCTACATGCATGACCGCAGTTCCGGTTTAAAGGGATTGATCTGCATCCACAACACTGTCTTAGGACCGGCGTTGGGCGGAACCCGGATTTGGGATTATGCCTGTGAAGAAGATGCGGTCCTGGATGTTCTACGGTTAGCGCGCGGTATGACCAAGAAAGCGGCTTGCGCCGGCTTGAATCTTGGCGGTGGGAAAGCCGTTTTGATCGGCAATTCAAAGAAACTACGTTCGGATACGGTTCGTCGCGAGGCGTTCTGGCGTGCGTACGGGAAATATGTGGAATCCTTAGGCGGAAGGTATATCACGGCCGAGGATGTCGGGACATCGCCGGAAGATATGGAATACATCCATATGGAAACCGAACATGTCACCGGACTTCGCAATACATCAGGTGATCCTTCGCCGTTAACGGCGTTGGGTGTCTATAAAGGGATCAAAGCTTGCGTGAAAGAGTTGACCGGAACGTCGAAACTGGAAGGGATGACGGTCGCGGTTCAAGGGTTAGGCCATGTCGGAATGATCCTTTGCAAGCACTTGAGCGATGAAGGGGCGAAGCTATTTGTCTATGACTTGGATGCGGAGCGCATCGAAGAAGCCGTGAAACTCTTTGGGGCGACAGCGGTAAGCGGTGATGAGATCATCGGCTTGGATGTCGACATCTTCGCGCCTTGCGCACTGGGTGCCGTCATCAATAGCGAAACCATCCCGACATTGAAATGTAAGATCATCGCAGGATGCGCCAATAACGTTCTGAAGGATTCGGAGACCGATGGTCAAAAGATCCATGATTTGGGAATTCTTTATGCGCCGGATTACGTAATCAATGCGGGTGGTTTGATCAACGTCTATCAGGAAATCATCGGCTACGATTACAATGCGGTATTGCGTCAGGTCGATGTGATCTACGACCGTATCCGCGAAATCATCCGTACTTCCATCGAAACCAACAAGCCGACCTATTTGGTCGCGGATGAAATGGCTGAGAAACGGATCGAAATGATGAGTAAGATCAAATCCATCTATCTCGGAAAATGAAGTCGGCGGTCATCTGTACCGGTCCGACCGGGGTCGGCAAGAGCGAATTCGCGATTCAATATGCGCTAACGCAGGCACCTTGTTTTTTGGCGGATCTGGATGTTCTGAACCCGTATTTTCGGCCACGTGAAGTGTACTCGTGGCTTCTTGAACGAGGGGTTACCGTTATCGGTAATAATACCGGGAATTCGACGAATGCGGATCTACCGGGACTGAGTGGGGATGTTGGTAGCTATATCGGACGTGGCGATAAGGTCGTGGTCGACTTGGCCGGAAGCATCGCCGGAACGCATCCTTTGACCTTATTTCAGGATGTGTTGGATCAATGCGAAGTTTGGCTGGTGATCAACTTGATGCGTGATGAAAGTAGCGTCGAGGATGCGCGTCAGTTTATCCTTGATTTGAAACACCAAGGTCTCAATGTGACCGGGTTGGTCCACAATACGCATTTATTGGATCAGACCGAGATCGAATTATTACGTAAAGCAAATCACGAAGTTGAGAAATTTTCGAAACAAGTGAATATTCCGATAATTTTCACCATGCTTGATGCACGTTTTATGGTAGACTTGATGCATGAAATAAATTCGACAATCCTTGCGGTCGACTCTTGGGTGATGCGCAAGGAATGGATGAAAGGAGACTCCCGTTGAGAGGTATCGTTACGTTCGATGAGAATCGCTGTAAAGGATGCGGATTGTGCGTCAATGCCTGTCCCGTCCATATTTTGGAATTGGATGCTTCGAAAATGAATGCGATCGGGTATCACCCGAGCCATAGTTTCGCCCCGGACAAATGCATCGCTTGCGGCAGCTGCGCGCTGATGTGTCCCGATACCGTCATCACGGTGGAAAGGGTGGACAAATAAGATGGCAAAACAATTGATGAAAGGCAACGAAGCGATCGCGAAAGCGGCGATCGTCGCCGGTTGCCGGGCGTATTTCGGCTATCCGATCACCCCGCAAAACGAGTTGTGCGAATATATGGCGAAATACATGCGCTCCAGTGGCGGGGTTTTTGTCCAAGCCGAAAGTGAAGTCGCGGCGATCAATATGGTTTACGGTGCCGCCGCTTCGGGGGCTTTGGTTATGACTTCCTCCTCTTCGCCGGGCATCGCGCTCAAACAAGAAGGCATCAGTTATTGCGCCGGAGCGGAATTGCCGGCGTTGATCGTCAGTATTTCCCGTGGGGGTCCGGGCTTGGGCGGGATTTTACCTTCGCAGGGCGACTACAATCAAGCGACCCGCGGGGGCGGCAACGGCGATTATCATGTTCCGGTTTATGCTCCGGCGAGTATTCAGGAAGCGGCAAGTTTGGTCCGCAAAGGACTGGAAACCGCGGCGAAATACCGCAATCCGGTCATGGTGTTGGCCGATGGCGTCATCGGTCAAATGATGGAGCCGGTCGAACTGAATCCCGATCCGATCCAAATCGAACCGTTCTTGTGGGCGGCCGACGGGAACTCGGGCGTGCGCAAACGCAATATCGTCAACAGTCTACATTTGAACGTGGATGAACTGGAAGAGCACAACCTGCATCTTCAAGCGAAATACCGCGCGATCGAAGAGAACGAAACCTTATGGGAAGAATATAAACTGGAAGATGCGGAGTACATGTTTTTGGCTTACGGTACGCCGTCGCGTATCGCCAAATCGGCGATCGGCGAATTGCGTGAACAAGGTTATAAAGTCGGGATGTTACGTCCGATCACGCTTTGGCCATTTCCGTACAAACGCATTTATGAATTAAGCAAGCAAATGAAATTCCTCTTTGTGGCCGAGCTTTCCAGCGGACAAATGTTGATGGATGTCAAGTTGGCGGTCGGATACGGGACCCCGGTACACTTCTATGGTCGTATGGGTGGTAACATCTTTGAACCGGCTGAACTGATCCGTGAATTTCAGAAACATGCGGAGGACAAATAAATGACGACGACGGTATTCAAGAAAACACGCGGTTTGACCGATGTTCCGTTTACCTATTGTCCGGGATGTACCCATGGGATCATCCATCGTTTGGTTGCGGAAGTGCTCGAAGAGTTGGAACTTTTAGACACAGCGGTCGGGATCGCCTCGGTCGGCTGTTCGGTCATGAGCTATGAATTCTTCAATTGCGATATGATTCAAGCCGCCCACGGACGTGCTCCGGCGGTTGCGACCGGTGTCAAACGGACACATCCGGATAAAACCGTATTTACCTATCAAGGCGACGGGGATTTGGCTTCGATCGGCGCGGCGGAAATCGTCCATGCGGCGCATCGCGGCGAAAACATCACGGTCATCTTCGTCAACAACGCCATTTATGGAATGACGGGCGGACAAATGGCTCCGACAACCTTACCGAAACAAGTCACGACAACTTCACCGCTCGGACGCGATGTCACTACACAGGGCGAACCGATTCGGATTTCGGAGATGTTGGCGACGATTCCCGGCAGTTACTATATCGAACGTGTCACGGTCATCGATCCGGTTAGCGTACGCAAAGCCAAAGCCGCCATCAAGAAAGCATTTTTAGCCCAAAAAGAAGGCAAAGGATTCTCCTTGATCGAAGTATTGTCCACCTGTAATGTCGGGTGGGGCGTGACGCCGTTGGATGCGTTAAAACAAATCAAAGAACAGATGGTTCCGTATTTCCCCTTGGGTGTCTATAAAGACAAGGGAGCCGCACAATGAAACCTATAAAATTAGTGTGCGCCGGATTTGGCGGACAAGGTGTATTGACGGTCGGGCAAATGGTCGCGTTACTTGCGATGAAAGCAGGGAAGGAAGTCAGTTGGATGCCTTCCTACGGTCCGGAAATGCGCGGTGGTACCGCCAATTGCCACGTGGTGGTGGACGATCAACCGGTTGCTTCACCGATCATCGCATCGGGAATTACCCATTTGTTGGCGATGAATGCGCCGAGTTTGGATAAATTCTTAGCGAAAGTCGCTCCTGGTGGAATCGTCATCGTCAATAAAGCGATGATCGACCCAACGTTAGCGCGTACGGATGTCACCGTGATCGCCTGTGATTTTCCCGCATTGGCCGAAGAAGCCGGTGCGATGAAGGCGCAGAACATGGTCGCTTTCGGTACGTTGATCAAAGCGATGGGCATCTTTTCGAAAGAGGATGCCGCGGATGTGATCTTGGAGAAATTCGGTGCGAAAAAACCGGAACTCAACCAAGCCAACCTTGCGGCGTTTGAAAAAGGTTATACGCAAGCTTAACCCCTGGTTCCAGGGGTTTTCTGTAGAAAAGGATTCCGATATGGACAGGGAGTAATTATGGACAAACAACAAGCCATCGAGCGTTATCTACGTATCATCAATCAAAAAAGTGTCAGTGAGACCGAAGGTGAAGCAAAGTTCGGTGCTTTTTTAGAGGAAGAACTTAATAAAATCGCGTACTTTAACCAACATCCCGAAAATATTCTCCTTCAACCGGTTTCACTTGGCGGTGGCATCGGACATAACGTATTCGCTTTATTGGAAGCAAAGAAACCGACATCGAAAACAGTGATCCTTTTAAGTCATTACGATACCGTCGGGATCGAAGAATATGGAGCGGAAGCATCATTGGCGTTTGATCCGATCACGTTTACCGAACATCTCAAAAGTCATCCCGATAAACTGAACGAACAAGCAAGAATCGATTTAATGAGTGGTGACTATCTTTTTGGACGCGGATGCGCGGATATGAAATGGGGACTCAACGCAGGCATCGAAGCGATGTGTCATTTCGCCGAGAAATGGGATGAACTGAACGTCAACCTATTGCTTTTAAGTACTCCGGACGAAGAAGTGGATTCGCGCGGGATGCGCGAAGCTGTCAAACAACTCGATGTATACGCGAAACAAGGATATCGGTTTGTCGCATGTCTTGTCAGCGAACCGGACATCGCAAGTGATCGACATGAAAATACGATGCGCATTCATACCGGGTGTGCGGGAAAACTTTTGCCTGCGGTCTTAGTACGCGGGAAAGAAACGCATGTCGGCGAACCCTTTTCAGGCGTCAATCCCAACTCGATCATTTCGCAAATCGTCAATCGGATGGAACTGAATCCCGACTTCAGCGATCAAATCAAGAGTGCGTTTACACCGGCACCGGTTTGTTTGAAACAAACCGACCTAAAGACTTCCTATACCGTACAAAGTCCACTGTATGCCTATACCTATTTCAATGTCATGACACTCACTTCTACTCCTTTGGATGTGATGGATAAATTCGTAGAAGTAATAAAGAAAGCGGCGTTTGAGGTGATGGAAGATCGTCGACTGAAACATCAAGCCATGGAAGCAAAATGCGGTAAGACGATACATTGGACAAATCCGGAGATTGAAATCCTAACAAAGTTTGAACCGATCAAAGATTCAGAAAAGGATTCCTCTGATTTGGATTTACGTACGAAGTGCGTGATGGATGTGGTGGATCATATGGATTCGATTCAAAGCGATAAAATATTGATTTCTGCGTTCTTGTTGCCACCGTATTATCCGCATAACGTAAGCAACGCGGATAAACCTTTGATTCGACGTGTTACCGAACGCTTTTTAACCGAAACTGATACAACATTCCTGATCGATCCCGTTTATCAAGGTTTGACTGATATGTCATATCTAGGCATCGAAAAAGACATCGATCTTGATGTGCTAAGATCCGTCTTTCCGAGTTACAAAAAACGGTATGATCTTCCGCTTGAAGAAATGGCAAAATTAAACATTCCGTTTTTGAATCTTGGTCCCTTGGGAAAAGATGCCCACCAATATGGTGAAAGAATCGACATGGATTATTCCTTTAATCATGCCTTATCCTACTTCATCCGTATCATCGATTTGATCGGTGAGGAAGAATGAAGAGGCTTAAGACACAACTGATCGCTTTGTCACTGTTATATCGAAGACCCGATGTGGCATGGTATAAGAAAATATTGCCTGTGCTTGTGTTGGCGTATGCGCTCTCACCGATCGACTTGATTCCGGATTTCATTCCGGTCCTAGGCTACTTGGATGATCTAGTTCTTCTACCTATGGGAATCTACTTGATCATTAAAAGCATCTCAAGTGATCTGTGGCAGGAATGTATGTTGCGGGCAGAGAAGAGCGAACTCAGACCTTCAAAGTTCGGCTGGCTTGGAGTTGGATTGGTGATTATGTTCTATGGATTCCTCATCTATCTCATTTACATGTTTGTAAACTAAATCAATCGAAAAAAAAGACCCGCAGGTCTTTTTACTTACATCCAAATGAACCAAATCAAGATATATCCGCTTAACACCGCCGCGACGGTGAAGGGAATCCCGATTTTCATAAACGTAGCGGTACTGACCTCATGTCCTTCTTTGCGTAAGATCCCTAGACCTGCGATGTTGGCCGAAGCGCCGATCGGAGTCATGTTACCACCTAAGGTCGCTCCGATCAATAGACCGAAGTATAGGATCGTCGGGTCGACGGACATCTGCGTCGCGATCGATGCGACAACCGGAAGCATCGTAGCGACATACGGTATGTTGTCGATGAAGGCGGAGATAAACACGGAAGCGAAGACGATTAAGGTATAAATCGCAAACAGGTTATCCCCCGCGAACTGAACGAAGAGTTTCGAGATACTGTCGATGATCCCGACTTCCTTGATACCGCCGATGACCACAAACAAACTCGCCAGTAACAGAATCGTTTGAACGTCGATTTCCAGAATGGTCGAAACGACGCGGGAAGGATTTTTCTTAAAGAGTGCTTCGCGAATCAAACCGACAACCATCAAAGACACGCAAATCAAACCGTTGGTTTCAGGAAGTTTGGAAGCTTCCGGAATAAACGACGCAAGAATCAATAAGAGAACCATTCCGCCCAACAAATACGAAGGGAAGTAATCCGTGACGACTGTTTTGTCAGTCAAATGAATCGGCTTGTTATCTTTACGGAAGATGTAGAGAAGAATGAATGCTGATGCGATCGCACCGAATTGAACGACCCAGAAAATCCCGATCCGGCCTTGATAAAAGAAGAAATCAAGGAAGTTCATCTTCGCGGCACCACCCAACAAGATCGAGGTCGTATCACCGACCAAGGTTGCGGCACCCTGCAGATTGGATGAAACCGCGATCGCGATGATGGCGTTGACCGGAGAAATCTTCAACTTACGTGCGATATCAAGCGCGACGGGGGCGACCATCAAGACGGTAGCGACGTTGTCGATAAAAGCGGATACGATCCCCGCAAACAATGCCAATGCGACGATTGCCCATTTGACATTGGGCATTTTATCGAGAATGAAATCCGCCATCAACGAAGGCATTTTGGATTCGATGAACAACGAAACGATGCCCATCGTACCCCCGATCATCAGGATGACGTTCCAGTCGATTGAAGTTAATACTTTACCAGAAGGCAAGACACCGATGACTACGAAGACGATCGCTGCGCTCAAGGCGATGTAGGACCGATATTTCGGGAAGACCAACAAACAGAGATACATGACTGCGAATATGCCCAATGCGATTTGTTCCATGCGTTACCCCAAGGATCGAGTTGATCCGATATCCCTTTCTTACTTCGTTCTCTTTAATTCCGTGCAATTGTAACATTTTTAAGAACTTGAATCAATGCAAAGCGAAGATACGATCGCAGAATTCAGTCGTTGAGAAGACATAAAAGTTGTGCGTACATTCCAAGGGATGTGCTACAATAAAAACATATACATATAAAGAGGTATCGATATGTTGGAAAATCGTCCGATCCGCAAAGTCTATTTAGAACTGACGCAGAAATGCAATTTAAACTGTATCAGTTGTTTTCGTCGAAACTGGGGGACGGATCTCCATCAAATGGCGAAAGAAACGGTGGATCGTTCGGTTGATAGTCTGAATTCGATCGAATCTCTTAACGAAGTCGTATTCGGCGGAATCGGCGAACCAACTTTACATCCGGATTTCAATGCGATCGTCAAACGTATGCCTTCGGTTCAATTAAGCATCACGACCAACGCTTTTTTTTGGAGCGATGAGACCATCGAAACCTTGGCTTCCTCGTTTGAAAGGGTAATCGTATCGGTCGACGGGATGCATGATACGTTCTATACGATCCGCTGTTTCGATTTGGATCGATTGTTTGCGAATGTGGCAAAGTTGATCCAGCGTCGGACGGAACTTGGACGTACCCGCCCGTTTTTGATCGCGCAGTTGGTATTAAGCAAATACAATCTCGATGACGTTTCGACGTTAATCCCGTTATTGAATAAAAAGGGATTCATGAAACTGATCTTGTCCAACCTTCTTCCGCAAACGCCGGAAGACGTCGATCAAATCTTATATACGCTACACGAAAATCCCTTGATGAAACAAAAACGCAACGAATGGCTCAACCTTGGGATGAGTAATAAAATGCAGATCAAATTTCCGAACATCGAACTCAAAACGGAACGTAAATGTATTTTCGTCGAGGACGGAACGATGACGGTGAATTCCGACGGGAATGTATCATCATGTTATCGTTTCGCGCATCCTTCCATCGAATATGTCTTTGGTCGACGCAAGACCATCTATCCGCATCATTACGGGAATGTTAACGAAAACACGTTGCAAGAAATCTGGGATAGCCGATTATATCGAGATTTACGATTACAAAATCTAGCCAACCGCTTTCCATCCTGTCCGGATTGCGATCTGCTGGATTCGTGTGATTACGTTAACGATTCGTTGTGCGATTGTAACGGCCAAAATCCATCGTGTGCGGACTGTCTTTGGACGCGCGGATTTGTGGAGTGCGCATGACGAACTTTCAAAATCCACCGTTGATCCAAGCTGTATTGGATAAGAATCTTGATGAAGTGAAACGATTGATCGACGCCGGTGTCGACCGGAATCTGTGCGACGCAGAAGGGAAACGAGCTTGTGATATCGCGGCGCGTTTGGGCTATGATGTTATCTTGATCCATTTGATCGAAGGCGGATGCGGTGGATAAAAAGTCGACAAAAAAATAAAAGAATCGGTTCACAAATCACTGAAAGCGCTTATAATAGAAGTAGATAAGTTCCGAGTCGACTCTCCTCCAATGGAGAACGACCAACGGGTGGTTCTGGAAACGGGATCGCCTCCCACATGGAAAGGGACTGCATGATTTTTGTGCGGCCCAGACATCGAACACGAACAAGGGCCGACACCCTTGTTTTTCAGTTCTAAAGGAGGAACACATGACTACTTCGTACAATCTCAAGATGTTACGCGTCAACTTGACGGACCTGTCCTTCAAGACCGAAGCCCTTGACGAAGCTGTTGCCAAAAAGTATATCGGCGGCCGCGGTTTAGGCACAAAGATTCTTATGGATGCGGGAATCGCCAAAGTCGATCCGCTATCACCCGCCAACATGTTGGTTTTCATCAACGGACCGTTGACAGGATGCAACGTTCCGACCGGCGGTCGTTACATGGTCGTGACCAAATCGCCGTTGACCGGGATGATCGCAAGTTCAAACTCGGGCGGTGTCTGGGGAGCGAAACTGAAATATGCCGGCTATGATGCAATCATCGTCGAAGGCAGAGCGGACAAACCGGTTTACATGAGCATTCATGACGATAAAGTCGAAATTCTTCCGGCCGATGGCTTGTGGGGAAAAATCTCATCTGAAGTCGAAGAAATTTTGAAAGAAAAACATGGGAAAGACGCTTCCGTCTTGAACATCGGCCCGGCCGGTGAAAAGATGGTCGAGTTAGCCTGTATCATGAACGAAGCCGATCGTGCGGCCGGACGCAGTGGCGTCGGTGCCGTCATGGGAAGCAAACAGTTGAAGGCGATCGTCGTTTCCTCGTCGAGAACCGTCATCGAACCGTTCGATAAAGAAGCCTTGCGTACGGTCGTTAACGAATCGTTGCGCAAGATCCGTGAAAACGGCGTTACCGGAGCCGGCTTGCCGACGTACGGAACCGCGGTTTTGGTTAACATCGTCAATAATATCGGATCCTATCCGACGAAAAACTGGCAGGAATCCTATTTCGCGACAGCGGATCAAACCGGCGGCGAAACCTTAAAAGAAAAATACTTGATCAAACAAGGGTATTGCCACCGTTGTCCGATCGGTTGCGGCCGTGTCATCAACCTGAACGGGAAGACGGTCGGCGGACCGGAATACGAACCGCTGTGGGCTTTCGGGGCGAACTGCGGTATCGACGATCTGAACAAGATCAACGAAGCGAATAACTGGTGTAACGAACTTGGTTTGGATGCGATTTCGACTCCGACCACGATCGCGGCGGCCATGGAACTCTACCAAAAAGGTTACATCAAAGAAGAAGATTGCGCCGGCGTTCCTCTGACATGGGGCAATGCGGATGCGATCGTCGAATGGACGAAACATATGGGTTACGGAGACAACGAGTTGGGTCGTTTGATGGCGCAAGGTTCATGGCGTCTATGTTCCCACTACGGCGTTCCGGAATTCTCGATGAGCGTCAAGAAACAAGAGATGCCGGCGTATGATGCGCGCGGTATCCAAGGCATCGGGATCACTTATGCCACCAGCAATCGCGGTGGATGTCACGTTCGCGGTTACATGATTTCACCGGAAGTCCTCGGATTGCCTGAACCGTTGGATCGTTTAGCAACCGAAGGTAAAGCCACTTGGACGAAGATCTTCCAAGATCTCACCGCCGTTATCGACTCCAGCGGGATGTGCTTATTTACGTCGTTCGCGCTTGGCGCACCGGAATACGCGGGCATGTTGAACGCGGCGACCGGGACCAATTACGATGTCGCGGGTGTTTTGGAAGCCGGCGAACGTATCTACAATCTCGAACGTATGTTCAATAAAGAAGCAGGCATGGTCGCGGGTGACGATACGTTACCGGCACGTTTGTTGAAAGAACCGATCAAAGAAGGTCCGTCCAAAGGTGAAGTCAGCAAACTTGACATTACCTTACCTCAATATTACGATGTCCGTGGATGGAAAGACGCATTCCCGACCGAAGAAACGCTGCGTCGCTTAGGACTTCTTTAAGAGAATATAGTCCATCCCTACGGAGGTGCCATGATCGAAGTTCGCTTATTCGCAACGTTGCGGGACAATCGGGAAAAGATCCTGTATTTACCGCATTCTGACTATCCGGATGCGCAGTCGATCCTGAATGCGTTGAAGATCGATGCGAAGGATGTCGCCATCTTGTTGATCAACGGACGGCACAGTAAACCGGTCGATGTCGTCAAAGATCTGGATGTCGTCGCGTTGTTTCCGCCGGTTGGTGGAGGTTGATTGAAGATAAGCGGATTCCCGCAAAGGAGTCCGCTTTTTCATTGTTTTATTTATGGTTGATGGTACCTAAAGATGCGATATAATGAAGAAAAGGTAACCAACATGAAAAAAGACTCGGAAATCAAGATCCTTGTCATCGATGGACAAGGAGGGAAACTGGGACGACAACTGATCGATTCGATTCGTGTGCAGTTTTCGTATGTGAAAATCACGGCGGTCGGAACCAACAGTATCGCCACGGCGACGATGGTCAAAGCCGGTGTCGATGGAGCGACCGGCGAGAACGCGGTCGTCGTCAACAGTCGCAGAGCGGACATTATCATAGGACCGGTGGGGATCGTCATCGCCGATTCGCTCTTTGGGGAAGTTACGCCCACAATGGCGGTGGCTGTCGGTCAAAGCGACGCGCATCGCATTTTGATAACAATGAATAAATGCGGAAATACCTTCGCTGGATTTGATAATGTCACCTTGGCGAAGCAGATCGAATCGGTCGTAGAAGAGATACGACTCTTAATTAGCAATAATTAGTACACAAAAAGAAAAGTGTCAGACTTTTCTTTTCAAAAGCATGCTACAATAAAATCAACCAGAACCTAGTTCAACCGTGGCTGCAGCCACGCGAAAGTATCGTAATCAATATTGAACGCTAACAAGTAAAAACAACATGAAAATTGCCATGAAGGTAATTCCCTCGGTGTAACCCCGGAAATCAATCGGCAATTTTTATTTGGAAGGAGGAAACCTTATGCATATGGCAGATGCGCTTCTTTCTCCGGCTATCGGTACGACGATGTACATCGTGAGTACCGCGGCGATCGCACGATCGACTTCGAAAATCAAACTTGACGTGATCGAACGGAAGATCCCTTTAATGGCGGTCACCGGTTCGTTTATTTTCGCTGCCCAAATGATCAATTTTACGATTCCCGGAACGGGATCAAGCGGCCATATCGGCGGTGGGATGATGTTGGCGGCGATGCTTGGGGGATATCCTGCGATGCTGACCTTATCGGCTGTCTTATTGATCCAAGCGTTGTTTTTCGCCGATGGCGGCTTGTTCGCTTTGGGTGCAAATTTGTTCAATATAGCGGTGATCCCATGTCTGATCGTTTATCCGCTAATTTATAAACCGATTCTTAAAAAGGGAATCGACGCGAAACGATTGACGATCGCATCGATTCTTTCCGCTGTTGTCGCACTTCAGTTAGGTGCTTTCGGTGTAGTGATCCAAACTTTGTTTTCAGGCGTAACCGCCTTACCGTTTGCGGCGTTCTCCTTGATGATGCAACCGATTCATTTGGCCATCGGAATCGTGGAAGGGATCGTCACCGCGTTGGTGTTGAACTTTGTGTATAAGACACGACCTGAAATCCTGGATGAAGCCATAGAGACAAGGAGTATAAGACCGAAATTTAAAATCCGTAAGTTGCTTTTCGTGTTCGGGATCGCGAGTTTGTTGATTGCGGGCGGTCTCTCCTATTTCGCATCGGTCAATCCGGATGGTTTGGAATGGTCGATTCAAAATGTCGCGGGAGTAAGTGAACTCTTCAACAACGAAAGTATCCATGCTTTTTCCGCAAAAATCCAAGAACTGACGTCCTTTCTTCCGGGGTATGCGCCCTCGAACGATCCGAACGGTACCGGCTTGGCAGGTATCATCGGTAGTTTGATCACCTTCGCGCTTGCGGGTGGGGTCGGTGTTCTGATTTATGTTGTTAAGAAGAAAAAGATCAAATCAACTTCCGCTTAATATTTCGCTAGAAAAGGGAACCTATGGTCGATGTAAGAAGTAAGATCCATGAAATCTATACGCTCGAACAACTCTCATCGGGTCGTTCGGTCATCCATGATCTTCATCCTTCGGTGAAGATCCTTGCGACGTTTTTCTATATCGTTCTTGTCCTTTCATTTGACCGTCATACATTCTTCGCATTGACCCCCTTTATCTTCTATCCGGTATTATTGATGTCTTTGAGCGAAACACCGTATGCGATGATATTGAAGCGGGTCGTAATAGCTTTACCTTTCTCGCTTTTCGCGGGTTTATCCAATGTATTCTTCGATCAAGCGACGATGTTTACGATCTCGGGATTGAATTTCAGTTATGGTTTTGTGTCCTTGATCGTTTTACTTTTTCGAACATTCCTCTGCGTCGCTGCGGTATTGATCTTGGTTGCGGTCACGCCGTTTACCCAAATCACCGCCCAAATGCGTCGGATGCATATCCCGGATCTGTTGGTCACTCTTTTCGAAATGACCTATCGGTATCTTGGTAGTTTGGCGGAAGAGACGTCGGTGATGATCATCGCGTATAAATTGCGGCACAACTCAGACAAAGGCATCGAACTGAAAGATATGGGAAGTTTTGTGGGTCAGTTGCTTCTGAAAAGCATCGACCGTGCGGAACATGTATATAACGCGATGAAATGCCGCGGATATGGTCGGTATGACCGTAAGCGACGAAAACGCTCCTTGAAATTCAATGATTACCTGTTTTTATTGATCGCAATCGGACTCCCTATATTCTTTCGGTTTATCGATCTTAATCAACTTTTCCAACCTTGGATCATGAAAGTCACGCTATGCTAAAACTCACGCAACTCTCAGTCATTTATCCGGATAAGACCCGGGCTGTCGATTCCATTGATCTTACGATCCATGACGGCGAAACGGTCGCGTTGATCGGAGCCAACGGAGCTGGGAAAACATCACTGCTTTTGGCATTGGTCGGCGTTGTCGCATCGCATGGAACGATCGAAGTGGATGAACTCAAACTTGAACCGCATACGGTCGGTGAAATCAGAAAAAGAATCGGGGTTGTTTTCCAAAATCCAGACAACCAATTATTCATGCCTTCGATTTACGAAGATGTCGCTTTCGGTTTACGCAACTATGGAATTGCGGAAGAGGAGATCGAGGCGACCGTGGACCGATGTCTCGACCAACTTGACATCATGAAACTGAAACATCGTTCGCCCTTGAAACTTTCGGGTGGCGAGAAGCGGATGGCCGCGATCGCAGGTGTCTTGGTGATGGAACCTTCGCTAATGTTATTTGACGAACCGACTGCGTTTTTGGATCCGAAAGCACGTCGAAACTTGATTCAGTCCCTTCAAAAACTGAAGCCGACGAAATTGATTGCGACCCATGATTTACCGTTTGTGGCTGAGGTTTGTTCACGAGCGATCTTATTAAAAGACGGGAAGATCTTTGCGGACGGGGATCCGCATACGATGTTATATGACAAGAAATTGATGGAAGAATGTGGAATCGAAGCCGCGGTGCGGCCGATGGAGGAGAAATGAACCTACAAGAATTTTTCAAAATTTATCCCAAAATCGCACTTGGTTTTTCCGGCGGAGTTGATTCATCGTTTCTACTCTATGCCGCTCTGAAGTATGGCGCAAATGTGAAGCCTTACTTTATCAAAACCGCGTTTCAACCCGAGTTCGAATATGAAGATGCGATGCGCATGGCCAGTGAACTTGGTGCCGAAGTGACGGTATTGCGTTATGATGTTGAAGATTTCCCCGAAGTCTGCGCCAATCCGAAAGACCGCTGTTATCACTGTAAGAACGCGTTATTCAAGAGTTTGAAGAAACAGGCGATCTTGGACGGATATACAACACTCATTGACGGGACCAACGCTTCCGATGACGGAGATGATCGTCCGGGCATGAAGGCTTTGGGTGAACTTGAAGTCTTGTCACCGTTACGGTTATGCGGTATCACGAAAGCGGAAGTTCGACGATTATCCAAAGAAGCCGGACTGTTCACATGGGATAAACCGGCCTACGCTTGCTTGGCGACACGGATGCCGACCGGAGTAAAAATCACCAAGGACTTATTAAAGCGTATTGAAATGTGTGAAGCCGAACTCTTCGATTTAGGATTCACCGATTTTAGAGTAAGGTACTTCCATGATGCGGCACGCATCCAGTTACCCAAAGATCAGTTTCCATTAATGCTCCAACAAAAAGATGAAATCTTGCGAAGATTTGCATTCTACTTCGAAAACGTATTCTTTGATCTAAAAGAACGGTAAGGAACAACATGGACAAACAAGACATCTATCTGATTCTCAATCAAGTCGCTTCAGGACAAATCAGCGTCGACCAAGCCGCATTCCAACTTAAAATGAAACCGTTCAACGATATCGGTTACGCAAAAGTCGATGCGCATCGGTCTTTGCGTCAAGGGATCGCGGAAGTCATTTACGGTGCCGGAAAAACACCGCAACAAATCGCGGGAATCATCAGTGCCATGTTGGAACATGGCCAAAAGACAATCTTAATAACACGGATGTCAAATGAAGCCGCTGAATTCGTCAAGACAGTACATCCGTTAGACTATGATACGACAAGCCGTGTCGGTGTCGTCGGGAGTAAACCGGTACCCAATGGAATCGGAACGATCGTCATCGCGACCGGAGGAACCAGTGATATGCCGGTAGCGGAAGAAGCGGCCTTGACGGCCGAAGTTCTTGGAAATCGTGTCGTTCGTTTGTATGATGTCGGTGTCGCGGGCTTGCATCGTTTGCTTGCCCATACCGAAGAAATCATGAACGCGCAAGTCATCGTCGCGATCGCAGGCATGGAAGGCGCGTTGGCTAGCGTGATCGGCGGCTTGGCCGATTGTCCGGTCATCGCCGTTCCCACAAGCATTGGTTACGGAGCTTCTTTCAACGGACTTTCCGCGTTATTATCGATGCTGAACTCCTGTGCCAGCGGCGTGAGCGTCGTCAATATCGATAACGGATTCGGGGCTGCCTATATGGCCAGTATGATCAACCATATGGGGGTGAAATAATGAAGACCCTGTATTTCGAATGCAATATGGGTGCCGCCGGCGACATGCTGATGGCTTCATTGCTTGAACTCCATCCCAACCCAGAAGATTTCCTACGTCGTCTTAATGCATTGAATATTCCCGGTGTGGTTGTTTCGGCTGAGTCTTCGATGAAATGCGGTATCTCCGGAACACATATGAATGTTTTGATTCATGGTGAAGAAGAGAACGAAGATTCTCATCACCATGAGCATCATCACCATCATGACTCTGACGAACACGATCACGATCATCACGATCACGAACAACATGATCACGATCATCACCACGAGCACGAACATCACGAACATCACGATCACGATCATCACAATCATATTCATGATGAGCACCACCATGATAATCACGAACATTCGCATGCCGGGATGGGTGAAATCGAACACTTGATCCATCATCTCGATTTACCTCAAAACGTGGTCAGAGATACTCTTGCGGTCTACAAGTTGATTGCCGATGCGGAAAGCAAAGCCCACCAAAAACCGGTCGATCAAGTGCATTTCCATGAAGTCGGGGCGATGGATGCGGTTGCGGATATCGTCGGCGTTTGTCTATTGATCCACGAACTCAAGCCTGATCAAATCCTCGCATCACCGATCCATGTCGGTAGCGGACAGGTGAAATGTGCTCATGGAATCCTGCCGGTTCCGGCTCCCGCGACCGCTACGATCTTACAAGGTGTACCGATTTACGGTGGACAGGTAAAAGGCGAACTCTGTACTCCGACCGGAGCTGCGTTACTTAAACATTTCGTGAAGGAGTTCGGACCGATGCCGATGATGACCGTAAGTAAGATCGGCTATGGTATGGGAAAGAAAGACTTCCCGGCAGCCAATTGCGTCCGTGCTTTTATCGGAGTAACATCGGATTTGAAAGATGACGTCGTTGAACTTGTATGTAACCTCGATGATATGAGTGCCGAAAGCATCGGATTCGCCATGGAACGCTTGTTGGAAAACGGCGCGTTGGATGTCTATCTAACACCGATCGTTATGAAAAAAAGTCGTCCCGCGACTCAATTGGCGTGTCTATGCAAGCCGCAAGACAAAGAAAAAATGGCGAAGTTGCTTTTCAAGCATACATCAACGATTGGTATTCGTTTCCACGGATTTCAACGCCATACTCTAGAAAGAAGCGAAGAAATCGTACGTTCCGAATTTGGGGATATCCGATTGAAAAAGTCGGTCGGTTATGGGGTTGAACGGAGTAAACCCGAGTATGATGATCTAGCGAAAATCGCCAAAGAACACGGACTTTCGATTGAGGAAGTTAAAGCTAGAATCAAGTAAACTAAGTTACCATAAAAAATAATAAACCGTACGAGAATTCGTACGGTTTCAACGTATTGATCAATCATCCATGCCCTTGTTGTCTTTGATTTGAGTAATGTATCGCTCGATCCGATCTCTGCGTGTTTGTGCGTGTTTGGCTTTTGCGAAATAGAGAAGATATGCCTTTTGTCTTCCGGGTGTTAGCGTTTCAAATGCGATCTTTAAACTTGGATCCTCCTCGAATTTCTCAATCAATTCATCAGGCATCGCAAACTCTTGCGGAGTCTTAAACGCCACATCACGACCGGCTTTCTCGTTTTCAATCGCTTCGTTCAGATATTCTCGTATAAAACCTTCGACCTCCTCGATCTCCGCAACACTTTTAAAACGCAGTTGACGTGCGGATTGTACGTTTTCGGTTTGCTGGACAAGGATATGATGGGGATCGTCGAGAAGCACGCCTTTGATAAATAAGATCGCGCAATAGTCCTTAAATCCATGCATCAAAGCCACATTTCGTCTTTCGTACGCATAACAGGGGTGTCCCCACTTTAACTCTTCGCTTAACGTTGTTTCGAGAAAAATCGATCTCAGTTTCACGAACTCATCATGCCATTGGGTAGAACGAGTTAGAAATGCATCGACTTTGGGATTTGTCATCGGGATACCTCGCTTTGGGAATACGTTTCCCTTGATAGAAATAGTGTAACGTATACTCAATGGAAGGTCAAAAATCAGGCTCGAAATTCGTACGGAACAAGAAAACGAATTCGTTTCAATGAAAAATGCATCCGATTGAAGAGAATTGCTTTGCATCGGTAGTCCCACTTTCAATTGACACAGTCCCTAACGATTGAATACAATGTTACTGTGAGGTGCAGTATGACGAAAACGACATTCTTTTTTGACTTGGACGGAACTTTGCTTCCTGTCGACCAACAGAAGTTCGAAGAAATCTATTTCCACGGCTTATCTTCCCGTTTCACCGATATGTATACTCCTCAAGAATTCGTAGGCTTGATTTGGGGAGCGACCAAGGCCATGGTTGCGGATACACGACACGTTACCAACGAAACCGCGTTCATGGAAGCGTTGGGAAGCGTCGTCAACGGACAACTGAATGAAATGCAACGTCGGTTTGAGGAGTTTTACTTGACCGGATTCGATGCGGTTCGCCAAGCGGTCGTCGAGAATCTTGAAATCCAACAAGCCGTACGGATTTTAAAAGAAAAAGGCTATCAATTGGTTATCGCGACCAATCCGATGTTCCCTCGGATCGCGATCGAAAAACGGATCGGGTGGACAGGGTTGAACCGTGAAGATTTTACCTATGTCACATCCTTTGAGGACAACCACTATTGCAAGCCGCAACCGCAATTCTTCGGTGAATTGCTTGACGTGTTGGGGTTGAAGGGCGAAGAAGTGGTCATGGTCGGCAATGACGCGATCGAAGACATGGTCGCTAAAAAAGTAGGGATCGAAACCTATTTGATCACAAATCATCTAATCAATAAGAAAAACGTGGAGATCGATGCCGATCATGTCGGCGATTACGAAGCGTTTTTAACGTTTGTTGAAAGTTTGCCCGAGGTTACCAACTAAGGAGGAAAGATCATGGACGAAGCACGTATTCTACGATTGGAGGAATACATCCGTCGTGTTAATGCGGGGGAGAACGGATTTGATCTTTATCATGTTTTTGAATCCGACATCACCCATGTCACTCCGATGGAAACGATGGAATTGATGACTCGTCGTTTGGAGAAAGGTGAAGATGTGGATGCGGTATTGTCCAATCTCGAGAAGTTCATGCATGTCTTTATGACATCCCATAAGAAATTCGTTTGGCCGCAGCCGGATAATAATGACTTCATCGGGACCTTGCGCCAAGAGAACAAGGCTTTGATCGGGATGTTGGAGGGATTGCGACCGACGATTTTACGTCGCGAACACCAACAAGATCGTGACATTTATGTTTCCTTTCTCCAAGCCTTGAGCCCGTATAACATCCATTTCCAAAAGAAAGAAAACCTGTTGTTTCCGGTGCTTGAACTGAAGCAGAAACGATTCGAAGGGCTGAAAGTCATGTGGTCTTTGCATGATGTCATACGCCAGCAAATCAAGCGTTGTGTCGCGTTGTTTGCGACGGAAGAACTGGATATCAAAGCGATCGACACGCAAATCGGACTACTTTATTTCCAATTGTACGGATCGATCGACAAGGAAGAACACATTTTGTTTCCGTGCGCGCAAGAAATGCTTTCGACCAATGAGAAAGATGCCCTATTGGAAGAGAGCTTCGAATATGGATTCGCATACATAACACCGCCAATCAAACCGCAGTCCAAAAAAACAATTCTTCCCGCAGGAAGTTTCAGCACTCCGACCGGGACGATGAGTACGGAAGAGTTGATCGCGATGTTTAGCGTTTTACCGGTCGATGTCACGTTTGTGGATGCGGACGATAAAGTTCGATTCTTCAATAACGCGAAAGATCGTATTTTTCCGCGCTCGCCGGCGATCTTAGGCCGTGATGTCCGCAATTGTCATCCGGCACATAGCGTGCATGTCGTTTTGGATATCATCGATTCCTTTAAGCAAAACAAGGAAAACCAAGCGATGTTCTGGATCCCCATGGGACCCAAATTCGTCGTGATCCAATATTTCGCATTACGCAATGAAGACAATGACTATTTGGGTACCTTGGAAGTCAGCCAAGAAGTCAGCGAGATCCGTTCACTTCAGGGACAACGACGTATCTTATCCTGGGAAAAACCCGGCGAATAAACACTTAATTTTATCAACATCGTGAAAGGGGGGAATACGATGGATTTCCGAAATCGCAAAGCGATTTATCTGACCACCTTGGTCATTACTTTCTTATTCGCGTTGGCACTTCAGATGACCTTGCCGACGATGCCGATTTATCTGACGACCTTCGATATTCCGTTGCGATGGATCGGATTGATCGCATCGTTGCTTTCCTTGTCCGCCCTGGCATCACGTCCGCTTTGCGCATGGTTGATCCATCGTTTGGATGCGATTTGGGTCGGTGTTATCGGAGCGGTATCTTACTTGATCGTCTATCTCGTTTTCGCATTTTCACCCGATCCGATTTGGATCGTCTTTGCGCGTATCCTTCAAGGGATCGGCATCTGTTTCGTGTCCACGTCCACCGCAACCCTGATTTCCCGTTCGCTTAGCGATGAGGAACTCTTGAAAGGCATGGGGACCTATGCGATCTTCAATCAAGCTTCTTCCGCGATCGGTCCGTATCTGGGTATGTTGATGATCGTGGGAGACCAATTCACACGTATGTTTGTGGCGACGGCGATCCTCGCTTTTCTCGGCACAGCACTCTTTATCGTATTACGATTTCAATCAGGAAAGATCGAAGTCATCGTCGATGAGATCGTGAAAGCGAAGTTGCCGATCTATAAAACCCGCGCCTTGTTTCCTTCGTTGGTTGTCATGGTGCTCTTGTTTCTACAGTCCGGAATGGCGAATTTCTTATCGTTCTTCGCCCGCCAACAAGGTATTCCCAATGTCGGTTTCTTCTTTTTGGTAAGCTTCTTGGGCTTGTTGGTGGCACGTGTTTTAACGACTCGAATCATGGCACGCTATCGTCTTCCTTCTGTATTCGTAGCCATCGGAAGCCTCTATGCCTTAATGTTCTTGGGATTAACCTTGACCGGTTCGGTCGTGATGTGGGGACTTCTGGCGATCGTCCAAGGGTTCTGCCACAACTTCCTTTATGTTGTATTGAACACGATGGTCGTACGTCATGTCGGTTATCACGAGAAAGCTTCCGCGAACGTATTGTTTTTCGCGTTTAGTGATATCGGATATTTCTTCGGCGGATTGATCTGGGGCACAGTCGCCGATGCTTTCTCTTATGACGCGACCATTTACGGTAGCGCGCTTGTCATCTTTATCGGAATGTTACTAGCCGCATATGTCAGTAAGGTCAAGAATTATGGTGTTTAATCTGAATCGTATTTCGGAAAGCGAGGATTGGATGTGAGCGATATATACGAGCAAGCGTTACGAAAACATAAGGAATGGAAGGGAAAACTGCGTGTGATTTCACATGCGCCGATCGACGATCGATCCCAACTCGCTTTGGCATATACCCCCGGTGTCGCTGCCGCTTGTCTGGCGATTCAAGCCGATCCAAAGCGGATCGATGATCTGACTTGGGTCAACAGTACGGTCGCGGTCATCAGCGACGGTTCGGCGGTATTGGGGTTGGGAAATATCGGTCCGAAAGCCGGCATGCCGGTCATGGAAGGGAAAGCGGCTTTGTTTGTGCGTTTCGGCGGACTAAATGCCGTTCCAATCTGTCTGGACACTCAAGATCCCGAAGAAATCATCAGAATTTGTAAAGCCTTAGCACCTTCGTTCGGAGGGATCAACTTAGAAGATATTTCCGCACCGCGTTGCGTTACGATCGAACGACGGTTGAAGGAAGAGCTGGACATTCCGGTCTTCCATGACGATCAACACGGCACCGCGATCGTAGTTTTAGCCGGATTGATCAACAGTCTGCGTTTGACCGGTAAGAACAAGGAAGACATGACGATTACCGTCAGCGGCACGGGTGCCGCCGGATCTTCGATCTTAAAACTTTTGCGCGACTATGGATTTCGAAACTTTTACGCCTTCAACAAGTTCGGCGTCGTAACGCGTGAAAAAGCGATGGAACAGGATTTCCTACAAGTCGAGTTATCGGATTTCGTCAACATTCATCAAGAAAATCTAACTTTGGCGGAAGCCTTGGCGAAAAGCGATGTGTTCATCGGTGTTTCCGCTCCCGGACTTGTCACTCTAGAGATGGCAAAATCGATGAATAAAGACGCGGTACTCTTCGCGATGGCCAACCCGGAACCGGAGATCACTTATGATCTCGCAAAGGAAGCCGGAATCCGAGTCGTCGGAACAGGACGATCGGATCGACCGAACCAAATCAATAATGTCCTTGTCTTTCCCGGGCTTTTCAAAGGAGCTTTATCCGCCAAAGCGAAACAAATCACCGAACCGATGAAGATCGCGGCGGCGATCGGCTTGGCATCGTTAATTTCGGACGAAGAATTGGACGAAGAACATATCATCCCTGATGTCTTTGACCCCAGGGTTGCGGATACGGTCGCCAAAGCCGTGATGGATGAAGTACGAAAGGGCGGTGTAGAGTGATGAGTCAACCGACACAGAATAACGAGATCGAAGTCGTACTATACAATGGCAAGCAAATCGAGAGAATCGACTATTCAACTTACATCCGCGAAAAAGCATCGAAAGAATCCGATGTGGTTTGGATCAACGTCGATAAAGAAAAAGACCAAGCGCAAATCGACACCATCCTGAAACCATTCGGGGTCCATCCTTTGATCATCGAAGACATCCTTCTGGAAGGTCAACGACCGAAACTGGAGACCTACGAGGAGTATGCCTATCTGAACTGTAAGATGATCTATTACGATGGCGAAGAGCTTGCGTTTGAAAACCTTTCGATCCTCTTTGACCAACAAACCGTCATCACCATCGGAGATCACGACGGCGATGTCTTCAACACGATCCGCAAACGTCTCGAAGTCCCCACAAGCAATCTTAGACAAGGGAAAGCCGACCATTTGGTGTATGCGATCCTCGATGCGATCGTGGATGCGTATTTCGACGTATTGGAGACGCTTGGCGATTTGATCGACGCTCGCGAAGAAGATTTGTTGGTGAAGCCGAATATGGATCTGTTGACGATTCTAAGGCAATACAAACGGGATCTACTCTATCTCCATAAAGCCATCTGGCCACTACGTGAAGTGTTGTCACGCATGATCAACGATGAACCGAAGGAAATTCGCAAAGAAACGGTACCGTATCTGCGCGATGTCTATGATCACATCTATCAATGCATCGATTCGATCGAAACCTATCGTGAACTCTTATCGGGAATGATGGATCTCTATCTTTCCAGTATATCCAACCGGATGAACGAAATCATGAAAGTATTGACGATCATTTCGACGATCTTTATCCCGTTGACATTTATCGCCGGGGTCTACGGAATGAACTTCCACTATATGCCGGAGTTGACATCGCAATGGGGTTATCCGCTAACGCTGATGTTTATGGCGATTCTCGCGTTATTGATGGTGTATTATTTCAAACGAAAAAAATGGTTCTAATGGAATACGTCGTACTGCTTCGTGCCGTCAACTTAGGCAAACGCAATCAAGTCAACATGGGAGTTTTGAGAACGTTGTTGGCGGAGAACGGATTTTGGGATGTTGAAAGCATCCTCAATTCGGGAAATGTGCTACTTAAAAGCGATAAAACACCGCAAGAGATCAAACAACGGATTACTTTATTGATTTCCGAGCGATTTAACGTGGATACCGAAGTTTTCGTACTACTAAAAGAAGATCTTCTACGAAGCATCGATTCTTACCCGTTTGAACCCCTCAACGAAAATCAAGTCGCGTATGTCTGTATTCTCGATAAGGAAATCGACTTGCATTTGCCCTTTACCTTAAAACATATCGACCTCAAGCACCAAGACGGACCCATCGTGTTTTGTGTTGGTAACTTAGGCGAAGGACATACCTCGTTTCCCAATGATCTGATCGAGAAAAAGTATTCCGTCAAGTGTACCTCGCGTAATCTACAAACCATTCTACGTATTTTGAAAGCCTGAAAAAGGCTTTTTCTTTGCGAATAAATCGAAACGTGGTATCCTTAATACAGTTGCGAATGTTTCGCAAGTAGGAGAAGACATGAAACGGAAACTATTAACGATTATCACACTATTACTCATTTTTGCCGGATGTACGTCAAAAACGCCGACCGGTAAAATTAACGTCTATGTGAGCGTGTATGTTCTGGAAGAATTCGCCACCTTGATCGGAGGCGATAACGTCGAAGTCATCAACGTGGTTCCCCCTGGGATCGAACCGCATGACTTCGAGCTTGGCGCCCAAGAGATCGTCGCACTCTCCAAGGCTGATCTTTTACTGACGATCGGACTTGGGTTTGAACCTTGGTTGGATGATCTAGAGAACGGCTTAGAAGATACGTATGTCGTCCGGACCGGCGAACAACTTGACGGAGGACTAAGCGATCCACACCTTTGGTTGGATCCGCTGTTAGCCCGCGAAGTAGCATCCACGATTCGCGATGCGTTGATTACGATCGATCCAAGCAACGCCAATCTGTACAATTTCAACTATGAAGAACTGAAGACGAAACTTGAGAATCTCGAAACGGAATATAAAACGCGCCTTGCCTCGCGTATCCGAGACACTTTTGTCAGTTCGCATGACGCATTCGGTTATCTTGCCAAGGCATACGGACTGAAACAAGAATCGATCGCCGGTAAGAATCCGATGGCGGACGTCGATGCGAAACGACTAAAGGAAATCATCGATCTGATCATAGCGCAAAAGATTCCGGTGGTTTTCACGGAAGCTTTGATCGATCCAAAGATCGCCCAAACCATCGTACAAGCGACCGGAGTGGAAATAATGACGCTTGACCCGATCGAAAGTCTAAGCAACGAACAACGTGCCGCCGGTGAAAACTATTTCAGCGTGATGGAGGCGAATTTGGATGCGCTGGAAATCGCGTTGACGAAGGTCGTTCGATGAAGCTCGGCGTCAAGGGGAAGAATCTCCGGTTTTGTTATCAGAACCGATGCATCATCGAAGACACTGACTTCCACGTGAATCCCGGTGAATTTTGTGTGATCGTCGGGGCCAACGGATCCGGGAAAAGTACGTTGTTGAACCTGTTGTGCGGCGTTTCTTTACCACAGGCTGGGCAGATCGATTGGGTCGACGAAACAGGTAAGACAATCGATCCGAAAGGGCATGTCGCCTATGTGCGTCAAAATATCGCCACGACCCATGCGGGATTTCCCGCGACGGCGTCCGAGATTCTGTTAAGCGCGCTCAATGGAAAAACGAAATGGTATCGGGGTTATACTTCCGCAAACCGAAATAAAGTGAATGAGATCTTGAATCAAGTCGGATTATCGGAAATGGGACATACACGCATTTCCGATCTGTCCGGCGGGCAAATCCAACGTGTTTTCTTGGGCCAAGCCTTGATGTGCGATCCGGAAACGATCTTGTTGGATGAACCGACCTCATCCTTGGATCCTGCGTTTTCGCGCAAGTTTTTCGAATTATTAAAGAAAATCAACCAAGAACATGGAACCACCATTATCGCCATCACCCATGATATGGCGTTGGCACGGGAATTCGCCGATACGGTGTACTGTTTGGAAGACACGTCGATCGTACAATTGGAAAAATCGCAGATCGAAGAAGAACTCCGTCATAAACACAGTCATCCGCACAAGGAGGAAACGCATGGAACTCTTTAACTATGAATTTATGCGTCGTGCTCTGATTGTCGGAATCACGGTTGCGTTGGTCGTTCCGGCCATCGGACAAGTCTTGGTTCTCAAACGGATGTCCATGGTCTCCGATGCCTTAAGCCATGTATCTTTGGCCGGTGTCGCATTGGGCTTGGTCGTCGGGATCAATCCGGTATTGACCGCGATCTTGGCCTGTCTGTTGGCGGTCTTCGGGATGGAGAAACTGCGCAAAGTGTTACCTGAATATGGTGAAACGGCGATCGCGGTCGTCCTTTCCTTAGGGATCGGGTTGGCAGCGATATTGTCGGACTTTACCCAAAGCGCTACGAACTTCAACTCGTTTCTATTCGGATCGATCGTCGCGATTCCCGATGACGAATTCCGTTTGATCTTGATCGTCGGAGCTCTCGTTATGACTCTTTACTTGATTTTCTACCGCGCTCTGTTTTCAGTCACTTTGGATGAAACGTTTTCCCGATTGGCGGGTGTGAATGTTAAGTTGACCAACCTTGTGTTTATGGTGCTGACCGCGTTGACTGTCAGTATCGCGGCGAAAACCGTCGGAGCCCTGATCGTGTCTTCCTTAGCCACGTTACCGGTTTTAAGCGGGATGCGCATCGCGAAAAGTTATCGTCAAACTACTTTCGTCGCCATCGCATTGGGGCTTTTGTTTACCTTATCCGGGCTTGTGATGAGTTTCTATTTCGGGATCAAACCGGGCGGCGCGATCGTTTTGATCGGGGTCGCGACCTATTTGATCCTGATTGCGATCACCTATCGGAAAGGGGAAGCACGATGACCTGGCCGATCCATTTGAAAAAGACAAAGCCGCGGGTTGCGATTTATGAGATACTGTCACAGTCGGAATTGCCGCTTTCACCAAAAGATATCCTGAGTTTACTTACGGATCAAGACATATGGTTGTCGACGGTATACCGCGTGTTGGATCAATTTGAAAAAGATCACTTAATATTACGTATCAATGATCCATCGACCAACGCGACTCTCTATGAACTCGATCGTCATGACCATAAGCATTATGCGGTTTGTTTGGGGTGCCATCAACGCTTTGCGATCGAAGCCTGTCCGATCCATGAAGACATCCATGTCAGCTCGGACGGATTTGAAATCATCGAGCATCGCATCGAAATCCTCGGATATTGCCAGGCATGTCGCCAAGCGACGTTAAAATAGAAATGGAGTCCACCATGGAGAAATATGTCTTGATTACCGGTGCCAGTTCTGGATTAGGGGCGGATTTTGCGCGACGTTATGCGCAAGAAGGTCGCAACCTCATCTTAACCGCTCGGCGCTATGATCGTTTGGTCGATCTGAAACTGGAGATCCAATCGAAATCTTCCGTTGATATCCGCATCATACAAGCGGATCTCACTCTATTGGAAGATCGCAACCGATTGATTGAGGAAACAATAACGGATGTGGACCTCCTCATCAACAACGCCGGATTTGGGATCGGGGGCGAATTCGAAGCAACCTCGTACAAACAAGTTCAACGGATGATCGATGTCAACATCAGCGCATTGACCCATTTAAGCCATGCTTTTCTAACGCAAATGAAGCAACAACGTCATGGTACGATCATCAACATCGCATCGATGGCAGGATTTATCGCAGGACCGTATATGGCTGCGTACTATGCGTCCAAAGCTTATGTATTGTCACTCAGTGAAGCCTTGCATGAAGAAGCCTTATCTTTCGGAGTTAAGGTCATCGCGGTATGTCCGGGACCAACACTCACCGAATTCTTCGACCATACCGGTGAAAACCGCGCATTGGCGCAGAATGTCTTTCTGATGCAAAGCAAAGACGTGGTCAACTTGGCGATGCGGGATGCGAAGCGCAATAAAGCGATCGCGGTTTCCGGAAAACGCAATATGCTTTTACGTGGCTTGACTTCGCTTTTCGGACGGCGTATCGCACGCAAAAGTGTCGCGAAAATCCAAGGATCCCGTCAATGAGTAAAGTTGTCTTACTTCCGTATCAAACGGTTTGGCAACGCGAGTTCAAACGTTTGTGTGTCCACCTCAATAAAATCCTTGGGGATGATGTTCTGGTGATCCGGAATGTCGGATCGACCTCCGTGGTCGGGTTGGACAGTAAACCGATATTGGATGTGGATATCGTCCTAAATGATATCCAGGATCTCGAGTTAATCACACGAAAACTCGAACGCAGCGGATACAAATATCGCGGCGATTTAGGTATCCCTGGTCGGTATGCTTTCGGATATGGAAGTTGTTCATTGATGCGCCATCATCTCTATGTGGTCGATCCGCAAGCGGAAAGTTATCTCGACCACATTTCACTTCGCGACGCGTTGCGTAGCGATAGAAGATATCTTGAAGCGTACGCGATCGCAAAATATGAATCCGCGAAATTGAATCCGCTGGATATCGATGCGTATATTGAAGGAAAAGGATCTGTGATCCAACAGATCATGGCCAGTCCGGTCGCGATCGAGAGTCGTCGACTCAATCTATTGAAGCATATACTTCATAGAATAGATGAAAAAACATTCCGACTTGAACTACTCGAAGGGGATCGTACGCATATCTTGCGATTTAAACTCGATCCATTTCAAGAAATAAACTTTGAAGGAGACATAGCAGTTAAGAATCATTTGCTTGATTTCGCGATTGAAATACAATTCGGGTATTAAAAAACCGTCGGTTGACGGTTAATTGAAGAACTGAGCGAATTTACCTTTTTCCAACTTACGCAAGATCGGCAAGCCGAGCACGATCACGCTGATCGCTTCGCCGACGGCGACATAGAGCGCAAAGAGCAGGAAACCCTTTAAACTGGAATCCAAGAGGAAAGCCAATTCGCCACCCACGATCACGCCGTTGAGAACGATCGGAAACAAGGCGCTGAGCCACGGAATCCCTTTGATTCGTACGTTACGAAACCTATAACTCAAGAGGGCTGCGATCAAGGTTGCCAAGGTTCCGAAGAGCACATCCCAGAAACCAAGGATATTGACACCGGAGAGAGCTCCCAGGAAGTTAGTCAAGGCACATCCTAAGGTCAATCCCCACACCGGCATGAACGACAATACGGGCAACAACGTCAACGCTTCGGCGACGCGTACTTGTAAGGGTCCGAAACTGATCGGACTCAATAACATCGATAATGCCGTATAGATGGCGGCAATCATCGCGATTTTCAATAATATGTGTAATTTGCTTTGTTTCATACATCCTCCGAAATCCAATGCATATGATACTTGTTTCCCAACGATTATGCAAGGTATACTTGAGGACGAAGATCGGAGACTCACTATGAATGCTTTTTCACGAACTGAATTGTTGATCGGACCGAAAGGTATGTCTAAACTGAATCAAAGCAAGGTGATTGTGTTCGGCGTCGGCGGTGTGGGAAGTTACACCATCGAAGCCTTGGCACGCGCCGGCATCGGATCGCTGACGATCGTCGATGACGACGTCGTGGCATTGACCAACATCAACCGTCAACTCTGCGCCCTTCATTCGACCTTAGGTCAAAAGAAAGTCGATGTGATGGGGAAACGTGTTTTGGATATTAATCCGGACTTGGATTTTCAAGGAATCTCGATGCTTTATCTCACGGAAACTGCGGATCAAATCGACCTTAGCCAATATGATTATGTGGTCGATGCGATCGATACGGTCAGTGCCAAACTCGAACTGATCTCCCGTTGCGATCGATTGGGAATCCCTTTAATTTCCAGTATGGGTACCGGCAATAAGCTAGATCCCCGTCAACTGAAGATAGGGGACATTTATGAAACTTCGGTCTGTCCATTGGCGAAGGTGATGCGTCATGAATGCCGTAAGCGTGGGATTACCAAGTTAAAAGTGATCTACTCCTGCGAAACGCCGGTCGATCGTTATGAAATTAAGCTTGACGAGAAAAGCGCGCATGCGAAACGGCAGACGCCCGGAAGCATCAGTTTTGTCCCGTCGGTCGCGGGATTGTTGATTGCATATGCGGTTGTCGACGACCTATTGAAGCGCTGACAATCATGGTATAATAGGACAAACGAGGTAAATTATGGAAAAAGATCTAAAAATCGCCGTCTTGATCGACGCGGATAACGTCAGTGAGAAATATGTCAAAGCGATCTTCGACGAAGTCTCCAACCACGGCACGCCGACCTACAAACGAATCTACGGAGATTGGACCAAACCGCAGTTCGCCGTTTGGAAAAGCGTCCTGTTGGACTTCTCGATCTCACCCATACAACAATATGCCTACACCACCGGCAAGAACGCGACCGACGCGGCCTTGATCATCGATGCGATGGATATCCTCTATTCGCAAAACGTGGACGGGTTCTGCATCGTCTCCTCCGACAGCGATTTTACGCGCTTAGCCAGCCGTTTACGCGAATCGGGCAAGTATGTGTTGGGCATGGGCGAAAAGAAGACGCCGACCGCCTTTATCGCTGCCTGCGAGAAGTTTAAATACTTGGAAGTTCTGTTGCATCCGGTCGAAGCGACCCCCAATCTACCTGAAACCAAGGGAAAAGTCGAGAAGAAAAACGGCACCAAAGAAAAAAGCGGGATGGCTTCGCAGAACGAACTCATCGAAACCATCAAGACCATCATCAACGACAATTCGGATGACGACGGATGGGCGTTTCTGGGTGAGATCGGTAATGTCCTCAACAAACGTTATCCCGATTTCGATTCACGTAACTACGGCTATCAGAAGTTGACGCCCTTGATCAATTCCCTCAAAGGCTTCGAAGTGCAGTCACGTAAGACCAGCAATCCGAATATCACCCACAAATACGTTCGCATCAAGCAGAACGGCGATACCGATGAATGATTTGGTGATCCTTAACGACGCATCGCTGCGGCGGTATAACACGCTCGGATTAAACGCGCGTGCCGCCGTGCTTTATCTTCCGTTTTCAAAGGAAGCGCTCATTCAAGCAATCCGACTTACCCAAGGTAAGAAACGGATCCTGATCGGCAACGGCAGTAATCTGCTGCTTGCCAAGGAATACTATGATGATTCCTACGCCTTCATCGTCACATCCCATGCGGACAATCTTGTCCTAGAAGGCGATGAAATGATCGCGGAAGCCGGTGTTTCCCTGAACCGCTTGGCTTGGTTTTGCGTCGAACAAAGCATCGACGGATATGCCTTTGCGGAAGATATCCCAGGAACCGTCGGCGGCGCATTGATCATGAATGCCGGCCAATTCGAGTACACGATCGGCATGTATGTCAATTGGATCGATGTCTATCATACCGAAAACGAAACGATCGAACGGATAACCCCCGATGCGGACTTCTTCGGATATCGCCGTAGTCAGCTGGAAGAACATGCGGATATCGTATTGGCATGCGGACTCAAAACCCCGCGTGGAGATGGCACGCATACTCTTGAGAAAATCCTCGAATACAAACGCGAACGATATCGCAAACAACCGCGTGAATTTCCCAATGCCGGATCGGTCTTCAAACGTCCGACCAAAAACAATCAGACCTATTATGTCTGGCAATTGTTCGAAGAAACAGGGTTACGCGGATTTCGGATCGGCGATGCGGAAGTATCGACGAAACATCCGGGATTCTTCGTCAACCGCGGTCATGCCACCCCAAACGATATGCTCGCCTTAATCAACGAATGTAAGAAACGCGTCCAAGAACGCTTTGCGATCGACCTCCACTTGGAATGGAAGGTCATCGACTAACGAAAGAAGGGGACTATGAAACCCATCGCCATCCTTGTCGCGCTCCAAACGCCCGATCGAAACGATTTCGAACAGGAAATCCGCGAAACCGAAGCGCTTGCGGATGCTTGTGATATCACTGTCGCGCAAACGATCACCCAAAAAGCGCCGACCAACGCTTCACCGACCTATGTGAAAAGCGGAAAGCTTACTGAAATCTTAACGGCGATCGAAGCGCAAAACGCCGAAATCGTCATTTTCAACGACGAACTCAGCGGATCGCAAATCCGCAACCTAGAAGAACGATTACCGGTCACCATCCTCGACCGAACGCAGCTGATCCTGCGGATCTTCGAACAGCGTGCCAAAACACGTGAAGCCAAACTTCAGGTATTGATGGCCGAACTGACTTACCAACTTCCCCGCAGTAACACACGTCACGGATCCTTCGCCGGCCGCCAACAGGGCGGGGGCGCACGCAACCGCGGCGCCGGGGAGAGTGCGATCGAAATCAATAAACGACACCTCAAAACACGGATCGCGGATGTGCATGAAGAACTGCGGATTATGGAAATCCAACGTCAGACGCAACGGAAACAACGGCTAAAGAAGGAATTGCCCAACATCGCCTTGGTGGGATACACCAATGCGGGAAAATCGACGTTGATGAACGCGATTTTATTGAAGTTGGATGAAAAAGAAGGGAAGTACGCGGAAACCAAAGACATGCTTTTCGCTACCTTGGATACCGCGAGTCGGGGGATGCGTCTGCCCAACGGGAAAGACATCGTGCTGACGGATACGGTCGGATTCGTGTCAAGATTACCGCATGGACTCATCAAAGCGTTCCGCTCGACCTTGGAAGAGATCTGCGAAGCGGATCTGCTCTTGCATGTGATCGATGCCGCCCATCCGGATGCTTTAAAACAAGCGGAGATCACCCGTGCCACCATCGCCGAAATCGGCGCCGGCGACATCGCCGTGCTAAATGTCTTCAATAAGACCGACAAATCCTGTTTGGACATTCCAGTCGACGGAATCCGGATCTCGGCCAAGTTCGGCACCGGCATGGACGAACTGATCGCCGCGATCGAACGTCATCTCTCACTGAGTGAAATCCAAGTCCAACTATTTGTCCCCTTTGAAAAACAGAGCATTCTACATAAACTCCGTAATGAATTTCGGATTCTCGCGATGACCGAAACGGAGAGCGGAACCTTAATTCAAGTCAGTGGTAGTCCTGACAAACTGGCCGCATACCGCGTCTTCTTCAGAACCGTCAATCAATAACGGAGGTAACCTTATGATCATCACCACCACACCCACCATCGAAGGACGTACCATCATCGAATATAAAGGAATCGTTTTCGGAGAGATCGTTTCCGGCGTCGATTTCGTCAAAGACATCGCCGCTTCGTTCACCAATTTCTTCGGAGGAAGATCGGGTTCCTATGAAGGGGAACTGATCCAAGCCCGCCAACAGGCGTTGGACGAATTACGTCAACGTGCGCTCGCCATGGGTGCTGACGCGGTAGTCGGCGTAGACATCGACTACGAAGTGCTCGGTCAAGGTGGCAACATGTTGATGGTCACCGCAAGCGGGACGGCTGTCGTCACACAAGCGAAATAACGCAAAAAACTGATAAATACCATCGAAAACACCGTGAAAAACGGTGTTTTCTTCATTTATAGGAAGTTTTCTTAATGTGAAATTAATGTGAAATGTGCTTCATTTAACAACTTTCATGTTTGAAAGGTTGTCAGATGGAAGCGGATTTGCTATAATCACGCTTGTGAAAGACATTTGTCAGAAACAGGCATTTACTCAAATCCATAAGAACTACGAGGTACCCGATGATCAAATTAAACCATCTGAAAATCACAGCGATCATGATCGCTGTCATATTAGCCGGCGTCTATTTATCCAAAGACGTCACCAGCGCCTATAAAGAAGCGCAAGTTGTGACCGGCTATCGCTTGACCGTTGACGGAGTCAGCTGGGGAGTCGTCGAGGATTCCAACGCGCTAAACGCATTGCTTGACGAATACAAGCAATCCTATATGGAAACGATCAGTGAAAGCGATGATGTAAAGAGCGTCGATTTCAAACAGATGGTGGAAATCAATGAAGTTGAAGTTAAAAATGATGAATTCACTTCGCTGGAAAGTATCAAAGAAAAAGTCTATTCGATCGAAACCGGCGAAGTGATCTATACCGTTAAAAAAGGCGATAGCTTCTGGGCGATCGCAATCAAAAATAAAATCCCACTTTCGACCATTATCAAACTGAATCCCGAATTCAACCCGGATAAGATCTGGGCAGGGAATAAGATACTTTTTAAACCCGCCGATCCGATTCTCGATGTCGTGGTTACCTTGGAGTCGACCTTGGTCGAACCCGTCGAATACGCGACGCAATACATCAAAGACGCATCCATTTTAAACGGTCAACGCGTCGTCATCAAATCCGGCGTCGAGGGGAGCAAACAAGTCACCTACGACATCGTCATGACTAACGGTTATGAAACCAATACCGTCATCACCAATGAAACGCAAATCAGCGCACCGGTCGGAGCCGTCGTCAAAGTCGGAACCAAGCGTACCTTGGTCCGTACCAGTTCGCGGAACTTCGGTGTCGCGACCGGAAGACTTTCAAGCAACTATGGCTATCGGATCGATCCGATTTCGCGTCGTCGTGCCTTCCATACCGGCATCGACATCGCGGCACCTTCGGGTTCGCCGGTATACGCGTATGCCAACGGTACCGTGACCGAATCCGGGTGGAATAACACCCGCGGTTATTATGTCACCATCGATCATGGCAACGGATTGAAGACCGTCTACCTGCATTTATCCAAACGTCTCGTGAGCGTCGGCGCGAAAGTCGCCGTCGGTCAACAAATCGGAAAGATCGGTTCGACTGGGTATGCGACCGGAGCGCACTTGCATTTCGGTGTCTACAAGAACGGGACCGTCGTCAGTCCCTGGGATTATCTCTAACCTTCAGGATTCCAATCGGAATCCTTTTTTTCAAAGTTGAAAAGGTTGTGAAAAAAGTGTTGTGCGTACTTTTAGTAAGTCGACTATGATACAATGAAAGCCGGAAGGTGATCCTATGCCTTATTTTGACTATAGTGCGACCACACCCTGCGACCCTCGGGTGAGCAAAGCGATGTGCGACGCCGATGCGAATTACTATGCGAATCCCAATGCTTCCCATGCCTTAGGGCGCGAAACCCGGGCTTTTTTAGATGCGAGTATCGAATTGATCAAATCCAAACTCGGATCGATCGACCGTGAAATCATCATCACGGGTGGAGCTTCCGAGTCCAACAATCTTGCCTTAAAAGGATATGCGGCTTTACATCCGGATAAAAAACACATCATTTCTTCGCTCATCGAACATTCATCCGTGATTTCACCCTTAAATTATTTGATGACACAGGGCTATGATATCGATTTTGTGGCATTGGATGACGAAGGTCGTTTCGATCTGGAATCCCTGAAAAACCTCTTACGTGAAGACACGTTGATGGTCAGCTTGGTTGCGGTCGACAGCGAGACAGGAATTCGTCAACCGGTCGAACAAGCGGCACAGATCGCCAACTCTTTTGGTGTTATCTTTCACTGCGATGCGACCCAAGCCTTGGGAAAATGCGCGATCGATGTGAACGCGTTTGATCTTGCTTCCTTTAGCGCCCATAAGTTTTACGGTCCGAAGGGAGTCGGCGGACTCATCAAACGGATCGATTTGGATCTGTTACCGATGATCCACGGCGGAAAAAGTTTATCGAAGCTTCGTTCCGGGACCCCGGCGGTTTCGATGGTCGCGGCTTTGGCGAAAGCGGTGGAACTGTTTGTGCCCGCATCCGAAGATCGAATCCAAAGAGTTACGCAGATCCATGATAAAATCTTCAATGAACTTCGTGACGTTTCCGCAATCACCTTCAATTCGAATCGCCACTCGATCCCACAGATCCTGAACATCAGCGTTTTGGGTCACGATAGCGATGAAATGGTGGATCGACTGAGCGAACAAGGCATTTACCTGACCGCACGCAGCGCGTGTACCGGTCGGGAAGGATTTTCCAAGTCAGTCTTCCAAATCACGCAGGACGAAGCACGTGCGACGTCCAGTTTACGCATCAGTTTGTCACATTTGACGAGTGATGCGGAAGTCGACGTATTACTTCAAGCGCTCAGGGTACTGGCGGTGTCACGATGAAGATCATCATGATTTCCGCGACGTGGTGTCCGGCATGTTTGATCGTCCATAAACGTCTACGCGCGATGAAAGAAATTACGAAGCGTTTTAATTTTGAGATCCTGGATTTGGACTTTGACGAAGCGCTAGTCGCACCCTATCAAGTCGGAAAGACCTTACCCGTGTTTATCGTTTTGGATGATGCGGGCAGAGAAATCCGACGTATCGTTGGCGAACGTACCGCCTTAGAACTGAACGAGGAAGTTTTCCATGATTAAAAGAATATTACTTACTTTACTTCTCCTGTTTGCGTTTACTTTACCGGTCCATGCGACGGAAGTTAGCGAAAACAAACTACATATCTACGTCTTCTATTCCGAAGATTGCATCCATTGCGCAGCCCAGGAAGTCTTTTTGGATGAACTCGCATCCAAGGATCCGACCTTGGACATCCATCGTTACGAAGTCGTATACAATAAAGAAAACCGCGTTTTAATGGCTAAGGTCGGCGATTTGATCGGCATGAAGATCAATACGGTGCCATTCGTTTTAATCGGCAGACACCGTATCACGGGCTTTACCGAAGGCATAACCGACATCACCATCGAAGATGCCATCCAAGACACCAAAGAAAACCCCGTTCGGGATTTGGTTGGCGAAATGTTGGGCTTTGTGAAACCGGGAACCGGAACGGTCGATTACACCGGCGGTTCGACTGTCAACTTACCGTTCTTCGGGAAAGTCGATATGGGGACCGTGTCCATTCCCTTGGTTGCGGTGCTTTTAGGAACCTTGGATGGATTTAACCCTTGTGCCATGTGGACCTTGCTTTTCTTGATCGGGATGTTATTCCGCATGCAAGATCGTAAGAAAATGTGGATTTTGGGAATTACCTTCCTCTTGACCTCCGCCGCAATGTATTTCCTGTTTATGTTGTCATGGCTAAACATCACCTTTGTCTTCGGTTCGATCTCCTACGTCCGCTTAGCGATCGGGGCGGTCGCTTTGATCGGCGGAGCGTTCAACTTCCGGAGCTTCTTGAGAACTCCTAAGGATGGATGCGAAGTGGTCGACGATGACAAACGTAAGAAACTTAAAAAGAAAGTATTATCGATCCAAAATCAACCGGTTTTCATTTTAGCGCTGGTCGGGATCATCGGGTTGGCGCTTTCGGTCAACTTCATCGAACTCTTATGTTCGGCGGGATTCCCGGTGATCTTCACGCAGATTTTGGCTCTGCAGAGCCTGAATCCGATCCAGTATGTCGGCTATCTCTTGCTTTACGTGTTCTTCTTCCTGTTAGACGATCTGTTGGTTTTCTTCATCGCCATGAAGACGATGACTTTGACAGGCATCTCGACCAAGTACGGGAAATGGTCCCATTTGATCGGGGCGATCATCATGGTCGCGATCGGTTTGATGATGATCTTCAAACCGGCCTGGCTGCAACTGAATTTCTAAGATCGAACGCCTTGGTAACAAGGCGTTTTTCTTAGGTCGAATTCAAATACCTTTCATCGTTTTTTCGCGATCGATCACTTTAAAAAACCTACGAAAACATCCCCGAAATACTTGCGTTTTTTTACTATTACTGTATAATTTGTTTCGCATTGATAAACAGGAGGATTGATTCGATGACCAAAAAAATCGCGTTGTACGGCTTCAATAATCTGACGAAAACCTTAAGTTTCAATATCTATGATATCTGCTATGCCAAAAGCGAGCGTGAACATAAAGAGTATTTAAGTTACATCGACGAACAGTACAATTCGACCCGCCTGACCAAGATCCTCAGCGATGTCACCGACATCATCGGCGCCCATGTACTCAACGTCGCCAAACAGGATTACGATCCGCAAGGTGCCAGTGTGACGCTATTGATCAGCGAAGAACCGGTACCGGTCGAACAACGCGACGCTTCATGCAATAACTTGCCGAGCGAAGTCGTGCCGCGCACGGTTGTCGCCCATTTGGACAAGAGCCATGTCACCGTCCATACTTATCCCGAACATCATCCGGACAAAAACATTTCGACGTTCCGGGTCGATATCGATGTTTCCACCTGCGGACGTATTTCACCGCTAAAAGCCTTGGATTATTTGATCGGCAGTTTCGATTCCGATATCATCACGATCGATTACCGGGTCCGCGGCTTTACGCGCAATCTGGAAGGGAAGAAATTCTTCATCGACCACGATATCAACTCGATCCAGAACTTCATCGACAAGAAAACCTTGAAACGTTATGACGCGATGGACGTCAACGTCTACCATACCAACTTATTCCACACGAAAATGATGATCAACCATATCGATCTTGAGAATTATATGTTCGCGACCGATCCGGATGATTTACGTCCGACCGAACGGCGTGCGATTTATGATGGTCTCTATAAAGAGATGATCGAAATCTTCAGTGGGGAGAACATTTATCAAGACGAGGATTCCGAGTGAACCGGCTTGACCAAAGCCGTGCCCCGATTGCGGAGGCAATGACGCAGCATCTTCGTAAACGGACCGTCGCTTTCGACGTGCCCGGCCATAAGCAAGGCAAAGGGAATCCGGCTTTACGGGATTTTCTTGGGGAAAAGTGTTTAAGTTACGATATGAACTCACGCAAAGACCTGGATAACCTCTGTCATCCGGTCGGTGTGATCCTGGAAGCCGAAGAAATAGCAGCCCAAGCCTTTGGGGCGGGTCATGCGTTCTTCATCGTCAACGGAACCACCGCGGCCGTACAGGCCATGGTGATGAACGTGGCACGTAAAGAAGAGAAGATCATTCTTCCGCGCAACGTCCATCGTTCCGCAATCAATGCTTTAATTTTAACCGGAGCGATTCCGGTCTATGTCAATCCCGGCGTCCATCCGAAACTGGGCATTCCGCTTGGAATGAGTTTGAAAGATTTGGAAGAAGCGATCCTGAAGAATCCGGACGCGAAAGCGGTCTTCGTCAACAATCCGACATATTACGGGATTTGCAGCGACTTGGTCGCGATCGTCGAATTGGCCCACAAACATAACATGAAAGTCATCGTGGACGAAGCCCACGGGACGCATTTCTACTTTAAAAGCGGTCTGCCGATCAGTGCGATGGCGGCCGGCGCCGACATGGCGGCGGTCAGTATGCATAAGACCGGCGGCAGTTTGACCCAGAGTTCGTTTCTCTTGATCAAAGACCAGAAACAAATGGGTGAAGTCCGCCAAGTCCTTAACCTCACGCATACGACCAGCGGAAGCTATTTATTGCTGGCTTCGTTGGACATCACACGTAAGTTCTTAGCGGAAAAAGGGGAAGAGGTCTTCGGACAAGTCCGTGCCCTTACCGAATACGCCCGCGGCGAAATCAATAAAATCCCGGGTTACTATTGTTTCGGATGCGATATCGTCAACGGGGATTCCGTGTATGACTTCGATCCGACCAAACTCACCATCCACACCCGCGGCATCGGCTTGGCCGGTATCGAGGTGTATGACTTATTACGGGACGATTATGACATTCAAGTCGAACTGGGCGACCTGGGGAATATCTTGGCCATCGTCGGGATCGGCGATAAAAAACAAGACATCGAACGCTTGATCAGCGCCCTCATGGACATCCAAGAAAGCGAAGCCCGCGAAGACTACGGGATGATCACTTATGATTACATTTCGCCCATCGTCCGGGTTTCCCCGCAACGCGCGTTCTACGCGGCGCAGAAGAAAGTCAAGATCGCCGAAGCAATCGACGAGATCGCCGGGGAATCAATCATGGTTTACCCACCCGGAATTCCGATTCTGGCACCGGGCGAACTGATCACGCAGGAAGCGATCGACTATATCTTATATGCGAAAGACCGGGGCAGTTTCTTGACCGGCATCGAAGACACACTGATCGAATACATCAACGTACTGGAGGTATAAGCCCATGGAATTCTGGTTCACCGAACAACATACGGAAAACGTCCGTTTCTCCGTCAAAGTCGACAAACAACTTTTAAGCAAACAATCCGATTTCCAACGCATCGACGTTTTCCAATCCCCCGAGTTCGGAAAATTCTTCAGCTTGGACGGATACATCATGATTACCGAAAAAGACGAGTTCATTTATCATGACATGATCGTCCACGTACCTTTGGCCGTCAACCCGGAAATAAAAAACGTGTTGGTCATCGGAGCCGGAGACGGGGGCAGCGTACGCGAATTGTGCCGTTATGCATCCATCGAACGCATCGACATGGTCGAAATCGACGAAGAAGTCGTCAACGTCTGTAAGGAGTATTTCCCGCAGACCGCCAGTTCTTTCGACGATCCACGCGTCAAACTCTTCTTCGAGGATGGGCTACGTTTTGTCCGTTCGAAAAAGAACGAATATGACTTGATCTTAGTCGACTCCACCGATCCGGTCGGTCCGGGCGAAGGCTTGTTTACCCGTGAGTTCTATGGAAACTGCTACACCGCATTGACCGATTCGGGAATCTTAGTCAACCAACACGAAAGTCCGTACTATGACTTCAATGCGGTCGCGATGCAACGCGCCCACCGTCGGATCCGTGAAAAGTTTCCGATCGCACGGGTCTATCAAGCGCACATTCCGACCTATCCGTCAGGATATTGGCTGTTTGGGTTCGCTTCCAAGAAATTCGATCCGATCAAGGACTTGGACGCAGTCAAATGGAATGAACTGAAACTGAAAACCAAGTATTATAACACTGAACTACATCTGGGATGCTTTGCGCTTCCCAATTACGTAAAGGAGTTACTCAACGATGGCACTCAATAAGAATGTTTCTACCTTTGTAGGTTGCGATAAGGAATACGAAGATTCGCATATCGTCCTTTTCGGCGCACCCTTCGATTCAACGACTTCGTTTCGTCCGGGAACCCGTTTCGGACCTTCCGCCATCCGTGCGGAATCGATCGGACTGGAAACCTACAGTCCCTATCAAGATTATGATTTAGTCCAGTGCAGCATCTTCGATTCCGGTGATTTGGTTCTGCCGTTTGGAAGCGCCGAGCGCGCTTTGGAAGAAATCTACCAACGTTCCAAGGAAATCGTAGAAGACGAAAAAGTCCCGTTTATGATCGGCGGGGAACATACCGTTACCTTCGGCTCGGTCCGGGCGGTTTTTGAGAAGTATCCTGATTTGCACATCATTCACTTCGATGCGCATACCGATCTACGTGATACCTATTATGGCGAATGGTTCTCCCATGCGACGGTGCTAAAGCGTTGTTACGACTTGGTCGGCGACGGGAAAATCTTCCATTTCGGCTTACGTTCCGGTGCCCGCGACGAGTTCGTCTTTGCGGAGCAACACAACTACATCGAAAAGAGCACTTGTGCGACCTTGACCGACATTCTTCCGAATCTCGGTGAAGTTCCGGTCTATATCACGATCGACCTCGATGTCCTCGATCCTTCTCATTTCCCTGGTACAGGCACCCCCGAAGCTGGTGGCATCAGTTTCATGGACCTGCTTCATTCGGTCATCCATATGAGTCATCTCCGTGTGGTCGGCATGGACATCAACGAGTTGTCCCCGATCTACGATCATTCAGGCGCTAGCACAGCCTTAGCCTGCAAGATCACGCGTGAAGCCTTGATCGCACTTTCGAAAAATAGATTACGCTAGATTTTTATCGTTATCCAAACAACTTTATAACGCCATAGACAGGAATTCTAAACTCCTGTCTTTTTCTTTGATGTTATGTTCTTTTTTTAGGATAGAAAAGCTGAGTGATAATTAATAAGGACATCTCCAATCATAACAACATCTTAAAATATAAATGCCGGCTCGCATGAGTCAGCATCTATTAAATTCAACGAAAGTGCAATCAGTATCGCGGATAACAATTTAATCCGGTCTATCATAACGAATGTGAATAATCATTATAAAATAAAGTACCATTTCAGAGTGAACCATATAGCCAACTGTATAGCTGACCGATCGACATTCCTAACAAAAGGAATCTTATACCATTAAAAGCCACGCCGATAAAGAAATAGGGTATGGCATCGCTTGACGTTTGTAAAATCATCGGAACATCAATTAGTAAGATGACAAGAACAAAGACAATCGAACTGAGTATCACCGATTTTAGGATCGGAGTTCTTGCGGGGATTTTTACATAGAAATGAAGTAAAAAGTAACTGACACAACAACCAAAAATGACACCGGCTATCAAAGAACCAAGCCAAACCGATTGCATGCTCCAATTTGAAAAAGCGTCTCTATATTCCACAGCAATCGGTAGTAGGGAAGTTGCTACCGTCGTTATCCAAAATACGACTGCGCCACCAATAGTTAATTTGAACAACTTATTAACGAAAATATTTGTTTTCTCTCGCATGGAGTAACCTAAATTTTGGGCATTCATGGTTAACATCCCTATTCATCCGTCATTGACAGTTGGGGAAATGACGGTAGATCCTCGGTTTTCTTGATAATTAGCCAGAGACTGAGTGATATCTCAGCTGTAAAGCTGACTGCAAGACCTGGATAGGTGATTATTTCAAGATTAGGTAAGAGGAAAAACTGGAAAAACCAAATCATGACACCGACAAAATCGATCATTAACAGTATACCAAGCCATTTCGGAAGGAAATCGGACTTGTATACCAAATAACCGAGCGGGAATAGCCATGTACCGTAAAATATCTGAGCGATGAGAAACCCGCTTTTATGAAAATTTAGAAAAAGAAGAGTCAAAGCATTAAGTTGATCAGGCTGGAAAGCTCTCTGGAAATCCAAGCTCTCATGAATTAGCATAGGTGTTAACAAGAACAGCAAACTGATACACTGAACGGCGACACCTGCAACATTGAGCACAAGGAAAAGCAAAGCGAAATTCTTTTGAACCGGTTTTAGCAGGACATAGAGCGTCCATGCGGCGAGAAGGAACAAAGCAGCGGAGATCAAATCAACGATAATACTGGTGCGAAACAACCACAAAGAGTTCCTTAGCAGTTCGGCAGTTTTTGAGGCATCATCCAATACAATGAGCGTTGAGCGGACAACACCAGCAAAAATGCAGGTAATGACAAATGCAAGATATGCAATTCCGGCTCGTTTGGCGACTCTCTGGCGTGAACTTTCCATACTATCCTCCAAATCTTGCTTTTTTGTTTAGCATATAATATACTGTACAGTGTAGTTTAATGAATGTCAATATTAAATTACACTTAATAGTGTATTTAATAAAATTGGAGGATTCACTGTGGATGAAATAGGAAAAGTTAGAAAAATAAGGGATACCAGTCTAAAACATGAAGCGATTTTGAAGGGTGCGATCAAGGTGTTCACGAGTCACGGATTTGATGCATCCAGTATGGATCGCATTGCGGAAGTCGCCGGAGTATCCAAACGTACGGTCTATAACCATTTTCCGAGTAAGGAAATCCTTTTTCAGGCAATCGTCGCTGACTTTCTGAAACAACGCGACGAAATCAAACCGATACGCTATTCTTCAGAGATATCCCTAGAATTACAACTTGTGGAATTTGCGAAAGCAGAACTTTTTTTGATTAATGATCCTATCCGAAGAGGGTTGTCAAAGCTCTTCACTTCCGTTTTCCTGATGAATATCGAATTTGGCAAGAAAACGCGAAGCAAGTTTGAGCCACATAAAGCGTTCATCATTTGGCTTAACGATGCCAAGGAAGATCAAAAACTAAGTTTTCAGTCCCCTGAACTTACCGCTCGAATTTTCTATGGCATGGTTGAAGGATGCCTGACATATCCGGCTTTATTCACTGATGGGGAAAGCCTGAAACAAATCGATGCATTACTGATGGAAATAGTTGCGACCTTTTTGGCGAACTATAAAAAAATAGTCTGAGATATCAACTTCCTTAATTCTAAAGTTAGGAAGCTTAAAATTCAAAAAAACTAAGTGTTCATCGGCATATCAGATCCTACAGATTCTAAAATTTTAGATCATCATTAGGTTCCGCATTTCACACTTTTGTTTTTAACAGAAATCATGAGTCCCTTTGTTTTATAAGGAAGACTTTCAACTACTCTTGGTTGTTCATTCCGACGAGCCGATACATAAATACTTTGAGTGCAAGATACCGATTCAACGTTTTCGAGAGAACATCACAGTAATAGCGATCGAGTGTTTTGAATCTCTAGTTCAAAGTGTAGGTAACGGAGGAATCCATTGAAACACATCCATTACATCGATGAGCATTGAGTTAAAACCGATTGTGTTACGCGATGAAAATTTGGTGTCACAAAAGTATCTCTGTATTAAGATTCTTGTATATTCTGATCTTAAGAATAATGTGAAAAGTATTGGTATCATATACATTGATTCAAAAGAGAACATGTCACTTTATGAAACCGGATCACAATTAAGACAGGGAATCGAATTTTATATAGATTTTAGCGATTTCCGTTAACTTAGGTTGGTGTATAATATACGTAAATCTAGGATAACAACACAAACCAAGAAAGAATAATTGTTGTTGCTTTGACATAAACTCATAGATAATCATTATCAAACAAAGATACGTATACAACCATAGGAGGGTGGACTATGAGGAAGATCATATATATTTGTTGTTTGGTTTTATTGATGAGCGCATGTACGGGTGGTCCGACGCAAGTGAAACGTCCGATTTTCGAGTTGGACGAGTATTTACGTGTCGACGGTTCGACCGTCACGATTCCGTTTTCCGAAGCCTTGTGCGCGAAACTGACGGATTCGAGTTTGGAAACTTGTCGAACGAAAATCCTCCATAATAAAACCCACCAAGCATATGTCAATCTGATTCAAGGGAAGACGGACCTGATTTTCGTTACCGGTCCTTCAGCCGACGAGCTGGCTCTTGCACAGATGTGGGATGTTGAAATGATCGTCGTTCCGTTTACTTCGGAAGGATTTGTCTTTCTTACGGATGCGGATAATCCGGTCGAGAATTTGAAGCTCGAGCAAATCCAAGAGATCTATACCGGTGATATCAAAAACTGGAAAGAAGTCGAGGGCAACGACGTGCCAATCCATGCCTACCAACGACCGGTTAACTCCGGTAGCCAGACCGGATTTTTGGAGTTGGTCATGAAGAATTTGACGCCCATGGCTGCGCCGACCGAAATGATGCCGGCGGGGATGGGTGAACTTATCGAAGTCTTGGCAACCTACAAGAACGAAGAATCCGCGATCGGGTATTCCTACTATTACTATGTCACGGACATGTGGAAGAACGACGATGTTAAATTATTGAAAGTGGACGGTGTGTATCCGGATAAAACAACCATCGAATCGAAAACTTACCCTTTGACGACCAACTATTTCATGGTTTTCCGCAATGACGAGAAAGCCAAGAGTGCGGTACGGAAAGTCGTCGCTTGGATCGATTCTCCGGATGGCCAAAAATTGGTCGAGGATGCGGGTTATGTTAAAGTTCGTTAAGATATTTCTGATTACGATCTTGTTTTTGAGTGGATGTGTTCAAAAGACTGACCCGGTTCCGGACAACAATGATTTCCTGCATGTCTCTGACCCAATGCCTAAACCACAGGGACAAAGCGTATCCTATCCATCAACGTATGATGTCGTCACCGTAAATCCGATCACAGTCAATTATCGCGAAATTCTCGGTGAAGTGATCGTCACGGGAAGATACGTGGAGATCGACGGATTGACTGATACCGTAGTCGAAAACAAGATCAATGACGAGTTAAGAAGCGCGATTACGAAAATGTTTCGCTATCGCGACCGCGATGCTGCTCCCGCATATCGCGGAATGGACACGCGGATACCGCTAACCCTTAAACAAGCAAAAAGTGTCGTCATTGATGCCTATACGATGTACAATCAAAATCGGATACTATCAATTATGTTCAATGCGGATGTCCAATTTGAACTGGAAAAGACAACATATTCATATTCAGTGAGCGAGGGATTGAACTTTGATTTGAATACCGGAAATCGTTTATCTCTTTCCGATGTGTTGACGGATGATGCGGATATTCCGAAGCTATTGTTGCCATTGATACATAAGCAACTCTTTTGGTCCAATGACTACGAATCTGTCGATTATAACCCTTATTTACCGGAGATCGTCGCCCCGTTTACGGAAATCCGTGGAAGTCAGAACTTCTATTTGGACGAGAGCGGAATCATCTTGGTATTTGATATGAATACACCGGAATTGGATACGAAACTTCAACCATTTCGGATTCCGTTGTATTATACAGAACTCGGCTCATCCATTGCGTTGGCGCATCGCTTCGATGCTGATTCGACGATTTTTGAGAACGATGTCATCGAAAAACGATTTTTCTTGGTTGAAGCTAAAAATGAAGTCGTTTCTACGACCACGATCCAAGAGAAGAATCCATGGATCCGAGCAAACACGCGACATCGAGAGGGATTGTCTTCGTTTTATGTTGGAAAAGTCGAAGCAGCGAAGCAACGTATCCGGTCCTTTATCCAGGAGTCGTTAACTATACTTCCGACTGTCAAACGTGCATTTGTCAATGTCACGGCTTCAAATGTCAACAAATACACGGTAATTAATACTTGGATGGTTGCGTATCAACTCACGGAAGAGATATATGAGGATACGGTAGGTGATTGGTATTTTTATGACGTCGGTCCGCACACGTACGCAGAGATCTATGATGTCTATGATGAAAACAACAAAAAACTTACGCTGAAGGATATCTTTGTAACGGATTACGATTATCAAGGACTGGTATCCTATCGCTTAAAAGAGGCGCTGAGTATGTTGAAATTGGATGCGGAGATTTTTCAAGCGCCGATGTTGCGAAACCTGAGTTTCCGATTATCTGCGGATTCCATCGAATTCTTCGCGTCTGCGATAGTCGATCATGACATCAAGTCGGTAAGATTTTCAATCCCGTATCGTGAGATCCACGCAAAAAATCTGACCATCTTCGACTAAAAAAGGGCAGCGCCCTTTTCTTACTTTTTACGTAACAAATTCCGAATATCTTCCAACAGCGCGATCTGCGGATCCGCCACGGCTTCGGCTGTGACGACGGCCGCACGTTCGACTTTCTTCTTGGTCGCGTTGAGCGCTTTGATGACGATGAAGATCGAGACCGCGATAATCAGGAAATCGACGATGTTTTGGATGAACTTTCCGTAAAACAGCGCGACTTCGGGTTTTGCGCCTTCCGCAACCAAAATCAGTTTCAATTCCGAGAAGTTGACGCCGCCCGTAAGTACGCCGATCAAGGGCATGATGATATCGTTGACCAAGGAAGTGACGATCTTACCGAACGCACCCCCGATGACGACCCCGACCGCAAGATCGATGACGTTGCCGCGCATGGCGAATTCCTTAAACTCTTTGACGATTTTCATAAGATACCTCCGCCGAATATTATACCAAAAATCGAAACTGAAAGCGCAAAGGAATCGACCTGTGGTATGATAATCGGGAAAAAGGCGGAGCTTGTATGGAACGTTTGGCGATCGTATTACCTTTGGTGTTCTTGGCGGGATTCGTGGATTCGATCGCGGGTGGCGGCGGATTGATTTCGTTGCCGGCGTATACGATGGCAGGGATTCCCATGCATCAAGCGTTGGGCACCAATAAATTCTCATCCAGCTTCGGCGCGATCATGGCGACCTTCAAGTATATCCAGAAGGACCAATATCTCAAAAAGTTAGCCATCGTTTCCGCACTGACGGCGCTGGTGGCAAGTTATCTTGGGGCATCGTTGACATTATTGGTCGATGGGATTTATCTGAAGAAGATTCTGATCGTTATCTTGCCTTTGATGGCCGCATTTCTCTTCCTACGTAAGAAGAATGTCGTCGTTTCGGAAATGGACATCAAGATACCGTTAGGCGTTCTGATCGCGTTTGTGATCGGGATGTATGACGGTTTTCTCGGACCGGGGACCGGCAGCCTGTTGATTTTCTGCTACGTGACCTTCATGCATGTCGATTTTACCCGAGCCTCCGGGACGGCGAAAGTCGTCAATCTCGCCAGTAATTTGGCTGCGATGTTTGTCTTCTTGATGTCGGGAAATGTTTTGTTTGAAATCGCGATTCCGGCGGCGATCTGTTCGATCATCGGGAGTCGATTGGGAGCGGTCTATGCGATCAAACACGGCGCGAAAGTCATTCGACCGGTCTTATTGTTTGTATTAGGGATGTTGTTTGTTAAAATGATACTGGATGTATTGTAAGGAGGAACAACCGATGATTACGTTTGCGCATATCAACTTCAATGTTTTGGACCTTCAGAAGTCGCTGGATTTCTACAAAACCGCACTCAATTTGCATGTCGTACGGGAGAAGGTCGCGAAGGACGAGAGTTTTAAACTAGTCTACTTAGCGGATGAAAAGGAAACCTTCCAACTGGAACTGACCTGGATGCGTGATCGCACCGAACCCTACGATTTAGGGGATGAGGAATTCCATGTCGCCTTTGTGACTGACGAATATGACGCGCTGCATGCCCGGCATGCGGAGATGGGATGTATCGCGTTTGAGAACACGGCGATGGGATTGTACTTCATCACCGATCCAGATGGATATTGGCTCGAAATTTTGCCGAAACGATAAACGGAAACGACGCGAACGTCGTTTTTTTCTGTTTACTTTCAATCGAAAAAGAGTATACTATAGATGAACATATGAGCAACTGTTCATATGTATGAGGAAACGCAATGGACAATCGTAGGATCATTCAACCCCACCATCCCGAACTTGTGGAAAAAGTACTCCGCGAACAAAGTAATGATACCGAGATCGAAGAACTCAGCCAACTCTTTAAGATGTTGGCCGATCCGACTCGGTTACGGGTTTTGATGACTTTGCATTCGGGCGAGTTATGCGTCGCGGATTTATCGGCGGCCTTGGGTATGAGTCCCTCGGCGATCAGCCATCAGTTGGCGGATTTGAAAGCCGCTCGCTTGGTCAAAGGGATCAAGCGTGGGAAGCATGTCTTCTACATCTTCGACGATACTCATGTCGATACGATCTTTACGACGGCCAAGCAACATATCGGAGAACAATATGGAACACATCACACTGACGATTGAAGGACTCTCATGCGCTAATTGCGCATTGAAAGTCGAAAAGGAATTCAATAAACAAGAAGGCATTCAAAATGCCGAGATCGATTTTGCGCGTGGTAGCGTCAGTTTAGTGTTGAAAGAAGGCATCAAATTCGACGAAACGAAACGGATCGAATGGCAAAACGCGATTTCGAAAATCGAAGCCGTGCAATTGCATGCGAAACGTCAAGAAGTCGATAAAAGTAAAGCGAAACTTACCGTGCAAGAGTGGACTTTGATCGCAGCCGCTACTCTTGTACTTGCATCATTCTTCATTACCTACAAACCTTTCGAATACTTTCTAATGGTTGTTTACTTTCCTATCGCTTATCCTGTCTTACGTCAAGCCATCAATAATTTACGCAACGGGGAATGGTTTGACGAGACCTTTCTGATGGGCATCGCGACGTTAGGTGCCATGTTGATCGGGGATGGAGCGGAAGCGTTAGGGGTCATGGTCTTTTATCGGGTTGGTGAAACGCTTCAAGACCGTGCGGTCGACCAAGCCCGAAAAACCATCGAGGCTACGCTCAAAGCCGTCCCGCAAAGCGCGATGGTGTTACGTGGAAAGAAAGTCAGCGAAGTCGATCCGCAGAATGTCTATCTCGGCGATACCTTGGTGATCTTGCCGGGTACGATGGTTCCGCTTGATGGGATCGTCATCGACGGAAACAGCAGTATCGATACTTCGTCGATCACCGGGGAAAGCGCGCCGGTCTTCATCACGATCGGTAGCGAAATCGCTTCGGGATCCTTTAACCAACAAGGTCGATTCTTACTTAAAGTCACGAAAAAAGCCGGTGACTCGACCCTTCAAAAAATGATCGCATATGTGCAGGAAGCTGCAAGTAAAAAAGCGCCGATGGAAAAGTTCATCACCAAGTTTGCGAAAGTCTACACGCCGATCGTTGTCGGATTGGCCGTCTTAACCGCGATTGTGGTTGGTTATTTAACAGGGGATTGGATCACCGGAATCCATCGTGCGTTGATCTTCCTCGTTATTTCATGCCCCTGCGCCTTGGTGATATCGATTCCCTTGGGATTTTATGCGGCCTTAGGCAAAGCATCCAGTTTAGGGATCTTGGTAAAAGGCGGGGTCGCGTTACAAAAACTAGCGGAAGTCGATGAAGTCTTGATCGACAAAACCGGTACGCTTACGCAAGGGAAGTTCAAGGTCGAACAAATTTTGGTCAATACGATCGATGCGGATAGCTTACTTGAAATCGCCGCCCATGCGGAAGCATCCTCCACCCATCCCTTAGCACAAGCTGTGTTAAACGCGTACGGCCAAGAAATTGATTTAACTCGTGTTACGCGCATGGAAGAAATGCCTGGGTATGGGCTGAATGTCGACTTCGATGGACAAACCTATTATCTTGGCAACGATCGTTTGGCATCCTTACGCAACATTAAAGTTCCGGAAGATTTGGCCGACCAAACCGTTATCCATGTATTATCCGAAAAACATTACCTCGGTACGATCCTGTTGCAAGACCAAATTAAAGAAGAAAGTGCCGAAGCGGTACGACGGTTGCATCAAGACGGACTCAAAATACGAATGGTCAGCGGTGATCGCAAATCGGTTGCGGCTGCAGTATCCGATCAACTTAAGTTAGACAGTTATGATGCGGAATGTCGACCGGAAGACAAGGTCGCGAAAATCGAAGAACTCAAAGCGCAAAATATAAAAGTCGCCTTTGTGGGTGACGGAATGAATGATGCGGCCGCGCTTGCGGCAGCGGATGTTTCCCTGGCGATGGGTGCGCGTGGTAGCGATGTGGCGGCGGAAGCCGCGGATGTCGTGTTGACCCATGACAACCCGCTCGCCATCAGTGATGCGGTCCGATTGTCCAAACGGACGATGGCTGTTCTAAAACAGAACTTATTCTTTGTCTTCGCCATCAAAATCGCAATCTTGGTTCTGGGTAGCTTAGGATTTGCTTCGATGTGGTTGGCGGTCTTCGCGGATGTCGGGGTTGCGATTCTAGCGATCCTCAACGCGATGCGTGTCGTCAACGGAGGCAACTATGCGCTTGACGGTCATTGATTTTGAAACCGCCAATCGCTATAGCGAAAGCGCCTGCAGCATCGGTATCGTCGTTTTCGAAGACGGCGAACTGATCCACGAAGCGGTCCATTTGATCAAACCGCATAAATATTTCCGCGAATTCGATCGCTTCAACATTTCGATCCATCACATCACGCCAGACATGGTGGAAGATGCGCCGGAGTTTGATGTCGTGGTCAACGAGTTGATTCCTTGGATGGAGAACGCTGTGTTGGCAGCCCATAACGCACCGTTTGATATGGGGGTGTTCCGAAGTCTGATCCGCCTCTATGGTTTGGATGTCCCGTCGATCGATGTGTTGGATACAGTCGAGGTGGCACGCAAATGTTATCCGCGCTTGGATAATCACAAATTAAATACTGTTTGTTCGGCGCTTGAGATCCCGTTGGATCACCACGAAGCCCTGAGCGATGCCCGCGGCGCCGCCTTGTTAGTCCTCAATGCGATGGCGCTTACCGAGGTCTTTGACCCCATCGAATTTGCCCACACCTTACGGGTTCGGCTGCGTCCGTTGAAATAAACGATGAAATACTTTTCGGAGTCTGAGAAAACTTCCAATCTATTTACAGAAACCGCAAACTCCTGTACAATAGGAACGAAAAGGTGAGGTAGGATGATGACGAATTTAGAAAACAACGCATACTTTTGGCAAAAGATCGACACCTTGTTCTTTTCTTCGAAATGTATCATTTCGCGGCCGGCCGGTACCATCCATCCCCAATATAGCAACCTGATCTATCCGGTCGATTATGGCTATCTCCAAGACACGCTGAATGGCGGCCAGGAAGGGATCGATGTCTACAAAGGTTCCAAATCGGTCAGTTTCATCAGTACGTTGGTGATCGCGGTCGATATCCTGAAGAAAGACATCGAAGTGAAATTGTTGGTCGGATGTACATCCGCCGAAGAAGACTTGATCCTGCGGTTTTTGAATCAGACGGACTTCCAAAAGACGATTCTGGTCCGCCGCGGCGTCGAGATCCCCTCATGGGGAAATAGTGACCTTTAAAAAAGTCCGATTCGGACTTTTTTAATGTGATAGAATGTAGAAAGAAGGTACCCACCATGAAAATTAAAATCGAAAAGATCGGCATCAACGGCGAAGGCATCGGATATATCGATAAAATCCCGACTTTCGTTGCGTCCGCGCTTCCCGGCGAAACCGCGGAAGTCGAAGTCGTCAAACGTTTCGAACGCTACAACATCGCCGAAGTTACGACGATCTTAACCAAGAGTCCTAAACGCATATCGCCACCCTGTCCGGTACAACACCGCTGCGGAGGTTGCGCTATGATGCATGTCGACCAAGCCTACCAAATCGAACTCAAAGAAATGCTTCTGAAGGAAGCGTTATTGAAGTATTCGGGAAAGTTCGACTTCAACTTAATCAAACCGATGGTCGTCAATACCGTCCCGACATCGTATCGCAACCAATGTAAGTTACCGGTCCGCATGGTCGACGGAAAGTTGATCAGCGGAATGTATCGTCCCCAATCCAATCATTTCGTCCCTGTGGCAAGATGTTTGGTCCATGACGAAGGGTTGGATCTTCTACGTGCCCGTGTATTGGATATCTTGACGAAATACAAGTTTAAGGAATTCGATGCCCGTACTTGGGAAGGAATCCGTTTCATCGTGTTACGCGGATTTGATGGAATCTACCAATGTACCTTGGTCACCGGAAAAGACAAGTTCAGTCCTGAATGCATCGCGGAACTCTCCGAGATCGAAGAGATCAACTCCTTTTACCAAAGCGTCAATACGGACAAACATACCCATGAAATCTTCGGTACCGGCGTGACCCATCTCGCCAAAGCGAAAACCTTGGAAGTGAAGATGTCAGGGTTGGTATTCCGTTTGTCACCGATGTCCTTTTTCCAATTGAATCTCACACAAGCCGAGAAACTCTACGCGAAAGTCGTTTCGTTGATCCCACCTTCAAAATTCGTGGTCGAAGCGTATTGCGGGGTCGGTGCGATGACGTTGATGATGAGTGAAAAAGCGCAGGAAGTGGTCGGTATCGAAACCATCACCGCGGCCGTCAAAAACGCGACCGAAAATGCGCGATTAAACAAGATCGACAATGTCCGTTTCGTGTCCGGGGATGCGGCGGAAGAACTGACGCATCTTTCCAAAAACAACAAGATCGACGTCTTGGTCGTCGATCCGCCGCGTAGCGGGTTGGATGACGCGATGATCGCAACGATCCTAAAGAGCAAGGTCGCCAAATTGATCTATGTTTCATGTAATCCTTCGACCTTAGCGAAGAACCTTAAGATCTTACGCGAAAGTTACGTCATCGAAGAAATCACGCCGTTCGAATTGTTTACGCATACGCCTTTGGTTGAAACCGTCGTATCCTTACGATTGAAGAAATAACTGCCTTTGGGCAGTTTTTTAACATCATTGTTCTTTCTGCTTGACTTGAAGTGTACTCCAAGTTTTACACTCCATGCGTACATACATTCTTTTTGAAAGGAGAACTGCCATGAAACTCACCCCCGAAAACTGTTTGATCGCATATTTCTCGCGCGTCGGACAAAATTACGTCGAAGGCAAGATCGAGGATCTTGAGATCGGTAATACCGCGATCGTAGCCAAGATGATCCAAGAGAGAACGCAAGGAAGGTTGTTTGAGATCCGAAGCGAATCGGAATATCCGTACGATTATACCGAAGCGACACGCGTCGCACAACGGGAAAAGAAAGCGGAGCAACGACCCGCACTCATTGAAAACATCGTTGAACCAAACGATTACGAATATATTTTTATCGGTTATCCCAACTGGTGGGGAACCATGCCGATGCCGGTGTATAGTTTCTTGGAGAGTCATGACTTCACAAACAGAATCATCCTTCCGTTTTGTACGCACGAAGGAAGCGGCATGGGGACCAGCGAAAAAGACATTGCGAGAATCTGTCCAAACGCCACGATCCTGAAAGGACTTGCGATTCAAGGTTCGAAAGTCAAACAATCCAAAGATCGCGTCGATGCTTGGATCGATGGATTGGGGAAACAACCATGACCATCGCGGAAGTCAGTCAACGATTCGGAGTTTCCCAAGACACACTTCGTTACTATGAACGGGTCAAGATGATTCCTGCGGTTAATCGAAAAGTAAACGGTCAACGTGATTACACCGAGGAAGATTGCGCATGGATCGAATTGGCGTTGTGTATGCGAAGCGCGGGATTACCGGTCGAGATGATGATCGATTATCTCAACCTAACCCAGCAAGGTGATTCGACTTTGGCTCAACGTAAAACGTTGCTTGAACGTCAGCGTGAAGCGCTGCTTCGTCAAAAAGAAGCGATCGAAGCAACGATCGAACGATTGAACTATAAAATCGGACGCTATGAAGAAGCAATCATACTTGGTGTCTTATCTTGGGATACGGATTAAGTGTGATTGAGAATAACGTTTCTAGATACTTAGACATCGCTTTACGTGTTTTTATCCGTAAAACATCTGAATCAATGCCAAAAATACTCAATGTTCTTGACAGTTTGGATCGGGTGTATACTTATCACATGTTGTAGGTGTGATGAGTCACAAAGGAGGAAAACTATGGGATTAAAAGAAGCCGCTTTAATCATCGACGCCGCTGTCGCCGGGAATATAGACGCGGTCATTGAAGCGATGAAAAATGGGATCGATATCAATGCCAGGGATTTTTTTGGAATGACTCCGTTAATGCATGCATCACTTACCGGGAATCGTGATATCGTTTTACAGCTTGTATCTCATGGAGCAAACGTAAATGCGCAGGATAATAAAGGGTATACCGCACTTATGCACACGTTAACGCGAAACGATTGGGAGTTAGCGAGTATTCTCTTAAGACTCGGTGCTGACATCGATGCAAAAGACGAATATGGGATGACCGCGTTGATCCAAGCATCAGACGTGGGACGAACCGACATTGTTGAGTTGCTCATTCTTGCCCGAGCAAACATTTTTATCGTGGATAATTATGGTTTCTCGGCGAAAACGCATGCATCAAGTAATAAGCGCATGGGGGCTTTGAATCTTTTACTTAGAGCGGGTGCAAGGTAAGACCCGATCGAATCTAAGTTGACTCATTGTTTAGAAAATACGGAATGTTCTTTTCTTGTATTCTTACGATCTTGTTGAAGCAGGGTGAATCTTTTCGACTTTGATTTTTCCGATTGAATAATAGCGTTTGGTTTTGTTTTCTTCTCGATATTCTTGGGAAATCAAATTAAAAGAAGCGCATCGTCTTTCGACGTTGCGCTTCTCTGTTTTTAGGTTAACTATTTCAAGATTCGGTAATGCTTCAACGCATGGGCGATCCCGCCCGCATCCACTTCTTTGGTGACGAAGTCCGCAAAACTCTGCACGTTTGATTTTGCGTTGCCCATTGCGATCCCATAGCCGGCTTTCCGTAACATCTCGGTGTCGTTTTCCCCGTCTCCGAATGCCATGACTTGTTCCCACGGGATTTTGTGACGCCGCATCACTTCTTCGATGACTTTGGTTTTATTGACATCTTTCCCATAGGCATCCATGCATCCGGCACGTGCCGTCGCGAAGGTGAATTCCGGGAAAAGATCCGCATTTTCCTTGATCTTTTCAACATCCCCGATCATAAACAACCCCATCGGCGCTTCCACGGTTTTATAGTGATCGGCGTTGTGCGTATCGTCCAAAATCAGATGACGTACGTCCTGACCTTCATGATAGCCCGCATAGAACGCTTCGTATTTGTGGGTGACATAGATGGCATCGCTCAGTTTCATGCCTAAGGCGATGTCGTTGGCGACGCAATAGTCATGCAGACGCGATACCGCGTCGATCGGTAGATCGTAACGTAAGAGAATGGATCCGTTGCGATCCATTAAGCATTGTCCGTTGATCGTAACATAATAATCGCTATCGACGACCTCGTGGACATGCGGATTGACGAAATAGAGCGTCCGGCCGGTCGCGACCAACACTTTGATGCCTTGCGCTTTGATGTTCGCGATCGCTTCGACGGTCGATGCCTCGATGCGCCGTTTTCCCACTTTGATCAACGTACCGTCGATGTCGAAGATAATCAGTTTGATATCTGTCATAGTTCCTCTTCTTTCACACGCATGTTATTTTATCATAATCATTGCGGAATGTCATCGATATGCGAAATCGATGATTTGTAGGTACGATCTAACCTGAAATCATTTCACGTCGATATCTTGCGTATGTTGTCAAACAAGTTTATCATAAACCTAGTAACATTCTTGAAAGGAAGACCCATGAAACAAACTTCGATCCTTCATGCTTGGAGACCGATCCTAAAGGAAACGGTCCGAAAACTATCTTCTTCCTACGATTACATTTCGATTTTGGCGAGCGATACGTCGGGAAAAGCCTTCCAAATCCGTTCGCGTACCAGCGAACTGCGTGATTTCATGTGCGAACGCGGGATCGTTTGCCGTGCGATCCGCAACGGCGCGGTCGTCGAAGTCTCGATGAACGACGTACCCCAAACGGCCGATGAACTTAGCGAAAAACTGAGTGAAAATCTCGATCGCCAATTCGAATGGCTTACGGTACATCATGTCGATTATTTAGATGCGAAACTTGAAGATCAAGCGCATCAAGGCGATTTTATCGTCGAAGCCGAATTCGCATTTGATTCGATTCCCCAAACCGAGAAACTATCGCGTTTGAAAGCTTTGGTCGCAGAGATCGCACAGTCTGATAACCGTATACTGAATGCCGTCGCCGTCTTGGCGCAGGTAACCGTTCGTAAACTGTTTGTGTCCCCCAAAAAAGACATGTATCAATCGTATCCGTGGTCGCAAGGATATTTGATGGCGGTCGCGAAAGGGGAAAGAGGCGTGAAGATGGCGTTCACCAGCGTTTCCGGACAAAAGGGAATCGAAATTTTGGATGAACTTGAAACAAAGAAAGAAGTAATCGTGGCGCAAGTCGACGATATCCTCAGTGCCCAACCGATCCAGCCGGGAGAATACGATGTGGTCTGTACGCCTGAAATTACCGGATTGATCGCCCACGAAGCATTCGGTCACGGGGTCGAGATGGATATGTTCGTCAAACGTCGCGCTTTGGCCATGTCTTACATCAATAAACCAGTTGCTTCCGCGAAAATCACGATGCATGAAGGCGCCTTGGGACCCAAGAACGTCTCCAGTTTCGCCTTTGACGATGAAGGGACTTTGGCTTCCGATACGATCGTCATCGATAAAGGCATCCTGAAGACTGGCATCGCCGATGCCTTATCCGCATCACGTTTAGGGATAAATCCTACCGGAAACGGAAAGCGTGAATCCTTTGAACGAAAGGCTTACACGCGTATGACCAACACCTACTTCGAAGCGGGTGAGGATACGGTGGAAGACATGATTTCCACCATCAAAAAAGGCTATCTCTTGGATGGCATGGAAAGCGGCATGGAAGATCCCAAGAACTGGGGCATCCAATGTGTCCTATCTCGTGCCTATGAGATCATCGACGGTAAGAAAACCGGCAAGGTCTTCGGTCCGGTCATCTTGACGGGACATGTGGTCGATCTGTTGAAATCCATCGACGCGACCGGCAGCGACTTCGCGATGTTCGGCGCGGGATTCTGCGGTAAAGGTCATAAAGAATACGTCAAGACCGCGGATGGCGGGGCATCCATCCGGGCGAAAGCGAGGTTAGGTTAATGGAAGAATTATTGCTAAATTTATTGCGCAACGAACCGCGCATCCACCAATATAGCGTCGCGTTTCGGTCGACCCAAAGCGCGGAATGGTTCTACATCCTGCATAGGCTCGACCAAAGCCGTCGTAAAGATGTACGTTACGGGTTCGTCAAGGTCTATGTCGATCATGACGAGAAACGCGGGCATGCGGAATTCGCCGTATATCCCAGCCATACCGAAGCGGATATCCGTCAGTTGATTGACGATGCGATTCTTTCCGCATCCCTCATCGATAATCCGCCCTACGTATTACCGGAAAAAGTAAACATCGAAAACAACGTGAAAGACTTCGATCGCGTGGATTTCGGAGAAAAACTGATTGACTTTACCTTTGCGATGGAAGCGAAGTATCACGGCGAAATCAACAGTTTCGAAGTCTTCGTAAATTCTCATAATATCCGTTTCGTCAACTCCAACGGTACGGATGTCCGCTATGCCAACCATGATTCGTTGATCGAATTGATCGTCAATGCGAATGACGTCGAGAAAGAAATTGAACTGATGCGCGAATGGCGCTTGGCCGCATTCGATAAGCAACAGTTGGAAACGCGCTTCGAAGAGTTGTTTCGTGAAGCCCGCGATCGCAGTGCGGCTAAACCGACACCGGACCTAAAGAAATCCGATCTTATCTTATCCGGCGATAACGTCAAACAGCTACTGGGCGTCTACGCCAGCGTGACGCATGCGCAAACCGTGTTTAACCACTCGTCGCCCTATGAACTTGGGCAAGAGATGCAGAAGGAAGCGCTCGGGGATCGACTGACCATCACCATGACCGATACCTTAGTCTCTTCATGCGCGAACGCGCCGATCGACGAAGACGGCGTCGCGTTGAAACCGGTCACGATCGTCGAATCCGGAATCTTCAAGAACGTCTGGGGCGATGCACGCCATTGTCAATATGCCAATGTTCCGATTACTGGAAACTTGAAAAACATGAAGGTCGATCTCGGAACGAGTCCTCTTGAAGAAATCGAAGCGGGACAAGCCCTTGAAGTGCTGGACTTCTCATCGTTTGTGGTCGATGAAGGATCGGGTGATTTCGGCGGGGAAATCCGCCTAGGCTACGTACTTGAGAACGGGCAACGTCGCCCGATCAGCGGCGGTTCCGTAAGCGGAAACTTGCTTGAACTCCATACGAATCTCCGTTTATCCGATGTCGGACAAGATCTGGACCGCTTTAGCGGACCGCAAAAAATCCGGATCGCCGATGTCACCGTCTCCGGAATCAACTAAAAGCCCATTTGGGCTTTTCTTTCGGGCATATGAACTGATTTTACTCGTACGTTTTGTATAATAAACCTATGGAGGTACTTACAAAATGTTACCATCTCTCTTTATTAGTCACGGGTCGCCGATGATTGCGCTTGAAGATTCAACGTATACCCAGTATTTAACCCAACTACCCAAAAATTTTGATACGCCGAAGGCGATCGTCGTGATCAGCGCTCATTACGAAAGCCGGATCCAGAAAGTCGCGTATGCTTCCGACTTTAATATGATCTACGACTTCGGCGGCTTTCCGCGAGAACTCAGTCAAATCGTCTATCCGGCCAAAGGCGATGTTTCTATCGCAAATCAAATCCTAGATGCCTTGAATCATGCCGGAATCCAAGCACAAGGCGATACCGTACGTGGACTGGATCATGGGGTTTGGACGATCTTACATCGCATGTATCCCCATGCTTCGATTCCCTTGGTCGTCCTTTCGGTCAATCCGGATCTAAGCGGAAAACAGTGGTTTGAAATCGGAAAGACGTTGCGTTTCTTGAAAAACGAAGATGTTTTACTGATTGGAAGTGGGGTTACCGTCCACAATCTGCGTCGTATCGACTGGAATGAAGACGCTATGATCATGCCTTGGGCGAAAGAGTTCCACGATACGATCAACCAAGCTATTTCAACCCTCGACATTGAAACGTTAAATCAATGGGAAAAACTCCCCAATGCTTCGATGGCGGTACCGACGAGTGAACATTTCGCCCCGTTAATCCTTCTTGCGGGAACCGCGACGGAAGGTTCGCATCCTGAATTGACCTTTAGTGAAATCCAAATGGGATCGCTGAGTTACGACGTTTGGCGCTTCGAATAACCTTGACAGAATAGCCACGCTCTTTTATCCTAAAACGGTAGGAGGAAGAAGCATGACCATCAAAGCTTTCATATTCGATCTGGACGGGACCTTACTCAACACGATCGATGATTTACGCGATAGTATCAATGTGACGATGGTGCGATTCGGGCATCCCCAAATCGACACCGCACAAGCCAAACAATTCATCGGAAACGGAATGCGCTTGTTGATTCAACGTTGTTTGCCATTGGACGCGACGGAAGAACACTTACAAGAATGTTTGGCATTTTTTCTAAACGAATACAAACAACGTCAAATGGACAAAACCGCCCCTTATCCGGGAATCAAGGAGTTGTTGCGGGCACTCAATCGCCGCGAAGTTCCGATCGGCGTCATCTCAAATAAGAAGAACGCTAATACCCAAGTCATCATCGACCATTACTTCAACGACATCGACTTCACTTTTGTCAGCGGGGAAGTGGATGGGATCGATCCGAAACCCGATCCGACCTTGACGAAACATTGCGTCGCAAAAATGAATTTGGGTTTTGACGAAGTACTCTATATCGGAGACACCAAAGTCGACGTAGCGACCGGACACAATGCGGGACTCAAGGCCGTCGGTGTTACTTGGGGATTTCGCGATCGTCAAGAACTCATCGATGCCGGTGCGGATTACCTGATTGATACCCCGGACCAACTGTTGAAAATCCTGGAAAACGATGCTTTTTTCCGTTGTGCGTAAGAAAGCGTCGTGCTATAATACTTTTGCGCTTGTTTTGGGGGTATAGCTCAGCTGGTAGAGCACTTGGTTCGCAATCAAGGGGTCAGGGGTTCGAATCCCCTTATCTCCACCAAACCAAAAGGCAGACCCGGTCGAAAGATCGGGTTTTTTCATATTTAGTAATGTTGTGCAGGTTTAATGTGCAATCTCAACGACAACTTAAGCAAAAACGTTAGTGTTCATAGGTATTCATTACCTATATTGACCAATTATTCAGTCATTAAACTACGACCGTCTTTATTCAATCTTTATGTAAACCATGAAGTCCTTCACACTAACTTAATAGGAAAATTACTACAATTAAAGTGCGAAAGCGAGACGTAGTAAAGGAGTAGGTATTATGGAAACGGTCCTGATTTTTACAGCGATGATTACGCTAGCTCTTCTCGTTTATTTATTTTATGTTCTGTTCAATGGTGAGAACTTATGAGCGATATTTTTACTTCGACTTTGTTTTTTATCCTGCTTTTGGTTGGCTTATCAATCCCGCTTGGCAATTACATCTACAAAGTAATGACAGGCCAACACGTTTTTCTGTCGCGTATTTTATCACCTGTCGAAAAGGGTATCTATAGACTTATGGGGTTACATGACGATACCGATATGACTGTGAAAACATACGCGTTTACGGTCATTTCACTGAGTCTACTAAGTTTCATCGTAGTTTATCTGATGCTCCTTCTGCAAAATGTTTTGCCCTTCAATCCTATGCATATGAAAAGTGTCAGATGGGATTTAGCGTTGAATACCGCGGTTAGCTATGTCTCAAACACAAATTGGCAAGCTTACTCCGGTGAAAATTCATTATCCTATTTCACTCAAAGTTTGGGTTTGACGGTTCAAAACTTCTTGTCGGCGGGAATCGGCATTGCCGTTCTATTCGCGTTAATTCGAGGTTTTATTCAAAAGCAACAGGCGACCATCGGCAACTTCTGGAAGGATCTCGTTCGAGTCACATTATATCTATTAATTCCTTTGTCACTAGGGTTGGCGATACTTCTCGTCTCGCAAGGAGTTGTTCAATCGCTCAGTCCGTATGTACAAACAGTAACGTTAGAAAGTGGATCGGTTCAAATGATTCCTCTTGGTCCTGCGGCAAGCCAGATCGCAATCAAGCAGTTAGGTACAAACGGCGGTGGTTTTTTTGGGATGAACTCCGCCTATCCTCTTGAAAATCCCACAGCTTTATCGAATTTGTTGCAACTTCTTTCGATTCTTCTTATTCCCGCCGCACTTTGTGTCTCCTTTGGTAAAGCGGTCAAGGATAATAAGCAAGGACGATCCATTTATGCCGCTATGCTCATACTATTTGTTGTTTGCCTTGCAGGAGTCGTGGCGAGTGAGTTTTTCGGTGCGCCTTTCTACGATGGCGTTGTCGCTTCGGGGAGTATGGAGGGTAAAGAGGTTATTCATGGTGTTGCGACCTCAGCGTTTTGGGGTACGGCAACGACGGCTGCTTCAAATGGATCCGTCAATGCGATGCTCGACAGTTTCACCCCGCTTAGTGGAGTTATACTTATGTTTTTGATGCATATCGGCGAGGTAGTCTTTGGCGGTGTAGGGAGTGGTTTGTACGGGATGATCGGTTTCGTTATCCTGACGGTTTTCATTGCTGGACTCATGGTTGGGAGAACACCGGAGTATCTTGGGAAGAAAATCGATCCTTTCGATATGAAAATGGTATGCATCATCATTCTCACACCGGCTCTTTTCATCTTATTTGGCACTCTCGCAGCAGTCATGATGCCACAGGTACAAACTTGGTTGACAAATTCGGGTGCGCACGGATTCTCTGAAATCCTTTATGCTTTTTCTTCCATGGGGGCAAACAATGGAAGTGCATTTGCCGGTTATATGGCGAACACCGTATTCAACAATGTCGTCGGCACTATCATCATGTTGATCACACGTTACGTACCCATGATCGCCGTTATCTTTTTAGCAGGAAACTTATCCAACAAGAAAATCGTCGCTACCGGAGAGGGGACACTTTCGACAAGTAATGCATTGTTTGTCGGACTACTCATCGCAATCGTCCTGATTATCGGCGCGCTGACCTTTTTGCCGGCGCTGTCTCTTGGTCCGATCGCCGACTATTATACTGTTTTAAAATGAGGTGGGAACTATGAAAACAAGCGGAAGCGGTACAAATTCGAAAATCTATGCAGACGCCATCATTCAGTCTATCAAAAAACTGAAACTGGGTGTTCAAATCAAGAATCCGGTAATGTTTGTCGTATACATCGGAGCGTTTCTTACAACGACACTATGGCTTTTGACTTTTGTCGGAATTAAAGACGAGAATGCCGGATATACATTGACCATTGCGCTAATTCTCTGGTTCACGGTTTTGTTCGCTAATTTTGCCGAGGCGATCGCCGAAGGTCGTGGGCGTGCCCAAGCCGATACGCTTCGGAAATCTCGGAAAGATGTCAAGACAAGAAAATTGAAAGCAACGTTAAACCTAGATGATTATGAAGAGGTCATTTCAAGCAGTCTAAAGAAAGGGGACATTGTATATGTAAAAGCCGGAGAACAGATTCCGATTGATGGTGAAGTCATTGAAGGAGCAGCCTCAGTCGACGAAAGTGCAATCACCGGTGAATCCGCTCCAGTCATTCGCGAATCAGGCGGCGACCGAAGTGCAGTGACCGGTGGAACGACATTGGTTTCCGACTGGTTGATTATTCAAGGGACAGCCGATCCTGGCGAGAGTTTCCTCGACAAAATGATAGCCATGGTTGAAGGAGCTTCCAGAAAGAAAACTCCGAACGAAATCGCTTTGCAAATTCTGCTCGTCACGCTGACGATCATATTTCTTGTGGTGACTGCGACGCTCCTCCCGTTTTCGGATTTTGCCAGTAAACAAGCCGGTGTCGGACATGCCGTTTCAATCACCAACGTCATCGCTCTCCTTGTCTGTTTGGCGCCGACGACGATTGGTGCGCTGCTTAGCTCCATCGGTATTGCCGGAATGAGTCGACTTAATCAAGCGAATGTCCTGGCAATGAGTGGACGTGCTATTGAAGCTGCAGGAGATGTTGATGTGTTACTGCTAGATAAAACCGGAACGATCACACTTGGCAATAGACAGGCAAGTGAATTCCTCCCGGTTAAAGGAATTACCGAACAAGAGTTGGCGGACGCGGCACAATTATCCTCTCTTGCCGACGAGACAGCGGAAGGACGAAGCGTTGTGATTCTTGCGAAAGAGCGATTCAATATCCGAGGACGCGACATGTCCAATCTCGGTGCGACATTCATTCCATTCACTGCGAAAACGAGGATGAGCGGCATAGACTATCGCGAAAACGAAATCAGGAAAGGTGCCGCTGACGCTGTTAGAAACTATGTCCTTGATAAAGGCAGTGACTACCCGGACGAGTGCGATCAACTTGTTAGGCAGGTTGCCGGAAAAGGCGGGACACCACTTGTCGTAGCGAAAAACGGTACGATTCTCGGCGTCATATACTTAAAAGACATCGTCAAGAACGGTGTCAAAGAACGGTTTGAAGACTTGCGCAAAATGGGTATCAAAACAATCATGATCACAGGCGATAATCCCATGACAGCCGCGGCCATCGCTGCGGAGGCAGGCGTTGATGATTTTCTGGCTGAAGCCACACCCGAAGCGAAACTCAAACTTATTCGTGACTATCAAGCGATGGGACACCTTGTCGCCATGACAGGTGATGGTACAAATGATGCGCCGGCTTTGGCTCAAGCGGATGTAGCGGTCGCCATGAATTCCGGGACCCAAGCTGCGAAAGAAGCAGGCAATATGGTGGATTTGGACTCCAGTCCGACAAAACTCATCGATATCGTGCGCATCGGTAAGCAACTCCTTATGACACGCGGAGCACTTACGACCTTCAGTGTCACAAACGACATCGCAAAATATTTTGCCATCATTCCGATTCTGTTTTTTCAGATTTATCCACAGCTTGCCGTACTCAATTTCATGCGTTTGACAAGTGCTACCAGCGCAATCCTTTCAGCGATAATCTACAACGCGCTCATAATTATCGCGCTTATCCCTTTGTCTCTAAAAGGTGTCAGGTATCATGAAACATCCGCAGGTAACTTACTCAAGAGGAATCTCGGCATCTACGGGTTCGGTGGAATTATCACGCCATTTATAGCTATTAAGTTAATTGACCTACTTCTTACCGCTTTCCATATCATGTGAGGTAATAAACATGAAAAGAATCTTGGAATCATTACGTCCGGTATTTGTTTGCTTCATTTTGATGACAATATTATGTGGCATCATATATCCCGGCGTTGTCACTGCTTTTGTACAAACAATATTTCCAACCCAGGCTAACGGGAGCATAATAAAGGTGACGTTGAAAGACGGAACAACGCGAGAATACGGTTCGGCGTTGATCGGACAAGAATTCACGAAGCCGCAGTATTTGATCGGTCGAGTGCAGGGTACGTCGAATTTGAATCCTGTCAGCGGCGAAGAGGAAGAACTGGTCCAAAAACGTATTGACTGGTGGCATTCCTTTGATCCGACAAACACGGCACTTATCCCGATGGACTTAGTGACAGGTTCTGCCAGCGGAGTCGATCCCAACATTTCGCCTGCAGCGGCTGAGTATCAGGTCACACGTATCGCAAAAATGCGTGGGATAAGTCAGGATGATGTCCGTCAGATTATCCGAAAATACACAGTCTATAAATTCCTTGGTTTTTGGGGCGAAGATTCCGTCAATGTTCTGAAGGTCAATCTAGCGCTCGATGGCTTGATATAGCCCACAAACAATGACATACTGAGCTTGAGAAAGGTTGGTGAGAGTAATGGTAATGATCAATGACGGTCGACCCGATCCGGATGTATTGCTGCAAAGCATTCGTTCAGATGAACCGAAAAATGAAGGAAAGTTGAAGATATTTTTTGGTTTCGCCGCGGGTGTCGGTAAAACATATGCAATGCTCGACGATGCCAGAGAACAGCAAAAAAACGGTGTCGATGTTCTCGTCGGTTATCTTGAACCGCATACCCGACCAGAGACGATGTCTTTACTTGTTGGTCTACCGGTATTGCCTCACCAAACGATCAAATATCGGAATATTACCCTCGAAGAATTCGACCTTGATGCGGCGCTGAAACGTCAACCTGATCTAATCCTTGTTGATGAACTTGCTCATACAAACGCCAAAGGTGTTCGCAATAGAAAAAGGTATCAGGATATCGAGGAGTTACTTAAGGCTGGTATTAATGTCTATACGACCGTCAATGTTCAACATATCGAGAGTTTAAACGACATTGTGCAAAACATTACGAAGGTACAGGTCCGTGAAACGATTCCCGATGCTATCTTTGACCAAGCCGATATGGTGAAGTTGATCGATATCGAACCTGATGAACTGCTTCGACGGTTCGAAGCAGGGAAAATTTATCGCCCCGAGCGAGCTCGCACAGCAATGGATAACTTTTTTACGAAAGAGAATCTACGTCTCCTTCGAGAAATTGCCATGCGAAAAGCGACAGATCGCGTCACCCATGACAATCAAAGCGAATTACAGTTGTCCGAAAAGATGTCCAGTACAAAACTTCTGGTTTGTGTTGGACCATCCCCATCCACTGCCAAATGCATTCGATGGACAGCCAGAACAGCAGAGTCATTCCATGCCCCTTGGGTGGCGGCCTATGTTGAGTGTTTGGATAGTCAAAACCTATCGGAAGATAATAAGAAAAATATACAGATAAATTTGGATTTGGCGGAGGAGTTAGGCGGTGAAATTGTCACCCTCAATGGCGACGACATCGCAGCAATTATTGCCAGTTATGCAAAGTTATCTGGGATTACGAATATTGTTGTTGGTAAAAGTCGCAGAAGGAAGACTATTTTTTCCTATTTCGAAACTGACCTCGAAGATAAACTTATCACTCTCTTACCAACGGTTGAACTTCATATCATACCCGGCATACAAGGGCAGAAAAAAGTCACGAAGTTGCGCCACAAAAAAGTAACTGAAAACATATCCATATCCGTATCTGACACATTGAAAGCTTTTGGCTGCTTGGTGCTGGCAACACTTATCTGTTTTTTACTGAAGGCACTACATTTTGGCGATCAGAATCTGATCATGGTATACATTCTCTCTGTCCTGGCGATTTCGCGGATGACTCAAGGTTATTTTTACGGTGTTGCTTTTTCAGTCCTGAGTGTATTAGCATTCAATTTCTTCTTTACCGTTCCATATTACACATTTACAGCCATCCAGCCAGGTTATCCGGTCACTTTTGCGGTCATGCTGCTTGTCGCACTTGCCACGAGTACCATGACAGTCAGGGTTAAAACAAACGCGCAACAAGCTGTGGAACGAGAACGACGCACAGAGATCCTTTATGAGATAAATAAGAAACTGCTTATCACTCGTGGAATCGATAACATTACGGCACTGACAAACGATTACATTACGAAGCTATTTAATCGCTCGGCCATCTTTTATACTCAAGATCCCGAAAACAATGAGAAATTCACTTACAAACAAGCGGATCAAGAGATTGACTCGTCATTTCTCTTTTCGGATGACGAACGTGCTGTCGCCCATTGGGTATTTTTAAACCTTAAGAACGCAGGTGCGGGGACGGATACCCTGATGGGTGCAATTGGATATTATGCTCCTGTAATTTCGCAAGGTAAGGCTCTCGGTGTCATCGGAGTTTCATGCCTGGAAGGGAAGTTGAGCCAGAAACTCAGACTGTATCTTCAAATGATTGTCTCGCAAGTAGCTTTGGCATTGGAACGGCAGAAGTTATCAGACGAACAAAGAAACATCCTGATCAATGCCGAGAAAGAAAAAATGCGTAGTAATTTATTACGAGCAATTTCGCACGACCTGAGAACACCGTTGACATGTATATCCGGATCGAGTCAGGCAATTCTCGAAAGCGGTGATTCGCTAGATCAAGAAACGCGCGTAAAGTTATTGACGGACATCATGGAAGAGTCGCAATGGTTGAGCCGAATGGTGGAAAACATTTTGTCCGTTACGCGAATCAATGAAGGCACTGCTAGTGTGATAAAAACACCGGAAGCAGCAGAAGAAGTTGTTGCTGAAGCAATGAGTCGTGTTCGGAATCGATTTCCAGAACGTAAAATCATTGTCAAAGTCCCGGATGAACTATTGATTGTCCCAATGGATGGAACACTCATAAAGCAGGTACTAATCAATCTTCTCGAAAACGCGGTGAAACACTCGAGTGACAAAACTGAAATTGCCGTAATTGTTAGAAAAAATGCAAAAGATGCGGTATTTGAAGTTCTTGATAATGGTGAAGGTATTTCTGAACAGGACTTACCCTATGTATTCGATAGTTATGCTCCCGATAGAAAGCGCAGCTCGGATTCTACTCGAAGTAAGGGAATCGGTTTGTCGATTTGCATGTCCATAATAAAGTTTCATAATGGCACCATGGAGGCCACAAACCGAAAAGAAGGCGGTGCGGCGTTTAAATTCACCTTACCACTTGATGAGGGACAGAAAAATGGAGAATAAGACACTTGTACTCATCGTTGATGACGAAGGGAGTATCCGCAATTTCATGTCCGCGGTATTATCATCGAACGAATTTAGCGTAATCATTGCTGCGACCGGGACAGAGGCGGTGTCAATGGCTGCCTCACATGTACCTGAACTAATTTTACTTGATCTTGGTTTGCCGGATATGGATGGACTTGAAGTTTTGAAAATAATCCGTCAATGGTCCGGACTACCGATCATTGTCGTTTCAGCACGAGGAAATGAACGCGAAAAAGTTGAGGCACTTGACCTTGGTGCCGATGATTACATCACGAAACCCTTTGGAACGGCAGAATTGTTGGCACGTATCCGTACTGCGTTGCGCCATAGCCGAAAGCTGATGGAATCTTATATGCATGATAAAAGCAAGTTCTACGTCGGTGACCTCGAGATCGATTACGAAAAGAGACTTGTGTCCGTATCCGGAAAGGAAATGCACCTCACACCAATCGAGTATAAAATCATCTGGCTTCTATCTAAACATGTCGGAAAAGTCTTGACTCACGATTTCATCATTAAGGAAGTATGGGGGCCTTATACAAAAGATACATTTTCAAGCGAGCTTCAGGCACTCCGTGTAAACATGGCAAATATCCGGCGGAAACTGGAAGTCAACCCGGCCGAACCGCGTTATATCGGTACTGAGGTTGGTGTCGGATATCGAATGGTTGAGGAGTGAAACCAAGAGATTACTATGAGATGTGCAAAATGGATTTTGTAACTCTATAACGATTTACTTTTCTTGATTGTGACTTTTACGAATATGCCTACTTAACGAACCGACAGTATCAAGTCAAACTAAAACGAAGACCCGGTCGTAAGATCGGGTTTTTTCATGATTTGATTCTGAATCAAGAAACGAGTAAACTGAAATCAGTAAAGTTTACCATCGAAAGCGAGGTTCTATCATGGAAGCGAAAAACATCGCGCCTTGCGGTATGAATTGCGGCGTATGCATCAATTTCCAAGCGCGTAAACTCGATATCAATACCCAGGGATTTCATAAGACCTATTGCCCGGGATGCATCGAGCGAGGGAAAAACTGCACATTTATGAAGAAGCATTGTGATTTGATCGGAGAAGGCAAGATCCGATTCTGCTATCAATGCGATGTTTTTCCCTGTGATCGATTGAAACGCTTAGATAAACGATATCGTGAAAAATATCATCTCAGTATGATCGAGAACTTACATCGTATCCAAAACGATGGGATGGACACTCTGTTAGCTTTTGAGGAAGCCAAATGGAAATGTGATCGCTGCGGCGGGGAAATCACATGCCATAGCGGACTTTGTTTGAAGTGCGATCTGGAAATCCTTAAGAACAAGAAAACGTATTGTTGGGATGATGACAGTAATAAACAAACTAAGATGAAAGGGAAAACATTATGATCTTCGTTGTACCAGCACTCCTCCTATTTGTTATGGGATACCTTATCAAATACAAACGCGTTACTTGGTTGATTTCAGGATATAACACAGCGAGTCAAGCAAAAAAAGAAACGTACGATTTGGATAAACTATGCCCCTTGATGGGAAACTTTATCTTTATGTTGGCATCGATCTTATCGATCATGTCGCTATTGATTCTAATCTTCCCGAGGTTGACGGATGAAATCACGATCGGTGGGATTTCTTTACTCGCCATCTTCGGTACGATCGGCTTGATCTATCTAAACACCGGTAAACGCATTCTGAAATGATTGTGTAAAGTAAATCGCTGAACGTCAGATTCACTCGAAGCGTGATATAATAACGTTCCGAACAGGAAAGCGAGAAGCGACATGAACCGACGTTGGCGTAATCTATGGATCGTACTGATGGTCGGATATGCGATATTTGTGGCATATCTGCTTTTCTTTGCGAATCGTTTCTTCAACATCGATTGGATCTTCAACGGTGGGTGGAATCGACTTCACGAAGCGATGGCAGGAAATATCAACTTGACCTTGTTCGCCACCATCAACAATTACCTATATAAACTTTCCATCGGATATGTCGGAATCAAGACGGTTTGGGTCAATCTTGTGGGTAATTTCGTTGTTTTTATGCCATTTTCCTTGTTTTTTCCGCTGATATATCCGAAAATGATACGTAGGCTTGATTTCTATCGATTCTGGCTGATCACCTTGGTGTTGGTGGAGATTCTTCAGTACCTCACCATGAGCGGTGCATTGGACGTCGATGACATCTTGCTGAACTTCGCGGGCTTGGTTTTGGTTTTCGAAATTGTCCGCAAAAAGATCCAACAGAAAAATAAGATACGATAAAAGGTCCTTATGAAATTGAAATTGACGATGAAACCTTACAGAATTTGGATCCCGATATTGATCGGTGTTTTCGTCGTCGCGATTCCGTTTTTTCCTTCGATCCGCATCGATAAGAGTTTTCTCAACGATCCCGAAACTGAAATCATCGATGTACGTGTCGATCATAACATCGCCAAACCCCAGCAGTTTACCTTTGGCATGCCAACGTTGGTTCGCTTTTATGAAACGTTTGATTTTACAATCGAAGTTGCTTTGGAACTGCCTGTTCTACATCAAGTTCAGTTCTTTAGCAAACTCTTCCGTCATATCGTGGTGGTGCGTGCCCCGTAGGTTTCGAAATCATCGAAAACCAATAAAGGAGCACCCATGAACCATTTCATTCAATCCATGATCGATCCCGATCATCGCATCGTTTCGAAGGCACGTAAAATCGCCACTCAAGTCGAAACATTCCGTACAATCGAAAGAACTCACAGCGATGAAGAACTGCGAGCGCAAACCCAACTTTATCGTAACCGACTCGCCCAAGGGGAAAACTTGACGCAACTCTTACCGGAAGCGTTCGCGACCGTATGCGAAGCGGCGGTTCGTGTCTTGCACGAAAGTCCTTTTCCCGAGCAAATCATGGGCGCCTATGTCCTCCACCAAGGTGACATCGCCGAAATGAAAACGGGGGAAGGGAAAACCTTGACCTCGATCTTACCGGTCTACTTACATTCACTCGAAGGCAAAGGTGTTCACGTAGTCACCGTCAACGAATACTTAGCCCAACGTGACTCCCAATGGATGGGCGAAGTCTTCCGTTTCCTCGGATGTACGGTCGGACTGAACATCAACGGTATGTTCCCTAACGAAAAACGGGCGGCGTATGCCTGCGATATCACCTATACGGCCAATTCCGAATTAGGCTTCGACTACCTGCGCGACAATATGGTCGTCTCCGCGTCCCAACGTGTGTTACGTCCTTTGGCATATGCCTTGATCGACGAAGTTGATTCCATTTTGGTTGACGAAGCGCGCACGCCCTTGATCATTTCCGGTTCCCAACAAGCCGAGAATCCGATCTATCGAATGGCGGATAGTTTTGCGAAACGACTCTCGACCAATGATTATATCGTCGATCTCCAACATGGTTCGGTTTATCTGACCGAAAAGGGAATCAAGCGGGCAGAGATTGCCTTTCAGATGCCGAATTTATTCGGATCGGAAGGGGTTGCAATCGTCCATGCGGTCAAACAAGCCCTCAAAGCCAACTATCTGATGAAACGCGATGTCGAATACATGGTCGCGGACGGTGACATCCATCTGATCGACGAGTTCACCGGCCGTGTCATGGCGGGTCGTCAATATTCCGATGGCTTGCACCAAGCCATCCAAGCGAAAGAAAACATCGTCATCCAAGGTGAGACGCTTACCTTGGCGACGATCACTTACCAGAACTATTTCCGCTTGTATACGCATCTGTGCGGGATGACCGGAACGGCCAAAACCGAAGAAGAAGAATTTATGACGGTCTATAATATGCGCGTCGTAGCCATCCCCACCCACCGCCCGGTCGTGCGTAGGGAATTGCCAGACCGAATCTTCAACAAAGCACACGAAAAATACGCAGCGATCGTCGAACGCGTGATCGAACTCCATGAAAAAGGCCAACCGGTATTGGTCGGGACCCTGTCGGTGGAAGTATCCGAGATCCTTTCCGAACTGTTAGCCAAAAAGAAACTGAAACATGAAGTGTTGAATGCGAAGAACCATGCTTTGGAAGCACAGATCATAGCCCAAGCCGGACGTAAAGGTGCGATCACCGTCGCTACCAACATGGCCGGTCGCGGTACCGACATCAAACTCGACTCTGGCGTGGCGGAACTTGGCGGGTTGGCCGTTATCGGAACCGCTCGACATGAATCCAAACGCATCGACAATCAACTTCGCGGACGATCGGGACGCCAAGGTGACCCGGGCGTCGCGCAGTTCTTCGATAGTCTGGACGATGACCTAATCAAGAAATACGCCAGCGAATACATGCAGGAGAAACTTAAACCGTACATTAACGGAAAAGCGATCGACGCCAAACTCAACCAATGGATCGACAAGATCCAAGATTTTGCGGTTTCCAGTCACTTCGACTCACGCAAACGAACCTTGGACTATGACGAAGTCATGCGCCGTCAACGCGAAAGCATCTACACATGGCGCAACGAATTGGTTGACCAAGAAGAAATAACGACGACACTGACGACCTTGACGCGTCGCATCGGTGATATGTTGTTTGAAGGAGCGCCGCGTAACTTGCCTACGGATGAGAATCAACCCTGGATCGCACAACTTCGTGAGATCGGTGTGATACTTGATGAACCATCGCGAAACGCTCTTGCGCAATCTACCAACCGTAAAACGCTCTTACATGAACTGTTTCTTCAGATCCTACATCCGGTCACGCAAATGCCTTCAATCCAGATGCATACGATGCGCATCACCTTGTTGCGGATCATCGATCGCCAATGGATGGACCATGTCCGTGAGATGGAAGCTTTGAAACAAGGAATTTACTTACGATCTTATGCCAACGTCAAACCTGAACAAGCTTACGCGGAAGAAGGGATGCGCCGATTCCGCCAACTGATGGACCAAATCGCTTTGGACTGGACCGCATACTTATTGCGAGTCGTCCAAAACGAAACATCGCAAATGTAATCGAAAGATTTAAAGGGGGATTATGAAATTCATTGATCAATACCGCGGTCTTCAAAAGGAAATGTATGTTCTTTTTATCGGCCGTGTCATCTCGGCATTAGGGACATTCATCTGGCCTTTGATGTCCTACATCTTAGCCAATAAGTTCGGACTCGGACTGGGTACGATTTCGATCATCTTCGTCATCGGATATGGTCTAAGTCTGCCGGCCGTCGTCATCGGCGGTCACTTGGCGGACAAGATCGGACGCAAGAAACTGATTATTTGGACCAGTTACATCGGCGTTCTGATCTACTTTATTTGCGGCATCCTGCCGCTGACTTACTTCTCGTTGTTTATGTTCTTCTTGGCCAGTTTCTTCTTCAATATGCAAGGACCGGCCTACGAAGCGCTGATTGCGGACAAATCCACTCCGGATCAACGTCAACGCGCGTTTTCGCTGACGTACTTGGGATTTAATCTGGGTTTTATTTTAGGCCCTTCGATCGGCGGTTTCCTGTTTAAAGACTTCTTGTGGCTGGCATTTATTTTAGACGGTGCCACGACATTGATCGGCACGATTTTCATCCATAAATACATCAAAGATGAAAAGGTCGGATACGTCGAAGAAACCTTAGGCGTCTACGAACAAGCCGAGAAACAAAGCGCATCGGGTCTATCTTTGATTCTTTCGAAGAAATCATTGATTCTATATCTATTGGTTTCTTCTTTCGGAGGTTTGCTTTACATGCAGACCAATATTTTGTTACCTCTTCAACTTAATAGCCAGTTCTCGGATGCCGGAGCGAAGATCTTCGGGATGCTGTCCAGTTATAATGGATTGATCGTCATCATCTTCACGCCTTTGTTGACGCAATGGCTCCATAAAGTCACCGATATCGACAAGATTTGGATCGCGATCGTCCTCTTTTGCGGGGGCATGTCGTTCTATGGACTCTTCCCTTGGATCATTCCGATGTTCTTCGTAGGGATGACCTTGTTTACTTGGGGAGAAGTCGTCAATACGCTAGCTCGTTCCGCGTATTTCACAGTCCGCATCCCGGCATCCCATCGCGGTCGCATCAGCGCCGTTTTCTCCTTTGGTTCGACCTTGATCACCGGCGGGGGACAAGTCGTCTTCGGACTGGTGGCGGATAAACTTCCGATCGCACAGTCCTGGACCTTGGTCGGATTGATTGGTTTGATCGTGTTAGTCCTAACATCGGTCATGAAGCATTTTGATCAAAAAGAGTTCCATTTGCTTTATGATAAGAGTGAACTTGCCACCGAGAAGGTGTAGAATATCCATGGAGGATTCCTTATGAACGATATGATGGTAGTCTGGATCTTAGTCGGCGTCGTGTTTCTATTGATCGCCCCGGCCTTGATCGGTTTCTATGTCTACAATGACGCGAAACGTAAAAACAACGCGCATCCGATGGGATGGGCTTTGATCGCCGGTCTTTTTCCGCTTTGCATCGGCTTGGTGATGTACATCTTCGCATCGAGAATGGACCAGTAGAGCATTCTCGACGGGAATTGTCGGATACGAATCATGTGAAAATATGGGAACGCACCTTGACGGAGCGTTCCTTTTTGTTTATACTTTGAAAGTATTTAACATTAACCGGCATTATAATGTCCGTAATATGGGCGGACAGTTTCTACCGGATCACCGTAAATGATCCGACTACTGTGGTTAAGAAAACACTTCGTACGGGTCGCGCACTTTTTGTCGTTGACCACATGCAAGTCGGTTTCTTCCCGGCTTTTTTTGTTTGTTACTGTTAAATAACCAGAAAAAGGAGAAAGAAACATGGAGAAATTTTTTCAGTTTAAAAAGTACGGAACCAATTTCCGCACGGAAGTCGTCGCCGGTTTCACGACGTTCTTCACCATGGCTTACATTCTTATCGTTAATCCCAACATCTTAGCCAACACGGGCTTGGATCGCGGGGCGGTCTTCCTCGCGACGATCTTCGCATCCGCGATCGGAACCTTGGTTATGGGATTGTTCGCCAACGTCCCGTATGCGCTTGCCCCGGGGATGGGTCTCAACGCATTCTTCACGTTCGTTGTCGTATTCGGTTTAGGATTCAGTCCGTATGAAGCGTTAGCCATGGTCTTCGTTTGCGGTTTGATCAATATCTTCATCACCGTAACGCGTATCCGCAAGCATATCGTGAAGTCGATTCCGGTATCCCTGCAACACGCGATCGGCGGCGGTATCGGTTTATTCATCGCGTTTATCGGATTCAACGATGCGAAAATGCTTCTATTGTCTCCGTTCAACGAATTCGGCACGGGATATACCGAATTGTTGGCGTTTAAATCACCTTCGCAGGTTTTGTTTCTGATCGGTTTGGTCCTTGCGATCGTTCTGATGATCCGCAAAGTCAAAGGCGCGATGTTGATTTCCATCGTCGTCACTACATTAATCGGTATCCCGATGGGTGTTGTCAATTTGTCGGCGACCACCGTCGACATGAATGCGGTAAGCAATGCGTTTGTCGCATTGGGCGCATTGTTCGGTAAAGCCGTCACCGAAGGTTTACCTTCGCTTTTCGCCGATGCTTCCCGCTTACCGGTCGTCATGACCACCATATTCGCCTTCAGCTTGTCGGATACCTTCGACACGATCGGTACCTTCATCGGCACCGGCCGTCGTTCGGGAATCTTCTCCGAAGAAGACGAATTTGCGCTTGAAAATGGTAAAGGCTTCTCCAGCCGTATGGATAAAGCGTTGTTCGCGGATGCGATTGCAACGTCCGTCGGCGCATTGTTCGGTACGTCAAACACGACGACTTATGTCGAATCGGCTGCCGGTATCGAAGAAGGCGGACGCACCGGTTTGACCGCTGTCACCGTCGCCATCTTATTCTTAGTCTCCATCGTTGCTGCGCCGTTTGTAGGCTTGGTTCCTGCCGCAGCGACCGGACCGATCTTGGTCGTTGTCGGGGTCTTGATGGCTGGTTCCTTTGCGGACATCAACTGGTCCGATTTGGCCGAAGCCGTCCCGGCGTTCTTCGCCGCTGCTTTCATGGCGTTCTTCTACAACATTTCCACGGGGATCGCGTTCGCGTTTATCGCGTATTGTGTAATCAAACTTGTCCAAGGCAAAGCCAAAGACATTCATCCGATTATGGCTGTTGCTTCCTTGTTGTTTATCTTGAATTTCGTCTTGATGGCGATTTAGTTTCACGGATCCATCGGTCAACGAGTCGTATTCGAATCGTAACTTTAGGGGGTAACGCGTAAGCGTTGCCCCTTTTCATATGTATGGACGAGTTCCTTGAAAGAAAAAATTAGTCAAGCTTTGATTGATTTCATTTTGAATACAGTCCGTCTGTTGACAAGGGTAAAATGAAATCCCCGAACACGCATAGGATGAAAGATGGTTGTATGCTATAATAAACACAATGTCATCACGGAGAAAATAGGATGCGAAAAACGTTCCTCAGCCTCACACTTGCGATCTTACTGCTGCAGTTCTCTGCATGTTCGACTACGCAAACCATCACGATCGGTTATGTGGGGGGACTGTCCGGTACCGGTTCGGAACTTGCGCAGAGCGGTATGTACGGTGCACTGTTGGCCGTCGATCAAATCAACGATGAGGGTGGCGTTTTAGGTAAGAAACTGATTCTATCGATCAAAGATGACAAAAATGATCCGCAAACCGCACTCCAGATGGACCAAGAATTCCTAAGTGAAAGAACCTCGATCATCGTAGGTCATATGATCAGCGGAGTCGCACAACAGGCGCTCACCTATATAAACAAACAGCATGCTTTAATGATCAGCCCGACGATCGCGGCGGACCAATGGACGGGAATCGACGATAACTTTCTACGTTTGATCCCAAGCAATGAAACGCAAGCACAGTTGATCGCGCAAAACGTGCTGGATGTCGGCGTAAAGCGCGTGGCGATCATCCATTCCATGGCCAATACGGCTTTTTCGACCGTGATCATCGATCGGATCACCGATGAGTTGACACGCAATGGCGGAGAAATCATTGGGATCATCGGTTACGATCCAGGGAACGTCGATCATCGCGTGATTGCGAATCAACTAAAAGCGTTAACGACACAGGGTGTCGTCATCGTCAGTTCGGCGGATGAATGCGCTAATTTTGCGCAGAACTTTCGGCTTGTCGATTTTCATCCTGCGATGTTTTTACCCGCATGGGCGATGACCAATGATCTGATGAGACTTGGCGGGAAAGCCGTGGAAGGGGTCTATGGGGTCAATTACATCCGTGACGATGCCCGGATCCAAGATTTCGATGGGTTTGTTGCGACGTATGTCGATACATATGGATTACAACCGACCTTCGCGTCGGTATTGGCCTATGAGGCGGTTATGATCGTCGCGGATGCGATCACGACGACGTTGTCCGCCGATCCGCTCATTGTGAAGAAAGAAATCTTGCGAAAATCTTCGTATACCTTGATCAACGGTACCTTTACCTTTGATTCGTTTGGGGATGTGATTCGTCCGATTTACAAGTTACGTGTCGCTGATGGAAAGTTTGAGCACATCCCATGAGAAGAAACAAAAAAGCGAAAAGTCTGTTCCGTTCGATCTTCGGGATCGAGACGCTTGTGGTCTCTTTGACTCTCTTATTGGTCGGAGGATTCACAGTGAAGATCCTTTCTGATTCACTCTACCGAAATGTTATTTCGCGTAATAACGGGATCGCCACTTCGGTCGCTACCAGTATGGATGAAATGCTCTCACGTCCTGTCGATGTTTTGAAGATGATCCGTACTTCGCTTTCGACGATGTCGTTTGACAACCATGATCGCGAAACCTTAAGTTTTTGGTTAAACAAGCAAAATCAAGTCTCGGGATTCTTTGAAACGATCGAAGTGATCGACGATCAAGGAATTGTCCTCTTGACCTTACCGGGTCAGACATCGGAGATCGGTTATGATCGAAGTTCGGCAGACTACTTTGATGCGATCAAATCGGGGAGTGTCGAGTATTGGTCAAAACCGATGATTTCCGCGGCGTCGAAGTCACCCTCCGTATTCATCGCGATTCCATTTCAAAACGGCGTACTTGCGGGCAATCTCGACTTATCCTACATCACCTCGCTATCGCAACGCTTCATCGCAGAGTTCACGAAAGATATTTCGATCGCGATCACCGATGTCAACGGCGTTTATATCGTCAACCGCAATTTGGATTTGGTGAACCAACGGCGCATCGACCCGAATGTCGGACTTGTGCGTTCGATGTTGGAGATGCAAGACTTCGACGCCCGATTATCGATCGATGATACCGCCATGATCCTTTCCGTCAATCGTCTACAGTTGACCGGATGGTATGTATCTGTCTTCGAAACGACAGATCATGCGATGGCGATATTGACGTATGTTCTCGCTGTTTTCTTTGGGATCTTAGTTTTGATAACCTTTATATTCTTACTGATTTCAGGTTTTTTGACCCGTTCGTTGGTCAAGGAAATCGATAGTCTTACACTCTTAACACGCAATATCGCCGATGGTGTCTTCGGAATCTTTCCGAAGCAAAATAATTATATCGAATTCGAACGACTCGCGGAAAGCTTCCGTACGATGATGGCGAAGATCGAACATCGCGACCGACAACTGGAAGACATCGCATTTCATGATGGGTTGACCGGTTTTCACAATCGTAATTACTTACGAAAGGTGTTATTTCCTTCGTGGATCGAAGAAGCAAATGCGCATTTCGCTCTGATCAACTTGGATTTCGATAACTTTATGAATATCAACGATACCTTCGGACATGAATTGGGGGATGCTTTACTGATTGAGTTTGGAAAACGTCTAAATGAAATCATTGGATTGAAGGAAGAAGTCATTCGTCTTGGCGGGGATGAGTTTATGTTGGTGTGCGATATCGTGGAAAATCAGGATCGCTTGTCCGAAGTTGTATCGCAGATCAAAATTATGACCCAACATCCCATACTTATGAATGAGCGTGAAATCTATCTCACGTTAAGTATCGGAATCAGTATTTACCCCAATGACGGAACGGATTTCGATACGTTGATCCGTTGCTGCGATATGGCGATGTACGATGCCAAGGAAAAGGGAAGGGATGCCCATGTTTTCTTCGATGCGGTGATGGAGTCGAAAGTCAAAGTTCGGATGAACCTTGAACAACAATTACGTCCGGCGTTGGATCGCAACGAATTTTCCTTGGTATTTCAACCCCAAGTATCGATCGATAAGAAACGGATCCGCGGTTTCGAAGCATTACTGCGATGGAATAATCCAGTCCTTGGAAACGTGTCTCCCAACGACTTTATTCCGGTTGCGGAAGAAACCAGGCAAATCCTCAAAATAGGTGCTTGGGTAGCAAACGAGGCATGTCGTGTGATTCAGCAAATCAATACGGCGTTTGGGGCTCACTACATTATGGCGATCAACGCCTCACCGGTCGAACTCAGAGAAGGCGGGTTTGTCCAACAGTTGATTGCGATCGTTGAAAAACACAAGGTGAATCCGAAATGGATCGAAATCGAAATCACCGAAAATATCCCGGTAAACTACCTTCCGGACTTAACAAATACGTTGACACGTTTGCGTGCTTATGGTTTCGGCGTCTCTGTCGATGATTTCGGGACGGGGTATTCGTCGTTATCTTACCTGCACCATTTGCCGATGGACCTCCTGAAAGTCGACCGTTCCTTCATCGCAAACTTACGTCCCTCGGACAATAAGATGTCGATGACCGAGATGATCTTGATCATGGCGCACAACATTGGTGTCGATACGCTTGCGGAAGGTGTGGAAACCGAACAACAAGCCGAAATCCTATCATCCTATGGTTGTGATTATATGCAGGGGTATTATTTCGCCAAACCGATGCGACTTCCTGATTTGTTGGATCTGTTGGAAGAATTCCGTGACTTTGGTCCGGATAAGGACTAAATCGAGATTATTTTAAGTTTCACAAAAAGATTCTATGCAAGATACGTAAAGCATGCTAAAATAACCGCAGTAATGGTCCTTTAAGTCGATCCAGAGAGGTCGGCAAGGCGCTACGTGGTTTTGCCGAAACCAGGGTCCGTGTACGCACGAACCCTTTTTTTAGGAAAAACGGACCATACGAGGAAACCCCGAAAGGGAAAAGGAGAAAGACCCATGAGTCAGCTAGTCACCGGTTATTTGCCTGAAGAACGTCCACCCGTGTGGAAGATGATCCTATTCGCTCTACAACAAATCTTAGTTATGTTTCCCGCCACGGTTTTGGTCGCATTGTTGACCGGATTCCATGTCAGCACCACGATCTTCGCCAGCGGATTTGCCACCCTATGTTTCATCTTCATCACCAAAGGCAAAATTCCTTTGTATTATGGTTCAAGTTTCGCATACATCGCCGCGATCGCCGGTATCACCGGTGCGAAGTTCGGCGTTCCCGCATCGGATGCCTTGATTTCGCAGGCTCAGTTCGGGATCATCATGTCCGGTTTGGTTTCGATCTTGGCCGGATTGGTCGTATCGCGTTTCGGTCGTGAAGCGATCGAACGGGTCTTGCCTCCGACAGTTACCGGATCCATCGCCATCGTCATCGGGATTTCGTTGACGGGGGTCGCGATGACCAATGCGGTTCTGGTTAACGGCGTCGCCTCAAACAACGCGGTCATCGTCGCATTGATTACCTTGCTTTCAACCATCTTGTTCTCGGTCTACTTGAAAGGTGTCTGGGCGCAACTTCCGATCCTGCTTGGGATTCTGGTCGGATACGCGGTTTCCATCGCATTAGGTATGGTCGACTTCACACCGGTCGTTTCCGGTCCGGTCTTACAAGCTCCGCATTTCACCTTACCGACGATTTATTGGCCGGCCGTCATCGCCATCATGCCGATCGCGATCGCGACGATTCCCGAATCGACCGCTCACTTGTTTCAATTGGATATCTATGTCAATGACTTAGCGAAGAAGAAGAATGCGAAACATCATCCGATCGCCGAAAAGCTCGGATTGAATCTTATCGGCGACGGGGTCGGCGATATCGTTTCCTCCTTGATCGGCGGACCTGCCGGTACCAACTACGGCGAAAACCTTTCGACCATGGCGATCACGAAGAACTTCTCGGTTTGGGTCTTGGGAACCGCAGCGGTCATTACGATGATCATCGCTTTCGTTAATCCTTTAAGCGCATTGGTCTTAACGATTCCTTCCTCGGTCATCAACGGTGCCTGTATCTATCTCTTCGGTATCATCGGAGCACAGGGAATCGCCATCATGATCGAACGTAAAGTCGACATGTTCGATTCGAAGACCTTGGCTGTCATCGCTGTCATCCTCACCATCGGTTTAGGCGGCACCTTCGGTTTCGCCAACGGTATGATTCCGGCGTTCGGATTCAACTTACCGGCCATCGCAACCGCATCGCTCTTCGGTATCGTGCTTAACTTGATGTTAAGTTTCAAACGCAACTAGTTCATAACGGGGGAAACCCCGTTTTTTTTTATTTATTTTGCGTTGAAAATGTCGGATATGATCCACTAATATTAAAAAACCATATAAAACCTTGTTGAAGTTTTCACACATGTATTGACATGTACACTAAACTGCGTAAAAATCGACTTAGTGGGGTAAATCACATGAAAATAGGGAATCAAGGATTTACGGTAATCGAAATGTTGATCGTGTTCGCCGTGATCGCCATCTTGGCGATGCTGATCATACCAAAGCTTGTCGGATATGTAGAACTTGCCCAAGAAGCCACTGACCAAGCCAATTGTCGGACAATGTATTCCGTCTATGCGCTGGATTTATACAATGCCAACGGAGTGGACGTCGATCTACCGACCTTGGAGGGAAGTGTCATCGAAGCGACACACCTTGGAACCGAAATACTGACATTCCGTTGTACCTTCGGTAGTAAGATATATGCCGCGCCGTTCGCGTTAAATTAATTTATTCTTATCAGAGTCCGCAAGGACTCTTTTGTTTGGGATTGTGAGAAAAACAGTCGAAAGGTGATTAGTTTTAGCGGGGAAATCACAACTTAGTCAAATGAAAATATTGAAAGCGTTTACTTGATAAAATAATAACAAAGTCACTTGACATCAATTTTCCTCCTTGGTAGACTCTAATCGTGAAAGATAAAAAAATCACAAGAGGGAAAAACATGGCAAGAAAAGTTACGGATACGCAAACGGAAGCATTGGAAACAAGTACAATGAACGTCGAAGAACTGGCGAAAAAAGAAGTTGATGCTTTGGTTGATCGCGGGATAACCGCGCTTGAAAAATTTCTTCAATTAACCCAGGAAGAAGTCGACTACATCGTCGCGAAAGCTTCGGTCGCAGCCTTGGACCAACATGGCGAACTTGCGATGATGGCTGTCAAAGAAACCGGACGGGGTGTCTTCGAAGATAAAGCGACCAAGAATCTCTTTGCCTGCGAATATGTTGTGAACGATATGCGTCACTTAAAAACCGTCGGAATCGTACGTGAAGACGAAGTCACCGGAATCACGGAAATCGCCGAACCTGTCGGTGTGGTCGCTGGAATTACGCCAGTCACTAATCCGACGTCGACCACGATTTTTAAATGTTTGATCGCGCTGAAAACCCGCAATCCGATCATCTTCTCTTTCCATCCGGGAGCGCAGAATTGTTCGGCCGCATCCGCTCGCATCGTCTATCAAGCGGCCGTCAAAGCCGGGGCTCCGGAAGACTGTATCCAATGGATCGAACATCCTTCCAAAGAAGCCACCGCGTTTTTGATGAATCATGATGGCATCGCCACGATCCTTGCGACTGGCGGGAATGCGATGGTGAAGGCGGCGTACTCATGCGGAAAACCGGCGCTTGGCGTCGGAGCGGGGAATGTTCCGGCGTATATGGAAAAGACCTGCGATGTGCGTCAAGCGGTCAACGATATCGTCTTATCCAAAGCCTTCGATAACGGGATGATCTGTGCTTCCGAACAAGCCGTGATCATCGACCGTGAGATCGCCGATCAAGCCATTTCGCTCTTTACGCGCTACGGGGTATATTTCGTCAATGATGAAGAAAAAGCCAAACTTGAAACCTATATGTTCGGTGTCAGCGCAACAAGCGGTGCCTGCGTTCCGCAAGCGAACTTAAATCCGAAAGTCGTCGGGAAATCCGCGCTTTGGATCGCCGAACAAGCCGGTATCTCAGTCCCGGAAAACACATTGATCTTAGGCGTCAACGTCAAGGAAATCGGCGAAAACGAACCGTGTACCAAAGAGAAACTTTCTCCGGTGCTTGCGTTTATCGTCAGCGATTCGACGGAAGATGGACTTCGATATGCCCGCGAAATGGTTGCCTTCAACGGACTAGGCCACTCGGCTGCGATCCATACCACCGACAAGAAAATCGCGGAAGCGTTCGGAAAAGAATGCCAAGCCATCCGTATCCTATGGAACTCTCCGGCGACCTTCGGCGGCATCGGCAACGTCTACAACGCATTCATTCCGTCCTTAACCTTAGGCTGCGGATCGTACGGTCACAATTCCGTCTCCAACAATGTTTCGGCCATCAACCTGCTCAACATCAAACGCATCGGTCGACGTAACAACAATATGCAATGGTTCAAGATTCCCTCGAAAATCTACTTCGAACGCAACTCGATCCAATACCTCCAGCAAATGAAGGATATCGAACGGGTGTTCGTGGTGACCGATCGGGCAATGGTCGATTTAGGTCACTATGCCAAGATCGTAGATCAACTCAACTTGCGTCGCAATAAAGTGCAGATCCAACTCTTCTGTGATGTCGAGCCGGATCCTTCGATGGATACCGTCCGTAAAGGTTTCGAACTGATGAACGCGTTTAAACCGGACACCATCATCGCCTTGGGTGGAGGTTCTCCGATGGATGCGGCGAAAGGGATGTGGCTGTTCTACGAACATCCGGAAGTCGACTTCGACGATCTGAAACAGAAGTTCATGGACATCCGTAAGCGTGCCTTCCGTTATCCCGAACTGGGCAAGAAAACGCAACTCGTTTGTATCCCGACCACTTCCGGTACGGGGAGCGAAGTCACTCCGTTTGCGGTTTTGACCGACAAGCGCGTCAATAAGAAATATCCCTTGGCCGACTATTCGTTGACCCCGACCGTCGCGATCGTCGATGCGACCTTCACCGCCAACTTGCCGGCCGGCGTGACCGCGGATACGGGCATGGATGTTTTGACCCATGCGACCGAAGCGTATGTTTCGACCTTGGCCAGCGATTTCACCGACGGACTTTGCTTACAAGCCATCAAAATGGTCTTTGATTATTTACCACGGGCGGTAGCGGACGGAAAAAACGATCCGGAAGCGCGTGAAAAGATGCATAATGCCTCGACGATCGCGGGCATGGCCTTTGCGAACAGTTTTCTCGGCATCAACCATTCGATCGCACACAAAATCGGCGGTACCTGGCATGTTCCCCATGGTCGTGCCAACGCCATCCTGCTTCCGCATGTCATCCGTTTCAACGGAACATTTCCAGGCAAACCTTCGGTTTGGCCGAAATACAATGTCTATCAGGCGGATGAGAAATATGCGAATCTTGCGAAGTTGTTAGGTCTTCCCGCATCCACGATCGAAGAAGGCGTTCGCTCGTACGCGCAAGCTTGTGCGGATTTGGCCGTTCAAGTCGGTATCAAGATGACTTTGAAGGACCAAAACATTACCGAGCAACAATTCCTTCAAGACGCGGATAGCGTCGCCATGTTAGCTTATGAGGATCAATGTACCCCTTGTAATCCACGTTTACCTTTGGTTAGCGATATGCGTTTGATTCTTGAGAAGGCGTATTACGGAACGCTTTAATAGAATTTGAATTCGCAGTGTGCTAAACTAATACGGTAACGAAAACCGACCCCGTTATGCGGGGTTTTCTTTAAAGGAGTACAGACATGAGTGAGAAGCAGTTAGACCCGAAGTTCAATCCGTTCTTTGCGCGACCGAAGAAAACGACGAAGATCGATACGATGATCGCGATCGTTTCCGGTAAGGGCGGTGTCGGGAAATCGACCGTCACCAGTTTATTGGCGACCCATACGCAACGTCTGGGTTTCCAGACCGCGATCTTGGATGGCGACATCACCGGACCGTCGATGGCCAAGATGTTCGGAATCACGGAAAACGCACGCGGGGATGAGGATGGGATCTATCCGGCCATCACGCAAACAGGTATCGAATTGATGAGTTCAAACATGATGTTGGATAACGATGACACACCGGTATTATGGCGCGGTCCGATGATCGGCACCGCCGTCAAAGAATTCTACACGGATGTCCTCTGGGGCAACGTGGACGTGATGTACGTCGATATGCCTCCGGGTACGGGCGATGTACCTTTGACGGTATATCAATCGTTACCACTCAAAGGAATCATCCTGGTAACGACCCCGCAGGATTTGGTTTCGATGATCGTATCGAAGGCCGTCTCGATGGCCAACCAGATGCACATTCCGATCTTGGGTATCATCGAAAACATGAGCTATATGGAATGCGGACACTGCGGTGAAAAAATGTATCCATTCGGTCAAAGCAAACTGGATGAGTTTGCCTCCAATTACAATATCCCGGTGTTAGGGAAATTGCCGATCCGACCAATCTACAACGAATTGGCGGATCAGGGAAGCGTTGAAGAAATCGTCAGTGTTGAATTTGAAGAAATCGTCGTGGGATTGTTTCCGCAAGGATAACGAAGAGAAACGAGGAAGAACGATGTTCAAGGGATGGGAAACCGCCAAATCGATCCAAACCCGGGATCCAGCCGCCAAGAGCGTGCTCGAAGTTATTTTGCTTTACCCCGGTTTTCATGCGTTGGGCTGGTATCGGATCGGCAATTTCTTTTATCGTCATCACCGCTTCATTATCGCCCGGCTGTTCGGACAAGCGGGACGCTTTTGGACGGGCATCGAAATCCATCCGGGAGCTAAGATCGGTCGACGTCTTTTCATCGACCATGGTTTCGGAACGGTCATCGGGGAGACTTCGATCATCGGGGATGATTGTACGCTCTATCACAACGTGACCTTGGGTGGAACGACCTTGGATGAAGTCAAACGCCATCCGACCTTAGGCAACAATGTGACCGTCGGCGCCGGAGCGCAAGTCTTAGGACCGGTAGTTTTGGGTGATTATGTCCGGGTCGGAGCCAACGCGGTGGTCGTTAGGGATGTGGATGCGTTTCTGACCGTCGTCGGGATTCCGGCCAAACCGATATCAACTTCTAAAAACCAAAAGACCGAGTGATCGGTCTTTACTTTATGCATCGATACTTTCGAAACAAGCAACCTTTGGTTGTCTTTTTTCGTACGAAACTTCTTGTTGATCGCTTAATAGAGTTCAAACCGTGAATTCGCATACTCTTCAAACAACGTTAAACATTCCATTCGACCAACTTGCCTCATCGTCAGAATTTCGCGATGCGCATCGGGGTCCTTAATATAATTCGGTATAAAATCATCGCGAAATCCAATTTGTGCCGCATCCTTCGCATCGCACCCGTAAACCAACGTATCGATGTTGGCCCAGAGGATCGCACTCAAACACATCGGACACGGATAACAAGTCGCAATCATGATGCAACCCTTCAAATCATGCGTACCTAAATGTTGTCCTGCCATACGTATCGCATTGATTTCCGCATGGGCAGTCGGATCGTGATCTCTAAGCACCGTATTGGATGCGACCGCGATCAGATTGCCATCCCGATCCAAAATGGCGGCTCCGAAGGGTCCTCCGATTTTTTCACGCATCGTCGTTTGGGCGGTTACGATCGCTTTTCGCATCGCATCGCTGATCATGTCACTCATCCTGTACCTCACAGTGTGGTTCACACTTTCATCCTATACCGAACCGACCAAAGATGAAAGGATGACATTTTTTAGGCAGAATTTATTCATAATTCCACGTGAAAAATCAGTGTGAGAGGGTTGACACAAAAAAGAAGATGAATATAATAATTTGTAGATTGGCACTCACACCACATGAGTGCCAAAAAGGAGGGAAATATGATTCAACCTTTATTGGACAGAGTGGTCTTGGAGAAGTTGGAGATTGAGAAGAAGACAGCCAGCGGAATCGTTCTTTCGGATGTGAAAGAGAAACCTTCGATGGCGAAAGTCTTTGCCGTCGGACCGGGCAAGTATGAGAACGGGAACTTGATTCCGGTTGGCGTCAGCGTCGGTGAAACCGTGGTCTATAAGCAATATGCGACGACGGAAATCAAAATCGACGGCAAAGAATACTTGATCGTAGAAAGCAAAGACATCCTTGCGATCGTAAAATAGGAGGGAACATGGCAAAAATCATCACGTACAACAAAGATTCCAGAGAACGGATGCTTGAAGGAATCGACACCTTGGCAAATGTGGTTAAGATCACCTTAGGTCCGAAAGGACGTAACGTCGTTTTGGAAAAGAGTTACGGATCGCCGTTGGTCACAAACGACGGTGTGACGATCGCGCGGGAAATCGAACTGGAAGACAAGTTCGCTGACATGGGCGCGAAGTTGGTGTTGGAAGTCGCCAACAAAACCAACGATACGGCGGGCGACGGTACGACGACCGCAACCTTATTGGCGCAATCCATCATCCGCAATGGTCTCAGTTCGATCGACAAGGGCGCCAATCCGGTTTTGATGCGTACGGGAATCGAGAAGGCGTCGAAAGCCGTAAGCGAGCATTTGTTGAAACATACGAAGAAAATTGAAACCAACCATGACATTGCGGATGTGGCCGCACTGTCAGCCGGATCGACGGAAATCGGACAGATCATCGCCCAAGCGATGGAAAAGGTCGGAAAGGAAGGCGTCATCACGGTCGATAAGTCCAATACCTTCGAAACGGAATTGGAAATTGTCGAAGGGATGCAATATGACAAAGGGTATGTTTCGCCCTACATGGTCACCAACCGTGAAAAGATGGAATTGACGATGGAAGACGCATATGTGTTGGTGACGGATCAGAAGATTTCGACGATTCAGGAAATCTTGCCGGTGTTGGAACTAATCGTCAAGATCGGAAAGCCCTTGTTGATCATCGCGGAAGACATCGACAATGAGGTGGTAACGACCTTGGTACTCAACAAATTGCGTGGTACCTTCAACGTGGCCGCCACCAAGGCACCGGGTTTCGGGGACAGTCAGAAAGCGATGTTGGAGGATATCGCGGCCGTTACTGGGGCGAAATTCCTCAGTAAGGACTTGAACATTGATCTTAAGGAAACGGTTATCGAAGATCTTGGGAAAGCCGGTAAGATCATCGTCAAGAAAGACGAGACGACCTTGATCAACGGTGAAGGGAACAAAGACACGATCGATGCGCGAAAGGAAGAGTTACGTGCGCAGATCTTGAACACGAAGAATGAATACGATGAAAAACGATTGACCGAACGTTTGGCGAAACTGACCAACGGGGTCGCCGTCATCAATGTCGGCGCGGCGACGGAAGCCGAACTTGTCGAAAAGAAATTACGGATCGAAGATGCCTTAAACGCAACCAAAGCCGCGGTCGCCGAAGGGGTAGTCTTGGGCGGAGGTGCGGCCTTGGCTCGGGCGTATGTCGATTTGAAAGACGTCGTGAAGGGTGATAACAACGACGAACAAAAAGGCATCAGCGCGGTTTTTGAAGCCATCCTTCAACCCCTCTGGCAAATCGCCGAGAATGCCGGTTTCGTGGGGAACGATATCGTCGCGACGCAGTTGAAGACAACGGGATCGACCGGCTTTGACGCCAAGAAAGGCGAATGGGTGGATCTGATCCAATCGGGGATCGTCGATCCGACCAAGGTCACGCGCAGCGCGCTTCTAAACGCCGCAAGCATCGCCGCACTGTTTCTGACAACGGAAGCCGCGGTCGCCATCAAACCCGAACCGAAACCATCTGTCGCCATGCCCGATCCGGGAATGTATTAGACCCAAAAAAATCCCCGTAACTTACGGGGATTTCGTCTATTTGCGCGTCATGATCTGTTCGCGTTTGGGACCGTTGGAAACCAAGGCGATTTTAACACCTAACAGTTCTTCAAGTCGGTCGACATACAGCTTACAGTTTTCCGGTAATTCTTCGTAGTTGCGAATCTGCGAAATATCGCTATTCCAGCCGGGGAGATATTCTAGGATGGGTTTGGAGCGTTCCAAGCGTGTGATGTTGGGGAAATGTTCGCGCCGTTTCCCGTCGGTTTCATATGCGACGCAAACCGGGATTTGGTCCAAATATCCCAAGACGTCCAAATTGGTGAGGACCAGGTGGGTCGCACCTTGAACTTGGCATCCATATCGTGTCGCTACGACATCGAACCAACCCATACGACGCGGACGTCCGGTGGTTGCGCCGAACTCGCCGGCATCGCCGCCGCGGATCCGCAGTTGATGCGCCAAATCATCGAAGATCTCGGAAACGAAGGGTCCGGCTCCGACACAGGAAGAATAAGCTTTGGTGACGGCCCAGGTTTCGTCGATGGGATGGGGAAGACCCGAACCGATCGGACCATATAAGGCTAAGGTGCTTGACGAAGTGGAATACGGATAGATCCCGAAATCGGGATCACGCAGCGCACCGAGTTGGCCTTCCAACAAGATGCTTTTGTTTTCGTCATAGGCAGTTTGGAAGTATTTCACGGTGTCGGTCACATAAGGTGCGATGACATCGCGATAATGATTCAGTTCTGCAAGGATCTCTTCTTTGACTAACGGTGCTTGTTGGTAAAGATGGACAAGTAAGGTATTCTTGGCCGGTAGAATCCGATCCAACTTCGCGCTAAGCCATTCTTCATCAAATAACTCCGAGATTTGGAAGCCGACCTTCGCATATTTGTCCGCATAGAAGGGGGCGATGCCCGACTTCGTCGAACCGAACTGCGCTTTACCTAATCGTTCCTCTTCCAACTTATCGAATAGGATATGATAGGACATGACGATCTGCGCTCTGTCGCTGACCACGATTTTCGGTGTCGGTACGCCTTTGGCGACGATCGCGTCCATTTCGCGGATCAAGGCGTCGATGTTGAGCGCCACGCCGTTACCGATGACGTTGACGGTATGTTGGTAGAAAACGCCCGAGGGCAGCATATGCAGCGCGAATTTCCCATATTCGTTGATAATCGTGTGTCCGGCGTTGTTTCCGCCTTGGAAACGGACGACGATATCGGATTTGGCAGCGAAGACGTCGGTTAATTTCCCTTTTCCTTCATCGCCCCAGTTGGCGCCTACGATAGCTCTGATCATGTTGGATCCTCCTTCGGTGTAACCTCAAAAAAAACGACAGGACATACATGTGTATGTCCTGTTACACTTCTTACTTTATCAATTACGGGCTTCGATGTCAAAGGTTTTTCGCAAATTCCTTGGTCATCAACAGCTTGTCCGCGACGTATAATCCGTTGGCTGCGGCTTGGCTAAGCGAGCGTGTGAAGCCGGCCCCATCGCCGATCGCATACAAACCCGGAAACTTCTTCAACTCGAAATCGACGCATTCCGGACGGGCTGAGTAGTACTTGCATTCCACCCCATATAACAAAGTGTCGTGATTGGCGGTTCCCGGTGCAATCTTGTCCAAAGCATAGAGGGTTTCGATGATGTCGTCCAATTGACGCTTGGGCATACAGAGGGAAAGATCGCCCGGTACGGCTTTTAAGGTCGGTACGACGGTCGAAGCGGCCAAACGTTTTTCATCCGTCCGACGTCCGACGATCAGATCGCCGAAACGTTGGACTAAGACGCTGCCTCCGCTGATCAGATTACCTAAACGGGCGACATGACGGGCATATTCGATCGGTTCGTCAAAAGGTGTCGTGAACTTGATCGTCGACAATAACGCAAAGTTACTGTTGGATGATTTCTTGGCTTCATCCTTATACGCATGGCCATTAACGGTCAAGATATCATTGGTGTTTTCCATGACGACTTGTCCGCGTTCGTTAAAGCAGAACATCCGTGTGATATCCCCGTATTTCTGCGAACGATACCAAATCTTCGGTTCATAGATGACACTTGAGAAATGTTTCCAGACTTCGTAAGGCAATTCGACCCGAACACCGATGTCGATTTGGTTGTTTGAAAGTCTGATCCCGTTTTTCTGGCACCATTTTGAGAAGAAACCGCTTCCTGCACGACCGATCGCAAAGATGATCGTATCGGCATAGAGCGTGTACGTTTGATTGTTTTGGGTATATGTGACCGTTTTCGCGGTCCCGTCCACATCCGTGACCGTGCAACGGGTCCGCAAGTCCACTTTACCGCGTAGACTATCGACCATGTTTTTCATCGTCGAGAAGTTGGCATCGGTACCCAAATGTTTGACTTGGGCTTGTTGCATATGTAAGTCGTGCTGTAGGCAGAGGGTTTTCAGTTCATTGCTTGGGTCGTAACGTTCGGTCGTAGCGCCGTTTTCGATCAAGATCTTGTCGGCTTGTTCGATATAATCCAGCACTTTACCGCGCGGCAGGAAATCGGTCAACCATCCGCCATACTCGGTTGAGATGACGTATTTGCCGTCGGAAAAGGCGCCGGCACCGGCCATGCCTTCCATGATGCCGCAGGAGTTGCAGCGGATGCAGGTCGGGACTTTCCCGGTGACGATCGGACAGGTGCGGGTATCGATGTCGAATCCTTTCTCCAATAAAACCACACGAAGCGATGGATTTTGTTGGATGAGGCGGGTCGCGGTCATCAGTCCGCTGATGCCACCGCCGATGATGACGATCTGAGTTTGTTCCATGGAGTACCTCCGTAAGACCGCAAGGATTATATCAATTTGCGGGGTAAAGTTCAAGGAAATCCGAACTTGATGATTCGGTAAAGTTGACTTCTAAAGATACGGATGCCATAATCATCATAATCGATGGTTTGAACCTCAATCCATCGCTTTTTATGAAACGGAGGAAAAAACGATGGCATCAAATGTATCTGCCCGGCTGCATTTCGCTCAGGGCTTTGACGGAACGTTGATTTTACGCGAAGGGGAGGTCGCGATCGGAGTACAAGCCGATCAAGCCCGACCGTACGACCTGCTGCAAGGCGCTCTGGCAGCCTGCCTTCATTCGACCTTTTTGGATATCCTGGAAAAGAAACGCATCAAAATCGATTACGCCGATTATGAAGTCTCCGGTGTGAAACGTACGGAAGTACCCGAGATGTTGGAGGAAGTACATGTGCATGTTACGCTTCCCGGCGGGAAAAACAACGAAGCGTTACAAAAATCGATGATCCTGGCGACGAAATACTGTTCGGTCTATAATACATTGGCTAGCGTGGCAAAAATGGAATGCGTAGTTACCTTTAGCGAAACAGGCGAATAGCCTGTTTTCAATTGTATCCATCGCAAATTCGGTCTACAATGAAATTGACACTTGATGAAATCGAAAAGTTGTCAACTTGTGAGAATTCCACTTGAATTTATAGTTTTTTGGAGTATATTAGATTAAGTGCTTCAAGGGAGGTCCTATGGACGATTTGTTGGGTAAGTTTGCGTGGTTGAAGAAATTCTCGGCGGTTCAACAGATCGCGATCAGCTTCGTCTTCGTCATCCTGACGGGGGCGTTGTTGCTTTCATTACCGATCAGTAATCGCGTTTCGGGAACCGGATTTATCGACCACCTGTTCACATCGACCTCGGCGGTCTGCGTTACCGGGTTGGCGACGGTCATTCCCATGGTCCAATATACGATCTTCGGTCAGTTCATCATCATCCTATTGATGCAGATCGGTGGATTAGGATTGATGACCCTGATCGCCGTATTCTTGATCTTCGTCGGCGGAAAACTCTCGCATACCGAGAAGTTGGCGATGGCGGAAGCGGTCAATCGACCGACTCTTGGAAGTCTTGGACATTTCTTGAAATTCATTCTTCTTTATACCTTCATCTTTGAAGGTTCCGGGTTCATATTGCTATTGTTTCGTTTTATTCCTGAATTCGGAATTACGCAAGGCGCGTACAACGCGCTGTTCTTGGCGGTTTCCGCGTTCTGTAACGCGGGACTGGACAATTTCGCGATGGATAACTTGGTTCGATATGTCAGTGACCCTTTGGTCAGTTTGACGGTTGCTTCCTTGATTATCATGGGTGGTTTGGGTTTTGGCGTTTGGTTTGATTTATCGCAGGGAGCGAAATCGATCTTAAAAGGAAAGAAAACGTTTAAGTTTGCGGTAAAGCACTTGCGTCCCCACACTAAATTGGCGATTTCGATGACCGGGATCTTGTTGTTGAGCGGAACGATCCTCATTCTATTGGTTGAGTTCACCAATCCGAACAGTCTATCCGCATATCCCTTCGGGACCAAGCTCTTGGCTTCGTACTTCCAATCCACGACCTTACGTACGGCCGGTTTCTCGACCGTGAATATCGGAAACTTGCGACCGTTTACCCAGTTCTTCATGATGATCTTCATGTTCATCGGGGGATCGCCGGGAGGGACGGCCGGGGGGATCAAAACGACGACCTTCGCGATTTTGGTGTTGATGGTCGTGGCGGAAATCCGCGGACGCAACGAGATCGTCGTGTTCAATCGGAGTATTCCGCGGGATACGTTCCGGAAATCCTTCATCATCTTCTTCGCGTTGTTAGGGACACTGTTCACCGGGATTCTGTTGTTGTCGCTGATTGAACCGCATAGTTTCCATGCCTTGTCGTTTGAAGCGACATCGGCGATCGGAACGGTCGGTCTCTCGATGGGGATTACACAAGTCTTGACGGAAGCGGGAAAGATGATTATTATCACTTTGATGTACTTGGGTCGGATCGGTCCGCTGACATTGATTTTGTCACTTGGCAAGCCGACGAAGAATAAGAAAATCAACGATGTGAATTATCCCTCGGCGGATATTCTGATCGGTTAAGGAGAACCCTCATGAAACAAAAAACCTATGCGATCCTTGGACTAGGAATCTTTGGATCCACGATCGCCAAAACGCTCAGCGAATACAATTGCGAGGTCATCGGGATCGATAAAGACATCACCTGTGTCGAGCGGGTCAGCGAATTCGCGACCCAAGCCGTACAGGCGGATTTCACTGACATCGATCAGCTACGCGCAATCGGCATCGAAGAAGTCGACGTCGCGGTCATCGCGACCGGGAGTCTGCTTGAAGAGTCCATCATGGCGATTTTGAACTTGAAGGAATTAGGCGTACCCTATATCCTCGCGAAAGCTAAAAACCGTATGTACATGCAGATCCTGTTGAAGATTGGCGCGGACAAAGTCGTACGTCCCGAAAAAGAAATGGGCGAACGCGTCGCCAAATCCTTACTAAGCCGTAACATCATCGAAATGCTCGATATCGACGACGAATACAGTATCATGGAAATGCATGCTCCCCGCAATTGGGTCGGCAAGACTTTAAATTCCTTGGATTTAAGGGCGCAATTCGGAATCAATGTCTTGGGCGTACGCAAACATGCCAACGAAAGTCTGCGGATTTCACCGTCGGCCGATTATGTCATCGAATCCGACGACCAACTCTTGGTCATCGTCCAAAACGACGAATTTGAAAAATTCGAATATCTGGGAAAAATTTAGAACGGTCTTCCGTTCTTTTTCCTAGTTCATCTAAGAAAGGAATCATTCATGAAACTTCGACGAATCGGCGCACCCGTATCCATCGGTTGCGATCTTCCCGGCGCGGAAACCGCGATCCAGTCATTACAAGCCAACGGTATTGTCTTTGATGATATCATCGATGTTAAAACCTTACCTGAGAATAAGAATGAGATCTTGCATTTGAATTCAATGGTCGACTTTTTGGATCGTTTGAAACAATCCGTCATGCACTGTGTCGCCGAAGGAGAATTTCCGCTTACCTTTGGCGGGGATCATTCCTTAGCCATCGCGACCATCGCGGCTCAACCGAACAAAAAGCGCGGAATCCTTTGGATCGATGCGCACGGGGATTGTAACACGCATGAATCATCGGTCTCCAAACGCATCCACGGGATGCCCTTAGCGGTCGTGCAAGGCCATGGTCATCCGAAGTTATTGGAGTTGGTAAGAGATAACATCGTCGATCCCCATAACATCATGTTGGTTGGGATTCGGAGTCTGGATGCGGAAGAAGAGAAATTGATGAAACAATGGGGCTTACGTTGGTTCTCGCAGGCGACGATCGACAAGAACGGACCGGATTGGACCTTGCGCGAAATCGAAGGATTCTTGACTTCGCAAGCGGAAATCCACTTAAGTTTCGATTGTGACAGTATCGATCCCGATCTTTGCCCAGGGGTAAGTACGCCGGTCGCAGGCGGACTCAATCCGGATTTGGCGCTCTCGATCATCCAACAATGTTTTTCTTCCACCCATGTTTCTTCGATGGATATCGTCGAATATAATCCGCTCAACGATGACGGTCAAACGTTGTCACTGGTCAAACGAATCGACCAATGGGTCGATCAACAAGTCGAAGGAAAATGAGTTCAACATTTCTTAGATATCGAGTCGATTCTATATAAATACTAAAAAGGATGTTGCGCCGCAACATCCTTTTTGACTAGAACCCGATTCTTATATCAAGAATCATTCCTTCACCGATATAAGTTTCAGCCGGTACCGACTGTGAAATGATTTTTCCGATGTTCTCAGAGACTTCCGTGACTTTCTGGATACGACACGTGATTCCCGTCGATTCGCAAGCGTTGATGACGTTTTGATAGGTTTGGTCAGCGTTCCCTGATGCATAAATGGTGAAATCGAGCACGATGATGCGTTTGCCTTCCGAGACGATGACATCGATACTCGCATTCATCGCAACGGTCGTATCATAAACGCTTTGCGCGATGATTTTGTTGAGTCCGACTTTCTGGGAAGCTTGATACGAAATAGTTAATGAAAGACTGGCTCCCAATGCATTCTGCTGGTCGACATAGTTCTGAAGACTCAAGAGGGTTTGGTTACTGTAGGAGGGAAGGGCGACTTGATTGCCAAGCGAATATGTGACCGTTACTTTCGTCGCTTGCGCAACGGCTGTGTTTTTTGCGATCGATTGGCGGATCGATTTGCCTTTCGCTATGTTTGAGTACTGTGTAAGGAAACTTAACTGAATTCCATACTCGCTCGCCCAAGCTTGTGCCGCGGCTTGCGTTAACTGTGTGAAGTCCGCCATGATGACGGCCTTGCCTTTGGAAATCGTGACGGTGATCGTGGAACCTGAAGCCACGACGGTTTCGGAGGGTACGCTTTGACGGACTACTTTACCTTCATCCACCGAATCGCTAAACGCTTCGACAAGTGATAGGGTGAGCCCGTTGGTTGAAAACCAACTCGACAATTGTGTTTGCGAATACGTCGAAAAGTCAACGACGGTAACTTCGGAAATTTCTTCCGTCGCACTCAACACAAACTCGATCGCATCTTTACGGGTAAACTCAGTCAACGTTGTGTCCGGTGTGGAAACACGAATGAATAAGTTCGCATCGCGTGTTGGATCCACCTCGGTACTAAAACTGTAGTTTTCGATTTTCTGCTCATTCAACCAAGTTAAGATCCGTGTTTTCGTCCAAGTATCGTCAAAGGTAGGCAAGGCGATCAAGGCATCGGGGTCGGCACCTAAACTTAACGTCACTTGCACAGTGGCATTTTTCGATAAGGTCGACTTAGCCGTTACGCTCTGCGCAAGGATGATGTCCGGATCGAGCGTGTCGCTATAAGACCCGCTGCTGACAAGTTGAATTCCGTTCTTTTCAGCCCACGATGTCGCATCGGCGATTGTCCATCCGGTCATGTCGACCATCGTTACTTTCGGATTCATCAGAAACCATATGCCGACCAACACGATCAGAACGACACCCAACATCCAGAAGTATTTACCGCGATCCGGTTTGACAACTTCGAATTTTTCCTGGCCGAAGCTTTCGGCTGTCTTGGACGTATTGACCTCATTCAGGTAGTTTGGCATATTGATCTCCATCAACGATTTTTCCGTCCATCAAACGCAGGCGAATATCGCTCATATCCGCGACCAGATCGCTATGGGTGACCACGATGACACAACACCCGTACTCGCTCGCCAATCTTCGGAAGATCGCGACGATTTCTTGTTCGGTCGCGGTATCGAGATTTCCGGTCGGTTCATCCGCTAAAATGAGCTTCACATCGGTAGCCAATGCCCGGGCGATAGCCACGCGTTGTTGTTCTCCTCCGGATAAGGTGCTGATTGCGCGTTGCGCTTTGGTCTGGACGATCCCGAAGCTTTCCAATAAATTCAGAGCCGTGTTTTTGTAAGGTTTCGGTATGGAATTCCCTGTGATTTCCATGACGTTAACGATGTTTTCAAGCGCGGTCAAGTAGGGAATCAAGTTGAATTGTTGGAAGACGATCCCGATGTCATTGCGTCGATAGTTGACATATCCGATCGTTTCGAGGGTCTTGCCTTCGAATCGAATCTCGCCTTCCTGTGTTTTCTCCAACGCTCCGATCAACGAAAGCAAGGTCGTTTTCCCGCTTCCCGAAGGACCGAGGATCGAGTAGAATTTTCCTTTTTCAAATGTATAACTTAAATCTTTCAAGATCGTCCGGCGCTTGTTACCGTCGATATAGCCATATCCGACATTTGTCAGTTCAAGAATTGTTTCCATGGGATCTCCTTATCCGTTATTTGTGAGTATTTGCTTGGGATTGAATCGTGTAACATAAAGCGCCGGAATCATAACGCTGACGATCGCAATGGCCAAACCGGAACCAAACAATTCCAGCAACACGATCCAATTTAAACTGACGGTAACGTCGACGGTCTCGGCTTCCTGCGTTCCCGGTAACGTTCCGATGCCGCCAAGTCCGCCTTTACCTAAGCCTGATCCCGGTTGGAAGGTTTCGGTTTGCGTCGTCTGATAATTCGCCAAGGTCGTATCAGTCATCGTTTGACCGATTTTGATGCCTGAGAAAATCGAAAGGGTAAATGCAAGAATCGCGATTGCGAGAACTTCGACAATGAATTGGGTAACGATTTTTCCTTTACTTTCGCCGATCGCCAAAAGAATACCGATTTCGTTCTTACGTTGGTTGACCGTAAGCGCGGTAATCAGCGCGAGGATCGAAGCGCCGGCGAGTACGACGATCCAAAGCATCATTTTGGAAATGTTACTGAGGGAATCGAGGGATCCTGTCATTTGCTGGTAAAGTGAATCATTCGCATCCAGGATCCCATATGTCAAGGTCACCGAAGATTCGGCGGAAGTCCGAAATGATTCGAGATTTTCCGGGTCAACCAATTGAATGACGGCGCTGTCGAGGATAAACGCATCGAGGGTCGAATCATCCATGCCAAGTGTCGTTAAGGTTGTAAAGGGAGTGTAAAGTTTGTTTTGCGGAAGCAGACTCGATCCGATCATCGATGCCATTCGGTCATCCACGGTTTCCGTCGAACTGTAAATTCCGATGATCGTAAAGTTCAACGCCTCCGTATCAAACCCTTCAAGGGTCGGTGTCATCGTCAAGACATCCCCGACTTGCAGATCGTTGTTTTCCGCAAGGGTTTCATGGATCAATACGACCAAGGAACCGTTTCGAATCTCATCTTCCGTCGCAAATCGTCCTTCGGTCAAAGTGGCGGTTTCATCGGTGAAGATCGTCGGTGTTGTTAACGTAAAGGTTGAAAGGGTGAAATCGCCCGAACTTTCGTAAGAACCGCTAATGAAATCGTTTCCTCGTCCGCCCTCTGAAATCGTCGGCGTTTGCGTGTCTTCCGTACTTGTTGCGACATAGGTATATGGCGTCAAGTCGTCATCCGTCACTTCATAGGTGGCAATCAAATCGACGCTGGCGACATTTTCGTCCGTTAGGATCGCACGGACATTGGCATACGTCGGAACACCTTCCAACAGTGATGTGTCGACATCTCGGTCAAGTACGCCTTGACGGATCGCCGCTTGAATCGCCGCGGTATCAGTCCGATAGGTAATGTCGGTCCCGATTTCTTGTCGTGTCAATCGTTCGGCTTGGGTTGCCGCAAACTGCACCGAAAATCCGGCGAGGACGATGTTACCGATCAAGAAAAACAAAACGAAAAGCAACGATGTCTTGGCGATTTGCTTGCGTAAGTAAGCAAAAGCGCGGTGGAACAGATACATAAGTTTACCTCCCTGGTTGTCAGTTCGATTGTAGATTTCTTGTATGTCAAAAGTGTGTTTTTTCAGTGTCCGATTTTCAACATTTCCCAAGCCTTTCAACTTCGATCGTTCGATTGTATAGGTGCTTCCCCCATGATTTCTTGCTTTTCATTTAACATCGAATTTGGTAGAATAGATTGGCTAGGAGGAAAACACCATGATGAACAAACACGACAAGATTTTCATCGTTCTGGTTTTGGTCGTCGCGATCGCTCTTTATGTGACCATGCAATGGTTTGTGACCTCCAGTACCGGTGCCAACACCGTCGCGGTGGTAACCTATCGCGATAAGGAAGTATTGCGCATCGATATGGCGAAAAACAATAATTACACGGTGGATGGGACCTTGGGAGAAGTGCTGATCGAAGTGAAGGATAAGTCCATCCGGGTCGAAAAGGAAACATCGCCGTATCATCTTTGTTCGATCCAAGGCTGGGTCAAATATGCCAACGTACCGATCGTCTGCCTGCCTAACCATATCGTTATCATCATCGAAAACGCGGCGGACTCCGGAGAGGATACCCAAGTTAAATGACGACACGCAGTAAAACACGTCGCCTGACGTTGCTTACGATGCTTTTGGCGATGAGCATCCTTTTACATATGATGGAACCTTCCTTACCGATTCCAGTCCCCGGCGTAAAGCTGGGATTGGCCAATATTTTGGGTCTGATCACCTTTTTTATGTTCTCGTATAAAGAAATGTTCAATGTGAATCTCATGCGCGTCTTGATAGCTTCCTTATTGCGTGGTATCATTTTCGGGACAGGCTTCTGGCTTTCGATGGCCGGAGTGCTGCTGAGCACCACGATGGTGATCCTATTGCGTAAGACAACCAAGTTAAGCATCGTCGGGTTAAGCGTCGCATCCGCGACCTTCCACTGTTTGGGACAGATCTTAGTCATCTGTTTCCTCAACAGCACCTGGCTGATGGTCTATTGGTTGCCGATCATGTGGATCAGTGCCGTGCCGACCGGGATCATTACCGGGACATTGGCGCATCAAGTGCTTCGCAGGATCATGAAAGGAGGGTATTCCGTGTGAAACGTACCACAGATCAAGGCTTGATTTCGTTGGGTTACCGGGATATCTTTTTTGTCTCCACGGATAACGTTTCGTATCAAATCTTGATTTCAACCGATCGATGAAGAAATGGGCTGTTTTGCGTTAACAGCACCGTTTCGGTGCTTTTTATTTGTCAAGGAGGGCAACCATGAAACAAGCAACGTTTGTCTGGCGGTTTCTCAAAGGAAACCGGCTCAAAACCCTCGGAATCATTCTCGTCGTTTTAGTGTATGTCTCGATGACCCTGATTTCTCCGCTTCTATTCAGTTTTTTGATCGACAACGTCATCAACGCGTCGCCGATCACCAATCCGTTTTTATTGAGTTTCAGTAATCTGCTAGGTGGGGTCGACTTCATCCGAAACAATCTGTGGATCGGTGCCGCATTGATCGTTCTGATCAACCTGACGATCGGCGTGTTCATGTTTCTGCGCGGCCGGTGGAACGGGGAAGTGTCGGAACATTTCGCGGAAAACATCCGTAACCAAATGTATGAACATCTCCAACGTTTGCCTTATGCCTATCATGTCAAAGCCAAGACCGGCGATCTTATCCAACGTTGTACATCCGACATCGATACCTGCCGTCGCTTTTTGGCCGGCCAGATTTCGGAATTGGTGTATGCGGTGGCCATCGCGACGATCGCGTTGTCGATCCTCTTCAGTATCTATACGCCCTTGGCTTGGATCGCCATCATTAGTATTCCGTTTATTTTCTTCTTTGCTTATAAGTTTTTCAGGAATATGCAGAAAGCATTCCAACTTTCCGACGAAGCCGAAGGGGCGATGTCGGCTGACTTGAACGAAAACCTTTCCGGAACACGCGTCGTTAAGGCGTTTAACCGTGAAGAATATGAGTTAAAGAAGTTCGATAAGAAGAATAAGGAATTCCGTGATTTGACCTATCGGTTGATCAAACTGTTGGGTGTTTATTGGGGAGTCTCCGACTTTATATGCTTGACGCAGATTTTGGCTGTGGTTATTTCAGGCATTTATTTCGCCTTAAACGGCGAAATCACAGTCGGCAATTTCTTCGTGTTCATCTCCTATGAAGGCATGATCCTTTGGCCGATCCGCAACGTCGGACGTATTTTGTCGGACATGGGGAAAATGAGTGTTTCGATCGGTCGACTCAATGAAGTGTTGGATACGCCGATCGAAGAAATGAACATCGGTGAAACACCGATCGTCAAGGGCAATATCGTTTTCGACCATGTCTCCTTCAAGTATGACGACGGTGAAAAACAAGTCTTGGAAGATGTTTCGTTTACGGTCAAGCAAGGCGAAACCGTGGCGATCTTGGGTCCGACCGGATCCGGGAAGTCATCCTTGATGCATCTGTTGACGCGTCTCTACGATGCGAACTCGGGTTCGATCTTATTAAACGGACATGAGTTGAAGAACATCCAACGCCGTCATCTACGCAAGAACGTCGGCATCGTTCTACAAGAACCGTTCTTGTTCTCGAAGACCATCTTCGATAATATCAAGATGGCCAATCCGCAAGCGAAAGAACGGGAAGTCCTGCGGGCGGCGCAGATCGCTTCGGTCCATACCGTCATCAATGAATTCGAATTAGGTTATAAGACCTTGGTCGGTGAAAAAGGGGTAACCCTATCGGGCGGGCAGAAGCAACGCATCGCGATTGCCCGGACCATCATCAACGACTGTCCGATTTTGATTTTCGACGATTCTCTGTCCGCGGTCGATACGCAGACGGATGCGTCGATCCGGGCTGCACTGCGTGAAGTTTCGCGCGGTGTTACGACCTTCTTAATTACGCATCGGATCGCATCGGCGCAAAACGCCGATAAGATCGTCGTACTTCAGGATGGACGCGTTTCCCAGATCGGCACCCATGAAAGTTTGGTCGCGCAGGAAGGATTATACAAACGGATCGTTGAAATCCAGAACGCGATGATCGAAGGGGAGGATGAAGAATGAGCGAACATTTCGAAGAACAAGAATTTAACACGGACTCGTTAGATACGGGTCTGTGGAAGAAAATCTTCAAGTTACTTTGGGTCCATAAGAAAAAGCTATATGTCTTGTATATGTTCATGATCTTCGTCGCAACGGTGGATGTCGTGTTCCCGTATCTGAATAAGATCGCGATCGATACCTTCATCACCGGTGGCGGCGACTTGTCCAAACTACCGCTCTTTGCGGCGGTGTACTTCTTCTGTATCATCGCCCAAGGGGTCAACGTCTACTTCTTCATTCGTCAGGCCGGTTTGATCGAGATGGACTTCGCCTATGACGTCCGCAACCGTGCCTTCAAGAAGTTACAGGAACTCTCGTTTAGCTACTATGACAAGACTCCCTTAGGGTGGATCATGGCGCGGGTCACCAGCGACATCGGCCGTTTGGCGGAAATCCTATCCTGGTCCTTAATGGACTTGGTGTGGGGTTCCACCGTCATGTTCGGGATCACCATCGTCATGTTTACCGTCAACTGGAAAATGGCCTTGCTTGTTTTGATGGTCATGCCGATCTTAGCCTATATCAGCGTGTATTTTCAGACACGTATCTTAAAATCCTACCGTGAAGTCCGTAAGGTCAACTCTAAGATCACCGGCGCCTTCAGTGAAGGAATTACCGGTGCCAAGACGACCAAGACCTTGGTGCTTGAAGATCTCAACTATGGGGAGTTTAAGGCCTTGACGACAACGATGCGTGCGCAATCCGTACGCGCCGCGATCTTATCGTCGATCTTCATGCCGATCGTCATCAGCCTAGGGGCGTTTGCGACCGCGGCCATTCTTTGGTACGGTGGTAACCAAGTTTTACTAGGAACTCTGCAGTTCGGGACCTTGATGTTGTTTACGCAATACGCGACGCAGTTCTTTGAACCTTTGCGTCAGATCGCGCGCTTGTTGGCGGAATTCCAAATGGCCCAAGCTTCCGCGGAACGAGTCTTGCAACTCCTGAATTCCGAAGCGCAGATCGTCGATTCGCCGGAAGTCATCGCGAAATACGGGACCGTGTTGGATCCCAAACGCGAAGCCTACGAGAAAATCCATGGTGATGTCACCTTCGAACATGTCAGTTTCAGCTACAATCCCGAAGAGCCGGTCTTGATCGACTTCAGTTTGGAAGTCAAGTCTGGTCAAACGATCGCCTTGGTCGGCGAGACCGGAAGCGGAAAAAGTACGATCGTCAACTTGTTGTGCCGTTTCTATGAACCGGTCGAAGGGAAGATCCTCATCGACGGTGTCGACATGAAAGAACGCTCGATCGGATGGCTTCACTCCAATCTCGGTTACGTCCTGCAGTCCCCGCATTTGTTCTCGGGGTCGGTACGCGAAAATATCCGCTACGGAAAACTCGATGCGACCGAAGAAGAAATCATCGACGCGGCCAAGTTGGTCAACGCCCATGACTTCATCATGCAACTGGATGAAGGTTACGATACGGATGTCGGCGAAGGCGGCGGGCGATTGTCCACCGGTCAGAAGCAATTGATTTCCTTCGCACGCGCCGTCTTGGCGCAGCCGGCAATCTTCGTCTTGGACGAAGCCACTTCCTCCATCGACACCGAAACCGAGCAGATCATCCAACACGCGATCGAAACTTTACTAGTGGATCGCACCAGCTTTGTCATCGCACACCGCTTGTCCACCATCGTCACCGCCGATCGTATCTTGGTCATCAAGAAGGGACGAGTGGTCGAAGACGGAACGCATGCGGAGTTGATGAAAAAGAAGGGCTACTATTTCCGTCTCTACACCAATCAGTTCAACGAAGAGCTTCAAGATAAATTATTACGCATCGCGTAAAACATTCGTTTTAGACCCGCAAGGGTCTTTTTTATGACCTTAAACTAGGCTATACTAAAAGGCAAAGGCGGAAACACCATGCAACTTACCCTGACCGAATTACGCAAACTCCAAGCGCAGTTGGATGCACGCATCTTTACTTTGCACAATGTTACCCGCGAATCGACGCGGTTGGATCGATGTTTGGCGTTGTGTGTCGAAATCGGCGAACTCGCAAACGAAACCCGATGCTTCAAATATTGGAGTGTCCGTCCATCAAGCGGGAAGGACGTATTACTTGAAGAACTGGAAGACAGTATCCATTTCTTGTTATCCTTGGGGATCGATCTTGAAGATCCAACCGAAGTCATCGCCGCCGAATCGGATGATCGCGATTTAAGTTTGATTTTCCTGGACTTCTATCTTGCGGCAAGCCGCTTGACCCAACAGTTCGATCTGAAAAACTATCGTGCTTGTTTCTCCTATGTATGTATCCTCGCGGATCGGTTAGGGTTTAGCGAAAGCGATCTGATCGATTACTATTTACGTAAGAACCAGAAAAATCACCAACGTCAGGACCAAAACTACTAGCGAAACCCTTGTAAGAGATGAAGTATACGATTTAAAATAGAACCCATGGAGGAAGAAACATGAAAGAAAAACAAAAGAAAGCGACGATCGAAACCTACGGACACGTCGATCTGAAAATGATGAAGGAATTCACGGACGCGGATGGAATTTCGGGATGCGAAAAAGAAGCGACACGGGTCATGAAAAAGTGGATCGAACCAGTCGCCGATGAAATCACCTATGATACTCTCGGTTCATTGATCGCCCTTCAAAAAGGGACCGGGAACGGACCCAAAGTCATGTTGGCGGGACATATCGACGAAATCGGTTTTGTTGTCAAAAGCATCGATGATAAGGGATTTATCCGTTTAGCACCGGTCGGCGGTTGGTGGGGACATGTGGTTTTGGCACAGCCGATGATCATCACGACCCGCGAAGGTAAGAAAATTACCGGCGTCGTCGGTTCGCAAGCGCCGCACGGACTTCCGCCGGAAGTACGCAATAAAGTGAAAGAAATCAAGGACATGTTCTTGGATTTGGGTGTCAGCAGTAAAGCGGACGTAGAAGCCGCAGGCGTTCGAATCGGCGATATGGTGACCCCGAAGTCGGATTTCACCGTCATGACCAATCCCAATTACTTAATGGCGAAAGCCTGGGATGATCGCGTCGGCGCACTGATCGCGACCGAAGTATTACAGAAGTTAAAAGAAACCCCGCATGTCGCGGATGTCTATGCGGTCGGTACGGTGCAGGAAGAAGTCGGACTGCGCGGCGCGAAAACCGCGACCTATGCGGTGAAGCCAGATTTGGGGATCGCAATCGACGTGACTTCCGCCGACGATACGCCGGGTGGGGAAAGCAAAATAAAAATGGGTGTCGGGATTACCTTGGGTGTCTTGGATGCTTCGCATCTCGGCCATCGCGGACTCTTGGCCTATTTGGATGAACTGGCCAAGGAAATGAATTTCGAAGTGCAATTCGAATCGATGTTGGCGGGTGGTACCGATACCGGTGAAATCCACAAGTCGTTTGACGGCGTCATCGGATTGACCTTATCGATCCCTTCGCGTTACATCCACGCCCATCGCGCGATCATTCATCGCAAAGACTATTGCGACACCGTTTCCTTGTTGACGGAGTTTGTCCGTCGGATCGACTGGAAACTGATCGAACAACTGAAATCATCCAATCGTTAGGAACCGTACGCGGTTCCTTTCTTTCGCATCGACCCCGATTCTGTTATAATAAGCAAGTAAAATGAGGGAATCGCTATGAAAAAACGGGAAATCACCTTATTGATCGGACTCTTGATCGCCGATCAATTGACGAAATATTGGATCGCTTCGACCTTGCCGCTCTATGACTCGATCGAAATCATCCCCAATTTCTTCTGGTTGACGTATCTTCGCAACACGGGTGCGGCATGGAGTTTGCTGGAAGGGCAGATGGGTTTGTTTTTACTTCTGGCCAGTGCCGCGATGATCGGGATGGGATATATTTTCTTCACCTCGAAGAAAACCAACAAGCTCTTACGCTATGCCTTGATCTTCATGTTCGTCGGTACTTTGGGCAATTTCATCGACCGTGCGGTTTTGGGCTATGTCCGTGATTTCTTATCCTTCAACACCTTCGGATACATGTTCCCGGTCTTCAACGTGGCCGACATGTCGCTCAACGTCGGCGCCGGCTTGTTGATTTTGGATGCATTCCTTGAAAGGAAACATTAATGGAAAACTTAGATTATATCGTAACAACCGAGGACGCAGGCTTGCGTCTGGATAAATTGCTGGTCAAACTCTGTCCGGATTTTTCCCGTACACGCATCCAAAATTACATCGACAACGGCTATGTGTTGATCAACGACATCGAACCGAAAAACAGCGCGAAAGTGAAGTTGAACGACGCGGTAACCGCGGAATGGCCGGATGACATCGAGTTGGAAGTGTTACCTGAGAAGATGGATTTGGATATCCTCTACGAAGATCATGACGTCATCGTCATCAATAAACCCAAAGGCATGGTCGTCCATCCCGGGGCAGGCAACTTCCAACATACCTTGGTCAACGGTTTGTTGGACCATTGTAAGGATTTATCGGGCATCAACGGCGTCCTTCGTCCTGGAATCGTCCATCGGATCGATAAAGACACCAGCGGTTGCTTGGTCGTCGCGAAGAACGATGTCGCCCATCAAGGCTTAAGCGCGCAATTACAAGACAAGACGATGAACCGAACCTATCTGGCCTTGGTCCACGGCATCATGGAACATGACTACGGCACCATCGAAGCACCGATCGGACGTGATAAGAACGATCGTCAACGCATGGCGGTCACGGCGGTCCATTCCAAAGCCGCGATCACGCATTTCACCGTGAAAGAGCGCTTTAACCAGTTCACCTTACTCGAATGTCGTTTGGAAACCGGTCGGACGCATCAGATCCGGGTCCACTTGCACTATATCGGATTCCCGATCGTCGGCGATCCGAAGTATTCATTGAAAAACACCCCGTTTACCGAAGGGCAATGCTTACATGCCGCGGAAATCCGGTTCATCCATCCGAGAACCAACGAAGCGATGCGTTTTACCGCACCGCTTCCCCAAGTGTTTGAGACTTTCCTTGAAGATTTAAGACTCAGGAGGTAAGTATGGCGATTCTGAAACAAGATGTTTGGGCATTACGTTGCGCACAGATTTTGATCGATCGATATGCCTACGAAATGATCGACGTGCGTACGAATTCGAAAGAAGTGTGGCTCGGAAACCCGAACCGTTCCGACTTTCCTTTATTGCGACTGAGCGGAGAAAATTTCTTCCAACGTTCCATCGACCAACAACGCATCGAACGTATCAAGAATGCGATCGAAACGTTTTTCAAACGGGAAATGAACCTGACGCAAGTCGAGTTCTTCGCGGATACGCCGCTTCAGAACGATTCCGACATCATTTATGTCAGCCCACAACTGTGCAGCGACGTCCGGTTTTGCGAGAGCTTTCCGGAAGTCCAACCGGCACTGATGTCCGAAGAAGATCCGCAAAGCGAATATGAACGCTTGTTGGAAGCATTTAAAGCGATGCGTGACAAGCAAGTTCGCCAAACACGCAAAAAATTCAGCGAAGGTCTCCCTTGGGCGAGTTTTACGATCATGGGAATCTGTGTCGCGATCACGGTCGCGATCAATCTATTCGCGATCAAGTACGATATCTTCGCCGCCTCGATTCTTTTTGGCGCTTATTATAAAACCTTTGTGATGGCCGGATTCGAATACTGGCGCTTTCTAACAGCCGGTTTTGTCCATATCGACATCTTCCATCTCTTCATCAATATGATGGCGCTTTCCAATGTTGGGATGGTGTTAGAACGGCTCTATGGCCGTAAAAAATTCTTAAGCATCCTCTTGTTAGGCATCGTCATCGGATGTGTCTTCGTCTACATCGGCGAAGGGAACGTCTTGACCGTCGGTATTTCCGGTGGTCTCTATGCGCTCTTAGGTTCGCTGATCATCTATGCCTATGACAACGGATGGTTGAAGAATCCGCCTTTCCGCAACCAACTCTTCTTCATGTTGGGAATCAACTTACTGATCAACTTCTTGCCGAACATTTCGGTCTTGGGCCATGCGGGAGGCTTTGTGACCGGGGTATTACTCGGAATCATCTATAGCGAAACTCCGCATTTGGCGGCGCTGCGCAAGAACGCGAAGATCGCTTCGATCGCATTGCTTGTGCTTTTGATCCCGTTAAGCCAAATGAACATCAAAACCGATCCGCTTTATGGTAAAACCGACCAATACGTCCTGGACATGGCCCGTGATCTCAATCTCAACGGGTATGCCGATTGGATGTCAGAGCGCTTGTCGAACTATTACGAGGAGGTATCGCGATGAAACGCCAAAACGTACTCAGCTGGGATGATTACTTCATGGGACTGGCGCATCTTTCCAGTTTCAGGTCCAAAGATCCGGGAACGCAAGTCGGCGCTGTCGTCGTCGATAGCGCCCACAAAGTCGTCAGTATCGGATACAACGGGTTTCCGATCGGTTGCGACGATGACGTATTTCCGTGGCAACGCGAAGGATCTCTCTTCGAAAGCAAGTACGCCTACGTCGTACACGCCGAACTCAACGCCATCCTCAATAGCCCGCGTTCACTAACAGGATGTTCGATCTATGTTTCGCTCTTTCCATGCAACGAATGTGCGAAAGCGATCATTCAGTCAGGCATTAAAACGATCGTGTATGAAGACGACAAGTACGCGGATACCGAAGCGGTCAAAGCCAGCAAGCGGATGCTTGAAGCATCAGGCGTTTCGATGCGTCGGTTAACGCATAAAGTACGTGTTAAAGTAGATTTCGAGTAAATGCATATCCTAAACTTAAATCAATGTTGATTAGAGGAATTTAATGTGAACACAGTACTTGGATTTATTTACTTTGAATACTCGATATTAATATTTGGTTTTATTATGGCTTTTCGTTTCGTAATTAAAAGAGGGTCAAGTCTGTTTAAATATGAAAAGATAGTTAAGAATCAGAAGGGTTTTATTAACAAAGAATATAAGAAAATAAACTTAATTTTTAAAATTACTATTATCGTAATTATGGTAATCGCTCTGTTAAGGATTGTTCCACTTACTCTTGATATTCCATATGCAGTAACAGGTAGAACAGAATCAATTATGGTAAAGGTTATTAAGAATGATTTAGGAAATCCTGGAAAAATGAAACAAAGGGACATTGTTGTCGAGAACGTTAGAAATGGGAAGCAATTTTCAATTCATGTTTGGGGTTATGCAATAGAAAGAGGGGATGTTTTAATCGTTGAGATTTTGCCATTCTCTAAATTCGGAACAATTTTAGAATTCGTTAATTGACGTGCATTGAACTGAGAAAACTATAGTCGATTGTAACGTTATTTTGGAGTTGCACTTTTCCGTCGATTAAAGCAAATGGAGCGTATGACACATTGTTATAGCAACACTTCCAAGAACACTTGACAGTAATTTAACACCTGTTATCCTTGAAATAAGGGTATGTGCGGAGAAAAATGATCGGGGGAGAGATACATGAAAGTATCCAGATATTTTATGGTGTTGGGATGTTTGTTGCTGATGAGTGGGTGTGCAGCGGGTGATTCGAAGCAAGTTCAAGACTTGCTGAAGAAAGTGGAAACGCTGGAAGCGACGATCGAAACTCTAACTACCAAACAAAACGAAGTGAATCGTTACGGGAATGGTGTCTATTATTGCCAACCGCCATTTTACGGGATTTATAGTATTCAGTTTTTAGAATCAAACGTCATCCGGGTTTTCGGCTATGACGATGACGAGAAAACTGTGAATCGAAATAATTATTACGAGGTCAAGGAGACTTCGACGGGAGAGTTCGAATTGGTGAAGGATGTCGTATTGCCTGACACTGTTGGGATCTATGACGTAGCTAGGATTCGATACAACTTCGATACTAACGGTAATCTGTTAAAAACGATTAAGATTTCCCCGGATCATCAAACTCTCATTTATGGCGACGATCCTACGCAACATGTCTGCAAGTTCAACGAAAAATATGTGTTTCAACCTGAATAAGGAATCAAATTCCAACGATAAGAAAGGCCGATGATGCGCATCGACCTTTCTTTTGATTTAGGTGTTGATTGGAAACCGAATCAATCCAGATTCTTGGTGTTTTTAAAGTGAATTTTCGCGACTTCACCCAATTGATCTCGACCGAACGTTGCGATGAAATCTCGTGCGGCTTGATCGACAATCGCAGATGCGCCTTTCGGGAAGATCCTGCCGTATTTCTCGTTCATCGCGTCAAAAGCCAATAAGAAATGATACCGTGCGATCACGGATGCGCAGGCGACTGCGAAGAACGAACTTTCGGCTTTGGTTTGAAAAGTAAGCCCTTCGACGATTGTTTCCTCATCCTTCAGATAACGATAATAGAGGTCTTTGGGTGCGAATTGGTCGACGACTGTCAATGGAGGCAGGGTTTTTATTTTCTTGCGCAGATGGACATAGGCGGCGTTATGTAAGATGGCTTTGATGGCATTTAGATTATGTTTCTGCTGGACTTGATTGTATTTACGGTTCTGAACGACCAATACGCTATAAGGCAATGTTTCCATCAGTTTCGGGGCGACGATCCGTACGTGTGCATCGTCCATCGCTTTGGAATCCGTGATCCCGAGATCTTGAAATAGTTCGAAATGATTTTTGTCCGTATAACAAGCGCACACCACCACCGGACCGAAATAATCGCCGGTCCCGACTTCGTCGCTGCCGGCTTGAGGGAAAACGGAAGGGTTCGAACTGACGGTTTCGGATTTCAAGACCGTAAATACCGCCGCATGTTCCTCGGCTTTTTTGCCTGCGAATACGACTTTGTTTGAATCATACACCGTAATGGTACATCCGTCCGCATCAATGCGATAACGGATATAGGGTTGGCCGGTCGTACGTTTTTCCTCGCTATAAAGGCGATCCAAGAAGGAAAGTAGTTGGGGGTCAAGGGTCAAAGAGATCGTTGTTTTCATACATTCACCGTCTTTATGATAGCATGCCAACCAAATCTTCGATAGTTAAAATAGAACGATACGTTCATATCGGTTTGCATGTCGACGGAAAAAACATTATCATGATAGAGAGGTAAAAACCATGACGATTCCAGAAACGTTCTTTCCCTACATCAATATCGCTTTGTTGGTGATCGCCGTACTTGCGGTTATCGACGGATATATGCATGGGTTTATGTTGATGTTGCTTAACTTAATCAGTTTAGTAGCGGCTTTATTTCTCGCGTGGGCGCTGTCCCCGGCGATCGCCGCCGTGATTCCTCTTTATCCCAAAAGCGCGACACCCATAGAAGGCCCGGTCGGCGATTTGATCTATACGAAATTCAATGCGGGATTATGGTTCATCGTGATCTTCATCGTCGTGATGATCCTCTCGGTCGTGTTGCGACCTTTAGTCAAAGCCGTCGGGAAAGTCCCGGTCATCAAACAGACCAACAAGCTTCTCGGTGCAGCGTTCAGTTTGGTGTTGACGGCGTTTTGGTTGATGGTCTTGACCTTCGTCTTGACGACCCCTTTGTTCACCAACGGAAAAGATGCCATCGAAGCGAGTTGGCTTAAACCCTTCAGCGATCAGCGCAATCCGGTGTTTGGGTTTGCGTCCGACCGACTCAATGAAAGCGTGATGGTGCAACGCATCATCAGCGGACAACCGATGACCACCGCCGAGCTGGATGAAATCCGCGTCTGGCTTGATGATCATAATATCGATCCCAATGCGATCGATGATTTCATCCAATCTCTCAAATAAGGCAGGTACCTATGAATAAAGCCTATGACGTTCTCGAGTTTAACGAAATCCTCAACGAAGTGGCGGGACACTGCCGCTTTTCGTTGGGGAACCAATTGATATTGACTTCCACACCCCAGTTTTCTAAACTTTGGGTCGAACGCGAACTGAAACGGACGCGGGAAGCCATGGAAATGATCGACCTCGGCGGAAGCATGCCTTTCGGCGGGATTTCGGATATCCGCATGGCGTTACGGGAAAGTCAAAAAGATCAGATCTTGGCGATCCAAGATCTTTTGGCGATCGCTCGACATGGACAAGCGGTCAAGACGATCAAAGATTACATGAAGAAGAATGAGGCGAAAACGGAAGAGATCGCGGACATCGTCGCGACGATGTGCGAAAACATTTCGTTAAGCAACGCGATCGAACAATGCTTCACGCCTTCCTTTGAAGTGCTGGACAGCGCTTCGGTCGCACTGAAGCATATTCGACGTCAAATCCGTTTGAACGCGCAAGAACTCAACAAAACGACCGATTCGTTCATCGCGAAGAACGCTGCGAAACTTACCGATACTATCAGCACGATTCGTAACGAGCGTGTCGTGGTGTTAGCGCGTATTTCCGATAAGAACGCGTTCGGAGGCATCTTGCACGGTGAATCGGCATCGGGTCAAACCGCATATATCGAACCTCCGGTCTTGGTCGAACTCAATAATAAAACACAGGAGCTGCGTCAAGCGGAAGAAGAAGAAATCAAGCGCATCTGTTTTGCCTTAAGCCAACAAACCAAGTCCGTCGCCGAAGATTATTTGGCGAACCTAAACTCATTAAGTCTTTTGGATGCGATCTTCGCGAAAGCGCGGTTCGGAATCGAACACAAAGGCGTCACCGCGAAACTCACCGATGCGCGCGAATTGCGTTTCGAAAACGCACGACATCCGTTGATCGATCCCGAAAAAGTCGTATCCAATACATATCACATCACCGACGAAAAAAGCACCCTGTTAATTACAGGTCCCAATACCGGCGGAAAGACGGTCAGCTTGAAAATCCTCGGTCTCTTTACCTTGATGACCTACACCGGAATCCCGGTATTGGCGGACGAGGCGATCGTCCCGATGTTTGACCAAGTCTACGTCGATATCGGAGATGATCAATCCATCCAGGCGTCGCTTTCCACATTTAGCGCGCACCTACAGAAAATTTCCGAAATCTGTAAGAAAGCGACCGGAAAGTCGCTCATCATTTTGGATGAACTGGGTGGCGGGACCGATCCGACCGAAGGGGAAAGCTTAGCCATGGCGGTGTTGGATGAACTGCGTTCTCGCAAAGCGATGATCGCTGCAACGACCCACTATTCCAAACTCAAGACTTACGGAAGCAAGCATCCGGATATCCTGCAGGCTTCGGTTCAATTCGATCTTACAAAACTGATGCCAACGTACCGATACATCGAAGGACTGCCCGGATCGTCCAACGCCTTGGCGATCGCGGAAAAGTTCGGACTGGATCCCAAGATCGTCGCCAATGCGCGGATTCTGAAAAACAACGCCAAATCGGTGGAAGAACAACGTTTGGAAGAACTCGAGGAAGAGATTTTGCGGACCAAACAAAAGGAAGACGAGTTGAATCTAAAAATCAAAGAAACCGAACTTGCGACGTTGGAAGCACGCAAAATCCAAGAGCGATTCGAAACCAATAAAGAAAAAATCCTCGAAGAAGCCCGCAAAGAAGCCCGATCGATGGTCGAAGAACTGCGGTTGGAAGCTGAAGAAATCTTGAGTGAGATCCGTGAAGCGCAGAAGACCAACACGATGCATACCGCCATCGAGAAAAAATTCCAACTCGATCAACTCAGTTCGGAAACGCAGATTGAAGAAGAACTCGAAAAGCTCGAGAACCCCGAAGTCGGGCAATGGGTCAAGATCCGAAACAGCAATCAGATCGGACAAATCATCACCGTCAAACGCAAAGTCGTCACAATCAACGTCAATGGGATGAAACTGGACGTACCGCTAGAAAAAGTCGTGAAAGCGAAGACACCGGTTGCAAAGAAGAAAAGCGCCAACATTTCGTATAACGTCCCCGCATCGATGCCGATGGAGCTAAACATCATCGGATTGCGGGTCGAAGAAGCTTTGCCCTTGGTCGAACGTTACATCGACGATTGCATGCGCGGTCGCCTCAATAACGTACGGATTATCCACGGACACGGAACCGGTGCTTTACGTAGCGCGGTCCATCAAGCGTTGAAGATGAACTCCCATGTCGCCGGATATCGTCTGGGCGGGCAGGGTGAAGGCGGCGTCGGCGCGACTGTCGTTTCCTTTAAGGGAATGTAAGTATGAGCCTCAAAGAAAAACTCGCCACCTTACCGCATGAACCTGGATGTTATCTGATGCGAAACAAAGCCGGCACGATCATCTATGTCGGTAAAGCCAAGAAACTCAAAAGCCGCGTCAACTCTTATTTCATCGGTGCGCATGATCATAAAACAACGAAGTTGGTTTCTCAGATCGAAGATTTCGATTATTTTGTGACGGAAACCGAAAAAGAAGCGTTACTGTTGGAAATCAACTTAATCAAAAAGCATCGTCCCCGCTATAACATCATGTTTATGGATGATAAGTCCTATCCTTACATCAAGATCACCCATGAACCGTATCCGGTCGTCAAGGTCGTCCGTGAAACGACTAAGGACAAAAAAGCGAAATACTTCGGTCCGTATCCCGACGCGACGGCCGCCTACAACATCATGACCTTGATCAACGGGATGTATCCCTTACGCAAATGCAACATCATGCCCAAACGGGTTTGTTTGTATTACCATCTCCACCAATGTCTGGGACCCTGCGAGTTTGAAATCGATCCCAACGTTTACGTCAAAATGATCGAAGAAATCACCCGCTTATTGAAAGGGGATACCAAAGCCTTACGAGACAAAATGACTATGTTGATGAACGAAGCCACGAGTCAGCTCAATTTCGAGAAAAGCATGGAATATCGTGATTTTCTGAAATCGCTCGATTACATCAGCGATCCGCAAATCGTCATGTCGCAAGGCAGTGAAGATCGCGATGTCTTCGCATACTATGAAGATAGCGGATATCTCGCCATCCAAGGCTTGTTTCTGCGGGGCGGAAAACTATTGGATCGCTCGCTGACGGTGCAACCGGTCTATGCGGAAGCGGAAGAAGAGTTTGTGGCCTATGTTCTTCAATACTACCAAAGTAATCCCTTACCGCAGGAAGTCTTATTACCGCAAGGCGAAACCTTGTCCGGACTGAATGATGTTTTGGATACCAAAGTCTTACAACCGCAACGCGGCGTCAAACGCAGTCAAGTCGAACTGGCACGTAAGAATGCGGAAAACAACCTCAAACAGCGCTTCGAAGTTCTCTCGCGCCAAAGCGCCCATCAGGAAGAAGCCAATCGACTGTTGGCAATCACCTTGCATGAGAAAGAGATCCATCGCGTCGAACTCTTCGATAACTCTCACATCTCGGGACAACACGCGGTGGCCGGATTGGTCGTGTTCGATGACGGTGTGCCCAATCGCAAAGAATATCGGACATATCAAGTCCACAATGCGAATGACGATCTTGCGAATATGAAGGAAGTGCTCTATCGCAGGTATCTGCGACTTCTTAAAGAGAATTCCGTCCTACCGGATTTGATACTGGTCGACGGCGGACTCACGCAAGTCAAGGCTGCATTTGAAATACGGGAGATGTTGGATCTCAATATCCGGATCGCCGGATTGGTGAAGGATGATAACCATCGTACGGCCGAACTAATGAATGAGGATCTGGAGATCTTACCGATCCCCAAGGAAAGTCCCTTGTTCTTCATGTTGACGCGCATGCAGGATGAAGTCCATCGCTTTGCGTTGAGCTATCATCAGAAATTACGATCGAAAGCACAGACGAAATCGATCTTGGATGAGATCGAAGGGATCGGACCGACACGTAAGAAAGAACTTTTGAAACACTTCGTCAACTTTCGCAACATAAAAGAAGCGACACTCACGCAACTCATCGAAGTCTTGCCTGAAGAGGTAGCGAAACGAGTCTATGAAATGTTCCATCCGCAAGACACGGACACAGTGGAGTGATATACTAAAAGGCAGAGTCAAAGGAGGGATGGGATGAACGCCATCGGTATCGTCGACTCGGGACTGGGCGGATATACGGTCTATGACCGTTTGCGCACCGCTTACCCTACGACCGCATTTGTATTTTTAGCCGATCAAATCCATGCTCCTTACGGAAATAAGTCCCCGGAGGACATTTTGTCGATTACGTATTTGAACATTCTTTGGTTTTACGAACAAGGCATCCAAGAGGTTATATTGGCATGCAACACCGCTTCGTCGGTCGCGTTGGAATTCATACGACCGATTTTTCCCGAAATGACGATCCATGGGATCATCGATCTGACCGTCGATGCGTTGGACCTACAGGCTGAAGATAAAGTACTGATCTTGGCGACCCAGGCGACCACCCAAAGCGAAGCCTATCCGGATGCGATCATGATGATTCAACCGCAAGCCAAAGCCAAAGGGATCGCGATGGTTGACTTGGTGAAACATATCGAAATGTTGAGCGACGAAGCTACGATCGATGCGTATTTAAAGAAAAGTTTGCCTGCGGATGCTCGTTCCTACAACAAAATCGTTTTAGGTTGTACGCATTATCCGATCATTAAAGATCAACTTAAAAACCATGTCGACGGAACGCTTTGCGATTCACGTGATGCGATCGTCGGTTTGTTAAAGGGAAGAGATTTACCGATCGGAGAAAGTCGTTGCTTTACGACCGGGGATCCGCGTCGCGCGACCCTGCAAGTCAAAACGATCTTCGGGAACGACGAAACCTTCACCCATGTGGTAACCGATCCAAAATGAGTAAGGAAATCGTACTGGTCAGCGACAATCACGGACGCATCGAAGTGTTACGCAAGATACGGGAATTGCATCCCAATGCCGACGCTTATCTTCATTGCGGGGACGCGGAAGTGGACGAGGAACATCTGGAATCGTTTGCGGCTGTCAAAGGCAACAACGACACGGAATACGACTATCCCGAAACCCGCGTGATCGATCTGGGCGAATGCAAGATCTTAATGTTGCATGGGCACCAATACTTCATGGGTACCCGGCTTGAACAGCTCGCTAAACGTGCTCGACATATCGGTTGTAATATGGCTTTCTTCGGTCATACCCATGTCTTTCATGTGTCGACCCTTGAAGGCGTGTTGTTGGTGAATCCCGGTTCCGTATACAATAATCGTGACGGTACGCCGCCTTGTTACGCGCTGATTCATAATCGCGACGGGGAATGGAAAGTCGAACGTAAACCGGTTCCGATCAAAGAAAATCCGTATTGGCAACATTGGTTGTAAGTAGGATTGAATTCTACCTCGGAATTTGGTAAAATAACACGGCAGTGTCCTCATAGCTCAGCTGGATAGAGCATGCGCCTTCTAAGCGCACGGTCGAGGGTTCGAGTCCCCCTGAGGACGCCATGCGTAAAACAAAACCCTCTGACGAGGGTTTTCATTTTGCCTATTTCCAGTTTCCCAACTGTAATTTCTTTTGTAATCGCTCACGCAACTCATCATCAAATCGGATACGTACGTCACATTGGAGCGTATCGCGACGTTTACGGACAAGACTTGCGATGTTCGCGGAAGCGATACCATCCGCATACGTCACGATCGTTTTGCGATAGATCTCCGGCACATAACCGATCGTTATCTTTCCATAGAGTAAAGCGACGGTTTCTTTTTTAGTATCCACTTCATAAGTTAGCGGAGTACCCTCCGCAAGTTTGCGTAAGGTGCGTTGTTGCTTGCGTCCCGTAATACCGATCAAACGGACATCGATGTATAGTCCATCCGCATCGACCCACCAATCCCCGAAAAGGAAATGGGGATCTTCTTTGGGTTGAATGATTTCAGGTTGAGTCTCGATAATTTCTTCGACCACCACCTCGGACAGTTTCGGTTCTGTTTGAGATTCTTCTAAGGTTTCAACAATCTGTACCGGAACTTCAACAAGTTCCGTCGCCGTTTGAGTGCGAACTTCGGAAACGCTGATCGGACGCAAGGAGAGATCAACCTTGTTGATGGATTGGAAGGTCGGATCTTGCCTTGCCTTGAAGGACGGTTGCGCATCGGGATCAGGCGTTTGTCCGTTTGAATCGGAGAATTCACTCTGTGAAACGACAGTCACCGGAACAAAAGTGGATTCTTCGATGGTTTCCTCGTTTTTGCGGGTGAAGAGCAGAACGATTCCCACAAAACCGACGCATACTAAAATAACGGATAGAATCCCGTAAAGCAATGCGATCAACGTATTTCCCCCGTCGAAAGCGATAAACGCGAAATAGGCGATGATGCCCCCAAAGATCAGAAACAAGCCGAATAAAAGTAATTTAAGTGCTTTCATGCGTTTCCCCTGTTTGCACCATTGTATCACAAATCCAAATCGGAAAATCGGCGAAACGAATGAAACACAGTCTAAAATATGGCATAATAAACATGAGGAAAAAACATGGAAGAAAATTATTACGATTCGATTCTTCGGCAGTTGCGTGCGGATATCCTGGAAGGGAAGTACGAGAGCGCGGAAAGCATTTTGGAAGAGGAACTGCGGATGCCCTACATACCTGCAACTCCGAAAAAGGAAATGGAAGCTTTAATGCGCGAAGTGCGCGCTTGGCGCAAACAAAACCGTCGCAAAGCAAGGATCGACGATGTAGGCGAATTATTGGAGTTGCTTGAGAACGAAGCGGGACACATCGCCGTTGTTTCTGCGCTTGACGGGCTGAATTTACGCGAATATGACGAAGTCCTCAAAAAAGCGTTCTCCGTGATCACCGATCGCGGTTTGCTTTCCGTCTTGGTCGAATTGTGCGCACGTCAGCAACTTCATAACGAGTACTCCTTTACCTTCGATCATGTCACCTACACCTTCATTCCAGCGGCGCTTGAATTGCCCGAAGAGAGCGAAGGGGTCGACGCGTGTTTGAAACAGGCGCATGAATGGCTTGGCAACGACGACCCGTCGATGTTGGTGCTGGCGCAAGAAGCGATTCTACGGATCGCATTGATGCGATTGCCGGAAGGAATCGACATCGACGAAGCGCTTCCACTGACGCTTGGTGTCGTAAAAAACTTGTTTTACCAGATTTCCGGTGTACAAGAGTGGCATGCGTTTTGCGAAAAGAATACAATAGATGAGAACCGAATCGAAGCGGTAGAGAGTGAAGTTTTGATTTAGCACTCAAAAGTTGACAGTGCTAAAACCTATGGTATAATAGGAATGCTAAAACAGGAGGCCCCCATGAAATCTACTTGGACAGTCAAAGAAAAATCCACCGGTGAACTGATCGTCACCATCAACGACGACGCTTGGAAGAAAGCGCAAACGAAGGCATTCGACAAACTCGCGAAGAACGTCGAAGCGCCGGGATTCCGTAAAGGACAGGCCCCCAAAGAGATCGCCCGTAAAGCGATCAGCGAACAAAGCATCCTGATGGAAGCCGTCGACAACATCGCCAGCGATGCGTTGTTGTTCGGTATCAAAGAACATGACCTATCGGTCATCGCCCGTCCGGAATTGGATTTGGAAGGGTTGACGACCGATGAAGTAACGTTGAAGTTCGTTGTCACTGTAAAACCTGAAGTCAAACTCGGACAATACAAAGGCTTGGACGTCAAAGCTGAAGAAGTATCCGTGACATCCGAAGAAGTCGACGCCAAAATCGCCGAACTTCGCGAACAATTCGCGGAACTCGTTTTGAAAGAAACCGGTAATGTCGAGATGAACGACACGGCCGTAATCAATTTCGAAGGATTCAAAGAAGGTGTTCCTTTCGAAGGCGGCAAAGGTGAGAACTATGCGTTGGAAATCGGTTCGAACTCCTTTATCCCGGGTTTCGAAGAAGCCTTGATCGGCTTGGCGACGGGCGAAGAAAAAGACGTCGCGTTGACGTTCCCCGAACATTACGGAGCTGCCGATTTGGCGGGTGCGGATGTCATCTTCAAAGTCAAAGTCAACGAAATCAAACTGAAACAACTCCCTGAACTCAATGACGATTTCGCCAAGGAAGCTAACCATCACGGAACAGAAACCTTAGCGGATTTGAGAGCACATATCGAAGAGGATTTGTTGGAAGAGAAGACGGCGAAGGCGCAGGATGCATTTGGTAACGAGTTGCTGACGCGTGTCGTCGATGCGACCGAAGTCGAGATTCCGGAAGTGTTGATCGAAGAGGAAACCGATACCTTGGTCGAAGATTTCAAGAACCGTATCGCCCAACAGGGATTCAATTTCGAACAATTTACGCAAATCACGGGTCAAACCGAGAAGGAATTGCGCGAACAGATGCGTTTGGATGCGACCGGTAAGGTCAAAGTGCGTTTGATCTTGGATCAAATCGCGAGAGAAGAGAAGATCGAAGTCACGCCGGAAGAAGTCGAACTTGAATACGGCGCGATCGCGCAGCAGTATAACATGGAACTGGCCCGCGTGAAGGAGTTGGCGCCGCAGGAAACGATTGCCTACGATATGCGTTTACGCAAAGCCTTCACCCTCATCCGCGAATCCGTTTCACAATAAGACGCATTGCGTCTTATTCCCTTTAAGGAGGTGTAACGATGGATAACGAAAAAATGGAAATCAGTGTGCCCGTCATATGCACACGGGGCATTATCGTATTTCCGAACCAAGATGTTTTGATCGAAGTCGGGCGCGAAAAGAGCGTCAACGCGATCGATGAATCGAATACCTATTTCAACGGCCATGTCTGGGTCGTCAGTCAGAAAGATGTTTTAGTTGATGAACCGCATGAAGACGACTTGTTTAAGTTCGGTACCTTGTGCCGTATCAAGAACGTCAAACGCAAAGAAGGTTTCATGCGTGTCACCTTCACCGGATTGGAACGTGCGAAGTTGGTTCGTTTAAGCGAGGACAACAAGATGTTCTTCGCGACGGTCCAACCGGTCGCCGATATTTCAGGCGATAACTTGGAAGAAATGGCGCTCATCCGTCAGATCGCCAAGGGTTTGGAACAAGTCGCCACCAGCAATTCGAATTTCCCGACGGAGATCATCAACCAACTCACCAAAGGCGTCTCAGCCCAACAATTATCCGATCAGATCGGCCAGTATTTTCCGATGGGATTGGATGATCGTCAAGGGATCTTGGAAGCGTTAAACTTAAACGAGAGATTATTGTTGATCATTCAGAATCTTCAAAAAGAGAAAGAACTGACCAACATCGAACAGGGTATCAACGACAAAGTCAAAGAACGCATCGAAGAGAACCAACGCGAATACTACCTTCGTGAGAAGCTTCGCGCCATCAAGGAAGAGTTGGGCGATGTGCCCAACGCGTCCGATGATATGGACGAGTTGCGTCGCTATGTCGAAGAGAATCCGTTCCCGAAGAATATCAAAGAAAAAGCGTTGGATGAAATTCAGCGTTATGAAATGTTGCCGAGTGCCAGCGGGGAAAGCGGAGTCATCCGTACGTACCTCGATTGGTTGATCAAATTGCCTTGGTGGCAGGAATCCGAAGATAACAACGATTTGAAAGCGGTCCGTGCCGTGTTGGATCATGATCATTACGGCTTGGATAAAGTCAAAGACCGCATAATGGAGTACTTGGCGGTCAAGACGATGACCCAATCCCTGAATGCTCCGATCTTGTGTTTGGTCGGGCCTCCGGGAGTCGGTAAGACTTCCTTGGCGAAATCGATCGCCAATGCCTTGGGACGTAATTTCGTCAAAGCGTCGTTGGGCGGTGTGCGTGACGAAGCGGAAATCCGCGGACATCGTCGTACTTATCTAGGCTCATTGCCGGGTCGTGTCATCCAAGGCATGAAAAAGGCAGGCGTCATTAATCCGGTGTTTTTGATCGACGAAATCGACAAGATGGCCAGCGACTATAAAGGCGATCCGAGTTCGGCGATGTTGGAAGTATTGGATCCCGAGCAAAACTCGCTCTTTAGCGATCACTACTTGGAAGAGCCGTACGACTTGTCGAAAGTCATGTTTATCGCGACGGCCAACTATCTTGAAGACATTCCGGCCGCACTTCGAGACCGTTTGGAAATCATCAATCTTTCGTCCTATACGGAAGAGGAAAAAGTCAACATCGCGATGCATCATTTAACACCGAAGCAAATCGCTATGAACGGACTCAACGAGAAACAGTTCCGTCTCAATAGCGACGAACTTTATTACATCATCCGCCATTACACCCGTGAAGCCGGGGTGCGTCAGTTGGAACGCGTCATCGCTTCGCTCTGCCGTAAATCCGTTCTGTTGATCTTGAAGGACAATAAAAAATCCGTCAAAATCACCGAAAAGATCATCGGCGAGTGGTTGGGCAAAGAAATCTTCGAATACGGCAGAAAAGAAGTCGAGAATCAGATCGGCGTGGTCACCGGATTGGCGTATACGTCCTTCGGTGGCGATGTTCTCTCGGTCGAAGTGACGTCGTTTGAAGGCAAGGGACGTTTGATCGTCACCGGCCAATTGGGCGATGTCATGAAGGAATCCGCAGAGATCGCGTTCGGGTATGTCAAATCCAACGCGCGTCGTTTTGAGATCGATCCCAAGTTCTTCGAAGATCACGATGTGCATATCCACGTCCCGGAAGGGGCGGTTCCCAAAGACGGACCGAGCGCCGGCGTCACCTTGACGACTGCGATCATGTCCGCGTTGACCCACAAGGCCGTTTACGCCGATTTGGCGATGACGGGCGAAGTGACGTTGCGCGGTAACGTGCTGCCGATCGGCGGATTGAAAGAAAAGTCCTTGGCGGCGCATCGTTGCGGCATCCGCAAAGTCGTCATCCCCAAACTCAACATGAAAGACATGGATGAGATCCCGCAAGTCGTCAAAGACCACATCACCTTCGTACCGGTCGAGAATATGGACCAGGTCCTGGCCGAAGCATTGGTGAAGTAGATGAACGCGTTTGCGACCTCGAAGTGGCTGATCACCGCGGCGAAAAAAGAACAGTTTCCCGCGACCGACCTCCCCGAGATCGTGCTTGCCGGACGTTCCAACGTCGGTAAATCCAGTTTGATCAACGCCTTGGCCAACGTGAATGCGTTGGCGTATGTCGGGAAACGAGCCGGAAAGACGCGGTACTTGAATTTCTTTTCGATGGGCGATGTGTTCCATCTGGTCGACGTTCCCGGTTACGGGTTCGCCAACCGATCGAAGACAGAACTCAAACAGTATGGAAAACTGATGGAAGACTACTTCACGACGCGGACCCAATGCATCGCCGCGATCCTGGTAGTCGATATCCGAATCGGTTTGACCGATGATGATTTGGATATGTTGGACTATGTGCGGGCGATCGGACTTCCGACCCAAATCGTGGCGACCAAGAGCGATAAGCTCTCGTACAGTCAACGATTGAAGTGCAAGGGGATCATCACACAACAGACCGGCGATCCGGAAATCATCATTTTCTCAGCCGAATCCAAAGAAGGGGTCGAACTTGTCCGATCCTGGTGTACACAGCAATTCGAGGCATCCCGTTGAGGGATGCCTTTTATGTTGGATGAAACAAATGTAACTGTTGAAAGAAATCAATGAAAATGCTAAACTAAGTGAGTTCAATAGGAGGAACTACTATGAAAGAAGCGCTCTATCTCCATGAGACGACGGCGTTGGTGAATTTTACCGCGGCGTATTGTCAAACGACGGATGAGATGTTATCGAGCGAGACGTTTAAGTTTGTCTTGGGACATTACTTGCATGCGCTCCATAAAAGCGATCTGGAACTTTACGACTGGGCAGTCCGCGGACGAGGACTGACCGAGGCGTTAAATGATATCGTACGATTGATGAAGATTTTGATGGTGCTCGAAATCGAAGAGATCACCCATCCGTTTTTAGATCAACCCGAAAAGCTGACGAAACTTATCGAAGAAGGGTATAATTTTTGGCGCAACCATCAACGATGTTCGATCATCCGTACCGGTTCCACCAGCAGCCTCCAGCTGGCGAACTTCATGGATGCGGACTCCCGTTTCAACCAACTCGTTTTAGCTGTCTACCGCGGTGCGCAGGAGAAGGTGCAGGGTCGCAAAAACCGCATCTACCGCCAATTACAAGCCGGTACCAACGCCTCGATGGTCGTGCGCGATATCAAATGGAACATCCCGGAAGGGTATGAATCGCTTAAAGGAATCCCGTTTGCGGATAGCATGCTTCTACGTACACCCTTATTGCTTCATCCCCGCTCCAACAAGCGTAAGGGAGCGTTTACCCCGACAGATAAGAATCCCTTAAGCTACGCTTCCATCAACAAAGACGAATGGTTCTGTTATCCGGCCAAAGTCGGAAGTCTCTTGATGCATATCTATTTCCATCGCGACTATACCTTCAACGGGATCGCGTTGGCCAACCTGTTCGAATTGGCGACCGATGTGGAAGTCAGTAAACGCAAACCGGACTGTATCGTCTTGTTCGGTTTGAAAGACGATGACTTGACATGTAACTACTATTTCGATCCCGTAACCAAAATATGGATCGGAAAAGTACCTGCCCAAACCATCATCGAATATTTCGGGTACATGAAAAAAATGTGTCTTACCTTGCATAACGTGGCGATGATGGCCAAAGGGTGGTTGCCCTTGCATGGTTCGATGGTCAACATCCATCTGAAAAACGGGAAATCCAAAGGCATCATTTTCATCGGTGACTCCGGTGCGGGCAAATCCGAAACGATCGAAGCCATCCAAATGTTAGGGGAAGATGAGATCTTATCGATCGATGTCGTCTTTGACGACATGGGATCCTTGCATGTGGAAGACGGCGTTGTCGTCGCCCAAGGCACGGAAATCGGCGCCTTCATCCGATTGGATGACCTCGACAAAGGAAGTCCCTATAAAACGATGGATCGTTCCATTTTCATGAATCCCGAAACGGTCAACGCACGCGTCGTCATTCCGGTCGCACCGTATTCATTGATCGTAAAGAACCATAAAGTCGATTATTTCCTCTACGCCAACAACTATACCGACGCCATCGGTGTCCGTTTGGCCGACAGCGCCGCGGAAATGAAAGCGACGTTTGTGGAAGGAAAGAGAAAAGCGATGCAGACGACCGACGAAGTTGGGATTTCGTTGACCTATTTCGCTAATCCCTTCGGTCCGATGCAACATCCCGATGTGTGCGATCCGCTGATCGATACCTACTTTGAAGCCTTGGATGCGGCAGGTGTGAAGACCGGCGAAGTCTATACCGGATTGGGTGTCACGGATGCCGAAGAAGATCATTTGGAACGTACGGCACGCGCCGTGTTGCGGATGATCGACGAAGATTAGTCAGAAATAATAACAATAAAAAAGACCGAAGCGATTTGCTTCGGTCTTGTTTTTTAGAGTATATAACCGAGTTTACGTAACCCGTTGGCGATTCCGTTATCGCCGACATCGGTCGTCACGAAATCCGCGACTTTCTTCAATTCATCGACCGCATTGCCCATCGCGACCCCGATGGTCGCACTCTGGATCATGCCCATATCGTTGAGCGAATCCCCGAAGGCTGTATACCCGTCGTCTTCCCAACCCATGTGTTTCAAGAGGGCTTGGATGCCGGTGGACTTGTCCGAACCTTCCGCGATCACGTCCGCATAACTCGAGATCCCCGGATAAACGCGGATTCCCGGAATGTTGTCGAAGGGCGAATAATCGAAGCCTTCCGGGGCATAAATCAATATCTTATCGATCGGTTGATCACTATATTCTTCAAATTCACCCATCGGTTCATGGAAGAAATTATGCGCTTGGCTCATATACTGATCGATTTCGGTGATCCGAAAGTTATAGGAACCGCTAAACGAACAAGAGATCTCATAGTGTTTCACAAGTTCGATCAATTTCAGGATGGCATGGCGGGGAATCGTCACATGCAGGACTTCGCGATAGTTTTTATCGACCACCAACTGACCGTTGGTCAAGACGAATCCGTCCCAATCCAGCACCGATAATACCTCGTTTGACTTCACCATCATCCATTCACGTCCCGTCGATATGCAAAGCTTATAGCCGTTACGTTGCGCTTCCCGCAAGGCTTGGACTGCCGATGCCGGGACTTTGTGATTCGCAGCGTCGATCAGGGTGTTGTCCATATCAAAAAAAAGAGTCTTCGGAAGAGTGTTCATTGCTTCATTACCTCGTAACAATTATAAACGAATTTTCACGAAATGGTGCTATAATGTATGCCGTGTGAGGAGAAACCCCATGAAAACCATTCAAAATATCCAACTCGAAACCTGTATCGCGCATCAGGTGACTTCCATCGGCGTCGCTTTGGCCGATCGGATCGATCTACCGCGGTCTGCCTCGGGGACCATCCTTAACCAGAAATATCATGACGATACCGATCGTATCGACGCCGTGTTGTGGGCGTCTTCGTGGTATGCTTTCGAACTTGCGTTTCTGTTGATCGAAGAAGGGAAACTCGATCTCGAAGCGAAACTTTCGGAGATTTTACCTTTTCTCAAATTTAACGATCATAGCGAAAGCGATATCTCGGTACGAGATGTTCTGACGCAGTCGTCGATGTTGCCCAATGCGTTTCGCTATGGCTTCTTTACGTCGAAACCCGATCGCAACTTCCTAAAGTATTTCGTGAAAGGATCCCAGTCTTTCCGTCGCAATCCGCGCAACGCAATACTGAATCCGGTCGATTTGACGCTTCTCGAGTTGATTCTGGAAGCGGTCACCGGCGAATCCTACTCCCATTTATTCGAATCGCGCATCGTGATTCCGCATGGCTTCAGCCAGACCTTTCTAACCAACCAAACCCTTGACGTCAATACCAATCTCAAAATCGGGAAACAACACTTTACGTTCAACGCCTTGGCGTTTGCGGGCGTCATTGCGAGTACGAAAGAACTTGCGATCTTCGCGTTACATTTCCAACAGACCGTCGCTCTTTTCGAATCGAAGTATAACCTCCAAACCAGTGTTTGGTTCAACGGTTTTTCGGCGGACGACAGCTCCAATTATCTTTATGTAACCTATCAAGGTTTACATTCCTTTATTCTACTTGGCAGCGAAGGCAAGGCCTATGTTGGAGCGGCGCAAAGCAAGAACGATTTACTGGAAATGTTCTTGGACAACGCATATCAAAACGGAATCCATTCCCGTTCCTATCGCGATCGGATTGGTTCGTTCAGTGTCGAAGACCGAAACGAAGGGATCTTTGCGGGAAAAGGGAAACGCTTGACACTTGACCAAATCGAAGATGCGAAACTCATCAAAGTCGGCTCAAATGTCTATGCCATCTTCCACCAAGCGACCCGCGAAGGAATCCGCTTCGAACGGTGCGAATTACAGAAAGTCGATTCGATTCCGACGATCACCTGGTGGCACTCCGCCGAATCCGGCAGTATCTTGACGAAAATCCATCCGGGCGAAGATCTCGGATCGCTTGAGTGGCTTTTACTACCGAAATTCATCAAGGAAGCTCCGAGCACGATGTTCTGCGGACCGGTCTATCATGTGGTGGACTCGCATCTCGCATTGCCTGCGATTGATCTACCGTCGAACTGGGACAACAACACTGAAGAATTGCGTCATGAAATCGGCGGCATCACGGCAGGGTTGCATGAGTATTCCCCGATTTCTAAAATCATTCCCGATCTCTCCCATCTCCACATGGAAGAAGGGAAAATCGTTTGGACACGTTCACGACGTAACTTGGATACCATCCGGTTAGTATCGACCGTTGTTATGATCGCGATCAACGCCAACGGTGAATTGGTCTTCGACAGTCGCAAAAACAAAGGACTTCCGAGTTTCGATGAAGAAATCTTCTACGGATTCTTCGGTAAGAAAGACGGGGAAGTCGATCTTAACTGGGAAGAGATTTCGTCGGATGTCGCTTGATCGTTCTTCCAAGATAAAATTATTCGCGACCGATATCGACTTCACGCTTTTTGATTATCGTCATGGAGGGATACCGCAGGCGAATCTCGATGCGATCCAAGAACTGTTAGATCAAGAGATCGTCGTGGTCTTCGCAAGCGGTCGGTTGGAATGCGGAATGAAGGATGTTCTCAATCATTTTAGACATACCCATGGACAACTTTTTTCGATCTCTTCCAACGGAACGCGAATTCGCGATTTGCGTTCGAATCAGTTGATTTACGATGCGTCTTTCTCAGTCGATCAATCCCGAAACATCGCACGCAAAGCGCTTGATTTAGGATTACATTTCTCGATTCCCCAACACGAGATCGTCCTGTGTAACGGATTTGACAAAGGCTTGATCTATGATCGGGATGTGGTCGGGTTAACGTTCAAACAAGTTGAAGGTAACATGATCGATGCGATCATTACGGAAGCGGAAAAGTGTTCGGTAACAGCCGAAGAACACCAACGTGAATCCTTTCTAGCTTTTGGAACCGAAATCTTTCCTTCCTTCGAAATGATCCGTTCGCATGATCTGTTCTATGATCTGATGGTGGAAGGATGTTCGAAAGGCAACGCGTTGCGACGCATTTGCGAACATCTGAACATCGACCCGCAACAGGTCGCGGCGATCGGCGATGGTGGCAACGACATCGACATGCTTCGTTTCGCGGGGTTTAGTGCTTGCGTCGCCAATGCGAATGACGAAGTCAAAAGCGCAGCTAATGTGTGCGTACGCGTAGCGCATTTGGGCGGTGTCGCGGAATTTGTAAAGATGATTCAAACTCGAAACGTGGAATAAAGACTAAGTCAGGTTGAAAAATATTTCAGTCATCACATTGACATTTCAATGTAAATTGTTTAGAATATGAAACAGTTAAAGACGAAGAAAAGAAAAAGTATGGAAACTTCCGATCTACAGAGAACCCAGGGTGCTGAGAGGGGCGTTCGCGAAATTCCGGAACAATGGTCTTGGAGTCGCATACCGAGGGGAAACCTTAGGCTATGACGGATGCACCCGTTACCGTGCTAGAGTATAACCCATCGTTTCGGGCGTACTTGAAGAGGCTGTCTTGGCGACAAGACGGCGAAGTAAGGTGGTAACACGGGCAAAGCCCCTCGTCCTTCGGATGCAGGGGCTTTTATATTTCCTAAGGAGGATAAGCCATTGATTGAAATTCGAAATGTGACAAAATCATTTCAAAACCAGGATGAGACGCTGGTGGCGCTGGACGACATCAGCATCGACATCAACGAAGGGGATCTGGTCGGCATCATCGGTATGAGCGGCGCGGGGAAGACGACGTTGCTTCGCTGTTTGAGTCTGTTGGAGAAACCCGATCGCGGTTCGATTTCGATCGGCGGCATCAACCTGTTGGAAGCCAACGGTTCGAAGTTGAATTCCTACCGCAAGAAGATCGGCGTCGTGTTTCAAGGGTATCATCTCTTGGAACAACGTACGGTCTTCGAAAACATCGCGTTTCCCTTGGAAATCGTCCATGAGAAACCCGAAATCATCCGTCATCGGGTGGAGGAGCTCATCCGGCTTGTCCATCTGGAAGGAAAGGAAAAGGCGTATCCCAGTCAACTTTCCGGCGGACAGAAACAACGGGTCGCGATTGCGCGGGCATTGGCAAATTCCCCGCAGCTGCTGTTATGCGACGAACCGACCAGCGCCTTGGATTCATTGACGACACGTTCCATTTTGGAACTGTTGACGGAAATCCATCGCAAAACGGGCGTCACGATCTTGATCATCACCCATGAGCTCTTGGTGGTGCGCTCGATCTGTAACCGCGTGGTTGTCATCAACGAAGGGAAGTTCGTGGAGACCGGATTTGTGAAAGACGTATTGGCGAATCCGCAACACGAAAACACCCGATTGTTGTTGGGATTGGAGTACTAGCCATGACCCTATCTACCCTGATCAAGTTGATGGGCGAGGCCAGCCTCGATACCCTGACCATTATTCTCTTTTCAACCTTATTCAGTTATCTCGGCGGCTTTCCGTTGGGTGTGATGTTGATTCTGTTCCGTAAAGACGGACTCCATCCGATGCCGAAACTCTACCGTATCTTGGATACAGTCATCAATCTGATCCGATCCGTACCGTTTGTGGTACTGATCCTCGCTCTGATGCCCGTCTCTCATTTCATCACCGGAACCACGATCGGCATCAAAGCGACCATCGTCGCGTTGGTGATCGGTGCGATTCCGTTTGTAGCCCGTATCGTTGAAACCGCGCTGAAAGAAGTCGATTCCGGCGTCATCGAAGCTGCCATCACGATGGGCTGCGATGTGCGTCAACTTATTTTCAAGGTCATGCTTTCGGAGGCTCTTCCCAGCCTTCTACAAGGCTTGTCGCTGACGATCATCACCTTGATCGGTTACAGTGCCATGGCCGGTATGGTCGGAGGCGGCGGATTGGGCGATGTCGCTGTCCGTTATGGGTATTACCGATACAATTACAACGTCATGTTGATTGCGTTGGTGATCCTGGTCCTCTTCGTTCAAATCGTTCAATCGACGATCCATACGATCACACGTCGGATCGATCGTCGGATTCGTCAATCCTAAAGGAGAAAAAAACATGAAAAACATTCTAAAAACTCTGGTCGTCCTGCTGGTCGCCGGACTCCTCACTGCTTGTTCCACGCAGAAAATCGATGAAAAAGTCATCCGTGTCGGCGCTACGCCGGCTCCGCATGCGCAGATCCTGGATGTCATCAAACCCTTGGTCGAAGCTAAAGGATATACCTTGGAAATCGTCGAGTTTACCGATTACATTCTTCCCAATAAAGCATTAGACACCAAAGAGTTGGATGCCAACTATTTCCAACATGTTCCGTACTTGACCAGTTTCAATGAAAAGAACAATACCGATCTAACTGCCGTATTGAAAGTCCATTTCGAACCCTTAGGTCTCTATCCGGGAAAAACCGCGTCGCTTGCGGCGCTTCAAAAGGGTGCGACCATCGCCGTTCCCAACGATGACACCAACGAAGCCCGTGCCTTAGCGTTGCTTGAAGCCAACGGACTTATCAAAATCAATCCGGCGAAAGTCGCTTCCGCAACCGTCTTGGATATCGTCGAAAACAAATTGGATCTCAAGTTTGTCGAACTGGAAGCCGCGCAATTGGCCCGCTCCTTGGGCGATGTCGACTTGGCCGTCATCAACGGTAACTACGCGTTGGAAGCGAAAATCGATTCGACTGTTCTTCTGACCGAAGACAAAGATTCCGCCGCCGCCGATACGTATGCCAACGTCTTGGTCGTTCGTACGGGGGATGAAGAAACCGCCAAAACCAAAGTTCTGATCGAAGCCCTCAGCTCGAAAGAAGTAGCGGACTATATCGAAGCCAACTACTATCCGACCGTTATCCCGGCATTCTAAACGAAAGTCTCCTCACGGAGACTTTTTAATTGAATAAGTTCAAGAAAATATTTGTTATATTCTTGTTTGTAGTTCGCTTAATATCTTCTCGTGTTTCGCTTCGGTCAAGTCATAGAAGAACATCGGTAGAATACTCAGGATCGCCGCGATTCCGGGAAAAAGGGAAATCAGCGAGAAGATGCCGGTAAGCGCCTGCGCGGTTTGTTCGGTTTCCTTAATGTAACCGGAGAATTCAAGCACAAGCCCCATCCAGAATAAACCGAACGCCGTCTGCATTTTGGTCGTGAACGTCTGCATCGAGAAGCATAATCCTTCCGTACGCTTTCCGGTTTTCCATTGGAGGTAATCCACCGTGTCGCCGACCATCGTATACGTAATGACATCGTTCATCCCCAACGACATCCCGCATAGAAACAAGAACACAAAAACGAGTGTTAGATTTCCATAACCGAATGCAAACATAGCAAGATGCGAAACGGCACCCAGTCCAAGCGAAGCCATATAAAGAAACCGTTTCGAGAATCGTTTGGTGAAGAAGGGCGTGATAAACATCGCGAAGATCATCGAGGCGATCAAGATCCCACCGAGCAGCGAGAAGTACGCTTCATCGCCGAGATTATAAATGGCGAAGTAGGTTCCGGCTGCGGCCAACACCATGCGAAACGCGCCCAACATTCGAGATGCCTGTAAAATCAGTAAGGGTTTGTTTTGACGGATCAAGTGCCAGTTCTCGCGAAACGAAGAAGGTTCGCTCACATCGATGACACGTTCTTTGGTGCCAAAAGCGGCAAGATAGAAAAGTAAACCGCCGATCGTCACAAACAAAACCGCGGTCCAGAAATAACCGGTACGTTGATCCGGAAAACGACCGAACATCAAGGGAGGAAGTACGATCGAAATCGCGATCCCGATATTACAGAAAATACGCGCCATGGTAATCAGATTCAAACGTTCCTTCGGATTGTGCGTCATCGCCGCCGATAAACCCCAATAAGGTACATCGGAGATCGTGAATACCATATCCCACAGAATAAAGGTGACATAAGCGTAAATGAGTTTATACATATAACTCACCTGCGGCGCATAGAAGGTAAGAATGGTGAAGATGATCATGGGGATCGGCACCGCAAACAACCAAGGATGGAGTTTTCCGCGTTTACTGCGGGTTCGATCGACGATGACTCCGAAGATCGGATCGTTGACCGCATCCCAGATTTTCGCCACCATCATAAGAATGCCGACCGCAACCGGCAATAACCCGAACACATCGGTATAGAAGAACATCAGATACGTCGCCGAAAAATTATAGATGATGTTTTGGCCAAGACCGGCAAATCCGAAACTCAGTTTCTCGCGTAACGGCAGTTTTTCTTCATAGTTCATCGTTTTTCTCCCTATTGTTTCAAGTATATCGGGAAATACCTTCCTTGAAAAGAATGACGTGGTAAAATAAATACCAAAGAGGTGCTAGCATGGAAAAAAACATCCAAACCCTAATCAAACAAATCGCGGTCGTCAGCGCGGAACTGGTGGAATGCATCCAATGGAGCGAGACGAAATTTGATCGTAAAGCGACACAAACGTGCGCCGAAAAGTTGAATAATTTAACGAACGAACTTATCGCTTCGCTGAAGTAAGGGAAACCAAATCCCACTTCATACTAGGTAACATAGGAGGTACAACCCATGTTATCATCGACGTTATTGCTTTACATCGCCGTCGCGGCGGGGATTGCCGCGATCTTTCGACTTCTGACTGCCGGACGCGGACGCGTCAGTATTCCAGGTATTTCGATGAGTTGGGGAGATTGAGGACGCAAGTCCTCTTTATTCATTGGAGATCAAAGAACTCGCGGTCACGGATCGGCCGCGTGAAAAGATGATCCGCGATGGTATACGTTCCCTAAGCAACACGGAATTGCTTGCGTTGATCTTACGTACCGGTACCCAAAAGAATTCCGTCTTTAGCGTGGCCGAAGAATTGTTGAAGAAAACCAAAGGTCTTCGTCGCTTAGCGCAGCTGAATGTCGTCGACTTATGCGCGATCCATGGGATCAATCAAGCCAAAGCTTGCGAGCTCTTGGCGGTAGCGGAAATCTCGCGCCGCATGGCGCTGGAAGAAGCCTATGAGATGGATGTGGTCGACCAACCCAAACGATTGGTGGATTGGTTGCGCAAAGAATTGGGAGATTTGAAGCAAGAACATTTCTTGGTCGTCTTCCTCGATACCAAAAATCACATCATCGGACACAAAGTCTGCTTCATCGGAAGTCTTGACCGCTCCGTGGTACATCCGCGTGAAATCTTCAAAGAAGCGGTCGCCCAAAGCGCTGCCCGCATCATCGCGGTCCACAATCATCCCAGCGGTGATGTGACACCCAGTGAAAATGATATCCAAGTCACCCATTCACTAGAAGAAGCCGGAAAAATGATGGGGATTCCACTGTTGGATCATATCATCGTCAGCCATCGAACCTTCTGTAGCTTACGCCAACAATTCGGATTATCGAGTCAAGAGTAAAGTTACGTAAAGGTTGACAATACAGCGGGAAAACCGCTGTTTTAATGTTGGATTGAACCCTGAAAGCCGACAAAGGTTGAATCAAACGGCGTTTGCCCGTATAATAGGCACAGGTGATGAAATGCGCAAATTCAACAAAACCCAACGCATCCTGATCGTAGCGATATCCGTCATGTTGACCTTGACGGTTTTTCTTAACATACTCAAATTCAACTCGCCGTTGGCGGATTTAGACGCTAAAGGTTATGACGTGTTTACGATGTTACGGTATACCTTGATCGAAAAGCCGGTGACCTCGATCGGTAATTTCGCGAAAGACTTCGCGACCTTGTGGCAAGCGAAACAAGAAAACGACGAGTTACGTACGCAACTCGAACTTTTAGCGATTTATCAGGCGAAACTTGAGGAAGCCTATCGGCAGATCGAAGAACTCAAAGAACTGACTGGCATCGATTTGGCGATGGACGGATACGAATTGAAAAACGCTACGGTCGTTTATCGACCTTACGATGCGTTTGACACGTCGATATCGATCGATGTCGGATCGGATGACGGGATCGCGGTGAATGACGCCGTCATCAGCAGTAAAGGCTTGATCGGAAAAGTCGAAGAAGTGTTCGCGAGCCGCAGTGTCGTACGCTTGTTGACGACGCAGAACGCAAACAATAAAGTTACGGTCAAGATCCAACTCAGTCCGACCCAAACCGCCGAGGCGATTTTGGAACGATATGACGTGGAAAACGAAGCGTTTGAAGTCCGATTGATGACGACGGGTTATGCGGTCACGCAAGGCATGACCGTGATTTCATCGGGATTGGGTGGCGTGTTTCCGTCCGGTTTGTTGGTCGGGTACGTGAAAGAAGTCGTCGAATTGGAGAATGCGGTCGGAATGACGATTTACGTCAAGTCCGCCGCCGATTTCAAATCCTTTGATTACGTCGCGGTGGTGAAACGCAAATGAACATAAAAGTCCATGGTGCGTTTTTCGCGATTTGTTTCGTAACGGATACCTTACTTGGAATTTTGTTTCCGGTCGACACATCCTTCTTAACCTTGGTATTTATCCCCCAAATGACCTTGGCGGGACTGATTCTCAGCGTTAACGATATGAACTTGACCAACCATCTCTTATTGGCGATGGGATTGGGATTATGGATCGATTTCACGCGTTACGGTTTCGAATTCGCCACGACCTTTGCGTTTTTATTGACCGTCTTGGTGGTCCATATCTGGTCGAAACACATGAGCGAATCGATTTATGAACGGGTCATCTTGGTCGTTATCGGAATCTTTGTCAATGAGTGGATCCTCTATTTCTTCCTAAGCCTAACCGGAACCATCCGGTTGGACATGGTCGAATGGTTATCCCGTCGCGAGTTCTTGACGATCTTAGGCAATGTGCCGTTGATCGTAGCCTGTATCTATCTGAACGATTTCAAAGAAGGTCAGTTATCGAAACAAGATCGCGTCAAACGTGCCAAAGAAAAGGTGCGTTGGATGAATGTCAACTCCTGAAGCGGAAAGGGAAACTATGAAAAAATATCTTAAACGGATGATTGTCGTAATCCTTGCGATAACGATGTTAAGCGGTTGTAAGACCGGAAAACCGGTCGTGGGCGTAACCGTCTACCCGGTCCAATATCTGGTCCAACGTATCGCAGGCAACAAGGTCGATGTCGAAATGATGAGTTCGGGATCGGTGATCCAACGTGCGAATATCGTGGCTGATCATGAAAGTAAACTCAAGAAAATCGACGTGCTTTTCCATATCAACCAATTGGAATCCTACTATAGCGTTTACCGTAACGAAATCGATGACGCAAACGTCGAAGTCGTTGATTTAAGCATTACGGCGGCGATTTACAGTTTCCGTCGCTATACGATCGCCAATGTGGCAGGCAGCGAAATCACGGTCGAATCGGACTATTATTCCGGAAACGCGTTTACCGCGATCGATCTCTACGATAAAGACCCGATGCTTTGGATGGATCCGATCGCCATGACGTCGATGGGTAAGACCATTTTGAACTGGTTATTGAAAGTCTATCCGGAAGAAGCGAAGACATTCAATGCCAATTTCAAGACATTACAGAGCGAATTGGCAAGATTGGATGCTGAATACCAACAATTACGTCTCAACAAGAAAAGCGTTTCCTTTGTTTCGATGACGCCATCTTTCGGAAATTGGCAAAAAGCCTACGGAGTGCATGTGTATCCGGTCTTCCTATCGCGCTTTGGCGTCTATCCCAGCGATAACCAACTCCAGCTGATCAAACAACGGATCGTCGCGGATAATGTGAAATACATTGCCCTTGAAGCGAACTTACCGGAAGATATGCTTTCGGTCTATACGTCCATGCTTACCGACCTTGGACTCAAGGCGATTCCCTTACACAATCTTGCGTTCTTGACCGAGTCGGACCTTGCCGGCAACAAAGATTATCTGACCTTGATGTACGAAAATCTTAGCACATTGGAATCCATCGCCGAGTAGGACCCCTCAGGGTCCTTTTCTTTTGAACCTTGCTTTGAAAAGCCGTCCTACCATGGTACAATTGTCGCAAGAGGTGAGCAGACTATGAAAAAGATGTTACTTGTCGACGGAAACTCCATGTTATTCCGTGCGTTTTACGCAAGCTCCTATACACGCTTAAGCAGTACCTCGCAATCCGTCAGCACCAATGCGGTGTACGGCTTTGTGAGTATGTTGAATAAGGCCATCGAATTGGTCCAACCCCAAGCCATGATGGTCGCATGGGACAGTGGAAAGAAGACTTTCCGCCACGATGCTTATCCTGAATATAAAGGGACTCGCAAACCGTTACCTGAAGAACTGATCGAACAGTTTCCTTTGGTACGCGAATATTTGGATGCGGCGCATATCGCCCGTTACCAACAAGACGGATTGGAAGCGGACGATATCATCGGATCGTTGGCCAAAAAATATCCGGATTGGGACATCAACATCCTCAGTTCCGATCGCGATCTCCTTCAGCTCATCGACCCGACAACTTCGGTGTGGTTGATGAAAAAAGGGTTGACGGAAATCGTCGAAATGGACGAAGCCGCCTTAAAAACCGAAATGAATCTAGTTCCGTCGCAAATCACCGACCTGAAAGGGTTGATGGGCGATGCTTCCGACAATATCCCGGGATTACCGGGAGTCGGAGAAAAGACGGCGTTGAAACTGATCGATGAATATCAGACAGTCGAGAATGTGCTTGATCATGCGGAAGATCTGAAAGGGAAACTCAAGGAGACAGTCATAAACAATCGTGAGTTGGCCTTGTTTTCCAAGTTTCTCGCAACCATCAAGACCGATGCGCCGATCGATTTGAACTTCGACGCGATGGTTTTTGATCCCGATATCGAAGGAAGTCTCAACTTCTTTAAGAAATACGACATGCATACGTTAGCCCGAAGAGCCGAAGAAAATATTGTGAAGAAGCCTGATGCCGGTGTGATCGAAACGCAAGCGTTTCGGGACTTGGATCGATCGAAAGGATTGACGCTGTTTGCGCAGTTCGATTTGGATGATTCGTCCTTTCCGCATCCGCTCTTATCGTTGACCTTCAGCGATGGAAAGGGCGCAATCTATAAAACCGTCGAAGAGCTCAAAAATGATCCGGAGATTTTAACCTATCTTTCCAGTCGCGAAGCCATGATCGGGTATGATGTCAAACGGATCCTTCATGGGGCATCCGCGGTCGGCATCGAAATCCGGGCGTTAAGCGAGGATCTGATGATTCTGGCGTTCTTGATCGATTCCAACTTAAGTACGTATGAAAAACTTGCTTCAGTCCATGGTTGGCCGTCATCGCCGGCCGCCAATAGCGAGCCTGCTGCGATCCATGCATGCAAGCAAACAGCGGTCTTGATGCATCAAACCTATTTGAAGTTACGTCCCAACCTTGAACAAAAAGGTATGCTTCAACTTTATCGTACGATCGAAATCCCCTTGATTCCTGTCCTTGCTTCGATGGAAAGGGAAGGCATCCGGGTGGATTTGGAGATCCTGGATCGGATCGCCACCCAAACCCTCATCAAAATCAACGAACTCACGCAGCTTATCACGACTGAAGCCGGTGGAGAATTCAATTTGAATTCGCCGAAACAGTTGGCGGAAATCCTGTTCGATAAACTCCAATTGCCGGCCAATAAGAAGCGTTCGACCTCGATCGACGTGTTGGAAGAACTGGTCGAGGCACATCCGATTGTTGCGCATTTGATCGAGTATCGCAAATACCAGAAACTCTATTCCACCTATGCCCAAGGTTTACGTAAGTTTGTCCAAAACGATGGGAAGATTCATACCGATTACCGTCAAACCGTGGCGGCGACGGGGCGCTTGTCATCGACCGATCCCAACCTTCAAAACATTAGCGTCCGTAACGAAGAAACGCGCGAAATTCGCAAAGCGTTCGTGGCGGATGAAGGGCATGTGCTCTATTCGTGCGACTATTCGCAGATCGAATTACGGATCCTTGCCCATATGGCCAACGAAACCGCGATGATCGAAGCGTTCGTGACCGGAGACGATATCCATACGCGTACAGCCAAAGATGTATTCCATGTGGAGAACGTCGATTCGAAGATGCGTCGTCAAGCCAAAGCGGTCAATTTCGGAATCATCTACGGAATCAGCGATTTCGGCTTAGCCCAACAAATCGGCGTCTCGCGCGAAACCGCAAGGGCATTTATCCAAAACTACTTAAACACCTATCGCGGGATCCAAAATTATATGGACGAAACCGTCGCGTTCTGTCAGGTCAACGGTTATGTGGTGACCATGTTCGGCCGTCGCCGCGAAATTCCGGAGATCCACGATAAAAATTATAATATGCGCGAATTCGGGAAACGTGCCGCGATGAACGCACCGATCCAAGGAAGCGCGGCCGATTTGATCAAGGTCGCGATGATCCGCATTGACGAAGCCTTGCGTAAAAACGCGATGCGATCGAAAATGATCTTGCAGGTCCACGACGAACTGGTCTTCCATGTACCGGCTGACGAATTGGAAACCTTACGTACTCTAGTAAAGAAGGAAATGATCGAAGCGACCACCCTCAATGTCCCGCTGGAAGTTTCGGAAGCGTGGGGGAAAGACTGGTATGAGGCGAAGTAATGCCTGAACTACCCGAAGTCCAAACGGTCGCGGATGCCTTAAAAAACATGTTATCCGGCGCTACCCTGAAAAAGATCGAGTTTTTGTGGCCGAAAATCGCCGGAAATGTACCGGCCGAAACGATGGCGAATCTGTTGTCAGGTCAAACGATCCGCGATGTCACGCGTCGTGCGAAGTACATTCTGATACGCTTTGATGAAGATACGCTGATCGTGCATTTACGCATGGAAGGACGGTTCTACGTCAAACATGTCACGGATCCGACCGAAAAACACAGCCATGTCCTGCTTTATCTCAACGACGGGCGACGTGTCGAATATAACGATACCCGCAAGTTCGGACGGTTCTATTATTATAAGAAAGAAGATAATCTAACCGTTTTGGACGGACTTGGGTATGAACCCTTTGATCCCGAGTTACATGCGAAAATCCTATTCAAAGCAACCCGACACAAGAAAACACAACTCAAAATCTGGCTTCTTAACCAAAGCAACATCGCCGGGATCGGAAACATCTACGCGGACGAAATCTGTTACGCCTGTCGGCTCTCGCCCAAACAACCGGTGGGACGTATCACATTGAAACAGTGGGAAGATATCTTGAATCAATCGCGCTTCATTTTAGGCCAAGCGATCTTAGCCGGCGGGACCACCGTCCGCACATATGTCTCCTCCTTAGGGGTAAGCGGTCGCTTCCAATTCGAACTCCATGCGTATGGCCAAAAAGGGAAACCTTGCGCGACCTGCGGCACACCACTCAAACGCATCGTCGTCGGACAACGGGGCACGGTCTATTGCCCGTCCTGTCAGAAAGTGAGGTAACATGCGCATTGCGATCACCGGCAGTATCGGCTCGGGAAAATCCGAAATGGGCCGGGTACTGAAAGAATGGGGCTATCCCGTCATCGATACGGATGTTTTGGCGCATGAAGCACTCACCAAAGACACGACGGTGTTCAAGAAGATCGTCAACGAATACGGGGAAGAAGCGATCGGAATCGATGGCGATATCGATCGTAAGTTCTTAGCCGATAAGATATTCGCGGATCCCATCGAAAAAAACAAAGTCGAAAAATGGATCCATCCCTTCGTTTGGAAACGGATGGAGGAAGAAACCAAACATTTCGATAAAAGTCAGTTGGTTTTCGTGGAAGTGCCCTTGCTTTTCGAAACCGGATCGCAAACACGTTTCGATAAAACCGTATTGGTTTTATCCTCCCAAAAAAACGCTTTGGCTCGCTTGATGCATCATCGCCAGATCACCAAAACCGAAGCGCACCGACGTTGGAACATGCAAATGCCTCCGGCATTGAAAGCGACGTTTGCGGACGATGTCATCCATAATGACGCCGACTTGGAAACATTTCATAAAAACATCGAAAACTACATAAACAAACTTAAGAACTTGAAATAGGAAGGAAGTATCGGATGGAACTGAAAGCAAAAGACACTTATCGCATCGAAGCGACCGGCACCTTGAATCCCTTGGAAATCGAGAGTCTTTGGAATGCATATCTGGGACTCAGCGATGCGGTGACGATCGGTTTATACAGCCTTTTGTTTTCCGAAGCGAACGCCGGGACGACCTTGGAAGCCCATGGGCATCTTTGTACGTTGTTGAACTTACGTATTGAACAACTCGAGGAACATTTCCGTACCCTTCAACGCATCGGATTACTCACGACATTTGTTCGTCGAGTCGAAGATCATCAGGATTTTATCCATCGATTGTTACCGCCGTTGCGGTTGGACGAAGTGTTGGTCCACGAAGCCTTTGGTCGGGCTTTATACAAAAAACTAGGCAACGATGCCTTTGAACAACTTCGTCTCCGATTTGTCCGTCCCCAATACGATAAGAGCGGATTTACGGAAACGACCGCCAAATTCGATGCGCAATCCTTAGCTTCTTGGAATCAAGAACACGAAGTTGAATTCTTAGATCAGCGTACTCAAATCGAAATCCAACCCTTGACTCACTTAACCTTTGATTTGCGCCGTTTCCTCCGTACTTGTTCGACGGTCGTATTCCCCTTGGAAATGCGAACGCAGGACGTTCTTGTTAAGATCGAGGAATGGGGGAGTGTGTTCGGAATCGGCGAGGATGAAATGATCCGCTTGGTCGGACGCAGCGTCAACTATACCGAGAAGAAAATAAATCTCGAACAATTACGACGTCGCATCACCAAAGAACCGATACGCGAAGCGAAATTGCCTGAAGATCCGTATCGTTGGCCTCCGGTGCTTTTCCTAAAGGAAAAGCAAGGCGGAATCGAACCGGTCGATGCGGACAAACGCCTTTTGACACGTTTAGTCAGTGAACTAAGGCTGAATCCGGATGTGGTCAACGTGTTGATCGAGCATATTTTAGCCAAAAACAATCAACGCCTTAATAAAGCCTATGTGGAAAAAATAGCGGTCACATGGTCGCGACTCAAAATCACGACGGTCGAGGAAGCGCTCAAAGAACTTGAAAACGAACAAGGAAACATGAAATTCGGCGGGAAAAAGAAAAGGGAAGATGTCTTGCCTCAAGAAGTCAGTACCGATCGGGAATTGACAGACGAAGAAAAGCGCAGGATCATCGCGAAAATGAAATCGCTTGGAGGGAATGACGAATGAAACAGGTGGTAACGCAAAACTATCAGGCGAAGATCGATCCAATCGACCAAGCCTTGCTTGAAAAAAGGATCACATCGGATCCGCGTGTACTGAAGTTTATGTCCGACTATGATTTCGACCTTCCGAAAGTCCGGGCGAACCTATCCAAATTCGCCAATTGGTTGGAAGAAATCGACCGTTGCGTCGGATGTCCGGGATTGGATGCCTGTCGACAGAAAACGACCGGGTATACCCATGAACTCAGTGCAGATCCGATCTTGATGACCGTTCTAACTCCTTGCGTTTATGAAAAAAAGCGGATCGACGGTGAATCACATTTGAAAAACTACTTGATCAACGATATGGGACCGTCGATGGCGCAAGCCGATGTGACACGCTTAATTCAAGATAACGATGACAAGACCTACTTTTTCATCGCGGAGGAAGTCTATGATTATGTCGTCCATCCCCAAGAAAAAGGTCTCTACCTGCATGGTCAACCCGGTGTCGGGAAGTCGCATCTCGCGGCAGCCATGACCAATCATTTCGCTAAGAACGGAAAACGGGTCGCTTTCTTAAGCGTTCCGTCATTGGCACAGAAAATCAAGAATGCCTTCGATGATCCGGATTATATCGATTCGATCTTATCGACGTTACGCAACGTACCTATTCTGGTCATGGACGATATCGGTGCCGAATCGGTCACGTCGTGGTTTCGCGATGAGATCCTGTTTCCCATTTTAAACGCTCGGATGGAATTGAAGAAATCCACCTGGTTTACCTCCAACGAAAGCTTGGAAAGTTTAAAAAACCACTACATGTACAACCAACGTGGCGAGAAGGAAGAGATGAAGGCGATCCGCATCATGGAACGCATCGAAGCCCTTGCGAAACCCCTGTTTCTCGGCGGTAAAAACCGTCGGCGCAGTGAATAATTACTGAAAAATCCTCCTGAAAATGGTATGATAGCCGTGGACAACAGGAGGATTCTTTTATGGTAAAAAGAATCGGCGTTCTGACCTCGGGCGGAGACTCGCCGGGAATGAACGCCGCGATACGTGCCGTCACGCGTTCCGCCATTTCACGCGGAATCGAAGTCGTCGGGATTTACGATGGCTTCAAAGGCATGGTAGAAGGCAAGATGGAGCTGTTGAATACGAAATCGGTCAGCGACATCATGATCCGTGGAGGGACGATCCTCGGCAGCGCACGCTTGCCGGAATTTAAAGAAGAAGCGATTCGCAAGATCGCAATCGAACACTTGAATGAATTTTCGGTAGAGGCGGTCGTCGTCATCGGAGGCGACGGATCCTATCGCGGCGCCTTAGCGCTGACGAAGATGGGCATCAATTGCATAGGCTTGCCCGGCACCATCGACAACGATATCGTCTCGACCGAATACACGATCGGTTTCGACACGGCTTTGAACACCGTCATCCAATGCATTGATAAACTCCGCGATACCAGTTCGTCGCATCACCGTTGTTCGGTGGTCGAGGTCATGGGCAACCATTGCGGGGATTTGGCATTCTATTCCGGCTTAAGTTGCGGTGCCGAGATGATCATCACGCCCGAAACCGGCTATGACGAGACCGAAGTATTGGACAAATTGAAGTATTTCGAAGAAGTCCGGCATAAAAACCATGCGATTGTCGTCATCAGCGAGAAAATCACCGATGTCGACATCCTCGCGCAGAAAATCAGTAACGCGACGAAGTTTTCCGGTCGCGCCACCGTGTTGGGTCATATCCAGCGGGGCGGCAGTCCGACCGCGTTCGACCGTGTCTTGGCGACCCGTATGGGCGACAAAGCCGTCGAACTCTTAGCCAATGGAATCGGCGGACAATGCGTCGGCTTGATCCAGAATAGAATCGTCGCCATCGACATCAACGAAGCGCTCGCGATGCCCAAGGCATCCCGCAGACCCTTGGCGGAACTGCACGAACGCTTAGTCTAAAGGAGCACCCATGTACAACACATTCAGAAAAACCAAAATCATCTGCACCCTCGGACCGGTCAGCGAGACCGCCGAAATGGTCGAAAAGCTGGCGAAAGCCGGCATGAACATCGTTCGTCTCAACTTCTCCCACGGATCCCATGAAGAACAGGGTCGCCGTATGGACATCGTCCGTGAAGTCAACGAACGCGCCGGATTCAATTTAGGGATTATGTTGGATACCAAAGGACCGGAAATCCGCTGCGGCGAAATGGAGAACGGTATCCTCAACTTCAAAAAAGGCGACTTGGTAAACGTCGTCAAAGAAGAAGTCTTAGGCAATAACGAACGTTTCCATATCTCGTGTCCCGAACTGTTCGACGATATCAAACCGGGCAATTTCCTCTTGATCGACGACGGGAAAATGCGTTTGACCGTCCTTGAAATCCCTGAACACGGCGTATTGAATTGCCGTATCGAAAACTCGGGCGTCATCAAGACGCGTAAAGGCGTCAACGTACCCAACGTACGTCTATCGATGCCGTTTATTTCCGAAAAAGACGAAAAAGACATCCGTTTCGGATGTAAGAAAGACATTGACTTTATCGCAGCTTCCTTCGTCCGTCGCGCAGAAGATGTCACGTCGATTCGTCGGATCTTGCTTGACGAAGGCAAAAAGAAAATCCAAATCATCGCCAAGATCGAAAACCAAGAAGGCTATGACAACCTCGACAGCATCCTGAACGTCGCGGATGGCGTCATGGTCGCCCGTGGCGATTTGGGCGTGGAAGTCAGTACGCAACTGGTTCCGATCTATCAGAAGAGCATCATCAAAAAAGCCAACGAATATGGCAAGCCGGTCATCACAGCGACGCATATGTTGGAATCGATGATGGCCAATCCGCGTCCGACCCGCGCTGAAGCAAGCGACGTCGCCAATGCTGTTTTAGATGGCAGCGATTGCATCATGCTTTCAGGCGAAACGGCCGCCGGGGAATACCCGATCGACGCCGTGACTACCATGGACATCATCGCCCGTGCGATGGAAGATATGTTACCGTACCGCGAACGGCTGGACAACGCGATCAAATCAAGTCGCAAGACCATCCAAGACGCCATCGGGATTTCGGTCGCCGATGCCGCTCTTCAATTGGATAAAGTCAAAGCCATCGTCGCGTTCACCCAAGGGGGAAGCACCCCGCGACGGATCTCCAAATTTCGTCCGTGCGTGCCTATCTTCGGTGTCACGTTCACCAAAACGGTCCAACGCAAACTGGAAACCAGCTGGGGTGTCATTCCTATCTTCTCCGACATCCAGAACACGATGACCAATGACGACGAACTCGCCAGCATCATCGCCAAAGACAACGGATTGAAAGAAGGCGACTTCATCATCATCACCGCCGGGTATCCGACCGGTGAAGGCACCGCCAACATGATGAAAATCGTCGAAGTCAAATAAACGGGGGTCCTATTATGAAAACGTACATCGGAATTGATTTAGGCGGCACCAACGTCCGCGTCGCGAAAGTGACGGCGGACGGACAAATCCTCAACATCCTCAAAAGTCCTTCGTACGCACAAGAAGGACCCAAGAAAGTCATGGAAAACCTGATCGCGCAGATTCATGCGGTCGAAGGTTGGAAGGACTGCTCGGGCATTGGAATCGGCGTACCGGGACCGGTCGACACACGGAACGGACAAATGTTGATGTCCACCAATCTGCCGGGCTTTACCGGTTATCCGATGGCGAAGGAAATCGAAGCCGAGTTCGGCTTACCGACCTTCGTCGATAACGACGCCAACGTCGCCGGACTGGCCGAAGCGCTGGTCGGCGCCGGCAAGGGCGCCCCGGTCATCTATTATCTGACCCACTCCACCGGCGTGGGCGGCGCCTTGGTGGTCGACGGGAAAGTGGTTTCCGGAAAGAACGGTCATGCCGGTGAAACCGGAAACATCATCATCGACCGCAGCCGTAAAAAATACAACCATCTCAATGCGGGAGCCGTCGAAAACGAAGCGTCGGGAACCGCCTTGATTCGGATCGGACGCGAAAAGCTCGATCCGAATATTTCAAGCGCCAAAGAAGTCTTCGATTTAGCGAAAGCCGGCAATCCGATCGCGCTTGAAATCGTCGATACGATGGCCTATGATTTCGCCGCCATGTGCTCCGCGATTGCCCATACGGTCGATCCCTGGATGTTTGTCATCGGGGGCGGGGTCACCAAATCCAAAGAACTCTACTTCGACAAAATGGTCGAATACTTCCAATCCATGGTCCATGTCGGCATGCGTTCGATCGAATTCAAGATCGCGATGTTGGATGAACCCGGTCTGATCGGCGCCGCGATGTTGCCGATATCGCACGGAAAGTAACGAGGAAAAGTCATGCCCAGTATCGAACGTTTACGCAAATACGCCCGTTTGGCCGTCCAAGTCGGAGCCAACGTCCAACCCGGCCAGCCATTGTTGATCCAAGGATCGACCGACATCCGCGAGTTTATCCGACTCTGCGTCGAAGAAGCTTATGCCCTTGGATCCAAACAAGTCACGGTCCGTTGGGGCGACGATCCGATCAACCATTCGACCTACCAACATTGCGATGTTGAAACCTTGGAAGAAGTTCCGGCGTGGCTGATTTCGCAATTCGACTACTATATCGAAAAAGGGTATGCGCTCTTAAGCATTACCTCACCGACCCCCGGTTTGTTAGCGGACATCGATCCGGTCAAGTTACAACGCACTAACGTTGCGATGCGCAAAGCCTTGCATCGTTGGCAAGAAAACACCATGGGCAATCGTACCCAATGGTGCGTCATCGCCGCTCCGACCGTCGCATGGGCGAATAAAGTCTTTCCGGATCTCGATGCGGAACAAGGCGTCGAAGCCCTGTGGGAAGCCATCCTGAACGCGGTTCGCGTCACAGCCGACAACGATCCGGTCGCCGATTGGAAGAACCACAACGCAACTCTCAGTGCCCATAACCAAGCGCTTAACGATTACAATTTTAAGGCATTGCATTTCAAAAACGGTCTAGGCACCGACCTGCGTGTCGAACTGATCCCCAACCATATCTGGGCGGGCGGATCGGAACACAACACGCAAGGCGTCATCTTCAACCCGAACTTGCCGACTGAAGAAAACTTCACGATGCCTTACAAATTCGGCGTCAACGGAAAAGTCGTCGCGACCAAACCCTTAAATTACCAAGGCCGTCTGATCGACGGATTCTGGCTTACTTTTAAAGACGGGAAAGCCGTCGAATTCGGTGCCGAAAAAGAACAAGAAGCTTTGGCCAACCTTTTATCGGTCGACGAAGGTTCTTCCTATCTCGGCGAAGTCGCCTTGATCTCCCACGATTCCCCGATCTCCAACTCCGGCGTCCTCTTCCTTAATACGTTGTTTGACGAAAACGCCTCGTGCCATCTCGCCTTAGGTCGTGCCTACCCGATGAACGTCAAAGGCGGCAACGACATGACGCAAGATCAACTCACCGCGGTCGGCTCAAACAATTCGATGGAACATTGCGACTTCATGTTCGGCAGTTCCGACATGGAAATCACCGGAATCCGTCAAGATGGTTCTGAAGTAGTCGTCTTCACAAAGGGGAACTTCGCTTTTTAATCATCAATAGATTCACATTAACTAAAGACAGGAATTCAACATTTCTGTCTTTTTTTTTGTTTCTGATTAGCTATTTGTTTTTATCTATTACTTGACAATAACCCCGATTTGTATGAAGATTCACTTATAAAAGTTTACAAATCAAGGGGGAAAAGTTATGAAAACTTTCCGACAGTTTCTTGTCGCAACGATCGTTTCCGCGTTGTTTTTTTCGTCATTGACGCAACGTGTCGTCGCCCTCGAGAATGAGCCGATCGTCCCGAATCCGGTGATCTCGGAGTCCGCAGTCTTGGATCCTTCCCAGGACGTACCGGTATCGGAAGTCGTGGAAAAACGGGAAGCCAATGTCAAACATTTTCTGACCGATAACTTTCGTACGATGGCGATGATCTATCCCGTTTCCGTCCATTATCAAGAAAACGGAAGCTGGAATGAAATCGATAATACGCTAATCGACACAACGGACGAATTACAGAACGAAGTCGTGGAGAACAAGAGCGGAGGCATCAAGATCCGCTTGGCGAAGAACTCGCAATCCACCAAACTGGTTTCCATGAAGCTCGGTGACATCGGACTTTCGTGGACATTTGAGAATATCGCAAAAAAAGCAATCCGCGTAATTCAACCTTCCGCGGAAAAAGACAATGATCTGACGACGGTGGAGAATCTGACTTCCTCCGTTCGATATCTTGATGTCTTTAACGATGTGGATCTGGAATATGTCCTGCAGGGGGATGAAGTCAAAGAGAATCTGATTCTAAAGTCCAAGGATGCCGAACGATCCTTTACCCAAGTCTTCCGCTTCAACGGTTTGACACCTGTGAAGCAAGAAGACGGAACGATCGCTTTAGTGGATACGGAAGGGAACATTGTCTTCCGACTCGAACGTTTCTTGATGGTGGATGCCAAGGGCGAAGAGAGTCAAGCCATCGAAACGTCGTTCACACACGTTGGAGATTCGTGGGAATTGACGATCCGACCGGATGAAGGATGGCTAAATGATCCCGAACGGGTCTATCCCGTCGTCGTGGATCCGACCGTCACGACGCCGATCACCTATGCGGACATCGATGACGCGCATGTCACCAAAACCTTACCGTCCTCCAATTTCTATAATAGCTATATCTTGAAAACCGGGGAAGCGCATCGGACCTACCTGCGTTTTACCTTGCCCCATCTGACTGCCGCGGACATGGTCATCTATGCCAGTCTGGAAATGAGTCTGGCCAACACAGGTTCGATCTCGCAGAACGATTACCAGGTCAATGCCCACAAGGTGACGGGGAGTTGGTCCGAGACGACCTTGACTTGGAACAATAAGCCTGCCTACAACCCGAAGATCGAAGACTACGAAGTCGTCGGACACAGTAACGTAGCACAAGCCTATCTCTGGAACATCACCTCGATCGTCAAGGAGTGGTATTCCTCCGGCGTCAATAATGGATTGATGTTGAAGGACAACAATGAAATCGCAGGGTATGGGTATAAGGAGTACTACTCCGCCGATACCAGTTCGACCTATCAAAGCTACCGACCGGTGGTCACGATGGTCTATGTCAACAATAACGGGTTGGAATCCTATTGGACGTATCACAGTCAAAACGTTGGACGGGCTGGAACAGGGTATACCAACGATTCCAACGGAAACCTGGTGTTCATCCGGCAAGACACCTTCGGCACAGGCAACCGCATGCCGGTCAGCGTGTCGCATGTCTACAACCTCAATGACCGAAGTACGAATACGAACTTTGGGAACGGATGGCGGCTCAATTATTCCCAACAAGCCGGATCCCAAGTGATTGGCGGAGTGACGTACCACTTCTGGATCGACGAGGACGGAACGAAGCATTACTTTGCTTATGACGCGACTCAGCAGAAATATCTGGACGAAGCCGGGACGCAGTTGGAGATGGTGAAGAACGCGGATACCACGTACACCTTGAAGGATGCACAAGGCAACCTTTCGAAATTCAATTCGGCAGGAAAACTGACGGAGATCCAAAACAGCGACGGACAAAAGATCACGCTCATCTATACCGGCGCTCTGCTCACCGAGATTCGGAATCCGGAGTGGAATAGCACTGATTATGTGAATCGAAGAACCATTCTGACCTATACCAACAACCTGCTTACAAGCATCACGGCGGTCGACGGGAAAATCACCAACTTCGCCTATACCGGAACGCAGCTGACCAGTGTAACGGAAGTGTTCGATGCGATTCCCGCCAACAATAAAGTGTCTACCTATACCTATGACGGTTCAGGGACAGACCAATACAAACTCTTGACCGCGACCAACTTCGACGGGTACAAGTTGACGTACAGTTACTCCTCGTTGAAACCGTACCGGGTCATCAAGTTCAGCGAGAGCCAAGGTTCTACCCTCGGAGAAGAGCTGAATTTGTCCTATGGCTACAACGCGACTTTCTTCACCGATTTCAATAGTCGCAAATCGATCTACACCTTCAATAACGCCGGCAACACCGTCACGATCCAGGATCCCGACGGTTATGCGCAGTATTATAACTACAATGAATCCGGAAGCGTCAAGAATTCGATGGCGCTGGAATCCAAACTACAGAAATCGGTCGTCAATCATCTCGTGAATACCAGTTATGAGACCACGGGAAGTTGGGTCATCGAGAGCGAGGGCGGATCGACCGGAACAATCGGAGACGCTGCCGCGCAGAAGTACATCGGGACACTGTCCATGGTCATCAATAAGACCAACAGTATCGGCCGACACTACTTCACCCAGACCTTGACCGGACTGACCAAAGGGAAGAGCTATACTTTCTCGGCGTATGTCAAAACGACCGCGATGGCCACCGGGACCAACATCGGAGCCCTGCTATCCGCATCCTATAAGAATGCGGCAGGGACATGGGTCGAGATAAAGTCGAAGTATCTGACGGGGGTTTTCGATTGGCAGCGCCTTGAGATGACCTTTACCTTACCCTTAGATGCCGCGACCACCGAAGTACGGGTTCGTCCGATCGTCGAGAATGCCATCGGCGTCGCTTTCTTCGATGCTTTACAACTGGAAGAAGGCACCATCGCCAATCGCTACAATCTCATTGAAAACGGCAACATGGACCTGACGACTTCCTGGACTTTCGGGGGCGGGACGGACGTCAACGATAAGATCCTGACCTTAACGAGCGATCTTCCGCCAACTTCCCTCAACAATGACGTGTTGCGCATCATCGGTGCGTACAACCAAAACAAGCAAGCCTATCAGTTTGTCAACGCATCCGGAGTCGCCAACGATGTCTTTGTGGTGTCGGGCTGGTCCAAAGCCGCTTCGGCACCCCTTGGAAAAGGCAATCGGGTCGCTCTGTATCTGCGGTTTGACAATACGGATGGGACGTATACGTATCGCTCAAAAGACTTCAACACCGACACCAGCGAATGGCAATTCCTGAGTTTCAACGCCATCGCGGACAAAGCCTATAGCCGAGTCGGAGTCATCTTGGTGTACTCCTACAATGTCAACACGGCTTACTTCGACGGGATCGGGGTCTTCAAGGATGAGTTCGGACAGTCCTATACTTACGACAGCAAAGGCAACGTCATTTCGGTCGTGGACTTGGCCAAGCAAACCTCGTCGTTCGCCTATACCAACAACGATCTGACCTTGGCCACGGACGCCAAAGGGAACAACTACACCTATACCTACGATGCCAATCATAAGATCACCGGCGCAAGTTCGGCTGAACTTGTAAAGTATTCATTCAAATATGAGGATGCGTACGGAAACGCGACCTCGGCCACGATCGGGGACGGAACCAACGGGACCAAGCAGATCACCACCAGTACGACGTATACCACGGACGGGAATTACGTCGCTACCAAGAAAGATGCGCTCGATAACACGGTCACTTATTCGATCAACTCTCTCAACGGATTGGTCAACAGCGTCACGGATCCGCTGCTTCATACCGTCACCAACCAATACAACTCGGATGATTCGCTGAAACAGGTTTCCACAACCCTAGGTGGACAAACGGTTTCCAACAGTTACACCTATGAAAACGATCGTCTCAAGACGATCACCCATAACAACTTTGCCTATACCTTCGTTTATGACACGTTCGGGAACGTCACACAGGTCAAAGTCGGGACCACAAATCTCATCACCAATACCTACAAAGACCGTACAAGTCGTTTGGACTCGTTTGTCTATGGCAACGGGGATTCGGTCGAGTATGTGTTTGATAGCTTTGACCGCATCACCGGCGTGAAAATCGATGGAACTCTGCGGACGACCTATGACTATGACGCCAACGGTGTTGTTGGACGGGTCACGGATGTTTCGACCGGGAAGAGCACCCGCTATGTCTACGATTTCGCCAATCGCTTGGCCAAGGTCGTGGAGTCCGATGGAAATTCGGTGTCTTTCGGGTATGATGCCAATAACAATGCTTCGACTTTCATTGACACCGTCAATGGAACGACCTACACGACATCTTATACCTACGACAAAGACAATCGCCCGACCTTGGTAACTTCACCGAAGGCGAATACGACCGGATACGTTTACGATGTGTTGGGACGGTTGACTTCCAAGACCTGGACTTCGGGATCGACGGCGTATACAACTGCCTACACCTACAAGGATCATCCCACCGACACCTCGCGCACCAGCACCCAACTCAGCAGCATTCAAAACGGCACCAGCACTCCGATTTCATATCTGTATGACGCAAATGGCAACATCACCTCTATCACCGAAGGGACAAACACGATACAATATCTCTATAACGAGCTCAACGAGGTGGTGCGGGAAAACAATCAACGCGACAACAAAACTTTTGTTTACAACTATGACCTGGGAGGCAATCTTCTCAGCAAGGTCCAGTACGCCTATACCACCGGCACCTTAGGGACCCCGGTCAGTACGATTTCCTACGCTTATACCAATTCGAATTGGAAAGACCTGCTGACTTCCTTCAACGGAAAAGCGATCACCTATGATGTCATCGGCAATCCCCTGACCTATGACGGTGGAACGTATGGATGGGAAGGACGCAAACTCACTTCCTTCAACAAGACCGGACTGGCGATCTCCTACACCTACAACGAGAACGGCATTCGCACCTCCAAGACCGTCAACGGTGTGAAAACGGAATACCGGTTATCCGGCGACAAAGTGACTTTTGAGAAAACGGGATCGGATACGATCTACTACGTCTACGATACGCAAGGCCAGTTAGTTTCGATGATCCTCAATGGAACGGAATATGCCTACCTCCGTAACGCGCAAAACGACATCGTCGGACTCATCAACAGTTCTGGAACTCAAGTCGTTTCGTACACGTACTCAACCTGGGGCGAAGTGCTTACCGTTACCGGATCGTTGGCTTCGACTCTTGGCGTGAAGAATCCGTACCGTTATCGCGGATACAGATACGACTCAGAAACCGGACTCTACTACCTCCAGAGCCGCTACTACAACCCACAGTGGGGGAGGTTCGTAAATTCTGATGATGTATATATAACTAGGATTAACAAAGGAAGCATTTATGATAAGAATGTATTTGCATATTGCGACAACAATCCAGTTTCAAGAAGAGACGCCAGCGGTCACTTGTGGGATACTGTCTTCGATGTAATATCTTTAGGTTCAAGTATCCTTCAAGTAGTTTCAACACCATCCGATCCTTGGGCTTGGGCGGGTTTAGCAGCAGATGTGGTATCACTTGCTGTGCCTTTTGTGACGGGAGGAAGCGCAGTAACTAGAATAATCTCTAAGATTGACAATATAGATGATGTTGTTGAGGTGAGAAAAGCCACGGATTTTACACAAGAGGCTCTCTCAGAGATTGGTAAACTAGATAAGGTTGGTGATTGTACGAAGTCTACAGCCAAACAAGGAATTAAGATTCATAAAGGATACAAAGTGGGGTTTGGCGATGCCAAAGAAGTGAGGAGATTTCCTGGAATAAGACCTGATTTTGTAGATGAAGCTTCGCATATTATTTTTGAATTAAAGCCGAATAACCCAAGAGCAATAAAGGCTGGAATTCAGCAGTTGAAAAAATATAATGAGGTTATGGGTGGAGGATATAAATTAGTACTAGAGCTTTACTAGTAGGAGGAAAAATGGATAAAACCGAGTTTAAGAATTTATGCAAAAAAGTTTTCTATGAAAATGGTTTCACGAAAAATAAGTATGGGTACTTTATCGAAAACAACGACTATCTTTTAGCTATTTTTCTTCAAAAATCAAATTATGGAATGTGTTATTACGTTAATGTAAGTTATTCAGTAAAAGGATACAATACGAAAATCCCAAACATTACAGGTGAATGGGATGCAGATTTTATGGGAAGAATTGCATTCCCATTTCTTGATGGAAACATTAGAAAACTTTCTAGTATGCTTGAATTGGATAAATTCGAAGTTGCTGAGATCGAACCGTATTTTTATGAAGCTTTTAGGGAATGGATATTCCCAATATTTCACGGTGGGAAAAAGGAAGCTATTGAGAATATAGGCAAGTACTTTGGCCCGCCACACAATATTTTGTGTCATTCTATTGGTTTGCATGAGTACTTACTAAAGGAATCAGCCAAATAATGGAGTTCTACTTGTTTATATGAAACCTAAGTAGGTGTATCTCATGTATGCACCAGGGGTAAAATATCTGCCAAGTAGCAACAAAAAATCCCACTAAATGTGTTAGCAAATCGTCAAGAATATCTTTGATAAGACTTGTTCCGCAATTTAAATCACAGAATCATGACTGGCAATATCCTACGTCTACAACGAAAACGGCATCCGCACTTCCAAGACCGTCAATGGAACTCCCACAACCTATCGTCTATCCAGCGACAAAGTCACCTTTGAGCAAACCGGATCGGATACAATCTATTATGTTTATGACACCCAGGGTCAACTGATCTCGATGATTCTGAATGGAACAGAATATGCCTACCTTCGCAATGCGCAGAACGATATTGTCGGACTGATCAACAGCGCAGGGGTTCAGGTAGTTGCCTATACCTACTCCACTTGGGGTGAAGCGCTCTCCATCACAGGATCCTTGGCTTCAACCTTAGGGCAACAAAATCCTTATCGCTATCGTGGATATCGTTATGATTCGGAAACTGGACTCTATTACCTCCAAAGCCGTTATTACAATCCTCAATGGGGTAGATTCTTGAATGCGGATGGTTTAATTGATGTGTCACGATCCATTGTAATGAAGAATCTGTTTGAATATTGTTCAAATTCACCAGTCCGATTGTCTGACCAAAATGGTGATCAGGCCATGGTGAACGATTCAGAACTTACCGCAGGTTTTCTTATAAGTACTATGTCGATTGTATATCTAAAACTTGATTTAGGTTTGATTGGAAAATTCGTAGAACAATTTGTTGATACATTGACTTTAACTCATACAATCGGACATTCCTCATAAACTCTTAGTCAAGATGAAACACAATCTGATACTGTTACGTCATCTGGAGTAACATCAACTGAGAAACCTCAAGTAAAGAAACCAGTAGTTTTTCCTTCAAATCCGTATGATTTTAATCCCAATGGTTTAATTCGTAATTATCATATTGGAACGTCAAATGGTCCAGTGATAACATGGGATTTAGGGAAAAACACTATTTTTAGATGGGATGCAAATACTAATGCGATGAATGGACCTCATTATCACATTCCGGGACTTGTAATCCCGGGTGTAGACCCACATTATTACGCAGGTTCTATAATACCAGAACCATATTCAACTTTATATTTTGGAGGTCAATAATGACAATTAATAAAGAAAACCTAAATTCGATGTTTATAATAGATGGCAAATTACATGATTCAAGAGTAATTTCATTTAATTATGACCCGAAACTAAAGAAGCTAGAAATGATAACAATCAATTATCTTAACGAGAAAATATATTTAGATATAGAAAATGTTCAAGGATTGATGCTTTCATATGATATCGATTTGATTACTGAAAGTGATATATTGATTGGATGGGAATCAATCCCTAATAATGTTATTATGGACGACTATTTATCTGATGTAAGAGATAAATTCATTAAAAACGGCGGAGAATGGAACGATTCACTGTTCGCTGTAAGATTCTTGTTTGCAAATATGGGTGAGTTAAAAATTGTATGTGAAAAAGTAACTATCCTTACCATATAGAAACACTAAAGAAATAACTTGTTAAAACATGACTGAGATATGAATAAAACATTGTTAGTCACAGTCTTTATAAGGGATAATTCGATTGGTTGATCTTCCATCGCCATGCGAAGAAATTGTTTATTGGAATATTGCGGCGGATCATTGGAATTAACTTTCTGTGTGAAGAACCCGTATCATTAACGTGGATAACGATGCGATTCTAAAACCAGACTTAACAATCTCCAAAGCCGTCAGTACTACCCGCAATGGAGGAGATTCGTAAATTCTGATGGTCTTGTTGGATATAGTTTAAATATTCGAGAAGCAAGTTCATTCCTCTATTTCTCAAATATTGTAATTATTTACGATCCAAAACGAGAAGCTCGGCAGCCGAATTATGAAGGGATTTGAACTGGCTTACTCGAAATTGGCTGTGATGTTTGAAACGAGATATGAATAGAACGTTTTCCCTAGTAGATCCCAAGGAAGTTAACACAACTTACTTTACACTCCCGAATGGACGTTTGGAAAATGAGTATAGAGCTTATATTCGCGTTCTAGTTGACAGTCCTACATCAAAAGTGTATAAAGTAAGGTATAAATACTTTGACCAGGACAACAGTCTTCGAGAATCATGATCCAGCGAGGAAGAAACGGTGCAAGCTTCCGCATGATACGACGACTTACCGCCTGCGAGTCGGACTTTTGAAAAAGTCCCGCGAAATCGGCGTTAACGATGAGTGCACAGAAATGTGAAGTAAGGTGGTACCGCGAGACTCTCGTCCTTTAGGAAGAGAGTCTTTTTTACGTAAAGGAGCGTACATATGATCAACATCAAAGAAAACGAACAACTCAATGTCTTAAACCATTCCGCCGCCCACTTGATGGCGCAAGCCGTCAAACGCTTGTATCCCCAAGCGTTGTTTTGGGTCGGACCCGTCATCAACGAAGGATTCTATTACGACATGGACCTGGGGGATGCGGTTATCCGTGAGGAAGACTTCCCGAAGATCGAAGCCGAAATGAAGAAGATTTCGAAAGACGGAAAACGTATCGTTCGCGAAGAACTCTCCAAAGCGCAAGCCTTGGAAATGTTCGCCGACGATCCGTACAAAGTCGATCTCATCTCCAACATGGATGAAGAGAACGTCACCATCAGCACCTACCGACAAGGCGACTTCGTCGACTTGTGTCGGGGTCCGCATGTGGAAACCGTCAAACAGATCAAATTCTTCAAACTTTTGAAAGTCTCCGGTGCGTATTGGAAGGGCGATGCGAACAATAAGATGTTGCAACGCGTGTACGGGATCTGTTTTGAATCCCAAGAAGATTTGGATGCACATTTGCACATGATCGAAGAAGCCAAGAAGCGCGACCATAAGAAATTGGGACGCGAACTCGGCTTGTTCATGATGAGCGATTTCGGTCCGGGGTTCCCGTTCTGGCTACCCAAAGGTATGCTTTTACGCCATGCGTTGGAAGACTTCTGGGTTAAGGAACACACAAAGGAAGAATACGAGTTCATCAAAACTCCGATCATGCTCGACCAAAGTCTCTGGGAAGTCTCAGGGCACTGGTTTAACTACCGTGAAAACATGTATACCAGCGAAATCGACGACAAGCTCTTCGCCGTCAAACCGATGAACTGTCCGGGATCGCTGTTGGTTTATAAGAATAGCTTGCACTCCTACAAGGATTTCCCGTGGCGGGTCGGCGAACTGGGCTTGGTCCATCGCCATGAAGCCAGCGGTGCCTTGAACGGTTTATTCCGGGTCCGCGCCTTTACCCAAGACGACGCGCATTTATTCATGACCGAAGACCAAATCGAAGGGGAGATCGTCCGTTTGATCCACTTCATCGACCGCGTCTACAAACTGTTCGGATTGACCTACAAAATCGAACTCTCGACCCGTCCGGAAAAATACATCGGCGAGATCGAAGTCTGGGATCGTTCCGAAGCTGCACTGCAACGCGCATGTGTCGCTTCAGGAAATCCCTATAAACTCAATCCGGGCGACGGTGCCTTCTATGGTCCGAAACTCGACTTCCATATCCAAGACTCGTTAGGTCGCGTCTGGCAATGCGGCACCATCCAATTGGACATGAACTTACCCGAACGCTTCGATCTGACCTATGTCGGACCGAATGGCGAAAAGAAACGCCCGGTCATGTTGCACCGCGTCATCTTCGGATCGGTCGAACGCTTCATCGGTATCTTGATCGAACACTTCGCCGGCGCATTCCCAGTCTGGTTGGCACCGACCCAAGTCAAGATCCTACCGGTCAACGGGGAAATCCATTTGGAAGCTTGCGAAGCACTCAAGCAACGGATGATCGATGAAGACATCCGCGTCGAAGTCGATGGCCGCAATGAAAAACTGGGCTACCGCATGCGTGAAGCGCAGATGAATAAAGTGCCTATCCAACTTGTTATCGGCGACGGCGAAATCGCCAACGGGGAAGTCACAGTCCGACGCTACGGAAAAAACGAGAGCGTCACCTTGAAGATTGATGACTTCTTCGCGCAACTTCACAAAGAGATCAATGAACGTCAACGATAATTGATGAAATATCGATAGTTAGTGAACAAATTCTCAATCAAAGTGTTATAATGGGTACGGTCAACGTACCCTTTCTCTTTATTGGAATCTATCAGAAGGATCGAGGACGCTTGCCGAGGAGAAAAACGATGAAAAAAATCTTAGCGATATTATTGATTGGAATCTTAGGCCTGTCGGCTTGTACGCAAGTCGAACCGGTCGACTTGCGGGTATTGACACCCGCCGGCGCCCCCGCCACCGCCCTCATCCCGCTGATGAAAGAGGGAAGTACGGATGACGTGAAAGTCGTCGACGGAACCGATGTACTCAGTGCAGAGTTGGTAAATGGAAGCTACGATGTCATCGTCGCTCCGGTCAATCTTGGATTAACCTTGGCGTCCAAAGGAAATAGCGACTATATTCTCTATGGAGTGCTAACATGGGGAAACTTATATTTGGTAGGGAATGGATCGGGTAGCGTAACCACCGACGGCGATGTCGCATTGTTTGGGCAGGCAGCCGTTCCGCAAAAGATCTGGGATACCGTCAAAACCACGCTCGGTAACGTCCGAAACGAAGTTTACCTGAATGCGGTCGCGGATGTGCAAGTCGGATTATTGACCTCGAAATATGATCTTGGATTGATGGCCGAACCAGCGGTAACCGCGACGATATTGAAAGCCAAAAGCAACGGATTGACCTTAACCGTCGTCGAAGATTTACAGGAAGCATGGAAAGCCGAAACCGGACTGGACAATTACCCACAAGCCGGATTGTTTATCCGTAAAGATGCGGATGCGAACGTAAAAGCAGCCGTCAAAGACCGGTTTGCGACCCTCAAAGAATACGTAGCGGCCATCGATGCGGATCCGCAAGCCATCATCGCGGACGTCGATGCGGTCGGTGCGAAGAACCTTGGGATCGCTTCCGGCGAAGTCATCGCAGCGGCATGGGTGAAGATGAATGTGAAAGTCGTGAACGCGAAAGATGTCAAGAAAGAAATCCAAGCCTTCATGGATCTGTTCAATCTGACCGACATTGAAGATTTCATCCAAAAATAAAAAAATTTTCAACATTAGTGAACAATTTCGCAAGTGGAGTGCTATAATGAGTACGTGTAAGCGTACTCTTTTGTTTTTTGTACGTAACGAAAGGGACAAGACCGTGCGACGACTCGTCAGTTGGATCCTCATCCTGATACTCTGGCAACTGGGTTCGATGGTTATCGCCAACGACATCCTGTTACCGTCCGTCCTTTCCGTCCTATCGCGAATGATCGCCCATCTGAGTGATCCATCGCTCTATCAAAACCTCCTGGCGACCTTATTGCGTGTCGTCTTCGGATTTACAATCGCGTTTCTGGTAGCCTTGATCACCGGCATCGCAAGCGCCAACAATCGAAAATTCCGTCTCTCGTTTGAACCTCTGGTCGTCCTCGCCAACACCATCCCCAACATCACCTATATGTTTCTGGCTTTGATCTGGTTGGGATCGGAAGGCAGTGTCACGATCATCGTCTTCTTCATTCTCTATCCCGTACTGTATCGCAGCGTCTATGGAGGGATCTTGGGGTTTAATCCCGAGTTGGCGGACGTCGCCAAACTCTATCCCGAAACCTTCTTCAACCGACTCTTCAAAGTGACCCTTCCGATGTTGGGTCCGTCGTTGCGTGAAGGGGCCAAAGGTGCTTTGTCGCTTGGACTGAAAGTCGGCGTCATGGCGGAAATCCTCGGACAGGTCCAAAGCGGAATCGGACATCAACTTTACCTTGGGAAAGTCCAACTCGACATGGCGGAAATCTTCGCCTGGACGATCTGGATGATCCTTCTATCCTTACTGATCGATGTGTTGTTTCATCAGGGTATCGCGGCCGCAAATCGGGTCGTAACCGATAAAAAAGGAGACTAGAGTATGGAAAAGTTAAATGGGAAAGCAATCGAAATCATCGAATCGATCGTGGCACGCCACGCCGACCGTCCCGGACCGGTCAAACTGATGTTGCATGATGTCCAACATGAATTGGGGTACATCCCGATGGAAGCGATGCAGAAGATCAGCGAAGCGACCGGATCTTCGGTCGCCGAAGTCTATGGCGTCGTGACGTTCTATGCGCAGTTTACCACCGAACCCAAAGGCAAACATGTCGTCAACGTCTGCATGGGAACCGCCTGCTACGTCAAAGGTTCGCAAGACCTGCTTGACCGCATCAAAGAACTTACCGGCTCACCGGTCAACGGAACCAGTCCCGACGGGATGTTTTCGTTGGATGCGACACGTTGCTTAGGCGCCTGCGGGTTGGCTCCGGTATGCGTCATCGACGGCACAGTTATCGGTAACGCCGTCAAGAGTCCGAAACTCGAAGACATGATCCGTGCCTGCAAGACGGAAAACACCGCGTTAAACTAAGATGGAACTGCAACCGCTCATCCAAGCGCTTGACGCGAAATCATTGATCGTCGGCCATCCGCGTGTCTTAAACCGCGAATACGAATGTGTTTTCGCAGCCGATCTTATGAGCGACGCGTTGGCGATGGTCAACTCCGACTGTAAGAAAACCTTGTTGGTGACCGGCCTGCAAAACGCGCAGTCCTTGCGTACGGCTGAAATGTTGGACATCGATACGATCATCTATGTCCGCGACAAGCATCTACATCCCGAGGATTTGAAACTTGCCCGCGAAATGGAAATCAACGTGTTCTGCACGGCGAAAACCATGTATGAAACCTGCGGGATTCTCTACGAATTGGGGTTGCGTTCGGCCCATCACCCATGATCGAGCAATCGTTTTTCATCGGCCGCGAAGATTACGCCAATGCCGGAAAAGTATCCAGCCAGATCAAATCGTTTCTGAAACAGATTGGATTGGATCCCAACTTGTTGCGTCGTATCGCCGTCGCCTGTTATGAAGCGGAGATCAACATGATCATCCACTCTTACGGAGGAGAAATAAAACTTTGTTTCGATGAAACCGGTTTGGATTTAACATTTAAAGATATCGGTCCGGGCATTCCGGATCTGGAAAAAGCGATGACGCCCGGATGGTCGACAGCCAACGAAAAAGCCCGCGAATTCGGTTTCGGGGCCGGGATGGGACTGACCAATATCCAACGCATGGCGGATCGTTTCGAACTGAACTCAACGCAAAGCGGTACCACCCTGCATATCGCTTTCAAGGTGAATGAATGAGCGTCGTAACCTATACCTTAGCCCGCTGTCAGAAATGTCTGAAATGTTTGCGTGTTTGCCCGGTGGAAGCCATATCCATAAAAGACGAACGAGTCAAGATCAACAAATCCCGTTGTATCAATTGCGGAAAATGCGTGGATACCTGCGTGAACCAAGGGTTGTTGGCGAAGGGAAGTACCTTGGCCGACATGGAACATTACGATGTCAAGATTGCCTTGGTTCCTTCCTCCTTGATCGCCTCCGCCGCGACGCCGGAACAGATCGAAGAACTCTTCGGAGCCATCAAGAGCTTAGGTTTCGACGAAGTAGTCGACCTTTCACCCTATGACGGCGCAATCGTTCAGGAAATCCGACGTGAAATCGATCATCAAGCCGATGCTTATCTTATCTCTTCGTTCTGCCCGGTCATCAACCGGCTGATCGAGGTCAAATACCCTATGTTGCTGGACAATATGATCCCGCAATACCGTTCCTCCGAAATGGCGGCACGGAAAATTCGTAACGAAACTTCGAAATTGGATAAATCCGTCGGGATCTTCCAGCTCTGCGAGTGCATCGCCAAACTTCCGGCGACACGTTATCCATACGGGAATACCGATAGTTCGATCGACCATGCCTTGTCGATCGTGGACTTATTTCCGCGGATCAGTAAAGAACTTGGGAAACACCGTGAAACCGTCAATCCTTCCCCCGACGGTTTACGCTATACTAGTTTGACCCATTTCGCCCACAAAGGCATGGAGTCGAAAGTGTTGTTTGCGGATGGCTTGGAGAAAGTACAGCTCGCTTTAGATTTGGCGGAGTTCGGACAACTCAAAGGAAAACATTACTTGCATCTATCCAATTGCATCAATGGCTGCGTCGGTGGAAACCTTCTTTGGGGAAATCCTTTCGAAGCCACCCAACACATCGCGGCGCATCTCAAGTCCGTCAATGGAACCAACGCTGATGTCATCTTCGAAGCGAGCGAAGATTCGCTGGATGAGGTCAACGAACGTAAATCCATCCAAGAACGATTGCTTGAATATGCCCGTGTCAACGCCCAGCTCGAACAGCTGCCGGGCTATGATTGCGGTGCCTGCGGATTTGCGTCGTGCCGTCGCATGGCCGAAGAAATCGTCGCCGGACGATCGACCTTAGCGCATTGCCGTATCCGTAACAGTGAGGAAAACGTATGAACATTACCGAAATTTGTTCAAGAAGCGGTTGGGAAATCCTGACGAAGTCCGACGATCACGCAGTCGAAGGGATCTTTACCGGAGATTTGTTAAGTTGGGTCATGGGACACGCTCCCGTCGGGAGTCTCTGGATCACCGTTCAAGCCCATGCCAACATCGTTGCGGTCGCGTCCTTACGCGATTTAGCCGGCATCGTGATCGCGCATGACGTCGATATCGAACAAGAAACGATCGAACTTGCGAATACCGAAGGAGTCTGCTTGATCAAAGCGCCGCAAAGCAGCGCCGATTGCGTCAAGATTTTAGCCGGTTACGGTCTGTAAGATGAAGGAAGATCTGCATATCCACTCCGCGTTGTCTCCGTGCGCCGATGACGACATGCTTCCGACCAACATCGTACGGATGGCACTTCTCAACGGATTGACACGGATCGCCGTGTGCGATCACAACAGCGTCGCCAATCAAGTCGCGCTAAAGCAAGCCGCCAATAAATTCGGTTTAAACTATGGATTTGGCGTCGAGTTGCAGACACTGGAAGAAGTCCATGTCTTGGGATATTTCGAAACCGTCGAAGATATCCTAAAAATGGATGAATGGCTATGCGAAGTCAGTGATCCTGCCCCCAATCGAATCGATCTCTTCGGAAATCAATGGATCGTCGATCATGACGACACCTTGATCAAACAACACTCCGGCAGTTTGATTCGATCTCTCAACGCAAGTTTGAACCAATGCGTAACTAAGATCCATGCATGTCATGGAAAAGCCGTACTGGCCCATGTGCTCGGACGATCCAACGGAATCATTCATCAATTGGCATTTATTCCGAAAAGCTTGGCGATCGATGGGATTGAGGTAACGGAAATCAATCAGAAACAAGAATTGATCGAGAAATTTCCATGGTTATCAAATGTCCCGTTTTTCCTGAATTCCGATGCCCATTGCTTGATTGATCTACGCGATACGGACGAAACGGATTGGTTGGACGATTGGGAGACTTTGTGGAGGAAACGGGAATGATGCAAGATTTCGCGATGCATATCCTGGATCTGGCGCACAATTCGATCCGAGCGAATGCAAAGACCTTGGACCTTCGAGTTCTTGAAGATCCGCAAAACGATAACTTTGAAGTTGAACTTTCTGATGACGGATGCGGGATGGACGAAGCGACGCTTAAGAAAGCGCGCGATCCGTTCTACACATCGCGGACGACCCGTAAAATCGGTTTAGGAATTCCGCTGTTTGAAGGAACGACCACCCAATGCCAAGGTGAATTTACCTTGAGTTCTACAGTAAATCAAGGAACAAAGATCAGCGCTTCGATGAAGTATTCCCACATCGATCGTCCGCCGTTGGGCGATTTGGGATCGACGGTCGCGATGATCCTGCAAGCCAACCCGAAGATGCGATTCCGTCTGGATTATACCTATGAGAAGCAAAGCTTTCGATTGGATAGCGAAGAAATACAAGCGACCTTGGGCGATGATGTCGCGATCGATGAGCCGGAAATCCTGCTCTTCATCCAAGACTATGTCCGAGAACACATAAAAACGCTGCAACAAGGAGGAAAGAGCGAATGAAGTCATTAGCGGATCTACAAAAATTAAGGGACGAAGCGAAGAAACGAGTCAGCATGCGTGAAGGGGAAGCCAACTACCGCGTTTTGGTCGGTATGGCGACCTGTGGGATCGCCGCGGGAGCACGACCGGTCTTAAATGCCATGGTCGAAGCTTGCGCAGCCAATCATTACGATTGCACCGTCACGCAAACGGGATGCATCGGGATGTGCACCTATGAACCGATCGTCGAAGTCATCGACAAAGACGGGAAGAAAACCACGTATATCCATGTCGACGCCAAGAAGGCGGTCGAAATTTTGGAAAGTCATGTCAAGAACGGCATCCTGTTGGAAGCCTATTCCTTGCAATAAAGGAGCAACTCTATGGAAAGAATGCACATACTGGTTTGTGCGGGGACGGGTTGTACCTCCTCCTTGTCGGCGCAAGTCGTTTCACAACTTAACGTCGAACTCGCCAAGCTGAATCTGGAAAAAGAAGTCAAAGTCATCAAAACCGGTTGTTTCGGTCTCTGTCAAAAAGGACCGATCGTGGCCATTCATCCCGACCGCGTCTTCTATTGCCATGTCACCCCGGCGGATGCGGCCGAAATCGTCGCGGAACACGTCTATAAAGGCCGTCCCGTCACGCGTTTGGAACTGACGGATATCGACGAGGAAACCAAAGAAAAAATCTTCAACATCGATGAAATCCGTTTCTATGCGAAACAACATCGTATCGCGTTAAAGAACTGCGGCGTCATCAATCCCGAAGACATCGACGAATACATCGCTATGGACGGATATGTCGCGTTAGGAAAAGCGTTGACCACGATGACCCCGCAAGAAGTTATCGATGAAGTCAAGAAAGCCGGATTGCGCGGACGCGGAGGCGGGGGCTTCCCGACCGGCGCGAAGTGGCAATTCGCAGCCAATCAACCCAAAGGTCAGAAATACGTCATCTGTAACGCCGACGAAGGCGATCCGGGAGCATTCATGGATCGTTCCGTTTTGGAAGGCGATCCGCATGTCGTTCTAGAATCCATGGCCATCGCCGGTTATGCGATCGGTGCGAACCATGGGTACATCTATATTCGTGCCGAATATCCGATCGCGGTCGATCGTTTGAAAATCGCGATCCAGCAAGCGACCGACTATGGTTTATTAGGCAAAAACATCTTCTCATCGGGATTTGATTTCGATATCGAAATCCGCTTAGGCGCCGGCGCCTTTGTCTGCGGTGAAGAAACCGCATTGATTCAATCGATCGAAGGCAAACGCGGCATGCCGCGTCCGAAACCTCCGTTTCCGGCGGTCTCGGGGGTTTGGGGCAAACCGACCATCATCAACAACGTCGAAACCTTCGCAAACGTCGCTCCGATCTTTCGCAACGGAGCCGATTGGTTCGCCAGCATCGGTACGGAAAAATCAAAAGGTACGAAAGTCTTCGCCTTGGGTGGCAAAATCGTCAACACCGGTTTGGTCGAAGTTCCGATGGGAACGACCCTGCGTGAAGTCGTCTATGAAATCGGCGGCGGTTGCCCCGACAACAAGAATTTCAAAGCCGTTCAGACCGGCGGACCTTCGGGCGGTTGTTTGACCGAAGATAATCTGGATACTCCGATCGATTTCGATAACTTAGTGGCTCTCGGTTCCATGATGGGATCGGGCGGGATGATCGTCTTGGACGAAGACAACTGCATGGTCGACGTCGCACGCTTCTACATGGACTTCATCGTCGATGAATCGTGTGGAAAATGTACGCCGTGCCGTGTCGGAACCAAACGGATGTTGGAGATGTTGACGGATATCTGCGAAGGAAGGGGCACCGCCCAGACTTTAGTAGAACTGGAAGCCCTCGCCAACAAAGTCAAAGATACCTCGGCATGTGGCTTAGGCCAAACCGCATCCAACCCCGTCCTTTCGACAATGCGTTTGTTTAAAGACGAATACGATGCCCACGTTTTTGATAAGAAATGTCCGGCACACGTTTGTAAGAAACTGTTAACCTTCTCGATCGAGAAAGACCTCTGCCGCAAATGCGGACTCTGCGCCCGCAATTGCCCGACCAGCGCGATTACCGGTGTCTTAGGGAAAGAAGCATATGTTATCGATCCGGATAAATGCATACGTTGCGGAGCCTGTTTGACGTCCTGCCGATTTGGCGCCGTCATCCGCGGCTAGGAGGAACCATGAGCAAAGTCCATCTGAAAATCAACGGGATCACCGTCGAAGCCGAAGCCGGCACATCGATCCTGGATGCGGCGAAAGACGCCGGCATCCGTATCCCGACTCTCTGTTATCTCAAAGGCGTGACTGATAGCGGTGCTTGCCGCGTGTGTACGGTCGAAATCAAAAACGTCCGTTCGCTGGGGGCGGCTTGCGTGTATCCGGTTGCGGAAAACATGGAAGTCTTCACCCACTCGCAACGTGCGATCGACGCACGGCGCAACACGGTCGAATTGATCCTTTCCAATCACTCCAAGGACTGTTTGTCCTGCATCCGCAATCAAAACTGCGAACTGCAAGCCTTGTCGCAAGAAGTCAACTGCCGCGAACAAGCCTTCGATGGCGCGAAGACTTCGGTGACTTATGACGAAGTCGCCCCGGGCATCGTCCGCGATACATCCAAATGTGTCTTGTGCGGACGTTGCGTCGCGACATGCAAAACTGTCCAAGGGTTAGGGATTCTCGATTTCCAACAACGCGGTTTCGAAACCAAAGTCGGACCGGTGTTCGATCGTAGTTTCGCCGATGTCAACTGTATGCAATGCGGACAATGCATCAATGCCTGTCCGGTCGGCGCTTTGGCCGAAAAAGAAGAGATTCATCATGTCATCGAAGCCCTCAACGATCCGACCAAACATGTCGTCGTACAAACCGCTCCGGCCGTTCGTGCTTCTTTAGGCGAAGAGTTCGGGAATCCGATCGGTACCCGCGTCACTGGAAAGATGGTCGCCTCGTTACGTCGCATCGGTTTCGATCGCGTCTACGATACCAACTATGCGGCTGACTTGACGATCATGGAAGAAGGCACCGAATTCTTGCACCGTGTCGCGCAAAAGGGAACCTTACCGATGATCACTTCTTGTTCGCCGGGATGGGTCCGTTATCTTGAATATGAATATCCGGATCTGATTCCCAATCTCTCTTCTTGTAAGTCTCCCCATATGATGTTCGGGGCGATCTTGAAGTCCTATTACGCGAAAACCATGAATCTCGATCCGAAAGACGTCTATGTCGTATCGATCATGCCTTGTACCGCGAAAAAGGCGGAAAAAGTCCGCGAAGAAAACAAAGTCAACGGACTGCAGGATGTCGACGCGGTCTTGACGACCCGCGAACTGGGACGCTTGATCAAAATCTACGGAATCGACTTTAACAGTCTCCCCGATGAAGAGTTCGATCACGATATGTTCGGTGAATACTCCGGCGCCGGCGTTATCTTCGGCGTTACCGGAGGCGTCATGGAAGCCGCGTTGCGTACCGTCGCCGTAAAATTGACCGGCGAAGAATTGACCGACGTTAACTTCTACGGTGTCCGTGGGGTCGAGGGTGTCAAAGAAGCCACCTTGAACCTGGCAGGCATGGAAGTCAAAGTCGCAGTCGCCCATAGCATGTCCTTGGCCAAACCTTTGTTGGATGAGATCCGTGCCGGCACATCGCCGTACGCGTTCATCGAAATCATGGGTTGCCCGGGCGGATGCATCAACGGTGGCGGACAATCGATCGTCAACGCGCGTACACGCAATGCCATGGGAACCCAATTTATGAAACTCCGTGCGAAAGCGTTATATGACGAAGACGAAATTATGCCACATCGTCAATCGCACAAGAACACCCAGATTTTGGCCTTGTATGAGAATTTCTTGCACGAACCGTGCGGACACCGTTCGCATGAACTCTTGCATACGCATTACACGGCGAAGACAAGATTTAAATAGTAAAAAAAAACAGACGCTCCGGAAATCCGGAGCGTCTCTTTAGTTTTGGTAGAAAGCTTTCACTTGATCATAGACATCATTCAAATCGACTAAACTCGCTTCGATCGCGGTTCTCGCTTTGACTTCGACCTGACCGTTCTCGATCGTCTTCCCAACCGTGATCCGTAAGGGGATCCCGATCAAATCCATATCGTTGAACTTAACCCCGGCGCGTTCGTCGCGATCATCCAACAACACTTCGTATCCATGTTGTGTCAGCTGCGCGTAGAGCGCTTCGGCGGCGTCCATCTGCGTTTCGACTTTCGAGTTGATGACCACGATCGCGACCTGGTAAGGCGCGATATTCTTCGGCCATAAAATTCCTTTATCGTCATGATTCTGTTCGACCAAAGCGGCTAAACAGCGTCCAGGACCGATTCCATACGATCCCATCACGACCGGATGCAATTTGTTGTTTTGGTCGAGATATTCTAATCCAAGCGCTTTCGCGTATTTATCACCAAGTTTGAAGGTGTTTCCGATTTCGATGCCTTTCTTAAAGTTCACATGTCCTTTTTGACATTTCGGACAAATATCGCCTTCTTTGATTTGTCTTACATCCGCCGTAAACGCCGGTGTGAAATCACGCAGATTAGCATTTTTGAAGTGGGCATCGGTTTCATTGGCTCCGATGATGAAATTACGCATCGTTGCGACTTGCGCATCGACTACGATGCGAACTTTAAGTCCGACTGGACCGGCGAAACCGACTTTCGCGCCGGTCGTCTTGACGACGGTTTCCGCGTCGGCCAGTTCGATCTCGTTGGCGCTAAGCAGTTTGCGTACTTTGGTTTCGTTGACTTCCGCATCGCCACGCACACAAACGGCCACGACTTCACGATCCGTCTTATAGAGCAAAGTCTTAACAAACTTATCCGAAGTTTCACCCATGAAGCGAGCGACTTCCTCGATGGTTTTCGCATCGGGCGTCGCCACTTTTTCCAAGTTCTTGAGTTCTTCGTCTGTTTCATTATCCGTATTGACGCATGCGGCAACTTCGATGTTGGAAGCGAAATCGCAGGTATCGCACAGCACCAAGACATCTTCGCCGATCTCCGTCACTGCTTGGAACTCTTCCGACAACAAGCCGCCCATGACACCGGTATCGGCGGTGACAATCTTGTAATCGATTCCCATACGATCAAACGAACGTTGGTAGGCGTTGAACATTTTCTGATACGCGACATCCAAACCTTCCAAGTCCGCATCGAACGAGTAAGCATCCTTCATGATGAATTCGCGGACGCGGATCAAACCGAAACGCGGACGGGGTTCATCACGGAACTTCGTCTGGAACTGATACAGATTAAAAGGGAAGTCCTTGTAAGAACGGACCCGAGATGCGGCTCCCATGACAAATAATTCTTCGTGGGTCGGACCCAACACAAAAGGTTTGGCAAAGCGATCTTTTAAGGAAAACATCGAATTTCCGAATCCTTCGCGCCGTCCGCTTTGGACATAGACATCCTCGGGAATCAACGACGGCATCAGTAGTTCCTGCGCCCCGGTCCGATCCATTTCTTCGCGAATGATTCCTTCGATTTTTTTCAATACTTTATAGCCCATCGGCATGTACATGTAAACGCCCGACGAGCTTTTTTTGATCATTCCGCTGCGGACCAGCAGGTTACCGCTTTGCGAATCCTCGTCCTTGACGTTTTCGCGCAATGTGTAGAAGAAACTGTTTTTTAATTTCATATTGAATCCCTCGTTTTGTTACTCAAGCATTATAGCATATTTTACCAACGAGAAAAGACGGATGTTCTTGCGAAACATCCGTCGATATGCGATAATACAACGGCTGGATACGACCGATAACAATCGGCCGATTTGACAGAATGCCTAGACTATGTTAGAATGACAACGCTGTTAAAAAAAGATTGTGGAAAGCAGAAGTCACTCTTCTCACCCGATGGCTCAAGTCATGGGTTGACGCTACATGTACCTTATTTATGTACAAAGCAACGGGTGCGCATCTGCGTACCCGTTTTTTATTCACACAGGAGGTGAAAGTTATAAGCCACAAAAAACCCCAACAGGACGAATTGGTCAATGAGGTCATTCGTTTCAAGGAAGTCTTGGTCATCGGACCGCAAGGCGAACAATTAGGGATCATGATGCGTCGCGAAGCGCTTGAAAAAGCATATGAGTACGGATTGGATCTTTACTGCGTAGCACCTAACGGAACACCGCCGGTATGTAAGATCCTCGATTTCGGTAAGTTCCGTTTCGAGCAGCAGAAGAAAACCCGCGAAGCCAAGAAGAACCAACATGTGACGGAAATGAAACCGATGCGATTATCGCCGGTCATCGACACGCATGACTTCGAAACTAAGTTGCGCCAAGCGCGTGCCTGGATTTCCGAAGGCATGAAAGTGAAGGTCGATATGCGTTTTCGCGGTCGTTTGATCACGCGTCTTGAAGTCGGTCAAAAAGTCATGAGAAGTTTTATTGAACAAATTTCGGATATCGCGCAAGTGGAGCGCCACCCCTTACTCGAAGGTAACACCATGAGTATGGTCTTGGCCCCGAAGCGCGGTAAATAACAGGAGGATCTACCCATGCCCAAAATGAAAACAAAAAAAGCATTGGCGAAACGTGTCAAAGTCACCGGCAGCGGCGCTTTGAAGCGTAGCCATGCTTATGTCTCCCACTTCGCCGCCAACAAATCCCACAAACAAAAACGCAATCTGAGAAAATCGACCTTGGTTTCGAAGAGCGACTACAAACGCATCAAGCTGATGCTTCACAACTAAGAGGAGGAACAAACAATGGCAAGAGTTAAAGGCGGAGTTACTTCGCGTCGCCGTCATAAGGCAATTCTGAAATTAGCCAAAGGTTATTTCGGATCGAAACACACGATTTACCGTACCGCACATGAGCAGGTCATGCACTCGCTGCAATATGCGTTCCGCGACCGTAAGAACTTAAAACGCGAAATGCGTAAATTATGGATCGCCCGTATCAACGCGGCGGCCCGTATGAACGATATCAGTTATTCCAAACTGATGCACGGTTTGAAGTTGGCCGAAATCAGCGTCAACCGTAAAATGTTGTCGGAAATCGCCATCCACGACCCGAAGGGCTTTACCGTCGTCGTCGAAAAAGCGAAAAAAGCGCTGGAGAAATAATCATGCCTGCCGATTCGGTGCACGATACCAAATATACGCTCAATGAGTTGTTGGTTGAACTGTTTAACCACATTTTGTTTCTTGAAGAGCAGAATCTCATCGATCAAGGCATCCGTCTGTCCATGACGGAAGTACATACATTGGAAAGCATCGAAAAAAGCAGCACGAAAACCATGTCCGACATCGCGAAACGCTTGTTGGTGACGCAGGGAACCTTGACCGTATCGGTAAATCGATTGGTTAAGAAAGGCTTCGTATGGCGGCAACGCGATACCGAAGACAAACGCATCATGCGCTTGGAACTGACACCGGTCGCCAAAGAAGTCCTGAAAGTTCACGACCGTTTCCATGCTTCGATGATCGATTCTCTGATCGCCGATATGCATGTGGACGATGATGTCAATCTTATGAAGTCGTTGGAACGGATCATGGATTATTTCAAACGAATCGCAAAAGCGAAACCGTGAGCATTCACGGTTTTTTTATAAAACGGTCAAACAAAGAGCACAAGAAAAATAGCCCGCGGGGCTATTTTTGGTTTAGATTGCGTAATAGGGCTTGATACTTATCGTCCGCGATTTCGCGATAGACTTCCAATGCACGTGATTCATACATCATCATCGCCCAAGCGCACCATAACAGATTGTGGAGTTTCTCATAAGCGTTTAAAGCGAACTGTTCATACGCGTCAGGCTGACGGCCGAAATAGGCCTGATAGAAGCGTTGACGCTGAACATCGTCCTCGATGGAATTTTCGGTGAGAAAGGACATCACATCGAAACAGGGATCATTGTCTCCGGCATATTCGTAATCGATCAAATAATCGCGATCTTGCGTGAATCCGATGTTTCCGGCAACCCAATCATTATGACACAAGGTTAAAGACACGGGAAGTTTGGCGACTTCGGATAAGATATCGTGTTTGATTTCATGTAAAGTGTGGATCGGATGCTTCAGATGGGAATCATATTCGTTAAAACGTCCGATCGGATCGAAGGGAAACCCAATCGTTTGGTTAAGTCCGTGCAGCTTTCGCATCAACAATGCGGTTCGTTCGATCTTATCCGTATCTTCGCATTCGTTATAGGTCAACAAATCCGGAATGTATTCCGTGATTTTAATTCCGGTTGACGGATCAAAGTAGACCATCGGTACATCCAAATCCAAGGATAAAACCGCTTCGAGCGCTTTGGCTTCGTGTTCGATACGAACGATCCGTGACGCATCCGGAAAAGGGACGCGTAACACATACTTCATACCTTCATGTTCGATCAAGTAGTTGCGGTTCGTCAGACCTTTTTCAAGAGATGTTCGTACTGTTTTGGTCGGATCTAGAAGAATCTTAATTAAGTCATCGTGCATGCTTCGCCCTCCTTTTCCTGTATATGATAGCATAAACCGATGGGTTTTGTTAAAATGATGGGGATGAGAACGACACGCGTGGTTTTGGCTGCCCTGAATGCCAAATATATCCATAAGAACCTTGCCTTGCGTTGGTTGTATGTCAGCGCGCCGGCGGATTTCGACGTGACGATCGTCGAAGGTGTGATTCGCGATGATCCCATGCATACCGCGGATAAGATCTTGGCGAACCAACCGGAGATCGTCGGACTCAGCGTGTACATCTTCAATGCGGAAGAAACCAAACGATTGATAACGTGTTTATTGGAAAAGTCACCGGAACTTACCATCATCGTCGGCGGACCGGAAGTCACCTATGATCCCAACCCTTGGATACAACTCGGTGTTAGAGCCGTTGTCCGCGGGGAAGGGGAAGTGGTTTTCTGGGAGTATCTTCAAGGGAAATCAACGCAAAGCATCGTCACCAAAGAAATCTATTCCGATGCGATTGCACGTGTCGATCTACAAACGTTGGAGACCTTTGAAACTCCATATTTTCTGCCATTTGACCAAGAAGACATGGGAAAACGATATCTCTATATGGAAACCTCCCGCGGATGCCCCTACAAGTGCGCCTATTGTCTCTCGTCGCTTGAACAGGGAATGCGGTTCTTCAGTATCGGATACATCGAAAAGCTCTTTGATGCCTTGAAAACAAGCGACGTGAAGCAAGTGAAGTTCTTGGATCGCACCTTCAACGTCAATCCGAAACAAGCTTTGAGATTTGCCCAACAGTTGCGTGATTTACCGCGATCTATTTCATTCCATGTGGAATTGGTCGGCGATTTGTTGAGCGAAGAATTAATCGAGTTCTTCATCAATCAAGAAAAAGGACGGTTCCGGGTCGAAATCGGCGTCCAATCGTTCAAACGAGAAACATTATTGGAAGTCGGAAGATTCAGTAATCTAACGCAACTCAAGAATGTCATACGTCGCTTTAGCGAAGCCGACGTCCACCAACATACCGACTTGATCGCCGGGTTGCCTTTTGAAGATTTATCATCCTTCAAACATTCATTTAATACCTTATTCTCGTTACATCCCTTTGAAATCCAAGTCGGCATCCTTAAGTTGCTTCATGGCACGCGATTACGCGAACATGCGGAAGAGTATGGTTATCACTTTGATGCGTATTCCCCCTATGCCTTGCGATCCTCGAAATGGATGTCGGAATCGGATATGATGACGGTCGAAAGGGTAGCGCAAGCGGTCGAGAAGTCGTATAATTCGCAGAAATTATGCAAGACGCTTCAGAAGTGGATCACCCAATATGCATTGAACGCCTTCGACCTTTTCGATGATCTAGGTAAAGCGATCAATTCGCTACCGCGACCTTATTCGCAGAAAGATTTCTTCGCGGCGATTTTAGTCGCTGTCCAACCCAAGGTAAACAACGCCTTGATCGATCTGATCGACGATTATTATCGGCTCAGTTCGATCTATCCGCAACCGTTTTGGATGGAAGAACCCATGACCGAAGCGCAGAAACAACTCCGTAAAACGATCCGCGCGATGCTTGATTCACGATACCATGGCATCAAGCATCTCAAAGTCGTGCCACGTAACGACTCCCAAGAGGGTAACATCGCTTGGGTATATATTGAGGGGGGACAAGATCACCATAAAGTCACCTTCAATACGCAATTTGAAATAGAAAGCGAGATTCGATATGAAACTCCTCATCGCGACGCATAACGTCGACAAGAAAATCGAAATAAAACATTATCTCGAAAACATCGGCGGATACGATGTCGTGTCGCTATCCGATTTAGAGATTACGGAAGAACCGGAAGAAACCGGTAATACCTTTCGTGAAAACGCATTATTAAAAGCATCTTGGGCATCCCTTAAAACCGGACTCTTGACGATCGCGGATGATTCGGGCTTGGAAATCGATGCCTTCGATAAACAACCCGGTGTCTACTCCGCACGATATCTCGGAAAAGATACGCCCTATGTTGAAAAGAATCAAATCATCCTACAAAGATTAACTACTTTCTCCGATCGTTCTGCCCGGTATGTCTGCGCGATGGCGATTGTGGGACCTACTATGGACCCGGTCGTATTCGAAGGGATCATCGAAGGAAAAATCGGTTTTAGCCAAGCGGGAAACAAAGGCTTCGGTTATGATCCGATCTTCTATCCCGTAAATTCCGATCGTTCTTTCGCGGAATTCGAACTGGAAGAAAAAAACAAGATCAGCCACCGTGCGATCGCGCTGAAACAAAGCGTTGACTACCTGAAAAACCTCAAAGGAGGGAAGTGATATGTTGAATGCGAAATCACTCGCTTCGAGTTTGTTTGGCTTATTGTTGATTTTGGTTCTACTACTGACAAGTATCGATGTGTTCAGCTTCGATCGTTCCTATTTCGCCAGCCAATCCAAATCCCTCGATGTCGCCGAAAACATCGGCGTCAGCGAAGCCGATCTCGCGTTGTCGACGGATGTTCTTCTCGACTATTTGCGCGACAAACGTGATGATCTGGACGTCATGGTGACGATTTCCGGCCAACGCGAACCGATGTACAACCAACGCGAAATCGATCATATGGTCGATGTGAAAGTCTTATATCTCAATGCGATGTTGTTCCGCAATGTCGCCATGATTCTTTGCGGAGTCATCGCCGCCATTTTGTTTGCGATCTATCAGAAGAAAGCCTTTCGATATCTCGCCCGCGGTATCCAAAACGCTTCGACGATTTTCGCGGTCATACTGGTCTTTCTGATCGGCTATGCCTTGGTCGACTTCAATGCCTTTTGGACCCAATTCCACCATATCTTCTTCCGTAATGATCTATGGCTACTTGATCCGAACACCGATAATCTGATCTTAATGGTTCCGCTTCCGTTCTTCTTCGGTCTCGTCATTCGAATCGTTCTTGGATTCATCGCTTCGTTAGGTCTGGTCAATCTCGCGGCGTGGTTCGTTCAACGGAGTCCTCAAAAATCATGAACCGCAACGCGTTGAAAATCATCGCCGTCATCACGATGACGATCGATCACATCGGCGCATTCTGGCTTACCGGGGACGAGTTTTTTTGGATGCGGATCGTCGGTCGGCTTGCTTTTCCGATCTTCATGTTTCTATTCGCGGAAGGCGCACGTCGATCTCCGCATAACCGAACGCGTAAAGTCGTCGTTCTATTCGGTTTCTCGGTCGTGTCACAAATTCTTCTTGACGCTGTCGGCGCCGGCTTCATCAACATTCTCTTCCTCTTGACCATGGGCATGATCGGTTTTGAAATCTACGACCACCAAAAAGGACTCGGCATCCTTGCCTTCATCCTTCTCGCTTGGGTCGCAAGTTTCTATAAAGTCGATTACATGTGGTTCGGTATCGCGACCTTAGCCTTGTTTTATATCTTCGACGGACATCGAAAAGTTCAATTTCTTTCGTTTGCGATCGTTACGGTTATCTTTACTTTTCTACCTTTGGTTGGACATCCACAAGCCCTATGGATCCTCCAGAACTTCAATGTCACTTGGCGCTATTTTATCGAAGTCTTCGCCATCCTTGCGTTGGGGTTGATCGCGCTTTATGATCCTACCAAAAACCGACGCATTGCGGATCCACGTCTATATTTTGTATCGAAATACTTCTTCTACGTCTACTATCCGTTACATATCGTTATTCTAAACTTATTGGGAGGGAAATAATGCTTCACATCGTTCTCTATCAACCTGAAATCCCGCAAAACACAGGGAATATCATGCGTACCTGCGTGGCTTTTAACATGAAACTGCATCTGATCGAACCGCTCGGCTTCAAACTCGACGAAAAATCGGTCCGACGCAGCGGTATGGACTATATCCAAGACCTCTATTTCCATGTCTATCCGGATTGGGAAAACTTTCATGCTCACAATCCCGGAGAGTATTATTTTCTGACCCGATATGGGAAAAAAGCGCCGGATACGGTCACGTATCCGTATCTTGAAAACGAAGTCTACCTTGTCTTCGGCCGTGAGAGCACGGGCATCGCCAAGCCGATTTTACGTGCGAATCTGGACCGTTGCCTACGCTTGCCGATGGTGGCGGAAGCGCGGAGTTTGAATCTATCCAACACGGTCGCCATCGTCGCGTATGAAGCGTTGCGTCAAAATGCTTTCGTGGGCTTATCGCAAACCGAAACCCTCAAAGGGGAAGACTGGTTGGTGGAGCATGCATAAGCTTGATGTGTTTGTGGACACGTTTGCGAAACGGATCGCATTTCTGTGTGTCATCGTGGTATTGACAGGCGCACCGTTATGGATCGGTCAGATCCACGTCGGGAATCTGCTTACCTCGATGAAGTCGACGGCGGATTTGTTTCGTTTGACCGAAGGATCGATCGCGCAACAGATGTTTGCGACCCGCTTTTTGTTTGATATGTTGGCGGGGAGTTTGAAACTCAGCGGGATCCTAACCGCGTTGATATCGTCCTTGCGTTTATCCGAAGTACTTTGGCTGATCGGTGTCATGCTTATGGCCAGCATCCATGCCTTGGACACATCGCTTAAAACGCTTCGTTGGGCGTTTCTAGGCGTTTTCGGGATCCAAGGGTTTGTCTATGTCGGCGCGTGTTACGTGCTGTATAGCGCTTATTATGCCGGTAGCGGGGCCAATGCGGCATTACTTCTGTCACAACTCGGTTTCTTCCTTCTTGTTGCAACATGGGTCGAGGTCGCACTTTCGGTTTTCGCGACATTCATCGCACTTTTTCGCGTATATCGTGAAGAAATGGATTAATCCGTTTGAAATACGATGTGATATTGCATATAATACACGTTGAGGTGAGTTTATGATCGAGAACTTGAACGATATGATTTCTTTGCTTGCGATTTCAGTCCTCTTCCTGATCTTTCTCTATATTACACTCACTGTTTTCATACGCCATCGCCGTCGTAAAGTGATGGAAGAAGAAATCGAATATTATAAAGAGTGGTAACGCACCCACATCGGAGGTAGTTCATGTTCACCAAATCCTTTAGCTCTCCCAACGCCCCGAAGGCGATTGGTCCGTATTCCCCGGCATTGAAACTCGGCGACTTCGTTTATCTGTCCGGACAACTTCCCTTGGATCCCACGACCGGCGCCATCGTCGGCAACGACATCCAGGAACAAACCTATCAAGTACTGAAAAACATGGAAGCCGTCTTGGCCGAAATGAATCTCGAAACCCGTCATATCGTCAAGACGACCGTCTTCATGAGCGATTTGAGCGAATTCGACGCGATGAACGAAATCTACGCGACCTATTTCGCCGATCCGTATCCGGCACGTTCGACCGTCCAAGTCGCCGCGTTGCCGAAAGGCGCGAAGATCGAAATCGAAGCGTTGGTTGTCGATACCTTGGTCTATGAACAACAAGTCGCGGCCCAAAACGGTTGCGGTTGCGGAGACGAAGGTTGCGGCGAAGGCTGCGGATGCGGGGATGAAGGTTGCGGCGAAGGTTGCGACTGCGAATCCACAGAAGAAAACACCGACCAAGTTTGCGAAGACGGCTGCTGCTGCGGCTAGCCGTCTCTTTTTTTTGAAATCGTAAGCCGCTTCAAAGGAAAAATGCGTTATAACGCGTATTTACCATAAGAGGTGGTTTCATGAATCCTAACGAAGTACTCTATATCCGCGTCCATCAGCGTAAAACGCAAATCGTCGCGGAAACCCAAACTATGATGATCGAAGAGAAAGCCGTCGATCTTTTGGAGAACTGGTGTCTGACATTCGGCAGCAGTCTGCGCGGTAGCGCGGACGTGGTGAAGCATCATCTCAATGTCACCCAGAAACTTCCGCTTTTGGTCGATCCATCCGGCCGACTCTTTTTCTTTCCGACCTTGTCGCACGAACATCCGGAATGCATCTGGATCAACGCGGCGAAAGTTCGACGGCTAAAAGATTTAGGTCGCAAAACACTGGTCCAGTTTCACAAGGACGATTTGGAAGTAGATATCGGGATCCGTTCGTTGCGTATGCAACTGAAGCGGTGCGATCTACTCACGGAACGACTCGGAAAGACAGACCCACGACAGAGGTAACGCATGAGTTCACGTTTACGCAAAGACATCCGGACCACGGCGATGATTATCGTATCCGCCTTGATCTACTCCTTCGCCATCAAAACCTTCGTCCGCGCCGGCGGACTTTTTCCGGGCGGTTTCGCAGGCATTTCGACCCTGTTTACGCGTTCGATGAGCCAGTTCTTTCATGTCGAAATCCCGTTTGGCTTGATTTACATCCTGTTAAACATCGTTCCGACGATTCTGGTCTATAAACTTGTCGGCAAGCGGTTCACGTTTTTCAGCGTCATGCAATATGGCTTGGTATCGATCTTCACGTCGATCCTGCCGACTGTAACGTTGACCGGCGACTTGTTTCTGATCGCCGTCTTCGGCGGCATCTTAGGCGGATTCGGGATTTCGTTGGCGCTGAATGCGAATGCCAGCAGCGGGGGAACGGACTTTATCGCGATCTACGCCTCCAGTAAAGCCCATGTCCAGACATGGAGCTACATCCTTTACGGAAATATGGTCGTGCTGGCGGTCGCAGGTTATCTGTTCGGTTGGGACAAAGCACTTTATTCGATCGTATTCCAATTCGTTTCGACCTACATCGTTTCCAACCGGCACTTACGTTTCAAATTAAAAACCTTGCATCTGATCACCGATACTCCGGATGCGGTATGCGATCAGATCTACGCTTCCACTCGCCATGGGATTACCCGAATCTGGGGTGAGGGGGGATATAGCCGTTCGACCAAATGCATGCTTTACATGGTCGTCAATGCCTTTGAAGTCGAAGACGTGGTCGAAGCGGCGAAGAAAGCCGACCCCAAAGTCTTCATCAGTATTTCCGATGCGGAACGCGTGATCGGAAACTACTATCAAAAACCACTGGATTAGTCTTGCATTTTTGAAAAAAACGTGTAAAATACATGTTGTCATTATCAAGAGATGAGGTAGAGAGTTAGCTCAACGACCTCACGCCAACCTACGTGCAAACGCAAGGTGGTTCCGCTAACAACGATAAGGTAAAACCTACGGAATTGCGTACACCTTCTCGTTTTTAGCGGGGAGGTGTTTTATTTGATAGGACACACATAGGAGGAACTACATGAACGAATATCTATTCACGTCCGAAAGCGTCACCGACGGCCATCCGGACAAAATCTGCGACCAGATCGCCGATTCCATCTTGGATGCTGCGTTAGCGCAAGACCCGACCTCGAAGATGGCGGTCGAAGCGACGATCAAGGATGATTTCATTTTAGTCTACGGTGAAGCCAATACCAAAGCGGTCATCGATTACGCGAAAATCGCCAAAGATGTCTTGCGCTCGATCGGTTATGACGAAGAATACAACGTTATGCCGAAGGTCAACAAACAATCCGCGGAAATCTACCACGCCGTTACCAGCCACGACTCGATCGCGGCCGGCGACCAAGGCATCATGTTCGGTTATGCCAGCAACGAGACCGAAAACTACATGCCTTTGGCGATCGATACCGCCCATAAACTTTCCAAACGTCTGAGCGATTACAAATGGGAAGACCGTCGCATCAAACCGGACGGCAAGACCCAAGTCACGGTTCTCTATCGCGACCAGAAGCCGGTTTCAATCGATACGATCGTCGTTTCGACCCAACATGCGGCCGAACTCAGCCAAGAAGAATTGCATACCATCATCAAAAACGAAGTCATCGATAAAGTCGTGGATCCGAAATGGATCACGCCGGAGACAAAGTACTTCATCAATCCGTCGGGTTCCTTCGTCGTCGGCGGTTCCTTCGGGGACAGCGGTACGACCGGTCGTAAGATCGTCGTCGATACCTATGGCGGCATGGGCCGCATCGGCGGTGGTTGCTTCAGTTCGAAAGACCCATCGAAAGTCGACCGTTCGGCTGCCTATTACGCCCGTTACGTCGCGAAAAACCTGGTTCATGCGGGCTTGGCGGATCGTTGCGAAATCCAATTGTCCTATGCGATCGGGCAGACCCATCCGATTTCGATCATGGTCGAAACCTTCGGGACGCATCATGTCGCCTTGGAAGAAATCAACGCATGGGTACGTCGTAACTTCGACTTCAGCGTCGGAAACATCATCCGCGAATTGGATCTGTTGAAACCGATCTATCGCGAAACCTCCAACTTCGGCCATTTCGGTCGGAATGGATTTAGCTGGGAAAGCATCAAAGCAACCAAATAAGGTTGCTTTTTATTTTACATTCATGTGTGTTTATGCAATACTTAATCTGCTTAATTATTAACTACATTAACTAAAAGGAGAGAAATGGAAACAACCGAAAAAGCAGCACGGATCGCGCGACTGATCGCATCGTTTGAACGCATGCGACGCGCTCACAAAAACATACGTTCCAACAAGTCGCATGAAGGACCGATCATTCCTTTGATGGAACTTTCCGGGGCATGCGGTAACGAAGCATTATCGTTAAGCAAGGTCGCGGAAATCTTCGGAGTGACACCCGCGGCTGCGACCCAGTTCATCAACCGGCTTAGCGCGCATGGGTATGTAACGCGCGAGGAAAACCCGGACGATCGCCGTCAAGTGAAAGTAAAGTTGAGCGATCTGGGCGAAGCGAAAGTCAAACAAGCGCAAGAGGAATTCTATGCGATGATGGGAGGACTTTTGGATTATTTAGGGGATGAAGACAGTGATGCGTTAAATGCGATCATCGAAAAGGTCGCGGAATATTTCAATCAAGAAAAGGGCGAAAACCATGAAAAAGAAAACGAAAAATAGGTTAATTATCGCAGGTATCTTAGTAACTCTACTCTTAGCGGGATTTTGGGGCGTCAACGCGCTACGCGACACCTCGCAGAAACGCCTAAAGGAACAAAGCGAAATCGTCGAAGTGAAGAAAGGTGACTTGGTCTTATATAGCGTGGCAAAGGGAAAAATCACCTCCGCTTCGACCACTGAAATCAAATTCGACGGCACACTCAAAAACAACTACGCGAAACTCGGCGACGCGGTCGCCAAGGATTTTCTGTTGGGACAATATAAAAACATCCAACAACTTACTTATAATCTACGTGCGAAAAGCGCGGGGATCGTGACGGCGGTCGCCAACGCGGCCAGTCCGATGTATGTCATCTCCGACCCCAACAAACTTCAGATGGAAGTGCAGATCAGCGAAAAAGACATCGCGAAGATCGCGGTCGGACAGCCTTCGAAAATCTTCATCGATGCGTTGAATCTTACGGTCGACGGAAAAGTTAGTAAAATCAGCCTTGTCGGTAATACGACGACCGACTTCACGACCTATACGGTGACGGTATCGTTCGATAAAGCCGATCATCCGATCTTCTTAGGGATGACAGGCAGCGCCAAAATCGAAACGTTAACCAAAAAAGATATCTACTTGGTTCCGGTCGAAAGTCTGATCGAACACGACGGGACGATCAATCTGTTGAATGCGGACTGGTTTAATGACATGCAGGCGCCACAAAGCGATTATTATGTGGAAGTGGTCGTCGGCAGCGCGGACATCGATGTCGCGGAAGTCAGCGGCGAGAATCTGGAAGGCTTAAACGCCGTTATCTTGCCGGAAACCTCGACCTTCACCGGTTTTGGAGGATTACGCAATGCTAACGCTGACTGATGTCACCAAACATTACACGATGGGCAACAACACCGTCAAAGCCTTGGACGGTATCACACTAACCATCGACGAAGGGGAATTCGCCGCGATCATCGGACCTTCCGGTAGCGGGAAATCCACCTTGATGAACATCATCGGGTGTTTGGATATCGTGACCGGCGGACAATATGTCCTCAATCAAATCCCGATCCAACGCTATGAAGAAGATGAATTAGCGGATATCCGCAATAAGCAGATCGGCTTTGTCTTCCAACAGTTCAACCTGTTGCCTTCCTTTAGCGCGTTGGAGAACGTCATGATGCCCATGACTTATGCCCGAGTATCGAAGAAAGAACGTGAACGCAAAGCGGCCGAACTTCTGACACGTGTCGGGTTGGGGGATCGGATGGACCACAAACCCACCGAGCTTTCCGGCGGCCAGCAACAACGTGTTTCGATCGCACGGGCGTTAGCCAACGATCCCGCCATCATCTTGGCGGATGAACCCACCGGCGCCTTGGATCAAGCGACCGGCAGGGAAGTGTTGGAGCTTTTGACTCAACTCAACAAACTCGGTAAAACCGTCATCGTGATCACGCATGACTCAGGTGTGGCTTCCTATGCGAAGCGCGTGTTGACGATTCGAGATGGAAAGATTGTATCAGATTCAAGGCAGGTGGAAGACGATGCTTAAAGAGTACTTCTTGATCGCATGGCGATCGGTCGTCGCCCATAAAATCCGGGCTCTATTAACAACACTCGGTGTTGTGATCGGGGTCTCCTCGGTCATCCTGCTTTTATCTTTAGGCAACAGCGCCAAAGCCGAAGCCGCCAATCAGATTCGCTCGATCGGCAGTAATCTGATCATCGTGCGCGTCAGTGATCGCAACGGTGTCCTTCCGAGCATTTGGTTGGATGAACTTTCCGATAGCGGTAAATTGGCTGCGACCAGCGAGATCATCTCAGGCAATACCACCTACAATGTCAACGGGACCAGTTTCGATGTCTCGGTCAACGGCGTTAACCAATATTACGGATTCATTTCCAGTCTCGAACTTGCGAGCGGAAGATTTCTCTCTTCCATTGACCTTGAAAACAATCTGCCGGTCGTCGTCATCGGACCGAAAGTCGCCAAAGAACTCTTTCCGATGGTGAGCGATCCGGTCGGCGAGACGATGGTGATCCAAGGCATCCAATTCCGTGTTATCGGTATCTTAACGGAACGCGGAACCAGTTTTAGCGGGGACTTGGATGCGACCGCATACATTCCGTTGGACTTCGCGGGTACGATGTTTCCTTCGTTCTTGAATTCGAAAACCTATTATCTCGCCAGTCAAAACGAAGACACGGTCGATGCTTCGATGAACAAGATTTCCTCGTATCTCGACATCGTCTTGCCTTCGTCCAATGATTACACCGTCTTTAGTCAATCGCAGATATTAGGCGTCATGAACACCTTGATGGGCTTGTTGACGACGTTATTGGCAGGCATCGCGTCGATCTCTCTGATCGTCGGCGGCATCGGGATCATGAACATCATGTTGGTCACCGTCCGCGAGCGAACCCGAGAAATCGGCGTACGTAAAGCCTTAGGCGCCAAACGTTCCCAGATTTTGATTCAGTTTTTGATCGAAGCGGTCATCATCACGACCTTGGGCGGCTTGATCGGACTTGGGATCAGTTATGTGGGAGCCGCGATCATCCAACAATTATCGGACTTCAAAGTCACGGTCGGCTTAGATTCGGTGATCTTGTCTCTTGTCTTCTCGATTACCATCGGCGTCGTGTTCGGGATCTATCCCGCAAACAAAGCGTCGAAACTCGAACCGGTGGAAGCCCTTCGTTACGAATAATGCATTCGACCCGTTACCAGCGGGTCTTTTTTTGTTTAGGGAACTTGTTTAAAAGTTTTATTCATCGATTTGCATTTCTTTCAACCTTGTGTATAATATACATAGAACAATTAGGTATAGGAGGCGCCATGGACATCACGAAAGACTTAATCGCCGCGTCATCGATCCCGATCGTTCTGGCGATTCTGAAGGAAGAAGACAGTTACGGATATTCGATCATTAAACGCGTCAAGGAGTTATCCGGCGATCAAATGATTTGGACCGAAGGTATGCTTTACCCGATACTTCATCGACTCGAGGACCAAAACAAGATCGAGTCGTATTGGAAAGAAGCGGATACGGGACGCAAACGGAAATATTATCGGATCCTAAAGGATGGATTGGATGAGTTGAAGTTGCATCGTGACCAATGGGGCGTCGTAAACGCCGCGTTGACGCGATTGTGGGAAATCACGGACAAGTGAGAGGGAGACAAACAATGTTTGACTTAAACGCCAATATCAAGGCATGGAGCGATTATCTCCGCGAAAAAGGACAGTTGAAAGATGCGGATCTGTTGGAAATGGAAGAACACCTGAGAGACGAAATCGAAGACCTCAAGAAAGCCGGACTCTCCGAAGAAGAAGCGTTTCTGATCAGTGTCAAACGATTCGGGAATATCAATCAGATTTCCGGTGAATTCTCCAAGCTGTCGACGGAAAGTTTTTGGAAGCAACTGGTCGTGGATAAAGAGGATACGTCAATTCAACGTCGCCAAACCCGCAATATCCTATTGGTCATTTCGTTTTCGTTGATTGCGGGAACCTTGGCGAAGTTACCTCAAATCTTCGGACTCGATTTTATCGGAAACCAACAGGTATTCTACCTCTTTAAAAATCTAAGCCTTTTTATCTTTCCTTTGGTCGCAATTTATTTCATGGTCAACCATCCTTCAAGCAAGAGACTTAAAACGTGGATCTTGATCATTTTCGGAATATCCGCACTCTTGATCAACCTGTATCCTTATCAATTTAACGGTAGCACGATTTTTCTGACATTGTTCCATCTACCGATCTACTTGTGGCTTGTGGTCGGGGTCGCTTATTTGGGGGATGAATGGAAGTCCAGTCGCAAACGCATGGATTTCCTCCGTCTGACCGGCGAAACCTTCATCTATGGCGTACTGGTATTCTGCGGATTGTTGGTCTTTAATCTCTTCACGATATTCATATTCAGCGCCCTAAACATCGATCTTTCGGAATTCATGTTCGAAAACATCATGGTTTATGGATCGTTTGGGGTCATGATGATCGCGGTGTATCTGGCCGAAGCGAAAAAAAGCATCATCGAAAACTTCGCGCCGATCTTGGCGAAGATCTTCTCGCCCTTGTTTCTGGTGACGATGATCGCATTTCTGATTTCGATGGTTGTTTCAGGTAAGACACCGTTTCTGGAACGAAATTATCTGATCGGATTCGATTTCATGTTGGTGCTGGTTTTGGGGTTGGTAATTTATGTCATTTCGTCGCGCAAAGCCTATGATAAGCCCAATCTCTTCGATGGATTGAACCTAGCGTTGATTCTCACCGCCTTGGCCATCGATGCGATCGCATTGTCCGCGATTCTCTTCCGCTTGTCGACCTATGGTATCACACCGAATAAAATCGCCGCGTTGGGCGAAAATATCATTCTATTTGTGAACCTCGGCGGTTTAGCGTGGATGTATACACGTTATTTGAGAGGGAAGATCGAGTTTGCGAAACTCGAACGATTCCAAACCGACTATCTCTATGTTTTAGCCGGATGGACCGCCATCGTGGCTCTCTTGTTACCGTTACTTTTCGGGTTCATTTGATTCCATTCTTTCGATATCAACCAAGCAAAGACGCGGTCAAGCCGCGTTTTCCTTTTGTGTTTCGTTGTTTTTCCTATTTTTCAGCACATACATCAGATGACGAAGCTTCTTAAACACCGGTAAACTCCGATCATAGATTTTAAATAACAGGGGATAGACCGGTAAATCAAACTCGCCGATCGTTTCATCGATGTTCGGGTTGAATGCGCTCTTGTATTCGGTCAAACCGTCATCCAAGGTACCTTGAACACCACCCAAGTTACATCGAACGCATCCACGTCGTTGCCCCCAATCGATGCGATTGAAGTTCAAGACATACGGTGCGTAATATTTCTTAAATCGATCATCCATCCCCGCGTAGAGCAGTTCCAAGCCATCTCCGGTCTGGATCGCCAACGCGCAACTTAAGGTGATCGCATCGTTTTCTTGCGTGCTGAGTTCGGTCAACGACGCAATCTCGTTTTCGATTGAGGTGATTTGTTGGTCAAGGGCATGTACCTTGTGTTTGGCTAACGTGGGAAGGGAACGATTGGCTTGGATTTCGGATAAGTGTTGAGTCGATCGTTCGATCTGCTTGCGCGGATTTAATCGCCCCAACAAAACCAAACAATCCTCCCCATAGATTTCCTTGAGTTTCTTAAAGTAGGTTTCATTACGAAGGACCACGCCTTTGCGTTTCTCGGTCAGCGACATGATGCGTGCGAATTCATTCATACGATCGATTCCGATTTCCTCGACCTCGACCCCTTTTTGAATGGCTTTATTGACGAGATTGACGGTCTTCGAACTCATTTTCAAACGCCAATCCTCACCCTCATAATAGAAACAGGCGGAAAAACGCGGTTGGATCGTCGCATACATATCTTTGGGAAAGCCGCTATGTCGAAATCCGCAACGTTTCATCAGATCAATCACCGGATGAGCTGTGATTAGTTCAGCTTTTCGCGCATCCGCCAGACTTGACGAACGCAGTAAAACATTGGGATCCGCTTTAATGAAAAGCGCGCGTTTACGTCGCGCGTAATGTTTCAAGTGTTGGAAATAGGCAAGCACGAGATCTTCCTGTTCAAAATCGAAAAGCGGACCACGCGGCATATACCAAAGCGAAAAACCGAAGGGTAAACTGCGTGTCAAAACCAGTCCGACACCGCACAATTGATCGTCCGCGTAGAGACCGGTCCGTAACGCCAGCCAATCATCGCTTTTGACTTGTGCCCAACGCGTTTCCTGAAACAGGTTATTTAAAGGATGGTTTATCGCAAATGTATTGAAGGCGTCGTTTGGGATTTCGGCGCTAAACGTCAGTTTCATAACAAATCCTCCGAAAGGTAGTATACCACATTAAAAAATCCTTGTTGCGTCGGTTTCAGTTCCGGACGTGATGATGCGCACTCGGCGAGTCATAGGTAAGCGGCGCAAACGAATAGCCTTGTTGGACACAATAGGGCAGAATTTCACGCAATGCTTCCAAGGTCGTACGATGCGTCCCGCTGTCATGCATCAAAATGACATAGGAGGATTTCGATCCGAGTTGACGGATCACATTGGCGACGATAAAAGCGGAATCATGCGGCGATCCGTCACCAGATGATAAATTCCAATCGAAATATTGGATGCCTTTTTCACGGATGCTTTTCGTCAAGGTCGTCATGATTCCCGGATTAAACGAACTGATTTCGTTGGAACTTCCGCCGGGGAATCGATACATTCGCGATGTCTCACCGGTCACCGACTTGATCCACGCCTGTTCAAAATATAAATCCGCGTAGAACGCTTCTTCGCTGGCATAGATACCGGTATAGATATGCGAACTGGAATGCATGGCGACCGTATGACCTTCGTCAAAGGCGCGTTTGACGATTTTGGCATAACTCGGACGACGGTTGATGAAGAAGGTCGCCTTCACGTTATATTCTTTCAGTAAATCCAGGAAATCATCCGTTAAAGCACTCGGTCCGTCATCAAAGGTAAAATACAAAGTTGTCGCATGGTGCGACTTCGCGACCGTTACTTTTTGTTTGAATGTGGCGCTGTTGCCATGCGTATCCGCAACCTCATATTCAACAAACGTTTCACCGAGTTTTGAGGAATCAAAGAGAGTGGTCTGTTTAATCGCTGCGCTTCGATCCCCATCGCAACGATCGATCGCATGCAATGCAGGGAGCATGTTACCTTCGATCAAGGTGATCTCCGTCGCGCCGTCAAAGACCGGCGCATCCTTGTCCATATAGGTTAGCTTTCGTACGACCGTTGCGTTGTTTCCATTTGAATCACTGACCGAGTAATCGATCCGATCCTTCGATACGGTCACCTTTGTTTTTGAACTCAGGTCGCCGTCTACGATGTCTCGTGCGCTAAACCCTTCCTCGACGTAGGTCGTGTTCGGACATACATTCGTATCGATCGATCCGGTTATCGTGATCTTCGGAGATGTCGTATCGACGACTTTTATATTTCGCACGATCGAAGTCAAAATTTTACCGTTCTCAAGAACTGTGTATTTATACTTATAAAGACCCGGAACCCGGGGATCCAAGTTCGAGATAACGGTCCAACGAGTGTTCTGTGGGTTCTTCACTTGAATCCCGGGATCCGCAAAGGGCGTCCCGGCTTCCAAGGTCAAATTCCGCGAACCGATCAGCCGGATCCGCGGTGTCATGCATCCTTGGAATAAGAATAAAACAAGTAGAATAATGTTGAGTTTTTTCATAGGTATTCCCGGTCAAATTATATCACAAGCCAAAAGAAAAACACGCTTGCGCGTGTTATTCTTCGGGATCAAATTGACTGGCGTAAAGTTTGGCGTAGAAGCCGTCGGCACGGATCAATTCGTCGTGTTTTCCTTGTTCGACGATCGTTCCGTGGTTCATGACCAGGATCAGATCGGCGTCGCGAATGGTCGAGAGACGATGTGCGATGATGAAGCTGGTCTTATTGCGCATCAGTTTCTCCATCGCTTTTTGGATGAGCACTTCGGTACGGGTGTCGACCGAACTGGTGGCTTCGTCCAAGATAAGTATGGAAGGATTCGATAGGAACGCCCGTGCGATCGTTAAGAGCTGTTTTTGGCCTTGGGAGATGTTGGAGCCTTCCTCGTTGATCACCATCGCGTAACCGTCCGGAAGGGTCCGTACGAAGTGATGCGCTTTGGCGTTGTCGGCGGCTTGGATGACTTCATCCAAGGGCGCGGAAGGATTGGAGAACGCGATGTTCTCTTGGATCGATCCGTTGAAGAGCCAGGTATCCTGTAAGACCATTCCGAAGACATCGCGTAATTGATCACGCTTCAAGTCCCGGATGTCGATGCCATCGATCTTGATCGCTCCGCCTTTGACATCGTAGAAACGCATCAACAGGTTGATTAAGGTCGTCTTACCGGCACCGGTCGGACCGACAATCGCGATACGTTGCCCAGGCAACACATCAATATTCAAATTCTTTATAAAGATGTTTTCGTCCGTATAACCGAAGTCGACATTCTCAAACGAAACATGACCCGAAACGTTTTCCAACGTACTCGGCGTATCGATTTCAGAAACTTCTTCCGTCTCATCCAAGAACTCGAAGACACGTTCCGCGGCGGCGACAGTCGACTGTAGGACATTGGAGATCTGCGCGATTTGGTTAATCGGCTGCGAGAAGTTACGGTTGTATTGGATAAACGACTGGATATCGCCGATGTTGATCTTGCCTTCGACGACCAGATAGCCGCCCAAGACACAGACCGCGACGTAGGAGAGATTCCCGACGAAACTGATGATCGGCATCATCAAGCCTGATACGAACTCGGCTTTCCAGGTCGTTTCGGTCAGCTTATCGCTGCTCTGATTGAAACGCTGAATGGCTTGTTCCTCACCGTTGAAGACCTTAACGATGTTATGGGCACCGAAGTTCTCTTCGATCTGACCGTTGATTTCCCCGAGTTGCGCCGAGCGCTGACGGAAATATTTCTGGCCGATCTTGACGATATTCATAATCAAGAGGAGGGATATCGGTAAAGAGACAATTGAGATCATCGTCATCTGGACGTTGATCGAAAGCATCATGATCAGAATACCGACGACTGTCGTGACCGAGGTTACGACCTGCGTCACCGATTGGTTAAGCGAGTTGGCGATCGTGTCGACATCGTTGGTGATGCGACTCAGGATATCGCCAAACGGCTCGGTGTCATAGTATTTCAGCGGCAAGCGATTGATCTTGTCGGTGATTTGCGTCCGCAGACGATAGGTGATCTTTTGCGAGACGCCGGACATGACGAAGGATTGGATATACATAAACGAAGAACTGAGTAAGTAAAGTCCAAGCATCAACAGTAACATCTTTTGGACATAGTCCATATCGATCGCCGCACCGGGGATCTTCATCATGATTTGGATGAATCCTTCGACGATCTTATTGGTGATTTCCCCGAGGATCTTCGGTGAAGCGATCGAGAAGACCGTTCCCAAGATCGCCATCGTCAGGATCACGATAAACTGTAACCAGTAATCTCTCGAGAATTTGATTAGCCGGATCAGCGTACCTTTGAAGTCTTTGGCTTTCTTAACGCCATGCATGGCCGCCATCGGCCCTCCGCGCATACTCATGCCAGTTCCTCCTTCGTCAACTGAGACGCCGCAATTTCATAGTAGACCGGGCAATTTTCCAACAGCTCGCGGTGATTTCCGATCCCGACGATCGATCCGTTTTCCAGGACCACGATTTGGTCCGCATTGAGGATCGTACTGACGCGTTGGCCGACGATCAACACGGTTGCGTCGCTGAGTTTTTCATGGATTTGTTTCCGTAACGCGGAATCGGTTTTGAAGTCCAACGCTGAGAAACTATCGTCGAAAATATAGATTTCAGGTTTCTTAACCAAAGCACGTGCGATCGAAAGACGTTGCTTTTGTCCGCCGGAAACATTGGTCGCGCCTTGGGCGATTTCAAAGTCATAACCGCCTTCTTTTTCCGCAATGAAATCCGTCGCTTGGGCGATCGCCGAAGCATCGTCTAACTCTTCTTGCGTCGCTTCGACCTTTCCGTAACGTAGATTGGACGCGATGGTGCCCGAGAAGAGGACACCTTTTTGCGGAATGTATCCGATCTTGTCATGGAGTTGGTCCTGACGCATCTCGCGGATGTCCACACCGTCGATTTTGATACTTCCGGTAGTGACATCGTAGAAGCGGGGAATCAAGTTGACAAGCGTCGATTTACCACTGCCGGTCGACCCGATGAACGCGGTCGTTTTTCCGGGACGTGCGGTGAACGTTAGATTGTGAAGGACATCGTCATCCGCATCGGGATAACGGAACGTCACGTTCTCAAACCGAACTTCGCCCTGACCACGCGTTGCGGGAACCGGGTTTTCGGGATTGTTGATTTGCGGTTGGGTTAACAGTACTTCCGAAATACGCTTTCCGGAAACGGCGGCTCGAGGATACATGATGAAGACCATCGACATCATGACAAACGAGAACAACATCTGCGTTCCATATTGAAGGAAGGCCATCATATCGCCGACCAACAGCGAACCGTCATTGATACGTTGCGCACCGACCCATACGATCAAGATCGTGGTGAAACTCATGATCAAGGTAATCCCAGGCATCATAAACGACATGATGCGTTGAAGTATCGTGTTGTTTTCCCGAACTTCGACATTCACATCGTTAAACTTCGTCGCTTGGATCCCTTGCGCGTTAAACGCACGGATGACGCGGATGCCGGTCAAGTTCTCACGTGCCGTCAAGTTGAGGCGATCGGTTAACTTTTGGACAAGTTCGAAACGCGGGGTCACGAAGTAGAAGAGGGTGACGATCATAAACACCAACAAAGGTATGACGATGGCGAAGATCCAAGACATCGAAGGTGCCAAGGCATAGGCTTTATTGAAGCCGATGATCGCGTACAACGGTGCCGCGACGACCATCCGTAACATCATGGTGATCATCATCTGGACTTGTTGGACATCGTTGGTATTACGAGTAATCAGAGAAGCGGTCGAGAACTTATCGAATTCGATGAGCGAGAAGTTTTCGATCTTCTTGTATAGATCTTTGCGCAGGCGATTGGAAAATGCCGCGCCGACTCTTGCGGATAGAAAACTTGTGATGACGGCGATGCCCATGACCACAAAGGCGATGCCTAACATTTCGAGTCCTTTGGATAGAATGTAATCATTGTCTTTACCGATGATGCCGGTATTGATGATCTTGCTCATGTAGTCTGGCAATTCAAGCTCCAACATCGTTTGCGTAAACACCAACGCGATGATGGCGCTGACTTCCAACCAATAAAAACGGAGGTAATTAAATACTTTTTTCATCAGGGTTCTCCTTGGAATCTTCAAACAAAATGGTATTTGCTTTGGATAATAACGTATACAGTTGGGTAATCTCGTTTTGTTCAAATCGATCCATCAAAAGTTGAATGCGATCGGTATAACAGCTAAACCCCGCCTTCATCTCACGAATCGGACCTTCCTGTAAAATGATTTTCGTACGTCGGCGATCATGTAGGTCGAATTCACGTCGAATCAGGCCTTTCGTTTCGAGTTCATTGAGGATCGGCGTCAACGCAGGTCGAGATAAATTCAATTCTTTACTGAGTTCGGACGGAACGAAGTCCGGTTTCTTCGCGACGTGGTTATGGCCTAATACCATCAAGACCATCATTTCACTGGGACGTAGCTTCATTTCTCTGCCTTTGGGATTGGGTCGATTGAGTCGCGCGAAGCGATGGATCGCATCCATCAACATATCAAGGGTTATTTCTTGGTTCATGATCCTCCTTAGATAGTTAACAATATTTAACTATTAACATTTCGTATTATACGCTTGTATAACTGATTGTCAACTAAAAAGAAACACATTCAAACAAAAAAAGAAAAGCTGACTTTCGTCAGCTCTTGAGAGAAGGCAACAGTTTGTCGCCGATCTTTTTCGTTAGGTACACGATGCCGATATCAAACACCATCAAGACCAGAAACAAGACCATGGGTAACCAGGATGCATACGGGATGTTGATGATGATAAACATCAAGCCGACCGATAATGCGAAAGCCGGAACCATCGTAAAGAAAGCGTTGAGATTTTGTTTGACCGCCGAAGCTTCTTGTTCCCAGACCAATTTCGGACGGATAACATCGACGATCATCCCTAAATAGTTCATGAAGATCGAGGCAAGGATGGCAGAAACTAGGGCCATCAACGTAAGGTTCCATGGTAAACGGATGAAGAAAGCGGCCGGTATCAGGATCAACAAGATCCCAAGCAAACTGATGGATAAGCCGCTCAACACTTTCGCGGTCAATTGGGTGAAATAGGGAACCGGGATATACTTCATGAAGTAGGCGTTGGTTCCTTCACGCGAAATCGATGTCGGCGTGATGAGATTCAAACTGGTCATGCCCCAACCGATGCACGCTCCGATCCCAATCACATAAATGCCCAACTCCGGTCGATTCCAAGGGATCTGAGCCAATATCTCTTCCAATTCTCCCGTGCTTTGCATCGCGGGGATCATACTGACGGACAGGATGACCGGCAACAACACAACGGTCGATACGCAGTTCATAAAGTAAATCGGTGTGCGGATCAAGAGTTTCAATTCTTTAAAGGTATAGGTCGCCAACACGTTTCCCGAGAGGGTCGATTTGGCATAGGCCGAACTTTTTAGGCGCTTGCGGCTTGCGGACGTTTCGTTGATACCGATCGCACCGCGGAAATAAACGATCTGGGCGATAAAGATAAACAATAATATCGCCGCTATGACCATTCCCACATAGATCAGCAGTTGAACAAAGTCGATCTGAACCATCGCCTCGACCCCGAAGCGAATGTTGGGGATGACGTAGGTAAAGAGGCGCGTCAAGGAATTGTTACCTTGCATCAACAAATTCAACAGCACATCCTGCGAAATCGTGCTCGCGGAACCGGCCATCACATTGATACCGATGGCCAAAGCCAAGGCGAAGAACGTACTGAGATAATTGAAGAAGTCACGGTTCTTCGCGAAGGGAATCAACCACATGACCAACATGATCAAGATGCTTGATAGAATCAAAGGCACCACCGGAAGCAAAAGTATCACGATGAATAAGATCGGATAGAAACCGAAGGTCGGCTGGACTTTTTCGATATAAGCGACCAGGACCGGGACGGCGAAGAACAAAATCGTAAAGTATTCGTAAATGACCGTCACGACGAATTTGGATGCGACGATGACCCACGGCTGTAGAGGTAAAGCCAAAAGCGTTTCCACATCTTTGGAGAAATAGTAGATCGATGGGACCAGGAAGATGGCGAAGAAGAAGACCGTGACCGAGATGCCCATCAGCAACAATCCGACTAACAAACCGGTTTGTTGGAGAGGGATCAAGACATCCAACAGTTCTTTCGCTAAGAAGTAGATGCCGGATATGGTCGGCAGAAGCGCGACTAAGATGATGATCGGCAGAAACTTCGAAATCGCGCTTTTCTTTTCTTTGCCATCCGTGAGGTTGAATGTGTTTTTGAGATTCACCTTCACCAGGGCGAGAAAATTACGCATTGCGCGTCACCTCGAGGAAGATTTCCTCAAGACTCATTTCATTGTAGTCTTTCTTCAAGTTTTCTAAGGTTCCGAAATAAAGGATTTTGCCTTTATTGATGATGGCGACTTTACTGCACAATTTCTCCGCGACTTCCAAGACATGGGTCGAGAAGAAGACGGTTTTACCTTCAGCCGCATGATTCTTCATCATTTCTTTCAATGCGAACGCGGACTGGGGATCCAGTCCCGTCAAGGGTTCGTCCAAGATCCAAATGTTGGGACTATGGACAAGCACACCCATGACGACGATCTTCTGACGCATCCCATGGGAGTATGAAAGGATTTTATCGTTCAACGCGGAGGACATTTCAAAGGTTTCCGCGAGTTTTTGGATCCGTTGGCGCCGATCGCTTTGCGAAACATCGTAGATATCGGCCATGAAATTCAGATATTCGACGCCTTTTAGGCGTAAGAAGATATCCGGATTGTCGGTGACTAAGCCGAATTGGCGTTTTGCTTCAATCGGTTTTTCAACGATGTCGATCCCGTTGAGTAAGACCCGTCCGGTGTCGGGGGATAAGATACCGGTCATCATTTTGATGGTCGTCGTTTTCCCGGCGCCGTTGGGGCCGATGAATCCGATGATTTCCCCATCTTCGATAGTCAATGATAGCGCATCGACCGCTTTGACTTTACCGGAATAGACTTTCGTGACATTTTCGATTTGAATCATAAATTCCTCCTGTTACGCGAAATAGACAAACGTCAAGATCGCTGTGAAAATACCGAAGATAAGCAGGGATGTAAAGAAGTCTTTGGAAGGGATCTTGGGGTCATTGCGATGCGTAAAGACGCTAAATCCATGGAAAGCGACTTGGATCAATGTCATACCGGAAACGGCGACAAGTTTCGGGAATGAATAATTCACTTTACCGTCGGCACCCCATTGCATCGGGAATTGTTCCGGGAGTCCCGGGTAGAGCAGAAACAACAATACTAGAAAACCAAGCGTTAGACCGATGAGTACGTAGATCTGCATGTTTTTTTTCATAGGATTCACCTCACTTTCTTATTATAGACTTCACAAGTGAGCGAATCAAACTTTTTTTGTAACGTAAAAAAACGCCTAAAGTTTAAGGTTTAGGCGTTGGGTTAACGTTGTGTCACGAGGTTGTTTGTCTTGCGTCGCGATACCGCGGTCAAAGGCGCCGGGTTCGCCGATCAAGATCAAGGCTTTCGCTGCCCGTGTGACGGCCGTATACAAGAGTCGACGCGTCAACATGATGCCGTATTCAAAGACCACCGGCAATAAGACGATGGGGTACTCGCTGCCTTGCGATTTATGTACGGAAACGCAATAGGCGAGGGTGATATGGATGAAGGTTTCAGAGGTATATTCGACGATCCTTCCTTCGAAATCGACGATCATGCGATTCTGTTTAAGTTCGTCCTCGTTGGCATAGACGATTTCCACCAGAATTCCGATATCGCCGTTGTAGACGTCGTCGTTGGGTTGGTTCTTGAGTTGTAGGATTTTATCGCCTTCACGGAAGGTGACATAGCCGACTTTCAACTCCCGTTTACCTGAATCGGGCGGATTGACCATTTTTTGCATCGCATGGTTGAGTCCGTCGATCCCGGCCACGCCCGAATACTTCGGTGCCAGAATCTGAACATCGTTGACCGTGTAACCTTTGCCTAAGGCGTCGTTGACCAACATCAAGACAACGTTCTTAACGTCATGGACATCGCAGGGGATCCAGCGGATATCCTTGGTGAAATCACCCGCATCGGAGAGCCCTTGGCGAATGCGATGGGCGAGTTCGATGACATCCGAGCCTTCTTTTTGACGATAGATATGCGACAAGGCGATGACCGGAAAACGGGAACTGGCGATCAAATCGCGCAAAGTACTGCCCGGGCTGACCGGAGGAAGTTGGTCGCAGTCGCCGACGATCAACATCTTCTTGAATTGTCCGCCCGCTTTCAATAATTGCGCAAACAACCAAGGATCGACCATGGAGAACTCATCGATGATGATCATATCGATGCTTAAAGGTTCGCTTTCGTTTTTCCCAAAAGTATTGGACTCCAGATCCCAACGTAACAGACTATGGATGGTATACGAGTCCGCCCCGGTCAACTCGCTCATGCGCTTGGCCGCCCGTCCGGTCGGTGCGCAACAGGCGATCGAAGCGTGGGGATAGAGAAACCGAAACAACGCGATCATCGCGCCGACGACGGTCGTTTTTCCCGTACCGGGTCCGCCGGTCAAGATGGTGCAATCTTCATCGAAAAAGGTTTTAATTCCGGTGATCTGACTTTCATCGTACGTAATGCCCTTGGTTTTCTGAAGAACGGATAGACCTTCATCCAAAAGCATCGGATCGATCGGATCCAAAGTCGATAAAGGAAAAGTATCGAAATAATGTGATATAAAGCGTTCGCTTTCGTATTGGCTTGGATGATAAATGCGGTTTTCTTCACGGATCAACTTTCCGTCTTCGACACATTGGTCAATCATCGCTTCGGGATCGAAGTCGATTCCGTACAGTTGACGGTTTAACACATCGATCAATCGCGATTCAATGACATAACTATCGCCGCTGCGGATGCATTCTTCCATCGTCGCGGAGGTTGTTGCGGCTTTTACGCGACGCGGGTCATCCATCGAAATACCCATGGAAAGTCCGAGTTTGTCGGCGGTCTTGAATCCGATCCCGTCGACCTCGTCGACCAAGCGATAGGGATTTTCGCGGATCATCTCCAACACTTTGTTTCCGTAAACCCGATCCAAGCGCATGATATTGCGGATGCCAAGCCCATGGGTCGTGAAGAAACGGATTGCTTCTTCTTGATCGCCCGGAATTACCAAGCCTTCACGTATGGATTGTTTCTTTTTGGGGGTCGTATTCGACACGAGATCCAGTTGATTGATATCTTCTTTTATCACGTATAGGGCTTGATCCCCCAACACATCGACGATGCTTTGGGCATATTTACGTCCGATGCCCGGAAATAAGGGCGAACTTAAATAAGCGACCACGCTTTGCGCGTCGCTGGGTAAAACACGCCGTGCGGAAACGACCGCGAATTGCATCCCGAAACGCGGATGTTCCTTATATTCGCCGGTCAAGGTGTAGAGAACATCCTTGGTCAAGGCAGGAAAATAACCGGTGATCGTGATGTCTTTTTCGTTGAGTTCATATAAACGGAATTTCGCGACTGTGAAAGCATTGCTTTCGTTGCGAAAAATGACCGTCCCGATTTTCCCGGTGATCTCGTCGCCATCGTACATGTCGTTACCTCGTAATCAGCAGTGCCAAAAGCATGCCGACGGTGTTATGGATGAAATGCAAAAGGATCGATCCGTAGATGTTCCCCGTTTTCTCATACGCATAGGCGATGAAAACACCTAACATGGCATAAAGGGGGAAGTACCAGAGGTCCATCCATTGTTGCGTAGCGATCGCGGTACTGAGATGGATCAACGAAAACAGACTTGAACTGAGGATCAACGGAAACCAAAAGGATCGTTGATTGCGAAAGAATCGATAGAACGCGCCGCGAAACACAAGTTCCTCGACGATCGGCGCAAACACGATCGCTAACAGTACCGTAAACACAGGTGCTTCACCTAAGAGTTCATTGAGACCTTGTTGGTTGTTGGAAGTAGTTTGTTGGGTGATGGTTGAAATGAGGATAGACATTCCGATAGAAGACACATACATGATTGGAAAGATTTTCCACGGAATACTGAATGTTTCGTTGAAATGTCCTTTCAGATGACGTTTCGCGTCCGCAAGCAGCGGTCGCGAAAGCCAAAGGGTCGAAAGAAATGTCCAACCATACCAAATCGCCATTGCGCTAATCGGAATGGTGGTGGCATTCGGATTCATCAGTTTCACGATCACCGTGACGATGATCGGATAAATCACTTGATGTCCGACAAAATAATTCAATGCCAAAAGTACCGCGTCTCTAAATTTGAATCCGCTTACGGGTTCATCGAGTTTCGTACCGCGTAGCTTAACCATCGATTTTCTCCCGGATGCGCAGGTCCAACGGTCTGTCATCGACGAAGACATCTTCGATCACACCGCCGCCCAAACATACGTCACCTAAATAGAAGACCGCTTCTTGACCGGGTGTAACTGACGAAACGGGATGATCATAAATCACCAACAGGGATCCATCGTCATTGCGTTGGATCGTTACCGGTTGGTCTTGTTGGCGATATCGAAACTTCGCTCCGACATGCATAGGAGTTGTTAATTCAACTTGATTAAACCAATTCATCGATTGTACCGTACATGAGGTTGAAAAGAGCCAGGGATTCTCTTCTTTGCGCGCGACATACAATTCGTTTTTGACCACGTCTTTGCCGACCACAAACCAAGGACCCAGATTCCCGCCGATCCCTAATCCTTTGCGTTGTCCGATCGTGTAATAGAGAACGCCGACATGTTCGCCTAAAATTTGTTTGGTATCGATATCGATCATCTTACCTGACTTTGCCGGCAGATAGTTCATTAAGAAAGCACGGAAATTCCGTTCACCGATAAAGCAGATCCCGGTCGAATCTTTTTTGGTCGCCACATCCAAACCGAGTTTCAGTGCGATTTCGCGCACTTCGCTTTTCTTCATGTCCCCGATTGGAAATAAGGTGTGACGCAAGGCTTCACGCGGCATCTGACAGAGGAAATAGGTCTGATCTTTCGTTTCGTCAAGCCCGCGTAATAATTCGCTATGATCTTCATGATGGATGACACGGGCGTAATGTCCGGTCGCCAACCAATCGAAACCGAGTTTCCGCGCGAAATCATAGAATGCCGCAAACTTGATGTGCTGGTTACATAAGATGTCCGGATTCGGAGTCCGTCCTTTTTTATATTCTTCTAAGAATGTCACAAAAACATCGTCCCAGTATTCCTTGACGAAATCGACACGATGGAGTTTTAATCCTAATTTATCGGCGACGGCTTTCGCGTCGTCATAGTCTTTTTCCTGCGAACATACTTCGTCTTCCAAGGTCGGATTTCCGAGGATATCGTTGTTGGTCAACGAATCCCAATTGCGCATGAACGCACATTCGACGTCATGACCTTGTTTCATTAATACGTAAGCAGCGACGGCGGAGTCCACGCCGCCGGATAATCCTACCAAAATCTTCATGGTCTCACCTCAAATCTTCCTTATTATATCATAGTTGTTTCCGGTCGTCAGACGCAGAAAAAAGCGATCCGCAGATCGCTATTTCACAAGATTGATCGAACCGGGCGTCGGTTGTGCGCCGTCTTTTCGGACATGCCCGCACGTCGGATAATTCGGACAGTTGGGTTCGCAGGAATTCAGCGCGATGTTGCGCAATTCCGCCGGAATGAAGGCTCCGATTTCCTCTTCGTCATATCCGACCAAGAAGTTTCTCTCATTAAGGATGATCGGACGCTTTAAGACGGAAGGGTTCTGCTGTATGAATCGGACCAATTCCTTGATGGAGAGTTCGTCCAAGTCGATTTTGCTTTCCTGAATGATTTTCGAACGTTTCGAGATGATGTCTTCGGTACCGTTCTCGCTACGCATCAGTAAGTGCTTGATTTCGTTTTCGTTCAGCAGGGTGGAGAAGATGTTCTTCTCGATGAACTTCAAATTCCGGTCCTTCAGCCACTGCTTTACTTTGCGGCACGAGGCGCAACCGGGGGATGTGTATACTACGATCATGGGAGGTACCTCCTTTGACGATATTATATCATGGTAGTTACATTTTGAAAGCGTGAACGGCGAAATATCTTTAAATTCATTCTCATTTTCACGATATTTTCATGAAAATAACGCTAAAATATGTGAATAAAAGGAATATACGGAGAGATTTCTCGAATCAGCTTAAAATATGAACTCCAGCCTAAATGTATACGCAATTTAAAGAAACATTGAGAACATTTTTCGGTCTTCACGATTCTAATAGTCAATTGATACATAATTTCAAAAGATCCAACATTTATCTGAATTACTTACGCATAATGTAAAGAATTAACCTAACTAATTCAACTTGTTTAATTGTAGATTATTAACTTTGTTGTCAAATTCGAATACTTCCGCGACTTGAAAACCCATCTTCAACCATGTATCATAAAATACATAAGAATAATACGTTCATTCATAGGGATCAAAATATGAAGTCAATATCGAAGTTGATTCTTGTGTCTTCACATCTACGAACAATAATACGATTTTGTAGGGTGGATGGTCCAAATATAATACTACTTTAGAAAAGGGGGAAATTATGGAATTATCCGAGCGTGTTGGATTCAGAGGGAACCATTGGGGGATTTCATCGGTTGTAAAAGTTAACGAAGAAACCGACTTCACTTTAGTGATTCTTGAATCGGTTAAATTTCTATGGGGATATCTGTATGATGAATAAACGATTGCTTATCATTTTGAGCATTCTATTGGTTTCTTCATGCAAAGCACAGCCTAAAGTTCACATAAACGAGAATGAAGGAATAAATTCGAACTTTGTCACAAAACTACAACGATTTCATGACGCAGATGGGTATGTGGCAACCGCATCTAAAACCGGTGTATATATGCTTGACAAAGGTCTCTTGAAATACGTAGATCACGCCAGTATGGACGAAGCGTTGCTCGCAAACTTAAACTATGCGGATGATAATGAAATCATCGGTGAATGCAACGAAGACTTTAAGCAGTACTGTGAGATCGCAGATCCGGATTTTCTTCAGTTCTACGATAATCACTTATTTTATGCAGCACAGCGAATAACAGTTGAAGGAAATAACGAATATATCTTATATCGAATGACGCCAGATGGCACGAAACGAGAATCGATTCTATCGATTGAATCAAACCCGTATCTACTAACCATTTCGAAAGGTCATCTTTTCTATGTGGATGGCTTTACTCAAGATGTCATGGTTGTTAACTTAAATACGAAAGAAACACATAAGATTATTTTGCCTGATGATCAAAGTTTCTCTAATTTTCGGTTTTCCGAAGATAATTTTTATATCGAATCTCGTAATAGTAATGAGTCGAAAACCTACCTTCATCGATTTGATTTTTCAACACGTGAGCTGTTTCAGATTCTCTCGGGTGATATTGAGGTGAATGATGGTGACGGAGACAATCTACTCCTTTATGATGTAAAGAATTATGATCCGTTGGTTGCCGAAAGAAAGATAGTAAATCAGAAATATGAAGTCATCGGGGAACTCAGAGATGAAACTCGTTTATTGAACTATCTGGATGCGAACTATATCTACACAAGTTCCGTCCAACGTCCACAAAAGTATGTAATTTATGACCATCAGGGAAGCATAAAGTATGAAGTTGCGGTGCCAGAAGATTTCAAACCGGATTTCGATAACATTGTTAGTGTCCAAGGAAGAATCGAATGCTCTCAAATTCAAGGGATCATCGGTGATTATCTCTTCGTAATCGGTGGAATGGATGAAGGGATTGGGTATTATATGGTCAATTTTAAAACAGGTGAATGGCATTCCGTTTTTCAATCTGTTGTCGAGGTAACCAACAATGGATAACGAGAAATTATTAACTGTTACGAACTTGTCGAAAAGTTATGGGGAAGTCCATGCTTTGGATAAAATAAATTTCTCTTTGCATCCAGGTATTTATGCATTATTAGGGCATAATGGGGCGGGGAAGACAACATTGTTGAATATTTTAGCAACTGTACTTGATGCGGACTCCGGTGAGTTTCGATACAATCAAGTGCTGGTTAATGATGACAAAACAAACTACAGAACACGCTTAGGTTACATGCCTCAGCAGCAGCAACTTCCGACATACCTAAGCGTTGAATCCTTTTTGTATTACATGGCAAGTTTGAAATCAATGACACGCAAAGATGCAGCCGCCAAAATTGAATCGATATTAAATGAAGTTAATTTGCTGAAGTTTCGGAAGAGAGCTCTATCAACTCTTTCCGGCGGAATGAAGCAACGGCTTTTAATTGGACAAGCACTGTTAAACGATCCGGAAATCTTACTGTTAGATGAACCGACCGCAGGGTTGGATCCGGTCGAACGTCGATCTTTTCGTGAACTGATTGCTCGCATCTCAGAGCATAAAATCGTTATCTTAGCGACCCATGTCATCTCTGATGTTGAGTGGATCGCTAATGAGATAATGATTATGAAAAACGGACGAATTCTTACCATGAGCTCGCAAGCGGATTTGATTGACAAGACTCATGTATATGAATCGTTTGAAACGATCGATGATCTTAGACAAAAAGATCCAGAACTAAAAATCGTAAATCAAATCCGAATCCATAATTTGATAAAAACCCGATTTATTTCGAAGTTTACTTTCGATAACAAAGTTAGCACATCACTTGATGACGTCTATTTGGATTGGTTGGATTGATATGTTTCTGTCGGAATTAAAACGTCTCTATCAAAATACGATAATACGTTGGTCAATCATTTGTTTATTGATTGCTTACGGACTTTTTATGTCATTGACTTTTTATGGTCCGGAAAATCAAAGCTACAGAGATGAATTTAAACAAGTTGATTCATTGACTACTTATGAGAATAGCTATCTGGAAAATCAAGTCAATGCGTACGACAATTATCAGAATGATCTGCGTGAACGGATCAAAAACAACGAAACTAAGTTAAGCATGTCTATTTTCGATGATGCTTTTGTTCGCGCAATGATTGAATCGGAAAACCAAACTCTTCGGAAGGTTCAGAAAATAGACTTCGAATTGATGCCAAGTTATGCTACTACCATTACATTAGAAAGCCCGTTCTTTGCAATCTTGGCGATGTTATTATCATCCATCTTGATTTATGCACTTTTCATGGAAGATATTGTTCAACTGTCGATAGGGATGTACAAGAGCACAAAACATTCTCTATCGAAGCTGTTCTATGTAAAATTATCAACGTTTGGATTTATCCTATTTATTTTTACGTTCATATGTTTATCGATTGCGATCATGTTTGCTCATTTTGATGGAATCGATCTCAATGCGCCGATTCAAAGCCTTTTTGATTATCGCTTCAACATTAATTTCATAACAATCTTTCAACAGATTCTGCTGAAATTTTTAGTTCAATCGATAATAACATTTATTGTTGGTTTCTTTGTTTTGATGTTGGTTCTGATTTTCAAAAACATTGCGCTTGGTTATGGTGCGATTTTGTTAATTCTTCTGTCTGAATATTTCTTGTTTTCCTTTACAAGCGTAACAAGTTCTTTCACCTTCATGAAATATATAAACCTCTATTTTTATCTCTTTAAAGGGGTAACTAATTTACGATGGGTGAGATTCGCCAATATCATGCTTGATTTTGGACTCGTATTTACAATTACAACTTTCATCACGGGTATTGTAACGATGTTCGCTAGTCGTTATATGTATACTCGATTATCGACTGGATTCAAACAATTCAAAAGCAGAGGATATCAAATCAAATCGATTCATTTAGCATGGCATGAGGTGTTACGTACCTTGTACTTCAGCAAAGGTTTTATTTTAGTTCTATTCATTCTACTGTTTTCGCTCTATCGCTATGTTGATTTTTCGATTACCAAATCTCAAAGCCAGTTAAATTACGAGAGGATCGAGAGTCAATATTATGGTGAACTAAATCAAAAGGCGTTTGAACGAATTGATATTGAAATAGAAAAAGCTCATGAAGCCTATGAAATCATTATGTCGAATGAAGCAAAAGAACTAAGTCAAGCCGAATATAGGGCATTGGAAACTCAAGCGGCACCCTATCCAAGCCTACTGAGAATTCGAGAAAAAATGATTGAAAGAAAAGGTAGTGGTTAGACTTATTTTGTGGAAGACAGTGGATATAAGTATCTATTCGGTCGAGAAGGCCAATATTCCTCTATTATACATTTCATTATAATAACAATGACGCTCACTCTTTACGTTGCGTTGAATGTAATCGGGGAATACCAGAAGAAACTTGCGCATCTATATGTGTCTACACAACGAGGGCATATCAAAAAGCAAAGTATCGATATGATTTTATTTATGGGGATCGCGATCATATTGATAGTTTTGGTATATGGACTATTTATTCTGAAACTTCAAAAAGGATATGCTATCTATCAATCAAATCAATCACTGGTAAATCTTATCTCAACTACGAAATCTTCGATGAGTTTGTGGACGTATACGGGAATATCTTTCATTGCGCACGTACTTGTTTACTCAACTGTTATTCGTCTAACTTATATCCTGTCACGGAGATATGATTTGGTATTGATTACTGCGATCGCCTTTGTGTTTTGTTTGATTCAAACGTTAGTATTTACGATTGCACCAACTTTCTCCATTCTTCATCTTCTAAATATTAGTTTGGTTAATCAACCTTTCGTTTTCGTTCTTTGGGTAGTTGTTTTGATCATACTCAATTTCTGGTTACAGATTAAAGAGCTTAATCGATTTAAAGCCTAAGCGGCTTTGCGAAACCAATTATTGAACAGGGTTAAAGCAATTGCGAAATGAATATGGAAAAAAGTTTGTGATGAGTCATTACGCAACCCATCATTGAAATGGAAGCCAGTTTCGTTTAATTCTGAATATTTCAATGTCAATCGAGCCTTATTTAAACTCATCTATCAACCATGTATGGAACGGACTTTACTTGCACTCACAACGGCTTTGTGGTTAAATATCCCTAAAGACAACGAATGGATCAAAGTAACTTTTGTTTCGGTAACCAGAGAGGTTTCGGAAGGTGCGAGAAACCCAAAGGACAAAAGCGAAGTGGAATCCGGGAGTCGAAAAAGGCAAACGTCTTTTTCCGGTAAAACCGTTATCGAAAAGCGGCCGAAAGGCAATCCGGGTGGTACCGCGCGAAGAGCGCCCCTAATCGGACTTTTTTTATTTTCAGGAGGAAAGAACATGAAACGAATGTTAAGCGGAATCAAACCCAGCGGTCAATTGACCTTGGGGAACTACATCGGCGCACTGAAGGAGTTTGTGAAGTACCAGGAAGACTATGAAATGATCGCGTTTATCGCGAATCTTCATTGTTTGACGGTATACCAAGATCCCGAAGAGTTACAAACCAACTTACGTGACACGATCGCGCTCTATTTGGCGTGCGGATTAAAGCCGGAAAAAGCCACGATCTTTATGCAGTCGGACGTGATGGAACACGCTCAACTGGGGTTTATCCTCAGCTGTAACACCTACATGGGCGAACTCAACCGGATGACGCAGTATAAAGATAAGATCGCGAAAGGGGAGAACGCTCTTTCGGCCGGGTTCTATTCATATCCGACCTTGATGGCGGCCGATATCCTGATTTACGATCCCGATTTCGTGCCGGTCGGCGAGGACCAAAAGCAACATGTCGAATTGACCCGTGATGTCGCGGAACGCTTCAATAATAAATACGGCGAAACCTTCAAAGTTCCGCAACCGTTGATTCCCAAGATCGGAGCACGCATCATGAGTCTGAGCGATCCGACCAAGAAAATGTCGAAGTCGGACGGATCCAACAAAGGATGTATCTATCTTTTGGATGATCCGAAAGTCGCAAGCAAGAAAATCATGTCCGCCGTTACCGATATGGTCGGAGTTATCCAATATGATCCGGAGAATCAGCCGGGGGTATCCAATCTTTTAACGATTCTTTCTTCGCTTAACGGAACGCCGATTCCCGCGTTGGTCGAATCGTTTACGGGGCAGGGATATGGAAATCTAAAGAAAGCCGTCGCCGCTGAAGTGGTTAAACTTTTGGAAGATTTACAAGCCAAGTACCGTACGATATTGGATTCAGGGAAGATCGAAGAAGTATTGAAACAAGGAAAAGAAAAAGCGCAAGTCGCCGCCCGCAGGAAACTTATGGAAGTTCAACGTAAGATCGGGGCTGACATCTAGAAGCAATAAAAATATGACGTCATCCATATCCGGATGACGTTTTACTTGACAGAAACCATAAACGATCCATATAATCAATTGAATCAAATTAAATTGGAAACAACAAAAGGATGCGACATGAACGAATCGGATGCGTTGAAGTTAGAGAACCAACTATGCTTTCCGCTTTATGCTCTATCACGAGAGATTATTAAGACGTACACGCCGATCTTGAAACAATTCGATTTGACCTACACCCAATACATCGTGATGCTTGTGATGTGGGAGAAGGAAACGATCGCGTTCAAAGAGTTGAGTACGACGTTGCATTTGGATTCCGGTACCTTGACACCCGTCGTTAAGACCTTAATAAAAAAAGGTTGGATCACGAAGAAACGAAGTGATCAAGATGACCGAAACGTTGAAGTAACGATCACGAAAACTGGAATGGATATGAAAGCCGAAGCGGTCGCGATTCCGCGACAGATTTTTGGGATGTTGAAGCAAGATACATCGTCGATGATCGAACTTAAACGTTTGTTGGATGAGAGCTTAAAATTGTTTGACGTTCCCGTCACAAAGGAGAAATGAACCATGGGATTTTATGATTATAGCGCCAAGAAAATCAACGGCCAAGAAGTAAAGATGGATACCTATGCCGGTAAAGTCGTGGTCGTAGTCAATACCGCCAGCAAATGCGGATTGACGCCGCAGTTCGAAGGACTCGAAGTGTTGTATCGCGAATACAAAGATCGCGGACTTGAGATATTGGGTTTCCCGTGCAACCAGTTCGCCTCGCAAGAACCGGGCGACAGCCATGCCATCGAAGAATTCTGCACACGCAATTACGGGGTTTCGTTTACGATGTTCGAGAAAATCGATGTCAATGGGGAACATACACATCCTCTCTATCAATACTTGAAAAAGGAAAAGAAGACGATCGTCGGGGCGGATATCGGCTGGAACTTCGCGAAATTCCTCATCGACTCTGAAGGTAAAGTCGTCAAACGTTATCTACCGACGACCGCGCCGCAGGACATGCGTAAAGACATCGAAAAACTGTTGGTTGCGGCCGGAAGGTAAGTCCCCGCGATAAGAGTTGGCATACTTGGCAAAATAGAAGGGATATGCTATAATCGCAAGGTAAATCAAATCGAAGAAAAGTAAATCAAGGTTGGGCAGCAGAGAGAAAACGTAAGGTGCGAGTTTTCCGATAACCAGGATCGAAGCCACTTCGAAGAGGACCGAAAGTCACGTTCGCCACGTTACGGCGTCGAGTTGCACGCAAGTGAAACAGGATGGTACCGCGTATCAAACGTTCCTGTACGGGAACGTTTTTTTGTGTAAAAAAGGAGAAATCAACATGAAGTATCGCGCAAGTTGGGAAGTCCGTCAGTTATTCTTGGATTATTTCGCCTCCAAAGGCCACATGATCGAACCGGGAGCTAGTCTGGTTCCGATCAACGATCCTACCTTGTTATGGATCAACTCGGGAGTCGCCGCGCTGAAGAAATATTTCGACGGCTCGGTCAAGCCCGCCAACAACCGTATTACCAACGCCCAGAAGTCGATCCGCACCAACGATATCGAAAACGTCGGGAAAACGGCGCGTCACCACACATTCTTCGAAATGTTGGGGAATTTTTCGATCGGCGATTACTTTAAAGAAGAAGCCATCCAATTCGCATGGGAGTTTTTAACTTCCGAAGCGTATATCGGAATGGAAAAAGAGAAAATGTACATCACGGTCCATCCTTTGGATACCGAAGCGTATCGCATTTGGACCGAAGTCGTCAAACTGGATCCGAAACATATCCTAAAATCCGAAGAGAATTATTGGCAGATCGGTGAAGGACCCTGTGGTCCCAACTCCGAACTGTATTACGATCGCGGTGAGAAATATGATCCCGAACACATCGGGGAAGCGTTGTTTTTCGAAGAACGGGAAAACGACCGGTACATCGAAGTCTGGAACGTCGTCTTTAGTCAATATGACGGAAAAGAAGGCGTCGACCGCAGCGAATACAAAGAACTTCCGCAGAAAAACATCGATACGGGCATGGGTTTTGAACGCTTGGTCGCAATCGTGCAAGGTGGAGATACTAATTACGATACCGATTTGTTTTTACCGGTGATCCATGTTTGCGAACAAATGGCGAAATTCCCTTACGAAGGGGAATACAAGATGGCTTACCGTGTTATTGCCGACCATATCCGCACCGTGACCTTCGCTTTGGCGGATGGGGCTCTTTTCTCCAACGAAGGACGTGGTTATGTTTTGCGGCGCATCTTACGTCGTGCGGTCCGCTATGGCATTAAACTAGGCATCAAAGAAGCGTTCATGTACCGTTTGGTACAGAAGGTCGCCGACAATATGCAGTCGTTTTATCCGTATCTGCTCGAAAAAGTTTCGTATATCGAGAAATTGGTCAAAGCCGAGGAACAACGTTTCCACCAAACCTTGACCGGCGGTGAAAACCTGCTGATGCATGTGATCAAAGAAGCGAGTTCGAAAACCTTGGATGGCGAAACGGTCTTCAAACTCTATGATACCTTTGGATTTCCGGTCGAACTGACCAAGGAAATCGCGGAAGAAAAAGGATATGCCATCGACATGGATGGATTTAAACGTAATATGGAAGAACAACGCGAACGGGCTCGTAATGCGCGTGCCGATGTCGAATCGATGGCTTCCCAATCGAAGGACTTGATGGATTTCGTCGAACCCAGCGAATTTGTTGGATATGATACCTTTGAGGTTTGCGCAAAAGTCATCGAACTCTTCGTCAAAGGTGAACGTGTGGAAACACTCGATGTAAATGGTGAAGCGGTCTTCGATACGACACCGTTCTACGCGGAAAGCGGCGGACAAGTGGCGGATACCGGAAACATTACTTTCGATGGTGGAAGCGCGACCGTACTTGACGTACGTAAAGCCCCGCACAAACAACACCTGCACGCGATCCATCTCACCGAAGGCATCCTAAATGTTGGAGATATGGTGACACTTAAAATCGATATCGCGCGGCGTAAAGCGATCACCGCCAACCACTCCAGCGCACACTTATTACAGAGTGCCCTGAAGGAAGTCGTCGGATCGCATATCCACCAAGCCGGATCGTTTGTCGGACCGGATTACATGCGTTTCGACTTCACACATTTCGAAAAAGTCAGCGATCAACAGTTATCGCAAATCGAAGCGTTGGTCAACCGTTATGTCTTCACCAACACTCCGGTCGACATCCGTTATCTGGACATCGATGCTGCAAAAGCTGAAGGTGCGACTGCGTTGTTTGACGAAAAATACGAAAGCGTCGTACGGGTCGTCACGATGGGCGACATCTCCAAGGAACTCTGCGGCGGATGCCATGTGTCCAATACGCAAGAAGTCGGCGTCTTTAAGATCGACTCGGAAGAATCCATCGGTTCCGGGATCCGACGCATCACGACGAAGACCGGACTTTCCGCATACAATGATTTTGTCGGCTATAAGACACAATTGAAGACGATCGCGGAAATCTATAAGACAACTTCCGTCGTATCCATCGAAGATCGGGTCCGCCTAAGTGTCGAGGAAGTCAGCGAACTGCGCAAAGAACTCGGCAACGCAAACCTGAAGTTGGCGGTCGCGACGGCGGATGAACAACTTAAATATGTGAAAGACTATCAAGGCATGGATGCCTTGATCGTACGGATCGATGGGGATGCGGATCGTCTAAAAGCGATGGCTGAACATCTGAAGAAGAAAGTATCGGAAGGCTTGGTGGTTGTGGCAGGCGTATGCGGCGATAAAGCGGTCTTCGTGGTCGCTGCCGGTAAAACGGCGCAAGATCGCGGCTTTAAAGCCGGCGATGTGGCGAAGCAATTGGCAGTGATGACCCAAGGGAACGGCGGCGGTCGTCCCGAATTCGCCCAATCCGGCGGAAAAGACATCGCTAAGCTGGACGAAGCCTTGGACGCGTTGCGCATAAAACTCGCTTGACACTTTCAATTTATAAAAAAGTAAAGTAAAATAAAACCAACAGAAGGAGGGGATGTGCATGAGCAAACAAGCAGCCGAAACGATGTCGTTCAAATCCGACGAACTTCGCCAATCCAACATACGGGAGATCCTCAAAACCGTTCGGGAAGCCTTGGAAGAGCGCGGCTACAATTCGGTCAACCAGCTTTCGGGGTACTTGATTTCCAACGACCCGGCCTACATCTCCAGTTACCATAACGCACGCTCCATCATCCAATCGGTGGAACGTTACGAAATCATCGAAGAACTGGTACGCTTTTACTTGGACGAGAAAGAATAATGCGGGTCATGGGATTGGATTTAGGAACCGTCACCTTAGGGATCGCGGTTTCCGACGCCTTGGGCATGATCGCCCGACCTTTGGCCACCTTACGTTTCGAACATGAAGATTTCGATCGTGCGATCGACTTGTTGCTTCCGATACTGAAGGAGCAAGAAGTCAAAACGATCGTCCTAGGTCTTCCGAAACATATGAACGGATCGTTGGGCGTCAGCGCGCAACGATCGCAGTTTTTCAAGGAACGATTGGAAGAGGCATGCGATATCGAAGTCATATTGATCGACGAACGATTAACAACGGTCGCCGCACAGCGCATGTTGATTTCGGCCGACGTCAGCCGCAAGAAACGCAAAGAAGTCATCGACCAGGTGGCCGCGGTGCAGATCTTGCAAGGCTATTTGGATTCACATTAACTTACGGAGGAAACATGGAAGATACAACGATCATCGTCATCGACGAGACAGGCAAAGAATTAACGATGGAAATCCTATTTACGTTCGAAGATGACAATAGTCATAAGAGTTACGTGCTCTACTTTGATCCCAACGACGACAGCGGCGAAGTGTTCGCTTCCGCCTATGACGACGAAGGGAATCTTATCCCGGTGACCAGCGAAGAAGAATGGGCGATGATCGAAGAAGTTTTCGAAGCCTTCAACTTCGACAATGCGGAGTCCGAGGATGAAGAGGAAGAAGTCGCCGATGAAAAAGAAGTCTAAAAAAACCAAACAAGTACTGAAGTTTTCCGTACTTGTTTTTCTTGCGTTACTGCTTGTCGGAGGCTATGTCGGCTACGATTATGTCACTAAATCCCTCAAACCGGTGGCTACCGAAAGTGAAGTCGTCACCATGGAAATCCCGGCTGGATCTTCGGCGGACAGCGCCGTTAAGGCATTGTATGACGCCGGCGTCATCCGCGATGTTACCGTGGCGAAATTCTACGCACGATATGAAAAGCTGACGTCGATCAAAGCCGGAATCTACCGTTTGGATAAGGCCTGGGATTTGAAAGAAATCTTGCTTAAAGTCAACGATCCGGCCGGAGCGATCTCCAAAGACGTATTGTTGACGATCGTGCCGGGTGATTGGGCACGCGATGTCGCGGCGAAGATTGCGGCGAAAACATCGATCAGTGCCAACGATTTACTCGCTTTGTGGAACGACGATGCCTACCTAGATACGCTCGACGCTAAATTCGATATCATCACACCGGCTATCAAGACCGCTGGGACCCGCATTAAATTGGAAGGGTATCTCTTTCCGGAAACCTATTTCATCAATCCGGATTGGACGGCGAAACAAATCACCGAACGCTTGATTTCGCAAGCGGAGTCCGTTTATGAGAATCATAAAGAAGAATTCTCAAGTTCATCGTTATCGACCCACCAGATCGTGATCTTGGCTTCGGTCGTGCAGTTCGAAGCTTCGAAACCGGCAGACATGAAAAACGTCGCGCAAGTCTTCTTTAATCGGTTGGATAAAAACATGTTGCTTCAATCCTCCGTCACCGTGTGCTATGCACTCTATGACTATGACGATTGGAAAGACTGCGAACGCAACGGCGATATCGATTCCAAATACAACACATACAAGTATCCGGGATTGCCGATCGGTCCGATCACCAATCCGGCCGAGAACGCGATCGATGCCGTGTTGAATCCGACTACCAACAACTATCTCTACTTCATCGCGGACGTTTACGGTGACGGAACGGTTCATTTCGCATCCACTTATGCCCAGCATTTAGCCAATATTGAGAAATACTTAAAGTGAGGAAAGACGTATGCGACGCAGCGTAATCATCGGAATCGCGGGAGGCAGCGCCTCGGGCAAGACTTCGATCGCCAAACGGTTGAAGAAAGCGTTTGAGGAAACCAACTCAGTCTTGATCATCCGTCAAGACGACTACTATAAAAACCAAAGCGATATGCCGATGGAAGAACGGGTCAAAACCAATTACGACCATCCGTTTGCTTTTGACAACGATCTTCTCGCAACCCATCTCAATCATTTGATCGATGGGGATGTCGTCGAAAAACCGACCTATGATTTCGTCAACCATACCCGCAGTGAAATCACCGAGTTCATCCAACCCAGCGACGTCATCGTTTTGGAAGGCTTGTTTGTGTTGGAAGATGAACATTTGCGCGGTTGTCTGGATATCAAAATCTTCGTCGATACGCCCGCGGATGTCCGTTTTATCCGACGATTGGTCCGCGACGTTCGCGATCGCGGCCGTACTTTGGAATCAGTTGTCAACCAATATATGAACACGGTTCGCTTGATGCATGAGATTTTCGTGGAACCTTCCAAACGTTTCGCGGACGTCATCATTCCGGAAGGCGGAAAGAACGAAGTCGCCGTCGACTTGTTGGTGACCAAGATTCGCAGTATCATCGACCATAATAGTTAAAATCAATTGAGCGGTCGCTAATTCGGCGATATGAAGCTTATTCTCAAGCAAAAATCATCGTTCGCGAAAGCGACGCTTTGATAATCCGTGGAAATATGCTATAATCCGTAACGTAAAAAAGGAGTTGTACCATGCCCCAAGAAAAAGTATTGGTGACCCAAGAAGGGTACCAAGAGTTACTGAAAGAACAAGATCACCTGATCCATGTCGTCCGTAAGGAAGTCATCGAAGACTTACAAGCGGCGCGTGCGCAGGGTGACTTATCCGAAAACGCCGACTATGATGTCGCCCGTGATCGCCAAGCTCGTATCGAAGCCCGTATCCGCGAGCTCGAACAAATGCTCAATAACATCGAGATCATCGATGACCGCCGCGGCGGATTGAAGGTCGTCAAACTTGGCGCCAAGATTGTGATTTTGGATTTGGAAACCAACGAAGAAGAAAAATACATCATCGTCGGTTCGGTCGAATCCGATCCGCTCAACGGTAAACTTTCCAATGTGACACCGTTAGCCGTTGCGTTGATGGAACATCGCGTCGGAGATGAAGTAATCGTTCCGGTCGAAGAACCGTACCACGTTCGGATCTTGTCGATCGACTAGGAATCCAAGCAAACCATTCATAACATAAAGCAGGAGGACTTCCCATGAAACCTTTCCTGCTTTTTTTTCTGTTGCTACTCATCGGTTGTCAAACCGAAATCTACCCGCAAGAAAGCCAATCGATTCAAGTTTCGGTCCGCGGCGAAGTCGCCAACCCCGGTACGTTCAAACTTCAACGTTATGCGACCATCGGCGATCTTCTAACCTATGTGAAACTTACCGATGCCAGCGATATCACCACATTGAACCAAACGATCGTGTTGAAAGACGGTGACATCTTGATTATTGAAGGTCGTGAGTCACTTGCCAAGATATCCATCAATACCGCCGATGCGGAAGGACTGGCGACACTTCCAGGGATTGGACCCGCCATGGCGAAACGCATCGTCGATTATCGTCTCGCGCATGGTCTTTTTCAACAGATCGAAGATATCATGAAAGTCAAAGGGATCAAGGATAAGTTGTTCGCGAAACTCAAAGATCACATTCGGATATGAGACGACTGTTTGTTGCATCATCGATTCTTATCCTGATTGCTATGTCGACGAAAAGTCCGTTCTGGAGTCTTTTAATCGGAATACTCGCGTTATGTAAAAGCATCCAACCACGTCAACGGTTTGCTTTTTTGGTGGTTGGAATATTGATTCTACTTCGTTTACTTGTCGTTGTCCCCAACAATTCCTTCACCGAAGGAACCATCATCGAAATCAATCCTTCTTCGGTCCTTGTTGCGAAAGGATTCGATCGTATTTTAGTGCTAACCGATGATGTCAGTGATTTTCATGCGATGGATCGCGTCGTCAACACCGGTGAAGTCAATCAGATTCAAAACCGTGTCGGTGATTTCGGATTCGATGCTCGGTCTTGGGCACAAGCAAACCGCATCATCGGCAGTGTATCCGATTCACAAGTCCAAGTATTTTGTCGCAAGACTTTCCTACATGAATTGCTAGTCGGCGGCGTAGCACAACATCACAGTGCGTTTACGACGCTTTGGCGTGATTTGCTTTATGATACGAATAAAACACTTGGAATTTTCGATGTCGTTTCCATGGGAATCCAATTCTCGGTGTTTCTGTATGTCATGGATCTAGTTTTGATCTTCGTCGCATCTGAGAAACTTGCACGTTATCTTCGCTTTCTCGGATTACTATTGTTCAGTTGGTTATTCGGATTTCCGCTTGCCGCATGGCGCATCCTCGTCGATTTATTTTTACGTTTTTGGATCAACGATCGTACCTTGAAGTTCTCATTATCGATCTTCATATTCTATCTCGTTTGTCCCCAAACCTTATCGCAATGGCCGATTCTGATTCCGCTCTTGTTTCAAGCCAGTAGCTTGTTTTTCCCGCAAAAAATTCAACGTCTTGTTTCGTGGCTTTTCTTAGCATTTGTCTTTTCACGCTCAGAAGCCATCGTATCGCCACTTGACATCCTTCTTTTTCCGTTCTTACGTTCATTGATGAAACCTCTCGTTCTACTGTTTTGGTTATCACTCTTCATACCGTACTTATCCTACGTTTGCGTCGGTCTCTATCACTTAATCTCAACATTCTACTTATTTCTTCCTACTCAAACCATTCAATGGATCGGTATGCTTCCGGACTGGATACTTTTATGCGGACTTATTCTTTTTCTGTTTTTTCCATCTCGCCGTAGACTCCACAAAATCATCCTCGTATGTTTTGTGATGTCCCCATTTCGATACTATCTTTTACCGATTCCGCAAGTTGTTTATCTGAATGCCGGTCAAGGTGATGCGATGTTGGTGCGAAGCGCGTTGAATCGCTGTACGGTTTTGATGGATACCGGACCGCCGATCCAAGCGAAAACGTTGATTTCGACTTTACGATCGAAATCCGTCAATCATGTGGATGCTTTGGTATTGACGCATGACGATGCGGATCATGCGGGAAACAAACAAGTATATTCGGCTTCGTTTACGATCGATAATATAGTTACCGACCTACAAAATATCAGCTGCCCCGGATTGCATCTGATGAATTTGACGTCGAACACGACCTATGGTGAAACGAATGCCGACTCGTTGGTCTATGCGACATCGCTTTTGGGAACTCGGTTTCTATTTATGGCCGATACGGATGTCAAAGTCGAACAAGATTTAATCAACAAATATGAACTTCAGACCGATATCGTTAAGTTAGGGCACCATGGAAGTCAAACTGCGACTTCCGAGTCATTCGTAGGATCGATCCAAGCCAAACTCGCAATCATTAGCGTCGGAGAAAACAACTATGGACATCCGCATGCTTCCGTTCTTCAACGTCTTCGCGATTATCGCCTACCGTATCGCATGACACGACAAGACGGAGACATCACGGTCAGTCTGTTTCCGGGATTTGCGCTTGTGACCTCATCGCAGGGAAGATGGTTTCTGGTTAAAACTCAACGATAAAGGCAAAATGGAAGCGCGGAGACGACATGGATTTGGTATAATGGATGCGGTGGTAAATTGAACTATCTTCTCTACGGAAACGAAGAATATCTTCTTTCGAAACGTGTCGATCAATTGATCAAAGAACACGTCAAAAAGCAAGATACCATGAATACGATCGTCTACGATGCTTCGGAGAACGACTTTTCGATGCGAAAAGTACTTGAGGAAGCATCTACGTTTGCTTTTTTCAGCGAACACAAAATCATCATCGTCAATTATTGCGTCTTCTTGACGCGCGGATCGAACTTAAGCGACGGGGAAATGCGCGATCTCGAGAATTATCTATCCCATCCCAGCGATTTCTGTTCGATCATTTTTATTCATCATGAAGAAAACATCGACACCAATAAAAAGGTGTATAAACTGATCAAGAAGTATTGTCGGGAAATCCATGAAAAGAAACTCGATGGAGCGGAATTTAAAGCGTTCTTACGCGATCAATCCAATCAGCGGGGATTGAAGTTCGACAATGAAGCATTCAACGAACTGGCGGCACGTTTGGATAACCAAATGGTCAATGCGATCCGGGAGCTGGATAAACTGAAACTTTATGGTGATCACATTAAAACTGAGGATGTTCGCGCCTTGGTATCACGTCCGTTGGATAGCGAGACATTCCATTTGATCAACGCGTTGATGGATAAGGATTTGGCACGTTGTCTGCGCATTTGGAACGACATGGTCGTCTTGAATGTGGAACCTTTATCATTTATGGGGTTGATCGCAAGTCAGATCCGGTTGATGTATCAGGTGTTGTCACTGCACCAACAGGGTTTGCATCGTCAGGAAATCGTCAATACTTTGTTGGGATCGTCGACGAAAGTGGATCTCTATCGCGTGAGCCGACTCTTGGGCTTGGCGCAAGCCGGGGAAAGTTCACGTTTACTTTATATATTGAATGTCTTGGCGCAGTTGGACCAAAAAAGTAAATCCGGGTTGGTGGATAAGAAATTCGGCTTCGAACTCTTCTTGATCGAAGCGACGAGGTGACCATGGAATCACTCAAAGAACTCTATAAAACAGGACCGGGACCTTCCAGCAGCCATACGGTGGCGCCTTGGCGCGCGGCAATGCTTTTTAAGGAACGATTTCCGGATGCGGTCAGTTTCGATGCGGAACTTTACGGATCGCTTTCGTTGACCGGCAGGGGACACTTCACCGACAAGATCATTATCGATACGTTCAAACCGAAATTCTGTAAAGTCACGTTTAAACTTCATTGGGAGTATGATTTTGAAAACGGTGTCCGTTATCGGGCTTACAACTTAAAAAACGAAATCATCGGTGAATGGAATGTCTTTTCCTTAGGCGGTGGAAGCATTAAGGTCGTCGAGGAAGATTTCGACTTTCAACGGAAAGTCTATCCCTTTACAAGCATGACCGAAATCATGGAAGGATGCGAACGACGCAATCTTTCGATCGCCGCATTGGTGAAGGAATATGAACCGGACATCGATCCGTATATGAACACGATCCTTGCGCATATGTTGAAGGCGGTGGAACGCGGATTAAATACGACCGGAACGTTGCCGGGTAAACTCAATATGCCCCGTATCGCAAAGTCACTGAAGCTAAGTGCGGAAAGCATGGATGACCCCAGCGTCAAACAACGCATGCGGTTGGTCGCATATGCCTATGCCAACAACGAAGAAAACGCAGCCTGCGGAATGGTCGTGACGGCACCGACCTTAGGGTCCAGCGGCGTCATGGCGGCGATCATGTATCACTATTATCATGATATCGGCGTCAGTAAAAGCAAATTGGTCCAGGCATTGCTTGTCGGCGGAATGTTCGGGAACATCATCAAACGCAATGCGACCATCTCCGGCGCGATGGGTGGATGTCAGGCCGAAATCGGCGCCGCATGTGCCATGGCTGCGGCATCCGTCGCTTATCTTGAAAACTTAAGTCTACGCCAAATCGAATACGCCGCCGAAATCGCGATGGAACACCACCTCGGTTTGACCTGCGATCCGGTTGGCGGGTATGTCATTATCCCGTGTATCGAACGCAATGGCGCGGCGACGCTACGGGCGATGGATGCGGTCATGATGGCCAATTATATCGGTAACGTCAAACCGAACCGGGTCAGTTTCGACATGGTCGTACGGACAATGAATTATACAGGTAAGAAAATCCCGATGGAGCTTAAAGAAACTTCCTTGGGCGGTTTAGCGACGGAAATCGTCTGTCTGCCGGATGAGGAAAGATAATGACGAAAATCGAATTACCCAATAATCAAACCATTCTGTTACGCAAAGCCACAGTCGACGATGCACAGGCGATGATTGAATACCTCAACATCGTCGCGGATGAAACGGATAACCTTACTTTCGGTAGTCAAGATATGCCGATCACCCTCGAAGGGGAAATCGAATACCTCAAAACGCTTGAAACATCGAAAAGCGCCGCGCATTTCGTAGTGGTCGATGGAGATCGGATCCTCGCGACCGCCAACATCGCTTCCAAACCCCGTCCTCGATTGGCACATGTGGCGTCGATCGGCATCAGCGTTCTGCGTGAATACTGGCACCAAGGTATCGGTAGTCAGCTTTTGACGGCGATGATCGAATGGGCGAAATCAACCGACGTCATCACGAAAATCAATTTGACGGTCCGGAGCGACAATCAACCCGCGATCGCGCTATACAAGAAGTTCGGTTTTTCATATATCGGAACCTTTCATAATGAAATGCGCATCGCCGACCGTTACGTGGATATCGATTCGATGGAACTTATCTTACATGAAGACATTAATCATATTATCTCAGAAATCGCGACTTTGTTTAATGCGAACAAAGTTCGTTGGTGGGTCGGCGGATCGTGCTTATTGAAACTATCGGGGATCAATATCGAGCCGCATGATATCGATCTTTTCGTCGTACCCGAAGATTTCGATGTCGCATTGCATTTATTGATGCTTCACGGTGACTTCCTTGAATCCGGACCGAAGGGTATCTTCCGTTCGTCAAGGTTTGCCCGAGGTAGTTTCGAAGCGTGTCCGGTCGATCTCATCGCCGAGATGAAAATTGTCAATGGAAATCTCGTTTATGACTATCGTTTCGATCCACAACTTTCAACATCGATCATGATCGAAGATCAGACCGTATATTTGGGTAATTTACAAGACTGGCTACAGCTTTATTTGGTCATGGGAAACGGACAAAAAGCGATGTTGATCCAAGAACATCAACATCGTTTTTCTGAAAAATAATATAAAAAAATCAATCTTTCGATTGATCGTTTCTTAGATGGACGCTACGAGTTTGGCCAAACGTGATTTCTGACGGGCTGCGTAGTTTTTATGATGAATACCGCCGGTAACCGCTTTGTCCAACTTCGAGTTCGCGAAATCCAGAGCGGTTTTGGCGACTTCGACATCTTTCGATTCGACAGCCTTCAAGACGTTCTTGATCGCGGTTTTCAAAGCGGATTTTTCGGATGTAACGGCGACACCGCGCTTTAAGTTGGTAAGAGAGCGTTTCTTCTGGGATTTGATTTGTGGCATGCGTGCACCTCCTTGTCCTTTGTACCGTCTGATTATAGCAAACCCCTGTTCAAAAAGCAAGGAACAAAGCGCAGAATGACGCCCCGTCAGGGCAGACAAATGCCGAAAATATGCTATAATATCGAACGAGAGGTGGACTTATGACAAAAAAACGAATCATCTTCATGGGTACGCCTGAATTCGCGGTGCGGATGCTCGAAGTTCTCAAGGAAGAAAACTACGAAATCGTCGCCGTCGTGACCCAACCGGACAAACCGGTCGGACGCAAACATGAAGTATTGCCTACGCCTGTCAAGGCCAAAGCCTTAACCTATGGAATCCCGGTATTGCAACCGATCAAGATCGGCGACATCACCGAAGACCTTGCATCGTATCAAGCCGATTTGATCGTGACCTGTGCCTACGGTCAGTTTATTCCGGATCGGATCCTCAATCTTCCGACGTATGGCAGTATCAATATCCATGCTTCGCTTTTACCGAAATATCGCGGCGGAGCGCCGATCCATAAAGCGATCATCGACGGAAATAAGACTTCGGGCATCTCGATCATGCGCATGGTTAAACGCATGGATGCCGGGGATGTGATGTCGCAAGCCGAAGTTGAAATCTCGGACACTGACACGATGGGATCCTATAGCGAAAAGATGATGGTTGCGGCAGCGAAACTATTAAAAACAAGCTTACCGTCGATTTTCGATGATACCGCAGTCTGGTCGATCCAAGACGAAAGTCAGGTCAGTTTTGCGTACAATATCTCGAAAGAAGAAGAATTCATTTCGTTTCATCGCGATGCTAAGATCGTCTATGATCATATCCGGGGTCTGATTCCATGGCCGATCGGATATGGAATCCTGCAAAATAAGAAAATCAAGTTTCATAAAGCATCTCTGCTTTATAATGAAACCAAAGGCAACATCGGTGAAGTGCTCGGAATGATCGATGATTCATTGGCTGTCCAAGCGCAAAACGGCATACTCTTACTCAGTGAATTGCAACTTGAAGGAAAAGGAAAGGTCAACGCAAGCGATTTTTACAACGGTGTCGGAAAGACACTTGTTCACGCTTGCTTCAGTGAAACAAATGAAGGTTAAAACGTTAAGCATTACTGCGCTGTTGATGGCGATGGTCTTGGTCGTGACGATGTATATCGGATTCCCTATTTTCACCGGTTACCTCAACCTTGGCGATGTCATGGTCATGGGCATGGCCGTGTTATTGCCCTTACCATTCTCGATGTTGGCAGGGTTAGCTTCGATGTTGGCGGACTTACTTCTGGGTTATGGCGTCTATGCGCCCTTTACCTTGATCATTAAAGCGATCGAAGCCTTGTTGATCGGGTATTGGGTCCAACACCATAAGGGAAAAGACGTACCGTTTTGGGTATTCTTGGTCGGTGGCACATGGATGGCCTTGGCCTACGGGATCACCGATGTGATCATCGCGCAAAACGCCGGTGTTTTCATCCTGTCCTTCGGATACAATCTTCTCCAAGGCGTCGTCTGCGCATTGATCGCGTTTGTTCTCTTCCGTAAACTTCGGACCTTCCGCGACAAAATCTAGGTTGACCGGTACCTTCGGGTACTTTCTTTTTCCACCGATTCTCGGTATACTACGTTTACTCAAGGAGGACGCAACATGGATCAATCGAAAATCCGTAATTTTTCTATCATCGCGCATATCGATCACGGGAAATCCACCCTCGCCGACCGGATTCTCGAAATGACCGATACCGTGGCATCCCGCGATATGGTCGAGCAGATCCTCGATAGCATGTCGTTGGAACGCGAACGCGGCATCACGATCAAACTGAACGCGGTGCAATTAAAATATAAAGCGAAAGACGGGGAAGAGTATCTTCTCCATTTGATCGACACCCCGGGACATGTCGACTTCACCTATGAAGTGTCACGTTCACTGGCCGCTTGCGAAGGCGCCGTTTTGGTTGTCGATGCATCGCAGGGCATCGAAGCGCAAACCCTCGCTAACGTTTACCTAGCTCTCGACAATAACTTGGAGATCATCCCGGTCATCAATAAGATCGATCTACCGTCCGCAATGCCGGATATGGTGATCGAGGAAATCGAAAACATCATCGGGTTGGAAGCCAAGAATGCTCCGCGCATTTCCGCAAAAAGCGGACTCAATGTCGACCAAGTTCTCGAAGAAATTGTCCGACGTGTTCCCGCACCGCAAGGCAAGCCCACAAACCCGCTTCAAGCTTTGGTGTTCGACTCGATCTTCGATGCGTATCGGGGCGTCATTTCCTATGTCCGCATCAAAGAAGGGGAAGTCAGCGTCGGGGATAAGATCCGCTTCATGGCCACTAACGCCGAATACGAAGTCACCGAACTCGGGATCCGTTCTCCCAAGGAAATCAAAAAGGATAAACTCAGTTGCGGGGAAGTCGGTTGGATCGCCGCGACGGTCCGATCCGTCAAAGACGTCCATGTCGGGGATACCATCACTTTGGTCGAAAATCCCGCGGACAAACCGTTGCCCGGATATCGCCAATTGAATTCCATGGTGTTTTGCGGACTGTATCCCGTCGACACCAATAAATACAACGACCTACGCGATGCTTTGGAGAAACTCCAACTCAACGACGCGGCGCTTCGATTCGAAGCGGAAGCATCGCAAGCGCTCGGCTTCGGTTTCCGTTGCGGTTTCTTGGGACTCTTACATATGGATGTCATTCAGGAACGACTCGAACGTGAGTACAACTTGAATCTTATCGCAACCGCGCCTTCGGTCGTTTACCATGCATTTCTGACCGATGGTACCAAACTTGAGATCGACAATCCTTCTTTATTGCCGGACGTCCAACGCATCGAACACATGGAAGAACCTTACGTCAAAGCGACGATCATGGTTCCGAAGGAATACATCGGCGCCGTTATGGAACTGAGTCAGAAAAAACGCGGCATTTACCGTGATATGAGTTATATCGATCCGACCCGCAATACCCTCATCTACGATCTCCCCTTGGGCGAAATCGTTTTCGACTATTTCGATAAGTTGAAGTCCGCCACCAAAGGCTATGCATCCTTGGACTATGAAATCATCGGCTATCAAACCTCGGACTTAGTGAAGATGGATATCCTGTTGAACTCGGAACCGATCGATGCTTTGTCGATCATCGTACACCGCGACTTCGCGTATGGACGAGGCAAAGTGATCACCGAGAAACTACGCGGTTTGATTCCGCGCCAACAATTCGAAATCCCCATCCAAGCCGCCATCAACCATAAAATCATCGCCCGCAGCGATATCAAAGCCCTGCGCAAAAACGTCTTGGCCAAGTGTTATGGCGGCGACGTTTCCCGTAAGAAGAAACTATTAGAGAAACAAAAAGAAGGCAAGAAACGCATGAAGATGGTCGGGTCCGTCGAAGTCCCGCAAGAAGCGTTCATGGCGGTCTTGTCGATGGAAGAAAAGTAATGGAAGAACTCATCCAACGCATCCAACAGATGCGGATCGCGAAAGGTTGGGACAAGACCGATACCCCGGAGATCTTGGCGAAATCCGTCTTCGTCGAAGCGGGCGAACTACTGGAATGTTATCTAGTCACACCGGATTTAAACGAAGTTAAATCCGAGTTGGCGGATGTCTTAATGTACGCCCTGTCGTTGTGTCATGATTTGGGATGGGATCCCCAAGAAGTCGTGGAATCCAAATTCCCTGACATCGATCAACGGTATCCTTCGCTATGATCCAATCGATGTACATCCATGTCCCGTTTTGTGAGGACATTTGCGGGTACTGCGACTTTACGCGTGTCAAGATCCATCCGATTTTGGTCGAACGTTATTTACTGACTTTATATGAAGAAATCAAAGAAATTCCCCCTCAGATCATGAACACGTTATATATCGGGGGTGGAACGCCGACTTCGTTAAGTATTGATGAATTTGGTTCGTTGTTATCCTTTCTGGATGGCTATCACGATGCTTCTACCGAGTTTACGGTGGAAGCCAACCCCGAATCCATCGATGACGAAAAAGCCGCTCTGATGGCTTCGTTTGGGGTTAACCGCGTCAGTATGGGTGTCCAAACCTTTGATCAAGATGAGTTAAGTCGACTTAACCGTACGCATACCCCTGAAGATATTCAAAACGCGATATCGACTTTACATCGCCATGGGATAACGAATCTATCGATCGATTTGATCTACGGTCTACCGACCCAGACCTTAGAGTCATGGCAACAAACCTTACATACCGCTTTGAACCAAAACATCACGCATATCTCGCTCTACAGTTTAACCATCGAGGAACATTCGGAGTTCGGACGCAAGGGAATCCAACCCGCCGAGCCGGATCTGGAAGCAGCGATGTATTTCGAAGCCGTCAAGATCCTGGAAGATTCAGGTTTTAATCGCTATGAAATCTCCAGCTTTACGAAAGACAAACCTTCGCGTCATAATTTGGCATATTGGCATTATGATGACTTCTACGGTTTGGGACCGGGCGCGACCCAGATGACAAATCATACGCGGATCTTGAAGACAACCAATTTGGAAGACTACGCACACCGAAACGTATGCATGGATACGATTCCGTTATCGGTTGACGACGAGCGATTCGAATTCGTGATGATGGGATTACGACTTACCGAAGGAATCAAACTTGATCGTTTCAAACAACGCTTCGGTGTCGATTTGACGGAAGTTTTCACCCAAGCCATCGAAACCAATATCAAACGTCACAACGTGGAAATCGTCGACGGATATCTTCGGACTACCAATGAAGGAATGGCCTTGTTGAATGATGTGCTTGTGGAGTTTGTGCCGTAATAAAAACGACCCATAATCAAAAAAGACGGATCGCTCGGATCCGTCTTCATTTATTTCTTCGTATATGTTTTATACAATGCTTGGGTTCCTAAGTTCCCGTCACCTTGTTTCACCAGACGTTGATAGCGCTCAAGCACCGTCGAAAGAACCGGAAGTTCGATGTCAAAGGCTTTCGCTTCATCCAACACCAAGTTCATGTCTTTCACGAAGTGGTGGATATAGAAACCGGGCGCAACGTCTTCCTTTAGAATCTTCGGTCCATTGTTTGAGAGTTGCCAGCTTCCGGCTGCACCGGACGAGAGGACTTCCAAGGTCGAAGGTAGATCCAATCCTGCGTTTTGGGCATAGAGGATTGCTTCGGTGGTTGCGGCGATCGCGCCGGCGACCGCGATCTGGTTCGCCATCTTGGTATGTTGGCCAAAGGATGCCGGTCCGAGATGACGGATGTTTTTACCGAGCAATTGAAATAGTGGAAAGACGATTTCGAAAGAATCTTTGTCTCCGCCGACCATGATCGCCAACGTCGCGTTACGCGCCCCGATGTCGCCGCCCGAAACCGGAGCGTCCAAGACGGAAATATGTCGCAGTTGACCTTCAACGTATAACTTTTTGGCAAGTTGCGGGGAAGAGGTCGTCATGTCGACGCAAATCGTGTTAGGGTTAACGTTATTGAGAATTCCTTTATCGCCGAAATAGACTTCTTCCACGTCTTTGGGATAACCGACCATCGTAAACACGATGTCTACTTCTTTAACGCAAGAAGCAAGATCGTTGTGCCAAATGGCGCCATTATCGATCAGCGATTGTGCTTTACTTGGCGTCCGCGTAAAGACGTGGACTTCGTAACCGCCATCCAATAGATGCTGAGCCATGGCGCATCCCATCACGCCGGTGCCGATCCATGCGATTTTTTTCATAGTTTCACCTCCCTGATAGTATATCACGGGATTGACTTGCTAAAAACGGCAGGATGTGATATTCTATCCATGCTTTTGGTACTGGGTCTACGGATTTCCTCATCCGTCCACGCGGTCCAGAAGGACTCAAACAGGAGGAGTACACACATGTTATTGAAAGATGAAAAGACTAAGATCATCAAGGATTTCGCCCGTTTCGAAGGCGATACCGGATCGGTCGAAGTTCAAGTCGCCGTCCTTACCGCTCAAATCAACCGTTTGACGGAACACCTCAAAGAACACAAGAAAGACTTCCACTCACTTCGCGGATTGATGAAGATGGTCGGTCGTCGCAGAAGCCTGATGGTTTACCTGCGCGGCGAAGATCTCTATCGTTATCGCGATTTGGTCGCACGTTTAGGCTTGCGTAAGTAGTCGGATAGAGCAACCTCAGGGTTGCTTTTCTTATGGTTTTGTAAGCGAAAACAACATTAGTAATTCAAGCAGACCTGTGATAGAATAATAGAGTTAAAAACATAAGGAGAACACATGGCAAAACAAGTATTTAGTTTAGATTTCTGTGGAAGAAATCTAACTGTCGAAACGGGAGAAATTGCCAAACAAGCCGGCGGATCCGTATTGGTCCGCTACGAGGACACGGTCGTCTTAAGTGCCGCGACCGCCAACAAAAGTCCGAAGGACATCGATTTCTTTCCGTTAACCGTTACGTATGAAGAAAAACTCTACTCCGTCGGGAAAATCCCGGGCGGCTTTTTGCGTCGCGAAGGACGTCCGAGCGAACATGCGACCTTGATTTCGCGCATGATCGACCGTCCGATCCGTCCGCTGTTTGCGGATGGTTTCCGTAACGAAGTTCAAGTTGTCAATACCGTCTTATCCGTCGATTACGACTGCACCCCTGAAATGACTGCGATGTTTGGCGCGTCGATGGCGCTTTGCGTCAGCGATGTTCCGTTCAACGGTCCGATCGCCGGCGTCCAAGTCGGTCGCGTCAATGGCGAATACATCATCAATCCTACCGTGGCGGAAGCCGAGAAGTCCGACATCAACCTGATCGTCGCGGGTACCCGCGATGCCATCAACATGGTCGAAGCCGGCGCGAAGGAAGTCAGCGAAGAAGCGATGCTCGAAGCGATGTTGTTCGGACACGAATTCATCCGCAAGCTCTGCGATTTCCAACTTGAAATCGCCGCCCAGGTCGGTAAAGCCAAAATGGAGATCAAACTCTATGAAGTCGATCCGGTTCTGAACGCGGAAGTTCGTGAATTCAGCCAGAAACGTTTGGAAGAAGCCGTTCGGATCCATGAAAAATTGGAACGTTACGGGAAGATCGACGAAATCGAAGCCGAAACGGTCGCCTTGTTCGAAGGTCGTTCTTACGCAAGCGATAGCATTAAATCCAAAACCTTGAAGCAAGTCAAAGAAATCACGCATACGATCGTCTCCGACGAAGTTCGTCGTTTGATTTCCATCGATAAGATCCGTCCGGATGGTCGTGCCGTCAATCAGTTGCGTCCGCTCAACAGTCAGATCGATTTGTTGCCGCGTGTCCATGGCAGCGCGATGTTTACCCGCGGTGAAACGCAGGTTCTGTCCGTTTGTACTTTGGGTCCGTTAGGCGATAACCAAATCATCGACGATTTGACCGAAGTCGAAACCAAACGCTTCATGCACCATTATAATTTCCCGCCGTATTCGGTCGGGGAAACGGGACGTATGGGTTCTCCGGGACGTCGTGAAATCGGTCACGGTGCCTTAGGTGAACGTGCCCTGTTGCAAGTTCTTCCCAATGAAATCGATTTCCCGTATGCGATCCGCTTAGTTGCGGAAACGCTGGAATCCAACGGTTCCAGTTCGCAAGCTTCGATCTGTGCCGGCACGATGGCCTTGATGGCCTCCGGGGTTCCGATCAAGGCGCCGGTCGCGGGCATCGCGATGGGATTGGTCACCTTCGGCGACCATTACACCGTCTTGACCGACATCCAAGGCATGGAAGACCACTTCGGCGATATGGACTTCAAAGTCGCCGGGACCAAAGAAGGCATCACGGCGATGCAGATGGATATCAAAATCGCCGGACTTAACCGCGAAATCCTAAAAGAAGCCTTGGCGCAAGCCAAAGTCGGACGTTTGGAAATCATGGAAAACATGTTGGCCGTCATCGGCGGACCGCGTGACCATGTCGGTACCTACGCACCGAAGATCAGCATGTTGACGATTCCGACCGATAAGATTCGCGACGTCATCGGCGCCGGCGGGAAGATCATCAACCAGATCATCGCCGATTGCAATAACGTGAAGATCGACATCGAAGACGACGGCAGAGTCATGATTTACCATCAAGACCAAGCCTCGATCGATAAAGCACGCGCAAAAATCGAAGGAATCTGCCGTACCGCCAAAGTCGGCGAAATCTACGACGGAAAAGTCGTCCGTTTGGAAGCATTCGGCGCCTTCGTCGAATTGTTCCCGGGCACGGACGGTATGGTCCACGTCTCCAAGATCGCCTATGAACGCGTTGAGAAACCTTCCGACGTGTTGAAGATGGGTCAGATCGTCAAAGTCAAAGTCATCGAAGTCGATGAAAAGGGACGTGTCAACGTCTCCATCAAAGACCTTTTAGAGAAACCGGAAGGCTACGTCGAACCGGTTCGCGCTCCGCGTGAACGCTCGGAAGGCGGCGAACGTCGTCCGTATCACGGAAATAGAGACAGAAAGTAAAACGGCGTAAGCCGTTTTCTTTTCAAGGTAGACCAAGGATATGGTAAAATAAACGTTAAGAAAAGGAGACTTACCATGGATTTCTATCAACTTGCTAAAAAATACGAAAACGAACTCGTCAACGACGTTCGGGAAATCGTTTCGATTCCCAGTCTGTCGGACGTATCAACGATTACAGAGAACGCTCCGTTTGGGAAAGAACTTCGAAAAGCGTTGGATTGGTTTCTCGAAAAGGGTGCCAAAGAAGGATTTACGACCGCCGATTTCGACGGATACGCCGGATACGTTTCATGGGGCGAAGGTGAAACTTCGATGGGAATGTTGGGACATTTGGACATCGTTCCGATCGGCGTGGGATGGTCTAAAGATCCCTTCGGCGGTGAAATCGAAAACGGCGTCATTTACGGTCGCGGAACCGGCGATGACAAAGGTCCGACCGTCGCGGCTTTCTATGCGATGAAATTATTGAAGGATGCGGGATATACCCCGAAAAAGAAAATCTATCTGATCGCCGGCTGCGATGAAGAATCCGGCATGGCTTGCATGAAACATTATAAGAAAGTCGGTCCGATCCCTGACTTCGGTTTTGTTCCGGATGCTTCCTTTCCTGTCATCTACGGTGAAAAAGGAATCATGAACATTCTGATCGAAGGAAAAGCCGACAGTGTCATCCAATCCTTAAAAGCAGGTGAACGTCCGAACATCGTCATCGGTGAAGCCGAAGTTACGGTGTTGGGAAAAGCGATGGAAAAAGAATTCGCGTTTTATCTTGCCACCCACGATGTCAAAGGAACGCTTCGTTCTGACGAAACCACGACGACCTATCATTTCGACGGTGTCTTCAGCCACGGTTCGACCCCGCAGGAAGGCATCAACGCGGCTTGGCATGCGCTAAACTTCATCGGCGCTAGTTACAACGATGAACTCGCGAAACGATTGGCAGGATTGCTTTCCGATTATCGCGGGAAACACCTCAATATCAAAAAACGTGGCGGCCATATGGGCGACTTGACGATGAATCTCGGGATCGTCAATATCGGTGATAATCATGTTTCTTTGAAACTGGATATCCGCTATCCCCAAGAATGCGACGGCGTAACGATTTACGAAACCGTGAAAACGGCCTTTAAAAACTCAGGTCTCGATTTGACATTGATATTGACCGAAAACAAAGCTCCGTTGTTTGTGGATCCGAAAAGCGAATTGGTCAGCACGTTGGATAAAATTTATCGTAAACACAGCGGCGATACCGAAACGCCATTACTGACGATGGGTGGCGGAACCTATGCGCGCACCTTGCCCAATTTCGTGGCGTTCGGTGCGGAATTCCCGACGCGTCCATGGATCGAAGGGGTCGGCGACGCCCACCAAAAAGACGAAGGCGTCGAAATCGAAGCCTTAATCCTCGCAACCGCCATTTATGCGGAAGCCATTTACGAACTGACCCGGTAATTCATATGCGCATGCGAAAAAAACCAGGAGCGAAGGAATATTTGGAGAGTTTGAGCCAAGTCGTGTTCCAACCTTCGCAACACCAAGGGAAATGGCGACAATTACTTCAGCGAACCACGATCCATGTGGAAATCGGCAGCGGAAAAGGGGATTATTGCACGAAGATGGCGAAACTCTATCCGGACATTACATGGATCGCCATTGAACGCGATGCCAGCGTTTCCGCCGTCGCATTGAAGAAATGCCAGGGAATCTTACCTGAAAACATGATTTGGATCGTCGCGGAAGCGGCGGAGATTTCAACATGGTTTAGCGTCGGCGAAATCGACGTGTTACATTTGAATTTCAGCGATCCGTGGCCGAAAAGACGATATGCCAAACGTCGCTTAACATCACCCTTGTTTCTTCCGACTTATTTGACGCTTCTGAAAGAACAAGGTGAAATCCATTTGAAGACGGATAACAACGGATTCTTCGAATATTCCGTGCTACAATGTGGAGGGTATCCCTTAAAAATGGAAGAATTCAGCGTCGATTTTCGACGTGATCAACACGATGAAGACGCGATCAGCGAGTACGAGACCTACTTCATGGAACTCGGCCAACCGATCTATCGCGCCGTATGGAGGAAAGTATGAAACTAACGAAACAAACCTTGCGTCGCATGGAAACGTTGACGCAATTGATGGGTGTCAGCGGCGACGAAGGCGAAGTCCGCAGCTACTTGTCGAAAGAATATGCGAAGTATTGCGACGAAGTGATTTACGACCAACTCGGTTCGGTATTCGGGATCAAGAAGTCGAAAACCCCGGATGCGCCGACCGTCATGTTGGCGGGACATATGGATGAAGTCGGATTCTATGTCAAAGGGATCAACGCCACCGGATGTCTTCAATTGACGCCGATCGGGGGATGGTGGAACCAAACCTTGTTGGGCCAACGGGTAACGCTTAAAAATCGTGAAGGGAAACTCTTTCATGGTACGATCGGCAGTATTCCGCCGCATCTGTTGACCGAAGCGGATCGCGCGAAACCGATGGAGATCAAGAACATGTTGGTCGACATCGGCGCGACTTCCAAAGCGGAAGCGGAAGCTTGGGGCATTCGTTTGGGTGATTCGATCGTCGTGGATGGACCGTTTATGCCATTGGGTGACGGTCAACGTCTGCTTGCGAAAGCGTGGGACAACCGTTACGGTTGCATCATGGGATTGGAAGTGTTGGAAGCGTTGAAAGATGTTCAGTTGGATATCAACTTGGTTGTCGGTGCGACCGTACAGGAAGAAACCGGACTGCGCGGAGCGACGACGGCGACCTACTTGGTCAACCCGGATGCGGCGATCGTCTTCGACTGTTCGCCAGCCAATGACGCCAACGGTAAAAAAGAAGAATTCGGTCAGTTAGGAAACGGACCCTTGGTACGCTTCATCGATGCCAATTATCTCCCGCACCGTGGTTTTCTGGATCATTACGTCGATGTGATGACCAAAGAAAAAATCCCATATCAATATTACCAATCGATGGGCGGTACCGACGCCGGTGCGATTCATAAGTCGTTTGAAGGCGTTTTGACGCTGACGATGTGTATCTGTGCCCGCAATATCCATACCAACAGTTCGATCATCGATCGCAATGATTTCCTGAACGCCCGCAAAGCGGCGATCGCGATGGTCAAGTCGCTAAACCGTAATCAACTAAATCAACTGAAGTTATCCAACCAATAGAGGAACCGCATGAAAAAAACGCTTCTTACGATCGGTCTGATCTTACTTCTGACCGGTTGCACCACTATGACGCAAAACTCCGTTCGATCGGAGATTTCATCGCGACTCAGCCAAGCACGTGACCTTGAATTGACGATGGTCCAAAACTACAATAAGGCGTCTTATAGCTATTATTTGCCGCCAAGTATCGGACGACGCGAATCTAACGCATCCTCGACGGTTTTGATCAGCCAGAACACGAATATCCTGATGAATTTGGACATCGTTTCAGTCTTATCGGATAAATTCTACGCTGCTGAAACGACCGATTTGCTGCGCAAGTATCTTCAGAAATCCAGTCCGGTCTATGCGAAAAAAGGAACTTACCGATCGATCGACAATAAAGAGGTCGCATATAATGCGACCGTCTTCCAGGTCGATAATCTTAATTACCTGATCAGCTTACAAACGAAGTATTTCCTGTTTTCCGCCATTGCGCCGTTTCCTTTGGCGCCACAGCTCTTCTTTGATATGATGGTGGTGGCACGGACCGCGACAGTCGACACGCAGGAAATCATCCTGTTGTTCTCAAACCGCGAAATCATCAACTACCAAAAAGAAACCTTGGATATATTTAGCCAATTGGCGCCGGAAAGCGGGAAAGTCATCGACATGATCTCACCCGATGCCGGTAAAGAAGTGGATGACGAGTAAATCCGTCGAAAGGGGAAAGACCATGTTACGTAAACTCGCGTCGTTGTTTTTTGAGGAAGAGGAAGAAGTCGTCGAAGAGGAAGAACTGGACATCGCGCCGGTAAAACTCCCTCCGGTTTCCAGTGCGATCGAGAAGAAACCCGTCAGCATCGATCTCAAGGAAACTTCGAAGATCGAAGAACCTGTAACGAAACCAACGGAAAAGCCTTTTGTGTTTGAAGCGACCAAAAGCGCGACGCGGATCGACTTGACGCCTGAACCGATCGTGAAGACCAAACGTAGCGTCAGCGAAAGCAGCGTCGTGTATGAGTTTCAACCGGTCATTAGCCCGATTTTCGGCATGAGCGATAAAGACAAGCAAACGGTCGTCGTCAAAGCGACGACACCAATCGAAGCTTCGCCGGTCCATCACAGTACGTTACAAACAATCATTTCACCGATTTACGGCGTTAAGAAAAGCGATGGATATACCACCGAAGTTCCGGTAACGCAAGCACCGACTATCGCGGACAATAACGAACATGTCATCGAAGTCAATAACCTTTCCTTGGATGAACTTTTGGCTGAGGAACCTGTGGCCAAAGAAAAAATCGTCGAGCAATTCAATCTATTTGACGAAGAAGAAAACTAAAGGAGGCATAGCCATGATTTTTCTCATCGGCATCAAAGGCTCCGGCATGGCGTCGTTGGCCTGTATGTTGAAGGAAATCGGTCACGAAGTCACCGGTAGCGATATCGAAAAACATCTATTCACCGAAGAACAATTGCACCTACAAAACATTCCGATCTTACCGTTCGGATCGATCATCCCCGATCATGCCACCGTCATCATCGGCAACGCGTTCAAGGAAGATTTCCCGGATGTGATTCAGGCTCGATCCAATCCGACATTGACCTGTTTCCGTTACCACGAGTATCTGGGACATTTGATGGAAGGGTATGTATCGGTCTCGGTCGCGGGATCACATGGAAAAACAACGACCACCACGATGTTGGCGGCGATGTTGAAGCAACATGATAAAACCGCGTATCTGATCGGTGACGGTCATGGCCATCTTGAAAAAGACAGTAAATTCATGGTCGTCGAGTCCTGCGAGTATCGTCGTCATTTTTTGGCCTATTTCCCCGATTATGCGATCATTACCAATGTCGATTTGGATCATGTCGATTATTTCAAGGACGAAAATGATTATTATCTGGCGTATGAACAATTCAGTCAGAACGTGAAAAAGAAAGTGATTCTGTTTGGCGATGACGCGCAAGTCCGCGCGTTGAAACTATCGCAAGAATCGCTTTATTATGGCGTTGAGGCAGGCAATGATTTACAGGCGATCGACATCGTCGAAACGCCGCGCGATATGTCCTTCAATGTCATTTATTACGGAACAAATTTAGGAAGAATCCACTTACCGTTGGTCGGACGTCATTTACTTTGGAACGCGCTTTCCTGCATCGCCGTCGGCTTGTTGGAAGGTATGACCTTGGACCAAATGGAAGACGGATTATCTTCGTTTAAAGGCGCTTCACGGAGATTTGTGGTCGAAGAAAAGGGCGAGAATGTCTACATCGACGATTACGCCCACCATCCCACCGAAGTCTCCATCACGATCGATGCGGCTCGGATGCGCTACCCGGACAAGAAGTTGATCGCGATTTTCAAACCCCACCGTGTTTCGCGCGTATTGCGCTTCGCCGACGAGTTTGCCGCGGCGCTTTCCAAAGCCGACTTCATCGCGTTATGCCCGTTCACAAGCATCGACGATGCGGAAGAGGGCATCGATATCGACATCACTTACCTGCAAGATCGGATCCCGGGATCGATCGTCGTCGAAGACACCGAAGACGATGCTCGCCGTTTGGCCGACCTCGGACCGGCCGTTTATCTGTTCATGAGTTCCAAAGACATTTACGTTCTGAGTGATTTAGTAAAGCGCTATCAAAATTCTTGAAAATATTTACATCCTCCGTTATACTGATGTTGAGGTGAGAAACATGGATGAATTACTGCAGGAACTAAGTCGAATCGCGGCACTTTTACTCCCGATTTTGGGTGTAGTCGTACTGGTTTTTCTTGTTTTGCTTCTCAAACGCGGTCTGGACATGATGAAACAATTGTCCGGAACCGTCACGAAAGTCGATTCCGCCATCGTCACCGTCTCGGATCGGATCAATGATCTAAAGGGTCCGCTCCATACGCTCAACAAATTGTCCGGAAGTATCGATCTGGTTCAAGACGCGACGGAAAACGCCATCAAAAGTCTATTCATTACGGTCGCATCCAATTTCGACCTGATCAAGGACTGGGTATTGTCTTTTATCAACAAACGAAAAGATAAAAAGCAAGGGAATATCGATCCCCTCGAAGGAGAAGAAATCGCATGACAAACCATAATGATGAATTTAACCCCGAAGAACCGATCCTTAATGATAACGAAGAAGAAGTCAAAACGGACAAAAAGTCGAAATTCGATGATTTCATCGATTCCGCAAAAGAGTTCGTGAAAGACGCGAAGTTACAAGAGAAATTCGATATTCTGAAGGAAAAGACGGAAGAAGTCGTCGAATCCGCCGCCAAGAAAATCGATGAGATCCGCAAGGATGAAGAACTGAAGGAAAAACTCCATAAAGTCAAAGAAAACGTCGTGGACGCGACCGAAAAGGTCGTTGACAAGATCAAAGAAAACGAAGAGTTGACGAAAACCTTGACGAATATCAAAGACACTACGGTCGACGTCGCGAAACGTTCCGCCGGGTTTGTTTCGGAAAAGATCGAAGAGATCCGCGAGAATCCGGATGTACAGCGGAATGTTGAGAAGGCGAAAGACAAGACGATCGATATGGCAGAAAAAGCAGTCGACGGATTAAAGAAATGGTTGCGTCCGGAAGAGGTCGCACCGAATGACGAACCGACAAACGAAACGGTCGTCGAAGAAGACGAAGTAAAGGAAGCGTAATCAAGTATGAAAAGAGTCACCATTTACGATGTCGCCAGTGAGGCGAAAGTATCCTTGGCTACGGTAAGCCGGGTCATCAACGGTTTGGAAATCGTTCGCGAGGATACGCGTCTGCGTGTCGAACAGGCGATCGAGAAGCTTGGGTACAAACCCAATGCCATCGCGCAAGGTTTGGCGTTACAGAAGACCACGACGATCGCGTTGGTCATTCCGGAAGCCAGTTTTACGTACACCGGACAGATCATCAACGGTTTGCTGGATGTCGCCAAGATCTACAAGTATAGCATCATGTTGCATACGACCACCGAAGGAATCGTCGATATCGGCGAAATCATCGAAACGATCATCAAGTCGCGCGTCGACGGGGTTGTCATCTATAACGACAAACTGATGGTTGACGAGCTGGCTTCGCTGACGAAGTACAATTTCCCGATCGTGTTGATCGGCAATAAGATGTCGACCGATAATATCTGTTCCGTGTATGTCGATTTGGAGAAAGCCGTTTATGAACTGGTGACTCAATATATCGAAAAAGGCCGCAAGAACATCGCAATCATCCAAGACCGTAAAAACAAATTTGCAGTCGAACAGTTGATCAAGGGCGCCAAACGCGCGTTTGAACGCAAGGGGATGACCTTTGACAACTTCATCGAAATCCCGCGCGAATATCGTTCTTCGTATGTCTATTTGAAAGATTATTTCCGTACGAAGTCGCATGACCTCGTCATCGCACACCGTGATTCGCAGGCTTTGGCCGTCGCGAACGCCGCCAGCGAAAACGGCATCAAAGTCCCGCAAGATCTTGAAGTCGTATGTGTCATCGATACCAAATACAACGCCATGGTGCGTCCGCAATTATCCAGTTTCGCGATTCCGTCCTATGATTTGGGCGCCGTTGCGATGCGTGTGATGACCAAAATGTTGCATGCGGAAGAAATCGACGACAAAGAAATCGAGTTAAGTTATCTATTCACACCGCGTCAATCGACAAAGTAATTGAAGAAACCTTGGTTTCTGATATAATTGAAAAAGCATTGAAGAGGAGAAGTAACGGAGCGACAACTTCAGAGAGACGATGTTCGGTGCGAATCGTCGTTGAAACTACGTGAATACACCTTGGAGCTTCCCTAACAAAAGTAGGGACGTCTTCCGCGTTAAGGATTTGAGGCCGAAAGGCAACTAAGGTGGTACCGTGCAGAACATGCGCCCTTGGACGAGGGCGCTTTTTATTTGAAAAGGAGATCAACCCATGAATTTTCTAGAAGAACTACAATGGCGTGGCTTAGTCAAAGATGTTACCGATCTTGAAGGACTGAAAGAACGCATCCAAAAACCGATGACCTTGTACTGCGGATTTGATCCGACCGCCGATTCTCTGCATATCGGCAGCCTCCAACAGATCCTGTTGTTACGCCGTTACCAGCAACATGGTCATCGCCCCATCGCTCTTTGCGGCGGTGCGACCGGTATGATCGGTGATCCGCGTCCGACCAGTGAACGCAAATTGATCTCGTTGGATGAAGTGTTGGCCAACTCTTTGGCAATCGAGCGTCAACTTGCCCGATTCCTCGATCTTGGCGGCGACAACGCTTTTCTCGCCGTCAACAACTACGATTGGCTCAGTAAAATCAACATCCTCGATTTCCTGCGACTCTATGGAAAACATTTCAACATCAACTACATGATCGCCAAAGATACGATCTCGTCACGCTTGGATTCCGGGATCTCGTTTACGGAATTCACCTACACGATCTTACAAGCTGTCGACTGGTTGCATCTCTACGAAACTTATGGTTGCGAAATGCAGATCGGCGGAAGCGACCAGTGGGGAAACCTGACCAGCGGAACCGAGCTGATCCGTAAAAACCACGGGGAAACCGCGAAAGTCTTTGGGGTCACATCCCCGTTGATTACCAACTCCGATGGATCCAAATTTGGAAAATCAGAAGGGAAGAACATCTGGTTGGATGAGAATCGGACGGATGCCTACCATTTCTACCAATTCTGGATGAATGTCGCGGATGCGGATGTCATCGACTTCATGAAACGCTTGAGCTTTAAGTCCGTGGAAGAAATCACGGAATTGTCCGACAGTGTCGCCAACGAACCGCATCTGCGCAAAGCGCAGAAAGCGTTGGCGGAAGAGTTGACCTTGTTGGTTCACGGCGAAGCCGGTCTAGCGAAAGCGCAACGGATCACGGAAGTCTTGTTTAGCGGCGAATGGCACCAGCTTGACGTCGAAGAACTCCGTTTAGCCTTGGCGGATGCGAGTCGCTATGAAATCGAGGAAGATGTCTTGTTGGTCGATGTCTTGGCAATGGCGAAAATTTGCGCCTCCAAACGCGAAGCACGCGAACTGATCGCGGCGGGATCCATTTCGGTCAACGGAATCAAGAAAACCTCGATCGAAGAAAAAGTAACCAAAGAACAAGCGATCGGTCAGCAATTGACCGTCATCCGTAAAGGCAAAAAGAACTATTTCGTGATCGAACATGTCACAAAGGTAACCCAATGAACTTCAACGATATCAACTTTTATATCTTATTCTCGATCGTCGTAGGCATTATGGTATTGTCATTCCGGGCTTTCGATTGGAACAATCAACGTAAAATCCTCAAAAAAGCCGCGGACTCCGGCATGCCGCTTCAACGCGAACATGTATCAATGAGGCGTGTCTGGACCTATGTCCTGCTTTTGGGGAGTGCCGTCGGTTTAATTCTGATGATGGATGAGGTCGTCGTCACGAAGATCGCTTTGGCATCGGTATTCATGATGTTACTGATTTCGGAAATCATCGGAGCCTACACTTCGTATGCGTTGTTTGTCAATGATCGTGAGTTTCTCTACGGTTCGGATTTGATGCGATTTAAAACGATTCGCAGTTTCAAACCGAGAAACAAGCGCAATGTCGAGATCCATGGTCTCAACGGGACGATGATCCTTGTTCCCAAAGATATCGCGACGCGGATCCAAGCGAAAAAAGACGCCAAGAAACAACGGTCGGAATAATTCCGACCGCTGTTTTTAGTGATTATGCGTCGGCTTACCGACGTTGTCGGAAGAGGGATTCTTTGATATAATAACCGCGAGGTGTACCGATGAAAAAAATATGTTTAGTCCTGATTGTTTTGTTTTTAACCGTCGGTTGCCAATCCGACACCGATAAAAAATACGAAGCCAACTTGCAACGTTACAACGCGTATTACACCGCGATTTTAAACAATGATAAATTCGAATCCGATTCGCAGTTCTTCGATATCTCGGTCGTCATGAACCAACTATCCACCGACGAATACCGCTATGACGTCATCGTGGACAATCCGCGCGTCGCGATGTACGATGTTGAAATCCTGGTCATCGAAAACGGAAAGTCACTGGAAATCGCCGACGAGATCATGCCGTGCGTAGGATTGTTTGAGGATGGTGAATTCAACTTGGTTCCATATCAAGTCAATCTTGACGAAGGTTATGCGGAAGGTTTCGGTTTAAACAGTACGGTAAGCAATCCGGTGGTTAATCTTAAAGTCATGGTGCTTTGGCATGATTACGCCAAAGTCGAACAATACCGGGAATATTTCGACTTGACGGTCCAATTCTCGGACGAGACGGGGGAATAACATGGCGGAAATCTCACGTCGAAAACAATCCATCGTCGCCGGGGGACTGACCAGTTCCGCCGGCATTTTCTTGTCGAAAGTCATGGGGATCTTGTACGTCGTACCGTTTGCGGCACTTGCGACCGAAGCCAATTTGACATATTACGCCAGGGCTTACTCGATTTATGACATTATTCTCAATGTCTCGATCGCTGGAATTCCATATGCGATCGCCACGATGATCGCCAAATATACCGTGCGTGAAGATTATAGGACCATTGTGTTGATCCGAAAGTTGTCTACAGGTATCTTGGCAGCCTCGGGATTTCTAGCGATGCTAGTGGGTTTAGTGTTTGCCGGTCAGATCGCGGGATTCACGGTCCAGGCCGCTCCGGGGACGGAAATCTTCTTCAAGACGCGCAATGTCATCATGATCATCGCGCTCGATATGTTTTTCGCTCCGCTGTTAAGCAGTTTCCGAGGATTTCATCAAGGTACCCGTAATTTGAAATCGTATGCCTTCTCGCAAGTCCTTGAACAGTTCATTCGAATCGTCTTTTTACTGGGCTTGGGATTTTTGGCAGTCTACATCTTCAAGGCCGATTCCATGTGGGCGGTTTATTTCGCGGTGTTGGCGACCTCGGTCAGTTCGGTGGCGGCGATCCTTTACTTTATCTTTGTCGATCGAAAAGAATATCCACCCTATCTCGAAAAAGCTCGACGTCAAGGGTTTCCGGCAGTCGATGTCAAAACGTTGTTGCAGGAGATGTTTACGATTTCGGTCCCTTATCTGGTGATCGTCTTTCTCGGCAGCAACATGAACTTCTCAAATCTTCTCTTCTTCAACAAAGCAATGCTGGCGCATGGCGAAACGATCGTCCAGACCAATTTGTTCTATTCGCTGATGTCGTTTACCAGCGCGAAACTAATCAGTATCCCGGTCGTCGTTTCGATGGGATTCTCGATCGCGATCATTCCGTTTTTGACCACCGCGGTCGAACGCAACGACACGAAACTGATAAGGAAATATGCGGAAGACGCCATGGATACCGTATTGTATCTTGGCATCCCGCTCTGCTTCTACCTGTACGCGCTGAGCACGGAAATCTACTATACCATGTATGGAGCGGATAATTATCGTTTGGGCGGCTACGTCCTTGCATTGAGCGCAGGGATGGCATTCTTCTCAACCTTTAATCCGATACTTAGTCAACTGATGATGAATCTGCGGTTGCGACGTGTCAATATCCGAAACTTGTTGATTGGATTCTTGATCGCCTTATTATCGGTTTATCCGCTGACACGTTGGTTGGGATTCAAAGGTGCGATCCTCTCCGGAATGCTTTCCTCGTTCTTCATCATGGTCGCCAACCTTTCGATCATCCATAAACAGACGCAATTCAATTTCAAGTTATTACTGAGGCGGTTGATGGTCGTATTGATGGGCATCGCGGCGATGCAGATCGTATTCATGGTTCTTCGGTTATTGAATTTGCAAGTCATCACGCCATCACGTTGGTTGGCTTTATTTAACCTTGGTATTTACGGGTTGCTTGGCGCGATCGCATATCTGCTGATGACAGGCTTGTTCTCCTTACCTCAAACATTGTTTCATATCGACGTTAATCAACTGAAAGCGAGGTTGCTTCGCAAATGAGATTAGATAAAATTCTAGCCCACCAAGGCTTTGGCTCTCGAAAAGAAGTAAAAAAGACGATCCGTTCAGGTCTAGTGCTGGTGAACGGTGAAATCGTCCGCGACGACGATGCCCATGTCGATCCCGATGAAGATGAAATCATCGTCGGCGACGAATTGATCGATTATAGCGAAAAATCATACTGGATCCTCAACAAACCGCAAGACGTCGTCAGCGCGACGACGGATACGCGTTATTCGACCGTCATCGATTTGTTGCCTACGACCGCCGGCCGCGGCTTATTTCCGGTCGGACGACTGGATGTGGATACCGAGGGCTTGTTGGTCATCACCAACGACGGCGCCTTGGCGCATACCTTGCTTTCTCCGAAACATCACGTCGAAAAGGAATATGAAGTCACGTTACGCGATAAATGGAACGAAGTTTATCAAAAAAGCATCGAAGTGGGAATCCTGGTCCAGAATCCTACCTATCAATGCGCTCCGGCCAAAGTGGAAGTCCGAAACGATCATGTCCTGCGCTTAACGATCACCGAAGGGAAGTACCATCAAGTCAAACGGATGATGGAAGCTTGCGACAACGAAGTGGTTCATCTCGTCCGGATTCGCATGGGAAACCTACGTTTGGATCCATCCCTAAAATTAGGGGAGTTTAGACAAATGTTACCGAATGAACTTAGCCTATTAAGTAATACCGAGCAAAACGAGATCCTGTAAAGGATCTTTCTTATGAAGTTTACTATAATTACGAATAAAAATTAGAACTATGAATGGATGAAAATGTAAAAACTTTACAAACATCGACCCCACTGCGATTGTGCAATCGCACAATTTGGTCTAAAATAGAAGTATGAAATCGTTTACAAACGATTAAGGAGGAACATGAAGAAAATCGCAAAGCTGTTCATTATTTCGCTGCTATTCGTTTCCATGTTGGTTGGCTGTTCACAAAGCAAAGGCGGCGGCAAACTCGTCGTTTACTCCCCGAACTCGGATGGGGAAATCGAAGGCATTTTGATGTATTTCGGTGACAAGTATAACATCGAAATCGAATTGCAATCGATGGGGACCGGCGAAGTCATTTCGAAATTGGTCGCAGAAAAAGAAAATCCCCAAGCCGACGTCATGTTTGGCGGGATGAACCTCGGAGTTTACAACAGTAACAAAGATCTTTTCCAGGAATATGTCGCGAAAGGCGATGACAAGCTGCCCGAAGGTTATCGCAATAAGACCGGATTCTTCACCAATTACCTACTCTCCGGAAGCAACCTGTTGGTCAACACGACCTTGGAAGCCGAACTGGGATTGGACATCAAAGGCTATGCCGATTTATTGGATCCGAAGTTAAAAGGCAAACTCGCTTCCGCCGACCCGACCAAATCTTCCAGCGCTTGGGCGCAATTGTCCAATATCTTGTTGGTCATGGGTGGATATGACAGTAAAAAAGCATGGGATTATGTTGAAGATTTAGTCGTTCAACTCGATGGCAAACTCTTAGGTTCCTCGTCGTCCGTCTACAAAGGCGTCGCGGCTGGCGAATATGTCGCCGGTTTGACCTATGAAGATCCTTCGGTATCGTTGATCGCCGACGGCGCGACCAACCTGCGTGTCGTTTATCCTGAAGAAGGCGCCGTATGGTTGCCTGCCGCTTCCGCGATCGTCGCCGGTGCTGCAAACGTCGACAACGCAAAATTGTTCATGGATTTCTTGATCAGTGACGAATGTCAGACCATCATAGCCGGCTTGACCAATCGTCCGGTTAACACTACGATCGAACAAACCAACGAATTCATGAAACCGTTCTCGGAAATCAACTTGGTTTTCGAAGACATCGAATACGTCGCTTCCAAGAAGACCGAATACCAAGGATTCTGGACGGAAATCTGGGCTGAAAAGAACTAACTGAAGTTTACGTCAATCAAGCAGGGAGACAAGAGACATGAGTGTGAACATCAAAATCCGGAATGCGGTTAAGCGTTACGGAAACAACACCATCATCTCGGATCTATCGTTGGACATCAAGGAGGGTGAATTTTTTACCCTCCTTGGTCCATCTGGATGCGGGAAGACGACCTTATTACGCATGATCGCCGGGTTCAATACCATCGAAGGCGGTGATTTCTACTTTAGTGACAAGCGGATCAATGATTTGGATCCCGCAAAGCGGAACATCGGGATGGTTTTTCAGAACTATGCGATTTTTCCGCATTTGACGGTAAAGAAGAATGTTGCTTTCGGATTAAAAAATCGTAAGAACACAAAAGAATTCATCGAAATGGAAACCGACAAGTTTCTAAAATTGATGCAGATCGAACAATTCAAAGACCGCATGCCGGAGAAACTTTCGGGTGGTCAGCAACAGCGTGTCGCTCTGGCACGTGCGCTGGTCATTCAACCGGATGTCCTTTTGATGGATGAACCCTTAAGCAATCTTGACGCGAAATTGCGTGTCGATATGCGTACGGTCATCAAGAGCATCCAACACAATGTCGGAATCACGACCGTTTATGTTACCCATGACCAAGAAGAAGCGATGGCGGTCAGTGATCGCATCGCGATCATGAAGGATGGATTCATCCAACATATCGGGACACCGAAAGACATTTACCAACGTCCGGCCAATCTTTTCGTTTCTTCGTTTATCGGAAGAACGAACCTTTTGGATGCGCAATTGTTGATCGAAGAAAATACCGCATGGATCGTGTTTGAAAACGGGTATCGTGTCCGCATGGACAACATCGTCGAGAACCAGAAGCAGAATCAAAAGGTAATCGTATCGATCCGTCCCGAAGAGTTCGTTATCACAAACGATGAAGGAATCCGAGCGCTGATCGAGGATAGCGTATTTTTGGGAATCAACACGCATTACCAAGTTCGTTTCGAATCCGGTAAAGAAGCCGAGATCGTACAGGAATCGCGCATCGATAGCATCATTCCGCCTAAAACTGAAATCTATCTAACGATCAAAGCCGAGAAAATCAACGTATTCACGGAAGATGGAAGCAGAAACATCTTAAAGGGTGTAAACAACGATCATTTAATCTTATCGGAGGTATAACATGAAAAAGAAACGCGTCGTCGATGTTTGGAGTTTCATGTCCGTTTCGATCATGGTTTTATACATACTCTTTTTGCTTTACCCTTTATACATGATCCTCAATAGCGCTTTTACAGGCGCGAACGGCGGATTCTCGTTTGAATGGTTCCACAAATTCTTTAGCGAAAGCTATTATCTGGAAACTTTGATCAACAGTTTCAAAGTCACGATTTGGACCACCATCTTGACGTTGATCATCGGATATATCCTGGCTTATTTTTATAACATGTTCGAAATCAAAGGGAAGGGATTCCTGCAAGTATTGATCATCTTAAGTTCCATGTCGGCACCCTTTATCGGAGCTTATGCCTGGATTCAACTTTTGGGTCGAGCAGGGATCATCACCACGTTTGTGAAAAGCACCTTTGGGATCGTCATGCCGAACATTTATGGATTCAACGGAATCCTGTTGGTATTGACCTTGCAATTGTTTCCGTTGGTCTTCCTTTACATCTCCGGAGCATTGAAGAAAGTCGATAATTCGCTTTTGGAAGCCTCGGCGAACATGGGTGTCACCGGGATCAAACGGTTCTTCAAGATCATCATCCCGTTGACGATGCCGACGATCTTTGCCGCCGGCTTACTTGTCTTCATGCGTGCCTTCGCCGACTTCGGAACACCGTTGCTGATCGGGGAAGGGTATCGGGTCTTTCCGGTCGAAATCTACAATCAGTTCATGGGTGAAGTCGGACGAAATTATAACTTTGCGGCGACCATCAGCGTCATCGCGATCCTTATCACCACGTTGATCTTTCTCAGTCAGAAGTTCTTATCGGATCGCTTCAAGTTTACGATGAACTCGCTGAATACGATCGAACGCAAAAAAGCGAAGGGTATTTTCAATATCTTCATTCACATTTACTCGTATGCGGTGGTATTGTTATCCTTCTTGCCTCAGATCTTAATTGTATACCAATCCTTCCAAAACACTTCCGGAAAACTATTCGCTCCGGGATTCTCGTTGGATAGTTATATCTTCGCACTAAATCGTATGAAACGCGCGATTCCCAATACCATCTACATCGGGTTATTGGCTTTGGCCATTACGATCATCTTGGCGATCTTCATCGCTTATCTGGTCGTCCGTAGACAGAGCGTCGCAAACAACATCATCGACACCTTATCAATGGTCCCGTACATCATTCCGGGTTCGGTCGTCGGGATCGGGCTTGTCATGGCGTTTAACCGTAAGCCGCTGGTCTTGACCGGTACGGTCATGATCATGGTCATCGCGTTGGTTATCCGAAGGATTCCGTATACCATCCGCTCCTCGGTCGCAATCTTACAACAGATTCCGATCACCATCGAAGAAGCTTCCATCAGTTTAGGCGCTTCGAAAATGAAAACGTTCTTTCGGATCACAGTACCGATGATGTCAAGCGGCATCATCGCAGGTGCGATTCTCAGTTGGGTCACGATCATCACCGAATTGGCGACGGCGATCATCCTCTACAATTCGAAGACGATCACATTAACATTATCGATCTATTCCTTCGTATCCCGCGGTAATTACGGGTATGCGGCGGCGTTGGCGACGGTTCTTTCCGCGTTGACGACCGTGTCGTTATTGCTTTATATGAAGTTCTCGAAGTCCAACGAGATTACCCTGTAGTTCTTCACTCGTCTATAAACAAGTAAAAGCCTGCGATGATTCGCAGGCTTTTGTTTGATTCTTAATGATTAGCGGTTGTAATATTCGACGACCAAAGCTTCGTTGAGTTCGGCGTTGAGTTCGTTGCGTTCCGGCAAACGGACATAGACGCCTTTCTTGGCTTCTTTATCGAAGGTGATGAAGTTCGGCAAGTTCAACGTTACATCCAACGCGTCGGCGATCGACGGCATGTTGCGGGACGTTTCCTTGACTTCGACGACCGAACCCGGCGCTACGATGAACGAAGGGATGTCGACTTTTCTTCCGTTGACCAAGATATGGCCATGGTTGACCAACTGGCGGGCGGCTCTACGCGTTCTGCCAAGTCCCATGCGATAGACGACATTGTCTAAGCGGGATTCAAGCAAGAACAGGAAGTTGTGACCGGTAACGCCTTTCATCTTGGATGCTTTCAGGAAGGTGTTGTAGAATTGACGTTCGTTGACGCCATACATGAAGCGGATACGTTGCTTTTCGCGAAGCTGTTGACCATAGTTGGACAACTTCGCACGACGGTTTGCGCCGTGTTGACCGGGAGCAGATTGACGACGCTTTAGTTCTTCACCGGTTTCTAAAACCGAGAACTCCAAGCGGCGGGCAACCTTCCAAACAGGTCCGTTAATGCGTGCCATAGAATAAATCCTCCTTGTGTTTTCTGGCTCAAAACTACAGGCGTAAGTCTTCATACCTTGTGTCATCCTACGTATTTCGCTTTTTGCAGCAAAGTTACTCTACTCCGATATCGTGGATGACGCCCGTTGCATGACCTTACGAGCTGCCTTTTTTGATGCTAGACAAGTTTATCAGAGAAAACGCGGTTTGTCAATTTTGCACGAACAAAGCACATAACCTCGGAAAAAAAAGCAACAAAACACGTTTTATGGTACAATAACAACAACGAGGTGGTCAAGTATGGACATGCAAGTCATCCTGGATTTTCTATCGCAAATCTACACCGTATATGTCATCGGCGGACTCTTCGCGATCGCCCTGTTATTTTTGATCGTACGCAGAGCCCGTAAGTCAAATCTGAAACGACGTTTAAAGGATCTTGAGATCCGTTACAATACCGTACGCAGCGTACCTTTGCCATTTAAACTGAATAAAGCGGTCGCTTTGGCACGTGTCAACTCGGATGTCGCAGCGACGGTGGATACCGCGAAAAAAGGTTTTGAAGGGACGCAGGTCGAATTGAAACAGATTGCCAATCTATTGGCCGAGACTGAAGATTCGATATTGATGGGAAAATTGAAAGCCGCGAAGCTGACCCTCGGAGATTTGGATGGCATGATCGAGCGGACGCAAGCCACGGTCGGCTTGTTGGAGAAGGATTTGGATGGTGTCTTGGAAGAAGAGACGCAACAACGTTCCAAAATCACCGACCTGAAAGATGCTTTCCGGTCGTTGAAGAATGAATATAGCGAAAAGTCCTCTCAATTGACCTTATGCATCGAAACCTTGGATCAGCGTGTCGCCGAGATCGAGAAGGGCTTCTCGATGTTCGAAGAATGGATGTACGCTTCAGAGTTCGCTAAAGCCAAAGAAAAAATGGAAGAGATCAACGAACAGCTCCTCGAGACTGAGGGATTGGTACGTAGACTCCCGGAGTTGGTAACGCTGGCGAAGGGCGTTCTGCCGAAACAGATGGATGAGATTTCCCAGCTTTACAGCCAGCTAAAGCAAAAAGGGGTTTTCCTCCAGCACCTTGAAATACCGAAGAATCTTGAAATGGTATCCGATACGTTAAAGGAAGATATCATTAATCTACGCCGCGGTGTCGTCGAACAAGTGGAAGTCCATTTGAACGACAATCGCAAACGCTTAGAACAACTTACTTCCTCCTTGGATCGTGAAGACCGTGCGCATGGGGAACTTTACGAGGCTGTCCGTGTCAGCGTTAAGAACGTCAAGGAATGCGCCGAATTATATCAGAACTTGAAACTTACTTTCCAAAAAGTCGCGATTCGTTTCGGATGGGAAGATTTGAAGGATGTCTTGAAAGTCAGCGAAGGGAAGTTGTTGGCAGTGGACGAAAATGTCCAACGTTTACGTAAACTGAGCGAAGAACATACGATTCCCGCATCGACCTTGTTGATCAGCGTCAAGGAAACTTTGCAGGATATCAATAATCTAGGCAGCGAACTTCAGAATGCGATGAACCGAGTCAACGGGGCACGCAGTGACGAGGAACGTGCGAAGAAGCAACTGTTGAAGCTGCACATCATTATGAACGAGATCCAAGTCAAGATCCGTAAACACCACTTACCGAGCATTTCCGATGCGTATCAGGAAGATATGACCAAATCGTATCAATATGTCCATAGCATCGAAAAACTGTTGGACGAGAATCCGTTGAACGTGAATCTGTTGAACGCGACCGTGACGGATGCGATCGATACGATCTACAAACTCTATAACAACGTCAACAACATCGTGGGGACCGTCGAAATGGTCGAAAACGCAATCGTGTTCGGGAATAAATACCGTTCGTCCAATTCGGAAATCGATGATCAGTTATCGCGCTCGGAACTCTTGTTCCATAACGGGGACTATACCGAAGCCATCAAAGTGGCGATCGGCGCGATCGAGAAGGTTCATCCGATTTCGTATGAAAAATTGATTAAGGAGAATTCGAAGAGTGCAACCCATTGAAGAGATCTATCTAGACCATGTCAGCAGTACCCCGGTCCATCCGGAAATCATTCGCGCGATGGAGGAACTGCTGCCGATCCACTACGCCAACAGTGATGCGCTTCATAGCGCAGGGACCAAAATCCAACAACTCATGCAGCGCAGCCGCTCGGCAATAGCGGCTGCTTTTGGTGTTTCGGCCGAAGAAGTCGTTTTCACCTCCGGGGCCACCGAAGCCAATAACGCGATTATCAAAGGTATTGCCATGGCCAACCTCCATAAAGGGAAACATGTGATCACTTCACCGATCGAACATGCTTCGGTGTATGGTTCGTTTGAATGGCTTGAAACACAACTAGGATGCGAAGTGACCTACTTACCAGTAGACACCAACGGACGCGTACGCGTCGAAGATCTTAAAGATGCTCTTCGTCCGGATACGATTTTAGTTTCGATCATGGCGGTCAATAACGAAATCGGTACGATACTGCCGATATCGGAGTATGCGAAAGTCGTCAAACAAAACTCGCGCGCAACTTTCCATGCGGATTGCGTCCAAGCCTTGGGGAAGATTCCTCTGTCCTTGGAGAACATCGATGCCGCCAGTTTTTCGGCCCATAAAATCAACGGACTCAAAGGCAGCGGCGTGCAAATATTACGCAAGAACATTTCCTACGTCGCCTATATTTCCGGCGGACAACAGGAAAACGGAATGCGCGGCGGAACACCCAATGCGCTTGCCAATATCCTTTTCGCAAAAACACTGCGACTTGCTCTTGAAGGACAAGCCGACCATCAGAAGCATTGCGAGATGTTGAAGCAACGTCTGATCCAAAAGCTATCAAGCATCGAATCAATCGTCATAAACAGTCCAAGCGAAGCTTGCAGCTCGTTTATACTCAATATCTCCTGTTTGACCGTGCCTTCCGAAGTCATGATGAATTGGCTCAACGCGCAAAAGATCTTTCTTTCCGCCCAAAGCACCTGTTCCACCAAGACCCGTCAATATTCCCATACGTTAGCAGCGCTAGGGTTGACCGGTCCAAGGTTAACTGGTAGTCTACGTATCGGGCTAGGTGCATCCAATACCGTCGATGAAATCGACCGCTTTGTTTCAGTACTCAAAGAAGGGATCCAAACGTATGGTAAATTATAAAGCCGAATACATTTTAGTCCGCTATGGCGAACTTTCCACCAAAGGTAAGAACCGCAAAATTTTCGTCGCGAAATTGATCGAACGGATTCGTCAGCGTCTTCACGCATTTCCGGCTCTAAAAGTAAGTTACGATTATAACCGGATTTACATCGCTTTGCATGACGAAGATGAAAACGCGGTATGCGAAGAGTTAAAAGACGTCTTCGGGATCGCCTCCTATTCAGTGGCGGTCAAGTGTGAAAACGCGATCGAAAATCTCTGTGAAGCCGCCGTCGAACTGATGAAAGAAGTCCCTTTGACACGCTTTAAAGTCGAGTCTCGTCGACAAGTCAAAACCTACCCGATGATGTCCACGCAAATCAGCGCCGAAATTGGACATGCTATCGTCACGCAGACCGACCATGTCGTGGATGTCCACCATCCCGATTTGTTGGTGCGGGTCGAAGTACAAGAAAATACCGCTTACTTGACTGTGAAAACGTTCAAAGGCGCCGGAGGTTATCCGGTCGGGATCGGCGGAAAAGCGTTGCTTATGCTTTCAGGCGGGATCGATTCACCGGTCGCAGGATATCAAACGATGAAACGCGGGGTCGAAATCGAAGCCATCCATTTCGCCGCGCCTCCGTATACATCCGACCAAGCGAAAGACAAAGTCCTTAAACTCGCGCAACTGTTGTGTACCCACCAAGGAAGAGTTACAGTTCACATCGTTCCGTTCACCGAGATCCAGATGGAAATCTATAAACACTGCGATACCCAATACGCCGTGACGCTGATGCGTCGTATGATGTATCGGATCGCAGAGTCCGTCGCACACAACCGCCGTTCATTAGCGTTGGTTTGCGGGGATAGTTTGGGTCAAGTCGCCAGTCAGACCCTTCAAAGCATGCAGGTCATCAACGATGCGATCGAGATGCTGGTCTTACGTCCTCTGATTACCTTCGATAAGTTGGAAATCATCGACCAAGCAATCAAGATCGGTACCTACGAAACATCGATTTTACCGTATGAAGATTGTTGCACGGTTTTCGGTGTTACCAATCCTTCCACCAAACCGCGTACACACTTCGTCGAGAAAGAAGAAGCACGCTTCGATTTTCAACCGATGATCGAAACCGCGATTGCCAACATTCAAACGTTAATCGTCACTCCGCAAGCGGAAAATGACGATCTGTTCTAGGAGGAATTCCCATGGCCTTTGACGCCTTGACCGAACGCTTTACGCAAGCGTTTCGACACATCACGAAAAACGATAAGTTAACCGATAAAAACATGGAGGATCTGCTGAAAGAAGTGCGACTTGCGCTTTTGGAAGCCGATGTCAACGTATCCGTCGTCAAGACGTTCCTCGAACAAATCAAGGAAAAAGCGCTTGGACAAAAAGTATTGACCTCGATGAATCCCCAAGAAACTTTGGTCAAGATCATCTACGACCAATTGGTCGATCTTTTGGGCGCAAGTCAAACCGAAATCGCCTATCCGCAAGGGAAGACCGTCGTCATGATGATGGTGGGCTTGCAAGGAACGGGGAAAACCACGACAGCGGCCAAATTAGCCAATCTAGCCGCCAAGAAACAAAATCGTAAACCGGTTCTTATCGCAGCTGACCTGATCCGTCCCGCCGCGATCGAACAATTGGAAATCCTCGGTAAGTCCATCAATATTCCTGTCTATTCCGAAAAAGGAAGTAAAGACGCCTTGACGGTCGTTAAAAACGGGATGGCCTTCGCCAAGCAACAAGGCGCCGATACCGTTATCATCGACACCGCCGGACGCTTGCACATCGACGAAGCGATGATGGAACAACTTTCCGACATCCAACGTTTGGTCAAACCGGATGAAATCCTCTTGACCGTCGACGCCATGACCGGACAAGACATCCTCAACGTTGCCACTTCGTTCCATCAACGTCTCTCCATCACAGGTTTAGCGGTCACCAAGTTCGACGGTGATGCCCGCGGGGGTGCCGTGTTATCCGCGCGTTCGATCACCCAAGTTCCCGTCAAATTCGTCGGTACCGGTGAAAAGATCGAAGATTGCGACCTGTTTTATCCCGACCGTATGGCCAATCGTTTGCTTGGCATGGGCGATCTTCTCACATTGGTCGAAAAAGCCGAAGAAAAACTGGACATCGAAGCCAGCCAACGCAGTATGGAACGTATGATGAACGGTCAGTTCACCTTCGACGATATGTTGGACCAATTCAACCAGTTAAGCAAAATGGGTTCCCTCAAGAACCTGATGAAAATGATCCCGGGCATCAACCAGTTGGCCAATCAGTTCAACGACGAAGACACCGAAGCGCAGATGAAGAAAAGCAAAGCTATCATTTACAGTATGACCCGCGAAGAACGGGAAAATCCCAATATACTTCGCGCCTCACGCAAAGCACGCATTGCGACCGGCAGCGGCACAACCGTTACCGATGTTAGTCGATTGATCGCACAGTTTGAGAAAACGAAAGAACAAATGCGTTTGATGACACGGATGGCGAAGAAGACAGGGATGGGAAATTAATTATACTACTGTACAGGTTTATCCCTTGACAGTGGTTTCAAATGTGTTATACTTAGCCAGTAACAACCAAGGAGGTGTATTTATGGCAGTAAAACTTCGTTTAAAAAGAATGGGTGCCAAGAAGGATCCGTTCTATCGTATCGTCGCCGCTGATTCGCGTTCTCCCCGTGACGGACGTTTCATCGAATCCATCGGCTACTACAACCCGACTTCCACTCCGGCGGAAATCAAAGTCGATTCCGAAGCCGCGTTGAAATGGCTCCGTAACGGCGCGCAACCGTCCGATACCGTCCGTAACCTGCTTTCCCAAGCCGGTGTCATGAAGGCGTTCCACGAAGAAAGAAACAAGTAACATGGTTTCGATGGAACAAGCGCTGTACACCTTGGTGGAACCCATGGTCGACGACAAAGCCAGTCTGAGCGTCAAAACGATGCAAAGTCTGGACGACAAGGAAATCTTGCTTTACGTGTATGCCAAAAGCGAAGATATCGCACGCTTGATCGGCCGTCAAGGCCAAATGGCATCGGCGCTTCGCAATATGATGAGCGTCGCTTCCCGTTTGGAAAATCGGCGCATCTCAATCAAATTCGAATCGTATTAGGATGCGATCGCATCCTTTTTTTGAGGAAACATGGAAAAACTGAAAATCGGGACCATCGTGCGCGGTTTCGGGATCAAGGGTGAAGTGAAAATCAAACTTCATACCGACCAACCCGAGAAGCGCTTCAAGTCCAAACGCAAACTCATCGTCGAAGTCAACGGAGAAAGAACGATCCTCACCGTGGTTTCGACGCGTTTCCACCAAGGTCATGCCTTAATCATGTTTGACGGATACAATGATTTATCCTCCGTCGAGCCGTTGGTCGGTGCCGAATTGTTTATCGAACTCAGCGAAAAGGACTTGGCGAAAGAAAAGGGTTATTATCCGTTTCAATTGATCAATCTGACGGTAGTTGATAATGATGGACAAAAAATCGGTGTCGTCAGCGAAGTGATGCCGACATATGCCAATGATGTATTACGTATCAAAACGGAAGACAAGGATATCTTGGTCCCGTTTGTGCCGGCATTCATCCAAGGCGTCGACTTGACGAGTAAGACGATCACCGTTGTTTTGTTGGAGGGGATGCGATGAAAATCACGATCTTGACCTTGTTTCCGGAAATGTTCGATGGGTTTCTCAACACTTCGATCATCAAGAAAGCACGCTTAAAAGAGTTAGTCGAAATCGAAACGATCGACATGCGCGCCTTCACCAAAAACAAGCATACCCGCGTGGATGATTATCCTTTCGGGGGCGGGCATGGCTTGGTATTGATGGTGCAGCCGGTCGCGGATGCGTTGGCGAGTGTTCGTACCCCGGACAGTTATGTCATCTTGACCAGTCCGGCCGGCAATCGGTTTACCCAACGGGTCGCACGTCGGATCCAAAGCACATCGTCTCATATCATCTTGATTTGCGGACATTACGAAGGCTTTGACGAACGCATTTTATCGATGGTAGATGAAGAGATGTCGATCGGCGATTACGTGCTGACGGGCGGGGAATTGGCCGCCATGGTCATGAGCGATGCCATCGTACGTCTGTGCGACGGTGTGATCACCGAAGCCTCGCATCTTGACGAATCCTTCGAAAACGATTTGCTTGAGTATCCCCAATACACCCGTCCTGCGGTGTACGAAGGAGAAGCGATCCCCGACATCCTGTTATCGGGGCATCATGATAACGTCCGTAAGTGGCGTTTGAAAGAATCCCTACGTAAAACCTGGAAAGTTCGTCCCGATCTCTTCTATAAGCGTAAGCTCACCAAAGAAGAGGCCGTACTTTTGGGCGAAGTTCTGAAGGAAGAAGTCGAAAAAGATTGATTTGTATCGAAGGATATTGTATATTATATAAGCCTATGGCAAAGCTTAGGCTATGCGGTTCCGCTTTCCCTTGAGGATAAGAGCCGTGAGAAACAAGGAGCGTGAAATACATGAAATTGAACTTAGTGGATCAAATCACCAAGTCCCAGCTTCGTAACGATCTCCCGGACATCCGTCCCGGTTACACGGTACGGATCGACGTCCTCATCAAAGAAGGCGAAAAGTCCAGGATCCAGGCGTTCGAAGGGGTCGTCATCGCCCGTCAGGGCGGAGGCGTCGCGGAAACGATCATCGTCCGCAAAATGTCTTCCCAAATCGGAGTGGAACGGATCTTCCCGTTGCATTCGCCGATCATCCAAACGATCACCGTCGTCCGTCGTGGTAAGGTTCGCAGAAGCAAACTGTTCTACCTGCGCGGCCGTTCCGGTAAGGCTTCGCGCCTCGTCGAAATCCGTTAGTTAAAAGCCGGGCAACCGGCTTTTATCCTATTTAGGGGGTAATTATGGAAAATCAAGAAACCACCCAATCGCAAAACCAAGAAAATAAACTACCGGTCAAACCCGAAGAAAAGTTCGGAATGAAGGATTTCGGTAAATCGTTACTCTTCAGTATCGTTTTCGTCGTCCTTTTCACGACATTGATCGCCAAACCGATCCGTGTCAACGGATCCTCGATGTACCCGACCTTGGTCGACAAGGAACTCGGTTTTTCGGATGTGTTGACCTATAAACTCATGGGGGTCGATCGCTTTGACGTCGTCATCGTCTATGTCGATCAACTGAAAGAATATCTGGTTAAAAGGGTCATCGCTTTGCCCGGCGAAACGGTCGAAGTGAAAGACGATATCCTGTATATCGATTACAAACCCGTATCACAATCGTTTCTAAATGAAGACTACGTCGCATTAATGAAAACACAAACTGGTCAGAATTTCACTTCTTCCTTCGGACCGTTGACGGTCCCCGAAGGGGAAGTCTGGCTTATGGGGGACAATCGTCCCAACTCCAGCGATTCACGTCGCTTCGGAACCTTTCCCATCAATAAGATCGTATCGAAGAGCGCCTTGATTTTGTATCCCTTAGACCGTATCCGTATCGTAACGAAATAGGAGGCCGAAGATGACCATCCAATGGTTCCCCGGACATATGACGCGGGCGAAACGCGAGATCGAAGAACGCCTGAAAATGGTGGACATGATCATCGAATGTCGGGATAGCCGCATTCCCAATTCCTCGCAAAACCCGCTGTTACAGTCCCTGACCCAAAGTAAACCACGGTTGATATTATTAACCAAACGCGATAAAGCCGATCCCGAGCAAACCAAAGCGTGGATCGATGTTTTAAGCGACGCGAATACGTCCGTATTGGCGTTGGACCTTTTCCATGACGATGTCCGCAATAAAGTCGTCGACGGGTGTAAAACGGTCATGAAACCCAAGTTCGATCGATGGATCTCCAAAGGCATCCGCCCACGTAAGATCCGCGCGATGGTTCTGGGAATTCCTAACGTCGGGAAATCGACCTTGATCAACCAACTCGGAAAGAAGAAAGTCATGGTGACCGCCGATCGACCCGGTGTGACGATGGCCTTGAAATGGGCTTCCGTCCATCCGGATCTGGATTTGTTGGATACACCGGGCGTGCTTTGGCCGAAGTTTGACGACAAGTCGGTCGCGATGCATTTGGCACTGACCGGTGCGATCAAAGATGATGTTTTACCTTTAGAAGAAGTTGCGTTTGAGGCCTATTCTTTTCTAAAATCTTATTACCCGCAACGCTTACTGAAACGCTATTCGATCGAACTGTCGGAAGACCCGGTCGTATTTTTCACCGCATTAGCCAATCAACGATCCTATCTTAAAAACAACGCGCCGGATCTACATCGTTCGATGTCGACTTTGGTTCGTGAGATGCGTCACGATGAATTCGGACCGATCACGGTCGAACGTGCCCCATGATCCATCCGTTTGAGAGAGAACGTTGGCACGCATCGAACTTAATCGCGGGCATCGACGAAGCAGGGCGTGGTCCCTTAGCCGGACCCTGCGTGGTCGCTTGCGTAATCTTGCCGATCGATTATTCGCATCCTTTAATCAACGATTCCAAACAACTGAGTGAGAAACGTCGCTTGGCTTGTTTCGAAGATATTCTAAGAGATGCGATCTATGTCGGCGTAATCAGCGTCAGCGAATCCGTAATCGATCGCGATAACATCTACCAAGCCACCAAGAACGCGATGATGACGTTAGCCATCGATGCGCCGACCGACATGATTCTTACTGATGCAATGCCTTTCAAAATCGAAGGCAAAGCGATTATCGACCTTATCCATGGCGATGCGCTCAGCATTTCGATCGCCGCCGCCAGTATCGTCGCTAAAGTTACCCGCGACCAATTGATGGACCAATATGATCGCATTTATCCGAACCATGGCTTTGCGAAACACAAAGGCTATCCGACCCGTCAACACATCGAAGCGATCGAAACGTATGGTATCTTATCGATTCATCGCCAAAGTTATGCCCCGATACGAAATTTAAACCAAATCCGTCTCTTTTGACGGATTTTTCATTTTCGCTCATACAAGAAAGGGGAGGAACTTCATGGACCGCAACACTTTGATCGCTTATAGTCTGAAATATGAAGGGGATCCGTACCGGATCGCACGCGCGATAAAAAGCAATGAATCGATCAAGATTCCTTCATTTCTTCCCCAATGCGTATGTCTGTTGGATGAAGATTATCCGATCTTGTTTCGCGGTTTGAGACATCCACCTTTCGTCATTTATTATCACGGTGATTTAGATCTACTGAAACGTCCAAGTTTGGGGGTTGTCGGGAGTCGCGATGCGAGTCTTGAAGCTATGAATATAACAAGTCGAATCGTGAGTGCGTTGGCTCAAAAATACGTCATTATCAGTGGAATGGCACGTGGCATCGATGCATGCGCGCATCATGCGTCTTTATCGACCGGAACGATCGCGGTATTGGGCAGCGGAATTGATATGCCCTATCCGGCATCCAACCTCGACCTCTATAACCAAATCAAGAAGAACGGTTTAATTCTTTCGGAATACCCCGGACAAACTCGACCCTTGAAACATCATTTTCCGTATCGCAACCGCTTGATCGCCTGTGCGAGCCAAGGCTTGGTGGTCACGCAAGCCAAGTGTAAAAGCGGAACAATGTTGACGGTGAAAGAAGCCTTGGAACTGGGCAGGGAGGTATATGTTGTCCCATATCCCTTTGATAGTATTGAAGGATCGGGGTGCAACCTCCTCATCCAACAAGGAGCCACGATATTGACAAACCTTCTCGATTTGGACATCATATAAAAGAATAACGGTTGACAAAGGCTTTTTTCTGTTTCAAACTATAACCCGACAGTAAAAGAGGAGCACGCATGAAAAAACTTGTGATCGTCGAATCACCATCCAAATCAAAAACGATCGAAAAATACTTGGGAACCGACTATGAAGTCGTTTCTTCCATCGGGCACATCCGCGATCTTTCCACACGCGGAAAAGGCGGGTTAGGCGTGGATGTGGAGAAGGACTTCAAAGCCACTTATACCATTAATAAAGAAAAGACCGACGTGGTCAAGCAACTGAAACAAAAAGCCAAAAAAAGCGACGAAGTCTATCTCGCGACCGACCCTGACCGCGAAGGCGAAGCCATTTCATGGCATCTGGCCGATGAGTTGGGTTTGGATATCTTAAAAACCAATCGGGTCGTATTCAACGAAATAACCAAGAACGCGGTCTTGGAAGCGTTTCATCATCCGCGTCAGATCGATATGGACCTGGTCCGCTCCCAAGAAACACGAAGGATCTTGGATCGGATCATTGGCTTCAAACTTTCCAAGCTCCTCTACAATAAGATCAAATCCAAGTCGGCGGGACGGGTCCAATCCGTCGCGTTAAAACTGATCGTCCAGCGCGAAAAAGAAATCGCCGCATTTAACGCGGAAGAATATTGGACGATCCATGCGGTCTTCGAGAAAGACGGACAAGAGTTCGATGCGGTCTTGGAAAAGATCGATGGTGAAAAAGCCAAACTGACCAATAAGGCCGAAACTGATACGATTTTAGCTCGATTGACCAATGGTTACCGTATCAAATCGATCCGCAAGCAAACTCGCAACAAAGACGCGAAACTACCGTTCATCACCTCGACGCTTCAACAAGAAGCCGCCAACAAACTGAACTTCAGCGCGAAGAAGACGATGCGTACCGCGCAGAAACTCTATGAAGGCGTCGTTTTGAAAGATGGCCAAGAAGGGATGATCACTTACATGCGTACCGATTCGACGCGCTTAAGCGCCGGATTTCGAGAAAGTGCGAAAGATTTTATCGAAACGAACTTCGGGAAAGACTACCAAGGATTCTATCGTGTCAAGAACGAAGAAAGTTCGCAAGACGCGCATGAAGCCATCCGTCCGACCCATATCGAGTATACCCCCGACAGCGTCAAAGATTATCTCACCGCGGATGAATATAAGCTCTATAAACTAATTTATGCCCGTGCCTTGGCCTCATTGATGAGTCCGGCGGTCAGTGATGTCGTGAGTGTCAACTTGACGCAAAGCGGCCTTGATTTCGCGGCGACCGGATCGCATTTACGCTTTGACGGGTATTTAAAAGCCTATGGCGAATACGAACAGACAAAAGAACGGATGCTTCCGATCCTAAACGAAGAAGAAGTCCTTGAAAGCAAATCGGTCGAAGGGAAGCAACACTTCACCGAACCGCCGCTGCGTTACAGCGAAGCACGCTTGATCAAAGCCATGGAAGAAAAAGGCATTGGACGTCCGTCGACCTATGCTTCCATCATCGATACCCTTCAACAACGCGCTTATGTGGTATTGGAACGGCAGGGGACCTCGAAAACCAAAATGTTTGTGCCCACTTCGCAAGGTATCTTGACCGACGAACAACTCGAACAGCATTTTCCGACCGTCATCAACGTCGGTTATACCGCCGAAATGGAAACCGAACTCGATGAGATCGCTGATGGGAAACGCGATAACGTCTTGGCTCTACGGACGTTCTACGATAACTTCATTCCCTTGGTTGACAAAGCCAACGATACGATGGAGAAGATCGCACCGGAAGAAACCGGCGAAACGTGTCCGGATTGCGGAAATCCATTGGTTTACCGAATCGGTCGTTTCGGCAAGTTCATCTCCTGCAGCACTTATCCGACCTGTAAATACACCGCCAAGATCAAATCCGATAAACCCGCGTTCGAATTGACCGACAAGATTTGTCCGGAATGCGGAAATCCCTTAGTCAAACGCAAAAGCAAGTACGGTCGTTTCTTCTATGGATGTAGCACCTTCCCGACCTGTAAACATATCGAAAACATCCCTTATGTCAAGAAATCCGACAAAACGGAGGAAGAATGAAACCGGTTCATGTCATCGGTGCTGGATTGGCCGGCAGCGAAGCGAGTTGGCAATTAGCCAAACGCGGAATTCCTGTCATTCTCCATGAAATGCGTCCGGTCAAGATGACCCCGGCGCATACCGGTGATAAGTTTGCGGAGTTGGTATGCTCGAATTCTTTGCGTTCCGACAGTATCACCAATGGCGTTGGCCTTCTAAAGGAAGAGTTACGTCGGTTCGATTCGTTGATTTTACGTTGCGCCGATGCGGCACGTCTACCGGCAGGTAGCGCGTTGGCGGTCGACCGCAATGCTTTTTCCGACGCGATCACCGAAACGATACTCAAGCATCCCTTAATTACGGTGATCCGCGAAGAAATCACGGAAATCCCCGAAGGTCCGGTCCTTTTCGCGACCGGTCCCTTGACTTCGGATGCATTGGCCGAAACATTGAAATCAAAGTTAAACAATGAGTCGCTCTATTTTTATGATGCGGCGGCACCGATCATCGAAAAAGACTCGATCGATATGTCGATCGCTTATGTCAAATCACGTTATGACGAAGGGGATGGCGATTATATCAACTGCCCGATGACCCGTGAACAATTCGATGCGTTTTACGCCGAAGTTTTGATGAGCAAACATGTTCCATTGCGTCAATTCGAGAAGGAAATCTATTTCGAAGGATGCATGCCGTTTGAAGAGATGGCTCGACGCGGTAAACAGACTTTGTTATTTGGTCCGATGAAACCGGTCGGCTTGGAGAAGGACGGGAAACGTCCGTATGCGGTTGTCCAGTTACGTCAAGACGACGCCGCGGCATCACTCTATAATGTTGTCGGCTTTCAAACCCATCTTACCTGGGGCGAACAAGCGCGGATCTTACGCATGGTCCCGGGACTCGAGAACGCGCGTTTCGCACGTTACGGTGTCATGCATCGCAATACCTATCTCAAATCACCGGTACTCTTATATCCGACGTATCAATCCAAATCCAATCCGGATTGGTTCTTTGCGGGACAAATGACCGGGGTGGAAGGATATGTGGAATCCTGTGCCAGCGGTTGTTTGGCCGCGATCAATTTAGCGCATTATCTATTGGAAGATAAAACGCTAACGTTGGATAGTACGACCATGATCGGCGCGATGGCGAACTATATCGCGACCGCCAATCCCGCATCCTTTCAGCCGATGAACGCGAATTTTGGTATAATGGTCCTGAAAGAGACCGTCGACAAAAATCTCCGTAAGGAAGCGCTTGTGCGTCAAGCGCTCCAACGAATCGATGATTTTGTCCGCGACGAAGCTTCATGGAACAACAAATCAATCGATTTCTAACCTATGTTTCCAATAAAAATACCGGATCTGCCCATACCGCCGATGCTTATCGACGGGATTTAGAACGCTTTAAGGGGTATTTAAGTGAAACCGGGATACAATCATGGAACGAGGTCGACAAGTCTGTCGCCAAGCGTTATATCGATGTCTTGTCGGGCGAACAAAAAGTCCGTTTGAAGAGTAGTACCCTCAATCGGAATCTGTCCGGGTTACGTTCTTTTTTCAATTATCTGGTTTCCAACGGGGAAGCCGAAAGCAATCCTTTTCATCGCATCCGTGCGCCCAAAGGCGCAAAGATGTTGCCTGACTTTCTCTTGTTCGATGAAATCGAACGCTTGTTTGCGGGCATCGATACGTCAAGCGCCGAAGGCAAGCGCGATCGCGCGATGTTTGAACTGATGTATGCCTCTGGTCTACGGGTCGGGGAAACCGCTTCGCTTAAACTCTCCAACATCGATTTCAACCAACGTGTCCTTCGGATCACAGGCAAAGGTTCCAAAGAGCGGATCGTCCCTTTTTATCCCTATGCCGGAGAATTGATCAAACAGTATCTTACCCAAGGTAGAATTGAGTTGTTGGGTGAATCGAAAAGTGACTTCCTTTTCATCAACAAAAAGCATCAACCGCTTTCCGAACGAGGGATCCAATATCTGCTCGATAAATATGCCCGCAATAGCGGGATCAACAAGACGATCCATCCGCATATGTTGCGTCATTCCTTCGCGACCCATTTATTGGACAACGGAGCCGATCTGCGGATCGTCCAAGAGCTGTTGGGCCATGCCCATCTCAGCACGACGCAGATTTACACCCATGTCACGGTCGATCGCTTGAAAAGCGCGTATTTGAGCGCTCATCCGCGAGCGAAGGATAAGTAATTCGGACTTGAAGCCAAACGTGAAGTATGGTATAGTTTTCAATGGCATCTTAGGGTGCACATCGCACATCGGGAATTCATGGATCCGTGCCCTTCGAGGGTTATCCGTGTTCGAACCGATGGAGGACTAACGGAAAGTGAGGACATAACATGTCAGTCGTATCGATGAAGCAGTTACTCATGAACGGATCGCATTTCGGGCATCAGACCCGCAAATGGAACCCCAAGGTAAAACCGTTCATCTACACCGCCAAGAATGGTGTTTACATCATCAACTTGGAGAAAACCAGAGAAAAATTGGATGACGCCTACAACGCAATGAAAGCCATCGCGGACAAAGGGGGCAAGGTTCTCTTCGTCGGAACGAAGAAACAATCGCAACCGGTCGTATTGGACGAAGCGCTGCGTAGCGGAGCGTTCTACATCAACCAACGTTGGTTGGGCGGAACGTTGACCAACTTCAAGACGATCCAAAAACGTATTCGCCGTTTGCTTGAAATCGAAGAGATGGAAGCCAGCGGAACGATCAACGTCTATCCGAAGAAAGAAATCGCGCAATTGCGCAAAGAAGCCGCTCGTTTGGAAAACTTCCTCGGCGGTATCAAAACCATGATCAAATTACCGGATGCGGTATTTGTCGTCGACCCCACGGAAGACCACAACGCCGTCGCCGAAGCCAACAAACTGGGCATCCCCGTTTTCGGTATCGTCGACACCAACTGCGACCCGGACAACATCACCTACGGCATTCCGGCTAATGATGACGCGATCCGTTCGATCAAACTGATCTGCGGCTTGATGGCCGATGCGATCGTCGAATCCAAAGGCGGTTTACTGAGCTTCGCTTATGCCGACAAGGATCTCGAGAAAGATGTCACGATGACCGATGTCATCATCAACGTCGAACAACAGAACGAAGAAAACGAACGTCGCAGAAGAGCGCGTATCGAAGAACGCAGAGCGCGTGAGGATAAGAACCGTCGTTACGGGGATCGTCCTTCTTATGGAAACCGTGATGGCGAACGCCGTTACCCGCCCAGAGAACCGCGTAACTTCGCCGAAGCTCCGAAACGTGAAGAAGCCAAACCTGCCGAAGCGAAAGCACCGGTTGAAGTCAAACCCGCTGAATAGCACTGGAGGAAAATCATGATCACAGCATCCCAAGTCAAAGAACTCCGCGAAAAGACCGGAGCCGGTATGATGGACTGCAAGAAAGCGCTGGAAGAAACCCAGGGCAATCTTGAAAAAGCCGTCGATTGGCTGCGTGAAAAAGGTATCGCGAAAGCCGCGAAGAAAGCCGGACGCATCGCCGCCGAAGGTTTGACCCGTTTTAAAGTCGAAGGCAACCGTGCCGTCGTTTACGAAATCAACTCGGAAACCGACTTCGTCGCCAAAAACGACCAATTCTTACAACTGCTCGAATTGACGGGCGTCGCGCTTTTGGAAGTTGCGCCGAAATCGCTTGAAGAAGCGCTTTCCGCTCCGGCCAACGGCCGTACGGTCGGCGATTTCATTACCGACGCGACTGCGACGATCGGCGAAAAGATTACGTTACGTCGTTTCGAATTACTTGAGAAAGCCGAAACGGAAGTCTTCGGAACGTACATGCACATGGGCGGAAAGATTTCCGTCATCGTGAAGATGAGCGCCGGCACGTCCGACGAACTCGCCCACGACATCGCGATGCAAGTCGCTTCGATGAGCCCGACCTTCATTTCCCGCAAGGACATCGCGCCGGACTACATCGAACATGAACGCAGTATTCAACGCGAAATCATCAAGAATGACGAAGCGTTGGCGGGCAAACCCGAAAAAGTACGCGAAGGCATCCTGGAAGGACGCTTAAGCAAATCGCTTCAAGAATCCTGTTTGGTCGATCAATTGTTCTTCAAGAACCAAGACGTCAAAGTCTCGGATGTTCTGAAGGCGGAAAAAGCCGAGGTTTTCTCCTTCGTGCGTTATGCGGTCGGTGAAGGCATCGAGAAAAAAGAAGAGAATTTCGCAGCGGAAGTCAATAGCGTATTCGGTAATTAGTTTTACCGTTGAAGGACACGGTACGTGTCCTTTTTCAACGAAACAGGGAGGTAGACCATGTATCAACGCGTATTATTAAAACTCAGCGGCGAAGCCCTGATGGGGAAAGAACGCAATGGATTCGATCCGCTTGTCTTGGCCCAAATCGCCAAGGAAGTCAAAGAAGTGCGTGAAATGGGTGTCGAGATTGCGATCGTCGTGGGCGGAGGAAACTTCATCCGCGGTAAGTTCGCCGAACAGATGGGCATCGACCGTGTTCAAGCCGACTACATGGGAATGCTTGCGACGGTGATCAACGCGATCGCCATCCAAGGCGCCCTGGAAAAAATCGGTGTCGAAACACGTGTTCAAACCGCCATCGAAATGAGTAAGGTCGCCGAACCTTTTATCGTCCGTCGCGCGGTTCGCCACTTGGAAAAAGGGCGGGTCGTCATCTTCGGCGCCGGGACGGGAAGTCCTTACTTCTCCACCGACACCACGGCGGCACTGCGGGCTTCGGAAATCAAAGCCGATGTGATCCTCATGGCCAAAAACGGTGTTGACGGAGTCTATAACGCCGACCCGAAAATCCATCCCGAAGCGCAGAAATATGATCTGCTAACCTTCATGGACTTAATCCAGCAAGGCTTAGGTGTCATGGATACCACCGCCACCTCGATGTGCATGGATAACGACATCGATCTGATCGTCTTCAATATGAACCAATACGGAAACATCAAACGCGCCGTTCTCCAAGAAGAGATCGGTACGAAAATCACGAAGGAAGGAGCGCACGCATGAAGAAACATCTCGACCTAGCCAAAGAAAAAATGAATACCGCCATCGCGCAGTACGAACATCATTTAACGACGATCCGTACCGGCCGTGCCAACCCGAACATCTTAGCGGACGTGCACATCGACTATTATGGTACGCCGACACCTCTAAACCAAATCGGAAGCATTTCGGTTTTCGAAGGGAAACAGCTGGTCGTCAAACCCTATGACACGCATTATCTCAAAGCCATCGAGAAAGCCATTTTCGAAGCGAATTTGGGATACACGCCGCAAAACGACGGAACCTGCGTACGTATCAACATTCCTGCCTTAAGCGAACAAACCCGCAAAGACTTAACCAAAGTCGCCCATAAACATGCGGAAGAATGCAAAGTCGTCGTACGTAACGTACGCCGCGACATCAACGAAATGATCAAAAAAGATGATGAATTGACGGAAGATTTGGAAAAAGAAGCGTTGGAGAAAGTTCAAAAACTGACCGACGAAAACATCAAACGCATCGAAGCGATTACCGAAGCCAAAAACAAAGAAATCATGACGGTCTAACGATAAGCCCACTTCGGTGGGCTTATTTACCATGAAGGAGGATTGGATGGAAAGCAAATTCAAACATGTCGCCATCATCATGGACGGCAACGGACGTTGGGCAAAGAAACAGAATCAACTAAGAACATTCGGCCATAAGCAGGGAAGTCAAAACGTCCGAAACATCGCGATCGCCGCCCATAAGGCAGGAATCGAAGTTCTGACATTATATGCGTTCTCCACCGAAAATTGGAAACGACCAACCGATGAAGTCAATTACCTGATGAAATTACCGATGTTTTTCTTCGAAAAGTTCATCAACGAACTCATGGAAAATAACATCCGTGTCCAAACGATCGGCGAACTGTCCGCTTTTCCCGAGGAAACCCGGGCGATTTTAGCGAAATCGATTGAAACAACGAAAAACAACACCGGTATGATTCTATGTCTAGCGATGAATTACGGTGGCCGACGTGAGATACTTTTGGCGGCGAAACGTTTCGCGGAAGACCTGAATCATGGTAAAATAAACCAAGAGGCTGACGAAGCCGTCTTCGAATCCTATCTGATGACCAGCGAATATCCACCCGTCGACGTCGTGATCCGCACCAGCGGCGAACAACGCGTCTCCAATTTTCTGCTTTGGCAAATCGCGTATGCGGAATTGGTATTTGTCGAGGAAGCCTGGCCTGAATTTACGCCCGAACGCTTCCAAGAAGTTCTCGATTCAGTAAGTCAACGCCAACGCCGTTTCGGAGGAATCTAACATGAAACAGAAGATCATTACCGGACTCTTGTTATTTGCCATCCTTTTTCCAGCCCTATACGTTGGAGGGTGGCCTTTGCGTGCGGTCGTGATCGGATTCTTGACCTTGAGCGCCTATGAAGTCGTCATCGCGACCGGTACGAAGTTACCGGTTTGGTTAGTCGTCCCAATACTCGCCATGGTCTTTGTCTTGGGTGCGATCGATGAAGCCTATCTGCTTCCGACGATCATCACCGTCATCATCGGTTTATTCATCATCTTGGTCCTATTGGAAGAACTGACGCTCAATGATATGACCTACTTGTTTATTATGGTTCTGATGATGGCGTTCACCTTACGTTCGGTCGCCGCCATCCAAGACTTCGGAACACGTTTGGTCGTCTACATCGCTTCGATCACCTACGCCACTGATACTTGCGCCTATTTCGCCGGACATGCTTTCGGGAAACATAAACTCAATCCGCGCATTTCACCGAAGAAAACGGTCGAAGGTTCGATCGGCGGTTGGGTCGGCGGTTTTCTGATCGGTATGTTGTTCGGATATATCTTCATCCGTAATATCCCGTTCGATTTAATTCTTCTTTCCTCGTTTATCTTGCCGGTCATCGGACAGTTCGGGGATTTGGCCTTTAGCGCCGTGAAACGCCACTATGGCATCAAAGACTTCGGAAGCATCTTCCCGGCTCACGGCGGTGTTCTTGACCGTATCGATAGTCTGATCTTCAATCTGATGACATTCTTCGTCTTGATGAATTTCTTTATCTAAGGAGACCCATGAAAAAAATCGTGATTCTCGGCGCCAGCGGTTCGATCGGTCGACAGACCCTCGATGTGGTGCGCCAACATCCATCCTTATTGAAATGCGTCGGTATTTCCGTCGGCCGCAATATCGCTTGGTTGCGCGAATTGTTAGGCAGTCAATCGTTTGAACTCGTGTGTGTTCAATACGAGAACGACGCGATCGCATTGCGTAACGAGTTCCCAAATCAGACATTTTTGATAGGGGAAGAAGGCTTGATCCGATTGAGCACCCTTCCTTCGATCGATACTGTCGTCAACGCCTTGGTCGGATTTTCCGGCTTAGCGCCGACATTGGCGGGCATCCATGCACACAAAGAAATCGCTCTCGCAAACAAGGAAACCTTGGTCGTTGCGGGTAGTTGGATCATGATGGCGGCGAAAGAACACAAGGTCAACATCGTACCGATCGACAGCGAACATTCCGCGATTTTCCAATGTCTTCAAGGCAATCGGAGCGAAGATGTCCGCAAACTCATCATCACGGCTTCCGGCGGGAGTTTTCGCGATAAGTCGATTGATGAGTTAAACGATGTCACCGTTGATCAGGCGTTATCCCATCCGAATTGGTCGATGGGTCCAAAGATCACCATCGATAGCGCGACACTTGTCAATAAAGCCTTTGAAGTCATCGAGGCGCATTGGCTCTTCGATTTACCTTATGATCAAATCGAAGCGGTCATTCATCCCCAAAGCATCATCCATTCGATGGTAGAATATGTTGACGGTTCGATCCTAGCCCAACTGGGATCACCGGACATGCGTCTGCCGATCCAATATGCGTTATTGTATCCAAACCGCTATGAAATCGAACACCATGCACATCTGGATTTCAAGCGTATCTCAGAACTTCGATTCGCTGAAATCAAGAATGAACGTTACCCGCTCTTTTATCGCATCCTGACCGAAGCGAAAAGGGGTGGTAACCGTACGACCGTCATCAACGCGGCCAACGAAGTGGCGATCGACGCGTTTCTGAAAAACAAGATTCGTTTTACACAGATCGATGAGATCATAACGTATACATTGGACAACGTCCCGATGGGACCGTTGACCGGATTGGAAGATACGATAGCTTGCGATCGCGCATCGCGCGAAATCGCCAACCAAAAGATCGGAGGATAAGATGGACTTCATATATTTCGTAATCGTATTAGGAATCATCGTGTTCATCCACGAACTCGGACATTTGATCACCGCAAAATACTTCGGTGTTTATTGTCGGGAATTCGCCATCGGTATGGGACCGAGAATACTATCGAAGAAATACGGGGAAACCGTCTACAGTATCCGTTTGCTTCCCTTAGGAGGCTTTGTTTCGATGGCCGGGGAAGACGGGGTGGATGTTGAAGAAATCCCGTTTGAACGGACCATTAAGGGCATCAAACCCTACAAACGGATGATCGTCATGTTGGCGGGCATATTCATGAATCTACTATTGGCATGGGCGATCTTCATCGGAATGTATCTGATCAGCGGCCAAGCGACCATCGCACCTAAACCGATCGTCGACGGGGTCGTCGCGGATTCACCTGCCGCCAGCGCCGGCTTTGTTTATGGCGATAAGATCCTCAAGCTGAAGTTCTCGGATGGGACATCCATCGTTCCCAACGACTTTTATGAAGTCGTGCAATACATTCAACTTTATAGCGACGAAACGACCTTCGTCATCGATCGCGAAGGGGAAATCTTGGAAATCCTCGTGACCCCCAAATACATCGAAGAAGAATCGCGCTATTACATCGGATTAAAGTTACCGCAGGCGCAAGTCATTAAGATTAACGCCTTTGAGGCGGTCGGATATGGTACCAAAACCATGGTCGACGGTGTCGAAAGCATCTTCTCGACCTTAAGTCGCTTGGTACGGGGTATCGGTCTTAAAGCCATGAGCGGTCCGGTCGGCATCTTCAACATCACGGCACAATCCGCCGATCAAGGGATCGGATCGCTGATTCTGCTTGTCGGTATCCTTTCGCTGAACGTCGGTATCTTCAACCTGTTGCCCATTCCTTTGTTGGATGGCGGCAGAGTCTTGTTGACGGGCATCGAAATGATCTTGCGTAAACCGCTCAATGCCAAAGTCGAGTCCGCTTTGCTAACCGCAAGCGCTGCCTTGATGATCGGATTGATGTTGCTTGTGACATGGCAGGATATCCTGCGGTTATTGTAAAAGGAGAATTGAAACATGAAAGTATGCGTCATCGGTGGAGCCGGCTATATCGGTTCCCATGCGGTCTATGAACTGATCCGCGACCATCACGAAGTCGTCGTTATCGACAATTTGTCTACGGGTACCAAAGATGCCGTCCATGAAGAAGCGCGGCTCTACATCGGCGATATTACCAAGAAAGCCGAACTGGACGAAATCTTTGCCATCGAATGCACTAAAAAGCCCTTTGACGCAGTGATGCATTTCGCCGCGAAAATCGTCGTCCCCGAGAGCGTCGAGAAACCCTTGGAATATTACTATAACAATGTTGAAGGGGTCCGCGTGATGTTGGAGACGATGCGCGATTATCAAATCAAAAACGTGATTTTCTCATCGACCGCAGCAGTCTACGGTGACGTAAAGAAAGATCTCTGCTTGGAAGACGATGTCCTTTCTCCGATCAACCCTTACGGCGAAACCAAGTTGGCATCGGAAAAAATGATCCAATGGGTCAGCAAAGCCTATGATATGAACTATTGCATCTTCCGATACTTCAATGTCGCCGGAGCGGATGAGTCGCTAGAAATCGGACTTAAACGCGATGGTTTGACCCATATCATCCCGATCACGGTCCAAACCGCTTTGGGATTGCGTCCATCGATGAGAGTCTATGGCAACGATTATCCGACCGAAGACGGTACCTGTATCCGCGACTACATTCATGTCGCTGATCTGGCGTACGCGCATGTCTTGGGCGCGAAATACATCTGTGAGAAGCATCAATCGTTGATCCTCAATCTCGGATCCAACCATGGCTTTTCCGTTTTGGAAGTGATCAAGGAAGTCGAAAAGTTCTATCCGGTCAATTATTCGTTCGGCCCACGCCGACCGGGAGATCCGGCGAAACTGATCGCATCAAGCCAAAAAGCCAAAGAGATCCTGGGTTGGGTTCCAAAACGCAGTTTAGCGGACATTGTCCGCACGGATATCCAATTCAGACAAAAGCATGAAGTCACAAAGTAGGATCACTCCTACTTTTTTTGTATGAAAAAAGGGCTAACGCCCTTCAATTCGTTTAAAATTGTCCAGCAGTACGCAATTGCGAAACGCGATCCTTGCTTTCCACCAAAGCGTACTGACCGCGAATGCTTCAGGATAGCTACCCCAACCCCAATTCAGATCCCAGAGTCCTTCATCATTTCGTTGTGTAAGGATCCGAATTAGATCTTCATCCACCAGTCCTCGCATCGTTTCATAGAGGGGATGTTGTGTCGAACGAATAAAGTGAGTCGGAAAACACTTATAGCTTTCCCTACTTTCTAAATCATCTAGAATCACCTTTTTTTCGTCAGTGATCAATTGAGCGTACGCTTCTAGATAGAGGTCATCTTTCGGATCAAGCTGTAAAAGAATGTTGTAGAGAAATGCCAAGCAAAGCAGGGGATGCATCTCAACATTACTTTGATTTAAATGTTTATCAATCAAATCTCTCGCGATCTTAAGGCACCGATTCCACAAGTCGGTGTTTTTTTGCGCATACTTCAACCCGAATCCGCACAAGACCGCCGTCGGATTAAAGGTCGATCGTTTCTCGGAATCACTCTTCGTATCCCACCAAGGCGCATGAGGATAAGCGTCGTTGCTTGCGATGATCAAATCCCACCGACCGACATGGAAGTCTTTGCCTGACCGTAAGTAACCAAGAATGCCTTGAATCAGCGGCGTATCGACAGAACATCCGCCGATCGACTCGATGATTTCGATGGCATCCGCCGTCTGAAGTGGAGAGGAGAGGGGATTGTGGCTATCGGCTTCCAAAGCATGCCCGAAACCTCCATCTTCGTTCTGAAAAGCGCTCAATGCATCAAGTACATTCTCTTTATTTCCATGATCGAAGTGAAAATTCCACAACGCGAACTCCAACGGACGCGCGTTGCGACGCATCCAACGTTCGATGCGATGAAAATCATTCTTGGATAGAAGCATATTCTCTTTCATCAGAGATAGAACACGATGGCCACAAAGTGCGCCAACGCCGCCAAGTTAATGAACAAATGCCAAATGAAATGGAAATACGGACGACTCTTCTGCATATAGAATCCGGCACCGACCGAATAGAACACGCCTCCTAAAACGATCAAACCCAAAAATAATCCGGAAGTGCTTGCCAGTAACTTCGGGATAAATAACAACGCCGTCCAACCCATGCATAAATAGATTAGCACGCTGAGCTTCGGTATGGATTTCTGCGCAATCGATTTATACAAAATCCCAAACAACACCATACTCCACTGAATCACCAAGATCAGCCAGCCATGACAACCGCCGATCGCATACAAGGCGATGGGTGTGTAACTGCCGGCGATCGCGAAATAGATGAAGATATGATCTAAGATCCGCAATACGTATTTATGCGGCGTATCGTACGCCATCGCATGATATAAGCACGATGTCAGAAACATCAAGAAAATACTGATGATAAAGACGCTGGTCCCAAGCGCCAAAAGCGCTCCGCCTTTTAGATATGAGAACACAGCGACATAGGGCAAGGCGAAAAGCAGCAGAAGACTCATCACGCCGTGCGTAATGGAATTTCCCAGTTCTTCGCCGAAGGATAACTGGATCAAGTTTTTCATGGTTTTTTCTTTGGACATGGTTTTACCTCCATGGAATTGTAACATATTTCCAAATGAAAACGATGCTTGACAAAACAAAACCAAAAGGACTACAATATTAATATACACAAAAAAAGGAAATTGTGAACACTATGATCGAAATCTTGGAACGAAAAAAGGTTTATACGACCCAACAACTGCGTGATAACGGCTTTAATGCGTATGATTGCCGGAAATTGATGAAAAACAATCAATTGGCAGCATTGAAACGCGGACATTATGTTCGCAGCGACCACCAACTCGATTCGATCTCATTGGTCGTCGAAACGTTTCCCGAAGCGACATTCATCTTACAGAGCGCATTGTATCTGCACGGATATCTTTACCGTACGCAACGCGTGATCATCGGGGCGAAGAAGAGCGAAAGCCGTATGAAATACCATAGCGACTACATTCCGATGAAAGTGCTTTACCGTGACGATAAGTATGCGGATTTGGGTGTCGTAAAGATGAATTATCATGGACGCATTTTAAAAGTCAGCGATCCGGAGAGAACCCTGATCGATTGCATACGACGTCAAGACTTGATTACGTTTGAAGAATATAACTGCGCTGTACGGGCGTATATCCAAGATCCCAACAAGGATTTGGATCGTTTATTACGCTATGCGGAGATCTTGCATGTCGAGTCAAAAGTCTTGATGATCCTTCAGCCTTGGATGAAATTTGAAGGATATACGAAGCGTACATTACAACCTGTGATACAATAGGACCGAGGTAATTCATGAAAAAAGAACGCGACTATCTTGGATGGATCACGTTGGCCTTGGCGATTCTCTTACTCTTGGCTGGCGGATTATATGTTTGGAAAACATACTTAACGGATGAAAAAGATCCGATTATCGATGATAAAACCGAAATCGCCGTGAAGGTCGTGGATGCGACGGTTTTTCGCTTTGATGATTTGGATTTCCAATTTGTAATTGCGAATGTTGAAGTTTCTTCCAACAAAAGTATCGAACTCGGACTGGAGATGTTTTCCAGCTCGGAAGGCATCGCGTTGAACGCCACGACATTCTACCGTGATAAATTGACTGAAGTCGGTTATACCTTGGATGAATATGAAATGATTGAAAAATTCATCGCCGGCGAGGGAAGCGTCGCGGGCAATGTTTTCATTCCGATTCTCGATAAGAATGCGAAAACGATCGATGTGACCGTAAACGTAGAAACGCCGATCATTCTGAAAATCGATCTAAGCGAAGCGGACGGAACCAAAGGGGATGTCGGATATGTGCCGACCGACGTACTTACCGACATGGTTCGCTACGAGATCCGGTTGGGAGATCTGGTCGGAATCAACGATCGAACGATGATCTTGACGACACCCAGCGGCGATAGTGAGAATGTCGATTTTTCGGATTTCTCCAATCTCTATGCGTTAAAAATATCGATCAAAGGACTTGCCGGAGCGCAAATCGCAATCGACCAAGTAACATTCCAACCGGATGGCGGAGTTGAGACCGCGCATTCCTTAGGCAAGAATTACTCCGTCGAACCGTTTACGAATCTGATCGATAAAAAGATCGATACCGGCGAGGACGGTTACATCTATCTTCAACTCAATACCAAAGACGACGCGTTGATCCGACGTAACGGTACCTTGAAGATCAAATTGGCGGATGAAGAGACTTGGATCACTGTATTCTACATCGACTTGGAGGAGCAATGAAAAAACTGAGAACGTTTATCGCGGTTTGCATGACGATGATGTTGGGATTATCCGGCGTCGTCTTTTCGGGCGTTTCGCCTGTCTTGCAAGCCCATGCGGAAACGATCTCTTGTACGACGGCATTGCCGTTTGAGTTAGCGACGATCACGGCCAAAGATGTTTATACCGTTACGTCGTGTCACGCGACCTTCGGTGAAGCGAACACCGCGATGAACGAGCTTGCGAAGACGCAGAAGAACGTCGTGGTAAGACATAGTTCTTCCTTCAGCCCATCGAAAATCATCGCTATGGACCGCGGGATCGCCGCTACCTACGATTATCGTTCGGATTCCACATCGACGATCAATCTATTCACGACCTTCGATGCCAATGCGATGACAGTCGGCGGAACGACCACATACACGCAAAACCATCGCGATATGCAATATCTAGGAACGATGGCTTATAACCCCAGTAATGGTATCGGCATCGTCAAAGTCAAGGTTTCCGGATTCACAGGTTATCTGAGTCTAAAGAATACGGATTTGATTCCGATGATTTATGTGGATAATGCTTGGAGTTTTACCTTGGGTGGAACACCCTCGACCTCGCCCTATCCCGAAGCGCCCTTTACGATGGTACCGAAAACACATAAGTATTCGGTCATCAATATTTCATCAACCGACATCAACGGGGTCACCCACACATCACGCGATTTGATCCATGAACTCTACTCGATGTGGGATGGACGTTCGTTAGGTTCCTTTACTTACGGTCCGGCACCGTCATGGTTGCCCAACGGCGTGTATTACAGTTGGGACGGTATTACGTTCTATACCGATCGCGACTGCTTGAAACCGGTCTACAACGGCGCCGTCGTCGGTCGTTACTATCAGTATTTCCAATACCTACCATTACGTACGCAAACGCAATATACCGCGCAGGAAATCGACGCTTACGTTACGATGCTTGGTTATGATCATGCCCCGACCTCGCTTTCCGATCCCGATTTGGATACCGGAAGCATGTTGTTTGGGCAAGGCGCGAGTTTTATTTCCGCACAGACGACTTATGGCATGAATGCGCTTTTGATTTTCTCGCTCGCGTATCATGAATCCGGCGGCGGAACTAGTACCTTGGCCATTACAAAATTCAATCTCTTTGGTTGGGGTGCCGTCGACAGTAATCCGATAAACAACGCGAAAGAGTTCACCTCGATTGAAGACAGTATCAACGAGATGATGGGAGTCCACATCCGGGGATATATGAGCCCGGACACTTGGACATTCTTCGGTTCAGTCATCGGTTCGAAGGGCAGTGGAATGAACGTGAAATACGCTTCCGATCTCTATTGGTCGGAAAAGATTGCAGGACGCGCCTACAAAGTCGACCGTTATTTAGGAAACAAGGATTACGGTGCGGTCGATTATGCGATCATCAATGACTCAGCCGCAGTCTCAATCGAGAAAACGGCAGCATTATCTACCGATCTCTATACCTTAAGCTCGACCTTAAAGTATAAGAGTCTAATTATCACGCAACCGCAGCGCATTACCGATAAATTGTGGGTGAAAACACCTTCGACCGCGCCGGTTTCGACAGCGGGCACGGCGATACTCTATGGGTCTACCGCTTTACAATTGATCCCTTACGATAAGGAACTGAGTGTCGGTTATTTGCTTTTAAACAATTATAACTTCATGATTCCGAAACTCGTCGACGGAAAGACACGTTCCAGTATCGAAACCTTCTCATGGAACGCAAACAAGCTTTCAATCGCCGGTTACGGTTTCTTCAATGGATATAACGCATCTTCCACCGGATCCATCACCCATACCCTTAACCTGGTATCATCAAGTGCTTCGACACCGTTTCCCTTGAAAGATGGAACACCGCGTCCGACCTTGTCGACGGAATTCGCTAGCGATCTTTTGCTTTATGATTACGCGACTTTCGCGGAAGACAGTATCGATCTTTCTGCTCTGGCTCCCGGTGATTATTCGTTCTCGTTGACGATCGGAGAAAGCGCCTATGGCATATCGACGACCCAAGCGTTGAAGTACGAGGGAGAACTCCCTGCGGATCAAGTGATCAACGAAAAACTCTATGCGTTTACGAAAACGACCGATGGGAACCTACATCTTAACGTCAGCTACGCAATCTTATTAAACAATTACATCACGACGCCGACCAACAAAGACATCACGGTTCAAGCTGCGATTGCCAACTACACGTTGAATGAAAACAGCCACACGTTCACGGAAAACGGATCGTTCACATTTATCGCGACACATGCGGACGGCAGTACCGTATCACGGACCGTCACGATCACGAACATCGACAAGGTCCCTCCGGAAATCACGATCGATTCTTATCCGACGGAATTGCAGGACGCCAGCATCACGGTCACCGCAAGCACCAACGAAGGTACCCTCAATACAAGCTCGCATACCTTCCAAAATAACGGAAGTTTCGATTTCATCGCGACCGACGCGGCAGGCAATATCACGACCAAAACGGTAACCATCACCAATATCAATGCCCGTTACTTAGTCAATTACGCTGTATCGACAGGTAAGGGAACACTCACCGCCAAAGCAGGGACGACCGCGTTAAATTCCGGCGAATATCTCACTCCGGGCACGTCACTTCTCTTTACGGTAACGCCAACCAGCGGATATACGGTGTATGAATGGACGATCGACGGTGTGAAAGTAGCAGGGAATCAGACCACGACGCTTGCGATCGAAAACCTTACTAAGTCTGTGTCGGTCGACGTGAAGTTGGTTCTTTACGGTGACGTCAACTTTGACAATAAGCGTTCAATTACCGATCTGGTCAAAATCAGCAGATATTTAGCAGGTCTTGACACGATGACCGAAGTTCAAAAGAAGGTCAGTGATTTTAACAATGATGGTAAAGTATCGATTACGGATGCGGTTAAACTGCGACGAATACTCGCTGGATTGGAGTAATATGAAAAAACTTGTACTGATACTACTTTTACTTATAAATATGGTTGCGTTTGCACCAGAGGTTCAGGCAGCAACATCTTTTACGACTTCTCTTGGGAGTTCAAAGACGATAAATGCAGGTTCAACTTTTTCAGTAACAGTTACAATCAAGTCAACAACTGCATTGTGTGGTATTGATGGGCAACTAAGTTATAACTCCAACAAGATGTCGTATGTAAGTGCTTCAGAACTCAATGGATTTTCATTGACTGTAGGATCAAATGTGATTGCCCTTCATAACACAGGGAAAAGCGGTACATTTTCGATCGCCACAATTACATTCAGGGCAAAATCAACATTTACCGCTGGACAGTCTGAAACAATAAAATTCGGCGATTCTAGTAATGAAGTTGATGGTTCCACATGTACATCTACTACAGCAACAGGATCTTCAAGCACGGTGAGAATAACTGTCGCTACCCCTAAATCCTCCAACAATAATCTTTCCGCTTTGCGCGTCGATGGCGTCTCGGTACCGAACTTCAGCGGATCGACGACTTCGTACAACCTCGGTTCCGTCGATAAAACGTCGGTTACGATTGCCGCAACCACATCGGATACCAAAGCGAAGGTGAGTGGAATCGGTACGAAGAATCTAGTTTACGGACTCAATTCGTTTCCTATCGTGGTTACTGCGGAAAACGGTGCCACAAAAACCTACACGGTTGCGATCACACGCAATGATCCGCGCTCAACCAATAACTTTCTATCCGGGATCACACTTAGTTCCGGTACGTTGGATTTCAATAAAGAAACCGGCAGTTACGTGGTCGAAGTCGAGAACGATGTGACATCGATTACCATCGGCGCGAACGTCGAAGACGCGAAGTCAAGTTTGGTTGGAACGGGGACGTTTGATCTAAATCTCTATGACAACAAATTCGAATTAACCGTCACCGCTGAAAATCAAACGACGCGCACCTATGCGTTGAATATCGTACGTAAAGACGAACTGGGATTCTCACATGAGTTATCGAAAAACAATTACCTATCGAGCCTAACCATAGAAGGTTTGGAATTTCCGTTTGTGAAGGAAACAAACTCGTATGTGTTAACGGTCGAGAAAGACATCAGTACGATTACGATCAACGCTGTGGCCGACGATCCGACCGCTTCGGTTGAAAGTGTAACCACTGCGGAATTGGCGTATGGTCAAAATGCGATTCGCATCTCGGTCATCGCCGAAAGTGGCGCGAAGCGCGATTATTTCCTCTTCGTCTACCGTAAGAGCGATGCGCCGGTCGTGAGCGTCGATGATATTCTAACTTACTTAGATACCTCGACGGACAAGACGATCATTTTGGTGCCAGGGATTAGCGGAATCATCTCGCAAGAGATCCTCGAAAAAGCAGCTTTGAAGGGAATCACATTACAGGTTGAGAAGCGCGATGATCTTGGAAAAGTGATCTATGTCTGGAATTTCGCAGGCAAAGCAGGAGAGAACTTCGTTAAAACCGACACGAATCTCGGCTTCACTTCACCCAATGCGAAAACTATCCATGAACTTTCCAACTATGCTTCGGGGATGATGCTTTACTTTAACCATGAAGGCGAACTGTCTTCCGGCACAAGCATCGATATCTTTGTGGGGGAGGTATTTGATGATTTGGCTATGGTCAACCTCTATCACTTCGACGTCGAAGCGAAAAAACTGGTAAAAAGCGGCGAAACCTTGGAAGTCAAGAACGGTTTTGTCAGGTTGGATTTATCACACGCTTCTGAATACTTGTTGACACAAGCGATACTTAAAGATACGAAAACGTATTCCATCTTCTTTGTGGCGATGGTTGCGGAAGCCGGGATCATCCTCGGATTGGTTATACTAATGATCGTACTCTTACGTCGGAAAAGGAAGTCGGCAGAATAGTTCGAAATAGAGAGCGTGATATTCAGCGAGGTCGATGACTTCGCTTTTATCACCTTAGAAACGAGAAAAAGATGGAAAAGCTAATCAAACCGATCGCCGCTACCTTATCGATCGGATACGAACAAGTCAAAAATACACTCGATTTATTGGCGGATGGTAATACCATTCCGTTTATCGCACGTTACCGAAAAGAAGTCACGAAGGGATTGGACGAAGAACAGATCCGTTATATCGACGAACAATACCAATATCAGAAGAATTTGGCGAAACGCAAAGAAGATGTCAAACGCTTGATCGAAACGCAAGGGAAGTTGACCGAAGAACTGATTGCGAGTATCGATGCCTGCGAAACCTTGGCGATGGTCGAGGATATTTATCGTCCTTACCAACAGAAACGTAAAACGCGAGCTACCGATGCGATTGCTAAGGGGTTAAAACCGTTGGCGGAGTGGATCTTAACTTGTCCGATCACAGGAAACATTACGGAAAAAGCAAGCGGATTTGTCAGCGGGGAAGTTGCGACGATTGAAGATGCGATTCAAGGGGCGAAAGATATCATCGCGGAAATCGTCAGCGATGACGCATCCTTGCGTAAGCGGATCCGTGAATATGTGTTCAGCGAAGCCAAGATAGTCGTTAAAAGGAAAAAGAACGCGGTCGACGACGAATTGACCTATCGGGTCTATTACGACTATAGTGAGAAATGTTCCCTGATGGCGGCCCATCGCATCATGGCGATCGACCGCGGCGAACGCGAGAAGATTTTGGACGTTAATTTGGACTACAATCGCGAACGCTTCGCGAAATATCAGCTCACCGTCATGACTCATGGCAAAGCGACGATCGTCAACGATCTTTTGGACGAAGCGATCCGTGATGGATTGAAACGCTTGGTCTATCCCGCGATCGACCGTGAAGTACGGTCTTCTTTGACCGATAAAGCGCAGGAGAAATCAATCGATGTCTTTTCCGCCAATCTAGAACGGTTATTGTTGCAAGCGCCGATCACCAACGCGATGATTCTCGGTGTCGATCCGGCGTATCGGACGGGATGTAAATTGGCGGTCATCGACCAAACCGGGAAACTATTACACATCGATGTCATCTATCCGCATCCTCCCGTCAACAAGCGTCCGGATGCGATCGGGAAACTCTTGAAGATTTTTAGTGAATATAAGATTACGTTGATCGCCATCGGAAACGGGACGGCCAGTCGTGAAACGGAAGCTCTGATCGCCGAAGTGATTCGCGAACAGAATTTGCCGATCCGTTATGCGATGGTCTCGGAAGCCGGGGCATCGGTTTATTCGGCCGGTGATCTGGCGCGTGCGGAATTCCCGCATTTGCATGTCGAGGAACGCAGCGCGGTCTCGATCGCGCGACGATTACTCGATCCGCTCTCCGAGCTCATTAAGATCGATCCAAAGAGCATCGGCGTCGGGCAGTACCAACATGACCTCCCACCCGCACGGCTTGTGGAGCGCCTGGATTTCGCCGTGGTGAAGACCGTCAACCGGGTCGGCGCCGACGTCAATACCGCCAGCGAGGAACTCCTTAGACATATCGCCGGTCTTAACCGTAACGTCGCCAAAGCCTTGGTTTCCTATCGAGACGAAAACGGATTCTTCACCGATCGTAAGCAGTTGGCCAAAGTCAAGGGACTGGGCGCCAAAGCGTTTACCCAAGCCGCCGGATTCTTACGGATCCCGCAAGCGAAAAACGAACTCGACCGCACGGGAATCCATCCTGAAAGTTATGTGTTAACGCAAAAAATCATGTCCGAGCTTAACATCGCTTCGCTGACCGATGAATCCCGCAGTCAAGCATTGGCCAACCAAAGCGCGGAAGAAATCGCACAGCGTCTTCATTCCGATCCCTATACCGTTTCGGATATCTTAACGATCCTCGCTTCGCCTTTCCGCGATTACCGCGCATCGTTTGACGGACCTTTGCTTCATAGCGACATCGTCAAACTCGAAGATCTGAAGATCGGATTGACCTTGGAAGGAACCGTCCGCAACGTTACCGATTTCGGCGCGTTCGTCGATATCGGACTCAAGAACGACGGCTTGGTCCATGTCTCCAAACTAAGTAAAGAACGAATTTCATCGCCCTACGAAAAAGTCGCGGTTGGCGATATCGTCAATGTGACGGTCATCGGCATCGACACCGAGCGACATAAAGTATCACTCAGCATGATCGACTAAAAAAACGCGGAAATTCTCCGCGTTTTCGCTTTAGAATAGGGAAGTCTGCATCCGCTTTGCCTCCATATCATAGTTGGGCAAAGGAATCTTACGAAACGCATCCAAATACTTATCCCCATCCTCCAAATAACGATCCACCAGATCCTCCGGGATCATCAACGGCGAACGATCGTGGATCTTGGCAAATTCACCCTCCGCACTCCGCGTCAAGATACTGAAGGAAGCCCGCGGCTCATCGGTATATAACCCCGCCATATATAATTTTTTGCGACCCTCGTTACGGATCAACAATTTGTTTTTATGCTCGTCCCACTCGTAGAAACCGGCCGCCTTGATGACGCAACGCCGTTCCTTCAAGTGCTTCTTGAACATCGGACTATTCAGCGCGGTCTCGCTGCGCGAATTGATCAAAATCCCGCTCTGATCCCATTTCGGCAAGCCCCACCGCATCACCTTCGGCGTCAATCCGCCTTCTTCCTTCACCAACACCAACGCCAAATTGGAAGGGCGAACCTCATCCAACGCGATACTTCGAACCACGGCCTCGTCTTCCTGCGTAGCGACGGTCTCCAGCCACGAAACCGCCTCGATGTCATCTTCGCCATCACGGAACAAATAACGTCCGCACATGTCATTTATCCTCCTTTTTCTCGATGAACCAACGATCCTCTTCCAAAAAGAGATAACGCTGGCTCCCTTGGATCATACAGGTATACCGAATCCCGGTACCGCCCGCCCGAAGGGAAGCGGCCCGTGTAATCTGCGTCACTTTGTCTATGGGATATTTTACACCGTTATGCCAAACGATGTACAACGGTTTGATTTGTCCGTCCTTACGATGGTAAAGAACGACGTCGACATACTCCTTCATACTCATGTTTCATCACCCTTTGAAATACGACTCCGGAAAAATAACATGCTCCTGCTTCGGGTTAAACCCGCTTAATACCGTATCCTCCAACATCATCAATCGCTGAATGCTCTGTGCACCGAAACGCCGCCGGATATCGTCGATCGTCTTCTCCAAGGCCAAATTCTCCTCACGCGCCTGCTGATCCTCGAAAATCGACAGTTGCAAGGGGACATCCCCGACGCACAAATCCGCGGCCTTGACCCCGATGCTTCGCAACGGCTTGGAGAAATCCACGTTCTGGCGAAACAACTTCATCGCCGCTTTGGCGATCTCACCGCTCAAATCACTCGGCAAGGGAAGCTTCGTCTGCCGGACACACGTTTCCAAATCGTTGTCGCGGATCGAAACCGCCACGGTCAAACACCGCAATCCCGCTTCCCGCAGCCGTGCCGCCACGCTTTCCGCAAGTACGTAACAAACGATCCGGATATCATCGAAGGTCTTCAAATCGCGCGGACAGGTCGTACTGTTGCCCACCGATTTCACCGTCGGTTCGCGACCTTCCTTCAATACCGGGCTCTTCTCAAACCCGTTGGCGAACTCCCAGATATATTCGCCCCACTTCCCAAACTTACGCTTCAGGATGTCAAGATCATAGCGCGCGCAATCCCCGATCGTATAGATCCCCAAGGCATGCATCTTGACCGTCGTCGCCCGTCCCACATACAACAAATCCTCGATCGGCAGGGGAAAGACGATCTCCTTCATATTCTCCCGCGTGATGACCGTCGTCGCATCCGGCTTCTTATAATCGGACCCCAGCTTCGCAAACACCTTGTTGAAGCTGACCCCGATCGACGCCGTGATCCCGGTCTCTTCACGGATCCGTCCGCGGATCTCATCCGCCAACGTCCGCGCGTCGGGATACCGACCGACGATCTCCGTCACATCCATCCAAACCTCGTCGATGCCAAACGACTCGATGCGGTCCGAATAGTCCGCGTAAATAGCCCGCACCAGCTTCGAAAAACGAAGGTATTGCGTGAAATTCGGCCGTACCAAGACCAAGTCCGGACACTTCTGTTTCGCTTGCCACAACGCCTCCCCAGTCTTGATGCCGGCCTTCTTCGCCAACATGTTTTTCGCCAAGATGATCCCATGCCGCTTCTCGACGTCGCCCCCCACGGCCATCGGAACATTCCGGTATTCAGGATGGTGCAGGCATTCCACGGAAGCATAGAAATTATTCAGGTCGCAATGGAAAATGGTCCGTTCCATGGTTGTCACCTCCTGCTTTTAGTTTACTTGAATTCATTTCAAGTTACAAGCCTTGCTTGAATTTATTTCAAGGCGATGCTACAATAAAACCGGTGATACCATGGCATTCAAAAACAACCTGCGGTCGCTCCGCAGGCAAAAGGGCTTAAGCCAGCAAGATCTGGCGCAAGAGTTCGGTTACAAGTCGTTTACGACCATCCAGAAATGGGAAGACGGAACTTCGTTCCCGCCTTCCGAAACGCTTCGGCGATTGGCCGATTTTTTCCGCGTTTCGATGGATGAACTGATGGGCGAGAAGAGCGAAACGCCGATCGCGGTTCCGATTTTAGGGATCGTCAGAGGCGGTCCTTTACGGATCGCCGAACAGGAAGTGATCGGTCAGGAATGGGTCGATTCGACCGAATCGCGCGGCGGGGAGCATTTTTATCTTGAGGTGACCGGCGATTCGATGGTCGGCGCCCGTATTTTTCCGGGCGACCTGGTCTATGTGCGACGTCAGAACCAAGTCGAGAACGGGCAGATCGCCGTCATCCTGGTTGCGGACGAAGCGACGCTCAAACGGGTGTACTTCGAGGAGGATCGGATGATCTTGAAGGCTGAAAACGAAGCCTATGCGCCGATGGTCTACACGAAAGAGGAAATCGACGAGAAGCCGGTCCGGATTTTGGGACGGGTTCTTCATAATAAAATCAAATTCTAGAAGGGAGACTCCATGGAACTCATGGCATGGATCAAACAAGCGGATCTTTATTTCCAGAACGGCTTGGTCGCGTTCTTGGTAACTTCGCTGGCGGTTTTGGTTTTCGCCTATGTCGTGCGAACGATCGCGCGGTATAGCGTACGGTTGCTCATCAAGCGTGGACGGATTTCACCGTCGATGATCACGTTTGTCAGCCACATTTTCCTAGCGTTGCTTTATATCATCACCGCCATGGCGGTATTTATGCAAGTGAGACCGTTTCGCGAATACGCGATGTCGATCCTTGCCGGATCGGGGGTCGCCGTCTTGGTGGTCGGCTTCGCAGCTCAGGAAACTTTGTCGAATCTGATCGCCGGTATTTTCATCTCCTTGTTTCAACCTTTCGTCGTCGGCGATACGGTGGTCTTGAGCGAGAAGAACATCGCGGGGGTGGTCGAGGATATCAATCTTCGTCATACGGTGCTTCGGACGGCGCAAAACAACCGTCTGATGATTCCCAACAGTACGATGAACACGGCGGTGGTCGAAAACAAGGACGCCGTCGAAAAGCAGTCGCAGAATTACGTTTCCGTCATGATCGATTTCGATTCGGATGTGCAGACCGCGATGACGTTGATGGTCTTAGCGGCGAAAGAAAATACAGCAGTGATCCGTAAGGATGAAGTCCGGTCGATGGTGTTGGATGTCACACCCTTGGGGACGCAGATCCGACTGTCGTTCTGGACAACCGATTTCGCTTCGGGGTTTGAAACTTCCGCATCACTTCGGTTGCGAATTCTGGAAATGTTTAACGAACATAAGATCGAATTCGCGCATTATCGCGCGAATTGACGCAAAGCAAGAAGGCGGAGGTTTCCGTCTTCTTTTTTCGATGAAACTACGATATAATTAGAAGTCGAAGAACGGGGGTTAGCCATGTTTCTCAAACGAATCGAAATGATGGGATTCAAGTCGTTCGCCGATAAGGTCGTCATTACCTTCGACCACCCGGTTACGGGCATCGTCGGACCCAACGGCTGCGGGAAAAGCAACATCACCGACGCCGTGCGTTGGGTGTTAGGCGAACAATCCGTCAAGTCATTGCGCGGATCCTCGATGAGTGACGTCATTTTCACCGGCTCGGAAAACCGCCGTAAAGTCAACATCGCGGAAGTCACGTTGGTGTTTGACAATTCCGACCGCTCGTTTGCGGTCGCTTTTGACGAAATCGAAATCACACGCCGTTTACATCGTCAGACATCCGAAGGGGAGTACTTCATCAATAAAACCCCGTGTCGCCTTAAGGACATTCTGGATTTGACCTTGGACAGCGGGATCGGACGGGATTCCTTAAGCATGATTTCGCAGGGTAGCATCAGTAATTTTGCGGAAGCGAAACCGGCCGATCGCCGGGCGATCTTCGAAGAAGCCGCAGGGGTCGCCAAATACAAGAAACGTAAAAACGACGCGTTGACCAAACTGGAACGGACACAATCCAATCTGGAGAGAGTCTACGATATTTTCCAAGAATTACAAAAACAGGTCGTCCCGCTGAAGAAAGCGGCGAAAAAAGCCGAACTGTACGCGCAAGCGAAACAGGACCTCGAAGCGATCGAGGTCGCGGTATTGACACAATCGATCGAAACCTACCAAACCCGTCTGGATGACATCGCGAAGCAACTCTTCGAAATCCAATCGAAAGAAGCCGTCATGGAAGCCGGCATTCAAGTCAACGAAAACGCCAATTTATTGGCACGGACCGACTTGCATCGTTTGGATATGGAAATCCATAAAGACCAAGAAGAACTGTTGAAGATCGTCGCCGAGATTCAGACCTTGGAAACACGCAAGATCGAAATCGACGAAAAGCGTAAATATGCCATCGAAACCGGTTCGACCGAAGAACAAAGCCAGCAGTTGCAACACTTGTTGGCGGAAGCGAAATTCGAATTCGAAGACCGGAAACAACGGTTGGAACGCTTAAACGCGGACGTAACCCTATTAAACCAACGCAGCATCGAATTGACGCGTGCGATCGCCGAACGAAACCAAAAATACGAAGAAGCGCGGATGCGTCTGCAACGCGTGACCAACCGCTTGGAAGTCGTCAAGAATATTCAAGAAAGACCTTTCTTAAATCAAGCCGGTGTCCAAGCCATCCTGAATGCCCAACAAAGTCTGGTCGGTGTGCATGGCGTCATCGCCAAGCTCCTTCAACCGACAAGCGGCTACGAAGAAGCGATCAGCGTGGCCTTGGGCGGTGCCCTCTACAACATCGTCACCAGCGACGAATACAGCGCCCGCAGCGCGATCGGCTTTCTGAAACGCAACGAATCCGGACGTGCGACATTCTTGCCTTTGACCGTGTTAGTTGATCGATATGTCGGTCGCGAACATGCGATCATCGCTAAAGGTACCCCCGGATATCTGGGTGTGGCCAGCGACTTCGTCACCAACGAAGCCACCTTTGACCCAGTTCGGTCAAACTTACTCGGTAATGTGCTGGTCTGTGATACGCTAGAACATGGGAACCAACTGGCGACCCTCTTGAAATACGGATCTAAGATCGTTACCTTGGACGGAGATGTCATCCATCGCGGCGGATCGATGACCGGCGGGAAACAGCGCGACAACGCCTCGCCGCTATCGATGCAGAAGGAAAGCGGCGAACTGCAGCGCCAAGAACAAACCCTGAAGCAACAGGTCGACCAATATGCCGATGACGTCAGCCAATTGCGCAATACGAAGACCGAACTGGATTCTTCGTTGTTGGAATCAAGGATCGCGGTCGCTCAACTTGAACCGGTCTTGGATGCCAAACGCGCCAAATACGAACGTCTTCAAAATGATCTGGACCGCTTAGCGCCCAAAGACGTCATCGATGGCGGTGCATTCGTGGATGACTTGATCCAGCTTCTCAACCAAGCCTATTCACGCCGTGACCAATTAAACTTGAATTTGCGTACGCAACGCGAGAATCGGTTGAAAACCGCGACCGAAAGCGAACGTCGGGAACAGCAGGTTCGCCAACAACGGCGCGACCTCAATCTATTACAGATGCAAAAGCGCGACATCGAACTCGATAAAACGCGGACCGAAACCAAATTGGAAGATCAGATGAACCGTCTGGCTTCCGAATATCGGATGACTTTCGAATATGCGCAACAACATGTCCAAACCTTGGCAGTCGAAAACGCCATCCAAGAAGTCGCACGGTTACGCAAAGAGATCGAATCGCTCGGCAACATCAACATGAATGCCCCGCAGGAATTCGAAGAAGTCAACGAACGCTACGAATTCCTCAAGAAACAATATGAAGAATTGACATCTTCGCGCGATAAAATCCTGGACTTGATCAAGGAACTCGACGAAGTCATGGTCACTCAATTCTCCGAGATGATGCATAAGATCAACCAGGAATTACCGCAAGTCTTCGCGGCGATGTTTGGCGGCGGTAAAGCCAAATTGTCCCTCGAAGATCCCGAGGATCTCCTAAACTCCGGCATCGACATCGACGTCCAGCCTCCGGGCAAAGCGGTCCAAAACATCCGTCTGTTCTCCGGCGGCGAGAAGAGTTTGATCGCCATCAGTGTCCTCTTTGCGATCTTAAAAGCACGGCATGTCCCGTTATGCATTTTCGATGAGATCGAAGCCGCGCTCGACCAAGCCAACGTCGATCGCTTCGCTAATTACTTGAAACACTTCAGCCAGGAAACACAGTTCTTGGTCGTTACCCACCGTCCTGGGACAATGGCGAAATGCGATGTCCTATACGGCGTCACGATGCCGCAAAGCGGTGTTTCGCAGATGTTGAAGGTCAAGTTAGCGGAAGCCGTGACCTTGGCCGAAGAAAAGGAGACCCAAGCATGAGTTTCTTTCAGACGTTAAAGGAAAAATTCACCGGAAAGAAAGACGCCGACCAATACTTGAGCGGGTTCCATAAAACCAGCCAAGGGATCGGTCAGAAATTGCGTGCGCTTTTTGGCGGAAAGACGGATATCGATGACAGTTTCTACGAAGATCTGATGACCGTATTCTTGGAAAGCGACATCGGACTCAAAACCGCGACGAAGATTTTGACTTCGACCAAGAAAAAAGTGAAAAATTACGGATACCAGAAGATCGACGATGCCTTGGATTGCGTCAGCGAAGCGATGGCCGACTTCTTTACCGGACTCGACAGTAACGTTTCCATGCATGAGGGTCGATTGAATGTCGTGTTGATCGTCGGGGTCAACGGCAGCGGAAAAACGACCAGTGTCGCAAAACTGGCGAAATATTACCAGCAACAAGGTAAAAACGTCGTCCTTGCGGCCGCCGACACATTTCGTGCCGGAGCGGTCACGCAATTGGAAGAATGGGCAAGTCGGTTAGACATTCCTTGTGTCGCCGGAAAACACAACGCCGACCCGGCCAGCGTCGTGACGGATGCGATCCGCAACGCGCAACAAAACCATGCCGATCTCTTGTTGATCGATACGGCCGGACGTCTTCAAAACAAAGTCAACTTGATGAACGAACTGGTTAAAATGAACCGGGTCATCCTCAAGGAAACCGGACAAGCGCCGGATCATGTCTGGCTGGTGCTGGATGCGACCACCGGACAAAACGCTCTGACGCAAGCCGAAGCGTTCACGCAGGCCGTCAGCGTCACCGGGATCATCTGCACCAAGATGGACGGAACCGCCAAAGGCGGCATCCTCTTGGCCATCGCGGATGTATTGAAGATTCCTGTCAAATTCGTCGGACTGGGCGAATCGGCGGATGCGATGCGACCCTTCGATCATGAAAGCTACCTCTTCAGTATCACCGAGGAATTCCATCATGCTGGATAAGACGCAACGCATCAACGAACTTTTGGATTGGTACGAAAACTTGTTGACCGACAACCAACGTTCCATCGCGACCATACATTTCCGCGATGACTTCAGTTTGGCGGAGATCGCCGAGAACGTCGGAAGCAGCCGCAGCGCGGTCCATGAAACGTTACAGCGCGTCGAGAAGATCCTGGAAGAGACGGAATCCAAATTACACTGCGCCGAGAAGTTCAGACAGCGCAAACAACTTTATCAAAAACTGCGTGATCTATCGATCGACGCGGTTGATGAAATAACCAAACAACTGCTCGAAAGCGAGTGAAGGAGAAACTATGACCAAAGTGATTTCAGTAAACGCAGGGAGTTCGTCCCTCAAATTCCAGATGTTCGAAATGCCGCAGGAAACGGTCTTAACCAGCGGGATCGTTGAAAGGATCGGGTTTGAAGACGCGATCTTTTCCATCAAAGTCGGCGCGGAGAAATTTAAGAAAGTCCAGCCGATCCATGACCATCGGGATGCGGTCGCGATGGTACTTGATGCTCTGATCGCGCACAAAATCGTCGGAAGCTTGGACGAAATCAAAGGGGTCGGCCACCGGGTCGTACATGGTGGTGAAATCTATGCCAATTCCGTCATCGTCGATGCGAAGGTCGAAAAAGACATCGAAGACCTTTCCGATTTGGCTCCGCTGCATAATCCGGCCAACTTGATCGGCTATCGCGCCTTTGCGAAGGCGTTGCCCTTTGCGCGTCATGTTATGGTCTTCGACACCGCCTACCACCAAACGATGGAACCGGATATCTATCTCTATCCGATCCCTTACGAATATTACCAGAACTTCAAAATCCGTCGCTATGGCTTCCATGGCACCTCGCATTACTATGTCGGACGCAAAACCGCGCAGATGATGGGCAAGAATGTCGAAGACATCAACATCATCACATGTCATTTAGGCAACGGCGCTTCAGTCACCGCAATCGAAAAAGGGAAGTCCGTCAACACATCGATGGGATTCACCCCGTTGGCTGGGATCATGATGGGCACCCGTTCGGGCGACATCGACCCGGCGATCATCACGTTCTTGATGAAGAAACTCGGCAAGACCGCCGAACAAGTCATCGACATCCTGAATAAGAAGTCCGGGATGTTAGGTGTTTCAGGTTTGTCCAGCGACGCGCGTGACATCGAAAAAGCAGTCGAAGAGGGCAACCAACAAGCCATATTGACCCGCAAGATCTATGCCAACCGCATCGCGCAGACCATCGGAAGCTATGTCATGCAGATGGGAAGCTTGGATGCGTTGGTCTTCACCGGCGGATTGGGCGAGAACGACTATGGGGTACGTGCGGATATTACGGAACGTGTCCAGAAAGCCCTTGGCATCAACTTCGATTATGACTTAAACAAGAAATCCCGCGGTCAGGACATCAAACTCTCGTCTGAAGGTTCCAACGTCGATGTTTGGATGATCACGACCAATGAAGAATTGGTCATCGCCCAAGACACTTCGGTCTTGTTAGGATTCTAGAATGCATAAGACCTTGCGTCTTTGGATCGAGGAAGCGGAGACGATCTGTGTTTTTCGCCACCAAAACCCGGATCCCGACGCGTTGGGCAGCCAATGGGGACTGGTTAAATGGTTGAAGGAAACCTATCCCGAGAAAAACGTATACGCGTTAGGCAAGCATATCGGTGTCAAACCCGAACTCTTCGGAGTACCGGATGATGTATCCGATGAAACCGTCGAAGGTTCTTTGGCCATCGTATTGGATACCGCTAATGCCGCACGGATCGATGATCAGCGTTTTGCGAAAGCGAAACAGATCGTAAAGATCGATCACCATCCCCAACCGGATCCTTACGCGCAATTGGAGATCGTCAACGCGAAAGCCGCCAGCACCTGCGAAATCATCGCCGGGATGTTGAAGACGTTCTGCCATGATAAACCGCTATCCAAAGCAACGGCCCAATACCTCTACATGGGGATCTTGACGGATACGATCAAGTTTTCGACCACCAATACGACGCCCCATACTTTAAAAATCGCTGCGTATTTGGCCGAAAGCGATTTGGATCTGCCGACGATCAACGAAGATCTGTTCGCGGTCTCGAAAAAAGAATTTGATTTCATCAACTACCTTCGTCGCAACGCGACCGTCGAACTCAGCGGTTTGGTTTATATCCTGTTGACATCGGAAATATTGTTGTCGATGGATGTAACGCCGAATCAAGCGAAAGAAATGATCGCCGAATTGGGAAACGTCCGTGAATTCGAAATCTGGTGTTTGTTTATCGAAACACTTGAAAACCCGGGTGTTTTCAACGGAAGCCTACGCTCTCGCCACAAAATCGTCAACGACATCGCCGCACGTTACGGCGGTGGCGGACATCAACATGCGGCCGCGGTCAAAGCGGTCGATCGATCGCGCATCGAACACCTCTTCAATGAGTTGCGTCTGCGCATCAAAGGAGAATTATGACTCGCAAAAGAACCTCAGCGGATTTTCAATGGGCATTCAACACGTCCAAAGTCCGCACGAAAAAACGTTCCTTGATCGGATCCTCGATCACCGTAATCATCTTAGCTTTGGTCATCGACTATATCACCTTGCCGGCATATAACCTAAGAAACCCGGGAACTTATATTTTGGTCGCGTTCTACATCGGTATCTTCGGGATGCTGAACTTCATGCAGACGCAACGCTTTTCGAGTTTAGTCAAAAATTGTTTCCGGATCGCGGGGTTTTTGGTCGCGTTTGTGGTGGTGATGTCGATCCTCGGCAGCGAACCCTTCAACGCGTCGAAATACCGCAATCAAATCGTTATCAACGAATCGTCGGATTTCTCAAGCGATTTCTCGGCGATCACCTTAGACAAGATGCCTGTGGTCGACAAAGACACCGCCCAGCAACTCGGTGACAAGCAAATCGGGAAAGTGCAGGGTTTAGGCTCACAGTATAACATCAATATCGACTATACCTTGGTCAGTACGCCGACCCAGATCTTACGTGTTTCACCGCTTGAATACCAAGGGTTCATCAAGTGGTTCCAGAACCGTTCGACCGGCGTTCCCGGATTTATCCGTGTCAATGTCAACGATGCTTCCGATGTGAATCTGGTGTCCTTGGATCCCGGAATGAGATACGTCCCCAGCGCTTATTTCGATCAAGATCTGTTACGTCATGTCCGCTTTAAATATCGGACTGAAATCTTGGAGGATTTCTCCTTTGAAATCGACGATGCGGGCAATCCGTTTTATGTCATCTCGGTCGTTCAGCCGGAAATCGGATTGTTCGGTGGGAAAGACGCGGTCGGTGTGATCGTCGTCGATCCGATTACCGGCGACATGAACAAGTATAGCGTCGAAGATGTCCCGGAATGGGTCGATCGAGTCCAGCCGACCAGTTTGGCTTGGTATCAGATCGATAACTGGGGTTATTACGTCAACGGCTTTCTGAATACGATGTTCGGACAAAAAGACATGATCGAAACGTCCGAAGGATATAACTATGTCTCGATTAACGGACAAACCCATGTCTTTTCCGGTTTGACTTCGGTCGGTGCCGACCAATCGATCGTCGGCTTCGCGCTGATCAACCTGCATACAAAGGAAGCCGACTTCTACCGCATCGGTGGTGCCAACGAATATAGCGCCATGAGCAGCGCCCAAGGTCAGGTCCAAGATCTCGGTTATTCCGCGACCTTCCCGGTGCTCTTGAACGTCGAAGGACAAGCCACATACTTTATCTCGCTGAAAGACCAAGAAGGTTTGGTCAAGAAATACTCCTTTGTTTCCGTCAATGACTACTCGATCGTCGGAATCGGCGACACGGTCGCGCAAGCGCAGATTGCCTACATCCGCATCCTCAATGAAAAGGGGATCATCGACGGTTCGTCCAGTCAACTCAAAACGGTCGAAGCGAAGGTCGTATCGGTCGACGTGGCAATCGTGGAAGGGAACTCCAACTACTACGTCACGTTGGAAGGCATAGAAAAACTCTTGATCGCACCGATCCGCATCTCTTCGGAACTCGCCCTCACCAAGATCGGCGATACCGTCAAAGTCACGTATTTGGACGATGATTCGAAAACGATCGTTCTGAATAGTTTCGATAATCTCGTTTATCCGTATTAAGAACAGCACCGCTGTTCTTTTTTATCCGTTTCTTCGGTATAATAAACCTAAACGAAGGGGGTGTACGTCATGGCGGTCCATTGTCTGGCACGAAGTTGCTTCAGCCTGCTTTCCGGTACGATGACACCGGAAGTTTTGGTCCGGACGGCGCGCGAGCGCGGGTTTTCATCAATCGCGCTAACGGATCGCAACCGTCTGCACGGCGTCCCCGATTTTTTAAAGGCATGTAAGAAGTTCGATGTTCGTCCGATCTTAGGCATCGAGATTGATGTGACCTTGGACGAAGGAACCTATCCGTTTTTGTTGATAGCGAAAAACGATGCCGGGTATCAATCCTTGGCACGATTGAGCAGCTTAATATCATGCGATCCGTTTATCGTAAAACTGTCGGATATCCTTCCTTATGAAAAAGACTTGTTCTTCATCATTTTTACGGAAGGCGGATTGCTGGAGGCGGCGATGATGAAAGAAGACCGCCCACAACTCCATGCCACATTAACGCCGATTCGATCGATGTTTCCGAATCTGATTGTCGGTTGTTCCTACGAAGAATCCGCGTTTTGGCGTTTACGCAATGATGTTGTACGCGAAGTATGCGCTAATTTGAATATACGAACCTTGGCGTTACCGAAAGTTTACTATGCCCAACGTGAAGATGCGAAAACCTTCCGTGTGTTGACCGCGATCGGCACGGCACAAACCCTTTCCGACAAGAATCTACCGATGTTTGAAGGACGCTGGATGTTGTCGCCGCACGAGATGGAAACGCTCTATCCGCAAAACGAGGTTCAGTTAAGCGATGAAATCGCTCATGCATGTAACTATTTGTTTCAAGCATCGCCTGCGCGCTTACCGCGCTTTGAAGTTCCGGTCGGTGTGGATGCGAAACAGTACTTAACACAACTTTGCTTACAAGGATTGAAGAAGCGGACCGAAAACGAAGTTCCGGATCCCGCATATCGCAACCGTTTGAAATATGAACTCGATGTCATTACCGACATGCATTTCGAAGATTATTTCTTGATCGTCTGGGATTTCATCCGCCATGCCCGCAAACTCGGCATCTATGTCGGTCCGGGACGCGGTAGTTCGGCCGGGACCTTGGTCGCTTATTGCCTAGGCATCACGCATGTCGATCCGATCAAATACGATTTGCTATTCGAACGTTTCCTCAATCCCGAACGTATTTCGATGCCCGATATCGACATCGACTTTCCGGACAACCGTCGCGATGAAGTCATTCAATATGTCGTTGAGAAATACGGGAAAAACCATGTCGCCCACATCAGTACCTTCGGGACCTTGGCCGCCAAACAGGCCTTGCGCGATGTCGGACGCGTTTTGGGAATTTCCGTACGTGACTTGGATATGGTGGCGAAAACCGTTCCCAACACCCTGAAAATCACCTTGCCGAAGGCGAGGGAAGAAAGCAAAGCCTTTAGTCAATTGATCGATTCCAGCGAGAAGTTCAAAGAACTTTACGCGTATGCTTCCGCAATCGAAGGTTTACCGCGGCATGTCTCCACGCACGCGGCCGGCATCGTACTGAGCGATGCGGATCTGGCGGAAGTCATTCCGCTAATCCAAATCGAAGCCGATCTTTTATCGACGCAATTCACGATGGAACATCTGGAACCGATGGGATTGATCAAAATGGATTTCTTAGGTTTACGCAATCTGACGATCATCGACGATGTCGTTCAACGCATCAAACAGGACGGTATCGATCTGGATCCATTGAAATTACCGCTTGACGATCCTGCGACCTATCGCTTGATCAGCGATGTCGATACGGTCGGTGTTTTCCAACTTGAGTCGGAAGGGATGAAAAACCTGATCCGTAAAATGAAACCGTATCGTTTTGACGATATCGTCGCGACGATCGCGCTCTTTCGGCCTGGACCGATGGAGAACATCCCCGAATATCTACGACGACGCCAAGATCCGAGTTTGATCACTTATCCCCACAATGACCTCAAGGAAATCTTATCCGATACCTATGGAATCATGATCTACCAGGAACAAATCATGCAGACGGCGCAAAAGATGGCCGGATTCAGCTTGGCACGGGCGGATTTGCTTCGCAAGGCGATGAGTAAGAAGAATGCGGTCGAACTGACGAAAATGCAAAACGAGTTTATCGCGGGGTGTCGGTCAAAAGGGTATGACGAACCTTTAGCCATCGAACTCTTCAACTTGATCGCCAAGTTTGCCAATTACGGCTTCAATAAATCCCACAGCGTCGCCTATGCCATGATTTCGTATCAAATGGCGTATCTCAAAGCCAATTATCCCGATCGGTTCTTCGCATCGCTTTTGACCAGCGTCATCGGCAGCGAAAGCAAAACCGCCGAATATGTCAACGAATGTCGGACCCGCAATGTCGGACTCCTGGCTCCTAGCATCAACCGCAGCGAAGCGACCTACATCTTGGAAGACGGATGGATCCGTTTCCCCTTGACCGTCATCAAAGGGGTCGGCATGGCGGCTTGTCGCGAAATCCTATCTGAACGAGCCAACGGCTTATTTCTGGATTACTATGATTTTATCGCCCGTATCATGACGCATCGCTTTAACCGTAAAGTGTTGGAAGCGCTCATCGATGCCGGCGCTTTGGATGATTTTGCGATGACACGCAAATCGATGTTGGCATCGTTGGATGAAGCGTTGACCTATGCCGATCTGGTCCGCATCGATACCTTGGGCCAAAGCCGGATCGATTTGGAGTTGGTATCGCGTCCCGTTCCGATCGCGGTCGCCGATCCGCCGCAGGAGCGCAACGATCGTGAACGCGAAGTGTTCGGATTCTATTTCACCAGCCATCCTGTATTACTTTATAAGCAACGCTACAATTACCGTTGTGATCCGATCGTAAAGTCAGACCGATTGGATAATAACGTCCGTTTTGCGGCGATGGTCGAACGCGTGAAACCGCATCGTACGAAAAACGGGCAAATGATGGCCTTTGTATCGGTCAGCGACGAAACCGCCTCGATCGACGTGGTCGTCATGCCCAATCTCTTTGATAAAACACAGTCGGATTGGGTCAAAGGGAAGTTGTTGGAGATCGACGGACGCATCGAAAAAGAGCATTCCGTCATCGTCAAAAATGTCAAAGCATTAGGCAACGAAGGTTAATTTCACAGAAGCGTCACAGGAATCGGCTAAACTAAACGAAAGGTGGTGTACTTATGGCAAAAATCCTCATCGTCGACGATGAAGTGAAAATCCGCGAAGTCGTCCGTGAATACGCGGAAGTTTCGGGCTATGAAGTCAAAGAAGCCAAAGACGGGCGCGAAGCGCTTGAAATGGTCGAAAAGGAAGATTTCGACGTGGTCGTGCTGGACATCATGATGCCTTATTTGGATGGATTCAGCGCCTGCCGACAGATCAAGAAAATCAAGAACGTACCGGTCATCATGTTGTCGGCACGCCAAGAAGAATTCGACAAGCTGTTCGGTTTCGAACTGGGTGTCGATGATTATGTCGTCAAACCCTTCAGTCCCAAAGAACTGATGGCACGCATCAAAGTGGTCGTCGATCGGCATATGGGCAAAGAAAACATGACGATGACCTTCAACGGTCTCAATATCGATGTGGATGCCCGCAATGTCTTCATCAACGGCGAAAAAGTCAACTTGACGCCCAAAGAGTTCGACCTACTGCTTTTCTTGGTACGTAATAAGAACACGGCGCTCTCGCGCGATGTGCTCTTGGATAAAGTGTGGAACTACAACTACTTCGGCGATGACCGTACGGTGGACACCCACATCAAAATGTTGCGGCATAATCTGGGCGAATATCGGGACTATATCGTGACCGTACGCGGTACAGGGTATAAGTTTGAAGTTCAGTAGCCGCATCCGCGTTCGAACCTGGATTTATTTCATCCTACTGACCGTAGGTATTTTAGCGACGCTTTGGATCTTCCAAATCGCTTTCCTTTCTTCCTATTACCAACAAGAACGGACCGATAACGTACGCATGGTCGCCGATATCATCGAAGAGGGGATCCGCGAAGACAACATCGGGATCAAGATCCAACTGACCGCCGTCCGCAACAACGTTTGCGCCGTAGTCTATAATTCACAAGGCGAACTGCTATATCAAGTCGACTCGGTCGGCTTAGGATGTTATCTGACCCAACGTGTCATCGAAAACCCACGCAATGTTTCGGACTATATCCAACGTGCCGAAGAATCGAAAACCAAAGATTTCGTCTTACCGTTGGAAAACAGCCAACTCAATCAAAGCATGTTGGTTTACGGAAGAGCGGTCACCATCGATTTCGGTAACTTCTATATTTTTCTTAACGCGACGCTAGAACCCTTAGACTCGACCGTCGATATCCTCAAGAACCAATACATCTATGTCACGATGATCGTTTTCTTTCTTTCCACGCTGATCGCGTTATTGATTTCAGGTAGAATGGCCAAACCCATCATTCAAATGAACCGCAGCGCACAGAAGCTGGCGGAAGGGAATTATAAAGTCAAATTCGAGAAGAGCGAATTCGGCGAAATCACCGAATTGGCCGAAACGCTGAATTACGCGACCACGGAACTGGCGAAAATGGATGAACTACGCAAAGATTTGATCGCCAACGTCTCCCATGACATCAAAACGCCCTTGACGATGATCAAAGCCTATACCGAAATGATCCGCGATTTATCCGGCGATAACCCAAAAAAACGTGAAGAACACCTGGATGTTATTCTGACCGAAGTCAACCATCTCGATCGTTTAGTCAACGACATGACCAAACTCTCGCAATTCCAATCGAAAGTCTTGGAACTCAACGTGAAAGAGTTCGACGTCGTTGATCTGTTGAAGCAGACCGTCAACGTTATGCAAGGCTTGATCCAACAAGAAGAGATCGATGTTGAAATCATGTCCTTCATGAAAGTCATCGTCAAAGGGGACGAGGTCAAGATCGGACAAGTACTTTACAATTTCGTCAACAACGCCATTAAACATATCGGTGAAGACAAAAAGATCATTTTACAGCTGTTGGTGGATGAAGGGATCGTACGCGTCGAGGTCATCGACCACGGCGACGGGATTTCCGAAGAAGACATTCCCTACATTTGGGATCGTTATTATAAAGTCGACAAGCACTATCAACGCCAAACCGCCGGAACCGGACTGGGATTGGCCATCGCCTCGGCGGTATTGACGCAACACAAAGCGAAATTCGGTGTACTTAGCGAACTTGGCAAAGGGAGTACTTTCTGGTTTGAACTACCCTTGGTGAAAGTCGTCGAAAACGAAGAATGACCATTGAAATACATGGTCTTTTTTACTCACAAAAGGTATACTAATACGCAAGAGGGAACAACGTGACGAAATTCGATACCATTCAAAACTCATCGCTACGAATTCGGCAACGTGACGATATGTTCCGATTCAATTCCGATACGGCGGCCTTGATCGATTTCATGATCGTCAAGAAACAGGACCGGATCTTGGATATCGGTACCAACAACGGCGTTCTCTTGCTTGCCGCCATGGAAAAAGGGGCAAAGGAAGGCGTCGGAATCGATGTGTTTGAGGAAGCAATCGCATTGGCGCAAGAAAATGCGAAAGAAAACCTTATTTCAAACGTTACGTTTGAAATCGTAGCGTTAGATCAGTTCAAGTCCGCTCCCTTTGACGTAATTCTGTGTAATCCGCCATATTACAAAGATAGCGGAAAAGCAAACGCAAATCCGTTTATTAACGCAGCTCGTCAAGAATCCTATTTACCGTTGGAAGCGTTGGTTAAGAACGTAAAGCGACTCTTAAAAAACAAAGGTCGATTTCAAATGGTTCACCGGGCTGAAAGACTTGGGGAACTGATGCGACTCTTGGATCAACAGGGCTTAACAGTCAAACGCATCCGTTTCATCCATCACGACATCACGAAAAACGCAACCGGCGTCTGTATCGAAGCCGTTCTGAATTCAAATGATGGGAATATTGTCATGCCACCGATTCTTTATCGAAAGGAAGAGTAAACTATGTTTGGCACTTGGGTAAATTTCTTCGCGATCCTCATCGGATCTCTGATCGGACTCTTCCTACATCGCGGAATCAGCACGAAAATCACATCGACTTTGATGAAAGGATTAGGACTTGTCATCGTACTATTGGGGATCGAAGGCTCGATCCAGGTAACGAATTGGACCATGTTGATCGTATGTATCGCGGTGGGTTCGTTTCTGGGCGAATGGATCGACATCGAAGCGCGATTGGAAAAGTTCGGACTCTTCGTGGAGTCGCGTGTCGCCAAAAACGCGAAAGGGACCTTTGCGACCGGTTTCGTTACGGCGAGCTTACTCTTCGGGGTCGGCGCGATGGCGATCCAAGGAGCGCTTAACGACGGATTGTTTCATGACTCCACCACGTTAATTACCAAGAGTCTGCTCGACTTTATCGGTTCGATCGTCTTCGCTTCAACGATGGGGATCGGTGTCATGTTTTCCGCGTTCGTTATACTCATCTATCAAGGATCGATTACGTTATTGAGTTCCTTTGCGCGACCGCTATTAAGCGATCCTATCATCTTCGATATGGGCATCGTCGGATCGGTCATCATCATCGGATTGGGACTGAAAATGATGAAGATTTCGGACATCAAAGTCGCCAATTTGATCCCCGCCATGTTTCTTCCGATTGTTTTTCATCCGCTCTTCGATTTCATCGCTATGCTCTGGAGTCGTATTTGACGAAATTGACGAAGCATGCTAAAATGTACTACGTTGCCTTTCTATCTGAATACGCAACCGCTCGATACGGGTTTTCAAGTGCCAACAAGGCCACCTAGTTCGGCGAGTCTCAAACCAAATGAAGGAGGTGCAAACACCATGTACGCAGTCATCGAAACCGGCGGAAAACAACTCCGCGTCGAAGTCGGACAATCCATTTTCGTAGAAAAATTGGATGTCGAAGAAGGCGCTGAAGTCGTCTTCGAAAAAGTGTTGGTTTATTCCAACCGCACGACCCGCTTCGGAGCCCCTTACGTCAAAGGCGTGAAGGTAGTCGCGAAAGTCGAGAAACAAGGTAAGGACAAGAAGATCGTGATCTTCCGTTACAAACCGAAAAAAGGCTCGACCCGCAGAAAAATCGGCCATCGTCAACCGTATACGAAACTCGTCATCGAAGCCATCGAGGCTTAGTATGATCCGGGTTTCCGTATCGCAGTCCCTCCAAAAAATACATTCGCTTTCGATCTTTGGACATGCGGCATTTGCCAAGCATGGCGAAGACCTTGTCTGCGCCGGCGTAAGTTCCGTCGCGACGGGAGCGCTCAACGCATTGGATCAAATCGCTTCGCAGTCATGCGAGTTGCGATTAAGCAATGAAAATGACGCTTCGATCGAAATCAAAGTGCTGGATTTGGAGAATCGCGATGTGCAGATCATTCTCCACACTGTTCTGATACAGTTGGAAACCATCGAAAATCAATATTCAAAGTATATACATATCTCAAAAGAGGAGGTGTAAATCATGAAATTTGTGTTGGACATTCAATTGTTCGCTTCCAAAAAAGGTGTCGGTTCCACTCGGAACGGCCGTGACTCCCAATCGAAACGTTTGGGCGCCAAGAAAGCGGACGGTCAATTTGCTAACGCCGGATCCATCCTGTACCGTCAACGCGGCACAAAAATTCATCCGGGTACCAACGTCGGGCGTGGCGGCGACGATACGCTGTTCGCGTTAGTCGGAGGCATCGTCAAGTTCGAACGCTTAGGAAAAAACAAGACGAAAGTTTCCGTTTATCCGCAAGCTTAGCAACAAATCCCCGCTACGGGGATTTTTGTTTGAAAGGAGTACTCATGTTCATCGATCGGGTTAAAATCAAAGTCCGCGCCGGTAAGGGCGGCAACGGTATGGCTTCGTTTCGACGGGAGAAATATGTCCCGTTGGGCGGTCCGTACGGCGGTGACGGAGGCGACGGAGGAAGTATCCTCTTCGAAGTCGACTCGAATAAATCGACGCTTTTAGATTTACGATTCAATAAGTTATTGTTGGCAGCCGATGGCGTCAACGGTAAAAATAAAAAAATGGGCGGCGCCCGCGGGGAAAGTCTGATCGTCAAAGTTCCGGCCGGTACCATCGTGCGCGATCTTGCCACCGATGCCATCATTGCCGATCTCATCCGACCCGGCCAACAAGCCATCGTCGCAGCCGGCGGTAAGGGCGGAAGAGGGAACTGGCATTTCGCCACGCCCCGTAATCCGGCCCCGGACTTCTTCGAACACGGTTCGCCGGGTGAAGAACGCGAAATCTTAGTCGAACTGAAGTTGTTGGCCGATGTCGGTCTGATCGGTTTTCCTTCGGTCGGAAAATCCACCTTTCTTTCGGTGGTCAGTGCCGCCCGTCCGGAAATCGCAGCCTATCCTTTCACCACCATCGTTCCCAACCTCGGCGTCGTACAAGTACGTGACGGTCGTTCTTTCGTCTTGGCGGATTTGCCCGGACTGATCGAAGGCGCCAGCCAAGGCAAAGGCTTAGGTACGCAATTTCTGCGTCATATCGAACGTTGTCGCGTGTTGATCCATATCATCGACATGGGTGCCGAAGATCATCGCGATCCCGTCGAAGATTATCGCGTCATCAATACCGAACTCGGACTCTATCAAATGCGTCTGTTGGAACGTCCCCAAGTGGTCGTCGCCAATAAAATGGATTTGCCCGATGCGCAGGAAAATTTGAAACGTTTCAAAGAAGCGTTTCCTGAGATCGAAGTCTTCGAAGCGATCACCCTGATCCGCGAAGGCTTGGACGAAGTACTTTTCCGCGCCGTGCAACTCTTGGAGAATACCCCTGAATTCATTTTGGAAGAACTCAAGGAAGATGGCGTACATTACAAGTTTATTCCCGAGGAAGAACCCTTCACGGTCACACGGGTCGCGGAACATACCTGGCGCTTGACCGGAAAACGGATCGAACGTCTCTATACGATGGCCGATCTGAAGTCCGACACTACGATCGCGCGTTTCTCGCGTGCCGTACGTCACATGGGCGTCGACGAAGCTTTGCGTAAAGCAGGCGCCGTTGACGGCGATGTCATTCAGTTGGTCGATACCGAATTCCTCTTTGTGGATTAGCTCCGGCGAATCCACTTTTTTTATACCGTCCGCAATGGTATAATTGGGCAAGGTGATACCATGATCGCATTCATATCCGGAAAAGTGCATCGATTTACAGCCGACTGGGTAATCGTCGAAAACCAAGGCATCGGTTACCGTGTCTTTTTTTCGCATCCGGAGATCTTGTCGCTCAATCAGACGGTATTCTTATATACATATCATTATGTCCGCGAAGACGAACAAAGTCTTTACGGGTTCTTGAATACGGATGAATATGATCTGTTCGTGAAATTGATCAGCGTAAAAGGACTGGGATGCAAGACCGCGTCGCAGATCTTGGCCGGTTCGACGTTCGAACGGCTCATTCAAGCGATCGAATTATCGGATGTGGCCTATTTGAAAACCATGCCGGGCGTCGGCGCGAAGACCGCCTCGCAGATCATCTTGGATCTTAAGGGAAAACTGATTTCATCGCATACCAAGGAACAAGTAAGCAATCCGCATCTGATGGATGCGATCGAAGCGCTCAAAGCGCTAGGGTATAAAGCCGGGGAAATTTCCGCCATCCAAAAAGAGTTGGCCGAATCCGGCGCGCAAAGTAGCGACGCGTATGTCAAAATCGCGCTGCGACTGTTACTGAAGCGGAAGGTGGGGTAAGATGGATCAATTGTTATCGGCGTTTCGGGAAGCCGGAGATGAAGAGGCGACCTTACGGCCGACGCATTTAAGCGAATACGTAGGGCAGGACCATCTCAAAGAAAACCTTAAGATATTCATTCAAGCAGCGACCCAACGCAATGAGGCGTTGGACCATGTCTTGCTTTACGGGCCTCCGGGACTCGGTAAGACGACGTTGGCGTATATCTTGGCCAATGAAATGGGTGGCAACATTCGTATCACCAGCGGGCCAAGCATCGAGCGTAGCGGAGATTTGGCAGCGGTATTAAGTTCGCTTCAAGCCGGTGATGTCCTCTTTATCGATGAAATCCATCGTCTACCGAAAGTAGTCGAGGAAGTTCTTTATCCCGCTATGGAAGATTATTGTATCGATATCGTCGTCGGAAAAGAAGCCAGCGTACGATCGATCCGGTTGGATCTTCCGCCGTTTACCTTGGTCGGTGCGACCACGCGGGCAGGGGATTTGACGGCCCCGTTGCGGGATCGATTCGGGATCGTCTCAAAACTCGAATATTATTCGATCGACGAGCTTTCGCAGATTCTACGTCGCACTTCCAGAGTCCTTGAAACCGCGATCGACGAGGAAGCGGTCCATGAGATCGCCAAACGTAGCCGCGGTACGCCGCGTATCGCAAACCGGTTGTTTCGCCGCGTACGGGATTTCGCCCAAGTCATGAACGATGGAACAATCTCTTATGCGATCGCCGACATGGCCCTCAATCGACTCAAAGTCGATCATCTCGGATTGGACGAAGTCGATTTGCGTTATCTGCGCGGAATCATCGAACGCTTCAAAGGCGGTCCGGTCGGACTGGAAGCCTTGGCATCGAGCATCCAAGAAGAACCGATGACCTTGGAAGATGTTTATGAACCCTATTTGCTTCAGCTTGGCTTTATCAACCGCACACCGCGCGGAAGAGTCGTCACCGCACTGGGTTACCAACACCTCGGCGTGGCGATGCAGGAAAACTTATTTGACTAAAAAAAGGGAGAATTCTCCCTTTTGTGATTTTGTCACCGAAACTGGAAACGGGGTTTGCTATAATTCAGACGGAGGTACGAAATGGAATACTTAAACTTAGAAAATTATGCAACACTCATTCAAAACGCCAAACAACCGGTCTTGATCGATTTCTATGCCGATTGGTGCGGACCGTGTAAAATGCTGAGCCCGATTTTAGTCAAGCTATCACAAGAACATCCTGAAGTCACCGTCGTCAAATGCGATGTCGACAAAAATCAGGAACTTGCGATGAAATTCGGCGTAAGAAGCATTCCGACGGTCGTCGCGATGAAGAACGGCGTCGAAGTGAATCGGAAAATCGGCTTGGCGAACGAAAAAGTATTGTTAGGCTTGCTTTAAGCGATTTTCTTCTTCAAATTCTCTTTATCGATCAAAATGATCTTGCGGCGTGATTGTGTGATCAAACCTTCCTCTTGGAAATACTTCAAGATCCGGCTGATGACTTCACGCGCGCTACCTAAATCGGAAGCGATTTCCTCATGGGAAATCAAAAGTTCGTTTGTTTCGCGTAAAGTACTTTGTTCGATCAGAAACTCGGCGATCCGAACCGGCATCGGCGAGAACACGATCTGTCGCACGACCCACGTCACTTGGCTAAATCGCAATCGTACGATTTCATTCAGACTGTCTTTCAATGAAGGATAGCGTTGCGATACATCGGCCAAATAGGTCGTGGGAATCAAAATGACGATTGTTTCGATTTCGGCTTCGATTAGAAAATCGACATGCATCGAATGAAGTAGGCAAGAAGCCGTCATGACACACGCGTCGCCCGGATAGAGCCGATATAAGGTGATTTCTTTACCGCACTCGTTCTGCATATAGACACGTAACCGACCTTGCGTCACTTTCATCAATCCATCACAGGCTTCTTCTTGATTCATTACCGCTTCATGCGCGTCATAGCGACGCCAAAGCGCGGTCGCCGTCAATCGACCCAGCGAAGCGTCGTCAAGATTACCGAAGATCGGAAATTCATCACGCAGGCTTGCGCTTGCGGCCACTTGTTTCATACATGTCCTTTCAAGGAGGTCCCTCATGTTCAACTTCTTCAAATCATCCACGCTCTCTCAAGAGAAAGCGTATGCTGAAATGCAAACCAATAAAACCATCAAACTGCTCGATGTCCGTACGCGCGAAGAATTCAAGGACGGACACATCGCCGGTAGCGTCAATCTACCTTTAGACATGCTTCCGCAACGTCTATCCGGTATGTTACCGAACAAGGAAGCGAAAATCTTCGTTATCTGCTTAAGCGGCAGCCGTGCCGCCAATGCCGTGTCTTTCATGAAGAAAGCCGGTTATACGGATGTCCACAATATCGGCGGTGTGTCGACCTGGCACTACGGACTTACCCAAAAGTGACGCGCAAGCGTCATTTTTATTTACTCAAATAACAACGGAACCAAGTCTTCAACATTGACGCAATAATGATCCGCGTTAGCTTTCATTTCGTCTTTGATCGCATCGATGAAATGCGACCAGCCGGCCGTGATAAAGTCGATACCGCGCGACCTTGCCATCGTCAACCCAAGCTTAAGATCATCGACCATTACGCAATCCTGCGGAAGCAATTGAAAATGACGCAAGGTTTCATCCAGAGGATAGGGATAAGGCTTCCGATAAAGTTCACCCAATTCCCAACCGAAAATCAAATCGGGGATCCAACCGAAATTTGACATGTAATCCCGTTGGATCGCAGTACTTTCGGAATGGGAAATGACCACGATCTTGCCGCCTTCGTCCTTAAACCGCCGTAAAATCGCATCGATCCCTGGATAGGCGGAAGGGATATGGCTTTGCGTGTATTTTTTCCAGATCGTATATTCGGTATTTAGTTCCGCTTCGTCAAACTCATATTTATCACAAAGTCCCGTGAAACCGGGATGATGGCAGATCGTGACGAAATCATGCAACGAGATCGGCTCTTCCTCGGGACGTAAAGTCCGTAGCGTTTCCAAGAAGGCGGGATAATGGATCAACCGCGTACTTTCGACGATTGTATCGTCATGGTCCAACAATAAGCATTTGTAACGTAGCATAGTTCCTCCGCTTTTCACTTATTTTACCAAACTTATCCGTGGCTTACCATATCGGTTGTCCAAAAGCGGTAAATGCGTCAAAAGGATATGATATAATAAACCAAGATAAGGAGTGAGTATATGCGCGTATGCATTGCGACCGGCGGTACCGGCGGTCATATTTATCCCGCGGTATCCTTCGCGAGAGCGATCATGGATCAGGACGCCAGCGCCGAGATCCTGTTTATCGGAAACAACGACCGCATGGAAGCCCGTGAGATTCCTTCACTGGGTTTTCGTTTTATCGGATTGGACGCCAAAGGATTCAGCGGATCGGTCTTCGCGAAGGCGGATGCGATCGTAAGGATGCTGAAAAGCCGTAAAAAAGCCTTGGCGATCCTAAAGGAATTCAACCCGGACTGCGTGGTCGGATTTGGCGGCTATGTCACCGTTCCGGTAATCACGGCTGCGACGAAATTGCACATCCCGACGATCTTGCATGAACAGAACTCCTATGCCGGCAAGGCAAACCGTGTTTTAGCTTCAAGTGTCGATGCGATCGTGACCTGTTATCAGGAAAACAATGGGCAGTTTCCGTATGCGAAAACACATCTGCTTGGAAACCCGCGAACTTATGAATTAAAGAACTTAACCTATGATCCTGAACTATTTGAGTCTTTCGGACTCCAAAAAGACAAACCTACCGTTTTGATCGTCATGGGATCCCTTGGCAGTGAGTCCGTCAATGCGATCATGGTCGACGTCCTTGAATCATTACGTTCAGAAGACCTTCAGATCATTTATGTGACCGGACGAAAACATTACGAAACTTTCATATCGAACATCGATGAAGATGTTAATCTTAAGATTGTTCCGTATGTCGATCAACTGAAATTGATGAAGAACATCGACTTGATCGTTTGTCGCGGCGGTGCCACGACGGCAGCCGAAATCACGGCCGTCGGTTTGCCTTCCATCATCATCCCCAGCCCCTATGTCCCCAACAACCATCAAGTGCTCAACGCGAAAGCGTTGGCGGATAACGGTGCGGCGATGATGATCGAAGAAAAGGATATGAACGTCAAAACCTTAACCAAAGGGATTTTGGATTTGGTCGGACATCCGGAAAGACTACGCGTCATGGGTGGACATGCCAAACGTTTAGGCAAGCCTTTGGCTGCGCAACAGATGGTCGCTTTGATGGAAAGTATTGTGAAAGGGAAGTAAATGGAAGCTTTTTTAAATCGATTGCGCGAATACGCGCAGGTCGCCGAAAATATATCTTTAGCTGAAATGACGACGATGCGGGTCGGAGGAATGGCACGTTTTGTGGCGTATCCAAAAAACGACTTCGCACTACGTTTTATCTTACACTTGGCGAAAGAATTCGCCATCCCGACCAAAGTGATCGGAAAAGGCTCGAACTTACTCGCAAGTGACGATGATTTTGACGGGTTGGTAATCCGTTTGGATCGAACCTTGACGGAAGTCTATTTCGAAGACGAACATGTCTTGGCACAAGCCGGCGCCAGCTTGATTGCGTTATCGTATCATGCGATGGAAAAAGGATTATCCGGTTTGGAATTCGCATGCGGGATTCCCGGCACGATCGCCGGAGCGGTATACATGAATGCCGGGGCGTATAAGAGTTGGATCGGTGATTTGGTCGAAGAAATCGAAGTCTTGATCGACGATACTATCGTTTGGTTGAAGAGCGAAGACTGCGGTTGGGGCTATCGAGAATCGGTGTTCCAGCACCACCCCGAATGGATCATTTTGGCAGTACGTTTAAAACTTTCCCATAAACCCAAAGAAGAAATACGTAAAGTCATCGAAGAACGTAAAACGCGTCGGATCGAATCGCAACCCTTGGATTTCCCCAATGCCGGCAGCGTATTCCGCAACACGGACGATCACTTCGCTTGGGAATATATCGAAGCCTGTCAATTGCGCGGTCGTCAGATCGGCGGGGCGCAGATTTCAAACAAGCATGCCAACTTCATCATCAATGTCGGACATGCGAAAGCCAACGACGTCAAAGCATTGATTCGGTTGATTCAAAAAGAGGTAAAGGTTAAGTTTGGGGTGGAATTGAAGACGGAGATCGAATTTTTCAATTGGCGGGAGGACAACCATGATGTCTAGGGACGTACCTTCGTTTGATCAATTGGTCGCCGATCGTAAGAAGGCAAAACGAGCCGCACGATTCCATCAATTTGGGATCGCGGTGATATTTTGTGTCGTCAGTTTGTTGCTGGGTTTTGGATTTTATGCTTATTTCAATTCCGCGATGGCACGGCCGGCTTCATATTTTATATCCGGAAATCGTGTGTTGACGGATGAAACTATCCTAAAACGCGCAAACCTGGATTATCAAACATTCATAGTATTACGCAATGCGGGTGAAATCGAAGATAAACTTATATCTGATCCATTGATTGAGGATGCGAACGTCGTCTTTGGATCCAACCGTACCGTGACGATCCACGTCAAAGAAAAAAGCATCAAAGCGATCTGGATGGATCAGGCGATGTTAATCTTATCGGATGGTACGACCCTGACCATCGATCTCGATTATGCCAAAGCATGGCTACAAGCGCCTGGCATTTACGGTTATACATCGCGTGAAGCCTTGGATCCGCTGATCGAAGTTCTAAGGGATATTTCGGCGGAAGCCTTGGGTAACGTCTCGGAAATCCATTTATCTCCGACATCGTATGACGATTCCTATGTGAAAGTCATCATGCAGGATGGCAATCGTGTCTTTACGGGACTTGCGACGCTTGACATGCTTACGGATTATCCGACCCTCGTCAACGTGCTTACGACCAAAAACGCCTGCCTCTTTTTCGACGAGATGACGCGAACCGCGTTTAGCCGACCCTGTGGCGAGTAACTTTGTATTTCACGAAAGAGTCTGATATAATAGCACTGCTAACAAAGGAGGAAGATGTATGTCAATTGAACGCATCACCAAATTGGGGAACATCAACATCAGCCAGGAAGCCGTCGCGACCTTGGCGGGGGGCGTCGTTACCGAATGTTACGGTGTTGTCGGAATGGCATCGCAAAAAGCCCTGAAAGACGGAATTGCGGAATTGCTGAAAAAAGAGAACTATTCAAAAGGGGTCGTCGTCCGGAAATCCGAGGCGGGTTTTGAAATCGACCTATATATCATCATCAGCTTCGGCGTAAGAATCTCCGAAGTCGTCACCGAAGTCCAGAAAAAAGTGAAGTACATCCTTGAGAAGACCTTGGAGCAGGAATTCATCGCGATCAACGTCTACGTTCAAGGCGTACGTGTCATCGCATAACGGAGGAAACATGAAAACGATCAACGGCTCAATGTTCAAGGTCATGCTGGAAAGCGGTGCGAACAACCTCACCAACCACCATCATGAAATTGACGCGTTAAACGTATTTCCGGTTCCCGATGGCGATACCGGTACGAATATGAATCTGACTTTCACCAACGGGGTGAAAGAAGCCAACGCGGTCTTAAACGATCATGTCGGCGATATCGCCAAAGTATTATCCAAAGGCTTACTGATGGGTGCGCGCGGGAATTCCGGTGTCATCCTTTCGCAGATTTTCCGTGGCTTTTTTCAGTCGGTCGACGGGAAACGTGAACTGACGGTACGCGATCTTGCGGCAGCCTTTACGCGCGGAACGGAAGTCGCCTACAAAGCGGTCATGCGTCCGGTCGAAGGTACGATTTTGACGGTCTTGCGCGAAAGCGGTAAACTGGCGCATGATTATGTCGAAACGCATCCGGACAAAGATATTCTCGATTTCTTCGATTTCATCGTCCAATCCGCCCATGAATCCCTCCAAAACACACCTGAACTCCTTCCGATCCTTAAAGAAGTCGGGGTCGTGGATAGCGGCGGGGCAGGGTATGTCACGATCTTGGAAGGGTTCCGCCATGGTTTACGCGGGAATCCGGTCGCCTTGATCGAGAAAATCGAATCGACGCAAGGCGTACAGACCGAATATGAAAACAAGGAATTCGGATATTGCACGGAATTCATCATCCGTTTGAGTGAAGATACGATCACCGTCTTCGAAGAAGAAAAGTTACGTAGCGCCTTGGCGCGGCTTGGCGAATCGATCGTCGTCGTTCAGGACGAAGACATCGTTAAAGTCCATGTCCATACCCTCACTCCGGGGGATGCATTAAACCTCGGACAACGTTACGGGGAATTTTTGAAACTGAAGATCGAAAATATGCAGGAACAGCACGCCCACATCGTGGAAACGCAGATCCATGCCGAACCGGTCACCTTACCGCATAAGAAATATGCGCTGATCGCGGTCGCCGCCGGCGATGGGGTCGCTAAACTGTTTACGGAATACCGTGTCGATTTCGTCATCAGCGGGGGACAAACCATGAACCCGTCGACCGAAGATTTCGTCGCCGCGTGTCGTAAAGTCAATGCCGATCATATCTTCATCCTTCCCAATAACTCGAATATCATTCTGGCCGCCCAACAAGCCGAAAGCATTTTGGACGAACTGGACATCCGGGTTCTTCCGACCAAGAGTCTGCCTCAAGGTCTGAGCGCCTGTATCATGTTTAATCCCCAAGTCGAAGTCGAAGAAAACTTGGATGAAATGATGCGCGCGGTCAAACATGTCAAGACCGGTCAAGTCACCTATGCGATCAAAGACACGCAATTCGAAGGTGTCGAGATCAGTGCCGGGGACTATATGGGAATCTTGGAGAAAAACATCGTGGTTTCGACCCAAGACAAACTTGAAGCCACCAAAGCGCTTTTGGATCAATTAATTACGGAAGATGACGAAATCATCACCGTGTTGGTCGGCGAAGATGTTACGGAAACGGAACAAACGTCGATCGTTACCTACATCGAAGAACGATTCCCGGCCGTCGAGGCGGAAATCGTACAAGGGCATCAGCCGGTCTATTCCTTCATTTTCGGAGTCGAATAAGGGGTTTTTGCCCTTTTTCGTAACGTATGGAGTACAAAGACCTCAAATGTAGTCCGGCTCTGACCAAACGCCTGACGGAAGCGGGATGGGAACATCCGATCGATCTGCTTTATCATTACCCGACACGGTATGAGGAAGTGACGCCGCTTCCGTTTTCTTCATGGAAACCCGGCGATCGCGTGTTTATCGAGGGTGAAATCATTCCACCTGTTAAGACGGTACGTGTCAAATCATCACTTCAAATCAGTAAGTTCCTCTTTCAAACCAACGAAAATATTTTCCAAGTTACTTTCTTTAACCGCCAGTGGATTTCTAATATGAAATCCACCTTTACCATATTCGGGAAATATGACGGAGATTTGAAAATCACCGGCCTCAATTACAATGCCTCGCCGCTTGCGGACCAAATTGGAATCCATCCGGTCTATGCGTTGCGAAAAGATGTCACACAACGCGATATCAATACGTTGATCGAAAAGTTGTTTGCCCATTGGGATAAAATCGAGATCATCGAGATTCCGAGTTCGTTGCGTCAATCGTACCGACTTTTGACCATGCGACAATCCTTTACGATGATCCATCGTCCCAGGTCGATGGAAGATGTTTTCATGGCGGCTCGAACCCTTAAATACGAAGAATTCTTACGCTTCATGATCAAACTCGAAAGCATTCGCCAACAGCGGATCGGACATGATTTCGGGAAAAGTAAAGTGTTCGATCGACGCACGATCACATCCTGGATCAACGAATTACCGTTTGAACTTACCTTGTCCCAACGTGAAGTCGTCAATGAGATTCTGGATGATCTACAATCGTCGAAACGGATGTATCGGTTATTGCAGGGAGATGTCGGTAGCGGAAAGACCGTCGTCGCCGCCTTGGCGATGTTCGGATGCGTCTTATCCAACCATCAAGCCGCTCTCTTGGTACCGACCGAAATCCTCGCTACCCAACACTTGGCGACGCTCAAGGAATATCTACCTTCAACTGTTCGAATCGAAGCGCTATATTACGCGCTTTCCGCCAACGCGAAACGTGACATCTTGGAACGATTGGCTAAGGGCGAAATCGATATCATCGTCGGTACGCATGCCTTAATGTCGCAGAATGTCGTTTTCAAGAACTGCGGATTGGTCGTGGCAGACGAACAACATCGTTTCGGGGTCAAACAACGTCAAGCATTGGCGTCCAAAGGAGACAAAGTCGACTTCCTGCTCATGAGCGCAACCCCGATTCCACGGACGTTGGCTTCGTTTCTATTTGGTGATCTGGATGTTTCGACCATTCGCTTCTATCACCAAGGTAAACCGCGCATCACCACCGAGGTCTTACACGGACGTAGCATCATTCCGATATTGCCTGAAATATTGAAAGCGGTCGAAAACAAGATCCAAATTTATGTCGTTTGCCCGGCGATCGAAGAAGATTCCGAACTGCGCAACGTCAACTCGATCACGTCGGGACTTAAGAAGCATCTACCGAAATCCGTCCATATTGACCAACTGCACGGAAAACTCTCCAACGAAGAAAAAGAAAAAGTGCTTGATGGATTTTTATCGGGCAAAACCGATATACTGGTTTGTACGACCGTGATCGAAGTCGGTGTCAACGTCGCCAACGCAAACATGATGATCGTGTATGACGCCGATCGTTTCGGTTTGTCGCAACTCCATCAACTGCGCGGGCGGGTCGGGCGGGGAAAAATCGAAGGCCGTTGTTATCTTCTCAGCGACAGCGAGGATCCATTGACCTTACAACGCCTTGAAATCCTAACGCAGACGCAAGACGGATTTGAAATCGCAAATAAAGATCTGGAAATGCGTGGACCGGGCGAAATGCTTGGATTGAAACAGAGCGGTGTTCCGAGTTTTCTGATCGGGAATGTCATCAAAGATATCAAGATCTTAAAAACCGCCCAAAGCGATGCGCGTGCCATGATGGAAAGTAGGGATCCGGAAATCCAGAAATGGATCGAAATCCAGAAATCTTCGCAAAACTCAACTCAGGTTATCCTGGATTAAGGTATAATAAAGAACGAGGTGAAACCCATGAATTTAGCCATCGACGCAATGGGCGGCGATAACGGCAGTGCCGTCGTCGTTGAAGCCCTGAAGGAATTACATGTGAAATACCCGGAAATCGGATTCACCGTTTTCGGAAATGAAGAAGAATTATCCTCCTTGAAATCGTTTTGCGAGATCGTCGCGACGACCCAGGTTATGGGAATGGAAGAAGGTCCGTTGGCGGTTCGCCGCAAAGCGGATTCTTCGATGATCAAAGCGATTGAAGCGGTAAAAGCGGGACAATGCGACGGCGTCGTCAGTTGCGGTTCGACCGGAGCGCTTCTGGCTGCGTCCTTGTTGATATTGCGAACGTTTGAAAACCTACAACGCCCGGCGCTGACCATTACCTTCCCGACGCTAAAACGCACGACCTGCGATTTTTTGGATGTTGGAAGCAATGCGGAAAATACCAGCGAACAATTGGTACAATTCGCACTGATGGGACATGCGTATGCGAAAGCGGTCCATAATCTCGAACATCCGCGCATCGCGCTGTTGAATATCGGTTCGGAAGCCAAGAAGGGCGACCCGGTCCATAAGGAAGCCTTTGAGAAAATCGCTGCGTACGAACATCTGAACTTTATCGGAAACATCGAAGGACGGGATTTGTTGACCGGGGATGTCGATGTCATCATTTCGGATGGTTTCAGCGGAAATATCGCACTGAAGACGATCGAAGGGACCGTCGCCGCATATACCGAACTTTTAAGAGGCGTTTTGACGTCAAGTTTATTAACGAAGTTTTCCGCCTTCTTGATGAAAAAACCGTTACGTGAAATGAAGCGTTATTTCGATTATCGCCGCTATGGCGGTGCGATCCTAGCCGGCATCAACAAGCCGGTGGTCAAGGCGCATGGTTCCAGCAACGTCGAAGCCTTCACCAACGCCGTTTTACTTCTAAAGAAGATGGTAGAATTGGATGCGGTCTCGAAAATGAAGGAATTGTTATGAGTTTGAAACTTTGGTGCGAGCAACACGGGATCCCGTTTTCGGAGTCACCTTTGATAAATCAGGCGTTTGTCCATACTTCCTACAGTAACGAACATCCCGAAGTCGGGGGCGATAACGAACGTTTGGAATTCATCGGCGATGCTGTACTACAATTGTGGACCGCCCAAGTCCTGTTTGCGATCTCACCTCCGATTGCGGAAGGCGAAATGACGACGTTGCGTGCGCAACTCGTGTGCGAGAAATCGTTGGCGAGCTATGCGCGGAAACTTAAGATCGACGACTTTCTTTTATTGGGCGTCGGCGAAGAGAAAACCGGCGGAAGAAACCGTGACTCACTTTTGGCGGACGTGTTTGAAGCCTTTTTAGGCGCCGTTTACCTTGAATACGGATTTGAATATGCCGACAAGATCTTACGCGCGGCAGTGGAAATCACATCGCTATCGACCGCGCTCAATGTCGTCACGGATTATAAAACCCGGCTACAAGAAATCGCTCAATCGGATGATCGTAAGACGGTCGTCTATGAAGTGTTGTCGGTCATCGGTCCTTCCAATAAACCGGAATTCGAGATCGCCGTTCGCGTCGATGGAATTATCTTAGGCAGAGGTAAAGGAAATTCGAAGAAACGGGCGGAACAAGCCGCCGCGAAAGACGCGTTGGCCAAATTGGCGTTATAGAGGTGAACATGGAAAGAGAATGGGGAAGCATCGGGGATCAAACGATTCGGCTCTATACCTTGGAGAATGAAGCGTTACGCGTGGAAATCAGTGACTACGGATGCATCATCCGCAGTCTTTACATCAAAGCGTTTCAACAGGATGTCGTGCTGGGATTCGAAAAGTTTGAAGATTATGTCGCCGACGATAAATACATCGGCGCCATCGTCGGGCGAAATGCCAATCGTATCGCAAATGGCCTTTTCAACTATCACGGAAATACGATTCAACTGGCCATCAATAACGGACCCAACCACCTACATGGCGGGATCGAGGGTTTCAATAAAAAGAAATTCGAAGTGATTCAACTCACACAAAACTCGATCCGACTATGCTATGACAGCCCGGACGGGGAAGAGAACTATCCCGGAAAGCTGCGTTTCGAATTCGAGTTGCGACTTGAAGGCAGCAGCGTTGTCCTAGAGTATCAAGGTAAATGCGATCAAGATACGGTATTCAATCCGACCCATCATAGTTATTTCAATCTGAGCGGGGAAGCGACGATCCATCAACACGAACTACAGATCGAAAGTTCGATGTATGGTCAAGTCGACGCTGACGGGTTAACGCTCTATCCTCCGGTCGAAGTCGACGGAGCGATGGATTTCCGCAAAGGCGATCTCTTATCGGATCGACTGGACCAACCGCTTGAAACATTAAGATTGGCACGCGGGTTGGACCATCACTACATTTGCGAAAATAGCGAAATTGCCTTCATCCGCTTGTCACGGAATCGACATGCGATGGAAGTCTTCACCGACGCCCCCGGTGCCCATGTCTATACCGCCAATTGGCTGGATGGACGAATCGGGAAAAGCGGATTTGTGAATGGCGCACGCAGTGCTATCTGCTTCGAAACGCAATTCTACCCGAACCATATCAACGTTCCGGTAGAACGAAAAGGCTGGTTGAACGCAAACGAAACCATGACCTTACATACGCGATGGAACTTTGTTTCACAGGAGGAAACGCAATGTTGATCGATACTCTTCAAACCCGGATCCTGGAGGGAAATCTGGACACGACGTTCACGCGACTTTATGGCGCCGAATTATTGGCCAAAGCCAAACAACGTGTGCTCGATTTATGCGATCGTTACCGTGAAGCTTTTGGCGAAAGCGATGTGATGTTAGTCAGCGCGCCGGGACGGACGGAAATCGGCGGAAACCACACCGATCATCAACGTGGACGTGTTTTGGCTGCGGCGGTACATATGGATGTGTTGGTTTTGGTCGGTCGAAACGATTCGTCGATCGTGGATTGTCGGTCGGAGGGATTCGAAATTTCCCCGGTCGACATCCGAAACACCGAAATCCTTCCTGATGAGGCTTTTACTTCCGAAGCGTTGATCCGGGGCGTAAGCGCCCGTTTCGCCGAACTCGGCTATCAGACGGGAGGATTTAATTGCGTGATGCACTCGACCGTTCTCAAAGGTTCCGGAATTTCCTCTAGCGCGGCCTTTGAAGTCGCGATCGGGACGATCCTGAATCATCTCTATAACGAAGGTAATATCGATGCGCCGACGATCGCGAAAGTCGGTCAATACGCGGAGAACCGATATTTCAATAAACCCTGCGGGTTGATGGATCAGATGGCGAGCTCGGTCGGAGGCTTTGTATTTATCGATTTCTTTCACCAAGAAAATCCGGAAGTCGAAAAAATCAAATTTGATTTTTCCCATAGCGGTTACACCCTATGTATCGTCGATACGGGCGGAAGTCATGAAGACTTGTCAAATGAATATGGGTTATTCCCGTTGGAAATGAAGAAAGTCGCGGCGTACTTCGGAAAAGAAGTGTTAAGCGAAGTCGATCCCAACCGATTCTTCGAAAGTATTTCCGTTTTGCGTGATGAAGTCGGCGACCGGCCGATCTTACGCGCGATGCATTTCTTCCAGGAAACCGATCGGGTTGTCGCGGAAGTCGAAGCGCTGAGCAGCGGCGATATCGATTCGTTCTTGGACTGGGTCGTCGAATCCGGACGCTCCTCCGCGATGTATCTCCAAAACGTTTTCGTCGCATCTCATACGCAAACGCAAGGATTATCATTGGCGTTGGCACTGAGCGAATCCTATTTGAAAGGACGCGGTGCTTGGCGTGTTCATGGCGGCGGTTTAGCCGGTACGATCCAAGCGTTCGTCAAAAACGAGGACTTGCCCGGCTACCGATCGATGATCGAAAACGTATTCGGAAAAGGTTCTTGCCATGTCATGAGACTACGTGACGAAGGTGGATACAAAATCGCATAAATTTGGACAAGGAGAGGTCTATGGTCAACACAAATATCGAAGATGAACGCAGTTTGACCTTTGAGGAAGCCGTTCTCGAAGCGAAACGTTGTTTACAATGCAAACATAAACCTTGCGTCGACGGATGCGTCGCGCATATGAACGTCCCCGAAATGATCCGGCTGTTTTTGGAGGGAGACGGGGAAGCGGCGCGTGCCGTCGCAAAATCCGGCAATTGCTTTCCGGAAATCTGCGGTCGGGTCTGTTATCAGGAAATCCAATGCGAACTGAAATGTGTCCGCAATAAAGTGAATCAGCCGGTCAAAATCGGCAAGATCGAACGGTTTATCGGAGACACCTACGCCAACCCGATCCAAGCGATCGTAGAACCGTATCTGGGTAAGGTCGCCGTCATCGGCAGCGGTCCGGCCGGATTGGCGGTCGCTCACGATTTGGTATCCGCAAACGTCAAAGTCGATGTCTATGAAAAGAAAAACGTATTCGGCGGCGTCCTGCATTACGGGATACCGCAGTTCCGTTTACCCAACGAAATCGTACTCAAACAAATCCGTGAACTGGAAAATGCCGGAGTCAGTTTTTATCACGATAAAAACCTATCCAAAACTTTTAAATTGAACGACCTATTCGCGGAAGGGTATGACGCGATCTTTATCGGGATCGGCGCCAACGCGGACAATTATCCCAAAATCGAAGGCGTCCGATTACCGAAAGTCATCAGTTGGAAAAAATTCCTGGAGATCGTCAATCTCTATGAAGAACCCCGCAAACACCCCTTGTTTAGAGAGGTCGGGAAGATCTGCTGCGTAGGCGGCGGTAACGTCGCCATGGATGTCGTCCGTAGCGCACGGCGGATCGGTTTGGACGCCCATCTGATTTACCGTCGCACCGAAGCGATGATGCCGGCGCGTAAGGAAGAAGTTCTTGACGCGCACCATGAAGGTGTCGTCTTTCATACCTTACGAGATCCGCTTTCCGTAACATTGAATAATGAAAACAAAGCGGAAATCGAATGTGCCGTGACCCAATTGGTCGAAGATCCGACCAATCCGCGCGGGAACATCCAAAACACCGATACGACCGAATCCTTTGGTTGCGACATGGTCGTCATGGCCATCGGTTCTTCCGTAAAGAGTCTGCACGAAGAAGGTTTACATACCGATGCGTATCAACGCATCTTGGTCGATGAACACCAAGCAACCTCACTCAAGAATGTCTACGCAGGCGGAGATGCGGTTACCGGTAGCTTAACGGTGATCCATGCCCTAAAAACAGGAAAGATCGCCGCCGCCAGTATTTTGAAACAACTAAGCAACAAGAATTAGAAAGGAAGTGTCCTTTTGGCTGACTACGACATCGTCCAACTCATCGAATCCATCGGCTTAGACGTGTCGGACCGACAGTATTTTTTTGACGGCGCATATGACCGTCCGCTTTATAAAGTTCCCAGTAAAACCTTGCATTTGCGCATGCGCTTGCGAAAAGCGATTCCGTATGAAGTCTATCAACGTTTAGTCGAGGGATTGAAACGATCTCTATCCAGCGACGTCGAATTGGTGCTTCAAAGCGATCGATGCGATTTGAATACCAACGAGATCCAACGTTACTTGGATTGTGTTTTAACGAGTCTGAATTTACCGTTCCAGAAATCCATCGTCGTTGAGGACGATGCGATCGTCTTTTTATGCGAGGACCAAAACCAAGAAGAACTCTTAGAGGATGCGGCGGACGAGATCGCCGATCTTTTACGGGCGTGCGCTATCGATCAGCCGATCAAAACGAAACGGGTCAATCATGTGGCGGTGGTCGAAGAAATCGAACGGCCGAAACAAGAGAATAATCCGACGCCTCCGCCTGTTTATCGTCGTCGTTCCAACAAACTCGAGGATTATACGCCGGTAATACTGAAGAACATCACCGATGGGATGGATAACATCAAAGTCAAAGGAAAAGTGTTCTCGGTCGAGAACCAAATGATCAAAAACAACACCACGTTACGTCAAATCGTCTTCATTCATGACGAAGATGACGCGATTTCTTGTCTGCGGTTTACCGATGACGAGAACGAAATGAAACGTTATTATGACTTGAAACCGGGTGTCGTCGTCGAAGTCTTCGGTAGTGCCCGTTATGACAAATACGCGCGTGACGTCAATATGTCATTGCGTGATATCCAACTGACTTCCGACTGGATGAAGAGGGAAGACAATGCGCCGGAGAAACGCATCGAGTTTCACCTCCATACGAAAATGTCCGAAATGGATGGGGTCAGTTTGATTGAAGAATACATCGAACAAGCGATGGAATGGGGCCATGAAGCGATCGCGATCACCGATCATATCGGAGTGCAAGCTTTTCCGAAAGCGCAAAACTTTGTCAAGTCCGCATTAAAGAAACATCCGGATAAGAAATTCAAAATGATCTACGGAGTCGAAATGAACATGGTCGATCCGGTACTCAATATCGTCTCGAAAGCCGATCCGCGAAGCTTGCGCGATTCTTCGTATGTCATCTTCGACTTGGAAACCACCGGTTTATCCAACCGCTATGATCGGATCATCGAATTCGGAGCCGTACGCTTTGTACAAGGCGTCGTCAGCGAACGACTTCAAATGTTCGTCAATCCGGAGATGGAAATCCCGGCCTTCATCACCGAAAAAACCAATATCACCCAACAAGACGTTAAAGACGCGTTACAAGAAGAACAATTGCTGGACCAATGGCTCGCTTTCTTCAAAGACGATGTTTTAGTTGCGCACAACGCATCGTTTGATATCGGCTTTATGAACGCGACTTTAAAACGATATGGCAAGTCCACTTTGACCAACACGGTCATCGATACCTTGGATTTGGCACGCGCGGTACTGAAAGATCGACGTTCCTATAAACTTGGGAATGTCGCCCGCAACTATAAGATAGCATATGATGAGGAAATCGCGCACCGCGCGGATTATGATGCTGAACTGTTAAGTCAGGTTTTCGCGAAATTGTTAAGCGAACAAATTGTCGCAAACGTGAAAACGATCGGTGACTTACAAAACATCCAAGACGAAGATTCGTTTAAAAAAGTCATGAAAAACCACATCGTCGTGCTTGCGAAGAATCAACAAGGACTAAAAGATCTGTTCGAATTGGTGACTCTGTCGCATACCGTCCGTTTGGCGACAACCGGAAAAGCGAAGAAGGACGACGAAGAATCGGCGGCCGAACCGCGGATCTGTCGCGAAGACTTAGCGTTAAAACGTGCGAATCTGCTTTTGGGCAGCGCTTGTCTGAACGGCGAAATCTTCGACCTCGCGATGACCAAATCACAGGAAGACTTGGAAGAAGCGATGAAGTTTTACGACTACATCGAAGTTCAACCGCCCGAAAACTACCGCATCCTTGTCGAGCAAAACAGTCTACCAAGCCAACAACGGTTGATTTCGATTTTGCGTAACATCATCGAAACAGCGGATAAACTACGGATCCCAGTCATCGCGACCGGCGATGCGCATTATGTCGACAAAGCGCAAAAGAAATTCCGCGATGTCTACATACAATCCCAAGGGATCGGCGGTGTTCGTCATCCGCTCTACATCTACAACACGATGCGCCGGCGTATGACAACTATGCCCGACCAGCATTTCAGAACGACCAACGAGATGTTCGAGTGTTTTTCCTTCGTGGATCGTGCCACCGCCCAGCGCCTGATCGTTGATACGCCTAAGTATATGGCGGAAAAAATCGAAAATGTTTTCCCGGTTAAAGACCGGTTGTATACCCCGACCATTGAAGGGGCGGATGTCAAATTATCGGAAATCTGCCACCAAAACGCGTTGGTAAAGTATGGGAATCCGTTACCGGAGATCGTATCCAAGCGTTTGGAGAAAGAATTGAATTCGATTATCGGACACGGCTTTTCGGTCGTCTATTACATCGCCCATTTGTTGGTGAAGAAATCCTTGGAAGACGGGTATCTGGTTGGTTCACGCGGATCGGTCGGCTCATCCTTCGTCGCGACGATGGCCAACATCACGGAAGTCAATCCCTTAGCCCCGCACTATGTCTGCCCGCAATGCCAATTCAGCGAGTTCTTCGAAGACGGTCAAGTCGGAAGCGGTTATGATTTGCCCGATAAATGTTGTCCGCAGTGCGGTACCTTGATGTCCGGTGACGGACAGGACATTCCGTTTGAAACTTTCTTGGGTTTCGAAGGCGACAAAGTCCCGGATATCGACCTCAACTTCTCCGGGGATTATCAAGACAAAGCGCATGCCTATACTAAAGTCCTTTTCGGCGAAAAGAATGTCTATCGTGCCGGCACGATCGGGACGGTCGCACAAAAAACGGCATTCGGTTATCTTCGGGGCTTCGAAGAAGAAATGGGACTTGAAACCCCGCATCGCCAAGCCTTCAACACCTATGTCGCCAACGGGTGCGAAGGGGTCAAACGTACGACCGGTCAACATCCGGGTGGGATCATCGTTATTCCGCAAGACATGGATGTCCACGACTTCACACCGATCCAATATCCCGCCAACAATGCCAACTCCGAATGGTTGACGACTCACTTCGAGTTCGCCGACATTCACGATAACGTCTTAAAACTCGATATCTTGGGACACGTCGATCCGACCGCCATGAAAATGCTTGAACGGTTTTCGGGAATCGATCCCACAACAGTTCCGATGAACGATCCCGAAGTCATGAAATTGTTCTCTTCGATCGAACCTTTGCATCTTGATCCGCGTAAATACTTCGAAAAAACCGGAGCTGTCGGATTACCCGAATTCGGAACTAATCTGACCCGCAACATGCTTGAACTTACCAAACCGAAGAAATTTTCAGATCTGGTACGTATTTCCGGCTTATCGCACGGCACCGATGTATGGATGGGCAACGCGAGAAGTTTAGTCGAGCAGGGGATGACGTTGCAAGATGTCATCGGATGTCGCGACGATATCATGGTCAATTTGATACACATGGGTTTACCTCCGAAAAAAGCCTTCGATATCATGGAATCCGTCCGAAAAGGCAAGGGACTCAAAGATGAATGGGTCGCCTTGATGAAGGAGAATAAGGTTCCGGACTGGTATATCGATTCCTGTAAGAAAATCAAATACATGTTCCCGAAAGCGCATGCGGTCGCCTATGTCATCATGGCTGTCCGGGTCGCTTGGTTTAAGGTCCATCAACCGGCCGTCTATTACGCGGTATTCTTCTCCATCCGTTGTTCCTCATATGAGATCGAAACGATGGTGAAAGGCGCGCAATCCATCAGTGCCCGGATGAGCGATATCAGTCAACGTCTTTCCGACAACGAACTCAAGAAAACCGTCACCGCGAAAGAAGCCGATCTGATTACGACCTTGGAAGTCGCCTATGAAATGGCATGTCGCGGGTTGGAGTTCACCAACATCGACCTATATCGGTCCGCCGCCAACGAGTTTATCGTGGATCCTGAACATGCCAACCGTATCATCCCGCCGTTTACGGTGTTGGATGGATTGGGCGGAAACGTCGGGAAGTCGATCGTGGAAGAACGACAAAAAGCCCCCTTCTTATCGAAGGAAGATTTACTGACGCGTACGTTGATCAATTCGACGCAATTACGCAAACTCGAGGTTCTGGGAGTCCTAAAAGGGATGCAGGACCAGAATCAGATGAGCTTGTTCTAATACTTGCAATCATATCCAAAAAGACGTATAATATCTACGCATAGAAAACAGGGAGTGGTTCGCCACTCCTTCGTTATTGTTTGAGGGAAACACATGAAACCAATGGAAAACGTCGTATCACTCATCACACCGATTTTGCACGCGTCCGACCTGCGTTTGGCGGAGTGCAAATGGGTCCATCAGTCAGGAATGTTGGTGCTGCAAGTCGCCATCATGCGGCCTGACGGTTCGATGGATCTGGACACCTGCGCCAGTGTCTCGCAACAGATTTCCGATGTCTTGGATCAGCACGAGGAAATCGCCGCGACCGAGTATTATCTGGAAGTTTGTTCACCCGGCGCCGAGCGTGAGCTTCACGGGGCCGAAGACATCGCGTATGCGATCGGTAAAGACGTTTTCATTCGATTTCAGCATCCGGTCAACAAACAGCTTGAAGTGACGGGAACGCTTGTCACGTACGCCGACGGCAAGGGAACCTTGTCCTACCGCGACAAAGCCTTGACGAAGACCTTGGAATTTACCGACGACAATATCGACTATATCCGACTGGCGGTTCGCCTTTAACCGGAGGAAAGAGGAAAATGAACTTCAAAGATTTTTTAGCGGCCATGCAAGCCATCGAAGGCGACCGCAACATCTCCAAAGAAATCGTCCTGGCGGCGCTGCAGGAAGCGCTGGCGAAAGCTTATCGGAAACATATCGAAATTCCCGATGCGCTGGTCCACGTCAATATCGACGAGAAGACCGGGGAGGTCAGTCTTTACCAACAGTATACGGTCGTTGAGGAAGTGGAAGACGAGGAGCTTGAAATCTCGTTGTCCGACGCCAAAGAAAAAGACCAAAGCCTTGAACTTGGCGGTTTATACAACGTCAAGGTCAATATCGACGATTTAGGTCGTGCCGCCGCTCTTTTAGCCAAGAACGTCATGAAGCAAAAGATCCGCGAAGCCGAGAAACAGGCCGTTTACGATGAATACATCGATAAACTGGACGAAATGGTTATCGGAATGATCGAATCGGTCGAAGAGAAATTCGTCGTCGTCAACTTAGGTAAAACCTTGGCGATGATGCCGAAAGCCGCCCAGATGCCCAACGAAACCTACAAAGAGGGACAAAAAGTCCGCTTAGTTATTACCGAAGTCTCCAAAGATACCAAAGGCGCCCAAGTCCTCGTTTCGCGTGCAGACGCGAAGCTTGTGAAACGTCTTTTCGAAAAAGAAGTCCCGGAAATCTTCCAAGGGATCGTGGAAATCAAAGCAATCGCGCGTGAAGCGGGCGAACGTACAAAGATGGCCGTCGCCAGTAAAAGGGAAGATGTCGATCCGATCGGTGCCTGTATCGGTCCGCGCGGTTCGCGTGTCCAAGTCGTCATCGAAGAACTTCGCGGTGAAAAAATCGATATTTTCGAGTGGAGTGAAAACATCACCGAACTGATCAAAAACAGCTTAAGCCCGGCCCAAATTTTAGCCGTTATGCCTTCGGGCGAGAAAAAAGGCTTGTTGGTGGTCGTAGATGACAACCAACTCTCCTTAGCAATCGGTAAAAAAGGGAAGAACGCCCGCTTGGCGGTCCGTTTGACCGGCTTACGCATCGATATCAAGTCCAAGACCGAGGTCGAGGAACAAGGCATCCAATGGAAGAAACTCGCGCAGGATTACGCGCTTGAACTCGAAGCGAAGTTGCTTGAGAAGAAAGCGTTGAAACTGGCGGAAGAAAAAGCCAAACTCGAAAGCGCGAACCAAGCGATCGAATCCGTTGAAGAAGTCGTCAGCGTACAACCGATCGTTGAAACACCGATTGAAAAAACCCCGATCGAAAAAGCACCGGTCGTCGAAGCGACGAAACCGGAACCGGTCGTTGAGAAAATGCGTCCGGCCTATCGTCCGGTCGCCAAACCGGTCGAAACGCCGAAGGTCGAAGCGCCGAAAGAAAAAGTCGTTAAGAAGGAACCGAAAGAACGTTCAGGTTATGTTTCCCGTTTGGAAACCGTCATCGACGCTCCGAAGACCTTAGAGAAGAAAGACGAGAAGCCCGTTCGTCGTAAACCAAAAGCGGATGCGGAGGAACGTCGTTTACGCGCTTCCGATATCCGTAAGGATAAGGATTACGATATCAAGCCGGAGTATACGCCGGAAGAGTTGGAAGAGATTGCGAAACAACAGGAAATCGAAGCGAAGAATACCTGGTATGAAGAAGAGATCGACTTCGATGAATTTGAGGATTTCTACGAAGAGAAATAGCGAAAGGCAGGTGCGGGCATGAAGAAAATCCCGATGCGCCGCTGCGTCGCGACGATGGCGCAGTTGCCGAAGAAAGAATTGGTCCGGATCGTCCGGACACCCGAAGGTCAAGTCAAAGTCGATTTGACCGGGCGTAGTAACGGACGCGGCGCTTACGTGGCGAAAACCTTGGAAGCGATCGAGTTATGCAAGAAAAAAGGGGCGCTGGCGCGTGCGCTTGAATGTGCCATCCCGGATGAAATTTACGAAGAGTTACGAGGTTTAGTCGGTGGCAGCTAACATCGCCAACACGCTTGGTCTCGCCAAGCGTGCCGGCTGTATCTTGGTCGGTAGCAAGATGATGGACGGGATCCGGGCTCGTAAGATCCGGATGGTATTGCTCGCCAACGACGCTTCCGATCGTACGAAAAAAGTCGTCAGCGACAAGTGCCGTTATTATGAGATTCCCTGTTATGAAAGTCTGAGTATGCCAGAGCTGTCGTTGGCGATCGGATTCTCGCACATCGCCGCCGTCGGGATCACCGACGATGGGTTTGCGAAACTCGCCGCAGCAAGCATCGAAAAGAGGTAAAAGCATGAAAAAACCGGTTAAAAGAGGAAACACACGACGTCCCCAGCAGCAACAGCACAAGGGACACGGCTCGAACACGCCAAGTTTTACGCCGCGTCAGAGGGTCGATACGGTAAGTAAGATCACGTATACGGAAGGGATGACGGTCGGCCAGTTCGCCGAAAAGCTCAACCGCAACGCCAGCGATATCATCAAGCTGTTGTTTTTGTTGGGCAAAATGGTCACGATCAACACAAGTTTGGACGAAGAAACGATCCAACTCGTATGCATGGATTACAATGTGGAAGCAACCAAGGAAGTCGTGATCGATCCCGATAGTTTGGAAGATGAAATCGAAGATGACGAAGCGAACTTAAGCGAACGTCCCCCGGTCGTCACGATCATGGGACACGTCGACCATGGAAAAACCACCTTGTTGGATATGATCCGTAAAACCAAAGTCGTCGATGGCGAGTTCGGTGGAATCACGCAGCACATCGGGGCCTATCAAGTCTCCGTCAACGGCAAGAAAGTCACCTTCCTGGATACCCCGGGTCACGAAGCGTTCACCGCGATGCGTGCCCGCGGCGCCAAAGTCACCGACATCGCGATCATCGTGGTCGCGGCCGATGACGGTGTCATGCCGCAAACCAAAGAAGCGATCGACCATGCCAAAGCGGCCGGGGTTCCGATCATCGTCGCCGTCAACAAAATGGACAAACCCGGTGCCAACACCGAGCGCATTTATAACGGTATGGCCGACCTTGGCTTAACCCCTGAAGAATGGGGCGGCGAAACGATTTTCGTCAAATGTTCCGCCAAAACGGGACTCGGCGTCCACGAACTTTTGGAAACGATTTTGGTTTTGTCCGAAGTTCAAGGATTCAAGGCCAATCCCAAACGGATGGCCACCGGTACCGTCATCGAAGCGCGTCTGGATAAAGGACGCGGTCCGGTCACGACATTGTTGGTTCAAAACGGAACCCTCAATACCGGCGATATCATCGTTGTCGGGGCTTGTTTCGGGAAAGTCCGTAAAATGACGGATGATCGCGGACGTGAAATCAAAAAGGCCGAACCGGCGATGCCGGTCGAAATCATCGGCTTGAACGATGTCCCGGTCGCCGGTGATATCTTCAAAGTCTTCGATAACGAACGTAAAGCCCGTGAAATCGCGGAAAGCCGTTCGCAGACTAAAATAGAAGCTGAACGTAAACAATCATCCGCGCTTAGCTTGGATGATCTCTCGAAGCAAATCGCCGACGGTGTTGTCCAAGAAATCCCGGTCGTCTTAAAAGCCGACGTTTCGGGTTCCGCCGAAGCGGTACGTCAATCCCTTGAAAAGATCGACGTCCACAATATTAAAGTCAATGTCATCCGCGCTACCGCCGGTGCCATCTCGGAATCCGATGTCATGTTGGCATCCGCATCCAAAGCTCTGATCATCGGTTTCAACGTCCGTCCGGATGCGGTCGTACGTAAGAAAGCCGAAGAAGAAGGCGTCGAAATCCGTCTCTATAACATCATCTACAAAGCCGTCGAAGAAATGGAATTGGCGATGAAGGGGATGTTGGCTCCGGTCTACAAGGAAGTCGTTCTTGGACAAGCTAGCGTTCGTCAAACCTTCAAAGTCTCCAAAATCGGTACGATCGCCGGGTGTATGGTTACTGACGGGAAGATCATCCGTAACTGTAAAGTCCGCTTGATCCGTGACGGGATCGTCGTCTATGAAGGACAATTGAACTCTCTCAAGCGTTTCCAAAACGACGCGAAAGATGTTGCTGCCGGTTATGAATGCGGTTTGACGATCGAAAACTTCAACGACATCAAAGAAAATGATATAATCGAAGCATACGAAGACCAGGAAGTTAAACAAGTCTAGCAAGAAAGGGGGAATATCCATGGGCGTCAGACAAGAACGGATCGCCGGCATCATTTTGAAGGAAGTCTCCGAAATGATCCAGTTCGAAGTGAAAGATCCGAATATCGGATTTGTCACGGTAACGGATGTCGATTTGACCAATGATAATTCCTACTGTAAGATTTACGTCACGTTCTTGGACAAGTCCAAGAATCCCGAAAAGCAACTTGAAGCCTTAAATAAGACGAAGGGATACATCCGCTCGGCATTGGGTAAAAAGTTGAGTATCCGCAAGACGCCGGAAATCTCGTTCCACTTGGACACCTCGTTTGATCGGGGACAGCGGATCGATTCGATTCTGGACGAAGTAAAGAAAGATTCCTAAACAAAAGCGCCTCAAGCGCTTTTGTTTTATTTTTTCTCAAATCTATTTTTATAGGAACATGCCCGACATAACGCTTCGCTGGGTTGGTGACGGTGCATCCCTTCGATAAAATCGATATAACGTTGGGATTTTAAGATAGTTTCCAAATCATTCTCATTTATGTTTCCAAGATCGATATGTCCTTCGCCATCCAAGCAACAGGGTGTAACGGTCCCGTCGGCCAAGATCGCCAACATCATCATGCCCGCCTTGCATCGACCGGTCACAGAATGTTCACCCTTTGAAAGATCCGGCCAATCGAACCGTAGATCGCTTTGTATATGTAGGTTGGGTCGAATCGAGAGTCGGACATTGGCTTGTTGGGGTAGGATGATGTCTGTGTCAAGCAATCGATTCAGATACGCTTGAGAGAACGCATGATCTTCACTCGAACCATCCCAGATCCGCAGACGCGTATGCGGGTGATGCGGTTGGATACTGCGCAGATGATAGCGGATCGTTTCGAAATGGCGTTTTCGCGCGATGGTATCCATCTGAGTCGCGCTATGTAGGCTGATACTCATCGTTTCGACTGCCGGATGATTCAATACCAAATCGCTATACCGATCCAACAGAAGACCGTTGGTCACGATATGAACCCGTACGTTTTTTTCGTGCGCCAGATCAAGCGCAGAATGGAAATGCGGACTCAGAAGGGGTTCACCTTTGACATGGAAATAGAGATTCTTCGTATGCTTTGAGGCTTCCTTAATTCGATGTTTCAACTCATCCAATCCCACATGCATCGAATTTCGACGATGCGGCGGACAAAAGGAGCAGCTCAGATTACAGTAATTGGTGATTTCCAAATAGATTCGATTGAACATGGTTTCCTCCGCATCGTGTCCCATTCTACCATAATAAAAAGCATCTGTGAACCAAGGGAAAACCTTGATCGTCGATGCTTAGCGTAAATAGCGATAGAGGAATTCTTTGGTACGTTGGACTTTCGGTTGACTAAAAAGAATCGCAGGATCGCCTTCTTCGGCGATGACACCTTGATCCATGAAAACGACACGGTCCGAAACGTCTCGGGCGAAATCCATTTCATGGGTGACGATGACCATCGTCCGACCTTCCTCGGCCAAATTCTTGATGACTTGGAGGACTTCACCGACCATTTCGGGATCCAAGGCGGAAGTCGGTTCGTCAAATAATAAAACTCGTGGTTCCATGCATAAAGCCCGGGCGATCGCGACGCGTTGCTTTTGTCCGCCCGACAGTAGGGTAACCCGTTGATTGGCAAAGTCTTGCATACCGACTTTCGTCAGGTACTCCATCGCGAGTTTTTGCGCGTCTTCCTTCGAACGTTTTAAGACTTCGGTCTGTCCGATCGTACAGTTCTTAAGCACGGTCATGTGACCAAACAAGTTAAAGGATTGGAATATCATGCCGACATGCGTACGGTATGCATCGATCTCTTTGATATTGGCTTTGATATCCATACCTTCAAAAAGGATCGTACCTTGATCGTAGACTTCCAACAGATTGATGCATCGTAGCAGGGTAGACTTACCGCTCCCGGACGAACCGATGATCGAAACGACTTCGCCTTCCTGTACGTTCATGGAGATATCGCGCAAGACTTCCAAGGAACCGAAGCGTTTTGAGAGATGATTGATTTCAAGTATCGCCATGGCTTACTCCTTTCCTTGACGGACATTGCCCGTCACCAACATCGGGGTAGATGTGCTGGACGGTCCGCTATGAACCGGCATATTCATTTTGCGTTCGATGTATTTCAGAATCATGGTCGTGGTATAGGTGAGGAAGAGATACAAGATCGCCGTCACTAAGAACGTTTCCTTCACTTTGTATGTAATACCTGCGACCGAAGTGGTTTGGAAATACATTTCGGTGACCCCGATGACGTTAAGTACCGAAGTGTCTTTGATATTGACGACGAATTCGTTGCCGATCGCGGGAAACGCGTTACGAATGGCTTGCGGCAGGATGATGAAGACCATCGTTTGAAAGTTACTCATGCCGATCGAACGTGCGGCTTCGTTTTGACCTTTGTCCAAGGATTGGATCCCGGCGCGCATGATTTCGGCCATATATGCCCCGGTATTGATCGAGACAATGAAGATCCCCGCAACAAGTACCGTCCAATTGAAAATCGGCCGTAGCGCATAGAAGAGAAACATCGCTTGAACGATCATCGGCGTACCACGGAATACTTCCACGTAGATCCCGGAGAGAAGTTTGATCAGTTTGATCGAAAATTTCTTCATCGGACGATCCAGACGACTTTCGGGTAAAGATCGTAGAATTCCGACCCCTAAACCGACCAAAAGACCGATGACGGTCCCGCTAAGCGCGATCAGTAAGGTAGTTTTGGCCCCTGCCCAAAATAGGGGACCGTACTTTTGAAAAATATACAACGCTCCCCCGAATAAACCCGAGGGGAGCGCCGATAACATCAAACTCTGAAACATTTATTCCGGTTGACGATTCCCGGCATCGACCATCCATTGATTACGGGTGTCAGCGTCGATTCCGGATAAGATTTCGTTGATTTGGGCAAGTAAGGCGGTATCCGCTTTGCGGACGGCAACGGATACGGTCGTATCCAACGGATCGGTCTCAAAACCATTTCCGGCAGCGAATTGGACGATCTTCAGATCCGGATTGGATGCGACGATCGATTTGGCAACCGGGAATTCGGAAACCATCGCGTCCGCTGTTTCCATTTGAACCGCATTGGCTAATAGCGGGAAGGAATCCAACGGCGTACCATGAACGACACCGTCGATTTGATCGACGACCGTGTCATGGAAGGTGGACTTTTGCGCAATGACCGTCGCACCATTGAAATCGGCCAACGACGTCGCATCGGTATACTCGGAATCAGCCCGGACGATCAACACGAGATCCGAGTTATAGTACGGGTCGGAGAAGGAGACTTCCAAACGACGTTCGGCGGTATCGGTCATCCCGGCGACGATCATGTCGATGTCGCTTTCCTTTAGGGCGGTAATCAGACCTTCCCATGTAATCTTTTTAACGACCAACGTCTTATCCAAACCTTCCGCGATGGCTTGCGCGATCGCGATGTCATAACCGTCGCAATAACTGCCCTCGACACCTTCAATGGCGACTGCGGGAGCATTGTTTTCGATCTGCGTCCAGTTAAACGGGGCGTAATTACATTCCAATCCAACCGTAATGGTATCCGGGTCGTTATTGGAAGCGGCGCAACCGCTCAGAACCAACATCGCCAAGACTGCGATAATCATCATTCTTCTCATTTCATGTACCTCCTGGGTATGGGTATTAAAACAAAAGACCATGTTGCTATACACGGTCTTGTCCAGGACTTGATCGGTAATAGCGCCACTCCATCTCTGGAGGAGTGCTGCGGATTTTCTCGCGCAACCCCACGATCGACATTGCCATGTCATATCGTTCGGCGGTGATTACCTTTCGCTTGGATCGACGCCTGCCGGCTCCCCAAGGTACTCATTTGCACCGCTACCTCTATACTCTTTTGTTTGGTGTTAGTTTATTCATTATTGAGGCGAATGTCAACACTTTTGTTTATTTTTTAGAAACATTTTCATGAAACCACAACTGTGTTTGTTTTTCATTGTGCAGGGAAGTGATCAGATTTTTACGTGCGCTCGGGTATTTGCGGTAGATTTCAAGCAATAATTCTTTGCTTTCCTTGCGTTGCGTAAATCCATCCATCGGACAAGTCGAAGGCACAAACGGTATTTTCTGAATCGAAACTTCATGTTTGATTTCATCTTCATGGACATAAACCAAGGGTCGAATAAACGTCATATCCGAATCGCTTAAGTGCATCTTCGGTAGAAACGTCGCCAACTTTCCGCCATGGATCGCATTCATCATCAAGGTCTCAAGCGCATCTTCCGCATGGTGCGCGAATGCGACCTTGGTACAACCCAATCGTTTCGCTTCTTTGATGACCAACGCTTTCTTGAATTTCGAGCATAATGAACATTTCAGCGTGCCGTCTTCCTTGGCTTCTTTTTGAAGCGTCGCATAAATCTTCGTCGGCACATGAATGAGTTGGATATTCTTGGATTGGAAATATTCGTTTAGTAGACTGAAATCCATGCCTTCAAACCCCATCTCAAGATGAATTCCAATGATTTCGAAGTGCTTAAAGGACTTCTTGCGATACTCGTCCAGTGCCAAGAGTAAAAGGCAAGAGTCCTTACCGCCACTGACCCCGACCGCGATCTTGTCGTTTTCCTGAATCAAATCATAGTGATAATCGGCCAAGCCGATGTTGGAGACGATTTTCTTCATGCCGTTTCCTGCCTTTTGTTTCAAATTTTACCATAGTTGCGTTATAATAGCATGGAAAAGCGGTGATACCATGGACGGCGTGGTTCTGATCAATAAACCGAAGGGATGGACTTCCTTCGATGTGGTGAATAAATTAAGACGACAACTCAACGAAAAACGGATCGGTCACACCGGCACGTTGGATCCGCAGGCGGAAGGCGTATTGGTCGTGTTGCTTGGCAAAGCGACCAAAGCGATGCCTTTTTTAGTGAGCCATCGCAAAGAATACCGTGCGAAACTCAAATTGAATCTCAAAACCGATACCGGCGACATTTGGGGCGAAACGATCGAGACACGCGATGTCCCGTTTCCAACCGAGAACGAGATCCAAATCGCTTTAAAGTCAATGCTAGGTAAAAGCATGCAACTACCACCCATGGTCAGCGCCATCCGCGTCGACGGAAAACGGTTGTACGAATATGCGCGTCAAAACATCGAAGTGAAACGCGAAGCTCGTCCGATCGAAATCGAATCGATCCAACTTTTATCGATTGACGAAGAAATCGAATTCAGCGTGGTTTGTTCGAGCGGAACCTATATCCGAACCTTGTGTGAAGACATCGCTGAAAAACTCGGAACGGTCGGCACGATGAGCGCCTTGACGCGCACAAAAGTACAAGATTATCAAGTTGAAGACTGCCAGAATTTAGAAGGACTCACCCCGCAAAACGTTCACTTGCGAAGTTTAACTAGCGTCTTGTCGCACTTACCGAGCGTGGAGATCGAGGATCCGACATTTATCTTTCACGGAAAACCTTTGTTGCTTGATCGATCTGATGATCAACTCTTGATTTTGCATAAAGGCGAAGCGCTGGCGGTATACCAAAAAGCAGAACAAGGTCTTTACCGCAACGTACGCGGTCTTTGGTAGGAGGAAACGATGGAAATCATTCATTACAACATTACTCAACCCTTCCCGTTAACCGAGCCGTTTGTGGCGTGCATCGGATATTTCGACGGGTTTCATATCGGACATATGGGATTGGTCGACGCAACCTTAGCCAACGCGCAGAAGAAAAACGTCAAAAGCGCGGTCATCACCTTTGATCCCGATCCCTGGGTCGTGCTTCGTAAAATGGCAAACCCGAAACACTTAACCACCATGCAAGACCGCATGATCATCGCCCAAGAAAAAGGCATCGACTATTGGATCGCGATTACGTTTGACGAATACCTTGCGCATCAGCCGCACGAAGCATTCACGAAAATCTTATCGGACATGCCGCTGCGTACCTTGATCAGCGGATTTGACTTTACCTATGGTGACAAAGGGAAGGGAACCGTCGCAACGCTTAAGAGTGAAGCGGCCGGTCGCTTCGATGTCATCGAAATCCTTCCGATCACCGACGAAGGTCAAAAAATCAGCACGACCCGGATCGGACTTCTCATTGATGAAGGGAAGATCGCAACCGCCAATCGGCTCTTAGGCCGTCCGTATACGATCTCCGGCATCGTCGTGGGAGGGCGGCGGATCGGTCGTAAGATCGGCTTCCCGACCGCCAACCTCGCGGTCGATTCCGAGTATCGCATCCCTCGTACCGGTGTATATGCGGGACGTGTCTTGGTGGATGAGACATGGCATGAAGCCATGATTTCGGTCGGCAACAATCCGACGGTCACCGACGAACAAACCGTCAGCATCGAGGCGAACTTGTTTGACTTCGACCGTATGATCTACGATATGCCGGTCAAATACGAATTTCACCAATACCTACGGGCGGAAGTCAAGTTTTCCAGCGTCGAGGAGTTGATCGCGACCATCCGTGAAGACGAAGTCGCGTGTCGGGCTTATTTCCATGGCGTTCGATAACTATCCGGTCCTTTATCTCGCCTTGATGAAGGAAGTCATGGGCGATGATTATGAAACATGGTTAGCGGCGCAAGAAACGCCGCTTTTTCGCTGCGCTCGCTTAAATCCGACCAAGATCGATGAACAAACTTGGCGCAGCGAGTTTCCCAATTCCAAACGCATCGAACCCTATCCTGGTTTACTTTATACGATCGATGAATCGATGGTTTCATTAGGCAATCATCCGTTCCATCATGCCGGTTGCTTCTACCTGCAAGATCCTTCCGCCAGTTTGGCGGTGGAAGCATTGACAGTATCCAAAGGGGATAAAATCCTAGATGCGTGCGCATCCCCGGGCGGTAAAAGCACACAAATATTGAGTCTGTTGGATGGTGACGGATTGCTTGTATCCAATGAAATCGACGCCAAACGTAACTTGACCTTACGGTTCAATATTCAGCGATATGGGGATGACAACGTCATCGTGACGCAAAACGATACGCAAACGATCGGAATGAATCTGACCGGATATTTCGACAAAATCCTGATTGACGCCCCGTGTAGCGGAATGGGCATGTTCCGTAAAGATCCCAAAGGTATCGCTTACTTCTCGCAAAACAATATCGATCATTGCGTACGGATGCAGCGAGGGATCCTTGATGACCTTTACTCAAGTCTGAAACAAGACGGAATCATGGTTTATTCGACATGTACCTTTTCCAAAGAGGAGAATGAAGGACAGATCGAGTCTTTTTTACTACGTCATCCGGACATGGTCATCGAATCGTTACCCTTTGATATCGGTCGCAAAGGATTGTTTGTAAACAACTCCGAACATAGTAAATCACGACGAGTTACGGTATTGGAGGGCGGGGAAGGGCACTTTATCTGTCGTATGCGGAAAACGGGACCTGCGGAAAAACCTCGCATATCCGTTGCGACGCCAAGCAAAGCACCGTTGGTAAGAACTTTCATTGAAACCTATCTCGATCCTGCAATTCTGACCTATCTGATCGGAGATCGTATCTATGGCGCATCGAACCCGTTACCTTTGCTTACCGGACTCAACGTCACTCAAATTGGCGCATATATCGGACAAGTCATAAATCAGCGCATTGAAATCGACCATGCCTTTGCGACTTCTAAGATCGCAAACAGATGTTTTAGAACTTTTCTTGATTTGGATGAAAGCGAAACCCAACGTTTCCTAAAAGGCGAAACCCTCTTCAATGACACTGTTAAAGGCTATGTATTATTGCGTTATAAAGGCAAGATCTTCGCCTTAGGCAAAGGGGACGGCCAACAAATCAAAAACAAATTCCCCAAGGGATTACGGACCTTACAAAAGTTTTCTGAAAACATTTGAACATTTCACTTGCATTCTCGAAATTCTAAGATATAATCATCGCATAAGCTGTGAACGGAAGTAGTAAACGTCACGCTTCAGCAAAGAGAACCGCGATTTGGTGAAAAGCGGTCTGAAGCAACGTCGAACGTGTCCGGGAGCTGAACGTGCGAAAATTGTGAGTGCGTTCCGTCGTCGGCGTTAACGAAACGAGTTGCCGGGAGAGAAACCCGGAAGTTAGGTGGTACCGCGTCAATCACGTCCTTTCATTTATTTGAAGGGATTTTTTAATTTAAGGAGGCCTTATGAAAATCGATTTCAATGTCATTCTCCCATATCTGCCTTGGCTGCTTCGAGGCACGTACGTCACACTTCAAATCGCCGGCATGGCCGCGATCGGAGGATCCGTTTTAGGTTTGCTTTTCGGATTTAGCAGTCGTCGCAAAGATTTCTTCGGGATCGTCGTACGCGCCATCGTCGATTTCTTCCGCGGCACACCGCTGGTTTTCCAGCTGATGTTCTTCCACTTGGGTTTACCGCAAATCACAGGCTGGGTCCCGACGATCATGACGTCGGCCGGCATCGTATTTACGCTCAACTCCGCCAGTTACCTCTCCGAAGTATTGCGAGCCGGCATCGAATCCATCGATAAAGGCCAATCCGAAGCGGCCATCGCTTTGGGCGTACGTAAGTTGGACATCGCGATCCACATCATCATCCCGCAGGCGATCCGGAACGTCTTGCCGGCGATCATGAACGAATTCATTACCTTGGTCAAGGAAACGTCCGTCGTTTCGATGATCGGCGCTTCTGATCTGATGCGTCGTCAATCGATCATCAGCGGAACGACCTTCCACTTCTTCGAACCTTTATTGGTGGTCGGCATCACGTATTATGTATTGGTCAAAGTATTGAGTCTGGCTGGCAGGGTCATCGAAAGGAAGCTCCGTTATGATTAAACTGGAAAACGTTAAAAAGGAATTTCAAGGCGTGACCGTCCTACAAAACATCGATGTCACCTTTGAGAACGGAAAAACCTATGCGATCATTGGATCCTCCGGCGCCGGTAAAAGCACCTTACTGAGATGTATCAACTTTCTGGAAAAGCCGACCCAAGGGAAAGTATGGCACGACGAAGTCGAGCTTACGCAAAACCAAGATAAGTTACCGCTGATTCGCGAAAAATGCGGGATGGTCTTCCAATCCTTCAATCTTTTCGCCCATATGCGCGCCGTCGACAATGTCGCCTTCGCACTGAAAAAAGTCAAAAAATTGAACAATGCGGATGCCATGGCAATCGCCGTCGAGCAATTGACGAAAGTCGGACTTGCGCATCGCTTGCAGAACTATCCGCATCAACTCTCCGGCGGGGAAAAGCAACGCGTCGCCATCGCACGGGCCTTGGCGATGGATCCGCAGGTAATGTTGTTTGACGAACCGACCTCCGCCTTGGACCCGGAAATGACGCAAGAAGTACTGCGTGTCATGAAAGGACTCAATCATACCGGTATGACGATCATCATCGTCACCCATGAAATCAAGTTTGCGAAAGAAGTGGCCGACGAAATCGTTTATATGGATAAGAGCGAAATTATCGAACAGACCGATACCAAGACCTTCTTCGAAACGCCGAAGAGCGCGCGTGCGAAAGAATTCTTGGCCAATATGATCTAAATCAAGAAAGAGAGAAACAACATGAAAAAACTACTAACGATCTTGCTTGCTGCCGTCTTGTTTACGGGATGCACGCAAACCAAAACCGCCGACACGCTTACGATTCTCACATCTTCCGGGTACCCGCCGTTTGAAATGGTGGATACCGAAGGCAAATTGATCGGATTTGACATCGAACTAGGCGAAGCGATCGCCAAACAAATGGGTTATAAAGAAGTCAAATGGGTCGACATGGACTTCGACGGAATCATCGGCGACTTAAATTCGCCGACCGGTACCGGCGACATGTCGTTGGCCGGCTTCAACGCCGCCCCCGACCGTGGCGTCTTGTTCTCGGATGCTTACTATAACGATGGCAAGAGCCCGTACTGGGTCTTGACCTTGGCCGCCAATAATTGGTCGGACGGGGAAGATCTCAAAGACAAAACAGTCGGTATCCAAATCGGAACGGTACAAGCCGGCGCGGTCGACTTGATCGCGGAAGATTTCAATCTCGTCAAAGATGCCCGTAAGGACATCGGTCAAATGGTTCAGGAAATCATCAACGGACGCATCGATTGGATCTTGGTCGACAAAGTCGTCGCCGACGAATACATCGCCAGTTATCCGCAAATGACGACCTTCGAACTGCAGAATGAAAAGTTCACCAACATGTCGTATAACGCCGTCGCTCTGCCGTTGGACAGCGAGTTATTGGAAAATGTCAACGCCGCGATCGCAGCCCTCAAAGCCGACGGTCAATTGGACGCGATGATCGCAAAGTGGTTCACCGAGTAAAGTTGTAACCCGACTTGAAGTTATGGTATAATGCCTTTGGGTGATACACTATGGCACAAGAATACGTCATGATCCACCAAGATCATGCGCATCTCGGACAAATCGCATTGACGAAGGAAGTCTTCGAAATGATCGCGAAAATCGCGAGCGAGGAGACGGAAGGCGTTGCGGGACTTGAAACCGGACCGATGAAACATCCGGTCACGTGCAAGATCCAAGACAACCTTCTCAACGTCCATGTGGAAGTCAAAATCAAATATGGACAGAATGTCAGCAAGGTCTGCGAAGAGCTTCAAACGAAGATTTTCCAGTCGGTGTTGCAGATGACCGACCTGAAATGCAACCTGATCGATATCAAAGTCGCAGGATTCGCTTTCAACGCCCGCTAAGGGCGTTTTTTTTGCGGGGAAGTGGTTAGAAACGACGAAACATGTTAAAATAGACACGGTAACGGAGGAATTTATGAAACGACACTTACAGCGCAGGAAAGCGATGGAATGCATCTACCAACACCTGCTGCTAAATAAAGATATTCAAATCGTCTTGGCTGAAAATCTGATCCTAGGATTGACGCCGGAAGAGAAATTCGTACGCGAGGTCTGTACCCTTGCGATCGCGCATAAGGACGAGCATATCGATTTGATCAACCGTCAGTTAAAGGACTGGGATTTCGTCCGTTTGGGCTTTATCGAACAATCGATTTTATTATTGGCGCTGGGCGAATATGCGTTAGGGGATGTCGAACATACGGTCGTCATCAACGAAGCGGTCGACTTGAGTAAAGAATTCGGAGATGCCGACGCGTATAAGCTGATCAACGGAGTTTTGGATCAACTATGAGCCAAGCGGTATGGAGCGTCGGCTCCTTACTTCAATTCATCAAGCTGAAACTGGACAACGATCCCGTTTTGACCAATGTGTGGGTGAAAGGGGAGTTATCCAATTTCACGGCGCATCGTAGCGGGCATTGGTATTTCACAATTAAAGACGAGAACGCACGCATCGGATGCGTCATGTTCTCCAACCATGCCGGGAAAGTCGGCTTTATCCCGAAAGAAGGGGATAAGGTTCTATTACGGGCGACGGTATCGCTCTATCCCGCGCAAGGGCAGATGCAACTCTATGTCACCGCGATGCAACACGAAGGATTGGGCGATCTCTACCAAAAATTCGAAGCATTGAAGAAAAAACTATTCGACGAAGGCTTGTTTGAAACTTCGCGTAAAAAGCCGATTCCGGTCTACTCTTCAAGAATCGGCGTCATCAGCGGAAAAGATACCGCTGCGCTTCAGGATATCCTATCAACATTAAAGAAACGTTGGCCGATCGCCGAAGTCAGACTCTACTATTCCTTGGTCCAAGGCGCGCAAGCCGCTAGCCAGATCATCGAACGCTTACATCAGGCTGACCACGACGATAACGACGTGCTGATCTTGGCACGCGGAGGCGGATCCATCGAGGATCTTTGGCCCTTCAACGAAGAAAGCGTCGCACGCAAGATCGTAACGCTGAAGACTCCGCTGATCGCCGGTATCGGACATGAAACCGATGTCACGATCGCCGATCTCGTCAGCGATATGCGCTCACCCACACCGACCGGCGCGGCCCAAGCCGCAGTACGTGACCAAACGGAAGTACGGATGGAATTAAACCAATTGACGACTCGGGCGTACAATGCGATGAAAAACATCCTACGCAAGAATCAACTTCGCTATCAACCGATGCGTGAGTATCCGGTTTGGCAGAATCCCGACTTGTTGTGGCAGGATGCAGGCATCAATTTGACGATGGCGACCCAACGCTTAAGCGTTGCATCGACCTTGGTCGCAAAACAACGCGAACGGCTATCTTCCATCGCCACAAGACTGACTTCAGACGGAATCAAGATCCAACGCGATAAGCGCGAAGTCTATTTGAAAAGCCGTGAGATCCTCTTGACGCAAGCATCGCGGATGGGTGAGAAAGAACGCTATCAAATGGCGAAAATGCTTAGCCTCTTAAACGCTTTGTCCCCCTTAGCCATCCTGGAGCGCGGATACGCGATCCCGTATATCGAATCCGGCATCTTGAAATCCGTCGATGACGCAAACATCTCGGATTCCATGTCCGTACGTCTGCATGACGGAACGATTTATGCGCAAATCGTCGCGAAGGAGAAAAACAATGAGTGAAAAACGCAGTTTCGAAGAATCGATGAACCGCCTGAATACGATCATCGCCAGTTTGGAACAAAACGATATCACCTTGGACCAATCATTGGTTCTTTTCGAAGAAGGATTGGGTTTGGTCAAAGAATGTGATGCGTTACTGAAGAATTTCGAAGGAAAAGTCGGCGAGTTGATGGAACATTACAATGCGAAAGGAGAAACACGATGAAACACTTTATCGAAGAGTCGTTACAGGAGTTTATCGACAATCTGCCTGAATCCAGAGTGAAGGAAGCCATGGGTTATTCGCTCTTGGGCGGAGGGAAACGGATTCGTCCGCTTTTACTGCTATCATGTCTGAAGGATCTTGATTTCGATCCCTTGATCGGCATGGACGCCGCCGCAGCGCTGGAGATGGTCCATACCTATTCGTTGATCCATGACGATCTTCCCGCGATGGACGATGACGATTTGCGTCGCGGACATCCGACCTGCCATAAAATGTTTGATGAAGCGACCGCGATTTTGGCCGGCGACGGATTATTGACGCTGGCGTTTGAAGTCTTGGCGAAAAGCAACTACACCAATATGGAAAAAGTCTGCCTAATGCGTGAACTCGCATGTGCCTCCGGGAGCGCCGGGATGGTATTCGGTCAAATCAAAGACATCGGATTTGAGACGCAAAACGTCGAAAACGTCGAAGAACTGATCGAAATGTATCGCAATAAAACCGGGAAACTCTTGGCTTGCGCGCTGAAGATGGCCGCGATCCTCGCCGGTAAACAAAATGATTTGGAGAAGTATTCGACGATCGGCGAAAACGCCGGGATCGCGTTTCAAATCCAGGACGATATCCTCGATGTCACAAAATCGACGGAAGAACTCGGAAAAACCGCAAATAGCGACATCGCAAATAATAAGCGTACCGTCGTTTCGATGTTAGGCTTACATGAAGCGCACCGAACGATGGAGACGTATTATAATTTGGCGTTTACGACCTATGAAAGTCTGAACTTACGGAGTAACGAAGTTCGCAAACTCCTTGAATTATTGATCAACCGGCAGAATTAGGAGGCAGTATAATGATCGAAAAACTCGATGGTCCGGCATTTCTAAAGAAGCTGACCGTCAAACAACTTAACCAACTTTCCGGTGAAATACGCGGATTTTTAATCGACAGCGTCTCGAAAACAGGCGGTCATCTCTCAAGCAACCTCGGGGTCGTGGAATTGACGATCGCGATGCACGTCGTTTTCGATTCGCCTAAAGATAAACTGATCTTTGATGTCGGTCATCAAAGTTATGTCCATAAGATCTTGACCGGACGCGCCGATCGTTTCGATACTTTGCGTCAGTGGGAAGGGCTTTGCGGATTTCAGAAGATGAGCGAAAGCGAACATGATGTATGGGAAGCCGGGCATGCGGGCACGTCGCTCAGCGCGGCCTTAGCCTATGCGACCGCACGGGATTTAAGCAAACAAGATCATCAAGTCATCACCTTGATCGGCGATGGTTCGATGACCAACGGGATGGTATATGAAGCGTTGAATCAGATCGGCGACGAGAAACGGAACATGGTCATCATCTTAAACGATAACGCCATGTCGATCTCGCGTAACGTGGGGGCATTGACGAAGTCATTGGCCCGTTTACGTACCAGCGCACCGTACAACACACTTAAACATGACGTCAAGGGAATCTTGAAAACCAATACGATCGGAAACACCTTGTTGAATGGTATGGAACGCGTCAAAGATTCACTAAAACGCAGCATGGTCGATTCATCGATCTTCGGCGAACTCGGCATCGAATACTTAGGTCCGGTCGACGGTCATGATATCAAAGCGTTGATTCGGATCCTAAAAGTCGCCAAAACGCATGACGGACCGGTGTTAGTCCATGTCATGACGCAAAAGGGGAAAGGCTATCCGCATTCCGAAAACGACACCAACGGTACGTGGCACGGGGTCAGTCAATTCGACCCGGACACCGGCGCCGATATCGGACAATTACCGGCAGGCCATTTTTCATGGTCTCAAGTCATCAGTGAAACCTTAATCCGATTAAGTAAGAAGGACGACAAAATCATCGCCATCACACCCGCGATGATGCAGGGGAGTAAGCTTGAGAAGCATTTCGCACTCTTTCCGCTACGTAGTATCGACACCGGGATCGCCGAGGAACATGCGGCGACGTTCGCGGCGGGTTTGGCCTTGGCCGGTTACCGTCCGTTCTTATCGATCTATTCGACGTTTCTGCAACGTTCTTACGATCAAATCAACCATGATATCGCACGCATGGACTTACCGGTGGTCATCGGAGTCGACCGGGCCGGTTTGGTCGGTGAAGACGGACCGACGCATCATGGCGTCTTCGATATCGGGATTTTACGTCCGATCCCAAATCTGATTTTGGCGCAGCCGAAAGACGCCTATGAAGCGCAACATATGCTTTATTCCGCATTCAATCAAGAACATCCTTTTGCTTTGCGTTATCCGCGCGGGAACGCGCTGTTTCGGGAGGTCGATTCGTTTCAGCCGATCGAAATCGGAACGTGGACATTCAACAAGCCCTTGGATGAAGCGGATTTGATCGTCATCACTTATGGACCGGATGTCGAAAAAGTCGAAACCAAAGCCAAGGTCAATCAAATCAACCTTTCCGTCGTCAACGCGCGATTCATCAAACCGTTGGACGAGGGGATGCTGAAGGAAATCGCTAAACTGAATAAACCGGTGTTGGTCTACGAGACCGATATGTTGGCAGGCGGTTTGGCATCCGCAATCTTGGAATATGCATGCGATGCCGGACTCCGTCTTGATCTTCACCGAATCGGAATCAAAGACGAATTTGTAAGCCATGGTTCCGTTCCTCAATTACGCAAAGAAATCAAGATCGATATCACTTCGCTCTTCACTACGATCGTCACGATCCTATCCTCACATGCGTCTTGATCAATATCTGGTATTTAACCAGACCTATCCGACCCGCAATCGCGCCCAAGAAGCCATCAAGAGCGGGTATATCCAAGTGAATGGAAAAACCGTCGTGAAGGCTTCGTTTGAGGTTGAGGAAGGGATGGAGATCCATTCGACCGATACCATCAAATACGTTTCGCGCTCCGGCAACAAACTGACGTTCGCGCTGGAGAAACGACCCTATGATTTTACGGATAAGAATGTCTTGGATCTTGGCGCGGCTGCCGGGGGATTCACCCAGGTCGCCCTTCAACACAACGCTTCATCCGTCCTTTGCGTCGATGTCGGAACCAATCAACTGGATATCCAACTTCGCAACGACCCGCGCGTCAAAACGCTGGAAAATACCGATGCCCGGGATTTGACTCGCGACATGCTCGACGCGCAGATCGATATCCTTTTGATGGATGTCTCGTTTATTTCGGGAAAGAAGATCCTCGCGCATGTTTTACCACTCTTAAAACCGCGATTGACGGCATATGTATTGATCAAGCCGCAGTTTGAAGTCGGTCCCCAACATGTATCCGATACCGGACAGATCAAAAATCCAAGGATCGTCACGACCATGCTTGAAGAATACAAATCCTTTCTACGCGACTATGGGATTACGATCCTTGACCTCTTCGAATGCGAATTTAAAGGAAAAGAAGGGAATACCGAATATTTCGTCGTATTTGAGAAAACGGAGAGCCGCTAGGGGGTTGTGTCATGTTGCGTTCATTGTACCTGAAGAATTTCGTGTTGATCGATGAAGCGAACCTTGAATTCGATAACGGTTTCAGCGTCTTTACGGGTGAAACCGGAGCCGGGAAATCCATTCTGATCGATGCCATCGGTCTTTTGTGCGGCGATCGCATGACGACGGACGTCATCCGACGTTCCAGCGACAAGATGATCGTCGAAGGCGCGTTTGACGTCACTTCGCAATACGGTAAACAAATTTTGTCTGACAACGGCTTCGGCGATGAGGATTTGATCGTGTTGAATCGGGAATTGACGATCGACGGAAAAAGCGTCAATCGTTGTAACGGACGAATTGTTCCTGTTTCCTTTTTACGCGAACTCGGTTCGGCGATCGTCGATATCCACTCCCAACACGACACGCAGTATCTCTTAAACGTAAAATATCATCGGACCCTGCTTGATCAATTCGGTAACCATCCCGAATTATTAAGAATGGTGTCCGATTCCTACAAAGGATATGAGAGCCTTGTCAAGGAATACGACGAAATCTCAAATCATCGCTTAAATCCGGACGATTTAGGCTTTTTGCGTTATCAGATCGAGGAAATCGAAGCCGCCGACCTTAGAATCGGCGAAGATGAGGAACTTGAAACCCAGCAACGTGCGATGATGGCTTTCGAGAAAATCTCGACCCGCTTAAGCGCGGCGATTTCGCTCTTGGACGATGAAGGCGGCGTCATGGAGAAATTCTACGAAGTCCAGAAACAAATCGAAGGCGTAAAAGAGATGGATGAAGTCGTGACGATCAATCAGGCGTTGGACGAAATCTATTACGCGTTGCAGGACAAGTCCGAACAAATCAAAGACATCCACAATCGTCTGTACTTTGACGAAAACGAGTTAAATCGGATCCAAGATCGTCTCTTTTTGATTGCGAAACTGAAACGCAAATACGGAAAACACATTTCCGAGATTTTTGAGCGGTGCGATGAATTCAAAGCGAAAATCGAACAGATCGAAAACCGGGAAGAAGTCTTGGAACGTTTGGCAAAGCAAATCGAACTGGCCAAAACAACTTACCTTGTCGAAGCGCAAAAACTAAGTAAAAAACGCAAAGCTGACGCGATCGTTTTATGCCAACGTTTGCAGGAACAACTCCATAGTCTATCGCTGATCCATGCCAAATTCACGATTGCGATTACCGAATCCAGCTTATCGTCAAACGGGATCGATGCGGTCGAGTTCTTGGTTTCGATGAACGTCGGGGAAGAACCGAAACCTTTAATCAAAGTCGCCAGCGGCGGCGAACTTTCGCGTTTGATGTTGGGGTTGAAGGTCATCTTTTCCAAGTTGCAGGGCATCGAAACGGTAATCTTCGATGAGATCGACAGCGGTGTTTCCGGGAAGGTCGCGAGTGCGATCGGGATGAAAATGCATGCACTATCGAAAACCGCACAGGTTTTTTCCGTCACGCACTTAGGCCAAGTCGCCGCGTGCGCCGATGCGCATTATTTAGTTTCAAAGAGCAGTGATGCGACGCGTACGCATACCTTGATCACACGGCTTGATCGGGAAGAACGCATCGACGCGTTGGCGTCGATCGCCAGCGGAACACTCAGCGATACGGCGCGTTTGGCGGCGCAGGAATTGTTGGATCATCACCAAACGTTGATAAGAACGCCATGAACCGTTGGATTTTTCATATCGACCTGAACGCGTTTTTCGCCGAGGTCGAAGTATTACGAAATCCATCTCTCAAAGGCAAGCCGGTCGCCGTCAGCGGTCATGGTCGCCGCAGCGTCGTTTCGACGGCTTCCTATGAAGCACGGGCCTTTGGCGTCCATTCCGCGATGTCCGTCGGGGAAGCGCAGAATCGTTGTCCGGAATTGATCGTAGTCGAAGGTCATTACGAAGATTACGAGGCATATTCAGATCGTTTCATCGCCTACTTACGGACGTTTAGCGACCAAATCGAACAGGCATCCATCGATGAAGCCTATGTGGATATGACCGATGCGGTGAATCTGGAAGAATATCCCTTGGATATCGCTCTACGGCTTCAAAAGAGGCTTCTGGACGAGATTCATTTAAAATGTAGTATCGGTATCGCTCAAAGCAAATTCCTCGCTAAGATGGCGAGCGGGCTTCGCAAACCGCTTGGGATCGTCGTCATACGCGACGAGGAAATCCCCGTCAAACTTTGGCCGCTGGCCATCGACGAAATGCATGGGATCGGTAAGAAAACCGCACCCCGCCTGCATGCGTTGGGAATCCATTCGATCGGCGACTTGGCGAATTATCCCGATCCCGAAAAACTTCGCGAAGTTCTTGGGAACTTATCCGAACATTACATCGGTTTAGCGAAGGGAATTGACGAGCGCCCGGTACAACAACGTGAGGAAATGAAATCGATCAGCACCTCGACGACGCTGAATCAAGATATCCAAAGTTACGAGGAAGTCCGGGAAGTCTTTCTACGGTTGGCCAAAGAATGCCAGCTTCGATTGGATGAAGCGGATCGATCCGCTTCCAACATCGGTATTACGGTCCGATATCCCGATTTCACGACGTTTTCGCGCAGTCGCAAAACCAATCATCCGATCCATTCGATGGAAGATTTGTTTCAAGTCGCGATGCTTCTGTTTGATGAAATCGAGATCGAGCAGGGGATACGTCTTCTTGGGATTTCATGTGGCCAACTCAAAAAACAAAGCGACAAGCTTCGTCAAATCAATCTGTTTCAGGAAGGGGAATCGTCATGGAATGGAAGCAAACGCTAGCTGAATATGCCCATCACGTGCGTTTCGTGCGTCGATTAAGCGAGAAAACCGCATCTTCCTACCTTAACGACCTGGATCCTTACGCCGCTTGGATGACTGTGAACGGTATTTCGGATCCTACACTCGTGAAAATCGAGCACATCGACGCGTATTTGGATCTTTTCGCGAGAAATCATGCGAACTCCAGCATTCTTCGCTTACATTCATCGTTGCGCAGCTTTCATGCGTATCTCAGCGAAACCATCACGAAATATGCGGATCCGACGGATCGTTTGGTCAGTCCGAAAAAGCAGATGAAATTACCGGTTTTTCTATCCGGTGATGACACTTCACGGCTGTTGATCGATAGCGAGGATCCGAAAGAAATCTTGCACACCGCTTTGATCGATCTGTTGTTTGCGACCGGACTTCGCGTCAGTGAAGCGAGTGAGTTGACGTTCAACCAAATCTATTTAAACGAAGGATTTATCCGTATTATCGGTAAAGGCAACAAAGAACGGATCGTGCCGGTCGCCCCTGCGACCCTCGTTAACCTTCAAAAGTACCTGGATAAAGTTCGACCGCTTTTCAGTAAATCCAAAAGCAATCATATCTTTATCTCACCGCGCGGAAAGCACGTAAGTCGTCAATATATCTATGCCGTGGTAAAATCTAGGTGCATTCAAGTTGGAATCGAAGGTAATATTTCGCCGCATAAGTTGCGTCACAGCTTCGCCACCGAATTGTTGGCGGGGGGCGCGGATTTACGCGTCGTCCAAGAGTTGTTGGGACATGCGGACATCTCGACCACGCAAATCTACACGCATGTCGAAAGTAATCGACTTCACCAAGCCTATGATGCCTTTCATCCCGCAAACAGAAACAAAGGAGCCAAATAATGAACTATCAACGCATCTTTACCATTGTCATGGATTCGGTCGGAGCCGGAGCCATGCCCGATGCCGCGAATTACGGAGACACCGGAGCCGATACCTTAGGTCATATCGGAAAAGCGGTCGGCGGATTAAAATTACCTAACTTGCAACGCCTCGGATTGGGGAATCTACACTCCATCGAAGGCGTCGCACCCATTCAATCGCCACTTGGTTATTATGGGAAAATGCGTGAAATCAGCGTCGGAAAAGACACGATGACCGGACATTGGGAGATCATGGGTCTCAAAGTCGACGAGCCATTCATCACATTTACCGATACCGGCTTTCCGGATGAACTGATCGATGAACTAAAACGTCGAACCGGACATGGAATTGTCGGAAACAAGGCTGCCAGCGGTACCGAAATCCTCGACGAACTGGGTGAGCATCATCTAAAAACCGGCGACATGATCGTCTATACATCGGGTGATTCGGTTTTACAAATCGCCGCGCATGAAGAGACTTTCGGTCTTCAGGAACTCTATCGGTGCTGCGAAATCGCCCGTGAAATGACCATGAAACCGGAATGGCGCGTCGGGCGCGTCATCGCACGACCTTTCTTAGGAAACAAAGCAGGGGAGTTCAAACGCACTTCAAACCGACATGACTATGCGCTAAAACCCTTCGCTCCCACAATCCTCAATCGACTGAAGGATAAAGGACTCACCGTGATTTCTGTCGGTAAAATCAACGACATCTTCGATGGCGAAGGCATTACGGCCGCTCATAAGACGAAAAGTAATGAGGATGGGATGCTGAAGACGATCGATATCGCGAAGTCCGACTTTAAAGGTCTCTGTTTCGTAAATTTGGTTGATTTTGACGCCTTATGGGGACATCGTCGCAATCCGCAAGGGTATGCCCAGGATCTTCAGCTATTCGACGGTCAACTCGAAACACTGATTTCGACTTTACGTGACGACGACTTATTGATTCTGACAGCCGATCATGGTAATGATCCGGTCCATAGCGGCACGGATCACACGCGGGAAATGGTTCCCTTGATTTTCTACAGTAAATCCTTTAAGGGAAGCGGATTGTTACCGCTAACCGATTCCTTCGCCGCCTTGGGTGCGACAATCGCCGAGAACTTCGGCGTTCAACTGCCCGATGTCGGATCGTCGCTGTTGTCCTATCTTGAATAAACATGGCATGGATAATCTCCATGCTTTTTCTTTTAAAGGGGAATAATATGCTTTTAAGCATAAATCACCCAAAATCCATCTTTACTTTACATAATATACATTATGCGTAGTTATCGAACGAACGCCTTTGACTCGAGGATCAGGCTTGAATTGAGCAATTGATTAAGTAATTGCACGTTTCCAATCCAATTGGTTGGTGTTGATTCGTTAAAAAATAAATGTGTCCTATCCACGAAGCGAAATCGATTCATCATTGTATCTATGTCAAACACAGTCATCTTGACGCATCTCTTTGTTTCGGCAGCTCTTGAATCACGTACGCTGAAGCAAACCGGATAGACACCGATTACCTTTAAGTTGGCGCTCGTGGAAACGAGGATATCATCACTGAGATCACCGTCTTCTACATCATATGCGCTTGCGAAATCATGATAGTCGATCGATGTGTTCAACATTACGCTGAAATCGCTCGCAAACAATTGCGGCGCCGTATTGTCTGGTTGTAGGACGGTAATATTCAATGTTCCGACACCTTTAGCGCCGTACGAATCCGTCACTGAGAATGTCATGACATAATTACCTGGTGTATTGTGATAATTATCACTTGTTATGATGATTTTCTCGTTGATTAACCCTTCTTCCGGATCTGTTGCGATCACGTACTTTCGCCAATCAAATATCGTCCCTGCTTTTAGGATCGCGGGCGTTGTAACGATCGTTGGTGCTTGGTTTAGGATCGTTGTCTTGATTGTAAGCGGAGTTCCTGAATAGTCCACAAACCCACTTGGAATCCACATTGGCGAAACGATGTTCCCTTCCGCGACACGACGCCTAGAGTTCTCACAGAGCGTCGGTTGACCGGAGAGGCCATAATATGTGGTCTTGTTCGTTTGATTCAAATAACGGCTTACAATGCGGCTATATACCGTGTTGGCTTTGAAAAACAACGTATTTCCATATGTTGTCGAGCAACTTGCTCCATATTGCCACCCTGGATAGGATTTGTCCGGACCTTTACGGGCAACGACCGTTTCGTACTTAATTGTCAGTTTCGTATCATCCAGTTTTGAAATCAAACGATATTCCGTTTGACCTTTCATAATGACCAAATCGCTCTCCATCGGAAAGAAAATAGCGATCTTCTTGTGTGAATTCGCGCTTTTCGCATGTACGATGAGATAACATGTGTAACTTTGGCCGGTCCGAAACGATGTAAATGGTACGTCAACCGTAAATCCTACGTTTTCGAAGCGATAGTAGCATGTAGCATCGGTCTTGAAATATGCGGTTGTCGCACAGATCGGCACGCCGCCATAGCGAAATACATCCGTCATCGTCGCTGCCTGAATCGTCGTTGGGATGGTAAAAGAATGATTAAGAGAAACAAATTCAAGTTCGTAACTATGATCGGTGGAACTGATAAAGTGTTGGGTCTCATTCAGAAGTCCCCAACCGGTGATACGGATTGCGGTCGTGGTCGAAGAAATGCCGGAAATCTCGTAAGGCAATGCGCTTTTCGAAACGATTGTATAACTAGTTGCGGCCGAAACTGGGATAAACATATGGAAAAGTAACACTAAGATACATAGTAAGTTACTTTTTCGCATAAAATACCTTTTTCGTCACCATGATTACGAAACAACCGAAAGCGATCACCGCGATTGCGGAAAGTTCGAACGGTCGATCCGAATCTATAGAGTGGACAGTAACGTCTTGTGTTTCTTGCGCGATGATCCCACAATCATTCTTCCACATTATGTGGAATTCCTTCTCAGTGTTTCCGTTGCGGATCCATTGAAGTTCAATATATCGGTCATCGATCGCTACGTAGCCATTACTATTTTGTAGAAACTCGGGTTTGGATGAAATCAATAAGTCCCCTTCATTGAGCCCCGCAACATAGACCTCGTCTTGTTGACATGGATACGCTGAAAATACCGTCGTCGCGATGTAATCGCCTTTATGTAAATAAGCCATTGTATCACCCCTCCCCTACTATGAGGATTTCGGTGATACTCCGAAAAAAAAGCTCCTTGACGGAGCTGGATTCTTATCGACGACCTCTTCGATTGTTCAACAAGACAAGTCGGAAAATCTGTAATAGTGTCGCAAGCAAAGCTGCGACGTACGTAAATGCGGCAGCACGCAACATGGCTTTGGCATCAGCGCTTTCATCTTCCGTGATGTAACCATCGGAAGCCAGAATCTTCAATGCTCTTCCCGAGGCGTCAAACTCAACCGGTAACGTCACAAGTTGAAAGAGCGCGACGACGCAAAGCATCGCGATTCCAAAATAAATAATCGTAGGAAGATTGAAAATGAAACCTGCGATAATTACATACCAACCGATATTGCTGGATACGATCGCAGCCGGCAACAACGTGTTGCGCAACCCGATAAAACTATATTTTTCAGCATATTGGATCGCATGGCCGACCTCATGGGCGGCGATAGCGACCGAAGCGATCGAATCTTCGTTGTAAACCATCGGTGACAAATTGACCACGTAGTTCTTCGGATCGAAGTGGTCGCTTAAAACACCGTTTTGACTCATCTGAACGTCCACATGTGTCAATCCGTTGTGATCAAGGATACGCCGCGCGACTTGTGCGCCGGTCACATGGTTTTCGGTCGGTACGGTCCGATAATGAGAATAGGCTCCCTGCACCTTGGTTTGCGCCCAAATCATGACGCCAATCGCGGCTAAGTAGAGAAGTAGTGAAGTATAATCCATTTTTTCCTATGCCTCGATTCTAGTTATTTGACAAGTTCCTTTAAGGCTTTCGACGCTTTAAACGACGGGGACTTGCTAGCTGCTATGGTAATCTTCTCTTTCGTCGAGGGATTGATCCCTTCGCGTTCCTTACGGACTTTGACTTCGAATTTTCCGAATCCGGCGATATCGACTTCTCCACCTTTGCCTAAGGTATCTTTGATGTCGTCAAAAACGAGTTCGATGATTTCCAATGCGGATTTTTTGGTGATATCCAGACTGGTTGCCAAAGTTTCGGCCAAAGCTTTTTTATTCTTCGTTTCGCTCATAATGTTACCTCCATTGTTGAGTTTATCATAGCACTCTGTTTTTACAAATACAATGCAAAGTACCGAATGGATAAGGGTTGTTTCACCATTTCCATAGCGATAAACTAGTTATTCCTCAGTGTAAGAGAAGTTGACACATCGCATTCAAGGCTAATCCTTGGCACGTGCGATGATATGGATCGGCGTGCCTTCGAATACGAATGCCTCGCGCAAGCGGTTTTCGATATACCGACGATACGAGAAATGCATCAACGTCGGTTCATTGACGAACAGAATGAATGTCGGCGGAGCGACCGCGACTTGCGAAGCGTAATAGATTTTCAAACGTTGACCGTTATGCATCGGCGGTGGCGTGAATAACTGCGCATCGAGTATGACTTCGTTGAGGATGCTGGTTTGGATACGTAAATGGCTGAAATCATACAAACGTTCGATCATCGGAATGATCTGATGAACGCGTTGCTTGGTCAGCGCGGAAATGAACAGGATCGGTGCATACGATAGATAAACAAACTGCTTTCGGATTTCCTCGGTCACTCGATTGATCGTGCTTTCGTCTTTTTCCACCGCATCCCATTTGTTATAGACGATGATGATCGGTTTCCCTGCCTCATGGGCATATCCGGCGACATGTTTATCTTGGTCGCGAATACCCGAAATGCCGTCAAGCAAAAACAAAATGACATCCGCCCGTTCGATGGCACTTAATGCGCGTAGAACGGAATATTTCTCGACGTTTTCGTAGACTTTACCACGTTTGCGTATCCCGGCGGTATCGATGACCACATAGTCTTTTCCATCCCGCGTAAACGGGCTGTCGATCGCATCGCGCGTGGTTCCCTCGATATCCGAGACGATGACGCGTTCCTGGTTCAAGATAGCATTGACCAACGATGATTTTCCGACATTCGGACGTCCGATGATTGCGAACTTGATCCGACCTTCGTATTCATCCATTTTCTTGACCGGAAAGTGGGCGATGCATTCGTCGAGGATATCACCGATACCAATACCGTGGGCTCCGGAGACCGCGATAACGGAATCGAATCCCAACGCATAAAATTCATAAGCATCCGCCGCCATGGAGATATCGTCGATTTTATTGACCGCGAGGATGATCGGTTTTTTTGAACGTCGCAACATTTTGGCGATGAATTGGTCATCGTCGGTCAAACCTTCCCGTCCGCTCACCACGAAAATGATGACGTCGGCTTCTTCGACCGCGATATCGACTTGTGCTTTGATTTCGGTTTGGAACGGTTGGTCGACCAATTGGATCCCGCCGGTATCGATCAAGCGGAAGTCTTTCGTCAACCAATTCCCTTTTGCGTAAATTCGGTCGCGGGTCACACCCGGCGTATCCTCAACGATCGATAAACGTTCGCCGATAATCCGATTGAAAATCGTCGACTTTCCGACATTGGGTCGTCCGACGATTGCTACGATGCCATCGATCATATTCAATCACCTTCCATTTCATTGATTTTATTCAAAACGATTCCTTCGATCTTCGCGACGACTTCTTCGATCGTCATGTGCGACGTATCGACTTCAATCGCGTCCGAGGCTTTTCTCAGCGGTGAGTTACACCGACTTGTGTCCTGGTAATCGCGAATTTTCAATTCATCCAAAATCTCTTCATACGTTCCGCTGCGTTGTTTGCTTACGTTCTCATCGAAACGACGTCTCGCCCTGGATTCGCTGCTGGCTGTTTGAAATATCTTAACTTCCGCATCACGCAATACGACGGTCCCGATATCGCGGCCGTCGAGAATAAATCCTTTGGTTTTCGCCATATCTTGCTGGCGGCGGACCAGTTCGGCACGGACTTTCGCAAGGGCCGAGATGGAAGATGTCAAAATATCCATGTCTTTCTTGCGTATTTCTTCGGTCACATCGACGTTGTCGAGAATCAATCTGCCCGTCGGATCGAAGGCAAACTCGGTTGTCTTCAACATTTCGGCGATTTTATCCTCGTCATCGATCGTATAACCCAAGGCTCGAGCTTTGAAGGCGCAACCGCGATACATGGCTCCGGTATCTAAATGGACGTACCCAAGGCGCTTTGCCAATCGCTTCGCGATCGTGCTTTTCCCTGACGCGCTCGGTCCGTCGATCGCGATGTTTATTTTCATTAAATCAATCCTCTCGTCGTTAATATCCAATAAATCGCAACTCCCAACATCGTCAGAAGTACGATAACCAACATGGCTACGATAAAGTTAAGTAGCCGGTTGGACTTCGAAACATTCAAAGTCACATCATTTAGTCCTTTTTCATATTCATCCAATTGGATCCGCAACTTTTGCGTTTCTTCAAGGACATCGTTCAGTTTTTCATCCGGTACAACATTCTTAATAATCAACGGCGTTTCATCGATCGTTTCATCCGCAATATCCTCTTCATCGCCATGGATGACCTGCAGGATTTCCTGCGTCAAATTCAATTCCTCATCGCTCAAATCTTTTGTAGCCACTGGTTCCGGTGCGCGTTGCGTCGCAAACGGCGCGGTACGCGGTGTCGGTATGAATTTGATCTCTTTTTGCGCTTGCGTGAAAATATTGCTTTCGGTATCTTCGTAACTCCGATACCCTTTTTTAATGTTGTAGTTTTTTACTTCTTCAAGAAACTCGTCGATATATTCGTTACGAAACGAATCGACACCGTTTGTTTCACTTAGCTTCTCATCGAAGCGAACATCCTTTTTTCCATGCTGTGTCAGATGGGAGGATGAAACAGCTGGTTGCTGCATCGGATTAAAGGTCGTATCGATCCGACTCAACCGTTGCGCAAACGGGCTTAAAGCATCGGAGTGGATTTCGCCTTCGCGGTCGTTTTGGATACTTTCGCGTAAATCCTGGAATTTCTTCATTCGTGAGAACTCAGTCATGGTAGTCCCTCCCTATCGCGTCCATTATACCAAAATTTACTCCTTGTGAGTACGTAAACCTTGTATCTAGTGTTACTTGGAAATAAAAGCCGCATTGCGCGGCTTGAGGCTTAACCGATTTTCTTTAAAACGCTCTGTAGACGCGGATAGAGGAGTACGATGACGATCGACATCAAGATTCCCTTTAGAATGTTGAACGGCGTAATTGCGGAGTTGATCAACCCCCAACGCGCCGCGCTGTCCATATCGGGGAAGTACATCGGAATCGTTACGAAATAGTTGATGAGGATCATCGCCAAGGCCATAACAGCTGTCCCAAGCAACAAGGCGGGGACATAGGTCTTGAAGTTGAAGTTCTTTCGCGCGATCAATGCGACAGGGATCAAGAAACCGACGCCGGCACAGAAGTTAGCTAGTTCGCCGACAAATGAACCGTCCTTATTGATGAAAAGGAAATGGAGTATATTTTTTAAAAGTTCGACAAGAATTCCGGCGACCGGACCGGCCGAGAGGCTAAGTAAAATCGCGGGGATGTCGCTGAAGTCGATCTTGAGGAATGCGGCTTGCGGTAGGATAAATCCGACTGGCAGTTCGAAGAAATAAAGTACGAAGGAAAGCGCGGTCATGACACCGATTAGGGAGATAAGCTTTGTGGAGTTTGTTTTCATGTTTTTTGTCCTTTCTCACAAAAAAACCGGAAACTCCGGGCGAAAATAAGGTCAAAAATTCAACCTCTTCCATCCAGACTGTACTGTCGCCACCGGAATTACACCGGTTCATGCCATATCGGCTCGCGGGGTTTACCGCCGGTCGGGAATTGCACCCTGCCCTGAAGTCGTTATTATTATAACATGTAGAATCTGAAAGTAAAGAAAAACATCCAAGCGGATGTTTAGGCTCTTCCGGAGTATTTTCCGTCGGATGTGCTGATCAGGATAAGTTCGCCTTCATTGATAAACAATGGGACTTTGACCTCTAAACCGGTCTCAAGTTTCGCCATTTTCTGCGCGTTGTTTGCGGTATCGCCTTTTACGGCAGGTTCAGTCTCAACGATTGTCAATGCGACTTTGTCCGGCAGAATCACACCGAGGATTTCACCTTCGTACGTCGTGATGTTGACATTGTCATTCGCTTTCAGAAAATTCATTTCCCAAGTCAAGTTCGACTTCTGGATTTCGATCTGATCGTACGTCGACGTATCCATGAAGGCCAGCGCGTCGCCCGTATCATAAAGATACTGCATTTCTTTTTTGTCGATATGCGCAGGTTCGACTTTGTCTCCGCCTGTAAACGCCAATTCGACGATGGCGCCGGTACGTAAATTGCGTACTTTTGACTTAACGATCATCTGACGCATCGCGGTTTTATTGTGTTGCGTATCGATGACAACAAAGATATTTCCTTCATATTCAAACGTCAGCCCGGGTCTTAAATCATTAACGATAATCATAGTTGCTTCCTCCTACCCATCTATTTTAATTCTTTAACGGATTTTGTCAATCGAATCTACCACCGGGTACGGAATCCTCCGATTCAACAGTACTTTGTTATAAGAAGTTCGTTTGAAACCTTGTGTTTTTCTCGTCCATTCTTATTTTATGACCTCGTATGATGTAAAACATGGCACCAAATCATCAAATTCCAAGATCATCGACGTATCTACCGATCCGTCAAAATCCAAAATCGCCGTTTGGTCTATATATGTAACCTGGACGGCATATTCTTTAAACTTTAATCCGAAATCACTGTAATTCATCGATTTGATATCGTCATCGATTTTATGCAAGATCGACGCTTCGAAAAACGAAAAGTTTTCCATTCCTAAATCGAGTGTGTTCTCGGATGCGATATGGAGCGACACCAACGAGCGAGTATAAGTATATTGGATAATAAACATGAAAAACAACAATGTCCTCACGAGTATGAAACCTTTAGTCGATGTACGCCAAAATCGCATGGACTCTCTCCCCTTCCACCGAAAAAGAGATATTTAGAGTTTTATTTTTGGTTTCAAAGGAACCATCCTTGATTCGTTCAAGATAAACGACATAACCCGGCTGTTTAATCAACTTATCTTTTGAGAAAGTGAACTCATATTCGGATTGGTTAAAACTACACAAAACACGTTTACTTTCGATATGTTTTACGTGACATAAGGCGAACTGTTGGCGCAATTGAAGAATTCCGCTGCGATTTTGGCGTAGATAAAATTGGACATCGATTGGACGCAAAACCCATAGGATACCCAAAATCAGGTTCAACACCAACATGGATGCGTTAATTGCGACCAAAAGTTCGATCAAGGTGAATCCACGTTCAGAACGCATTGATAATCACACCCTTTCTCAAGCTTCATCCAAAGACTTTCCGGGGGATTCGCATTACGTTTGGTGTTGCTGGTTAAACTTGTAAGGAGAAGCGAAATTGAAATGCCGACAATGATTAAGGAGAGTAGAACTTCCAATAACGCGAAACCTTTATTCATGCATTCGACCCGGACCGAGTTGTATCACAAGCTTCGATGTTGCGCCAAATCGAAGCGTTTGCGCAGTATTGACGTTACCTTTTGCATTAAACCAAACTTCGGCAAATCGTTCGATCGTTGGATCTAGATCAACATCTTGTCGTTGTCTCAATGACAAGGCGATTTGTTGTTCATGGATAAGTTGACTTCGGGTCATTTCAACGATGTAATTGCGGTATACAAGGATTCCCGAAAAGGAAAACGCGGATAAGATCGATAATACGATCAACATTTCAATCAATGTAAATCCTTTATCGCAGCTTCGATTGACCTTGACTAATGTAGATTTCACGGTTGTTTTGACAATAGCGTTGTTCCTCAACCAACAGTTCCTCCTCGACCAAATCCGCAAACGAACCCGGTCTTGATCCTTTCGTAAGCGTGTATTCCAAGATTGCCGTATCGACGATTTTGAGTTGCGCTTCACATCCTTTGCTTTCGACAATGCCCATTACTCTTTGGATATTCGGGACCGTCAACACCAACAAAGTACTAATAACGGCGATAACGATGATCATTTCCAACAACGTAAATCCTTTTTTCATGATTTCCCCCTAATGAAGATTTTGTAGGACTTTTAACGGAAATAGCATTTCTTGATAAAGCGTTAGGATCAAGATCGATATGAAGAGGTATGCCAATATGGTTGATATGTACGCACATCGCGTGACTTGGCGATCAAAACGCTTTTTAACAATCAAATCATAACGTTCAAGTCGTGCCGGAAAATCTGGATGGTTCTCAAACAATAATAGTTTTCCAAGTGCTGAGTCGATTTGTTCGAACGCACCGTCGATTTTTCCGAAAGTGTGGATTTGGTGGAGGACATCGCTACTGATCAAGGAGAGGATCGGTTCGTGATCTTGGCCTTGGATCGAAGTGTAGATCTCACGTGTCGATAAACCAAGATTGTGCAACTGTAATATCAAAAAGGCAAAACGGCGGCTAACTCTTAAACGCCACGGATTGTTTGGGAACCAATGTGCCATACGTTGAAATAGTTCGTTTTTATGTGAATGATATAAGTAAAGTGTCGCCAGAAAACCACCGGATAATAAGAACGCAAACACGATAAACATACTTTGTAACGTAGCTGTTTCGATACCTGTTCGGATATGGAAGGCTTGTCGACTGGGATCGATACTGGGGCGAATGACGAAAAGATAAAGCCAAATGACGGAAAATCCCGACAGTAAAAGCATGCATGGATAAGTCAGTTTCTGTAAAGTGAACGATCTCTCATTCGCCTGTCGGATTCGAACATGGAGTGCGATGGTAAGCGCCTTCCCACGACCGCAAATCGTCTCGAAGCGTTTGTATAGCGGAATCCACCGATTCTTCACGATGAATCTTAACTGATCATCATCATCCAAGCGTATCGACATCGCGCTTTCGATTTCCGATCGTGAGCAGTTTGCTTCAAGTAAGTCCAACAAGTAACCGGATTCGGTCAAACTATCCAATCGCGTGAAATGTTTGAATATCGAAGCGAACTTTCCTTTTTCCAGTCGGATCCACCTCCATTCTCTGATGTATGATACCGGTCAAAACTTCCATCAATTCGCTTTTGGGTATCCCGAAATTGCACATACGGTCGATCGTTTTCGAGGCATTGATCGCATGAATCGTGGAAATGACAAGATGTCCGCTAAACGCACACCTTACGGCAGCCTTCGCTTCGACTTCATCCCGTATTTCACCGATAACGATTACGTTAGGATCGTGCCGCAATACTTGTTTGATCGCATCGGCGAAACCGAATTTTTGTGATGGATTGATTTGCATTTGGACGACATCTTCGATCCGCGTTTCGATCGGATCTTCGATCGTAACGATTTTTCGTGGTCGCAATATTCCAAGACTATGATAGAGCGACGTTGTTTTTCCGCTGCCCGTAGTTCCTGATATCAAGATCAATCCACATTCCAACCCTAAAAGTCGAATCATCGTCTGTTTTTGCGTTTCGTCCTCAAACAAATTCGTGAACGTAAGGGTCCGATATGGATTTAAAATCCGTATGACGATGTTCTCATCATTTCCGGTTTTGACATGAGCGACACGTAATTCGTACTTTTTCTTCATGAATTGGTATTCGAAGTGACCGGTTTGCGGACGGTGGCTATCCATAAGATCCAAGTCGGCTTTGAATTTTAGATATCGTAGTATCGTCGGATCGATGACACCGCGAAACTTGATCATCGATTTCGCGGTTCGTACTTCGCAATAGAGACCTTTCTCATTCTTAGAAATATGGATGTCACTGGCTTGTTGCCGGATCGCAAACCGAAATATCTTTTCGAATTCTTCTTCCATCATGCCACCTCGCTCCATAGTATGAGTCGCAAGCGTGATTTCCTAAGAAAAAAGCCCCTAAGGGCTAGAACTTTAAATAGGGATTGGTTTTTAATTCGTTCTCCAGCGTTGTCGGAAGACCATGCCCGGGATGGACGATCAGTTTCTTATCGAGTGTTTTGATGAGTCGTAGACTCGCTTTCATTTCACGGTCGCTTCCGCCATCCAGATCGGTACGGCCGATGCTTCCCAAGAAAAGGACATCTCCTGAAAATAGGTTCTCTCCCAATATCAACAGAACCGAACCTTTGGTATGGCCGGGTGTGAATAGTACATTGAAATCGGTCGATCCGATACGTTGATGGCCTTCCTTAAATAAGGTCAGTTCAGAATCGACACGAATGTTTTTGGCGGCCGGAAACATACTGTCGGGATGCGTCACCATATCCATATCTTCTTCGTGAATGTAGACGGGACATTTCAATTCGTTTGCCAGAAAGTCCACGGCACCGATATGGTCGAAATGGCCATGCGTCAACAGAATCGCCGTAACGCGTCGTTGCGGGTCAAAATATGTTTTAATGCGGTCTCCTCGAGCTCCGGGGTCGATGATGAAAACATCGTCATCCGTACTGACGACATAACAGTTTGCTTGATGCATACCGACGGCGATGCGTTTGATTTCCATGGTGTCCACCTAACAAAAAAGCCGAATCGGCCTTTTTATTTCTTTTCCTTGTGTGCAGTCTTTTTATTACAACGCGGGCAATACTTGTTGACCTGCATACGGTCGGGATGTTTTTTCTTGTTGCGTGAGTTGATGTAGTTCTCTTCGCCACATTCGGAACATTTAAGCGTAATGTTTTCTCTCATTTTGATACCTCCTCGTCGTGCGTAAAAAGTATAACATATCGGTAATTATTATACCAGTCTTATTTGAAATAGGAAGCTAAAACCTTTCCGGCGATTTCTTGGCAAATATTCGACTGGCTTTTATCGTTCCAAGCGTTGGGTACGCTGCAGGCGACGGCGATCTGCGGATTCTCGTAAGGAGCGTATGCGATCAGGTTGGAGTTGGGGGATTCGATGAATTTTCCGTTATCATTATACAGATTTTGTGCCGTTCCCGTTTTCGCCGCGACACTAACGCCCACGTTTCCGAGATGGGCACGACATAGCCCATCGGTGACACATAACCGGAAGCCTTGTTGGACCCGTAACAATGCGTTTTGATTCTCCAAAACATTGAGTACGGTTACATTGTTTTGATACGTAACTGTATCCGTATTGGCGAGCATCGCGCGTGTTACCAAGCGCGGCTGAACGCGTACCCCGTCATTGGCGATCGTCGAAATGTATTGCGCCAATTGGAGAGTCGTATAGGTGTCGTACTGACCGATGGCGAAATCGAGCAAGAGTCCTCCGTTTTGCGAGGTCCCGATATATCCGACCGCTTCGTTGGCGGCATCGATGCCAGTCAATAAGCCCAATCCGAATTGATTGTAATAGTAACGCATCGTCGAAAACGCATTCACATCGATATTAAGCGGCATATTATATTCGTAGGTCGCACCGCCCAAACGCATGGCGATGTTAAACATATAGATGTTGGAGGACATGGACAACGCTTGTAGGTCGCTTACGTTGCCCAAATTACGCCACGAGCTTTTTACCGGTGTGTCGCGGATTTTGATCGGCGAATCGAAAATGACTTCCCCTTTGCGAACCACGTTCTCGCTTAATCCCATATAAAGCGTGGCGCCTTTAACGACCGATCCCGGAATCGAAGCGTCGGTATATACCGAAACCGGATCGTTATAGAGACCACCCGAATATCGTTTCATCCCGACCATCGCCAGCAAATCTCCCGTATCGGGTTTCATGACGACGAAGTAAACCGAGTCCATATAGGATCGATAGGGATTCTTCGCCTCTCGGTTCATGACTTCCGCGATGATGTTTTCCGTGGACTGTTGAAGATCGACGTCGATCGAAGTCACAAGATCCTGTCCTTTGGATCCGGTTTCGATTTCGATCAACGTACCAAATCCCGAAATCGGATCATAGGCGATATCATACACGGAACGTTTGCCTTTTAAGAGATCTTCATACTGAAGTTCAAGTCCGCTGCGACCGATGACATCGTTACGGGCATAATCCATCGCCAAATAATAGTAGAGTTTCTCAAGCGGTAAACCTTGTTTGGGTGTTGAAATCGTCCCTAACAAAGTCGACAACATATTTCCATATGGATATGCGCGTCCCCAGTTGATCGCTACGTCAAAACCGGGATAATCGTCGCCATGTTCGACCAGATATCCGGCTTCTTCGGTCGTGACATCGTTTTTAATGATCTTCACGTTTCCACGCGGTGGCGTATCCATGGCCGACTTGACGACGTACGCTTGTTGGGTGCGAAGATCCAACACGGAGAGATCCGCTTCCGTGATTCGTTCCAGTTTCAATAAATAGATGTCGTTATCGCTCAGACCGCCATCGTAATAAGCATCCCAATCCGCTTCGGTGATTTTGGCTTTTGCTTCTTCCGGATATAGTAAAATATACAAATCCTTTAGATCGCGTGTTTTCAGTCCGCTGGCGTCGACTTCGAATTTATCCGCAAACGCATACGCCAGTTCCCATTCTTCGTCGCTGGAGAATCCGTCGGGACGCAGGTAGGTGATTGCCAGTCGTTCGCGATTGGCGACCAGGACATTCCCCTTTCGATCGAGAATCTCACCGCGCGGGGTCGTAAACGTTTGATAGGATTTGGTATATGCTTCCAATTTTTCCGCATATTCTTTTTGTTGCAGGATCTGCACTTGGTAGAGTCGAATCCAGACAACACCAAAAAGCAGGCAGATCACGATCATGAAGATCTGAAGCCGTGTGTTCACCGATTTGGATAGATCGATGCTTTGTCGCATGACATCGCTGGTGCCTTGCCATTTCATTTTCGGTTGTTTGAGGTCGAGTCGTTTTCGCATGGGTTTATTATAATGCATTTCATCGATTTTGGGTATCCATGGTATAATAGCGCCGAGGTGAACTTATGCTAAACCGTACATTAACCCGACCTGTCAAGGTCAAAAATATCCAGATCGGCGGACAGAACGCCGTTTCGATCCAGTCGATGACCAACACGAAAACCAAAGATGTCGAGGCGACGATCCGACAGATCAACGCGTTGGCCAGCGCCGGTTGCGAGATCGTCCGCTTGGCGGTTTTCGACGAAGAAGATGCTCGCGCCATTTCCGAAATCGTCGCGCAAACCAATGTCCCCTTGGTCGCCGACATCCATTTCAATCATCGTTTGGCATTGATCGCCATCGAGGGAGGGATCCATAAGATCCGTCTGAATCCGGGCAACATCGGTAGTGAAGAGAACGTAAAAGCAGTTGCGGAAGCATGCAAAGCGAAAAACATACCGATCCGTATCGGAATCAACGCCGGTTCGCTGGAAAAAGAGATGTTGGCGAAATATGGCGAACCGACGGCCGAAGCGATGGTTGAAAGCGCGCAGAAACACGTCGATTTACTGACGAAGTTCGATTTCCACGATATCGTCTTGTCGTTTAAATCATCCGATGTTCCGTTGACCATCGAAGCCTATCGGCTTGCCTCCGAAACTTTCACTTACCCCTTACATCTTGGGGTGACGGAAGCCGGAACGATGTTTGGCAGCGCGATCAAATCCTCGGCAGCCCTTGGGGCTTTGTTGATGGATGGGATCGGGGATACGGTCCGCATTTCTGTCAGCGATGATCCGGTCGAAGAATTGAAAATCGCCAAAGCCTTATTGAAATGCTTCGGTCTCTATGATAAGACCGCGAATCTGATCGCTTGTCCGACCTGCGGCAGAATCCAATATGACATGTTGCCGATCGTCAAAGAGGTGGAGGAATATCTCAACACCTTGAATACCGATGTCACGGTTGCGGTCATGGGCTGCGCCGTCAATGGTCCGCAAGAAGCCCGTCGTGCCGATATCGGTGTCGCCGGCGGCGTGAAGGAAGCTATGTTGTTTCGTAAAGGCGAGTATATTCGCTCCGTTCCGCAAAAAGATATCGTCAGCGAACTAAAAAAAGAAGTCGAAGCATTCATAAAAACGGGAGGTCATTGACCTCCCGTTTTCGTACTGTTTATTTCGATTTGATTCAACTTAGCACGCGCTTTCCGCTGTTCCTTGATGCTGGATTGGATCATATTGCGACGTTTCTTGCGCTTGATCTCCTCAACTTCGGCCGCCCGTCTTTTCTTGTATCCGGGTTTGACCTGTTCCACGCGTTTATTAACGAGTTTCGAAATCTCGATATCCTGCGGCTTGGATCGACGCACAAAGGTTTCCCCGTACGCTTTTAACGGTCGAAGTCCGGCTTCGGTATTGGACATATGCAAGAATTCGATATGCCGTTTCATCAAAAGACGGATCGAAGGATCGTCCTTTTCACCATACAGCACATAACAGGTTCCTTCCCTGCCCGTCCGTCCGGTACGTCCGGCACGGTGGATATAGAAATCCAAATCTTTCGGGAAGCCGACAGAAATTACATGCGATATTTCCGGAATGTCGATCCCGCGGGCCGCGATGTCGGTCGCGATGATAAAACGCGCCGCGTCATTACCGATAAGACTCATCGATTGCTTGCGGGATCGCGCGCTCATATCGCCACGTAATTCAATAAAGCGTAACTCGGTTTCACGGAACATTTCCGTCAGTTTGATTGCGTCGGTCTTCGTATTGCAGACAATCAGACAAATCAACGGATTGATGGATTTCGCCAGTAAAACCGCCGCTTCCAAGTAGGTACGATGTTTGGTCGGTACCAATACGTGCGTAATCCGCGGATTGAATTTGATGTCTTCCGCCACTTGTATGATATGCGGATTGTGCATATACTTCTTCATAAACGGACGCAGATTGTCCGGAATCGTCGCGCTGAACAGTAACATCTGAAGTCGTTCTTTCATCTTGGCGGCGATGATATCGAGATCTTCAAGATAGCCGATTTCCAAAATCATGTCGGCTTCGTCGACGACCAAAATATCGGCTTGGTCGATACGTAAGAGTGAATCTTCAACGAAGAGATCGCGTACTTTTCCGACCGTTCCGATGACTAAATGCGGTTGTTTCGAGAGTTTCTCGGATTTTTTCTTATCGGTGCCGCCGGTGATCAGTTTGATTCTTAATTCGGGATTGACTTCCATCATCGGTCGGGCGAAATCGAAGATCTGTTGCGCCAACTCGCGGGTCGGAGCGATGATCAACGCCTGGACTTCGTTACGGTTGGCATCGAGCATCTGCATCAATGGGATCAGATAGGCATGCGTTTTCCCGGTACCTGTCTTCGAAACGCCGATGACGTCACGGCCTTTGATCGCATACGGAAATACTTCCGATTGGATTCCGGAAAGTTGGGAAAACTTGTTAATTTCAATGAAACGACGCGCGTTTTCATTCATTTGATTCGGAAAGTTAGACATATTTTTACCTCGACTCACATTATAGTGGTTTTCTTTTGTTAATGCAAAATTTATGTTATATTGATACGGAAAACGAGGTACGAAATGGAAATCATCAACGTCATTCCGCGCGGATTCTGTAAAGGTGTCGTCCGGGCGATCGAAATCGCCAAACTGACCGCGAAGCAATATCCCGATCATAAGATCACGATCCTTGGCGAACTGGTACACAATCGGTTCGTCGTAGAATCGTTAAAAGCCGAAGGCATCGATACGGTCGAAGATAAGTCCTTGACGCGAATGGAACTGTTATCGAAAGTCGAATCCGGCGTCGTTATCTTCTCTGCCCACGGTATCGGCGATGATGTTATCCAAGCCGCGAAAGACAAGGGATTGATTACCGTCAATGCGGCCTGCGACGATGTCGTACATACGCAGGAGCTGATCAAAAATTACTTATATCAAGGCTTCGACGTACTCTATATCGGCCAACAAGGTCATCCCGAATCGCAAGCCGCAATAAGCATCAATCCGAAACGGATTCATTTGATCCAACGTTTCGAAGATCTCGAATTGGCGGGATTGGAAGATCGTAAACTCTTTGTGACCAACCAGACGACCATGAGTCAATATGAAATCAAATCGATCCTCGATCGAATCGCAAGACTGTATCCCGACGCGATCATCAGCGATGAAATCTGTAGTGCGACACGAACACGTCAGGAAGCGATCATGAAACTGGAGAACGTCGATGCGTTGATCGTCGTCGGAGATGTCCGCTCCAACAATACGGCGATGCTCGCAAAGATCGGACAGTCGCGCGGAATCGGTCTTGTCGTTCGGATCGAAAGCGCCCAGGAATTACCGTTCGGAGAACTTCGGGATGTTTCAAGAATCGCCGTGACAGCCGGTGCGTCGACGCCCTATTTCTTGATTCGACAAGTCCTGGACGCGCTTGATAAGTTTAAGAACGGCGATGATCCACTGTCCAATCCAAATCAATCGAAAGACTTACTGGGGTAGAAATCATTCTACCCCTTTTAATGATTCGACGAGCTTGATTTTCGTTACTTTTCCCCGCAACAAGAGATTGGTGAACTCCATGAATACAAACAACATGGTGATTGAGATCAAGATGACTAAAAGATTAGGTTCTTTACTCATGATGAAGTCGGGTGTCGACACTAAATCAGCGATCCATCCGAAGAGGAAGATTCCCAACGGTACCCCTCCCACGGTTCCTAACAACGCCAAGACGCGATTTTCCGTATCGATCAATCGTTGGACTTCGCGACGAGTATAACCCAGAACACGCAAGGTCGCCAGTTCACGCTGACGTTCGAAAATGTTGATCGAAGCTAAATTAAACAAGACGGTAATCGACAAGATAGCGGCGGAAACGATGATGATCAGAATGATCCGATTCAACATCGTAAGGATTTCGCGACTCCGATCGATCATGTTTTGCTTGGTGTCGACCGACAATACTTGCTTGTCGGCAAGCATTTGCTGGATTTCACCTTCTGAAACTTGCTTGCTTGAATTAGATACGAAGATCCGATCTGTTTCGGTGTCCAATCCGAGTTTTTCCGCTTGACCAAAGGAGATATAGACATTTTTCCCCAAATATTGGCTATTTACGTGGGTGATCTTAAGTGTCACAAGTTGATCATCGATTTCAAGAGTTAAAGAATCGTTGATATGTAAACCATAAACGATCTGCATGCTTTTCGGAATGATGACCGTGTTGTCGAGCATGGTGATCGGTTTGTGATCCGAGGTTTGTAGGACGAGCAGATCGGAATGCTTTTCAATCAGATTCAATTGGATCGTATCTTCGCTTGAAGCCAACGTCGCGTTGATCGTCTTTGTCTTTTCGAGATCACTCGTCTCGATCGGTAATTTTAACGTATCGATCTCTGCGACCGGTTCTTTCAAACGTAATGCGTACTCGAACTTGTAACTTTGGATCGATTGATCGATCATGTTGGTGGCGGAGTAACGTAACGATAAACCCATGATCAACAACGTTAGCGCTCCGACGACGCCGATCGAACTTAACATGAGCTTCGTTTGTCCCATCAGTAGATTTCGGATGATCAACTTCGTGTCGTAATGGAATCTTCCCCACAGTTTCGGAAAACGTTCCAAAAACGAATTGCGCGCGTTTTTCGGTGCTTTGGGTCGCATTGCGGCTGCCGGGATTTCACGCAAGACGTGGCGTAGTGCCATCAAGATCGCGATACTGGCGAAAAACAGCGATAATACCGCGGAAATCAAGACGAATTCCGGATAATAGACGATCGGAATTTGCGGCAACGAGAAACGGATGGTGAAAATCGACAACAGTGCTTCCGGGATAAAGCGATTCCCTAGCAACGCAAAGCCAAGGGACCCCAGTAACGCTGCCCACCAACCATAGAACAAATAAACCAACATAATGCGACGACGCGGATAACCTAAAGCCATCATGACCGCGATTTGCGTACGATCGTTCTCCACGTTTTTGGACATGGAGATCAAGATGATGACGGCGGCGGCGATGAAAAACAACATCGGAAAGATATCCGATACGACCCGGATGGGCGATAGGACATTACTGATCATGGTCACACCCGGGAAGGATGCTTGATCAAACGAGCGCACAAACGTGTCATCGGTTTTTAAGGTTTCGATCCACGTTTGCGTATCCCCTCCGTCGACCAAGACTTCGAAATAAAGTAATGGTATCTCCTCGATATCGCGTAAGGCTTCCGCTTTTTTTTCCTCAAATCGTAAGGTATTCGTCTGAAGTTCAATCAACGCTTCGTCGATTTGATCTTGACCTTCCGCAAGTTTACGGAAAGCGGCTTTTTTTTCGCTGGTAAGTCGGCTTTGACCTACTTCCAATTGAGCTAAATTTTGATCGATTTGCTGTTGCGACGCGGCGAATTGCGCATCCGAGGTGGTTTTAGTGGTGGTATACTGTTCGAAAAGTGCCGAGGATTGTTGGGTCAGACTCTGAATTTGACCGGACAATGCGGTGAAATATGCATCTTGTTCGATTTGTTGCTGCTCGGTCAAGGTCTCTCGAATCAGGATATAGGCTTCGTATTCCAGATCATATTTCTGTTGTAAAGCCTCACTATAGAGGTTGATTAGATCATATTGTTGAAGGAGCTGACTCAGTTGATTTGCGACCGAAGTTTTGGATTGTTCCAACGACACAGCCGCCGATCGCAACGTTTTACGGTTGTCGTCGATGATCCGTTGTTGACGCGCAAATTCCTTTGTCGCTTTCGTGCGTTGTTCATCCAACTCCGTTTGCTTTTCTTCAAGCAGTACTTTTGCGTCACTTAACTCCGTTTCAGCGGATTGAAATTCTTCAAGTACTTTTGTCATCGCCTCCATATAGATTTCACTATGACGGTTCAGTTGAATCAAGGTAGATGTGGATGCGTAAATGATCCCGAATTGTTGTTTGGCGCTGGCCGCGTCCGCGAAGTCTTTTGATTTATACGCATATTCCGGACTCTCAAACAAACCACTGATCTCAAAATCGAAGGCTTCTTCATCCAAAATAAATGAAATCTTCGAACCTACTTTTAGCCCGTTAGAATCCGCATAGGATTGATCGACCAATACTTTTCCATCAGCGATTTTGTCTGAACCTTCCATGATTTTCAATTGATTGATCGCGGTAGGGTTATGAAAACGGATCGTCGTGTTTTTTCCGTTGATCGTATAATCCACTTGGAATCGATAGCGTCCTTCGAGTTTCGTATCTTCGATATTTGATTGAGCAATCTGTATCTCGTTTTCGCTCAAACCTTTCACGTAGATCCATTGATCCGCAAGTTTATAGTCATGATAATAATCATCCAACCAGGTACGCAAAATGCGTGTGGTCGCGAAAAGTCCTGAAAACACCATGCTTCCGACGGCGATGATGATGACGATGGAAATGAATTGCGTCAGGTTGTTGCGGATGTCGCGCAGCGATCGTTTGATCAAATACTTCATTATAAGTCGATCTCCGCCACTGATTTACGGATCGGGTTGGTATAGACATGATCAATGCTACCGTTACGCACATGGATGACTTTGTTGGCCATTTCGGCGATTTGAGCGTTATGTGTGATCAAAACGATTGTTTTATTGAGATCACGGTTCAAATCATCCAACAAGTTCAACACGGATTTACCGGTGACATCATCCAATGCCCCGGTCGGTTCATCGCATAACAAAAGCAAGGGGTTTTTCGCGATGGCGCGCGCGATGGCGACGCGTTGTTGTTCGCCACCCGATAATTGGGTTGGGAAATTTCCGGAGCGATGTTGTAGTCCGACCCGCGTCAGGACTTCCTGCGCGTTCATCGGATTCTTACATACCGCCGATGCGAACTCGACGTTTTCAAGGGCGGTCAAGTTGGAAATCAAATTGTAAAACTGGAAAACGAAGCCGATATTGTCGCGGCGATAACTTGTCATACGACGATCATTGTAGGTTGCGATGTCTTCACCGTTGACCATGATTTTTCCGGTACTTACGTTGTCCATACCGCCTAATAGATTGAGGATCGTCGACTTGCCCGCACCGGATGCGCCGAGAATGACGACGAACTCCCCTTCTTCGATGGTGAAATCGACGCCTTTCAGCGCTTGGATTTCGACTTCTCCGACATGGTAGGACTTCGTAACTCCGATAAATTCGATCATAGCCATGGTTTGACCTCCAAATGGAAAGACAAGAAGATCAAATCTCCTTGTCCAAAGTTGCGCGAATCACCAAAGCTTCGTTCTCGAAGGCGTGTCGTTTCGCTTGATTGCTGATCTGTAATGCCAATTTTTCAAGATGGTGCATGCGTGAACGCAAATAAGTGAGAAAAATCGGGTCGCGTCGCTTTAGAAGTACAGGTCCGTACTTGATTTCAAATTCGCTCACACTTGGTTTGGTGTGCATATAGGCAAACTTGATGACGACATAGTAATGCTTATGAAACAGAATCCGTTCATCCACGATCGAGAAACCCCAATCCGTCATCGTACGGCGCAAAGCATCGACATCTTTGTTGACCTGAAGGACGATCTGCGGAATCCTTTTGATTCGATCCAAGTCATTGCGAAGGATCATTTCGGCCGTTTCGGCACCCATTCCCGCGATGACTAAGGCATCGATCGGATCTGGAATTTCCTTGACCCCATCACAAAGAAGAAATGCGACGTTGGATAAATGTTGGGAACCGGCGAACGTTTCCTTTGCGCGATTGAGCGGTCCGATATTTATGTCGGCCGCGATCGCGAAGTTGCATTTTCCTACCGTCAACGCTTCCAAAGGTAAATAACCATGATCGGTTCCGATATCGGCGAGAACCCCGCAAGGCTCGATCAATTCCAAAACGGTGGATAGACGTGGATCCAACATTACATCTTATCCACGAAATCCTTCAGGCGTTTCGAGCGTGTCGGATGTTTCAATTTACGGAGCGCTTTGGCTTCGATCTGGCGGATCCGTTCGCGCGTGACGTTGAATTCTTTACCGACCTCTTCCAACGTACGTGTGCGTCCGTCATAGAGTCCGAAACGCAAACGGAGAACTTTTTCTTCACGGTCGGTCAAACCTTGTAGGACGTTGTTGATCTCATCCTTCAAAAGTTGATTGTTGGCGTATTCATCCGGGCTCATCGCGTCTTTATCTTCGATGAAGTCTCCGAGATGGGAATCGTCTTCTTCCCCGATCGGTGTTTCAAGCGATACCGGTTCTAAGGCGATCTTCTGAATTTCACGGACTTTTTCCGGAGTGATGTTTTCCATCTTGGCCGCGATTTCGTCGGCGGTGGGATCTCTGCCCAAGTCCTGAACGAGTTGACGTTGGACGCGGGTCAGTTTATTGATGGTTTCGACCATATGGACCGGAATACGAATCGTCCGGGCTTGGTCGGCGATGGCGCGCGTGATGGCTTGACGGATCCACCATGTCGCATAGGTCGAGAATTTAAATCCTTTGGTGTAGTCGAATTTTTCAACAGCCTTGACTAAGCCCATGTTGCCTTCTTGGATCAGATCCAGAAACAACATGCCACGACCGACATATTTCTTGGCGATCGAAACAACCAAACGAAGATTAGCTGAAATGAGGATGCGTTTGGCTTCCTCATCCCCTTCTTTGATTTTTTGTGCGATCGTCGGTTCATCTTCCGGATTCAGTAGGCTGACACGGCCGATTTCCTTCAAGTACATTTTGACCGGATCGTTGATGCGTGAATACGAAGAAGTCGCGTAATTGGCATCGTAATGATCCGTATCCGGGGTATCGTCGTCTTCGATCAGTTCCGCCGAGGCATCATCCGTTAAAAACTCCAGATCATCATCCATCAATGCGGCCGCATCCGTCAAAGGAATCTCAAGCTCGGCTTCGATGTCTTCGTCTTCGGAGAGGTGGATTCCTTCCGACGTGAACCAATCGTAAAGATCCGTCATTTCATCATCGCTGAGATCGTATTGGTCAAGCGCCTTCAAAATCCCGCTTTGAAGCAGTTTCCCCTTCGTCGCATATTCGGTTTTGAAATCGTTGCGCAATTCTTCGATCGTTTTAAGTTGAGCCATGTAAATCCTCCTTCGTTTTTTGTTTCAAACGTAGTTTCTCATTTCGTAATTCTTCAAGCTTTTTCGCCATATTCTGCCGTAATGCGATGTCGTCGGTTTGTTTCGATTCAAGTTTCAACCGTTCGATTTGTTGATCCAACATCGATGTTTTACATAGTGTCAGCGCATCACGCAAGGCGGCTTCATTGTATTCTTTATAATAGATTTCCGAATTACTGATATCGGTGATCAATTGGACGACCTCCGATTCGGCGATCGTATTGATGAAGTCTGCTAAAACGATCTCGTTGTGATTTCGGTAGTAATCCAAAATCGTCATCGCACAGGCGTTATTGAGCGGTTGGGGCAAGAACCCAAGCTCATCCCGAAATAACAGCGCCGCTGACCGACCGCCTAACATCTGACCCAATATTTCCTTTTCCGCCCAATCCAGTTTACTTAACCGTGAGGGTTCAGTTCCGTACTTACGTTGGATCGGAGTTGCGCTTTGAGCGCTTTTTCGCGGATTCAACAAACTCATTTGTTCGCTGGTCAACTTGGTTAATGTTGAAATCTTCTGGATCAACATTTCGCGATCAAATCGATCGTTCACTTTATCAATTTCGGCCATCATCACTTTGACGAATTCCTTCTTTTGCGAATAATTGTCAAGGTCGACGGATTTTAGACGGTAATCGATCAGGAAATCCAACCAAGAGATACGCCGGCGGGAAAATGCGGCTAAGGCTTCGGCACCATGTTTTTGGCAGAGTTCGTCGGGGTCCAGACCCAAGGTGTTGGGAATGATTTCCAGTTTGAAGCCGGCCTCCAATAAGAGCGAACCGATTTTATACGTTGCGTTTTGACCGGCATTGTCGCCATCATAACAGAGTACGGCTTTCTCGCCAAGTTGACGTAGTAACCGGATCTGATCCTTGGTACAAGCCGTTCCCAACGTAGCCAATACATTATAGACGCCTGCCCGATCGAATGCAAGCACATCGGTTACCCCTTCCACAATCAACATTTCACCGGCTTGGCGGGCGAATGTTTTCGCACGATGATAGTTGAAAAGCAGTTTTCCCTTGGTGTAGATCGGTGTTTCGGCGGTGTTTACGTATTTCGCAAGATCCTTTTGAAGGGTTCGTGCGCTAAACCCGACCGGACGACCTTGCGGGTCATGGATCGGAAAAGTGATTCTGCCGGCGAAAACATCCCGTTCACCATATTCGTTGATGCGTGTGACGTTGGCTTTCACCAGGTCTTCGACGATATGCCCTTTTGCTTTCAGAAACCGTGTTAACTCGTCGTTATCGGGATTGTATCCGATGGCGAACTTCTCGATCGTCGCATCGCCGATCCCGCGATTCTTTAGATAACTTTTCGCTTCGCCGGCCTGAACTGAATTGAGCGTGTAATTGGTATATTGGATACTGTCTTTCAATACGTTATAAAGACGCTGGATCGCCGGATCGATGGCGATGGCAGGAGCCGAGTAATCGACACTTAGTTTGAAACCGACCAAGTCGGCGACTTTGGCGACCGCTTCGCGAAAAGAAATCTTCTCATAGTCGCGCACAAAGGTGAACACGTTGCCGCCGGCACCGCACACGAAGCATTTGTAGATCTGTCGTTCGGTGTTGATATTGAGCGAAGGATCGTGATCATCATGAAAAGGGCAAACGGCGCTTAAGGCTTTGCCCTTCTTGACCAAGGACAGATAATGGCCGACAACGTCCGCGATATCCGCTTGGCTACGTAAACTGTTTAATTCTTCTTCACGGAGTTCGTGCAAACTGCCACCTCACGGTCTAAAATCTGCAGCGTTCTTCAAGATAGGCATGGAGATCGTCGATGTTGACGCGTTCTTGGCTCATCGAGTCACGATGACGGACGGTGACGCAATGATCGTTTTGGGTATCGAAATCGACGGTGATGCAGAAAGGCGTTCCGATCGCGTCTTGACGACGATAACGTTTGCCGATCGAACCCGCTTCATCGTATTCGAGCATGAAATCTTCCGCCAGTTTGGCGTAGATTTCGGTGGCCGCCGTAGACAATTGCTTGCTTAACGGTAGGATGCAGGCTTTAAACGGAGCCAAGGCCGGATGGAGGTGTAATACCACCCGCATGTCGTCTTCTCCGATTTTTTCTTCTTCATAGCTATCGCACAGAAACGCCAACATCAAACGTTCGACGCCGACCGCCGGTTCGACACAATACGGGACGTATTTCTCGTTGGTCGCGGGATCGAGGTATTCCATCGAAGTCTTCGACGTATTCATATGCGCTTTCAAGTCGAAATCCGTCCGGTCGGCGATGCCCCAAAGTTCATCGAAGCCCCACGGATAACGGTATTCGATATCGCTGGTACCTTTGGAGTAATGGGAAAGTTCTTTCTTCTCATGCTCGCGCAAACGCACGTTTTCGTCTTTTAAACCTAAGGATTTCAACCAATCCATGCAGAACTTCTTCCAATAGGCGTACCATTCCAAATCCGTACCGGGTTGGCAGAAGAATTCAAGTTCCATCTGTTCGAACTCACGGGTCCGGAAGATGAAGTTCCCCGGGGTGATTTCGTTACGGAACGACTTACCGATCTGCCCGACGCCGAACGGAATCTTCTTGCGCATCGTACGTTGCACGTTGCGGAAGTTGACGAACATACCTTGCGCCGTTTCAGGACGTAGGTAAATCGTCGATTTGCTATCTTCGGTGACACCTTGAAAGGTTTTAAACATCAAGTTGAATTGACGGATGTCGGTAAAATCATGGGCGCCGCAGTTCGGACATGCGATCTTGTTGTCGACGATGAACTTCATCATCGTCTCGTTGGACCAACCTGCCGAATTGACTTCCCCTTTACCGAACGTGTCGATCAACTTGTCCGCGCGATGACGGGTTTTGCATTGGCGGCAGTCCATCAAAGGATCCGCGAAGGTCTGGATGTGGCCGGATGCGACCCACACTTGCGGGTTCATCAGAATCGCGGACTGGATTCCGACGTTGTACGGGTTGGCTTGGATAAACTTTTTCCACCACGCTTTTTTGATATTGTCTTTTAATTCGATGCCGAGCGGACCGAAGTCCCATGTGTTGGCCAATCCGCCGTAGATTTCGGAACCTTGAAACACAAAACCGGAATTTTTAGCGTGATTGACGATTGTTTCGAAACTTACATCTGACATAGTCGGTCTCCTTTATTGTTATCGATTTATTATAGCACTTTTTGCAGAAAAGCCCAACTCTTCAAGCGGATTTGCGCATGCTCGATCAAAAAGTCGCGATAGATTTCCATGACTTCCTTTTCGATATTGATCGCGTTTTTCAGCGCTTCGAATTGGTCGATGTTCGCTTTGGTCAAGTACCTGAACTGCTTCAATATTTCAGGTGGATATTGAGGACTATTGGTTTCGATGCGGCACTCCGGACAAACGAAACCACCTTCCGTAATGGAGATCCCGTTGACCTTTTCGTTTGAACAGATCGAACAACCGTCGACCATCGGGGAAAACCCCAGCATATCCGCGATCCGAGCATAAAAGAATGCCAACACGAGATAAGGCTGATTTAGATCCCGAGTCGTTTCAAGAAGTAAACGAATTAAACGGTATAGTTCTTTCGCGCTGTCCGAATCGATGCCTTCCTTGCCCAGTTGTCGCGCCATTTCACACAATACCGCGGAGACGGTCGACTTGATCAAGTCTTCGCGCAATCCGCGATTCGATTCGATCAGCACCGCTTCATGGAGGAGCTGGAAATCGCTACCTTCTTTCTCGTCGTAACTGAAAGTGGAAAAAGAATAGGGTTGGCATGCGAAGGAATTCTTGCTTTCAAGTTTACGTAATCCTTTGGCCAAGAACGTGCGTAATCCTTTTTCTTGGCTTAGGACATAGACCAAGGCATCGTTTTCTTTGTATTCCTGTTGATCCAACACGATGACGGACAACGTGTCATTCATCCTTGATCTCCGTATCCAAATAACCGAGTTGATTAAGCTTGGACTTGCGATTGCGCCAATCTTTTTCGACCCGAACGAACAGTTCGAGGAAAATGCGTTTTCCCAAGATTCCTTCCAACTCGATGCGGGCTTCTTGACCGACCTCTTTCAGTAAGTTTCCGCCTTTTCCGATGACGATCCCCTTCTGTGAATCCCGTTCGACCAAGATCGTCGCGATGATCAGAATGCTCTCTTTCTTTTCTTGAAACTGATCGAAGACGACCGCGATGGAATGCGGGATCTCTTCTTTGGTCTTCGAAAGTAACTTTTCACGAATGATTTCTCCGAAGATAAACTGTTCAGGATAATCGACTTTCATGTCGTCGGGATAATACTTGACACCTTCCGGGATATACGTTCTTGTCAATTCGAACAACCGATCGACATTGTCTCCGGTTTTCGCGCTGATTGGGATGATTTCTTTGAAGATCCCCGTCTCATTCAATTTCATCAGAAGTTCCAAAAGTTTCGCTTTCGGCATCGCATCGATCTTGTTTACGACGCAAAAGACCGGAGCTTGTTGGTTCTTCAGATATTCCATGACATATTCGTCTCCGGAACCTAAGGTTTCCCGACCATCGAACAGATAATAGATCACGTCGACACCGGCCAAAGAAGAATACGCCAAACGATTCATTTGCCGACCTAGTTCGTTTTTGGGTTTATGGATGCCGGGCGTGTCGATGAAAATCAACTGCGAGTTTTCATCCGTCATGATCGCTCGGATACTGTTACGCGTGGTTTGGGCACGATCGGAAACGATCGCGACTTTCGAGCGCATGATTTGATTGATCAAAGTACTCTTTCCGGCATTCGGCCGGCCGATGATGGCGATGAAGCCGGATTTGAAGGTCATAGTACATCCTCTTTCGTAAATCGCATCGGCAGAAGTTGATCGATCGTGGTTTCGACGATTTCCTCTCCATTGGATAAAATGATCGGGCAGTCCGCTTCCAAGAGTTCGCTCAACACTTGGCGGCAGATTCCGCAGGGTGCGGCGATGCGGTGACCGTCGCTGACGATGGCGATCGCGGCGATATCCGCTTTATGATATCCGTTGGAATAGGCCGCAAAAACCGCGCTGCGTTCGCCGCAGTTGGTTGCGCCGAAAGAGGCGTTTTCGATATTGGCGCCTAAAAAGGTATGGTTGTCTTTGGTAAGCACGCACGATCCGACATGATAATCCGAATACGGCGCATAGGCGTTTTTCATCGCCTCGAATGCATGTTTCAAGAGTTCTTCTTTGTTCATGTTTACCTCCTTAAAATAGATGACGCGCCACGAGGATCATACCGATGATCGCCGCAAGGATCGCGCTGAACAAGACGGCGCCGGACCCGAGATCCTTCGCCTGTTTGGTTAAGATATGCCAACTCGGGTCGAAGCGGTCGATGATCGATTCGATCGAGCTGTTGATATATTCCATACTGATGACCAAAGCGATACACATGAGCCAGATACTCCATTCGATGTCCGAAAAACCAAAGAACGCCGCGATAAGAATCGCGATAAACCCCATCAGAAACTGGAGTTGGATACTGAAATCATGCAAGATCCCATCGATCAACCCTTCGAAACCGAACTTGAACTTCGATAAGAATTTCATCCAGATTTTAGCGTTTTGCGATTTCAAGCAAGATTTCCTCCTGAAGCGCAAACATCTTCTCCTCTTCGGTAACATCGAGATGATCATAACCTAAGAGATGCAGTAAGCCATGGGTGAATAGGAAACAGAACTCGCGTTTTAGCGAATGTCCGTACTCGGCGGATTGTCGTACCACCGCGTTAACGTTGATGAAGATGTCACCTAACTCGCGGACATCGAAATCGATGCCGCTCGACTCCCCTTCTTCCATCGCAAAGCTGATGACATCGGTCGGACGATCGATGTTGCGATAGGTCTGATTGATCGCATGGATTTCCGCATCTTCCGTCAAGATCACGGATAACGCGACTTCTTTTTCAACTGACAACCGTTTTACGGTTTTCAAGAGGATCGGTTTCAGGTATTTCCGATAGTTGTTCCAGCGTTTTTCCTGACTTTGGTTGATAAATCGTATTTCCATGGCAAGCCTCCGAACGTATTATACCACGTCTTGTTTTTCACAGAAAGAGACGGAAGAGTCGGATCAAGATCGAATCGATTCGAACGTTATATGACCTTGAATATGTTTGTAAGAAAGCAAAGAGAAGCCTTCGCTTCTCTTACTATGTATGAACCTTTGCTTATCCGAAATCGTAATGTTGACCGCGGACTTGATAGATCAAGTGTTCGCAAATATTCTTGGTATGGTCACCGGCGCGTTCGATATTACGCAACATGCCGACGGTCGCGACCAAGTGCGGAATGTCGTCCCCTTTGGCCATGCGGTCTTCGATATATCGGATCAAATCCGAGAACGCCATGTCGATTTCGTCATCCAATTGCGGAACTTCGATCGCGGTCTTGGCATCTTTGTTTTTATAACATTCGATCGCCTTGTCGAACAACAAGATGAACTTGCCGCCGATCTGTTTGGCATGATGGATGATTTCCGAATCCAGTTTTTCATTCTTGATGACATAACGTGCCAAGGCTTTGGCATAATCGCCGATACGCTCCAAGTCGGAAGCGATTTTGATGCCTGCGATGATGACGCGCAAATCGCTGGCGACCGGCGCCAATAACGACAGGACTTCCAATCCCCGGTCATTGATTTCTTCCTCGGCATTGTTGACGAATTCATCCAATTCGATGATTGCCAAACTCCGTTCTTTGTTGCCAGTTTCTAAAACTTCAAGTGCCATTAAATACATGCGACGGACTTTGTCCGACATTTGTAGGATTGCTTCTTGAAATAACGCTAATTCCGTATCGATTTTTACCATGGTCCCTTTAATGATATCGAGATCGATATCATTCTCCTTTCAAAAGTATACTCGATTTTTGGATCGAATTTAATGAATTATCCGAATCTTCCGGTAATATAATCTTCCGTCCGTTTGTCGTGCGGAAATTGGAACAGTTTTTTCGTCGCGTTCACTTCGACCAGTTCGCCCAATAGGAAGAACGCGGTTTCGTCGCTGATACGTGCGGCTTGCTGCATGCTGTGCGTAACGATGACGATCGTGTATTCCGTTTTTAGATCTTGGATCAATTCTTCGACTTTCGCCGTCGCGATGGGATCGAGCGCGGAGGTCGGTTCATCCATGAGGATGACTTCCGGTTCCATTGCGATCGCGCGTGCGATGCAAAGACGTTGTTGCTGTCCGCCGCTTAAGCGTAAGGCGTTCTGATTTAGACGATCTTTGACTTCATCCCACAAGGCCGCTTTCCTTAGCGAACGTTCGACGACTTCGTCGAGATGCTTCTTATCGTTGACACCTTGGCAACGTAAGCCGAATGCGACGTTCTCATAGATGCTTTTCGGAAACGGGTTTGGTTTTTGGAATACCATCCCGACGGTGGTACGAAGACTGACGACATCTTGCGTTTTTTCGTAGATATCGACATCATTGAGTTTGATCGATCCTTCGACCCGACAATGTTCGATCAAATCGTTCATTCGGTTCAAGCATCGCAACAACGTCGACTTCCCGCATCCGCTCGGTCCGATAAAGGCCGTGACGTGGTTTTTCTTGATTTCCAGGTTAATGTTGAAGAGCGCTTGCGCTTCTCCATAAAATAAGTTCAGTTTATTGATTTGGAATACTGCTTCCATGGATCCTCCCGGCAAGAACAGATAGGGCTTGCCTGCCGTTACTATTTTACCAATGCAACATCAATTCATCATGATGAATTTGTTAAGATTCGGTTAACTTTGAGGTAAACGGATCGTAAACGTGGTGCCTTCACCTTCGATCGACTTGACGGAAACATTTCCGCCATGCGCTTCGACGATGCCTTTGACGATCGCCAGACCGAGTCCGCTACCGCCCGATCCACGGGATCGATGCTTTTCGACCCGGTAGAAACGGTTGAAGATGTGATCGAGATCCGCCTGTGGTATACCGGCTCCGCTATCTTGGACATGAATCAACAAATCTTTTCCATCTTGTTCGCAATCGATTCTCACAAAGCCGGAATCGGTTTGATTGATGGCATTGGTTAGCAGATTGGTGAACACGTTATGCATCTTCTGCGGATCCAGTTCGACTTTGGTTTCCATCTGCGTCGCATTGATGAATTTGATGCCTTTATTGGCGAATTCGGGTTTCAGCGACGAGAAACTGTTTTCGATTACGTCGTACAAGTTGACGGCTTGGGTGTGTAGGATGATCTTGTTGGAGGAGATGCGTGACAAGGTCAGCAGGTCCTGGATGATCGTTTCCATCCGTTGACTCTCCACTTCGATTTGTTGCATGAATTCATGTCGTGTCGCGTCGTCGTTGAATTCGGGACGATTCAGGATTTCGACCATGCCTTTGATCGCGGCCAACGGCGTGCGCAGTTCATGCGACGCATCGGCGATGAAGCGTTTCTGCATCCGGTCGCCTTCGAGGTAGACGGTGATGTCCTGAAACGTCAACATACAACCGGAGTAACGGTTATTTTCCAAAAATGGAATCGATATGGCCATGTAGTCACGATCCAAGATGTGGATGTTTTTGATGTCCGAACTTTTCTTCAGATAACTATCCTTGATAAACATGCGGATTTCCATTTGGAGCGCATCGTTGAGATAATCGACGATCCCGGTCTTGGGTTTGGTGAAGAAGTGTCCGAACGACGTGTTATGCATGACGATTTCGCCTTTAAGATTGACCAACGCCAACGGTGCAGGTATATTTTCGAACACGATCTCAAGTTGTCTTGTTTTCAACAAGCGTTCGTTATCGCTGACGCTTAGGTCGCGATGATATTTGGACTGGATGTTTTTTACGTTTTGATCATAGTCACGACGAACATTGAAAATCAAAAACGAGGTTAGGATCACCAGAATCAGAAACGCGATCCAGATCGGAATATCGCAGAATGTGGAAACGATAAACAATCCTGAGAAGATAGCCAACGCAAGATAGTAACGCCGGGTATTCATGGACTTTCCTCGAAGATATAGCCGATGCCACGTGAGGATCGAATATTCAACGAACTGGATGCGAGTTTCGAACGGAGTTTAAAGATATGGACATCGACGATCCGTGTGTCCCCGTCGTAATCGAAGTTCCAAATCTCATTGAGGATTTGGTCGCGCGAGAGAACGACACCGGGATTTTTGAGGAAATATTCCAAGAGATCGAATTCCTTTTTCGTCAGCTCTGTCGCTTGATCGTTAATCTTCACTTCGCGACGTGTCAGATCCATCGTTAACTCGCCGAACTTGATGACATTGGCTTGTTTCTGGTTGAATCTGCGCAAATGAGCTGTGATGCGGGCCATCAGTTCACGCGATGAAAAGGGTTTCGTCAGATAATCGTCGACGCCGGCTTCGAAGGCTTCCAATAGGTTTTCTTCTTCGTCTTTCGCCGTCAGCATAATCAATACGGCTTGATTTCCGTCACGCCGTAATCGTTCGACCAATTCGATTCCCGACATCCCCGGCATCATCCAATCGATGACGATGACGTCAAAGGCGGATTTGCTGGCGGCGGCATACGCTTGGATACCGTCTTCGCACAAAGTATAGTCATGTCCTGCGGTTTTCAAATCATAGCCGACCAATCGACGCAGGTTGTTTTCGTCGTCGACGTATAGAATTTTGCCCATCATTCACACTCCTTGTAGCGGTCGATGATTTTCTGGACAAGCGGATGTCGGACGACATCCAGGCTGGTCAATTCAACGAAACTCAATTCCTTGATTTCCTTAAGGATCCCGTTGGCGACGATCAATCCCGAATTACCAGTCTTGAGATCGACTTGCGTGACATCGCCCGTGATGACCATTTTGGAATGAAAGCCCATTCGGGTCAGAAACATCTTCATCTGGACGTTGGTCGTGTTCTGAGCTTCATCCAAGATGATGAACGCATCCTCGAGCGTACGGCCCCGCATATAGGCTAACGGAGCGATTTCGATGATTCCCTTCTCCATATACTTCTCGACTTGTTCGACGCCTAACAGGTCATGTAGGGAGTCGTAGAGCGGACGTAGATAGGGATCGACTTTTTCTTTGAGGTCCCCGGGCAAGAACCCGAGATTTTCGCCGGCTTCGACGGCCGGACGGGTCAAGATGATTTTCTTGATATCGCCGGCTTTCAGAAGTTGAACGGCATATACGACGGAAAGATAGGTCTTTCCGGTCCCGGCCGGACCGATCGCAAAAACGACATCATGCGTATGCATCGCATCCACAAACCGTTTTTGACCTAAGGTCTTGGGAAAAATCAACTTACCGCTTGCGGTACGTCCCAAGGCTTTGGCGGTCAACTCCCCCGGTTTGGGCGTCTTGTCGCTCTTGACCATTTTGGCAAGATAGATGACATCCCGCTCGTCAATCTTCTGTGCGTTGCGGATCATCGCCAATAAAGCCAAAATCGTATCCATGACTTGTTTGCATTTGACTTCATCCTCGTTTCCGATGATCAAGGTATCGGTACGCAGGACCAACTCCACATCGAAAACCTGTTGCAACATGGCGATGTTCTTATCTTGTTGACCCAATAATTCGACCGATTCGTCGAAGGTCATTTCAGGCATGGTGAAGCTGCGTTGTTTGTCCAAGGAAGATCCTCCTGTTTCTCTTCTATTTTAACCGAAACAGACGAAAAAACAAAAAAAATAGAAGCGATTGCTTCTATTTCGAACGGCGTGCTTTTCGAGCGGCTTCCGACTTCAATTTGCGACGGACGCCGGGTTTAACGTAAAACTCTCTTTTGCGAGCCTCAGCAAGGGTTCCGTTGCGAGAAACCTGACGTTTGAAACGACGCAGTGCCTCGTCCAAAACTTCATTTTCTTTGAGTACGATTCTAGGCATTCTAAACCTCCCTCCTGATAGCAAGCACAGTTATTATAGCAAACCTGCTTGAAAATGCAAGAACTTACGCGCTTTTATTCGCAAATAACTAATATCCGCCCTCGATTTTCGCTCCGGCGACCAATTGGACGCCGCTTGAGGTTCCGATACGGTCGGCACCCGCTTCAATCATGGCTTGCATGTCTTCCAGACTACGTACGCCACCGGCCGCTTTGACCAAGGCTTTATCTCCGACCGTCGCTTTCATCAAACGCACATCCGCGACCGTCGCGCCGGCGGTAGAAAAACCGGTGGAAGTCTTTACGAAGTGGGCTCCGGCTGAAACGACGGCTTGACAAGCCAACACTTTTTCTTCGTCGCTTAACAGACAAGTCTCGATGATGACCTTGACCGTATTCCCTTTTGCGGCTTCGACGACGGCGGCGATGTCATCGCGCAACAAATCCAGTTTGCGATCCAACAAATAACCGATATTGATGACCATATCGAATTCCTGGGCGCCTTCGCTCAATGCGACCGATGTTTCAAAAGCTTTCGAAGCGGTGCTGGTTGCACCTAACGGAAATCCGATGACGGTGCAAACTTTGACCGATGAATCGCGTAAGATCTCGGCGCAGGTCTTGACCCAGCCGGGATTGACGCACACGCTTGCGAAACCGTAGGTTTTGGCTTCATCGCACAGTTTTTCGATTTGTGCCTGCGTGCTGTTTTGTTTAAGTAAGGTATGGTCGATGTAGGGACGTAAATTCATTGGTTTTCCTCCTTGATCAAGACGACTTCGCGCAGGATTTCCCGCACGGCATTGTCGTCGCCGATCCAATCTTCTCTTCCGAATTCGCGATACATATACGACTCGTCGCCTTTGGCCAAGATCAGTACGGTATCCCCTTCGTTGGCCATTTCCAAGGCTTGTCGAATGGCATCATAGCGATCTTCGACGATACTGTAGTTGGACTTGGTAATTCCCTTGGCGATTTGTTCGGCGATCGCGTGTGGCAGTTCATTGCGCGGATCTTCTTCCGTCAAGATAATCATATCACAGAACCGGTCGGCGATTTCCCCTAAGATCGGACGTTTTTTCGTATCCCGCTTCCCTGCAGCTCCGAAGACCGCCAGGATCCGTTTTCCTTTGGGGGTAATATCATCCGCGAACTTGAAGATTTTCTCGAATCCGTCCGGCGTATGTGCATAGTCGACGATGACTTGGAAGTTCTGACCTTCTTCGATCCGTTCCATCCGTCCGTCCACGTGCTCGATTTTCTTGCATCGCTCCAAGATTACTTCCATCGGCATGCCGTTTTCGTGACAAGCCGCGATGACCGCCAAGAGGTTATAGACGTTGAACATCGCGACCATGTTGGTCTGCACGCGGTAGACTTCGTTATACAGATGCAAATCGAAGGTCGTCCGATCAAACAGGATTTCGATGTTCTTGGCCATATAGGTCGCCGGCGCGTTGATCGCATAGGTCACCACGCGTGCTGAACAAGTTTGTTCCAAGCGTTTACCATAGGGGTCGTCGATGTTGATGATGGCCGTTTTGTCCGGTCCGATCAAATTGAACAACTTCGACTTCGCTTGGAAATAATTCTCCATCGTCCCGTGATAATCCAGATGGTCATGGGTCAAGTTGGTAAAGATAGCCGTGTCGAACTCGACCGCGTTGACGCGTGCTTGTTCCAAACCTTGGCTGGAAACTTCCAACGATACGGCTTTCATCCCTTTGTCGACCATGTCCGCCAAGATTTCATGCAATTGCGTGATTTCGGGGGTGGTCAATAAAGGCAGGGTTTTCACATCGCTGTATTCGATCGAAATGGTTCCGATATATCCGGTCGGCATGTACGCGTTAAGGATGTTTTTGATGGTTAGGGCGATCGTCGATTTTCCATTTGTCCCGGTTACCCCAATGACGTTGAGTTTTCCGCTGGGCCGGCCGTAAAACGCGTCCGCAACCCTATTCAACACATCCACGACGTTCTCGACTTTAATGTAGACGATGCCTTCCCGAAAGGTTTCGACCGGATCGCTATGGACGATGCAGATCGCACCGTTTGAAATCGCCATGTCGATGAAATGATGGCCGTCGTTTTTGAGCCCTTTCATGCAGAAGAAAATGGAATTCGGTGCCGTGACGCGTGAATCCATCATAAGACGTTCGATCGGAAGGTCTTTCGCACCTTCGAATAAGTTCGCTAATGATACCATGTTAGTTTTCCTCTGTGACGATGTTTCCGTCGATGACATCGATGCCTATACGTCGTATTACATCGTGTGCTTGATGATTGCGATGATTCGAATAGTTGACCGGAATATACTCGCTACTATGGCCAAATCCGTTTGATCCGTCGGTTTGTTCGACGATGACGTCCAAGGTCTTACCGATAAAAGATTTTAGATACGATTCCGTCAATGTCGAAGCCAAGTTTTGGACCGCCGCGACACGTTGTTTCTTGCATTGCGGACTGGTTTGGCCATCCATTTCGGCGGCTTTGGTGTTTTCCCGCTTTGAATATGGAAACACATGCATAAACGAAAATGCGGCTTTCTTTAACGTGGTAAGCGTCGAGTAAAACTCTTCCTCGTCTTCACCCGGAAAGCCGACGATCACGTCGGTCGAAATCGAGATGTCGGGAATTTCCGATCGAATTTTCGCGATCCGTTCAAGAAACTCCGTCGATGTATAGGGTCTTCCCATTCGCATTAATGTTGCGTCGCAACCGGATTGAAGCGGAATATGCAAGTGCCGCGCGATCCGACGTTCGGTTTTCATCAACGCGACAAACGCATTGGTGATTTCCGTCACTTCGATGCTGGAGATCCGGATGCGTTTTAGGTTTGGCGCTTGATGAAGTATTTTTTCGATTAATGCCGTCAAGTCGAAATCATGTTCTTTCCCATATCGTCCGGTATGAATTCCGGCCAACACGATTTCCGGATGGTTACGGCTTAATTCGATCGCTTGGTCGACGACGCTTTGCGGGTCCAACGAACGTTCCCGACCGCGGGCATAAGGAATGATACAGTAGGTGCAAAATTGGTTGCATCCGTCTTGGACTTTCAGGAAGGCACGGGTTTGCTTTGAATATTTGCTGACTCGCAGATCTTCAAAACCCGAGATTTCCGTTAGTTCGGTTTGATACAAAATTCCTTTATGATGCAAGGCGTTTTGAATCCTCTTCGCCAAGGATGTCTTTCCTCCGGCTCCGATCAGAATATCGATCCCGAGCTGTGATTTCAAGTCTTCCGCATGGGTTTGCGCATAACAACCGACCACGCAAATCAACGCCTCGGGATTGGCACGTTGCGCTTGGCTGATTTTCTGACGGCTTTTGGAGGCGGCGGTATTGGTAACCGAACAAGTGTTGATGACATAAACGTCCGCCCGTTCTTTGAAGTCGACTTCGCGATATCCGATCGCAATCAGACTTTCGGCGTAACTTTCGGACTCGAATGAGTTCACTTTACACCCGAGTGTGGCAATCGCAAAGGTCGTCATGCTTTCACCCCAGCATCGGTATGTTCTTTTTTCAGATAACGTCCGATACGTACCTTGGTCTTAGTGTCGACGAGTTTGGAGTCCAAGAGTTCGCGGATGAATTTGATTTCATCGTTGACAAGCAACGCCGAACCCATCCCGATCAGACGTTCATAGGATTCTTCGACGATCGGCTTTTTGGAGAGCGGATAGGCGGTAAGTTGGAACGTGGCATCGAGGGTATAGAGACTGTGCGTCGGTTTGTAATAGAAAACGCAACGTTGGTCATCGGCGCAAAGATCGACCCAATCGACGAATCCGGCCGACCATAATGCCAGTCCTCGTTCTTCCAAAGGTAGCACTTTATCCGCAAATTGTCGGTAGAGTTTAAAATACTGGGGCAGTTCGAAAATGGCGATTTGATGATCATAGAGCGAATTGAGTAAATCATCGAAGAAAGGAATCCAGATTTTTCCGTTGGGTGTATCCAAAAACGGTTGTTCAGATTTCAGTGGATCGAGATCCAGTTGCAGCAATAGGTTACGTTCTTGATAGGTCATCGTTTCCCACATTTCGATGAGTTGGTTGCGTGTGTCTTCGAAACGTTGTTCGAATCGCTCTTTGGTTAAAATGCCACGGTAAAAGATGCGGCTGCGGAAGTACGCGAAATCATCGCCGACCTGAAACGGTAGACGGTATTCATCGAATTTAGTTTTCATCGTTTTCGCGAACTGCTGGTCTTCTTGCGTCGACTTACATGTCAGCGAATTCGCTTTGCGAAGGATCGCGATCAGTTTTTTCATAGGTTAGGTTTTACTTTCAATCAAGGTCAAGGCGACGATCGCCGCCGTTTCGGCACGCAAAATACGTTTCCCCAATCCGACCGGTGAAAAGCCTAGATCGGTTAAGGTTTGGATTTCATGCTTCGAGAAACCGCCTTCGCTCCCGATGACGATCGAAACCGAATCGGTCGAAAGATCGATGTCTTTTAATTGGACGCCATGGCTTTCATCTTCATAGGCGACGAAATTGGTTTGACTTTTGTAGGTCTTCAGTCCATGTTGGTCGATGGGTTCGGTGATGACGGGAACTTTATTGCGACGACATTGCTCGGCCGCTTCTTTTACGATTTTACGCCAGCGTTCCAACTTCTTACCGGCGTCTTTGGGATCATATTTGACGACGTTTCGTTCGCTGAGGTAGGGAACGATCGTTTCGACACCGCACTCGGTCGCTTTTTGGAGGAAGTAGTCCCATCGATCGCCTTTGATCAAAGCTTGGATCACGGTGACGCGAACACGCATTTCGTTGGATTCGTCCAATGAAGAAAGTATGTGTGCGAACGCTTGATTCTTTTGTAGGATCAATTTCGCCAAAAAAATCTTTCCATCACTGTCCGCCATTCGAAACAGTTCCCCGTCTTTGTGTCGGAGCACCGTCAGTTGATGATGTACCGTTTCGGCATCCAGCTCGATCCGTGCGTCAATGGACAAGGGTCGGTCGTAAAAGTATTGCTGCATCAGTCGGCAGCTCCCTCTTCCGCAAGTTTTCTCAATTGTTTGACTTCAAAGGGTTTCAACCGGCGATATTCGCCCGGACGTAGATCGTTGACTTTGATGAAGGCGAATTGTTTACGGTGTAAACGGGTCACTTCATACCCCAACGCTTCTAACATTCGTTTGATTTGGCGGTTCTTCCCTTCCTTGATCGTCAGTTCGAACTCGGTCGCCTTCTTTGACGGGTCCTTCCGGGTGATCCATACTTTTGCGGGTAACGTGACCGTTCCGTCATCCAACTGGATGCCGGCTTCGAGTTGTTTGATTTGCGGGGTGGTCAACACGCCGTCGATCGTGACTTCATAGATCTTGGCCATGTGATAGCGCGGGTGGGTCATAGAGTTGGCGAATTCCCCGTCATTGGTCAACAAAAGGACTCCGGTGGTATCGTAATCGAGCCTGCCGACCGGAAAGACGCGTTGCGTTACGTCCGGCATCAAACTGACGACGGTTTTCCGTTGATGTTCGTCATTGAGGGTGCAGACGACTTTCTTCGGTTTGTACATGACGAAATAAACTTTGTCTTCGCCATCGACTTTCTTTCCGTCAACGTTTACGACGGCGCCTTTTTTAACTTTGAATCCCAGCGTGTCGACGATTTCGCCGTCGACCGTGACACGTCCTGCGAGGATCAATTCTTCCGCTTTGCGTCGGGAAGCGATCCCGGCTCTAGCGATGACTTTCTGTAATCGTTCCATGCAGGCTCCTTACTCGAAGAGTTGGTCGCTTAAGCGCGTTTCTTCGTATTGCGGTAAATGCGGTAGTTCATCCAAACTGATCAGCTTAAACAAATCCAAAAACTCGTCGGTGATCTCATATAGGATGGGTCGCCCAGCCGTTTCGGTGCGTCCCGCTTCGCGTATGAGATCTTGCGCCATCAGCTTCTTCAACATCATATCGCAGCCGACGCCACGGATCTCTTCGATTTCGATCCGGGTCACCGGTTGTTTATATGCGATGATCGCCAAGGTTTCAAGGGCGGATTGCGAAAGCGTGCGGGTCTTCGATAAGGTCAATATCCGTTGGATATAATCGCGTACGAAAGGTTTTGAGATGAATTTATACGTGTCATTGAAAACGGCGAGTTCAAAACCTCGCTTTTCATCTTGATAGACCGCCTTCATGTCATTCAGGATGTCGCGTACCGTTTCAGACGGTAAAGCTACCGCGTCCGATAATTGCGCCAAGGTAGCGCCTTCATCCCCGAAAACAAAAAGGATTCCTTCCAAAATCGCTTCAATCGTCATATCCGTCATAGCCGCTCCTTCGAAACCAGATTTCGTCGTCTTCGATCGTAAATATCAGTTCTTGCAATCGCAACATGTCCAAGATCGCCAAGAACGTAACGATCACCATGTGGACTTCTAAGCAATCCGCCGTCAAATCGCTAAACGAGAACGGCTCGGGCAAATGTTCGATGATCAGACGCAACTGGTTGGTGCGTTGGTCGATCGATAGTTCGCGTTGCGTAATCTTGACTTCGGTGTTACTGACAGTATGGAAACGTTGTAGGCAGCGTTTCATCGCTTTGATCAGATCATACGAATCCGCTTGCAGGAAGTTGAGATTTTCTTCTTCCGCCAGTTTCAAGACTTCTTTGTCGATCGGCTTGGCGATCTGCATCGCTCGCTCCTCAAACCGCGCCGAAAGCGCTTCGCTGACTTCTTTGAACTTTTGATACTCGATCAAACGGTTCACCAATTGATCGCGCGTTTCTTTCTGGTAGTCTTCCGCTTCCAACGTCGATTCATCCCGCGGCAGGCATTTGCGTGACTTATATTCGGTCAACGTCGCCAATTCCACGATGAATTCGCTGGCGATTTCAAGATGGGTTTGTTCCATCTGGTGGATGAATGCGATGTATTGGTCGATCAAAACGTCCACGTCCAACGCGAAGAGATCCAACTTCTTTTCTTTAATCAGATGCAACATCAAATCGAGAGGTCCCTCGAAGACGCTGCTGTTTACGGTAAAGGTCATTTTCTCACCTTGGGATATTATACCAAAATCCCGTCATATTAAAAAGAGCAAGCTGACTTTAGGCAATATCCCGACATTAAAAACGGAGGAGTTCCTCCGTTTTTAGAGTTTTGCGTAAATCAACGCTTGGCGCGTCGTCGGCGTCGAAACGATCTCAAAGGCCGATATCAGCTCGTCCAACCATGTTGGATCCAACGGTCGCGCATGATGGATGGTCACGAGCGATTCACCCTGGTTGACAGGTTGACCGACTTTTTTATTGATGACCAAGCCGACCGAAGGATCGATCTTATCTTCTTTCGTCGCCCGTCCGGCACCGAGTTCCATTGCCAAGGTTCCGAGTTTCATCGCTTTGACACCGGCGATCCAACCGTTGTGCGTTGCCCGCAATTCGGTAACATAGGTAGCTTGAGGCAATTTTTCGGGATGGCGTACAAAATCGACATCTCCGCCCTGCGCTTGGACAAACGCGACGAACTTCTCAAAAGCGCTGCCCGAAACGATCGTTTCTTTTAATTTTTCTTTCGCTTCTTCGATGGAATTCGCGCATTTCGCCTGCATTAACAGGATCGCGCCGGCTTCCAATACCAACTCCGTGAAGTCTTCCGGTCCATGTCCGTGAAGCGTATCGATGGCTTCCTTGACTTCCAAGGCATTGCCGATCGCGTTGCCCAAAGGTTCGTTCATATCGGAAATGATCGCATGTGTGTTACGTCCCATCCCGTTTCCGATCGCGATCATGGCCTCGGCCAACTCGATCGCACGTTGCGGCGTATGCATGAACGCGCCGTCGCCGTATTTGACATCCAGCAAGATCGCATCCGATCCGGCTGCCAGTTTCTTCGACATGATCGACGAAGCGATCAAGGGTATCGCGGGAACGGTTCCGGTCACATCGCGTAACGCATATAGTTTCTTGTCCGCCGGCACTAGATCGGCGGTTTGACCGATGATCGCCAAGCCGATTTCATTGACTTGACGGATGAAGTCCGCTTGCGTTAGCTCGACGTTGAATCCCGGAATCGATTCGAGTTTATCGATCGTACCGCCGGTATGTCCGAGACCTCGGCCGGACATTTTAGCGACTTTCGCCCCGGCCGCGGCGACCATCGGACCCAAGACCAAACTGGTCTTATCTCCGACACCACCGGTACTGTGCTTATCGACTTTAATACCGGCGATCGCGCTTAAGTCATACACATCGCCGCTATTCATCATCGCCATCGTCAGCGACGTGGTTTCGTTTGCGGTCATCCCATTGAGGACGATCGCCATCAAAAGCGCCGAGACTTGGTAATCGGGAATCTCTCCGGCGACATATTGTTCGACCCAAAAACGGATCTCTTCCGCGCTTAACTCCTGTTTATCGCGCTTTTTTTCAATCAGTTCAACAAAACGCATAGTTATCCTTCTTTCTTGTCCATCATGGTTTGAATGATCTGTTTGACTTGATCGGTCACCTCTTGCGTGGACTTCCCTTCATAATCTTGAAATAATATCGGTTTCCCGATTCGTACACCGACCACAAACCGACTTCCGCCCGGTTCGTCAAGCACCTTGTAACTGTCGACCAACGCGATCGGAACGATCGGTTTTTGCGCGATAAACGCCGGCTTTAGAGCACCGGCCTTAAAATCGCCCAATGTCGCGCTTTTAGATCGCGTGCCTTCCGGAAAAATGAGGACGTTGCGACCCTCGGTCAACTTCTTCGCGGCTTCCTTGACCATTCGCAGCGAATCCTTCGCGCTGTCGCGGTCAAATAATACCATTTCCATCGTTTTGTACCATTTCCCTAGAAAAGGGATTTTGGCGCCTTCGACTTTTCCGACCGCCGAGAACGGAGTTTCGATCGCGGAAAATAAGACGAACGCATCCATGCTTCCTTGATGGTTGACGACGATAAGATTGCCCGGTTCGGTTGGAAAATTCTCATTACCTTTGATTTCCAAACGCGTACGCGTGAATCTGAGGATCATGTTCGCCCAAATACGTGCGACTTCATAACGTAGACCGAAATCTTTTTTCGCGACCCGTACCGCCGAAATATAAGCGGCCGGTAAGAAAAAGCTCATTTTCAGCCATAATTTAAATTTCTTCCACTGTTTAAACATATTGGTCCTTTCGATCGTAGATCTTGACGGTAAATCCTTCATACGCCGTTTCGGACGTTAGCATGAATTCTTTTTCATCATAGGGCGGAAACGAAATGTCGGCGTCATGGACGCCCTCAACCTCGGTAATGACCATCTTCGAACAGTATGGCAACGCCTGACGGTAGATTTCAGCACCTCCGCAAATGAAGATTTCTTCTTCAATGTTGCGGTTAGTTTCCAAGAACGTGACGAAATCATGGATCGTTTCGATTCCTTCATATCTTTTACTTAGCGTTTCGTCATGGGTAACGACCAGCATCCGTCGTTGCGGCAAAGGTTTCCCGATTCCGAGAAACGTCGTCTTCCCCATCACGATCGTGTGGTTGAGGGTACGCGCTTTGAATAATTTCAAGTCTTCGGGCAAATGCCACGGCATCCAACCTTTTTTCCCGATATTGCCTTGTTGGTCCTTGGCGACGATGAGCGTAAACATCAGACACTCACCTGCGCTTTGATTAAGGGGTGCGGATCGTAGTTTTCCAAAATGAAGTCTTCATATCGGAAATCTTCGATCGATGTGACATTTCGGGCAAACCGCAAGGTCGGCAATGCTTTAGGTTGGCGTGTTAGTTGAAGGGAGACTTGTTGGAAATGATCGTTGTAGATATGCACATCTCCGAAGGTATGGACGAACTCGCCGGCTTCATATCCGCATACGTGCGCGATCATCATGGTAAACAACGCATACGAAGCGATGTTGAAGGGAACGCCGAGAAAAACATCCGCGCTGCGTTGGTAGAGCTGACAGGAAAGCTTTTTCTTGTCCGAAGATACATAGAATTGCATCATCATGTGGCATGGCGGCAAGGCCATATCTTCCAGTTCGGCCGGATTCCAAGCGCTGATGATGTGGCGACGCGAAAACGGATTGTTTTTCAATCCATCGATCAATACTTCCAATTGATCCACGCCGTTGAAATTACGCCACTGTTTCCCATAGACCGGTCCTAGATTTCCGTGTTTGGATGCAAATTCTTCATCCTCTTTGATTTTAGTCACATACTCTTCCAGCGTCTCGCCAAGGTAATCAGGGCTTTTGGTATATTTCGTGTATGGCCATTCGTTCCAGATCCGCACATTTTCCAAAACCAACGGTCGGATGTTGGTGCTTCCTTGGATAAACCATAGCAGTTCGACCGCCAATGATTTGAAATGCACCTTCTTGGTTGTCAGAAGCGGGAATCCTTCACCCAAGTCAAAGCGCATCTGATAGCCGAAAATCGACCGAGTTCCGGTCGACGTGCGATCGGGACGATCGGTTCCGTTTTTTAAGATCGTTTCCAATAAGTCAAGGTATTGTTTCATAGGCACCTCTTGGTTTTATTATACAGTATGCGGGCAAAAGAAAAAACGGTTTGAACCGTTTTCGTCGATTTATCCCCTGTTTCCTTAATCATATTTATCATCGAAATCCTGATTTTAAGATGCACTTTTTGTTTCTCGCATTGATCTTGGACAATGCATAATTAATGACATTATAAAAGGAGATCGCGGTACTATCGTGCGATTTCCGTAAATAACTTAGATATTTTCGCTTAAGAAAGATACTTTAACATCAACGACTTCGCTATTGCGTATTGTCATTTCTATGTGATAGAGGTTATTAAAACGTAGTAAATGATGGCTTTTGAAAGTACTTCTATACTTTCGATAATTATTCATAATTCAGCAAAGCACATAAAACTGTGGCAAAAAAGCTGCAGTCATTAATAAACTTATTGTTTACTTTCGAACAATCCCTAACGTCCAGAAATAACTTTCTCATCAGTTTTTAGAAAAATGTGCAATCAAACTAACGACAGTTGTATAATAAAAGCAACATATATGAATGAATGGTCATTCATACGGGGGCAAAATGGAAATAAACGAGAAGATCTATTCATTGTCTGAACGAGTCAAGCAGTTAGTTCCGCATATTAAGACAGAAGAGTCCACAAAACAATCATTGATTTTGCCTTTCTTCCAAATACTGGGGTTTGATGTGTTTAATCCACTTGAATTTTGTCCGGAATTCACAGCAGACGTAGGGATCAAAAAAGGTGAGAAAGTCGATTATACAATACTGATCGATGGTAAACCAATGATTCTCATTGAAGCAAAATCGTGTACTCAAAAACTTGAGAAACACGACTCACAGCTTTTTCGATATTTTGGAACGACTTCCGCTAAGTTCGCCATTCTAACAAATGGAATCAATTACCGTTTTTATACCGATCTCGATTCACCAAATAAAATGGACTCTCTACCCTTCTTCGAGCTCGAAATGCTTGATCTTAATGATCAGGCAATCGACTATCTCGAGAACTTCATGAAGACAAAGTTGAATGTATCAAACATCGTCAATGCTGCTTCCGAGTTGAAATACTTAAATCTTGCAAAGAATGAGTTTAAATCGATTATAGAGAATTTACCGGACGAATTTGTGAAGATGATTATTGGCCGAATCTATGATGGCCAAAAGAACCAGGCAGTTATAGAGAAGTTCAAACCCATCATAAAACGCGGTATCAACCAACACATCAACGAAAAAATGAGCACAAAGTTTAAAGAAACTTTGGCCGTCAGTGAAACACCTGTAGAAACACTCGAAGAGGTACCGGAAGCAGAAAACAAGATTTTTACTACGATGGAAGAGATTAGTGCATATGCAATCGTTAAATCGATTCTGAGAGTTCATGTCAACGCAAAGAGAATTGTTTATCGAGATACAGAGTCGTATATGAATGTGTTGCTTGATGACAACGGAAGAAAATGGATCTGTAGAATTGAAGCAGGAAAGAAACTGGCGATCCAAATTCCAGATGTTGATAAAAAAGCAGTTCGATACCCCCTTGAGACTCTCGATTCAATTTATGATTATTCCGAAAATTTGGTAGAGGTATTGAATAGATATTTGTAATTGAAAATTCATAGAGCCCGCGAGGGCTTTTTAGTAGTTTTATCACCACATCTTTGCACTTTGAAAATAGAAAACACTGTGCTATACTTCGCCCAAAAGGAGAGGAAAGGAGGAAAGATTCATTTCTAAACTAGATATTTGCTGTCTTATTTGGCTATCTGAGCAATTAGCTGGTTTCCTACAAGCCGAACATGGAATCAAAGTTTCGGCTACCGAGATATACTGTTTGCTTAGAAGCAAATCGCAGTGAGTAAAAAAGACTAGTCACCCTGATTGATGACTAGTCTTTTCTTAATTTCATAAAGAATCATTGCTACGTATTTCTGTTTCTACGGCAGACTAGTTACTTCGAGTATCCGCCATGCGTCGAGAAAACACTCCATCAAGAATTTCAGGGTCACAATATCTACTAATTAAACCTGTATATCGTTAATTATTTACCGAATAACATTATCGGAGTTCCGAGAGTTCTTTAGGACATTCATAGGACAAATTAAAAAGCCATTCCGAAGGATGGCTCTATTTCTTAAACCTCAATTTGATCAGTTGAATTGTTCTTGAATGTTCTTCGCAGCAGTAAGCATACCACCAGTCATCGCATCAAATAAGGTTGAATTTGCATCACCGCCATCCATCAACCACTTTTTATCAACTTTTATAAGTTTAACAGTTACTGGAAACACTTTGTTTTTTTCAAGATTTGATGATAGATTAGCAAACAAGTCAACTGCATATTCTTCGATCTCAGCTTGTGTCTTTCCAGCAAATATCATAACAAACGCATTCGTCATGTATTGGCTGATAAAATTAGTTAAGAGGCTTCCCCCATCTACTGTTGTAATCTCAATATTGACAGTAGCTGATTCTTTGTCATCAGCAATGGTTGTATCTTTTACAACATAACTATATCCATACATTATATTCTTCATCGAATCTATTACTTCAGCAGGTGTACCATCTTCGGGTGACACTAGTTCGTTAAAAGCTGAAATCGACCCATTAAAGTACAAACTATTGTCTACAGTTTCGCCAGTTTTGAAAGCGTCAAGATACTCTCGAATCGAACTTTCTGGTTTCGGTTGAGTTGAGCATCCAAACAAAGAAATAGTCAGAAACAGTACTAAAATTGAAACAAACGAGTTCTTCTTCATAATATTCCTCCCCTTTGTAATAAATATACCATACCTTGGAATCTAAACCTCTCCTTATCGGTTGATTTTAAGTATTTCACATGGAATGCATCATATCCCTCTCGATTTCTTCAGTTTTCTCCTGACAAGTGCCAGAAGAAAAGCCACTTGTTAGGTGGCTTGTTACTGTGCAACGACGCTTGGTCAATGATTCTCTTTGGGAGACACCTCAATTGCAACCAGCCGATTATCAATCTTCTTAACTTCCTCACGCGTTACTTTCGCGGCAGTTTTCACCTCTGCGATAACTTGATTGGAACCATCCTTATGCCCTTGAAGCGTGTTTTGAAGGTTTGCCATTTGAGTTTCCATGATCCCCTCGAGCTTCCCTTCTCTAATCTTCATTGTGTCACAATTATTGATGATTGCATTAACAGCACCATATGCACCAATAAGCGCGAAAATAAAAGCGATTGTTACACTTAAATTCTATCGTTGCATTTTAATACGATATATACAACGATAGTAAGTACCGATGCAAATATACCCGATATAGCATGAAACGATAATATTGAGTATTATTTAACCCCGATTGGGTACAGTTATACTTCCGTGAAATATGCAACTATCGAGGATTCCTTAGTAGTTCACCTAAATTATAGGGAATTTCACGTCATTCAGCCCCTGTTCCGCGTTCAAGATTATCATCGAAATCCTGATTTAAAGATGCACTTTTTGTTTCTCGCATTGATATTGGACAATGCATCATTAATGACTCTATAAAAGGAAATCGCGGTTCTATCGTGCGATTTCCGTAAATAACTTAGGTATTCGCGCTTAAGAAAGATACTTTTTCAGCAACGACTTCACAGTAATAAAATTTCGAGTGTTCCTTCGTGTCGAAATTCCCTGCTTGTAGACGACCTTTCACTCCGATTATCGATCCTATTTCGCATTGCGCGATCGCTGTTTCGGCGATTCCCCGCCATAACGTACACATAAACAAATCTTTTTCATACTCGCCTTGACTATTACGGAAACTGCGATCGACTTCGATCAACATTTGCGCGAGTTTGATTCCGCTGGCCGTTTCCTTGATTTCCGGCAATTCGGCGACTCTTCCTACCAATACGACTTGATTCAGCATAATTTCCTCCTTTAGGTAGGGATATTATGCATAAGTCGGTGTGCTTTCGCAAATGGGTAAATTTGCTTAAATCTACTAAAAAGAGCAAGTTTGCCTAAGGCAAACTTGCCGTTTCATACAAGTTTAGGGTTTTTCGACCATCGCATACGCAATCGCGTATTCATGTTCGTGCGAGATCGAAATATGCACGGTATATCCCTCCAATACACAGATCGGTTTGCCTTGCGGTGTGCTGAGTACGCCGATCTGGCTAATCGTGGTTTCGTAATCCAACGCTTTTACGATCGCTTCTTTCGCGGCGAACCGACCGGCAAGCCATTGTAAGCGCAAGGATGGATGGATCGTTTCATAAAGATCCTTTTCCAATGTCGTAAGGATTTTACGCGCAAATGCGTCGCGCTTCTCTTCGAAACGTGAAATCGCGACGATATCGCATCCGACCCCGATGATCATTTCGACTTACCCGTGACGCTGACGATGCTTGACTTTTCGCGGTCGAACAATTGACGAACCGATCGTAAATCATCCAACGTGATGCGGTTGACCGCATCCAATGTCTCAAAGTAATCCAGATTTTGAAGAATACTGCGGGCATAGGACACGGCGAGGTCATCCGGGTTGTTTAGACTGCGGATCGATTGACCGTAATAACGTTTCTTCAGATTCTCGAAGTACGGCGCGACCGTATCAAAATCGGTATTCAATCCTTCGTTCACGAGATCGACCAAATCTTGTTCGGACTCCTTTTCGCCATAGAACATCGCGAATCCGTATTCTTCGGTCACATCGACTTCGTACCCGAAATAATCGTTGATGCGATTGGCATCCAACCATGTTTGATAGGAGGGATTGTATGACGAGAACATCAGTTCCAAGAATATCCGGACCGTCCATTCCTGTACCAAATGATCCATCGGAGTTCCTTCGACGGGTTGAAACTTGAAACTATAGGTGATCTTTTTCGCTTGGATGTCCATGGCGAACGTATGATGTTTCTTGTGGACCTTAAGTTCTTCCTTCTCGATCCAGCGTTTGCGTGCCGTAAACGGCGGAAATTCTTTTTCGGCTTGGTTCTTTGCGATAAGATCGATCAAGTGTTGCGGATCTTGACCCGAAACGATGACCAAAACGCTGTTTGATGGATGATAGTTTGCTTGATAGATATCTTCCAGTTCATCCTTGGTGATGGCTTTGACGCTCTTTTCGGTTCCGCCGATGTCGATCCGGATCGGATGCGATTTGAAGACGGCACGGTAAGTCTCATACATCAAACGTGCTTCCGGCATGTTCATATACATGCGTAATTCTTGGGTGATGATGCCCTTTTCCTTTTCGACCGAAGCTTCGGTGATCGAAAGGTTTTGGACGAAATCCAATAATAAATTCAAGGGCGCGTCGATATCCGCTTCGCCGGTCGAAAAGTAATAACACGTTTCGTTAAAAGAAGTAAAGGCGTTGACGTTGGCGGACAAAGCGCTGAACGCTTCCATGATATCCGTTCCCGTATTGCTTTCGAAAAGCTTGTGTTCCAAAAAGTGGGCGACGCCCGCATTGCTTTCGATCAGCTTCCCTTGCGCGTCCTTTTGAACGACATCCAAGGATCCAAACGGGACCATGTATACGACGGTCGACGAGACAAATCCGGGTTTCGGAATGAAAAAGACACGCATCCCGTTGGCTAAGGTTGTTTCGATTAGTTTTTCATTGAAACGAGGATATTCTTTTTGGATCATGCGGACACCTTCTTTCCGACCGTAAATGCGACAAGTTTGCGCCATTTCGACACGGCTTGCATAATGTCTTCGATTTTGACTTCCGAAAGACGTTGCGCAAACGAATCCAACGTTTCGTCTTGGATCGTCAAAGCTCGTTGATGATAAAAGTTGATGAGTGAGGAAACATCGTCGGTCGCGGATTTCAAGGATGAAATCAACATGTCCTGGGCGGTGCGCAATAACTTCGGTTCAACGTTCCCGGTACGCAATCGATCGATTTGGACTTCGATCAAGGCTTCGACTTCGGCCTGTTTCTCGATGTCGATTCCGGTCGAAATCGTCAATAATCCATCGAATTGGATCATCGAGGAATAAATCGAATAACAAAGACTCCGCGCTTCGCGAACTTCGGCGAAAAGCAGCGAGTTCGGAAGTTGCCCAAGCATGACGCATGCGATGCGATGCGCGATGTATTCGGAATCGAAGATTTCCGCGTTCAGACTATACATTTGGATAAGGTTTGCTTGATCGACATCGCGTTCGCTGTGTCCGGTCTGATACGTTAAGCCCAAATTCGAATATGCGCTTTGCGTTTGATTGGTTTCGGACAAGAACGCGAATTCCGATTTCAAGCGTGGTAGCAACTCATGACTCTTGAAATCGCCGATCGCGAAGAGATCGAAGCGATCCGTCTTCAACATCCTTTGATAGTATTCCTCAAGCTGGTCTACCGTGATCGAGTCGACGATTCCCTTACTCCCTTGGCTAAAGACCGCCAAACTACTGCCTTTACCCGCCAAGGCGCAGGCTTGGATCATCGCGTATTGGGAAGGATTGTCTTGATAACGCAACAACGATGCGTTGACATTGACTTTGGCTTCGCTGAGGGTCGCTTCGTTGATCAGAGGATATCGCAAAAGATCCGCGACGAACGATACCGCCTTTTCGAAGGGCTTATCGGTTGCGTAGCGGTCGCTGATCGTTTTGAATTTGAATTCTAGGCTGTGTGCTTTCCCGTAGGCGGTCGTTTTGGAATCGACCGTTAATCCGTAGCATACATCGCACATCACGCTTAGATCGCGTTTGTGCGGGTAATGCGCGCCACGGTCGATCAGAATCTGCGCCAACAGATTACGCATACTGACATACGGTTCTTTGTTTTCGCCTAAGATCCGTAAGGATACGGTGATGTCTTTGAATTTTTCGCTCTCCAATAAGTGAAAGCGACCGAAATGCTGAAAGGTTTCCATGCATGTGCTCCTTAATCGTTGTTATCGAATGTGATATAATTGACTCGACGAAGCGAACTGAACGATACGTTCGCATCGGTACGGATTTCCCTCGAATATCTCGGGATGAGATCGCTGTCGACGTTCGTACGTAGTACGTACGATTAGCACTATTATCTTTGAATTCATCGATTTAATCAAGGAATATACCGATGATGGCATTGACGATGCCAATGCCAAGACGTTTCTTCATGGACGTGTTTATCTTAAAAGATTCGTCACAGGTCTGTTATGCCGGTATTGAAAATAAACGACCGACTGGAAAGAGAGCAAATATGTACACGAATGATATCGCCTTCATGACTGATTTCTATGAATTTACGATGGCTTATACCTACTTCAAGGAACAACGCCACGAAGAAATCGCCTATTTCGACATGTTTATCCGCCGTATTCCCGATGATGGTGGGTATTTGATTTTCAATGGTTTAAATCGATTGATCGAAGCGATCCAAAGTTTCAAATTCACCGAGGAACAATTGACCTTTCTACGTCAGACCGAAAAGTTCGATGAGGCATTTATCGATTATCTGCGTCACTTGAAGTTGAATCTTGATATCTGGTCGGTCGAAGAAGGTATGCCCGTTTTCGAAAACGAACCGTTGGTCACCGTTCGCGGTACTTACATCCAAGCGCAATTGGTCGAAACTCTGTTGCTTTTATGCGTCAATTACCCTACGTTGATCACCACCAAAGCGAGTCGAATCGTCAATGCGGCGCGGGGTCGGGCGGTCATGGAGTTCGGAGCGCGTCGTGCGCAAGGCATCGATGCCTCCATCGAGGGAGCACGAGCCGCGGTCATCGCCGGTTGTGTCGGTACTTCCTGTACCTTAGCGGGCATGAAATTCGGGATTCCGATTTCGGGCACGATCGCACATAGTTATATTCAGTTGCATGATTCCGAATATGAAGCGTTCTTGACCTTTTCGAAGATTCAACCGGAAAATGCGATTTTCTTGGTCGATACCTATGATACCTTGAAGAGCGGCGTACCCAATGCGATCAAAGTCGCCAAGGACTTCTTGATTCCCAACGGCCATCGTCTGAAAGGGATCCGCATGGACAGCGGTGACTTGGCTTACCTTTCCAAACGGGCGCGAATCATGTTGGATGAAGCGGGATTGACGGATTGTAAGATCATCGCATCCAATTCATTGGATGAAAGTATCATCGATGACTTGATCCTGCAGGATGCGAAGATCGACTCCTTCGGCGTCGGTGAGAACTTGATCACTTCGAAATCATCGCCGGTCTTGGGCGGCGTTTATAAAGTGGTTGCCTATGAGAAGGACTCGGAAATCATCCCGAAAATCAAAATCAGTGAGAACGTCGAGAAAATCACGAATCCGGGATTCAAACGTCTGATTCGGTTTTACGATAACACGACCAATAAGGCATTGGGCGATCTGATCTGTTTGGCCGACGAAATCATTCCGATGGATGAGTACACTTTGTTTGATCCGATCACGCCATGGAAGAAGAAGACGATCACGAATTACCATTACATGCAACTCCAGGTTCCGATCTTCGTCAACGGCGAGTTGGTGTATACGACTCGCAATACGATGGAGACACGCGATTTCTGTAAGCAACAAATGGATACCATTTGGGATGAAGTCAAACGTCTGCGCAATCCGCACAACTATTACGTCGACTTATCCCTCCCCTTGTGGACGCTTAAGAACCGTTTGATCGAAGAGAACCGTAAGTAATCGATTCGAATAGATTCTTAGAACTATCTCATGAAAAAAGCGGCGCGTGAACTGCCCCAGGTAAAGTTTATACAACAAAAAAGCGCAATCTGAATCAAACCTCCTTGAATCTGACAAATGTCATATGACAGATGTAAGATAACACAAAGGAGGTTTTATTATGGCCAAGAAAGGAAGTGTCTTTGCGAAGTATAGCCCTGAATTTAAGCAAGAAGTAGTTGAAGCCTATCTAAGCAGAAAGGTTGGAGGTTGGAGGCAAGTTGCGAGATCATTTGGGTTGAAGAGTGATGCGCAAGTCAGAAAATGGACCCAGCTGTATCGTCAAGGGGGTCCAGAAGCACTGTCGAAAGACCGACGAGAAGGTAATAATCCAAATTTTGGAAAACATTTTCGCGAAAAGAAGATTGAAGACTGGCCGCTAGAACAACAAATCGAATACCTAAAAATGGAGAACGCCATCCTAAAAAAAGTGAAGGCTCTCCGGTTAAAAAACTCAGGAGAGCGCAACGATACATGATTGTTTATGATTTGACGGATGACGGGTTCTGCACAAAGCGACTCTGTTCGTATCTCAAGGTGAGTCCCCAAGCCTATTACCGATGGTTGCGTATTGGAAAGCCTATGTATCGATGGTTTGATGAACAACTCGCTGAACGCATTCTCGAACTGTTTGACCGTGAAAAGAAGGGGTATCGTTACATCCGAGATCAATTGATACGCCTTGATCACCGTAGGATCAATGATAAAACGGTTCTGCGTTACATGCATATTCTGGGCATTCAAAGCCCCATCCGCAAGAAACGATTTCAAAACTGCACGACATCGGATCCCAATCAAAAGGCAAGAATCGTTTGCGACAACGTCCTTGCCCGGAAGTTTGAGGCCTCGCGGCCTCTCGAAAAACTGGTAACCGACGTCAGTTACGTCTACCATCAAGAAGGCCGCCTTTATCTTAGCGTGATCAAGGACCTCTTTGACAATTCCATCATAGCATACACGGTCTCGGAGTTTAATGATTGTCTACTCGTTACGGCTTGTCTGGATCAAGTTTTCACCGAATATTGGAATCCAACTTATATTTGCACCTTACATTCTGACCAAGGGTTTCAATATACCAATCGAAGTTATATCGAGCGACTTGATGAAATAGGAGTCACCGTATCGCACTCGAGGAAAGCAAACTGCTATGACAATGCGTGTTGCGAGAACTTCTTCTCACACCTGAAAAGCGAGAGTCTTGAGTTGAATATTCCGAAGAACGAAGCGGATCTTCTCAAAGCAATCGATGATTTTATCTTGTTCTATAATACGGATCGTCCACAGCGTAAGTTAAAAGGTATGACTCCCATTGAATTTCGAGAGTCATACCTTCATGATACTATGCTTTTTTATGAGTAAACTTTACCTGGGGCTATTCAGCGTGCCGCTTTTAGTTTTGTGTTAGCGTTTGCCTGCGTCGTACGGTTCCCCGGCGGCTTTCGGCGCGGCGGAATTCTTCGATGTAAACGCAAGGACGATCAAGGTCGCCAAGTAAGGCGTAATCTTGTATATAACCGTAGGTAAACTTAGATCGGCTAAGAACGGGATAATCGTCGAGACCGCCGAAATGGTTTTCATGAGGCCGAAGAAAGTCGCGGCCATTAAGATACGGCTGGGCTTCCATTGACCGAAAATCAATACAGCGATCGCCAAGAACCCATACCCGGCGACATTTCCACTGAAGTTGGTACTGATCGGAACGACATAGATCAAACCGCCGATCCCTGCCAAAGCTCCGGAGATGATGACGCCTGCATAGCGCATTTTAACGACGTTGATTCCGGCGGAATCCGCGGCTTGGGGATGTTCGCCACAGGCACGCAGACGCAAACCGAAACTGGTTTTATAAAGAACAAAGGAAGAAATCAGCAAGATCGCGATCCCGATATACGTGGTGATATAAACATTTTGGAATAATAATTGTCCTAAAACCGGAATATCACCTAAGACGGGAACTTTCGAAATCCGAAACTGGTTGATGAAGTCAATCTGCGAGTAACCAAGCACCATCCGTGCGGTATAGACCGTAAACGCCGCCGCGAATAAATTTAACGCGGTACCGGAGATCGTTTGATTCGCTTTCATGTTGATGGCCGCAAATGCGTGAAACAACGAGAACAAGATACCGCTAACGCATGCGATCAACAATGCGATCAAATACAGCGTCTGTCCGCCGATTTGCTTTTGGAAGGTATTGATGAAGAAGATACTGCAAAAAGCACCCATCGCCATGATCCCTTCGAGGGCGATGTTGACGACGCCGCTCCGTTCGGAGAACATACCGCCCAGCGCGACGACGATCAAGGGAACGATGAACAACAACGAATTCTGAAAAATGAAATAGATGATATCCATATTACCCTTTCACCCCGATCCTTTTGATAGTTTTGATGATCCAGTCTTTGAAGAAGAGCGAGAATGCGCTGAGATAGATGATGACACCGATCATGATACTGACGGCTTCGGGAACGAACTGTGGCTGCATGTAGAAACCACCGACCGTGATATAAGCGATAAACAAGGCGGAAAGAATAATCCCCAGCGGATTGCTTAAACCAAGTAACGCGACCGAGATCCCGTTAAATCCTTCCGCCGCCAGAACATCGACGACGATGATATGTTTACCTGAACCGGTAAGGTAAAGCAACCCACCGCCCAAACCCGAAAGCATGCCGGCGATCATCATCGACAACCAGATATTGCGCTTCGAGTTCATGCCGGCGTATTCCGAGGCATGGCGGTTAAATCCACAAGCCTTCAACTCAAATCCAAAAGTCGTACGCTGGAGAATGAAGTAAATTACTACCGCAACCAAAATCGCGATCACGAAACCGAAATTGATGCTGGACCCCGGAAAGAGGACATCCAAGCCAAATTTCGGAATGATCGCCGCCGAAGGCGTTAACGACTGGTTTTTCATCGAATCGTAAATAAACTGTACGACCATGAAGTTCACAAGGTACATCCCGATATAATTCATCATGATCGAAGCGATGACTTCGTTGACGTTGCGATACGCTTTCAGCAAACCCGGAACCATCGCCCAGATACCACCAGCGATCGCGGCGCCCATCAATGCGACGATCCAATGGATCTCGGGCGGCAAGAACGTCCATTTTACCCCGATGAAGACCGCGGTGAAGGCACCGATAATAAACTGTCCGGAGGCTCCGATGTTAAACAAACCCGTACGGAACGCAAAGCCGACCGATAACCCGGTTAATATGATCGGGGTAGCGGTATAGAATACATTACCGATCCCTTTCATTCCGCCGGTAAATCCACCGGAAAGAAGGGTCAGAAAACCACGTCCGGCATAGCTGGGATTGCTGACAAGCAAAACCAGAAATCCGATCGCAAATCCGATCAAGATCGATATTACGGAGGGGGCGATGCTGAGGAAGGTCTTGTTTTTCGTTAGATTCTTCATGCGACGACCTCCCGTTTCGAACCGGACATAAACAATCCGAGTTCTTGTTGCGTTACGACTTTCGGATCGGCTTGACCGACGATTTCACCTTCGTAAATGACAAGGATCCGATCGCTGACGTTCATGACCTCCGACAACTCCAAAGAAACAAGTAAGACCGCTTTGCCCGAGTCACGTTGCTCGACGATCTTTTTATGAATGTACTCGATCGCTCCAACATCCAATCCACGCGTCGGTTGAACCGCGATCAGAAGATCGGGATCTTTCTCGATTTCACGTGCGACGATCGCTTTCTGTTGATTTCCGCCTGACATACTACGTGTCGGGGAATCAGCACCTTCGCCGCTTCGAATGTCGAATTGCTTGATCAGCGCATCCGCATGTTGATAAATATTCTTGAATTTCATGAACCCGTGATTTTGATATTCCGATTTAAAATATGTTTGAAGCACAAGATTCTCCGCCAAATTATAATCCAACACCAAACCGTGTTTATGACGATCTTCCGGGATATGCGATATTCCGTTTGCGGAACGCGCGCGGATCGAACTATGGGTGATGTCCTTCCCTTTGTATAAGATCGTGCCGGAATCGACTCTCGACAATCCGGATAACGCATATACAAGATCGGTCTGACCATTTCCTTCGATTCCGGCGATACACAAGATTTCTCCTCGTCGTACATTGAAACTTACGTTATTTAACAGATTCTTGTGATGTTTCGATTTTAGAACTAAGTTTTTGACCTCTAGGATCACTTCACCCAATTTTTCTTCTTGTTTCTCAATTTCGAAAATGACTTTTCGTCCGACCATCATCTCGGACATTTCTTCCTTCGACGTCGTAGCGACATCGACCGTCGCAATGAACTTGCCTTTCCGCAAAACGGTGACGCGATCCGCGACTTGCTTGATCTCATTGAGTTTATGCGTGATGAAAATGATCGACTTCCCTTCGGAAGCCAGATCTTTCATGATCTTCATCAACTCATCGATTTCTTGCGGAGTCAAAACAGCGGTCGGTTCATCGAAAATCAGGATCTCGTTTTCACGATAAAGCATTTTCAAAATTTCAACACGTTGTTGCATTCCGACCGTGATGTCCGAAATCAAATCATCCGGATTGATCAAAAGGTTATATCGTTTGGATAACGCCATCACCTTATCGCGGGCTTCCTTCATTTGAAGGACACCTTTATTGACGGTCTCGACACCCAAAACCACATTCTCCAAAACCGTAAAATTCTGTACCAACTTGAAATGTTGGTGGACCATGCCGATTCCATGATCGCGGGCGTCATTGGGGTTATGGATTTTGACTTCCTTCCCGTTAACGCGGATCGATCCTTTTTCTGCCTTATACAATCCGAAAAGGACGCTCATCAGCGTCGACTTCCCAGCTCCGTTCTCACCAAGAAGCGCATGGATCTCGCCTTTGCGGATCTGCAGCGTGATATCGTCGTTGGCAATGATTCCCGGAAACACTTTTGTGATGTTCAACATCTCGATTACATATTCCATCGCAGTTCTCCTATAGCACGATTATATAATATTTTTCGCTCGAATGGTATCCGCAGAATGAGAAATGAAAGAGCGAACAAATTTGTTCGCTCTTCGTTGAATCTGTTTTTTTGGTTTATCGATTATTCGATGGTGACTTTGACGATGCTTAAGCCCAATTTGGTCGCATCTTCAGCATCCGTGTCGTTCTTCAACGTGATCGCGTTGTTGACGAGTTTCGCGAAGATCGCGTCGTAGTCAGCTTGCTTGAACGTCGTGAAACGGCTGAAATCCTGCGGTAAACCGATACCGTCGACATCGGCGCCGAGGTGAACGGATTCGCCACCCGGGAATTCGTCGGCGTAGTACGCTTCAAGAGCTTGGTAAACGGAGTTGCCGAGTTCTTTCATCGCGGAGGTGATGACGGTCGTGGATTCGGCGGATTGGTCGACGTCAACGCCGATCACTTTCTTGCCGGCATCCTGCGCAGCGGACATGACGGAGTTTCCGACTTTACCACCGCAACCGAAGATGACTTCGACGCCCGCTTGATACCAGGAAGCGGCTTTCGCCTTGTTTTCCGGGGTATCGGCGAAGTCGCCGGTATAATGATACTTCAAGTTGATTTCGGCGATGCCCAGTTCATTGGCGGCATATTCGGCGCCTTGAGCGAAACCGTAACCGAAACGAATGACAGCCGGAACAGCCATGCCGCCCATAAAGCCTAAGTTGGTGAAACCGTCTTTGACGGCTGCATAACCGGCCAAGAAACCGGATTGTTCTTCAGCGTAGAAAATCGAGTAAACGTTGTCATTGATCTTCTGTTGGTAAGCATCGGTATAGATCTGATTATTCGGGAAACCGTCGAGTAAAACGAATTTGACTTCGGGATACTCATCTTGTGCGATGAAAACGGCCGGTTCAAACAAGAAACCCGGGGTGACGATGACTTTCGCCCCGCCATTGACCGCAAGTTCGATCGCGGCTAAGTAAGCGTCGGTGGTAACTTCGAGAGGTTTGTAGTAGGCATAGGTCTTGTCGAATTCATCGGCATATTCCTTCAAGCCTTCCCATGCGCCTTGGTTAAACGACTTATCGTCGATTTCGCCTTTGTCGGTGATGAGTGCAAGTTCGAATGTGTCGTCTTTCGGCGTCGAACATGCAGCTAAGCCGAAGACCATCAAGAAAACGGTCAAAAGAATCAGCAGCTTCTTCATTAATTCTTCCTCCATAGTTTTTCGCAGTGTGACTGCTCGTTATCAGTTTATATTCTTTGCGGTTTAAAGTCAACTGTCGAAGACCAAAGGAAAAGCGGTTTTGAAACCGCTTACTCTTCTTCGATCGATTTACGGACACGGACATCGCGCGGCTTGCTTCCTTGCGACGGACCGATGATCCCTTTCTGTTCCAACACATCCATCATGCGTGCGGCACGGTTGTATCCAAGACCGAATCGGCGTTGGATGCTGGAGGTCGAAGCACGTTGGGTTTCAATGACAAACTCACGCACTTCTTCATAGAGCGGATCATCCAGCGCGCTGGCGATTCCTTCGGTAAGTCCTTCACCATCTTCCGGATTAATGAAAGCTTCGTCATAGGTCGGTTTACGTTGCTGGGAAGTCGTTTCTGCCAAACGTCGTACTTCATCGTCCGAAACAAACACGCCTTGGAGACGGACCGAAGCGGGCTCTCCGACTGGAATGAATAACATATCTCCGTAACCCAAAAGCCGTTCGGCACCGACATGATCGAGGATCGTACGTGAATCCACGCCGCTTGAAACCGCAAACGCGATACGCGACGGGATGTTGGATTTAATGATTCCGGTGATAACATCGACCGACGGACGTTGGGTCGCGACGATCAAGTGGATCCCGGCGGCACGCGCCAACTGGGTAATACGTTGGATGCTGGACTCGACTTCTTTCCCGGCGACGATCATCAAATCGGCGAGTTCGTCGATGATGACGACGATCCATGGCATCGGTTCGAGATGTTCCTGCGGATTACGTACCAAAAGTTCGTTGTAACCGGTGATATTGCGAACATTGCATTTGGAAAACACTTCGTAGCGGTTTTCCATCATTTTCACGATGATCTTGAGCGCACGGGCGGCTTCGGAAGCGTCCGAAATGACCGGACAGATCAAATGCGGGATTTTTTGATATAAGGTGAACTCGACCTTTTTCGGATCGATCAGCACCATCTTCAGTTCATCGGGAGTCGTACGTAGTAGAAAAGTCGAAATGATCGAGTTGACGCAAACGGACTTCCCGCTGCCGGTCGCACCGGCAATCAACAAGTGAGGCATCTTATCAAGTTCGGCGAATACCGCCTTCCCCATCAAGTCGCGTCCTAACGCAAACAATAGTTTTTTACCGGCTTTTTCCGGCGGTATTTCTTTTAAAAGTTCAGCCATCCGTACAGGTATCATCTCTACGTTCGGGATTTCGACGCCGACGGCGTTACGTCCCGGTATCGGCGCTTCGATCCGAATGTCCTTGGCGGCCAATTCCATTTTGATGTTGTCTTGGATGGAAGCGATTTTCGAAACTTTGACATTCGAATCCGGACGTACTTCGAATTTTGTGACGGCCGGTCCGATATGGGTACCGACCAAGGTCGCTCCGATATCGAAGTTGCTTAATATCTCAAGCAGTTTCTTGCCTTTGTAGGCAGCTGCGTTAGCGTTAGCGCTGGATTTTGATTTTAATGGGATTTCGTCCAGAATCTTGGTTTCAGGTAAGACATAGTTTCCGATCGAATGGACCGTGGCGGCCGATTTGGTCGTCACTTCCCGTTCGTCGAACAAACTCGGCTTCCCGACGACTTGCGGTTTGCTTTCTTTCGGGAGAAACGGATCTTCGACAAATTCCTTGGATTCCGGTTTATCGGGTGTCAAGAACTTCAAATGGCGTTTCTTTTTAGGTTCGTCTTCGATCGGTTCGGGCTCATAGGCCATCTCGGCTCCGATTTGATCCATGACACGATTCTTGGTTCTCCGCATTTTGACGATCGTACGTTTGACGTACTTCCAGTCGACGAAAAGCAAGATCGCGACCATATAAAACAAAACGATGACCATCAGCGTCCCGGCACGGGCAAACATGAGCGATGTCAACGAGTAAAGAAATACTCCGATCATCCCGCCGTTCGGCGCAAGACCTTCGGTGAAGATTTCAGGGACATTGCTCATCCATTTTTCGAATACCGCAAATCCCACATCGCTGGCCGAATACGCACGATACGAGAACGTTAAGATGATCGCCGTCAACATCAGTCCCAACGCGATGCTTGTTTTGAGTCGTAGGTTGGGGTTCTTATGCCAAAACAAGAGAAACAGCGCATATAGAATCATCAGTACATAGAAAAACCAAAGAGTTTCGCCAACGAAGAAATTCACCAAGCGATTGAGATAAACACCCACCACCCCGAGTTTCTGCGAGGCGATCAAAGAAAGCGTAATTAAAATCAACGCATTGATGATATAGAGAAGTTTGCGTTCCTCTTTGCGTAACGTTTTTCTTTTTGCCATAGTCCCTCCGTTTCTATTCCGTCACGTTGATTTCGACGATGACCGGCAAGATCATCGGACGTTTACCGGTTTCCTTCAGGACATACCGCGTAATTTTGTCTTTCGCTTCCATTCTGACTTGCATATTCTCGTAACGACCTTCGGAAACGGCGGTCACGATGGTACGTTCGACGATGTTTCCGATTTCCTTGACGATATAGTCGGCTTCTTTAAGATAGATGACGCCGCGCGATTGGACATCGGGACCGCCGATGACTTCTTTGGTCGCGAAATTGACGACGACGCCTACGACGATCGCTCCGTCCGTGGAAAGATTCTCGCGATCGCGCAGGACCATTCCGCTGACATCCAACGATTCGTTTCCGTCGATCATCAAATCCTCAAGCGGGATGATCGTTGATGTGTTTTTTAATACTTTATCTTCGAACAAGGCGACTTGGCCGTTATCGAGCACGACGATGCGATCGGCGAAATATCCCACATCCAATGCGATATTGGCATTGTCGACCAAATTGCGGTATTCCCCATGGACCGGAATGAAGTATTTCGGTTTCAACAAGAACAGCAACATTTTCACATCTTCGGCCGAGGCATGCATCGAAAGGACTTTCTTCCGATCCAAAGTAACCACGTTCACGTCTTCCTTGTAAAGTTCGTTCTCCATTTGGCTGGCTTCCAACTCGGTCCCCGGTACGACCGGTGACGCGATGATGACGGTATCGTCTTTGCGCAGTTCGATCCGAGAGTCTTCGGAGATCGAAATACGGTGCATCGCGCGGAAGACGTTGGGTCCGCTGGCGCTGACGATGACGATCACATTTGTGAAGTCGTTGGTGAACTTCTCCGCGCTGAGTTCCAATCCGGCCGGAACATGATAATATCCAAGCTTTTCGACTTGATGCAACAGATTCCGCTGGTTTTCGTTGGCGAAGAAGATTTTCTTTTTATATTTGTTGGCGAGTTCGATCACTTCGATCAACCGGTAAAGGTTCTGTTCGTAAAGAGTGATGAAAATCCGACCGCGAGCGTCTTCGATGGCGCCTTCGACGGTATCGGTGATCCGATGGTTGGGTGCCGTGAAGCCCGGTTTATCCGCATATACGGATTCGGTCATCAATGCCAAAACGCCCTTCTTGCCGATTTCCGCGAACTCGGTGATATCGCATGCGAACGCCGCGTTGCGTGCGTTCAGGTCGATGATGTATTCCCCGGCATAGACGACAGCGCCTTGGTCGGTATCGAATGAAATCCCGAACGAATCCGCCGCGCTATGTGTCAATCCGAACGTACGTAAATTGACGCCGTTGATCGCAAGTTTTCCGTTACGTTTGATGCGATGGATCTTAAACTCTTTGATTCCGGCCTTCTTCAACATTTCTTCGACCATTACCGCGCTTAACGGGGTGGTATAGATAGGGATGTTGGCTTGTTTTAAGAGATACGGTAAGGCTGCCATCATATCGTCATGCGCATGCGTAATGAAAACACCGCGTACGCGATCTTTATTTTCAACGAGATATTTCATATCGGGAATGATCATTTCGATTCCCAATTGCTCAATGTCCGGATATTTGATGCCAAGTTCGATGACGAAGATATTGTCGTTGATTTCCACGACATAAAGGTTCTTGCCGTCCTCGTCTTGACCGCCCAACGCAAAAATGCGTATTTTATCCATGATATGTTCCTCCTGCTTTCTGCTTTTTTTATTATACCTTAGCTCTGACTTTTTTACAATTATTCGACCTGTTCGCCATCCAAGGTCCATGTTTTGGCTTTGGTGATTCTCACTTGGACGATTTCATTGATACATTCGCGGATCGGTTTGAAATTGACAAGCTTGTTGTTTTCGGTATAACCGGAGTATACATCGCTGTTTTTCTTCGACGGACCGTCGACCAAGACGTTGACGATTTTGTCGACCATCCTTAGATTGTTTTCCAATGCGTATTGCGCGACCCTATTATTTAGGATTTGCAGACGACTCCGTTTCTCTTCCAACGGTACGTTATCGACCATATTCGCGGCCGGTGTACCTTCGCGCGGCGAGTAAACAAAGGTAAAGGCACCATCGAACTTACACTCTTGGAAAAGACGTAGGGTGTCTTCGAACTGCGCTTCGGTTTCGTTGGGGAAACCGACGATGATGTCCGTCGAAAATGCCGCGCCGGGGATACGTGAACGCAACTTGTTGAAGAGGATCATGTAATCTTCTGGGGTGTAGCGGCGACCCATGATTTTCAGGATCTCCGCATTTCCGGATTGGACCGGTAAATGAACGTAGGGCATGACGTTGGGATATTTGGCGATTACGTCGATCAGTTCGTCGGTGAAGTCCCAAGGGTGACTGGTGGTAAAACGGATACGCGCGATCCCCGTCGCGGAAACAGAACGCAATAAATCCGCGAAACAGTTTTCGCCATAAAGATCTTTACCATAGGCGTTGACGTTTTGACCTAAGAGCGTCACTTCTTGGCATCCGTCTTGGATTAAGGTTTGAATTTCCTCAAGAATATCTTCACGTGTCCGTGAACGCTCTTTGCCGCGGGTATAAGGTACGATACAGTAGGTGCAGAACTTATCGCAACCATACATGATGTTGACCCAGGCTTTGGCGGAATGATCACGGCGTACCGGTAGATTTTCGATAACATCCCCTTCTTGCGAATAGACTTCGATAACGCGTTCGCGCGTTAGCGTCGCTTGATATAACAAATCCGGTAACCGGTGAATGTTGTGGGTTCCGAAGATCAAATCGATATGCGGATGTTTGGATAGAATGGTTTGAACGACTTCTTCTTCTTGTGTCATGCAACCACAGACCACAAACATCAGATCCGGGTTTTTCAGTTTAAAACGTTTTAGTTGTCCGATCTCACCGAATACCTTGTCTTCCGCATTCTTGCGGACAGCGCACGTATTTAAAATGATCAGATCCGCCGTGTCGGCTTCCATGACGGGCAGGTATCCCATTTCTTCCAAGATGCCGCGGATCGTCTGTCCGTCCCGTTCGTTGGCTTGACAACCATAGGTACGCAGAAAATACTTGCGACCGATCCCAAGTCGCTTCGCTTCTTCGCTGATATGAAAGAGCGAACGTTCGATTTTGGCGTCGGTGTGCGTCCGCTTCTGGGCTTCTTTTAGATTAGGTAATGTAAAGATTTCTTTCATGTTTCTTTCTCCGGTTAAAAAAACCAAGCGATGCTTGGTTCTTTATTTCTGCGAAATCGCTTGCGTCGGGCAAACTCCGATGCATGCGCCGCAATCGATGCACAGCGCTTCGTCACATTCGGCTTTACCGTCGGCGTCCAACGACAACGCTCCGACCGGACAAACACCTACGCACGCGCCACACCCGATACAAATGTCTTTTGCTACTACAACCGGCATTTTTAGACCCTCCTTCGTCGTGTCAATTATATCACGATTGAGGGGATGTTCAAGGGCGAGTTATGAGATCGTTTTGCGGACGGATCTGAATCCGCTCGACGCGGATCGCTCGGCGCGTCGAATTATCGACTTCGATGAAGAGACCGCAAAGTTGCGGATCCCCTTCCGCGACCGTATACCGGGTCGCGCGGATCCCATCGAAACGATCCAGGACTTCGCGGACATCACGGCCGATGACGCTGTCATAAGGTCCGGTCATACCGACATCGCTGATGAAGGCGCAACCGTTCATGATTTTCTCGTCGGCAGTCTGGACATGGGTGTGGGTTCCGATGACCGCGGCCAGATGATCTTGGAAACGATACGCGAACGCGATCTTCTCGCTGGTCGCTTCGCCATGCATGTCGACCAAGACGATTTTACCCGCAAATTGCTTCGCCCAACGGCGCATGACCACAAAGGGCGATTCGCTGATGTTCTCCATAAATACGCTGCCGCAAAGATTCGCGACGACAAGCGGTGTACCGTTGACGTCGAGCTGCAAGTGCGACTGACCGTAATCCAGAGGAAGAAGGTTGAGCGGACGGACGAGTCGGTCCGCTTGGGCGATGAAATCATAGAGATCGGATTTCGAGAACGCGTGGTTACCCAAGGTAATCGCGTCGATCCCATAGCTTAAGAGTTCATCGTAGATTTTTTTCGTGATGCCTTTCCCATGGGCGGCGTTTTCCCCATTGGCGATCACGACATCCGCACCGTAGGTCTGTCGAAGTGAAGGCAGCAGTTGTTTCACTGCTGCCCGTCCTTTGCTACCGACGATATCGCCGATAAACAATATTTTCATTATTTGGCGACATCCGATGCGCGGGTCTCGCGGATAACCGTCACTTTGATTTGACCCGGATAGGTCAATTCGGCTTCGATCTTCTCGCGGATCTCACGCGCGATGCGATGACATGCCATGTCATCCAATTTTTCAGGGATGACCATGACGCGGATTTCACGTCCGGCTTGGATCGCATACGTTTTTTCGACGCCGTCAAACGACGTCGCGATTCTCTCGAGTTGTTCTAGACGTTGAATGTAGTTCTCAAAGGATTCGAAACGCGCACCCGGACGGGCGGCGCTCAAGGTGTCTGCCGCGGCGACCAAAATCGCATAGACGCTGGTCGGTTCGACTTCACCGTGATGGGATTCGATCGAGTTGATGACGACCGGATGCTCACCGTGTTTCTTGGCGATCTTAACGCCGATTTCAATATGACTTCCTTCAACTTCGAAGTCCATGGCTTTTCCGATGTCATGCAAGATGGCGGCACGTTTCGCCAAAGTCTGGTTTAGACCCAGTTCGGCGGCCATCATGCCGGTCAGATACGCGACTTCCATGCTGTGCTGTAAAGCGTTTTGACCATAGGAATAACGGTAACGCAAACGTCCGATCAAGCCGACGATCTCACGGTCGATCTTACCGATGTTCAACTTGAACACCGCTTCTTCGCCGATCTTTTGGATCGTTTCGTTGAGTTCTTTCGTCACTTTATTGACGACTTCCTCGATACGTCCCGGTTGGATACGTCCGTCTTTAATCAATGTCTCTAGCGCAAGACGGGCGATTTCCCGTCGTATTGGATCGAAACAAGACAATGTGATGGTTTCGGGTGTATCGTCGATGATGAGATCGACCCCCGTGGCTTGCTCGATCGCGCGGATATTTCTACCTTCGCGGCCGATGATCCGGCCTTTCATTTCTTCACTCGGTAAAGCGACGACCGAAACGGTCCGCTCCAACGTTTCCTCTTGGGCATAACGTTGAATGGCCATTCCGATGATATTGCGTGCCTTGTCGGCCGCAACCGCTTTCGCATCGTCTTCCGCTTCCCGAATGTACGCAGTCACTTCGTTTTGAATCTTCTTCTCGACGGCGGACATTAATTCGCGTTTGGCTTCCGCAGCCGTCAGGTTGGCGTAACGTTCGAGTTCGTTGACCTGATTGTCGATTTTTAACTGCAATTCACGTTCCATCTTATCCAGTACGTTCAATTTTTCGGTTAATTGCTTATTTTTATCATCAATCTGCTTTTCTTTGTTGCTCAACGTTTCTTCACGGAAATGAAGATTATCTTCACGGCGCGACATCTTGTTTTCCAGTTCCTGGATTTCCTGTCGACGTTCCTTGACTTCTTTTTCCGCGGCAAGCTTCAATTCGTACGCCTGTGTTTTGCCTTCCAAGACAGCCTGGCGCACTAGGTTATCCGCTTTGTTGTTTGCTTCGTCGATGAGTAAACTTGCTTTTTGTTGATTTCGATTTAACCCTAACTTTGAGACCAAAACCATCACGATCAGTCCCAAAGCAAAACCGCTGATACCGGCCAAGACGGAAAAAAGAATGTCTCTAGGCATGCTTTTCCTCCTGTACCTATTGTGAAAGTAAAAAATTACTCTTTTTAATAATAACGAATTTAGCCGCTTTCCACAATAACATTGTTCGCTAAGAAAAGAAAAACGCGATATTTCCGCGTTTTTAGATGATTTCGGGCTTTTGGAAGACGATCCGTTTCACTTCTTCGCTGATTTCAGCTTCCAAGACCGGATTGGATTTCAAGAAAGCGCGTACGGCTTCTTTCCCCTGCCCGATCTTTTCGCTTTTATACGAGAACCAAGCACCGCTTTTTTGGATGACTTCGCGTTCGACCGCCAAGTCGATCAGTTCGCCGATGCGCGATACGCCTTCACCGTACATGATTTCGACGATCGCAACTTTGAATGGAGGCGCGACTTTGTTTTTAACAACTTTGACTGTCACTTTGTTTCCGACGATATCGGAACCATTCTTAATGGCTTCCCCTTTACGAACATCGATCCGGATGGAAGCATAGAATTTCAACGCACGTCCGCCGGACGTCGTTTCGGGGTTACCGAACATGATGCCGACTTTTTCGCGCAATTGGTTAATGAAGATGACGGTACATTCACTACGATTCATGACGCCGGATAACTTACGCATCGCCTTTGACATCAGTCGTGCCTGCAAGCCGACTTGCGAATCCGACATTTCGCCATCCAATTCGACTTGCGGAACCAAAGCGGCGACGGAGTCGACGACAACCAAATCGATGGCTCCGCTCTTAATCAACAACTCGGTGATTTCAAGCGCCTGCTCACCGCTGTCGGGTTGGCTTAAGATCAAGTCGTCGATTTTGACGCCAAGATTTTTGGCATATCGCGGATCGATTGCGTTTTCGGCGTCGATAAATGCGGCTTTTCCGCCACGTTTTTGAACTTCGGCGATAGCATGCAAAGCCAAGGTCGTTTTCCCGCTGGATTCAGGACCGTAAATTTCGATGATTCTTCCTTTCGGATAACCGCCGATTCCCAACGCAAGGTCGATCGAAATCGAACCGCTGCTAATCGCGTCGATATCGACGTTGGCACGATCGCCCAACCGCATGATCGAACCCTTACCGTATTGTTTCTCTATTTGCTTTAATGCTTCTTCCAACAATGCATCTTTTTTGTTTTCCATAGGTTTATCCTCCATCCCCTTTTTCGCAAGGTACATCCACTTCCCTGATCAACGATTCGATTCTACGTGCCGCATTTAGCACGCTTTGCTTGCGGACTTCAGTTCGATCGCCCGCGATCCGCTCATGAAAGACTCGGGTCGTGTTTCCGTAAGCGATGCACATGTAGACTTCACCTTGTTTCTTATGTTCCGATACGCCGGGGCCGGCATTACCGCTAAAAGCCACACAAACATCAGTATGCATATTGGCCTTTGTTTTACGTGCCATCTCGACGACCGTTTCTTCGCTCAATGCGCCGTAATTTGCGATCGTGTCGTTTGAAACGCCGACCACTTCGGTTTTCACTTCGTTGGCATACGCGACGATCGCGCCTTTGAACACCTGCGAACTACCCGGTATTTCCGTAAACAAGGCGGCAAACAGCCCGCCTGTGTAACTTTCGCAAGAACTGAGCGTCAACTTACGCGAAACAAGAAACAAGAACAGTTCTTCCATTATTTCGTTTCAAGAAGCAGATCCTTCGCCTGCAGGAAATAGCTGATTCCGCTGATTACCGAAATGAACGTCGAGAACCAAATCATCAAACTTGTGACCGGTAGGTTGTAAAGTTCGAACGGTAAGTTGTTCAACAGGATAAAAATAATCGTGAACATCTGCGAGACCGTCTTAATCTTGCCAAGATAACCGGCTGCCATTACGCGACCTTTTCCGTTGGCGATCATGCGGATCCCATCCACGGCCGTATCGCGCCACAGCATCAATAACACCGCGACGACCGGGACGATGCCCTGCCACGCGAAGAGGATGAACATGGTGTTGACCAAGAGTTTGTCCGCGATCGGATCGGCGAACTTTCCGAAACTGGTTACCAGATTGTGCTTTCGCGCGATGTAACCGTCCAAAAAATCCGTGAAGCTCGCAAAAGCGAAAAGCGCCAACACAACTAAGTTGCGGTAAGTAAGCGTCACTGCCCCAAACGTAATTTGACCCACGTTGATGTTGAACTGGGCAAACGGAAACATGAAAATCAAAACGATCAGTGGTATGAGGATGATCCGGACCATCGTCAAGCGGTTAGGTAAATTCATGAAGCGCCTCCTGTGAATGTAAACACGATACGAAACGATCTCGGCGACGCCGCGATCGTCGGATCGATCGGTACGGCGATGTCATTGACGGTGATCGTATTGTATTTGATGTATCCGAAACTGAGCGTCACGGTTTTATTTTGTACCGCGTCCACGATGACTTCCATCGTCTCACCATAGCTGTAGATTCGTGATGTGGGATTGTTGGTCAAAACTCCGTTGATCAAGACTTTCATCATCGAACTTGAATTGTATTTCACCACGAATTTAACCTGCCTGCCTTTTACCCAATCGGTAATCGCATAGTCCGTCAGACCGGTTTTGGTGACGATGATGACGGTCGGTTCGGGTTGTGGTTCAGGTTCGGGCTCGGGATTGGGATCCGGTTTTACTTCCCCAGGAACATTATCGACCGGATTCAAAATGATGTTCTCCGGCGTTTTCGTCAATAATGGAAGAACGTTGGTGAAAAACACGATGATCAGACTGATTACGATGAGTACGATGACGACCATCAATGTCGCAAACGACACCTCAAAACGTTTTTTCTTGAAGTTTCGATACACATACTCGCTTTGCGATAATGATTTATTTTTAGCGATGTTCGCCTCGCTGGTTTCCTTTTCTTGAATCTTCTTGATTGAAAGCGTGTTGGTGAACTCGTCTTTCGTCAACTTGAACTGTGTCAAAACTTCATCGAGGTCCATGTCGAGGACACTGCTTAGATTCTTAAGATAAAATCGAAGAAAAACAAGATCATTCCTAAAATGATCCATATCTCCGCGCTCGATGGCATTCAGATGAACGACGCTGATTTTAGTTTTCTCGCTTATCTCTTCAACCGAGTAACCGAGTTCTTCACGTCGCTGGCGAATTGAATTTCCGATGTCCGTCATGCGTTTCCTCCGTTATCTTTATTGATTATATCAATTTGGCGTATTAAAGTAAAATGTAAAAGAAACGGGATTTTCATCCCGTTTCACATCGCACTATGTAAGCCATGTTCTGTTCCCTTGCGGGCGACAATCATTTATCTGCGCTTGCACGCCCCGGTTTCGCTTCGAATTCGCGATTCCAAGTTCCCCTACCAAATTTGGGTTTCTCGCTTATGGGGTTTACCTCGTTCCACTCCTAGGGTTTCCCCGAGGACTACGTCACTGTGGCACTTTTATAGACTCCCTCCATGACTTGCGTTTTAGGAGTTTGTTCCGCCGTCGGTTTCCCGCCTGGATTTATGGTTTCATCCAGCATAATCACTACCGCCGTCACAGGCGGTGCGAGCATGGACTTTCCTCTGGTTACCCAGCGATTGTCCTAGTGTGATGTCATTTTTTGTAGACTTCTTGCTCAAGCTTTGCCAAACGTTTCAAGAGATCGACGGGATTGCCCGTCGGTTCCCCGGGTTCGCCGGCTTCCAGTCTGCCTTGTGCTTCCGTCAGCTTATTCTGAAGCTGCAGGTTGATTCGCTGCATTTGGTCGATCTGCTCGCGCAGATTGGCGATCGATTGCTCATACGCTTGATAATCCTTGATGACGATGTCGAGAAAAGCGTCGACTTCGGCTGCGGAGTACCCTTTGAATTCGATATTGAATTCCTTTTGATAAATGGATTGCGCATCCAGTTTTCCGATTTTGTCCATTTGGGTTTCCTCCCGCGTCTTTATTAAAGCAAATCCCGAGGCTTTTTGCAAGGGTAAGCAAACACCCCTGGGTCGGTAAAAGATGGAAATCTGTTCTTGAATCGTATATAATGTCATAGGTGATGAAATGGTCGGATATCCAACGAAGCGAAAACCGATGGGCACAACGTCCGAAACATCGACGGCACGTCGCGGTATGAGTCTTGAGGAAGAGTTGAACAAAACGAATTCGTACTATCTCGAACTCGATCTGGCCAACGTCCATAAGAAACCGACGCCGATCATGATCGTGACGGTTTCCTATCCTTCGCGCAACAAGGCCAAGATCACCGAAGCTTATTTCAAGACACCAAGCACCACGGATTACAATGGGGTTTACCGTCAAAAAGCAATCGACTTCGAAGCGAAGGAAACGCAATCCAAAACCGCCTTCGCCCTCACCTACCTGCATGAACACCAAATCGCGCATCTGCGCAGCGTACAACGCCATGGAGCCTTGATATTCCTGATCATCCGATTTTCGACATTGGACGAAACATATTTCGTTCCTGGACAGAAACTGCTGGACTTTATCGAAACCTCAACCCGGCGATCGGTTCCGATTGCTTGGTTTCGTCAAGAATGTTTGAAGATCCCTTGGAAACTCACCCCTCCGATCGATTATCTAAAGTGCGTCGACGCCTACTATTTTAAAGGAGAACCGTTGAATGACTGAAAAAAAGAAAACAAAAACACGTAAAAAAGGCCGGGTCCTCAGAGTATTAGCCACGATCGTTTCGATCGGCGTCGCATTGGCGATCGTCGGTACCAGCGTTTTTGGTTATTACGTCTATTCGGTATTGGAAACTGCCCCGACATTGAACATCGAAGATTTCGAAAGTCCCGAATCGAGTCAGATTTTCGATTCGAAAGGTGTTTTGATCGCCGACATCGGCGCCGAATTGCGTGAGAACATCACGTATGCCGATTTACCGCAAGTCGTCATCGACGCGTTTATTTCCATCGAAGATTCGCGTTATTTCGTGCATAACGGGTTTGACCTGCCTCGCTTTACCAAGGCGGCGATGACCAATTTGATTACCAGCCTGAAAACCGGGGATATCTCCTTTGACCAAGGCGGATCGACCTTCACGATGCAGCTTGTCAAAAACACCTATTTGAGTGCCGAGAAGAGCATTCCGCGTAAGTTAAAGGAAATCTATCTCGCCCTTCAGTTGGACACGCAAATCAGTAAGAAGCGCGTCTTGGAACTTTATTTGAACATGATCAATTTCGGCGCGGGAACGACGCGCGGAATCGCCAATGCGGCGAAATATTACTTCGGCAAGGATGTCAACGCGCTCAATTTGACCGAAGCCGCCTATCTTGCCGGTGTCATCAATGCTCCGGGGATGATCAGTCCCTTCTTATTCGGAGATATCGAGGTTGCGACAACCCGTCGCAATGAAGTATTGGACTTGATGGTTCGACATGGATATATCAGTAAAGAAGAATGCGATGCCGCCAAGGCGATCCATTTGGAAGATTTGTTTGTCGGTGGAAACACCAAAGAAGTCGGTAGTCCGTATCAAGCGTACATCGATGCGGTCATCGAAGAAGTCGAAGAATTGACCGGATTGGATCCATATGCGACTCCGATGATGATTTATACCAGCATGGACCGAGAAATCCAGACGTATGTCGAAGCGATTCAAAACGGCGAAACTTCGCTGAAATGGCCGCTTGAGAACCTGCAGACGGCCATCGTATCCTTAAATAACAAAACCGGTGAAATTGTCGCTTTGGGCGGAGGCCGTTACTATGAAGGCGAGCGAATGTTCAATCGCGCGACGTCCATGTATAAGCAACCCGGATCTTCTCTTAAACCCGTTCTCTCTTACGCGTTGGCATTTGAGTACCTTGGGTATTCGACCAAGCATGTCATCTTGGACGAACCTTACAATTATCGCGGAACCAATTTCATCGTCGCCAACTTCGATGATAAGTATAACGGCGAAGTCACCGTTGATACGGCGATCGCTCGTTCGTTGAACATTCCGGCATTGAAGACATTACAAGCTGTTGTCGATCAGATCGGCAGTAAGAAAGTCATCCAATACCTCAACAGTATCGGTTTTGACCAAGTCAACTCCGGTAACTTCGATATCGGTTACGCCATCGGCGGATCGAGTTTCGAAATCACTCCGGTCCAAGAAGCCGGTGCGCATGCGGCGATCATCAACGGCGGGAACTATATCAAACCGCATACCGTGACGCGCATCGAGTTCAAAGATGGCAGCGAGCCTTTGGTTCCGACGTATGCTTCGACCAAAGTCATTTCGCAGGAAGCCGCCTATCTCTCCACATCGATGATGGAATACGACGTACAGGGTCCGTATGCCAACTACATGCAGATATTAAAACGCAGCTACCCCGTCTATGCGAAGACCGGGACGACCGATTGGGGAACCAACGGCGTCGAGTACGGCATTCCGAAAGGCGCGGCGAAAGACCGTTGGATGGTCGCTTCGACAAGCGAGTTCACCACCGCTGTTTGGATCGGTTTCGACAAAGCGGTCAAGGGTCAGACAAGCTACTTCACGACGGCGGTAAGCCGAATGAATTTACCCGGTAATGTCAATAGTCTAATGTTGAATGCGATTTACAAGAGCCGTAGTAAGCCGGCTGCCGTCAAACGTCCTTCGGGCGTGGTCGGGATTACCCATGTTTTGGGTGTTTATCCCTACGTTACCCCGGTTGCGAACATGAATCCTTCCTTAATCGTCAATGCATTAATCAAGAAAGACTTTGCGTCCCTTGGCACATTGGTCGCTCCCTCACTCAGCAATCCGACGAGCTTCGCGGTTTCCAGCACGGACAATGCTTCTGAAAAACAGTTTACGTTTACGTTAAGTCCTTATCCGACGCCGGAATCACTTACGATCGCTCCTCCCACATTGAAGATGTCGCTTACGGTCGGTGGTAAAACCGTTTCGGCGACCGGTACACGTCTCTATGATCCTTCTTGGATCTTCGGTGCCGTACAATACAAAGTCCGCGTCAGCATCAACGGAACGGTCATCGGCGAGTATCCGCAATCGACCAATATCTTCAACATCAATCTTTCCGTCAAAAAAGCCGACGTGGTAACCGCCTGCGGATATTATGGTTACTCGTTATCGGATATCACAAGCAATGAAATCTGTAAGGAATCGACCGTCGAAGACATCAATGTCACGGTACCGACAACCTTTACCGGTGGAAAGTATTCAACCTTTGACAGTTGGCTCAATTCATATGGCATCAATGACCAAACTGTTTCTTATACCTTGCCAGGTGGAACGACCACAAGTCAATTGGGAACCGTCGCATCGATCAATCCGACGATCGAGGGACAAACGATGACGCTGACTCAACTCGAAGACACGAATATAAACGTAAGTGTCATCGATAAGAGAGTAAATCTATTTACAGAGTTCGTTGGAAAGACGATCGAGCAAGCGAAGGCAAATCCGATTTATAATTTGATTCGCTGCAAGTCGACCGGAAACGGAACGATCACTCAAGTGAAAGTCAGCGACAAAGCTGTTACTGAAGAAGACACATACCTGCTGAGTTCGATTATCGATGATGTCGACATTGTTGGTTAATCGACTCCAAAAACAAAAAACTATAACTAGAACAGAAAACAACAAATAGAAACCTCCTCGGTTCAAGCAGCTGCACAACGGCAAACGCAAGATACCCAAGGAGGTTTTTTAGTTTAGTTAGCCGACCTTTTTCGCTCGTCTACTTAGAATGAACCCTATCGCTATAAAGATAGCCACGGCCGCCAAACCGAACCAAAGTATTGAAGAAGATGTCTGCGTTCCTTTGATTTTTTCGGTCGTAATCACATACTCCGACATCGTTTTGTTTTTATACGTTACGACTCCGCCGGCGCCAACAGGAATATTTCCGGCGATTTGCGTGAAATGATTGGTAACCGAGTCAAACTTGTATACATATACTTTTGTGCCTTCAGCAATATCGGTAGTAATCGCAAATGTCGCGGTACCGGGCAATTCCCCATGTCCAAGGAAACTATATACAAACGTACTCTCGCCCTTGGTAATCATGGTTTTCATTTGTTCCCCGTGCTCCGCATCGGCTGTATATCCAAAATCGAATATCGTATCCGCTTGAGCATTTCGAATATCTTTCCCTTTGAATGTGATCGAGGCACCTTCTTGTAAGAAAGATAAACTTGCGGACGAATTTTGGGCGAGTGCGACGAAGAACTTACCGGTGACGCTTGTACCGAATTCGCCACCCAACTCGATATTGTGCGTTCCACCTTTTTCTGACATGATGGCGTCTACCGTCGATCCATAGTTCAGCAAAGTGCTCTGCGTTATCGTACCGAATGACAAGAACTCAAACGGCGAGGATTGGATTTGTAGCCCGGATATTTCGTTGAAGCTTTCTTTCCAAGGGTTCGTCACATATTGGTCGACTTGTTTCTGAAGATACTCGCCCAAAAAACCTTTCGCGTCTTTGATATCTTGAATTCTCTTGCCTAGCGTCGTTACGAGATTCTTAAGATTCGGATCAGACATGTCGATATAGATATGGTAACTGTCGCACATCTGCGACGTCGGGGCAAATGTCAGTTCTTCGTTGGACCCTTCGATGTTCAGTTTGATGACAGAGTTCCAACGTATGAATTCCGCACCATTGACATGCGTTCGGTCATAGGTGTATCGATCTTCAACATGGTCGACACGGATCGTTGTACGGTTTGAGGATGTTTGAGCGATTAAACCCGTATTACTCCGGCCGTCTATGCCACGTTTATTATCCATGGTTTCATTCTCGGTGTAATCCGTGATTGCGCTAATGCGGGGTGGCCGAATGATGGAAACGACCTTAATCACACATTCCTGCGTATCGAAACCTTTATCATTCTCCGCTCGGATCACAAAAGGATACTCTCCGGCTTCGATTCCCTCTTTCACGGTAAGTACTCCGGTAACCGGATCGATCGTAATTTGTGTCGGAATGACATAACGATCGCTTTTCTGTTGTAAGGACCATGTGATCGGCGTACTTCCCGAAGCCGTAATCGGAACGAAAAGATCACCGGCGTTGATCAACTTCGTGATGATATAACCATGCGTTTCTTCACTGATTACCGGAGGTATCCGTGCAGGCGCGACCACGACAACGCAATCCTGCGTATCATTCCCGACACTGTTCTGCGCTTTGACAATAAAAGTATAAGTCCCCGCCGCGATGCTCTTCTTCACCGCCAACATTCCAGAGGTCGCATTTACCGTGATTTCCGACGGGATTCTGCGATTGTCCTTCGAAATCAATGACCACGTAATCGGTGTACTTCCGGTAGCTGTTATCCCGACATTCAGGGCACTTGTGCCGGATGTCATCGTGAAACGATAGCCATGACGTGCCGATACGATGATCGGAGTTGTCAAAAGCGGTTCGGGTCGCGTCGATTTCGTCACGGTCAGTGTCATTTTCTGTTCGAACGCGGGAGCTGGATAGTGTCCGATAAAATGGATCGGAGGTTCCCCGTTCATGGCGGGATTATTTAAGTTTTTCGTGATGAAATCCATGATGCTATCTAAACTCGATTTCGTAAAACCAAATCCGAATGATGTGTTCGACATGGGAGATGTTTGAAGTGTTTCGGGTTGAAAATACGCCGGATCCTGTTCAAGTCGTACCGTAAACGAATAGTCCTTTACAGGAACACTGGTCGCCACGATGATTTTCCCCGTGGTCGGATCCACGGTAATTCCTTCCGGCGCATCTTTCAAACTCCAACGCAACGGCCGGATACCGCTGCCGATCGCTTGGAAACTCTCGCCGGCGCTTACCGTCGCGTGATCGACACTTGTTATTTTCGTCAAGAGCGGATGTTCCTGCCACACCCACTCGACAATAACGCGGTTGCTTACCGACACCGACGATGACGGATTTCCCTCTTCGTCAAGAATCGGTGTGATCGTGAATGCATCATCGCTGACAAGATGACTGAGAATCGCCGTTCCGTCATCATCCCCTAAGAACTTTCCGCCTTTGAAGCCGATGATGTCTTGGGTCGTCCAACCTTCATCGAAAAATGCGACCAGTTCTGCTTGCGTGAGGGCTCGATCTCCTCCCTCGTTTACGATCGTGACCGTTTCGTCGAATTGCATTTGATCAATGATCTTGTTTCCTTCAATACGACGTTGATATGAGTTCTCGATAAATACGACCGTCCGGGACATTGAAATCGGCAATGTTGGATTTACCATAATCGTATGGGAACTGGTATGACCCAACACATCGAAACTTACTTTGACGGATGTGATTCCTTTTGTTTTACTGGTGTCGAATTTTCCTTCGCCAAGAATCTTGGCACCCGGGAGAATCTGTAGTACTCCGTTGTACACGGGATCGTATTCGCTTTCAGGCAACATCTGCGGATTACGGCTGTCGAAATTTCCGTGTTCGTCAGTAATTAGAAGAACTTCGCCACCCTTCTGAAACGGCAAATACACATCCACATTCGGTAAATTGACACCGGCAGGTTTGGATAACATGATGCCGCTCATGCCATGCAAATGAAGCGGACTGCCGTCATAGGTCCGATATGAGAATTGGACTTCCGGCTTGTCGGCAGGATCGCCCGGTTTGGCGACTTGTTGGGCGTCATAATTAATGACTTTTACCGGAGCCACATTCCCGGTAATAACATCATTGAAGTAGTCGACTTCTTCGATGGTTACCGTATCATACGGAAAAACGACCTCCATCGGATCGGAACGATACGTTTCATTTTCAATCACAAACTCAATGACGACCTTATCCCCGCCATTAAGCATATTTTCCCCTTCTTCGATGAAAAACTCCCCTTCGTCGCTGGTTTCTTGCCAACCATCACTTGGATACGTCCGGTATTTTGAAGGCGTTGATGTTAAGGGATCGGTTCCGATCGGAAACACAAGTACCCGATATCTAACTCCCGGCGGAACACGGCTTCCCTCAATCGATCGTGTATCTTCGAGATATCCGCCGACACGGCCGATCTTGATGTAAGCTTCCTCCACGTGAACACGATAACCGCCGGTGTCCATTTGCCGCTTTCGTAATAATGTCGGTGTCCAGTTGATTAAATTGACGGTCTTTCCTATGATTTTAAAGTAGATTTGAAGTAATGCGTAAAGATTGATTTCCAAGATCTTCTCGTTTGAAGTGACTCCGAGTCCCACCCCGACGAAAGCACCAGCACCGACAAGGTCCATCCCGAGTAGTGAAATATCAAGTAATGGTCCGACTTTAACGTAACCGTTGATCTTGCCGGCGATATCGACATCGCCGTCTTTGATGAACTCTTTACTGAAAACACCTTTAACGGATACTGGAACTCCGAAAGCCGTTTTGCCTTTGACCCCCATCGTCGCCGAAGTATACTCACGTGCTTCGGCTTCGATACGGATATTTCCATCGACCCCGACGATAAGAAATAAGCCACCGCTGACACGTCCGATCCCAAACGGGATATCGATCCCGAATAAGGGAATGCGAACTTCTTCTTTTAGATCGCTCTGGACTTCCGCTACCAGATAGAACTCTTCGGCTACGTTTAGGATAAGGTGATATCCGCCAAACGCCGAGTATTTCGCGTTTACGTTGATTTTACTGACGCCCAGTCCGCCACTCAACCGAACTGTGAGTTTCTTCCCTCCGCTTCCCTCGTAAGTCAACGTGGTATCGGTGAACTGTAGATTGATTAGATTATCCCCGGTCAAATATTCGAAATCTTTTATTGAATCCCCAAATGCCATGGGTTGAAACGCGGAGTCGAGGACCACACATTCTTCCACGTTCGCTGCGAATCCCTGGATATTGGAACGTGTTAAGTCGACGATCTCGCCATTTGCCCCGCCTAACGAAAAATCTTTAAAGACTTCGTTGAAGCGCGGTTGCTCGATCATGTAGGTGTTTTCCAACGCTTTGGCTTTTTGATCAAGTTTCGTATCTCCGTAAGCATTGGAAAAAACACTGCTTGATCCCACCTTGAATGATGTACCCGCTTGTGAATCGACTACAACAAGCCCTGGTTTGGCTTCACGATTCATCTGAGCCAAAACTTGATCCAATGCATCTCGTTTGATAAAACCGCCTTCTTGAATGATTCTTTCCGGAAGTTTTTCTTGTATCGAGCTGCCCGCGATCAATTGCCCTGCGGTCGCGATCTTATCCGAAATCGTGCTGTTCTTTAGTTCGACAACGTTCGGTGCCAACTGATAGGTCACTTGCTTAAAAGTGGCGGGTGCGATCCCGGCGGTCATGGTCGCCCACTTTCCGCTTACGGGAAGGAAATCGAAATCAAAGTCCGTAACTGATGGAAGATTTCGGAATTCCGTATTCTTATATTCTTGTGTGGAAAGGTTAGGTGTTGCGGATTCCGTTTTATGGATTGCTTGTGTTTCAATAGGTAGAAAAGTCAAAAGAAGAAAGAATACCATCAGTGTCGACAATAACCGTTTCATGCTTTCGCCCCCTTTTCGGATAAAACGTTATATTTGACCGATCCTTTTTCATAAAATGTGATAACTGATGTATATTTATGATTTTCGTGACAAAACCAACTTCTGACCGATACAGTCAAAGCCCACGACATTATCTTGTTTGATGCATTGATGACAAGTTTTATTATGGTGATCCCTGTGTCAATGAAACGAAAATACGGTACGGTTACGTAAAATTTATTGCGTAAACGGTTGTTTGATTTCATTATACGTTTCATATTTTGCTTTGTATAGGACCTCATCGGTTAACGTTATAAAAACCTGCCGGCTTAGACAGGTTAAGGTGTTTGGATGATTCGAATGCGACGTAATTCAAGAGTCGATCGACACAAACGTTGATACTACTTATTCTTCGTAACTGCTTTTTCTTTGTCTTTGAAGTAGTGACAATTTTGGGTCAACGGACAAGAATCGCAGGAGGGATTCAATGCCTTACAATGATATCGGCCAAAAAACAAAATCGCGTGATGTGCGATGATCCAACGGTCTTTCGGTATCTTGCGTTTCAGCGTTCGTTCCGTTTCGGCCACGTTCGCATTCTTGCGAACCAGTCCCAATCGATGGCTGACCCGATCGACATGGGTATCCACCGCAAGCGCCGGAATATCGAAACCGACTGCTTGGATGACGTTGGCGGTTTTACTGCCGATTCCGGGCAAGGCGATGAGTTTTTCATACTCACTCGGTACTTCCCCGGCATATGTTTCGATCAATGCTTTAGAAAACGCCAAGATATGTTTCGCTTTGTTATGGTAGAGTCCGATGCGTTTGATGTGTTGCTCGATTTGCGCCTGTGTTGCGTTTGCCATGCGTTTAGCGTCACCGAAGGCCGCAAACAGTCCGGGGGTCACTTCATTGACGGCTTTGTCCGTGGTTTGGGCGCTTAAAATCACACTGACTGCCAATTGAAACGTAGTCGTGAAATCCAACTCGCAATGCGCGTGAGGAAACATTTCTTCGATGATATCGAGGATCTTAGTCGTTTCCTTCGTCATTGCGTCTTCCTTCGTTGAGTTGCTGTAACGTCACACCGGACTTCACCCATTGGCTAAGGATTTTATCGATGTATCCAAAACTCAGTTTACGATACATGACGGCTTCCCGCAAGGCGTGGATGCAAAATTCCGGCGACGTGCGGTTTGTCCAATCGACAAGTTTATCGATCTCGCTCGAACTTAGGGGACGTCCGAACTCTTTCTCGAAAAGTTTGAACACGGTATCCGAATCGGATGAGGTAATCAGCGGTGTTTCATACAGCGCATCGAGATCATAGCCGATTTCGGTCGGATTGACTTCGATGGATAGATATCCTTTGGCGGACAAGGACTCCAAGATCAAATCGATCAGCTCCGGTTCGACTTTGCATCGCCGCGCCAAATTATCGAGATCGATTGGTATATGATTGATCCGCATGTGTTCCAATTGGATCGCCGTCAACGCTTCGATCGACGTCAGCTGACTATGTTGGATATTTTCTAGAATCCAAGCGATTCGATTGAAGTAAGGTTCATTGTAAAATTTGTTTTTCATTGTTCGATCTCCATTTTAAATAATACCGCATAGTCTTCCGGCGAGAGAAACAACTCTTGTTTCGAACCGATTACCGCGATCACTATCTGCGCATCATAATATCCGATCGTCACGACCGCTTCGAAATCAAAGGTTTCCGAAACATATTCGATGGCTTTGGGCAAGTCGATTTGGTTTTCCTGGATCCATTTCAAAAGATTTCCATATGTATCGCAGGCAAAGTAGATTTTCTCGGAATTAAGTGTCGCCTTTCCGACCCATACCGGCGATCCGACATTGCTTTCGCGAAGGATCGAAGCATCGTTCAACCGAAAATCCTCTTCAAGCCGGTTCACGATTTTCGCTTCATGACGTCGTATTTTTTCCATCGGACCGCTCACGAAGACAAAGAGGTTCATCAGGATCAATAAAACAAAAATCACGCTTAAACTCATCGTAAACAAGAGTGATTTAACGTTGATGCCCATGATTTCTCCTTTCAGTCAGTTTACCATAGCCGATGGGATGATTTGCATATTTTTAACGCTCATGCTAAAATGCGAAGGTCAGGAGGTGTTTCATGCGAAGGATTTTGAAACTCGCCGTGGTTTTCACCCTTATTCTTAGCGTTACCGGAACCGGTCTCTATCTTTTGTTTAAACCGGCGAACGCCAATGTATTAAAACAAACAAGCCTGAAAGCCTCGACTCTAACATTCAGTGATTTGGAAACTTACTTGCTCGAACATCCGGGCATACACAATATTTATTTTTGCGAAGTGAAGAATTCCGATTGCGAATTCGTAAAGAACGACTTAATGGTTAAACTCGCGGATGAAGCCAACGTTGAGGTTTTCGCGGATATCGAATCCGTCGATATGTCGACCCTATCGGATGAAATCTCATCGAATGCGTTACGTAACGCATGGGGGTTCTCCCATTATCCAGCCTTCGTCAAGTATGATTCCACGGATGGAATCATCAAACTTGTTTCGTCATTGGAGTGGAGTAACGACAAACCGTTTTTGGTGGAAGACATCAAGACCTGGATGGTCGGCGCCGGAATCTGGCATTCCGAATATACGAACTAGAAAAGAAGAGCGATCTTCTTTTTTTTATCGTCCGATCTTGGGCATGACTTCATAGCACCATTGAGCACTACGCTTGCTAGCCTTGACCAAATATTCTTCGAAAGTCATCGCGTTATCGTGATGTAACACGATATCGGAGAGCGAACGTAAGATGACAAACGGGATGCCCTGTTTCGCGGCGACATGCGCGATCGCCGCCCCTTCCATCTCGACGCAGATCGCTTCCGGGAAACTCGCTTTGATAGCTTCAATCGTTTGCGGATCGGAAATGAATTGATCGCCCGATACGATCGGACCGATCCAATGACGTTGATCACCGATCACTTCTTTGAACGCTGAAATATATTTCTCGTCCGCATCGAACACATAGCGGGAGCTTGTCAATCCTTTCGGTTCGCCAAACGCGGTCAAATCGAAATCATGATAGGCAGTTTTGGTCGACACCACGACATCCAATACTTCTTGATTCGCATTCAGTCCGCCCGCGGTTCCGATATTGACGATGCCGTCGATCGGAAACCGTAAGATAACGTTCAACGTACTCATCGCGGCTTCGACTTTCCCGATTCCGCTCAATGTCACGACGACCTCGGTGCCATTCAGTTTCCCTTGATGGAAAATACGTCCGTCTTGGGTGATTTCCTTCACATCATGCATCAACATGACGATTTCGTTGACTTCTTGCGGCATGGCGCCGATGATTGCGATCATAGTTCTTTCTCCTTCGTTGCGGCGATAAAGTATTTTTCAGCGTTTGGATCGATTCCTTCATCAAAGTCGCTGCTGATTTCAGTCACAAATCCTGCTTCATGAAGGATATCCATGACATCATTCAACATAAAGACATGTTGGACATGCGTCTCCATGGCTTCTTGTTTGTCGTCAAAGTAAAAATGGAAATGATGGATGATCTGATTCCCTTCGGATTCGATGACCCACTGATAAGCCGTAGTATCGATCCATCCTTCTTCGATGAACGGATCTTGAAACTCAACCAAACGACCTTCGGTATGCATATCGAATAAGAATCGCCCGTTGATCGGAAGATGTCGGCTGACTTCGTGAACGAATCGTTTGAAATCATCCGTATCTTCAAGGTAATTGATACTATCGCAATAACACAGAATTGTTTCGTATGTTTTGAACGTATCGAGATTTCGCATATCTCCCACAAAGAAACCGATTTGATTCAACGTGTCTTTGGCTTTCGCTTTTTCAATCATCTGTTTCGACAAATCCAACGCATCGACCTGATATCCCGCTTGACTCAGAGCTAAGGTGATTTCACCGCTGCCACAAGCCAGTTCCAAGACTTTCGTTCCATGTGCGTTGCGATACGTATATTCGCACCATTGTCGGGTGGCGTCCTCGTCTTTGACGAGTCGATCGTAATAATCCGCCAGAATATCGTAACTCATCGCACGACCCGATCCGCCCAAAGACGTTCCAGTTGATAAATCGCACGCGTTTCGGTTTGAAACACATGTAAAACGACATTCCCGCAATCGATCAACAACCAATCGCTTTCTTCGCCGCCTTCGGTATGATCGACGTAAAATCCGGCTTCTTCGACTTTTTCGACCGCGTTGTCCGCGATGGCGTGGATCTGACGTAAACTTTGCGCGTCACAGATGACGAAATAATCGACCCAAGGATTGACCGACTGCATATCGAGAATCATGACATTCCCGGCTTTCTTATCTTCGATCGCGTTGATGACCGCGGTGAGTAGTTCAGACATCGATGCCCTCCTTCGATAGGTATTCGGCTTGTTGGTTGCGGACGATTTTATATGCGGCATCCAAATCCCTTAACGCCAAGTCGATGGTATCTTTCCCATCATATCCCCGGCTTTCGTCCAACTTGTCCGCAAGGTAAATCACGCGTACGATCGGATCGTGATGATTCCCTTCCACATGGTTGCCGATCGCCGCCAAGATGCTTCGATCGCGAATTCCGAGCGTCTGTTGTGCGAAATACATGCCGGCACGCTGGTGCCACAACGCTTGCGGTTGTGACAGATACGCCGGTTCGTGGATTGTCAGTAGCGTAGCCAAACGCTGTCGGGGTTGGTTTTTCATACAGTCATGCAATAACGCGGCGGTACGAACTTTGTTTTCATCGATCTGATGCGCCTTCGCGATCCGTAGTGCCAAATCGCACATCGAAGCGACATGGATCCAACGTTTCGGACTGACCATCGATTTCGCGATTTCTTCAAGATAGAGTCCGTTTTCCATCATATAAGCCACAATGGGAGGTTTGGTCAATTCGACTTTTCCTTGGCGGATTTCGGTTGAGGAATAAGCTAAGTAATCGCGATAAGGCAGGCGGATCATTGCGTTGGGTATATTATCTTCGGGGTTGCGGGGATAGACGGCGAAACGGATCAATCGCAATAATTCCTCGGGCTCTTTCCAAAGTGAAAACTGGTCCGCCTGATCGCTCCCCATGATCCAAACGAACTCGACGTTAGGGTAAAAATCAACGAGTTCCCGTACGGTCGTGATCGTGTAATTGGGTTGAGATAAAGAGGCTTCCAAGGTGCTGAGTTTGAGTTTACGATACGGTTTGATCATGAGTTCGATCATCTTGCAGCGATGCTCGAAGGATGCGGCTTGCCCGCTCTTAAGCGGTGTCAGGACCGTCGGTAAAAACCAGACTTCCGCTAAACCCAAGGCTCGCTTGGCATCCAGAGCGATCCGCAAATGTCCGAGATGGATCGGATCGAAACTTCCGCCGAAAAGACCGATGCGTTTCATCGCGGCAAATCGATTTTCTTCTTTTCGCTTTGTCGATAAAGAAGAAGGGTTTTCCCGATGATCTGAACGACTTCGCTGTGCGTTGCCGAAGACAGATCTAACGCGATTTCAAGCGCCGGGACCGGACATGATTTCAAGACGCTGATTTTGACGAGTTCATGGGCTTCCAGCGAGTCGGATACGGTGTTGACGAGGTTGACGCTCATCCCGTCTTTACCGACTTGGAAGATGGCGCGTTGGGTCTGACCCATACTGCGCAGGAAACTTTTTTGTTTTGAGGTTAACATTAGATCATCGCCTTTCTGAAGTGGATGTCGACGGACTCGGATACGGTCGCGTCGATGCGGGTATACTTCCCTTGTATGCAAACCCACCCGATTTGACCGAAGACGACATCCGTCTTCTCCGGCGTGTAACGATGGGTGAAATGACGGGTCAATGCGGGATTGGATTTTACTTGCGGCGTCAGAGTATCGAAGTGTTTAAAAAGGTAATCATCGAGATTTTCAGCCTTGGTACGGTGCACCGTCAGCGCATCGCTGACATAGAAGGTCGCGGTGGCATTCTCGGCGCCGACGATCGTCACGGTCGCCAAACCGCCAAGCACGAAACTTTGCGAAGACGTCAATTGAAAGGTTCTTGGTTTATAGGCGCTTTTCAGTCCCAGAAGTTTGATGTCTTCCGCCGCCAATTGTTCCCAGAGGCTATCCTCGACTTTAATGCCCGGTGTATCGTAGAGCGTGATCCCCTGCCATGGGATCGGCGATACATCAAGCGTCGTATGCGGATACGGAGAAACCGTGAGGTTCGCCGTATCGACTAGCGCATTCAGTAAGGTGCTTTTCCCGGCGTTGGCCATCCCGACGACGGCGACGTCTTTTCCGTTACGCACCGCATGGATCGCGTCGCCGACCACCTTGCGACTTCCTAACGCATGATTACCTGTCACGACGACACCCTTGACTTCGATGCCCTCTTCACGTAACCGCGAGCGTAAAAATTGAAGTAATTTATCATTCCCCAACGTTTCAGGCAAGAGGTCGCGTTTGGTTGCGACCAATAACACATCTTTGTTGTTTAGATGGCGATGCAGACCCGGTAATAAACCGTTTTCGACATCGCAAAGATCCAGCACATAAACCACCAAAACATCCATCTTGGCGACCCAGGAAAGGACCTCGTCGCTATCGGCGGTGGATACTTTCAAGACTTCCGTATCCCCATAATGTTTTAACCGAAAACAACGTCGACATAAGGTTTGTCCTTCTTTGACGATATATCCCGCGGCGGCGGGATCCTTGATTTGTAAGGGAGCGCCGCAACCGATGCACTTTTCGGATTTTTGACTCATTTCTTTCCTCCTTGACGCAGGACGAACCGTTCGAAACGGCGGATCCAGCGGGTATAAAAATAATCGTTTTCACTGATCGGGGCGACCATGATCGCAAACATCTTCAAGCGTCGCGCGGCAATCATGTCCGTGAAGAGTTGATCTCCCAGAAACGCGCATTTCGCGGGATCGATGCCCCGCGTCTCAAGAAATCCGCGGATTTTATAAATCAGCGGCTTATGGGCGAAACTTAACCCTTCGACACCCAAATCTTCGCAAACCGCGTCGATACGACGCGATGTGTTATTGGAAATCAGGTAAAGATCGAATCCTTCTTCCTTCAGATTCGCGACCCATTTCTTCAATCGCGGCGAACTTAACGATTCTTTCGGCGCAAGCAAGGTGTTGTCCGCGTCGATCAAAAGCGTTTCGATGTTATGCGCGCGTAGAAACGCCGTATCGATGCTTGTGGCATCTTCAACATACGTAACCTTATCGAAAATGGGCATAGGATTCCTCCGATGGTTAATTATACCAAAATTCCGTTCGAATTGATACGAAGACCGGGCATCAAAGATGCCTGTCTGTTAAATTACGTGTATAGTAAATAGCGGTGATTCTATGCAATTTGAACTTATGTTGATTAACGTCGACGCGACACTCTTCGATGTCGTTACCACCATTCATGAAGTCTATCGTAACTTAGCCAAACGCGACGGACTTGCCCTACCCGCTTCGTTTCTGGATCGGATCGTCGATGCCCGCGGATCTTCGCGTGAACGTTTGGACCGCGAATTCTACCGCCTTGCGTCGCTTCGTGAAGAAGCGGATGTTTTGATCGAAGAAGCGATCACAAAGAAAATCCTCAAGGATCAAGTCCTATCCGATAAAGCCGAAACGTTTCTTAGATATCTTAACGAAAATAGAATTCCTTACGGTTTTGTCTCTTCGATGTCAAACCATCACATGGATCGAATCCTTGAGAAATTCCCTTTTCTGACCCCGGTCATTCATTTAACACAGTCGGAAGTGCTCGAAGGTAAACCTGAGCCAGATTTGTATCTAAAGGCTTGTCGCAAAGCGAATGTCCATCCAAACCAGGTGTTGGTCGTGGAAAACAGCACGTTGGGTGTAGCTTCCGCCTTTCTGGCACGTACGACGGTCGTCTTTATCGAATCCGTCACGACACGCAACGAGGATGAAGCATACTATAGTTTCCAAGAGTTTGAAGATCTAAACCAATTCATGCTTCAGATCGAACCTCGGACAATAAGCGCGGTTCCACATGTAGAGCTGATCATATCATAACAAAGGGCTTGCGACGCAAGCCCTTTGTTTTTGGTTTTATTGGTACTAGAAGTCGAAAGTAATCAGTTCGATATCCGCATGCGGTTTCACTTCATCCTTCGGTTCGATCGGTTCGACCGGTTCGACCGGTTCGGGAATGTCGAGAATCCGCACTTCTTCGATGCCATAGAGCACATAGAGATCGTCATTCTTCGGACCGGTGGCGAATGTTGAATCTTTCGCCATGATCGAAATGTCCTTCATGGCGACCCAACGTTCCTTGTCTTGTGTCAGTTTAAAGACATCGTAGGATCCGACGCTGGCCAGATATGCGATCTTTTGGGGATTGCTTTTGATTCGTTTCGCCAAGAGTTCGCCTTTGGCCGGACGATTACTAACGTCGACATCGGTGAGTTTGATCCGTTTGTAGGAACCGCTTTGCGTATAGGCAAGGATGGCGTTGGCATGGTCCTTGACGGCACAGGCAAACGCGACAGAATCGCCGGCGCTTAAATTCATGGCTTTGACGCCTTTGGCACGGGTACCGATCTCCCCAATCGAATTTCCATCATATCGAACCAAGAATCCTTGTTCGGAACTTATTAAGATATCCTCGTTTTCATAGAGCACGAAAGCGCTGACGACTTTGTCTTTGGGCTGAAGGACCATGGCGTCGAAGGTTTTATTGTTGCGGGTGACTTCGAATTGGGAAACGGCCGTTTTCTTCATCAATCCTTGCGCACTGACCGTGACGATCCACGCATACGTATTGAAATTCTTCACCAACAACGCGGAAACCACCTTATCGCCGTTGAACTTGAGATAGTGGCTGATATGATTGCCGATTTCTTTCCACTTCGCATCCTCGATACTGTAGACGGGCAAATACGCATAATTGCCTTTTTCGGTCAGAATCAACAGGGTGTCGTAAGTATCGCACTCGATCGCACCGATGAGCCGATCGTTTTCCTTGAGTCCCGTGTCTGTGTTCTCGCTGGCTTGGTAAGAACGCAAGGAAACACGCTTGATATAGGCATCACGGCTCAACGTGACCACCGTACGCTCGTTTTGGATCATGGACATCTTATCGATGACGATTTCCTGAACCTGTCCCTCGATGTCCGTCCGGCGTTTCCGGTCAAAGGTTTCGCGGGCTTCCTTGAGTTCCTTGACGATCACGCTCTTCAACATTTCTTCGCTGCCTAAGATCGACTGGAGATACTCCATTTCGTTGACCAGAAGCGCGAATTCATTGCGTAACTCGACGATATCGGTCGATGTCAAACGGTAGAGGCGCAACGTGACGATCGCCTCGGCTTGCACCTCGCTGAAATCGAAGCGTTTGATCAGATTGTTTTTCGCGTCGGTCTTATCTTTGGAGGAACGGATGATCGTGATGACCTCATCCAAAACGCTGATGGCACGCATCAGACCTTCCAAAATATGGCAACGTCTTTCCAAATCGTCATAACGGAAACGACTGCGTCGCAACACGACTTCTTTGCGATGGGCGATAAATGCGTCCAACATTTCCCGTAAACCCAATTGGACCGGTCGTTGATTCACGATCGCGATCATATTGTAGTTGTAATAGACTTGCAAGTCGGTGTTTTTATAGAGATAGTTCAGGATCAGTTGCGCGACGGCATCTTTTTTGATGTCCAATACGATCTTGAGTCCGTTGCGATCCGATTCGTCGCGCACGTCCAAAAGGCCGTCCAGACTTTTATTGAGCCGGATGTCGTCGATTTTCTTCACCATCGTCGATTTGATGACTTCATACGGAATTTCGGTGATCACGATCTGATTGATCGTACGTGTTTCCTTGATTTCGGTCCGCGCCCGAATGACGATGCGACCTTTGCCTGATACGAAAGCTTCATGTATCCCATCCCGACCTTGAACGATCCCGCCGGTCGGAAAGTCCGGACCTTGTACGATATCTTCCAGTTCTTCCAGCGAACAGTTCGGATAATGGACGCGGTAAATCGCCGCGTCGATGACTTCGCTGATGTTATGCGGCGGAATGTTGGTGGCATATCCGGCGGCGATCCCGGTCGCCCCGTTGATCAAGAGTTCTGGAATACGTGCCGGTAGTACGGTCGGTTCTTTTGATGTGTCATCGAAATTCGGCGCGAAATTGACGGTATCTTCGCGTATGTCTTCCAAAAGCGATTCCCCGAAACGGCTTAACCTTGCTTCGGTATAACGCATGGCGGCCGCGGGATCATCGTCGATCGAACCGTTGTTGCCCTGCATATCGACAAGCATGAGATTCATTTTCCAATATTGCGACATCCGGACCATCGCTTCATACACCGAACTATCCCCATGGGGATGATAGTTACCGATGACCAAACCGACCGTCTTGGCCGATTTGCGATAGCCCTTGTCAAAAGTGTTCCCATCATCGTACATGGCGTAGAGAATACGACGTTGAACGGGTTTAAGTCCGTCACGCACATCCGGCAGCGCTCTTTCTTGGATGATGTATTTCGAATAACGCCCAAACCGGTCCTGCATCAGTTCCTGAAGGGGTAACAGATGATCCTTGTTGAGCGGCGCATCGTTGGTTTTCATCGCTTGACCTCCGTTTCGAACCGGTCTTCCAAGGTAAAGGCGACATTGTCTTCGATCCATTCGCGACGAAGATTGGCCTTATCCCCCATCAGTACGCTGACCGTACGTTGGGCCGAGATCGCATCGTCGAGGGTGACTTGCACCAATGACCGATGGGCGGGGTCCATCGTCGTTTCCCAAAGTTGTTCGGCGTTCATTTCGCCCAACCCCTTGTATCGCTGGATCTCACATTTCCCGATTTTCTTTTGTTTTTCTTTTAGTTCTTCTTCGTCAAACGCATATTCCATCGTCTTCCCTTTGGTCAATTTAAACAACGGCGGCTGCGCGATAAACACATGACCGGTCTCGATCATTGACCGCATGTATCGATAAAAGAACGTAAGCAAAAGGCACTGGATATGCGCGCCGTCGGTATCGGCGTCGGTCATGATGATGACTTTCCCGTAGTTGATGTCGCCGATTTCGAATTCACTGCCGGCACCTGCGCCTAAGGCGTGGATGATGGTGTTGAGTTCTTCGTTTTTTTCGATCTCGCTTAAACTTGCTTTTTCGGTATTCAGAACTTTTCCGCGTAATGGCAAGATCGCTTGATACTTACTGTCTCGTCCTTGTTTGGCACTGCCACCGGCGGAATCCCCTTCGACCAAAAAGAGTTCGTTCTTACGTGAATCTTTCGATTGGGCGGGTGAAAGCTTACCCGAAAGGATTCGTTCGCTACGCCCGCTCTTTTTGCCTTTACGGGCATCTTCACGAGCTCTGCGGGCAGCTTCGCGTGCTTGCGAGGCTTTTTGGATCTTCTTCAGGATCATCAATGCGAAATCACGGTTTTCTTCCAAGTAATATGCGAGTTTTTCCCCGATGAAGTTCTCGACGGCCGCTTTGGCATCCGGTGTCCCGAGTTTGCCTTTGGTCTGACCTTCGAACTGTAAGATCTTCTCGGGAACGGTGACGGAAATAACCGAAGTCAATCCTTCGCGGATATCGTTGCCGTCGAAGTTTTTGTCTTTGTCCTTTAAAATCCCGATTTTGCGCGCAAAATCATTCATCGTTTTCGTCAACGCGGACTTATACCCGATTTCATGGGTACCGCCATCGGCGGTCCGTACCAGGTTGACAAACGAGTACGTGTTTTCTTGATAATCGTCGGTGTATTGAAACGCCGCGTCGATTCCGATATCGTTGATCGATCCCGAAAACGACAAACATTTATGTAAGACCGTCCGGTCTTCATTAAGATAATCCAAGAAAGCGTCCAAACCTTTGTCATAACGGTAGGTTTCAGTTTTGTTGGCGCGTTCGTCCTTGACGATCATCGTGATCCCTTTGAGTAAAAAGGCGCTTTCGCGAGCCCGTTCGTTAACAAGAGCGATACTATAGTCAAGCGTCGAAAAGATCGACTTGTCCGCTAAAAATCGTACGGTACTCCCGGTTTTCGTGGTTTTCCCAAGAGATACCAAAGGTGAAACACGTTTGCCTCCTTGTTCGAACCGCATTTGATAGAGGTTGCCTTCATAAGCGACCGTCGCTTCCAGCCATTCGCTGAGCGCATTGACCACCGAAGCGCCGACCCCATGCAAGCCGCCGGATGTTTTATATCCGTCGCCGCCGAATTTCCCGCCGGCATGTAAGACGCTGAAAATGACCTGCAAAGCGGGTACTCCCGACGCATGCATGCCGACCGGCATCCCCCGACCTTCATCTTCGACTTGGACGACGTTGTTTTTCTCAATCGTGATCCGAATCGTTTTTCCATATCCGTTGAGCGCTTCGTCGATCGCGTTGTCGACGATTTCCCAGATCAAATGGTGCAAGCCTCGCGCATCGGTCGATCCGATATACATTCCGGGGCGTTTACGCACGGCTTCCAGACCCTCAAGGATTTGGATGCTTGTTTCATCGTATTTTTTTTGTGCTGCCATGAAAATCCCCTTCCATTGTCAATTATACACAAGAAAAGATTAAAAACAAATGACAGGTACCTCGGTTTTGGTATAATGAAATGCGGAAAGAAGGTACGCAATGATCTATCTCGCAATTATCGTCGGTTATCTCTTCGGGTCGATTCCCTTCGCCCTGATTATCGGTAAAGTGTTTTATAAAAAAGATATTCGTAATTTCGGCAGCGGCAACTTGGGCGGTACCAATGCAGGTCGCGTCTTAGGCGCACCGGCCGGCGTCATGGTTTCCGTACTGGATGCGTTAAAAGGCTTCGTGGCGATCATGCTTGCCCATTATTTCATTCCCGGCGATGTGAACGCGGCGGTCTTGGCCGGCTTCGCGGCCGCGATCGGGCATTGTTATCCGCTCTTCGCGAATTTCCGCGGCGGGAAAGCCGTATCGACGGCCTATGGCTATTTATTGGGGATCGCGGTGTTCTTTATGTTCCCTTGGGGGATTTTGTGGGTATTCGCTCTGCCTTTGGCGACATTTTTCCTGATCCTGAAATTAACGAAATTCGTATCCTTCTCATCGATGATCTCCGTCACCTTGGCGACAATCATCATGTTCATCCTTCAAAAAAACCTATTGATATGTTTTACCGTACTGGCGATCGACCTGTTGGTCATTTATCGTCATCGTGCCAACATCAAACGCTTGGCCGACGGGAAAGAATCCAAAGTAAAGTGGCTATAAGGTTCCGTTGATCAGATCGATCATCGTTTTACTGGCAGCTTCATTCATGACGGGACTTTGAGAGGTCCCGTTTTTTATGCAATTTACGAAATGTTCGATTTGAAAGGTGAACTCGCTCTCGAACTCCGATGTATATACTTCCTTGGTCTCTTTGACGACAAGGTTGGCAACCTTGGATTTCCAGAAGTCTTCGACTTCGATATAACCCGTCGTTCCATAAAAGTACGCAACGTTTTTGGTTTTGACACCGATTCCGCCGCGCATCGATCCCATGACACCGTTTTGATATTTCACCAATATCTGACGTATCTCGTCGCATCCGGTGCCTCCTTCGATTTGAAGTGAGACATGCTTCTCGATCGGCGAATCGACGATATGGTTCAGATATGCGATCGCATAGACGCCGACATCCAACATACCGCCGCCCATCGCGTTTGGATCGAAGACCCAATGATCGTAACCAAAAGGCGAACGATAACTATAGGATGCTTCCGCATACTTGAGACCGCCGATTCTTCCGTCGATTATCCAATCTTTGACTTTTTGCGTCGTGGGTGTAAAAACGGCTTTCATCGCTTCCATCAACATCAATCCCCGCGACTTCGCCAACGCGAAAAGTTCTTCGACTTGATCGGACGTTGCGACGAAGGGTTTCTCGCACAGTACATGCTTGTTTTGCTGGAGCGCATCTTTGACGAGTTGGTAGTGCGTAAACGGCGGAGTCGCGATATAGACCGCATCGGTCGTATCCGCCTTTAGAAGATCCTCATAACTTCCGTAAGCGTACGGGATCTCATACGTCAAACAAAACTCTTTCGCTTTCGATAATTCGCGGGACGCCCCAGCCGTTACCTCGGCATCGCTTACGTATGAACAACCTTTGAGAAATCGCAAGGCGATGTTCCCGCATCCGATGATTCCGAATCGTACCATTTCGTAACCTCCTTATAAAGAAAACACAGGTTGACTGTGTTTTTACTTGTACTGCTCCATTGACTTGATGATCTGTTTGATCTGGGCTTCGGAAGGTTTTCTTCCCATCTGTAAGAACATGGCGCGGATCATCTTTTCGTTGATCGGCGGATTCTCTTTCAACTGTTTCATAAACGTTTTGCGGGTGAAATAGAAACCCAACCCGCCCCCGATCGCAGCCCCGATGATGAGGTTGATAAGGGATAACCAAAAATCATTCATGGATTCACCTTCCTTTTTTTACTTCTCTATTCTATCATGTTTAATCTTCTTTTCAATCAAAATAAAAGAAGAAAGAAACCGACCAAGATTTCTTTCAAATCTGAAACCGCAAACCGCGCGTCCAACCTGGCATGGGTTGTTTGACGCTCACTGCGTTTCCCCATAACTACTTTACCACACCTTCGCAGAATCGAAGCAAACTTACCCAAAGGCTTGATTTAAGCCTCTATTCGATCCTTTATGGGCTCATGGGTAAGATGTAGGAATTCGGCGCATTCATGCAGACATTTGTATCTCCGGGTATGCGTAACCAAATATTGTAAGTCGCGAAACAAACAGGTTTTCGTGTAACGATCCTGCGGTTCGACGATCGGTAATAGATGCGACATAAGGTAATCAAGTTTATCATGGGTTTGCGTTTCGATGTCCATGGAAAGATACTTTACCAAAATCTTGTTGTTTCGGGACATTTCGCTCATTTCGACGATGTTCACCGGTTTCCGTAAAAAGAGCGAAGCGTGAAGTCCCAGCATGTCGGATGGGTCGGAAATCGGCGATAGATAATCATAGGCAAGCTTGAAATCATGGCGTTTAACCGCATCGTTCCCTAATCGGCTCAACAAGATCCGTGTTCCGAGTTTAAGGATTGGCAAGGTCGGCGAGATGGACGCCATATCTTCCAACGGACGGCCTTGTTGGGAAACGATCACGAACGTTCGAAGTTGATACGTCAGGTAAGTTAACCATTGGCTTGTCGAATGGACGGACTTGATCCGTTTCAAAATTGTTTCGCAAAAAATGACACGTCCCATCGATACCGCGCAAACCGCATCGATCCATAAATCGATCGGATGTTTGGATGTGAAGTCCAGGATCATTTTGATATCCCTGCGACAAACATCACGACGCAGCGTGTGCGAGACAAGCAAGATCAAGCGTAAGTGCGGTTTTAGGATCGCCGGAACAATTGACCATAACGTAAGGACCTCAATCAAGAAGTCCTGCGACGGAATTCTAGCATTCAGGTAAAAGCATTGTATGCCATGATAGAGTTCGCGATAGAAATCATAGATCACATTGCGATTATCACTCGGTGTCGGATTCACATTTACAAGTTCCATGATTTCGCCGAAACATAGAACTTCGTCGAAGCGATGAAACAACTGCGCGAACATTCGATCCTGATGGCTTGAAAAAGCGTAATTCAATCCTAGTTTGCCTAGAAAGAAGCGGTAAAGGGATTCCTCCTGGATATATTTGCCATTTTCCAATTGACATAATGTCTTACGCGAACAGACCGGCTGTCCGCAGTTGACTTCGAAAAAAGGATGATTACGCGAAGTTAAGATAAACTCTTCCTGCGTAAAACCGATCGCATGCATTTTCCGTTCCTTTCTACGATGAAAGCGGATCAAAATGCCGACCTTGCGTAAATTTTCATGGTAAAGCATTGTCGTATGTTATTCGTTGTCCTGCGCATGATACAGACGGTAATAGAATCCTTTTTCATGCAAAAGCGAAGCATGGCTTCCGCGTTCGATGATCCCGTCTTTAGTAAGTACGAAAATCTCGTCGGCATCCGTTATCGTGCTTAATCGATGCGCGATCACGAAGGTCGTCCGTTCTTTCGCCAAAATATCCAAAGTTTCTTGAATCTGCTTCTCGGTTTCGTTATCCAAAGCGCTGGTCGCTTCATCCAATAACAGTATTTTCGGATTCTTCAAAAATATACGCGCCAACGAAATACGTTGTTTCTGTCCGCCCGAAAGCTTCACACCGCGCTCTCCAATATAGGTATCGAGTCCGTCCGGAATCTGTTGGATAAATTCCCAAGCTTTCGCCATTTTGGCGGCCGCGATGATTTCTTCGCGCGTCGCACCCGGTTTCCCATACTCAATGTTCTGCGCGATGGTACCGGCGAAAATGAAGACATCCTGTTGGACGATACCGACATGATCACGTAGATTCTTGAGTTGAATATCACGGATGTCGGTGCCGTCCAACAAAATCGAACCCTTCTCGATTTCGTAAAAGCGCGGCAACAAACTGCAGAGCGTCGTCTTACCCGATCCAGAGGGACCGACAAACGCGATCTTGCTTCCCGGTTTCACGTTAAACGAAACATGACTCAACACATGGCTGCCATTGCGGTCCCCATATTCAAACGAAACATCATCGAAAGTGATTTCTCCGCGCGGAGCGTCAAGCGTGATCGCCCCGGGGCGATCGGATTGGGGCTCTTCAGCCAGAATCCCTTGAAAACGTTCGAATCCGGCCATGGCCGCGTTATATTGCATGATGAATCCGGAAATCCGGTTGATCGGTTGTTGGAAAAGTTGGACATAAAGTAGAAATTCGACCAAACCGCCGATCGATAGTGAACCTTGAAAAACTAGATATCCCCCAAGCATGAATACGGTCAATTGGATCAAGTTGATGAATCCTTTGACGGTCATCCCGAACTCAGCCATGATTTTCAAAGCGCCTCGTCGGGAAATCGCGAAATTCTCGTTTCCGACCGCAAACATCTCGCCTTCCTTTTCCTCGGCGTTAAATGCCTTGACGACACGGATCCCGGAGAAATTATCCTCGGCTTGCGCGTTGATTTCAGCCAATCGTTCACGCATGACACGAAATGCGCGACGAAACTTCAGGTTTTGTTTCACCCCGACGAATATCATCAAGGGTACCAAGAAAACCATCGCCATCGCTAACGGGATGCTGGTCATAAACATCATGATGAAACTGCCCACAAGCAGCACAGCCGAAATCAACAGATCTTCCGGTCCGTGATGGGCGACTTCGGAAATCTCATTGAGATCGTTGACCAATCGCGACATCAGCTTTCCGACTTTCATATTATCGAAATACGCGATCGGTAAGGTTTGGATATGTCCGAACATTTCCTTGCGCATATCATATTCCATATGGACGCCTAAGACATGGCCCCAATATTCGACCACGTATTGAAGCATTACGCGTAGTATGAAGACGACAGCTAAGACAGCGCCCCAAAATAAGAGTACTTGCATCGTTCCTTTTACCAAGATCGAACTGATCAAGTAATTAGAAAAGCGCGGCGTAACCAAATCAAGGCTAGCGATCAAAATCGCCGCTAAAATATCGATGAAGAACAGCAAGCGGTAAGGTTTGTAGTAGCGAATGAATTTCTTGATCATGATGCCTCCTCTTCTCAAAAAAAACTTCGGTGACCCGAAGTCTTTAAAAGTGACCCAAAGGCTGTGATATATTCCCTGTTGTCAGGTGGGTAACCTGTGCTCCTCTTGGGATCCCCGGTAAGACCGGGCATTCGACGCCAAGGACCAACATCCGGTTTCCCTTATATCTACGTGTCGGAAATAAATATCCTTTGGGTACTTTTATTATAGCACCATATTTTATTTTTACACTACTTGACTTCTGCGGATGATGTTTTTCACTTTTCAAGCAAAAACAAGACACCCGAAGGTGTCTTGTGTAAGATCATTTTTCGATGCGGATATGCAACTCTTCCAGTTGCTTCGGTTCGACCGGCGAAGGAGCTTCCGTTAACGGGCAGCGTGCCGATGCAATTTTCGGGAATGCGATGACATCGCGGATCGAATCGGATTGCGTCAGCACCATGGCATAACGGTCCAAACCGAACGCGATACCGCCATGCGGGGGCGTACCGTATTTAAATGCATCGACGAAGAATCCGAAACGCTGGCGAATCTGTTCATCGGTAAACCCGATCAAGGAGAACATCTTTTCCTGTACTTTCTGGTCGTAGATACGCAAGGAACCGCCACCGATCTCAAATCCGTTCAAGACGATGTCATAGGCGCATGCCAAGACTTTGGACGGATCGGTGTCAAGCAGATGCAACTGGTCTTCTTTCGGGCGGGTAAACGGATGATGACGTGCGACATAGCGTTGTTCATCTTCGACATATTCCAACAAGGGGAAATCGACCACCCACAAGTAAGCGAATTCGTCTTTTTTGGCTAGACTTAACTTATCGCGAAGCGCAAGCCGAACTGCCCCTAAGGCGACGCATGCTTTTTCCCAAGCGTCCGCAGTCATCAAGATCAGACTGTTGTCCGGTGCGGAAAGCGTATGGATCAAATTATTGATTTCTTCGGGCGTGAAGAACTTGACCGCGCTACCTTCAACAGTTCCCGATACAACCTTCAAAACGACAAGTCCTTTGGCGCCATTCTTTTTGGCGACTTCGGTCAAGGCATCGGTTTCTTTACGGGTGAAGGATGCGCCGTTTTCGACGACCAAGGCTTTGATTGTTCCTTGTTTAAGTGCGAGCGCTTGCGCAAAGACCGGGAACGTGCTATTTGCGAAAACTTCGGTGACTTCTTGAAGTTCCAAGGCGAACCGAATGTCCGGTTTGTCGGATCCATAACGATTCATCGCATCCGCAAACGGAAGTTTCAAGAAACCTGTCGTGATCTCTTTCCCTAAAACGTCTTTCATCACTTTGACGATCATCTCTTCGATGATCAACTGAAATTCGGCTTCATTCAAAAACGAGGATTCGATGTCGACTTGGGTGAAGTCCAACTGGCGGTCTGCCCGCAAGTCTTCGTCACGGAAGCAACGCGCGATCTGATAATAGCGTTCCAATCCGGCGACCATCAATAATTGTTTAAAGATCTGCGGGGATTGGGCTAGTGCGTAGAACTCACCCGGATGAACACGGGACGGAACCAAATATTCACGCGAACCTTCGGGTGTGGATTTGGTCAACATCGGGGTTTCGACTTCGATAAAACCATTGTCATCCAAGAAATTACGCATCGTCTTGACGATCTTCGCGCGATCCATCAAGCGTTTCTGCATGACCGGACGACGCAGGTCAAGATAACGATACTTTAAACGGGTGTCTTCCAACGCGTCCGTGTCGTCTTGAATCATGATCGGCGGAACTTCGGCCGTATTGATGACCTTGACGGTTTCAACCATGATTTCGATATCACCGGTCGGCATTTTCGCGTTGGGATCTTTACGCAGCGCGACGGTCCCTTGAATTTCAAGAATATATTCATTACGTACTTCGCGTACAAGGTTTTCTTTGGTTTCATCGAAAACCAACTGCGTGATGCCGGTACGGTCACGCAGGTCGATGAAGACCAGCGATCCGAGGTTCCGGCGGCGGGCGACCCAACCGGTCAATGTGACGGATTGTCCCGCATGGTTACGGCGGAGTTCGCCGTTGGTATGGGTACGATTCATTGTTTTTCTCCTTTAGTGTTCATGTTCGCAGACATGGTTCTCATCCAGCCAATGATCCAATTGATGGATCAGTTGGTCGATTTTAAGCGTCAGTTGTTCTTGCGTTTCGACATTCTTCACGACGACTTTCCCTTCGGAGAGTTCGCTTTCGCCGACCATCAGGACGACTTTGGCGCCTTTGCGTTGGACGGACTTGAATTGCGCCTTAAACGAACGACCGGTATAATCAAGTTCCGTCCGGTATCCCGCCGATCGAATCATCTGCGAAAGTTGGAACGAACTCTCTAACATTTCTTTACCTAAACTTACCACATAGACATCCGCGTTTTCTTCCTGAGCGATGTCGATGTTTTCCGCATCCAATGCGACGAGTAAACGTTCGATGCCCATCCCGAATCCGATTCCGGAATGCGAAGGTCCGCCGAAATATTCGACCAATTCGTCATAACGTCCGCCGCCAAAGATCGTCGCTTGCGAGCCCATGTCTTTATTGACGGAAACGACTTCGAAGACCGTGTGCGAATAGTAGTCCAATCCGCGTACCAATCGGTCGCTGATTTCGACTTCGGTGCCGGAATCCTTCAGGATACGTAATACGGAAGCGAAGTAATCTTTGCTTTCTTGATTGAGATAATCATGGATATTGGGGGCATGTTGGATCGAGGGATGTTCGGCATCGACTTTACAATCGAGGATCCGCAAGGGATTTTGTGCATAGCGTCGTTGGCAGTCCGGGCAAAGTTCGGGAAGGCTTGGTTCGAAATGGATCTTAAGCGCGTCACGATACGCGTTGCGTGACTCTTTATCGCCAAGTGTGTTGATCAATACTTTCGTGTCGTTGAGTCCGATCCGGTTCAACAAGTCGATCCCTAACAGAATAACTTCCGCATCGATCAGGGGAGACTTCTCCCCGATGACCTCCGTTCCGAATTGATGGTGGATCCGCATCCGCCCTTTCTGGGGACGTTCATAGCGAAAGCACGGTCCGATATAGTAGAATTTTTGCGGGAGATCCGGATTCGCGTACATTTTGTTTTCGACGTAACTACGGATCAAACCGGCCGTCCCTTCGGGGCGCAGCGTCAATGACCTTTCACCGCGATCGGTGAAGGTATACATTTCCTTGTTTACGACGTCGGAACTATCGTTTTCACGATGGAAAACCTCCGTGTGTTCAAAAGCAGGCGTGCGGATTTCGTCATACCCGTAGATGTAGCAGAGTTGTCGGATCAGTTCCTCCAACGCATGCCATTTCGTCATTTCTTTGCCAAATACGTCTTGTGTCCCGCGCGGGACTTGGTAATTCGCCATGGTTTCCTCCTTGTAACGATAAAGAGCGCCCATAAAGGACGCTCTTGCGTGGTACCACCTTTGTTGGCGCAAAAATGCGCCCTCAATCCGTTAACGCCGGCTACGTCCATCCCTACTGATTCAGGATGTCTCCTCCAAGGTGTCTGTCGCACATTTCCGGCGGGAAGTTTCACCGTAACCTTCCCTCTCTGAAGCTTTCCCTGTGCGGGTTTCCCTTTCATAGGATCTATGGAATTAGTCTATCGCATGCCTTTGTGAATGTCAAGGCATAGAAGCAAGACGTTATCGTGCGTGTCGAACTGCTTATTGCGTGATCCGGTCGACCGTTAGGACGGACGGAACCTTCTTGAGATTTGCGATGACCGTACGAAGATGCTCCGCATTATCAACCACGACCCGCAAGGTCGTCGTCGCGGTGATTTTGTCTTCGTTGACCGTCGAATTGACGGCGCTCAGCCCCGCTTTGCATTGGCTGACGGTCGTAACGATATCAGTGATCAAGAAGCTGCGATCGGTCGACATAATGAACAGGTTGACTTCATATTTACCAGTCGTGTACTCTTCGTCCCACTCGCAGTGGATCAAACGTCGGGTTTCGTGGATGACATTGGGGCAATCTTTGCGATGAACTTTGACGCCTTGTCCTTTGGTGATATAACCGACGATATCATCGCCATACACCGGCGAACAACATCCCGCCAACGAGATCATGATCGAATCGACACCCGCCACGGTGACGCCGAACTTGGAAACATTGCGTCGGTCGGAACGCTGCGGTTTGAAGAAACGGTCGAAGTTTTCCATCAACGTCGGCTTACGAACTTGCAACTTTTCGAAAACTGCCGGCATGGTCAACGACTTAACGGCAATCGCATTCATGAAGTCATTGTAGTTTTGAATCGTGAAATATTGGAAAACGGTCTCCAGTTTTTTCGGATTCATGAACTCCTTTTCATCCAAACCTCTCTTCTTCAACTCTTCTTTAAACATGGCTTCGCCTTTTGCGATATTCTCGCTCCGGCTTTCCATTTCTTTCTTTAATAAGAAGTTACGAATCTTATTGCGGGCATGCGAAGTCTTGACAATCTTCAACCAATCTTCGGATGGACCGTTGGACTGTTTGGATGTCTTGATTTGGACGACATCCCCGGTCTTTAGTTCGGTATTGATCGGAACCAAAACGCCGTTGACGATCGCACCGACCGTCGCATGACCGACATCGGTATGAATCCGATACGCGAAATCGATCGGCGTCGATCCTTGCGGAAGGTCGATAACTCTGCCCTTCGGCGACATGACGTACACATTGGCTTCAAATACGTCATGGGTCAAAAGATCCATATATTCGCCGGCTGCCAAGTCATCGCTCATCGAAGTGAAGTCTTTAAACCAAGACAGTTTCTCTTCGATTTCACGCATTTCTTTTTCCGGATTATACTTACTGCCTTCTTTATAACGCCAATGCGCGGCAACCCCTTGTTCGGCGATATCGTCCATGTTTTCCGTCCGGATCTGGACTTCGAATATGGAACCTTGTTCGCCCATGATCGTCGTATGTAACGACTGATACATGTTCATCTTCGGCATCGCGATATAATCTTTCAAACGTCCCGGGATCGGCCGGTATTTCTGATGGATATAACCCAAGATCTCGTAGCAGTTGACATCAGTCAACGTTACGATGCGGATCGCCAATAAATCGAGAATCTCGTCGAAACGTTTGTTTTTCGTCGTCATTTTCTTATAAATACTGTAAAGATGTTTCGAACGTCCGAAAATGCGGAACGGGATATGTTGTTGGGCTAACATTTCAGATATTTCCGTGATCATCTTATTGACCTGCGCGTCGCGTTCGGCTTTGCGCATTTCGACTAGATGGGCGATTTCGTAATATTTCTCGCGATGCAAGTAATAGAAACTCAGATCTTCGAGTTCGTTCTTGATTTCGCTGATCCCCAAGCGATGTGCGATCGGCGCATAGACTTCCAAGGTCTCGCTGGCGATTTTACTTTGCTTCTCTTCCGACATATATTGAAGCGTACGCATGTTATGCAAGCGGTCGACCAATTTGATCAGAATAACCCTAACATCCTTAGCCATCGCGATGAAGATTTTGCGATGGTTGACCGCCAGATATTCTTTTTCGTCTTTGAATTCGATATGCCCAATCTTAGTTACACTTTCGACCAAGGTCGCGACTTCGTCTCCGAAGTCTTTCGTCAATTGTTCTTTGGTGACACCGCAATCTTCGATTACGTCATGCAAAAAACCCGCCGCTACGGTACGCGGACCGACCCGCAGCGTCGCCAAAATATAGGCGACGTTGACGAGATGGATGATATACGGTTCGCCGCTTTTGCGGAACTGCTCACGGTGGTGAAGTTCGGCATACGCGTACGCTTTATCGACGATGGATAGATTTTCTTCATTCTGAATATACGTTCGCACTTCCGCTCGAACATCGTCCATCGTCACTCTTTTTTTCGCATCCATAACTCCACCTCCTTTCGTCTAAAAATCGAAGATCACTCTTCGATTTATTCGTATTGGATCAATGTCAACACTTCGTAGCCTTCCAACACCTTACGACCATTCAACGAAGTCAACTCGATGAGGAACGCGCAACCGGCGACGATACCGCCCATCTGCTCGACCAATTTGATACTGGCTTCGACGGTTCCGCCGGTCGCCAACAAATCGTCGACGATCAGAACGCGTTGTCCCGGCTTGATGCTGTCTTTGTGGACATGTAACTCGTTGGTGCCGTATTCCAACTGATAGCTATAACTGATCGTTTCACGCGGCAGTTTTCCGGGTTTGCGTACCGGGACGAATCCGATATTCAGCGCGTAAGAAACCGGACAACCAAAGATGAAACCACGGGATTCCGGTCCGACGACCACTTCGGCATTCACTTTTTTCGCGAAAGCGATGATTTCTTCCGAAGCTTGGCGGAACGCTTCCCCATCGGCCATCAACGGCGTGATGTCACGAAACAGAATACCTGGGATCGGGAAATCTTGAATATCGGCGATGTAATTTTTAAAGTCCATAACTGCCTCCTTGCAACATAGTTATTATAGCAAGTCCGATTCAAATTACAAGGATTGACCGACGAGTTCGACGAGAATCGACAGTTTTTCACGATTGCGAAAACGTTCGATTTTGACTTTCCCGATCACATCCAACAAGGTTGATCGAACGTCGAAATCACTTTTGACTTCACCGAAATCGACCGCTTCGAATTCGATCGATCCCCAACGTAATTGCCACTTGCGAAAGTTCGCGGAATATTCTTTGAATGTTAGCACTTCGCATTGGTCAAACCGCATCAACGGCATCGGAAATCCGCTGCCGAAAGGTCCGAGTTTCAATAGTTCAAAGAAATCTTCTTTGTTTAGGTGTTCATTATCCAATCGTAAGATGGCTAATGTTTCCATGGCATTGGTCCAATCGATCAGATCCGCCTTCCCTTTCAACCCATCGATAAACTTATCAAGATCTTCTTTGCGTATCTCAAGTCCGGCCGCCATGGCATGTCCACCGTAACGGATGCATAGGGATTGGACATCGGACGTCAGTTCCCGCAAATCGACATCGGTGACGCTCCGTGCGCTCCCTTTTAACGATTCACCCTTTTCGGCGAACACGAACACCGGTCGACCGATCTCGCGAGCCAAGCGGCCGGCCGTAATTCCGACGATCCCTTCATGAAAACTATGGTGGGTCAATACGACGACGTTACCGACCGCATTCAAACTTCGCGCCGTATCATACATGGATTGACTGAGTTGTTTACGCTTTTGATTGAGTGCGATGATTTGTTTCGAACTGGCTTCGATATCAAGTTCCGTGATACTGCAAAGATAATCGACGATGCGGTTCGCGTTGGCGACATCCGCCAACCTGCCCGCGACGTTTAACTTGGGAACGATTTGAAACGCCAACGTTTCTTCATCATAGCGATCGATCGATTTTTCCATCAACGCTTCGATCGTCGGATATCGGTGTTCATTCAACTTATCCAACGCATCGACCACGATCCTTCGATTCTCACCCCATAGTTCAACCATATCTCCGACCGTCGCGATTCCGGCGAGAGTCGTGATGTAATCGTCGACACCGATCAAATGTTCCGCCAGCTGAAGAGCCAATCCGCTTCCGCACATGTTCGCATATCTTTCTTCAAGTAGACTCGGATGAATCAAGATGTCACATGGGACTTCCTGTGTCATTTCATGGTGATCCACCACAAGAACTTGCGCGTTGTTTTCATGGATACATGCGAGCGCTTCAAATGCGCTAACCCCGTTGTCCACTGTAATGAAAAGCTTATAACCTTTCGCAATGGCTTTATTAACCGTTTCTACCTGCAATCCGTATCCTTCGTTAAAACGGTCAGGAATATAGAAACCAACATCCGCACCGAGTTTTCGTAAGGTCAACACCAAGATCGAAGTTGCGCAAAGACCGTCGGCATCGTAATCTCCACAGACCATGATCTTATTGTGACGTGTGATCGATTCTTGGATGATACGAGTCGCTTCGATATAACGAACATCATCGCAACGTCGACGCGGTGTCGGAAAAAATAGTTGTTTCGCATTTTGTAAGGTGACTTCGTTGGCCGCAAGCACTTTTGCGACCAAAGGTGAAGCATTGAACTCTACTGAGTAACGATCGGCGCCAAGCGTCGACATTTCGATGATTTTGGTCATGAGATTCCTCGATTCTGGGTATATTTTAGCATATCAAGCGAAAGAAAAGGCAAACAGCGAACTGTTTGCCTTCGATTTAATCGTTAATTCCGAAGATCGTCATCTCGTCGATTTCTTCGCGACGACGCGTTTTCATCTTCTTCGTTTTAACTTTCGATTTTTCGTGAATCCGGATGAAGTACCACAACTGGGCGGCAATGAAGATTGAAGAATAGGCTCCCGAAATCAATCCGACAAACATCGCGAAGTTGAACGTGAAGATCGCGGAGGATCCCCAAGCCAAGAGGCAGATGATCGGAATCAAGGTCGTGGCGGTGTTGTATAACGAACGTTGCGCGACCATACGGAGCGAATCGTTGACGATATTGCGGTAATCGTTATGCGTGATGGTCGGTTTTGTCCAACCTCTGACGTTTTCACGGATACGGTCGAAGATAACGATTGTATCGTCGGCCGAATAACCGATGATTGCCAAGAGTACGGAGATCAAATCGGTATTGACTTCCAAACGGAAGATCGAGAAGATCGCCAGCACCATTAAGACGTCATGGACCAACGCAACAACCAAACCGACCGCATAGTCAAGTTCGAATCGGAATGCGATATACGCCAACATCAACAACCAAGCCAATAAAGAGAGCAGAACTGCGGATCGAACCAATTCTTTTCCGACGATCGGCGTTACGACCGAGTCGTTGGATTCGTACCCGTATTTCGCTTCCATGGCATGGCTGATTTCATCCAACTGTGCACGCGTTAGCGCTTCTTTGGTCGTCAAGTTGGCAAGTTTGTTGCCGGAGAAAATGATTTGTAGGTTTTCGACACCAAGTTCGGCGAAATCCGCCTTCAGAGTCGCTTCATCTAACGGTTCATCCGACATGACGGTGATTTTCGTTCCAGAAGAGAAGTCGATGCCGAGGTTCATCAAGCCGTCGCCTTTGGCGAAGTTGAAGATACCAATCAACAAACCGGCTGCCAAAACAATCACCGAAACTCCGATAAACCATTTGGAAACACCGACGAAATCGATTTTATCGAAAACCGTTTTGTGCTTCATTTCCTCGCCTTTGGAAACATCGGGGATTTCATGCTTACGGACGCCGAACCATTCCGGTTTCCGATCGAAATGACCGCCCCAAACCAACAATCCCAAAAGGAATTTAACGAAGAATACGTTGATCAGCAACGTCGCGAAGATGGTGATCATCAACATCGTTGCGAAGCCTTTGACCGAACCGGTCCCGAACATGTACATGATGACGGCGGAAATAAAGATCGTGAACTGGGAATCGAAAATCGTGATCCATGCCAGTTTATGACCTTCCGTATAGGCTTTCTTGACCGAACGGCCAAGATATAATTCATCCTTGATACGCTCAAACGTAATGACGTTGGCGTCGACGGTCATCCCGACCCCCAAGACCAATGCGGCGATGCCAGGCAACGTAAGGACCCCGCCCATGGTGTTGTAGACCAACATGACGAAGAACACGTACAGCAGCAACATGATGGATGAGACAAATCCCGGTAAACGGTAGATCAGTATCATGAACAACATGACGCCGATAACCCCGATAAGACCGGCAAACAGAGTCTGGTTAAACGCGGAAGCCCCGTATTGGGCGCTGACGACGTTGGAGTAGAGTTCGGTCATTTTAACAGGTAATGAACCCGAGTTGATCAAATCGGCCATTTCACGGGCTTCGTTTTCGGTAAACGACCCTTTGATGATCGCATCCCCTTTAATCCCTTCGGTAACGGAAGCCGCCGAAACATATTTCGTCGGTTCGCCTTTGTTATATTTTTCAAGTTCCGCTTTGTAACTGTCGGTTTTCGCATCGAAGTCCAGCCATGTTACGATGATATTCTTACCTGTACCGCTTTTTCCGGCCATATCCTTGGTAATTTCATAGAACTTGTCTTGATCGGCGATTTTCAAACTGACGACGACATATCCGTTTTCGTAAGCCAGCGAAGCGCCGCCTTCCGTCAGGATCGTCGCATCCGCCAATAGCTTGTCGTCGGTATCCCGGAATTCGAGATTCGCGGTCGCCGAAATGATCCGACGCGCCACTTCTTGATCATCGACGCCGGCCAATTGGACACGGATACGGTTATTGCCTTCGATGATGATCTCGGGTTCGTTGACACCCAAGATATCGACACGCTTCGAAACGCTGCGTGCGACGGCGGATAAGGCGGGCAAAGTGCCTCCGTCTTCCAACGGAGAAACTTCGTAGACGATTTCGAAACCACCCTGCAGGTCAAGACCCAAGGTCATATTTTCCTTGATATCCCCGGCATAGGTCAGCAACAAGGCCGCTAGCGCGACCACCGTTGCGATAAATACATAAATTCGCGAGTTCTTTTTCATTCCCTCATCCTCCGATAATATCCTCGAATTCGGATATTGAGCACTTCTGTCCTTCGATGATCGCCTGTTTCGATAGAAAGGCGACGATTTCGTCCCCGGACAACGACAACACGTCATTGACCGCTTCGCTGAGCGAAGATGGCTGACGTTTTCTCCACTTCCATTTCAGAAGGGTTTCTTCCACTTGTTTCAATGACAGCTGCGACAAGCCTTCACGTTGCAATTGACCGAGCTTAAGCGCCATCGTCAGGCGTAGCTGCTGGTTATTGTTATACGTTTCCACAAACCTACCCCCTTCTGCGATTGCCTTTTTATTATAAAGCAAATCGCGATTGATGAAAAGGACAATTTGCGTTAACGTCCGTTCACCAACGCTTTAAATAAGACACCTCTTTGTTCATAATTGTCAAACTGGTCATAACTCGCGCATGCCGGCGAAAAGAGAACGACATCTTCTTGTTTCGCGATGATCATCGCCGTCTGCACCGCTTGTTTCAGATCGTCGACGACGATCGCCTCAGGATAGATCTGTTTCAATTGGAACTTCGTCGCCCCGAATACGATCATCGTTTTCACGCGATCCAGATATGGGATCAATTCGGAAAATCCGGTCTTCTTATCATAACCTCCCGCAAGTAGGATGACAGGTTGATCGAAAGCCTTCAATGCGACGATGGTCGCATCGCAATTGGTACCCTTCGAATCGTTATAATAGGTCGCGCCATTGTATACGCGAACATACTCGATCCGATGTTCTACCCCTTGATATGAACGGATCGCTTGACGAATCAATTCGATGCTGACTCCCATCTTATACGCCATGGCCGCGGCGACCATCGCGTTTTGAATGTTGTGACGACCGACGATCTTTAAGTCCGATATCTCGAAGAGAACGGTATCATAAAGCATGACTTGCTTGTTTTCGACGCGTAAATCAGCCGGTTTTTCCAACGAAAATTCGATGACTTTACATTTCACGTCTTGCGTATAGGTAACGACGTTAGCATCATCGATGTTGCGTAGAAACCAATCGCTTTCCCGCTGATTGCGATAAACCAATGTCTTCGCTTTATAATACGCATCATTCTCCCCAAAGACATCCAGATGATCCGGCGTTAAATTCATGATTGCGCTGACGCGGGGTCGAAAGGTCGGACATCCGAGAAGTTGGAATGCGGCGATTTCAAGTGCGACATCGCGTTTGACATCACCGGTCTTCAATACCGCTTCGCACAAAGCGTTTCCGATGTTGCCTGCGGCAAGTGCGTTTTCGTCCTTAAGCCGCAACATCTCCCATAATAAACTGGTGGTCGTTGTCTTTCCGTTGGTACCGGTAATGGCGGCGACGGAATACGAAGACGCATAACGCAACGCCAATTCGATTTCGTTGATGATTTCAATCCCTTCGCGCGCCACTTTCGTGACAAACTCGTTGGTATACGGAATGCCTGGATTCTTTACCGCAAACGCATACGTTTCAGCCAAGATCTCCAACGGATGTCCGTTCTCGTAAACTTTGACGCCGATAGCTTCCAACGCGGTTTTATCGGCGATCGCACGCGCGTCTGTCAAAACGACCTGATATCCGTGTTTCACCAATAAATGCGTCGCCGCAAGCCCGCTGCGGGCTGCTCCGATGACTAGGACTTTGTTCATGATGCCACCCCGATCAAAATACCCAACACGGCGCAAACCGCGCCGATTCCCCAGAACATCAAGACGACATTCCGTTCTTTCCAACCGCTCATGGTGAACGCGTAATGGATCGGCGTATAGATGAAGATGCGTTTATGACGCAGTTTAACCGAACCGATCTGAAGGATGACGCAAATCGTTTCGAAAACGAACACGCCGCCGATCACCACAAAGGCGATCTCAAGCTTCATCACGAAAGCCAAAGCAGCCATCACACCGCCTAAGGCAAGCGATCCGGTATCGCCCATGAAGATTTTCGCGGGCGACCAATTGAATCTCAGATAGGCGATCAAAGAGCCGATGATTGCCAACACAAACGCGAAAATGATTTCCTCATCACGTAAATACGCGATGTAGGCGAACGGGATCAAAGCGAAGACCGAAGTCCCACCGGCCAGTCCATCCATGCCGTCGGTCAAGTTCACGGCGTTGCTTGCGCCGGTGAACATAAAGAAAACCAAGAGTATATAGAGCCATCCCAAATCGATCTGGATCGAAGTGAATGGGATCAAGATTTCGGAGGATGCCGAACTACGGTAGACCAAGTAAAACGCGACAGCCAAGATAAGTTGAAGCAAGAACTTCAATCGCGGACTTAATCCGTCATTCTTTTTCTCGATAATGATCTTAATATCATCCCAAAAACCGATCAAGCCATAGGCCAAATAGGCTAAATAGAGTAAAGCGATCCTTGGCTGAGCCCATGAAGTCGGATAGATAATGGTTATCACAAGAATCGGAAAGAGCACAAAAAGGACTCCTCCCATGGTCGGAGTCTTCTGTTTTTCCTTGAACTCTTGTAATGAATATTCGCTGACGGATTGATGGGTATCGCTTCGTCGAAGTAGATTGATATAGGCCGGCATGACGGTAAGAACCGCCACAAAGCCCAATAGAAACGCGATAAACGGTGCCATGCGTGAACCTCCCTTACGCTTGAATCATTATATCACGCTTCAAATCGTAATGAACTCATTTCAGAACGATTTCAACCATGACTGAGGCATCGATCGGTGAATTGGCCGCGACCGATTGCGAAGCCACGTTACCTTCCCCTTGGATGGTTACCGGGGTATGGGTAAGAGCGAAAAACGCCAAGACATCTTTGCGGCTCCACCCGGTCATGTCCGGTATCGTTAGGTCGGTTTGCGATGTCACCAGGAAAACACGTTGATTGGATAGTACCGCGCTTTCGGAAACCGGATACTGGTCGATCACGCTATTTCCGTTACCGATCACCAAGGCTGCCAATCCGGCGGTTTCACACTTGCTGGAAGCATACGATAAACTATGATTGATCAGCGCCGGAACATTGGTCGTAAAGACATCGGGAAGCTGTGGGGTACCGCCATTGTCGTCCGGTTTCGAAAAGCCATATGCGAGCGTGATTTTTCGCATTAACTGTTGGATCGGTTCGGTGGTGACATGAACGCTTCGTGCATACTTCGTTTCAAACGCATAATAAACGAAGATTTTCGGATCTTCGGCCGGTAATCCCAAAGCGACCGAAAATAGATTCCCGTCTGGTGTATAAACGCCATTGACCGCATATTGTGCTGTACCGGTTTTTGCCAAGGAATTGACTTCGGGGATTTGATAGAAACGACCGGTCCCTTTTTCATCGTAAACGACCCGATACATCAAATCCTGTAAGGCTTTCGCGGTATCTTCTTTAATCGGTTTTCCGACGACCGTCCGCTGACCTTGATAGATTACCGTCCCATCGGCGGGGTTTTTGATCGATTCCACGAAATAAGGTTTCACCATCGTCCCATCTGTCAAAACCGCTGAATAAGCCTGCATCATCTGCAACATGGTGACGGTGACTCCTTGGCCATATCCTGCCGTCAGTTTCTCGACCGGCCATTTATAGTTGATTGAACCGGTCACTTCATTGATCTTGTCCGTATCAACGGCTTGAAAGAAACCGAAACGATCCAAGTAGTCGCGATAGGTTTGCGTGGTGGTGACTTTCGTCAAAAGTTCCGCGATGGCGACGTTGGATGAAAAGATATACCCGTAATCTAGAGGAATGATGCCCCAGTTTTTATGGTTGGCATTGTTGATGACAGCCGATGCGGCTTTGTTTTTGGCGACGCGTACCGGTTGCCCGTTGACGATTCCCATACGAAACGGAGCGCTATCGAACATCGCATTGCCATTGTAGACTCCGGTGTCGATCGCCGCCGCATAAACGAATGTCTTCATCGTCGATCCCGGTTCAAACGCATATTGCGAGCCGATATTCATATAGTCTTCGATATTAAGAAGATTGGGATCATAACCCGGGTTCTGGCCCCACGCCAACACTTTACCGGTATCGACTTCCATGACCGCTCCCCAGATTTTTCCGGTCACAAAGGTTTCGCTTGTGGAAACCATCGCGGCTTCCAAGGCTTCTTGAATTCCTTTATCCAACGTTAAAGTGACGTCATATCCGTCAACAGCCGGCGTTTCGATGACTTTGGAACCCGGCAACACATAGTCGTAACGATCGACGGTGGATTCTTTAAGACCGTTGGTCCCCAGCAACGCATCGTTATAGGCAAGTTCGATACCCATTTTCCCGATATTATAGATATTCCCGTCGTTTTCGGGATCGTCGGATTGGGAAAATCCGATCAAATGTGACGCAAAAACACCGAACGGATAATTGCGTCGGATCGTTTTCTTAAATTTGATTCCATCCAATCCTAACGCAGCCAAAGCATCGCGTCGTTCTTTCGTCAAACCACGGCCATAAATCCCGAAATAACTCTGATAGGCATCGATCGACAATCGTTGACGAAAATAATCGACCGAAGCATTGAAAAAGACCGCTAGTTTCGTCGCCGTCGCTTCGATGTCCGAAACGTAACTTTCATCGAATCGATCATCCAATACCGCATAGACATCGAAGGCATCGATGTCTTCCGCGATGATCACACCGCTTCGATCCAGTATTTTACCGCGATTTGCGAGGAGCACTTCTTTTTTGATATGGACGTTTTCGCTATAATCGATGATATCGGTCTGGCTTCGGAGGTGTAATCCGCCGATCGCGACGACATAGACGTTCGCTGCCGTCACCGAAGCCAAAATTAAAAACAACGCCATGACAAAAAGAAGCATGCGATTGCTTCTTCGTTTCATCTATTCACCCGACTTGACCGTAACGATGTTGTTTTGGATCAGCGTCATCCCGTCGGCCTGCGCGATCGCGGCGACGCGGGTATAGGCGCTCAGCTCTTGGATATCCGATGCCAGCGTTTGGTTTTCTTTGCGGATTTCAACGATTTTCTTTTGCGCCTTTTGCGTCTGCACGCTCAAAGATACGTTGTAGGTACGCAGGAAGATGGCCGAGAAAATAAACAACATGACGGACAAAACGAACAGCGTTTGGATGGTACGCGAGAGACTTAATTTTCTACGTCGTATGACTTTTACTTTTTTCGCCATGATGTTACTTTCCCCTTTTTCTCAAGATTCTAAGTTTCGCTGAATGCGAACGGTTATTGATTGCCAATTCCGCCTCTGAGGCGACGATGGCTTTGCGTGTGATGAATTCGTAATCGGCGACCGGTAAGTCCGCCAATGGTAGTTTGCGCGGAACATGGATCGTCGATACTTCGTTGAATCGATCTTTGACGATGCGGTCTTCCAAGGATTGAAACGTAATGATGCAGAAGCGTCCGTTTTCGTTGAGTAAGCGGATTCCCTGCTCCAACATCTCCTGTAACGCATCCAGTTCCCCGTTGACTTCGATTCGTAGCGCTTGAAACGTTTGCTTAGCCGGATGACCTTTCTTCGATAATACTTTCGAAGGCAATGCCGACTTGATGACGTCTACCAACTGTAAGGTCGTATCGATCGGTTTGATTTGGCGTTGCGCTTCGATTTTGCGCGCGATCTGCTTCGCAAATGGCTCTTCGCCGTATCGATGCAGGATTCGCATTAAATCAACAAACGTATATTGATTCACCACTTCCCAAGCGCTCAACGATTGGCTTTGATCCATTCGCATGTCGAGCCGGGCATCGAATCGATAACTGAAGCCGCGTGCGGGATCATCGAACTGAGGTGAGGATACGCCGAGATCGACCAAGATCCCATCGACCTCATGTATACCGATCTGATTTAATTGTTCTTCCATCTGAGCGAAATTCGCTTGGATGAAGGTGATTTTGTCCAAAACGGAACGCAAAGTTTCTTTAGATTCCGCGATCGCCGACGCATCCCGATCGAAGCAGAAGAGCTTTCCGGTCGTTAACTTCGATGCGATTTGTAGGCTATGCCCGCCTCTTCCCAAGGTGGCATCGACATAGATGCCGTCAGGCTTGATTTCAAGCCCTGCGATGGCTTCATGCAGGAGTACGGAGATATGTTCCATCAGCGTAAGAATTCGGTCAATGATTCGGCCACGTCCTCAATGGAAGAACTGGCGTGGGCATAGTATTCGTCCCAACGCGGTTTCGACCAAATCTCCACATGTTCGTTGACACCCAATACGACACATTCTTTGTCGATCTTCGCTTCCTCGGCCAAACTTGTCGGAATCAAGACTCTCCCCTGCGCATCGATCTCGCATTCCGCTGCTTTCGCCGTCAAAAAGTGAACATACATACGCGCTTCGCGTTTGGTGGTAGGCAACTTGGAAAGCTGATCCAAGACGCTCTCCCATTGTGTTTGGGTATAGACCGTCACACAACCATCCAACCCACGTGTCAAGATGATGACCGGACCCAATTCCTCGCGAAAACGGGCAGGAATGATGATCCGGCCCTTCGCATCGAGATTGTGTCTGTACTCACCCATGAACATATGGATTTCCTCCCACTTTCTACCACGAAACACCACTTTCTACCACCATTATACGCCAACCGAATAAAAAGAAAAGAGATATTCGCAATTTTCGAATATCTCTTGGATGAAATCTATTTTCTGGTTAACTGGGGTCATATTTCTTTGATCCGCAGAATCATTGTTGGCTCTTCAATTAACTCTTTTACGCTAATGAAAAGCAATAAACCGACTTATCTCAAAGAACGCGGATCATCGTTTGATCGGAATGTAAGAAAAGACCGTGATCTCAAAATCACGGTCCAATACGTCGGATTGGATGTGGAACGTCTCCAAGACGAAGTTTTTCATGGTTAAGAAAAGCGGAAGTCGCTTTCTCTATTTGTTGCCTTCGTAATGGCCACATTCGCAAACGTGGTGCGGCTGTTTGTATTCGCCGCAGCTCGGGCATTTTACCAATGCCGGGGCCGCCAATTTGTAATGTGTTCTGCGTTTCGCTTTACGGGTTTTCGAATTGCGTCTCTGTTGTACTGCCATGGGTCAACACCTCCTACTCGTCTTTCGGTTTGTAATCCCGCAGTTTTGCTAACCGGGGATCGATATGCGATTTTCTTTCGCGTTCATACTCTTCTTCGCTTAGGACTTCCCAGCCTTCCCCTTTCGGGTAATCCTTCAGTCCTGGCTTAACGACTTTCAAAGGCACCTCCATCATAATCAACGGATAGACGACCGGCATCAGCTCGACCATATCTCCTTTGACTTCGATAGTATCCTCGTCGTCGCTCTTCACAAACGAGAATACGACGTCATCCTCGGTCGCGAAATCGAAGCTAACGTCTTCATCTGTGATGGCGCACGGAACGATCATGACGCCACGGATATCCAAATGGACCCGAAATACGTTCTGATTGACGTCCCATAAACCTGTTGCGGCCACATGGACCTTTTGAAGGCGACGCAGCCGGTCGTTCCCTTCGAAAGCGGAGGGCGCAAATTCGATTTCTTCGTTTTGCGTCAACGCTTCGCCGGCGCTACGCAGAATATCGGTTTTCGACCACTTCACAGAATCACCTTTTTTCGTTAACGGATTAATTATAGGGAAAAAGCAGCATAAAGTCAAATGATTCTTCCGCGACACGGTTTATTAGCTTTTCCGACCTAAAATCAAGCGTTTATCGATAAAGCGTTGCCCGATCGCGCCCGTTCTCCTTCGATTGACGCAGTGCGTTTTCCGCATTGCGCAACACATCATCCAGACTGAACGCAGTTGAATCCGTCGATGCGACGCCAGCGCTGATTGTAACATGAATTTCGCTTTCTTGGAAGCGGATGGCAGATGAACGGATTTTTTCGCAGAAACGTTCCGCAAGTTTCAATGCTTCGTCAGCCGTAATCGAAGACAAGAGAACGCAAAACGCTTCGCCGGAAAACCGCCCGATCAAATCCGATTTACGAAAGTGTTCCGTCAAGTTCTGGCCGATCGATTTAAGGACTTCATCGCCTGCAAGAGGCCCGAAATTGGCATTTACGGTTAAGAAGCGATCCAAGTCGAAGAACAAGATCGAATACCCGCTTTCGTCGATCGCATCACGTTGCGCCGCAAGGGTCGCCAAGGATAAGAATTGTCGTCGGTTTAACAGTCCGGTCAACGAATCACGCGTTGCCAAGTGTAATAAGTTATCGCTTTGGCGACGTCGTTCACCGACATCGACAAGACGCGTCACCGTCCCGATTTTTTTACCGTTGTGATCCTGAATCAATTCCATATGTATCTCGTAAATCCGTGTTGATTCGCCCACTGAAAGTTCGAAATCAGGCTTCATCGGATGGTTGATCCGATCCAACAAGGCTTTCGAGCGTTTTAGAACAATGGATAACGGTAACCCCTTGGAAGTATCGTCAAGTTCATCGAACAACCCTTCGGCGGCATGATTGTAATCGACCAAGCGTCCTCCACGATCGACTAAGATCATCGGATCGCGGTCATGTTGGAAGACCTGAGATTGAAGTTCATTGGCCAAGGCGCCAAAGCGGCTCTTCAGCAATTCAAAAGAATACAAAGCGATGTAGATCATGGTAATTAGCGATAAAGTATGAATTCCCAATCGACTTGAGACAGTCAAATCGACCAATACGCCGAGAATCGGCAGTATCGATAAGAAAGTCATACGCGTGAATACCTTTCCATACGCGGATTTATGACGGATCGCTCCTTCGCTGTACATGAAGATACTAAGGATCGAGCTGAGTGCGATAATCGATAGGAAAATATCGTAGCCAAATTTCTTATATGCATCGACAAAGATAAAAAACAATCCATTTTTAAGTAGGAGTTCACCGAAAAGAAACCCGTTTTGTGGACGCAAAACAAAGAGTGAAGCAAATGTAATCGAAGATAGGAACAATATCAAACTCACGGCGATTTTCCATTTGCGAGGTGCAATAAAATCCATCGCACAATAGAGTTGAATCGCCGGAAAAAAGATCAAAGCGATCTGCTTTAGCATAAATCCGTTCAACATCAAATCGGTTTGCGTCGCCAACAATTCCAACAAATAAGCGAAAGCAATAAAAAACAGGCAGAGGTTTAGCAGAAACACCGATACCGTCCGCCCGTTGCGTGGTTTAAACAGACTTGAAGACGCATTGAAAACCGAAAGAAATAGAAATAGGGTCAGAAATGCGATCGCGATGATCATCGCAACATTCATAATCAGACTCCTTTATCGAAGTTAGCCGATATCGTTCAGGTTCTTAAGATGGTAATTGATCCAGCGCAGAAAATCGGCGATTACTTCGTCGCGTTTGACTTCGTGTAGGACTTCATGTCGGCATCCGTCGATCAAGCGCGTTTCGACCCATCGATAACCGACATCGGTCAGATGACGTACCGACTCGCTTAACCCACCGGGAAGAAATACGGGATCGTCGGTCCCGCTTACGAAGCGAATCGGCAGATTCGGACGCATCACGCGCCAACCTTCGGCGCTATATGCATCCTCGGTCAACTCAAACAAATCCACGAATCCTTGATTGCTTAAGGGAAATCCGCACAGATCATCTTGGATATAAGCGTTGACGTTGCGTGTATCGTAACTCAACCAATCGAATGCCGTCACCGGATGATCGATATGGCGGTTAAACGTCGCAAAGGTCTGATCCAACAGAAAACGGTTCGGACGACGTTTCCCAAAGAAGAAAACGCCGATCCGTGCCACAAGCATGGCAACGTTCAAATTAGGATTTTGCGCGACGCAACCCGTCATGTAAATCCCGTCGACTGCGCTTTCGTAGCGCTTCAGATAACTACGCGCAAACAATGTTCCCATCGAATGTGCGAAAATGAACACCGGTAAATTAAACGGCTCGTTGGTTTGTTGGATAAAGTCATGCAAATCTCGAAGGTTTCGATTCCATCCATCGCTATCCGAAAAGTGGCCTTTGATTTGACCGTCATAGAGGCTTTCCCCATGTCCTCGCTGATCGATAAGCATTACGGCGAGACTCTCGTTCGCCAATTCATCCGCAAACATTTGGTATCGACCGCGATGTTCGACCATGCCATGGAAGATGCAGACCATGGCGAGCGGACGTTCAGGCAAAACCAATGTGCCGGATAATTTCTGTCCGTCGGATACCGAGATAAACTGTATCGCTTTTTTCACAGATTTTCCCCCTGTAATAGTTATATCATAAACTTCCCTCTGTAAGCATGCAAGGGGGTATGGTATAGTATTGGCGGTGAAAATTATGAAAATCGCAGGAATCATTACTGAATACAATCCCTTTCACGAGGGACATCGTCATCATATTCTCCAAGCACGCGCCCTCACAGGTTGTGATGTATTAGTGGCGGTGATGTCGGGGCAGTTTGTTCAACGCGGCGAACCGGCGATCATCGATAAATGGAGCCGCGCCGAAGCGGCGCTTTCGAGCGGTGTCGATTTGGTCATCGAACTTCCTTTCGCCTATGCGATCCAAAGCGCCAACCGTTTCGCCGAAGCGGCGGTTGAGCTCTTAAGTAAGGCCGGTGTGACCGATATCGTTTTCGGTAGCGAGACCAATAATTTGGGGGAACTCAAAGAAATCGCCGCGTTGCCCATCAACGTCGATGCGATCCGCGAGAAACTAAAGAGCGGGATCGGATACCCCAAAGCTTATGGCCTTTCGGCCGGTGCCTATTACCCCAACGACATCCTCGGGATCGCCTACATTCGCGCCATGACGCCCAAAGGCATCACGCCGCACACGATTCAGCGGACAAACCATTACCACGATACGCAAGCCGGTGAGGGTTTTGCGAGCGCCACGGCGATCCGGCATGCGTTGAAAAATCAATTGCCGATCGACAATCAAACACCCCTTGAAAACCAACTTCGTGACCTCCCGTTTATTGATTGGAACCTCTACTATCCGTTTTTACGTTGGAAATTATTGTCGCAGAACCATGATTCCCTGTGCGATCTTTTTTTGATGGATGAAGGTATCGAAAACCACTTGGTCAATCAAGCCGAAGTCTGCGATACCTGGGATGACTTCATTTCGAAATGTGTGACGCGCCGTTATACAAAAGCGCGGGTCCAGCGGGTTTGTACGCATCTGCTCGTCCATACGAAGAAAAGCGAAATGGCAAGAATGCAGGCGCCGACGACGCTGCGCGTGCTTGGATTCAACGATGCGGGTCGACAATTATTGAAAATCCTAAAGGATCGAGAAGTTAAGATCGCATCACGTTTCAATCAAATCCCCAGATTTATCCGTGAACTTGAGTATCGCGCGACGTTGGCTTATGTCACTCCCTTGCCCAACGAACTTCGCAGAACGTTACTGGAACGGGAAATCGCAGGTCCGGTGATCCTATAGAAAAGAGCTGAAATTTCAGCTCTTTTTCGTGTTATTCCTTAATGTTATGATAGACGTTCTGAACATCGTCAAGCTCGTCCAACATACTGCTAAGTCGTTGCCACATCTCTTTGTCTTCATCGCTTTCAAGCGTGACGTAATCATGCGGCAACATCGTATTCTCCATGACTTCGAAATTCACGTCGGGTAAGATCGATTCAACCGCCGTCTTGGCTTTGTATAAGTCGACCGGATTGACATAGATGCTCATCGTCCCCTCTTCGACTTCCAACTCCTGCACATCGCAATCGTTCTCGATCAGGGCGTCCAACATTTTCTCTTCGTCATCGTAACTGAAAACCAACAGTCCGACACTGTCGAAAAGATGCGAAACGCTCCCTGCGACACCCATTTTCGACCGTGATTTCGTGAAACAGTTGCGGACTTCGCTGACCGTACGGTTGACGTTGTCGGTAAGGCAGTCGACGATGATAGTCGAGTTTGCCGGTCCGAACCCTTCATAGCGTGCTTCGGAGTAAGATTCGTCCGAACCGCCTTTGGCTTTTTCGATCGCCCGTTTAATGACATCGGCCGGTACTTGATTCGCCCGTGCGCGTTCGACCATGCGGCGCAATCCGACATTCATATCGATATCCGGTACCCCGGCTTTGGCCGCAACGTAGATTTCACGGCCGAATCTTGAATAGATCTTGGTTTTTGCGGCGTTGGTTTTCGCCATCGCGTTCTTTCTTACTTCAAATGCGCGTCCCATTGAGTTACCACCTTTTTTTACTTGAATATTATACCAAAACCCAGTCGAATTTTCACGGATTTTCTAAGCGCGTAGTTTCGCACCAAGTTCTTTCTCAAGTGCGTTGACGATTTTACCGTGAACTTCGCCGATTTCGCTCTCTTCCAGCGTATGATCGGCGGCTTGATAGAAGAGACTGATCGCGACCGATTTAAAGCCTTGCTGGACATGTTGTCCGGTATACACGTCAAAGAAGCGGATTTCCTTCACGATTTTGCCTTCTTTTTTGATCAAGGCTTCGATCGCGCCGGCTTCGATGTGTTTATCCACGACCAAGGCGATGTCACGTTGGACCACCGGGTACTTGTTGACGGGGACAAACTTGATTTTCGAAGGTTTTTGGTCAAGTAGTACGTCAAGGTTGATTTCGCAGAGAATGACGGACGACAGACCGAGTTCGGATGCCAGTTTCGGATGGATTTCGCCGACGATTCCTAAATATTCTTTACCGATATAGACCTGTGCGCTGCGATACGGATGGAAACTCGCGTAGGTTTGAGTCGGTCGAACATAGCGTAAACGTGATGCATCGAATCCGATTTCTTTGAGTATGGATTCCAGGTATCCCTTTCCGGTATAGAAATCCACCGGATCTGTTTGTTTCTGCCACAACGAACGGGTCAAATTTCCGCTTAAGACAAAAGCCAACCGTTCCTGATATTTTCCTTCCGCATAGATTTCGCTGATCTCAAAGAGTTGATAGTCTTTCGCTTTGCGGGCGGAGTTATATGCCGCGCTTTCCAATAAACTCGGTAAGATCCCGACACGCAAATACCGGCGTTCATCGCTGAGCGGCGATAAGATTTCATAGGCTTTACCGTAAGGATCGACGCTGGCGTCGATTTTAGATTGGGATACCAAGGTATACGTAATCGCTTCGGTCATCCCGAAACCGACGCACAACGCGCGGATTTTGCGCCGTTGTTTTTGTTTCGCGTCGAGTTCGCCGCTGACCGTTTCCATTTTCGGAAGTTTTCCTTCGATCCGATCATATCCGACCATACGTCCGATCTCTTCGATCAAATCCTGCGCGATGGTTAGGTCTTGTCGGTAAGAAGGAATCGTGCAAGTGAAGAGGTCGCCGTCGCGTTGCGGCTGTAAGTTGAGCCGTTTAAGTATGTCGAAACATTCTTCCGGTTCGATCTTCGCGCCTAAAAGCGCTTCGATATGCGTATGCGTTACACTGACCGTGGGTAATATAACTTCTTTTTTACCGTATTCGACCGTTGCTTCCAGTCCGGTCGCATCCGCGTATTCAACCAATAATTCAACCGCGCGATGCATCGCCTTGTCGGCCATTTGCGGTTCGAGTCCTTTTTGGAAACGCAGACTGGCTTCCGTCAACAGATTGACGCGCCGTGACGTGTTACGAATCCGAACCGGCGAGAAAGTCGCCGCTTCGATGATGATGCCTTGCGTATGCTCGTCGATCTTCGAATCATCCCCGCCCATGATTCCGGCCAAACCGATGGGGACATCATGGGTCGTAATGACCAAATCGTTGGGTTGAAGACGAATCACGCCTAAATCCAATGTTTTCATATCTTCGTCAAATTGATCTTTGACGATCAGTTCTTTATGTGGAACTTTCGCTACGTCATAGAAATGCAAGGGTTGACCGGTTTCGACCATGACGTAGTTGGAGATATCCACCACGTTATTGATGGATTTGATCCCGACAGCCATCAAGGATTCTTTCATCCATTTCGGGGATTCCTTGACGGTGACATGATTGATGATTTTTCCGAAAAACGTCGGACAGGCTTCGGTCGTCGATCCGACGACCAACTTCGTTTCGCTTCCGTTATTGGCTGCGCTTCGACCATCCGGTAAATGGACGTCACGGTTTAAAAGTGCGCCGACTTCCATGGCAATCGACCACATGGCGTTGAAATCCGAACGGTTGGGTGTCGGTTTGATATCCAGGATCACATCATCAAGGCCTAGATACGCCAAGGGATCTTGCCCGACGATTGCGTCCTCGCCTAAGATTTCAATTCCGTTTTTCTGTTCTTCGCTTAAGTGCTTCGGATTGACGCCCAGTTCGCTTAGCGAACAGATCATCCCGTTGCTTTCGACTCCGCGTACGATCGTGGACTTGATCGTGAGTTGCGGTAAGACGGCGCCGGTTTTGGCGACGATGACATGTTGTCCGGCCGCGACATTCGGCGCGCCGCAGACGATCTGCGTGGTTTCTGCGCCCAAATCGACCTGGCAGACATGCAAGTGATCGGATTGCGGGTGATCGACGCAGGTCAGTACTTTTCCGATGACCAGATTCGTGCCTTGCGCCAAGGTTTGGATGCCTTCGACTTCCAAACCTGCCAAGGTGAGTTTATCGGCCAAGACCGAAGGGCTGATTGCGCTGAGGTCGACATATCGCCCCAGCCATTTCATGCTTACGTTCATCGTTGTTTCTCCTATTCGAACCGACGGAATCCGCTCAGAAAGCGAATGTCGTTGGTATAAAGATGCCGAATATCGTCAATGCCATACTTAAGCAGAGCGACGCGCTCGACGCCAAGACCGAAAGCGAAGCCGCTGACTTTCGTCGCGTCAAATCCCGCCATCGTCAAGACGTTGGGATGTACCATCCCGGCGCCTAAAATTTCGATCCAACCGGTCCCTTTGCATGTCGGACAACCCTTGCCTTTACAAATGTGGCAGGATACGTCGACTTCGACGCTCGGTTCCGTGAATTGGAAGTACGAAGGTCTGAAACGGATGACACGTTCTTTTCCGAACATGCGTTTCGCCAAGAGTTCCAACGTGCCTTTCAAATCGGCCATCGAAATGCCCTCGCCGACGACCAGTCCTTCCATTTGGACAAATTGATGACTGTGCGTGGCGTCATCATCATCTTTCCGATACACTTTCCCGGGACAAATGAGTTTGACCGGTGTTTTTCCCGCAAATTCTTCGAGCGCCCGTGTCTGTATGGCGGTCGTATGGGTACGAAGTAAAGTTTGTAGGTCGATATAGAAGGTATCTTGCATATCGCGTGCCGGATGGTCTTGCGGGATGTTCGCCCGTTCGAAATTGTAGAAATCCAGTTCGACTTCCGGTCCTTCCTTGACGGTATACCCCATCGAAATGAAAAGATCTTCGATTTCCTGACGTACGATCGTCAACGGATGAAGGGTGCCGACCAAAGGCGAGCTGGCACTTAGGGTAATGTCGATTTCTTCTTTCGCAAGTCTACTTGATAAAGCCAACGACTCGAGTTTTTGCGTTTGTTGGCTTAACGCGGTTTCCAACTCTTGTTTGACCTGGTTGACCAACGCCCCAAACGCGGGTTTCTCCTCGTTGGGTAGATTCTTCATCTCCGTCATCAAGCCCGCGACATATCCTTTCTTGGATAGGTACGCATTGCGGACATTCGCTAATTCGGTTAAATCGTTGGCCGCTTCGATGGCAGCCTTGCCTTCTTCTTGAAGTTTGTTTACATCGATCATGGTTTGTTCCTTTCAATAAAAAAACGTTCCGATCACAGGAACGTAAAGAATACGCGGTACCATCCTGATTCGTCCGTAGACGCACCTTGATTTTGGATAACGGTTTGGGCCGGGAGGGATTAGCTCCACTCGGGGGTGAAATTCGCGGTTGGGCAAACGGTTTTCAGCCTAGACCGTTCTCTCTGGATGCCGCTACTGTGTCCCGTCGATGAGATAGGATTATTATATGCCGATTTTGGCGGATTTTCAACCTTTCCGGAAATGATAGCACAGAATTCCGGCCGCGACGGCGACGTTAAGACTTTCAAATCCGTCGATTTCGATCTTCGTGACCGCATCGCAGCGTTTTAACACGCTTTCACGAACGCCTTGTCCCTCGTTGCCGACCACGATGGCGACCGCATCCAAACAAGGAATGTGCGACATCGGCAGCGCATTCTGCAGACCTGTACCAAGGATGTAAATATCGTTCTGCTTCAACTCGTCAATCGTTTTTAATAGATTGTGCTGATATACCGGAATATGGAAAATCGCGCCTTGACTGGATCGGATCACTTTATCGTTGGTGAGGTCCACGGTGTTTTCGGAAAGCACGACGCTGTCGAAACCGAACGAACGCGCCGTACGGATGATCGTACCGACGTTTCCCGGATCTTGTAACTGATCCAAAAGGAGTACGCGTTCCCCCAACTCCCCTTCTTGTTTCCAAAGCCGACATACGGCCACCACGTCGCTTAGCGACTCGGTTCCGCAGAGTTTCTTCATGATCTCTTCCGTCACTTCCACAATCGTTTGCGCTTCGATGTCGATCTGCTTCCCTTTCACAAGGATCAAGGTATCGATCAATCCGGCAAGGGCTGCTTCTTGGACAAGGTGATATCCTTCCGCAAGAAACAAACCGGTCTCACGACGATGTTTGCTTTGGCTTAATTTCGTCCAATGTTTGATTTTTTCGTTGGTCAACGAGGTGATTTCATAGGTTTTCATCATCGTCATTATATCAGTCAAACGACATAAAGAAAACACATCGCGAGGATGTGTTTCCGTTTTTAGTGATGGAGTACGGCGTGGCAGCGCGGACAGAGTCCGTCTTCTTGTCCATGTTCGGTGACATTCCAGCACCGTGGGCAAGTGACGCCTTTCGCAACCGACACTTCGACGCGGCTTGCACCTTCCCCGTCGGTTTCGACGTGTGCAGATGAAACGATGCACCATTGGGCGAATTGGTCGCCAAGGTGTTTATGGATCAGTTTCCCAAGAGCGGGGCTGATGGTGACATGGATCGCGGCTTCCAGCGATTTCCCGATCGTTTTCGCGTTACGCGCATCTTCCAAGGCTTTGAAGATGACGGAACGAAGTTGGAAGAGTTGATCGAAGTCTTCTTTCAAACTCTCTTCGTCTTCGATTGAAAGGAGTTGCGGGAATTCGCCCAAATGAACGGATTCCGAACCCGGTTTGAAATGATCCCAGATTTCTTCGGTCGTATGGACCAAGACCGGCGCCAACAAACTTGTGAGCGCATCGATCGTATGATAGAGGACGGTTTGGACTTGGCGACGACGCAATCCGTCTTTCTTCTCGATGTAAAGGATGTCTTTGGTAAAGTCCAGATAATAAGCGGACATCGTGTTGGTCAAGAAATTGGATACGGAAGAAACGGCCGTCATGAAATCGTAGCGCTGATAGGCATCCAATGAAGCCCGGATGACATCGTTAAGAAGCGCAAGGACATGCCGATCGACCGTCGTCAAGTGATCCGGCGTGACTACCTTGGAACCATCGAAATCCGCGGGATTCACATTCCCTAACATAAAGCGGAAAGTATTGCGGATCTTGCGATAGTTTTCCATGACTTGCTTGAGTAAATCATCACTGATGCGGACATCGGATTGATAAGCGATCGAAGCGGTCCAGAGGCGTAACACATCGGCGCCGGAAGTTTGTACGACCTTATTGGGTTCGACCGTATTTCCCAAGGATTTACTCATTTTCTCGCCTTTACCGTCCAGTACGAAACCATGTGATAAAACGCCTTTGTAAGGCGCAAACCCGTTGATCGCGGTAGAAACGATCAGCGAACTGTTGAACCAACCGCGGTATTGGTCGGATCCTTCAAGATAGAGGTCGACCGGTAAAACGCCGCCGCGCTCTTTGATTACACCGGTATGGGAAGATCCCGAATCGAACCAAACGTCCATGATGTCGGTTTCTTTCGTGAATTTACCGTTGGGTGAAGCTTCATGGGTATAGTTTTCAGGCAACAAATCTTTGGCATCGCGTTGAAACCAAACGTTGGAACCATGTTCCCTGAAAAGATCGGCGACATGTTGGAAGACTTCCTTATCCATGATCGGATTCCCGTCTTCGGTGTAGAAGATCGGTATCGGAACGCCCCAGACCCGTTGTCTGGAAATGCACCAGTCGCCACGATCCTTGATCATATTGTTCATGCGCAGCTGGCCCCATTCCGGGATCCAATTCACCGCGTCGATCTGTTCAAGCAATTGCTTGCGGATCATCGCGATCGAAGCGAACCATTGGGTGGTCGCACGGAAAATGACGGGTTTTTTGGTGCGCCAGTCATGCGGGTAACTATGGGTGATCCATTCAAGCGCCAGCAACGCGCCGATTTCATCGAGTTTGGCGATGATCGTCTTATTGGCATCGTCAACGAATTGTCCAACCAACCATTCACCGGCTTCGATCGTCATTTTCCCATGACCATCGACCGGACAGAACGCTTCCAAACCGTATTTTTGACCGACGATGAAGTCATCGACCCCGTGTCCGGGCGCCGTATGGACGCATCCCGTCCCATCGTCTTCGACATGGTCGCCCAAGATGACTAAGGAGGTCCGATCATAGAACGGATGTTGCGTGAGGATCCCTTCCAAATCGGATCCTTTGAATGTTTTAACGACTTTCCAGTTTTCGAAATTGAATTGTTCGCTTAACTTTTGCGCGGAAGAGTTCAAATAGACAAACCTTCCCTTTTCGCTCTGTACGACCGCATACTCCAAATCGGGATTTAAACAGATCGCCAAATTGGCGGGCAAGGTCCAAGGTGTGGTGGTCCAAATGACAAAACGTTCGTTATCATTCAAGACACCTTTTCCGTCGACGACATCGAATGCGACAAAGACGGTCGGATCTTTCTTGTCATGATATTCGATTTCGGCTTCCGCCAACGCGCTTTCGCTGGAAGGACTCCAATAGACCGGTTTTAAACCTTTATAGATCATACCGTCCAACGCCATCTTCGCGAAGACTTCGATCTGATTGGCTTCGAATTCTTTTTGTAAGGTGATGTACGGATGATCGTAGTCGGCGACCGTCCCCAAGGCTTTCATATCTTTCATTTGCTTTGCGACTTGTTCGACCGCATATTCGTGACAAAGCTTACGGAATTCGGCCGTACTCATTTGTTTGCGATTGTATCCCAGTTTCTGCATCGCGCTTTCGATCGGCAGTCCGTGCGTATCCCATCCCGGGACAAAGGGCGTTTGATAGCCCATTCTGAAACGACTCCGGACGACCGTGTCTTTCAAGATCTTGTTGAGGGCATGTCCGATGTGGATGTTCCCATTGGCATACGGAGGGCCATCGTGTAAGACGAAGGTCGGTGCCCCGTCGCGTTTTTCAAGCATCCGGACATAGAGATCCATCTCTTTCCATCGTTCTTGGTAAACAGGCTCTTTTTTTGTGAGATTGCCCCGCATCTCGAATGCCGTATCCGGCATCCATAATGTTTCTTTATAGTCCATGTTGTTTCGCTCCTCTTTCATAAAAAAACGTCCTGCTAAGGACGTTATTACGCGGTACCACCTTAGTTCGGCCGACATGGCCGCCCTCGACACGATAACGGAGTGACCGGCTTTCCCTACCTATCGGAAAAGCGACTCGCAAGTGATATCCCGATTTGATCCTGTCTTTCCTCGCACCGACCGGAAAGTCTCTGAAACATCTCAAACGGGCTTGTCTTGTTCTTCGTCGTTGTATAAATGTTCGGCGCTCGGAATGGCTGGAATTTCGAATTCTTCCAACGCCTTCTGTAACGCTTGTAACTTCATCTGCATCTCGACCTTGACATCTTTGGCATCCTGCCCGATACGGGCGATTTCCGTCAACAACATCCGTGCGGTCGAAAGCGCCTCGCGAACGATCGTATCGGCGTTGTTTTGCGCCGTATCGATGATCGTATTGGCTTCCTTCAACGCCAAGCGCGCGATGTCGTCCGCGGCTTTTTCGCGGATCGTCAATTCGGAAACCAAGGCTTGATATCGGCTTTTGATTTGGCTAAATTGGGTCGCCGCATGATCCACTTGATTGCGATACGAATCCAATTGTTGGCGCATTGTCTCGTTCTCGAACAGCAAGCGGTCCACGGTATCATCCACCGCGAAACGATCGTATCCGTTCTTCATAAGACGGAATTTCGGTTTTGGGACTTCCATGTTATACCCCCCGTGCGGCAGGCATTGACATTATGCCATAAGCCCGCGAAAAGTTCAAGAATCGCTTAGTCGGCGTCTTCGCCTTCCAGATCGATCTTGCCATGGACGCCGATCGATTTCGGGGTGCATAGAATCACGTTATGACCGACCTTTTGAATCGAACCGTCCAACGCGAAGACCACGCCGGTCAGAAAATCGATCGTACGTTGTGCGAAATCGCGCGGTAGACGATGTAAGTTGACGACGGCGGCACGGCGTTCTTTTAAATGACGCGCCACTTCTTCCGCTTCGTCGAACGAACGCGGTTCAAATAAAACCATTTTTGTATCAAGCGCCGTTTTGGACAGGGACTTGTTCTGGGGTTGTTCGTAGTCGCTTAATTTCTTCGATTCTTCTTCATCCAGTTCCAATACTTCATCTTCCTCGATGGGGGCGATGAAATCTTTGAGTTTTTTTCGAATTGACATAGGATCCTCCCGCTTTTTTTCATTATAGCACAATTCCATTTTGTTCAATAGAAAAGGACGGCGATTTGCCGTCCTTGATATTGATTATTCCCGCGTCGTCTCCAGCAAGCCGTAACCCCCGGCAAGCCGTTTGTAGACGACGGCGATTTCCTCGGTTTCTTCATCGGTATAGATGAAGAACGAGTGTCCCAGCATTTCCATCTGCATGATGGCTTCGTCCATAGGCATCTTCTTGGCGAGAATCGTCTTTGTACGAACCGGTTCTTCTTTCGTCTTCGCGTTTTCCTCGCTCACCGACTGGGCGAAATTGATTGAAAGCTTTTCGCGGTGACGGCGCGACAGGCGCGTCTTTTGGCGTCGGATCTGATCTTCCAGTTTGTCGATGGCCAAATCCACGGCTGCATAATAATCTTCATGGACGACTTCGGCGCGAAGCAATCCGATTTTCGTGACGATCGTCACTTCGACCTTCAGATTGGTCGGATTCACCTTGACTGCGACGTTGGCATCCGTATCGTCGTCGATCATGAAGTACTTTTCCAAAAATGAGAGTTTCTTCGCGGTACGGGCTTCCATCGCTTCGGTAATCGTGACATTCTTTCCGTGAATATTGAGTTTCATAAGCAACTCCTCCTTACAGGTATTATACCTGTTTCTGGCGATTTATGGGAGTCTAACGATTTAAGGAAAAGATCGAGAATTTTTGATCCTTTGTTTCGATTATAGGTTATCCGTAAAAAAGCGTTGCGCGTTTTTCCACGCGATCTGTTCGATCTGATCCGATGAAAATCCATTGTCGCGTAACGCAAGGATTAAGTTCTGTGATTGCAATGCGTCTTGAAGATCGAGCGCCATGGCGGTTTTCCCAAACGGAGGATTTAGGAAATCCATGAAATCGAAACCGATGGATAAGACGTCGATCCCGGCCAGGTCCGCGATGTGGCGGGCATGCTTGGCTAGCATATCAGCGGTTTGGTTGGATGCGTCGGCGGATATGAAATGACGGGCTGCCACCAATCCGATCAAACCTCCCTTACGTGCGATCGCAAGGATTTGTTCATCAGTCAGATTGCGGGCAGAATCACAAAGCGAACGGGCATTGCTGTGGGTCGCGATGACCGGTGCTTCGCTGACCTCCAGGATATCCCAAAAGCTTTTCTGTGAAGCATGGGAGACATCCACGATCATTTTGAGTCGGTTCATCGTTTGAATCGCATCGATCCCCAACGGCGTCAATCCGCGTGACGGATCCCCTTTGACACCGGTCGACAGGGCGTTCTGGTCGTTCCAACTTAAGGATCCGATCCGTACGCCTTGGTCGTAGCACCAAGTCAAGGTTTGTTGGACATCGCTTTGGATCATGCACATGCCTTCGATCGTCATCATCGCGTTGATTTTATAGGGTGATAACTCTTTGCCGGTATAGAAATGCAACGTATCGGGATTGGAAAGGATCTCTTGACGTAAACTTGATACCATCGACGTCAAGTCATTCATCGTTTCAAACCCTTCGAAAAAACATGCCATACCGACACAACCGATATCCCCAGCGGTAAGCTTGGGGATATGATGGTTTCGCAAAACATCCGTTTCGCCGTTTTTTATTTTCGCCAAGACATCCATTCCGATGTCGGCGTGCAAATCGCAAATACGCATGGGGACCTCCTAATAGATCGGATTGAAGTGAAGCATTTCCGGCGGATTTTTCAGTCCGGTATCATAGGTCCGATCGCCAATCTGCGAGATCAATTGCCCGGGTATGCTATGTTTATAGAGAACGTCGTTTAAGGCGCACAGGACTCCCGTAGCGCGTTCTTTCGCTTGTTCATAGAGGTCGATGAAGGAATCGTTGAAAACCATGTCCGCATCGCAAGGATGGGTCCATGACGTACGCTTCAAATTCAAGATATCGCGTGTCGTGTCCATGCGTCCGATTACCATATGACCGGAAAACTTCCATTCGATCTTGAAATGTCGTTCGATGGCAGCGACCAACGGAAACTTCAACGTCAGCGGGTCATTCAATAAGCGTACGACTTTATGAAAGGATGTCATGCATTCGATCAGTTCTTCGATCGTGGCTTCTTCGTTATAAACTTCTTTGAGTATCGGCTGATAAAGCATCGCGACCGCTTTACGTGTCGTTGCGTCGGCGTTAACCAACTGCGGTGCGTCGAAGTCTTTTAACGAATACCCTTTGATCTGTTTGACCATCAGAATGTCGATATTGCTTTCCAATCGATAGTGCCAATAGCGGGTTTCCCCGGCGATCGGTCCGGTTTTGTGGAAGACATAGGGATGGGCGACCGTGTCCAAACTCCAATGCGTCAAATGTCCGGCTAAGAAAGAGATCGCCGCTTCTTGAAGAGTGCGATCTTCAAATCGTTGGATCACTTCCACCGCTTTATGGTAGAAAGCATCGATCTTTTCGCTGTGTACGCGGTTTCCGTAACCGTTGAACCGTTTCGCGCCTTGGGCGTTCTGCCATGGCAAAGCATTATAGTAGAAGAGGAAATCCGGACCGTTGGACCCTAAGAAATACGCTTTCGGATAACGACGAATCACGTCCGCCAATACGTCGAAAGGCGCGTTGTCCAGTACTTCCTGCGCAAGCAATCCATGGGTTGCGATATTGGGCATGTTGCCACCTCGCTTTTCTATAGAATCATTTTAATCAATATTTCGCTTCGATAGGTGATTTTGCCCGACTAATTCCGTAAGCCAGCGAAATATCTCCACCATCGCGAACGTATCCATCGAACAGTACTCCAACAGTTCTTTCTTGCTTCTTCCGTCATCTTCGTCTTCGGAGTCTTCCATTTCGCGGTATTGATAGACCGCTTCCATGCCGTGTTGGATCGAGAGTTGAGAATAAGACAGATCCGGATTAACGGCGGAGATGATTTTCTTCAAGGAATAGTTGCCCCGCATTTTAAGATCATAGACCAACCCACCGATGAACGGTTCAGCCAAATCGCGCATCCGTGCGATGATGTCTTGGATCTCAACCTGATATTCCGGAAACATTTCCGCCAACTCACGCAATCGGATCGCCTCGGCGCCCATCGCGTTGTAGGCATAGATCGTTCCTTCATTCGGTAATTCGCGCAGTAGGTTTTCGATGAATCCCAACCGGCAATCCTGCGTGCCGAGAAACTCCATATGACGCAGTACGCCGTTTTCCAGGACATGCAGCGAGTATTGAAAAGGTAGAACGTCGAAAGGATGCATGCCTTCAAACGGCGGCAAGGCATAGGTATCCCATTCGAAATCCAGAAAGGAGATCGGTCCCGGTCGGGTCCGTTTCAGCCAATCGGTCAGCGCGAAACGATCCGCGTACAACCCCCCCAAGCGATCCGCCATGATTTGGGCGAACTGGACGCGTGTTCCTTCGATCATATCGAGGGGAATGTCGGATAAACGGTTGATTCCCAGCTCGATCATTTCTTGACGATGGGAAGATTGACTTAAGAAAACGACCGAATGGTCTTCCAAAGGTTTTTCGTTGTGGAAACATTTTTCATAATGGTCGCATTTGACCGAATAAGGGCATTCTTCCAACGTGATCGGATAGTCTTCCCACGAGTCCACCGAAAACATCGCGTCCAAGGCCGGTTTCAGGTCACGTATCTTGTCTTTGACCTTGTCGGTGATATTGATGTGCGGTTTGCCCGACGCCTTGTAGAAGCAATCCGAGACGCGCAGGCAGGCATTGACATCCAACTCCCCGCGACGAGTATACGCTCCGTCGAAGTGAACGATATAGATGTTGGAGATCGTGATGTTATTACGCGTCAGTACCCAACAATGATTGGCGTAGAAGCGGACATCGTCGGCTTTCGGTAAAGTTCCCATATATGTGAAGTAGACGTCCCATCCCTCGCTTGTTTTATGTAACGCTGGGATTTTGACGCGCAGTCCATCGGCTTCATATCGACCCTTCAATATCCAATCATGCGATTCCATCGCACGCAAAACAACCGCGCAATCGATGCCTTGCACGGCGGTAAACGCATTTTCGATCTTGAGTTTCTCGATCAAGCAGTCGCTGATCGGACGATCCATCCGTACGTAACGTCGAAACGCCTCGCGCGGTTCGCGGTTAACGCTCCAAAACAACCGGGGGCAATAGTAAAACCGCTTTAGATCCGAGTGATGGTACATAGGTACTCCCGTCTAACAAAGTTCCGTGTAGGGTGTAAAGGGTAAATCCAACGCGGTCGCAACCGCCTCGTAGGTGAGTTTTCCTTGATAGGTATTGATACCCGCGATCAAGCCGGCATCTTTCAATAATGCTTTACTTACGCCGTTATCCGCAATCAATAAACCATAACGCAAGGTCGCGTTGGTCAATGCCTGGGTGGAAGTACGCGGTACGGCGCCCGGCATGTTGGCGACGCAATAGTGGACGATCCCGTCGACTTCGAAGGTCGGATCGTCATGATAAGTCGGATGTGTGGTTTCGAAACAACCACCTTGGTCGACCGCGACATCGACGAGAACGCTGCCTTTGCGCATCAAACTTAACATCTCTCTGGAAATGACTTTTGGTGCGCTGGCACCGGGAATCAATACTGCACCGATTACTACGTCAGCTTTTTTGAGGTATTCCCGAATACTTGCCGGGGTACTGTAAATGGTTTGGATCCGGCTACCGAACTGATGATCCAGTTCGCCTAGACGATCGATGTTTTTATCGAAGACGCTGACGTCCGCACCCATGCCGATCGCGATACTGATCGCGTTGGTACCGACGGTACCGCCGCCGACGACCATGACATGACCTTTGCGAACACCCGGAACGCCGGCTAAAAGCACGCCCGCTCCACCGAAAGGTTTCTCTAAATACTTCGCTCCTTCTTGGACACTGAGACGACCGGCGATTTCACTCATCGGCTTTAATAACGGTAAACCGCCATGGCGATCGACGATCGTTTCATAGGCGATGCCTGTCACTTTACGGTCCAACATCGCAAGCGTCAGATTCTTATCGGCCGCCAAATGTAAGTAGGTAAAAAGGATTTGTCCTTCACGCATCAAGGGATACTCCGCCGGTAGCGGTTCCTTTACCTTGATGATCATCTCGCAGGTCGCCCAAACGTCACGGACATCCGCAACGATTTCCGCTCCGTATTTGGCGTATTCTTCATCGGAAAAACCGGAACCTTCCCCTGCTTTCGTTTCGACCAAAACACGGTGACCGTGTTCGATATAGTTAAATGCATGCTGGGGGGTCAATCCGACCCGATACTCATGTTTCTTGATTTCTTTGACACATCCGACGATCATATTTCGTTCTCCTCTTTGGTAATTTAATTGTATCACAATAACGGAATGTCACCTCATGCATTTCCGAATATTGAGCCGACTAAGTTCATTCTGAGAAACTATTACTGAAATACTCGACTGAAATCCATCCTCGTCTATGCTATGTTTATCTCCGTGACTGAATGTGAAAAACTGATAAAAATCCGATTATTCCTCCCAAAAGGTTGTAATCTGCCAACTTATATGTCTATAATAATATGTCAGTATTGGCAAACAGGAGGTAAATTTATGCAGAAGAAACCATTTTTTATTGCACTTTTCTTGAGTTTCGCGCTACTTTTCGCGGGTTGTTCGACCGAAAACAAGAGCGATAAAACCGTCGTTTTCGCGGATGCGGGATGGGATAGCATCCAAATCCATAACGCGATCGCAGGATACATCCTTGAAAAAGGCTTCGATTTCACTTGGTCGCAAGTCACCGGTTCGACAGCGATCACGTACCAAGCTTTAATCGATGGTGAAATCGATGTCTACATGGAAGTATGGACCGACAACTTGGCACCGTATGACGATGACGTCGCGAGTGGCGCGTTTGAAGAATATGGCGTCAACTATGACGATAACGCGCAAGGATACTATGTTCCCCGTTATGTGATCGAAGGTGATCCGGCACGCGGTATTCAAGCTTTGGCACCAGACTTAAAAACGGTGGCGGACCTGAAAAAATACCCGCATGTCTTTAAAGATGATGAAAATGCAGGTAAAGGACGTGTCTATGGAGCGATCCCCGGGTGGGAAATCGATAACATCCTATTCAAAAAATACAACCATTATGGTCTAGATGAGAACTTCATCTATTTTAGACCGGGTTCTGAAGCTGCCTTGGCCGGCGTCTTGACTTCCGCTTATGAAAAAGGCGAACCCATTGTCGGATATTATTGGGAACCCACATGGTTGTTGGCGAAGTACGATTTCGTGTTACTAGAGGATGAACCTTACAACGAAGATACCTTCCAAAATGGCGAGACCGAATTCCCGGCCGTCCGTGTTACAATCGCCGCTCGCAGCGACTTTGATGAAGATTATCCGGATGCCGCGACATTCCTGAAGAACTACAAAACGGATAGCGCATTGAACTCCGAGATGTTATTGCACATGCAGGATACCGGTGACGATGCGATCGAAACATCGATCTGGTTTTTGAAACAACATCTTGAACTCTTGGATACATGGTTAACGGGAGCGCAAGCTCAGCGTGTTAAGACCGCCTTGGAGAGTGAATAAACATGGATTGGTTGTTTAAATTCCCGTTTACCTCAAAACTGGATTTGGAGAGCATCGATCGCGTGATCCGTGATTTCTCCATCCAAAACAAAGTTTTCTTTGATGGAATTAAAAGCGGTCTGACCGCGATGATCAACTTCCTATACATGATTTTGGCTTGGTTTCCGTGGTGGGTCTATCTAATTCTTGTGTTCATTCTCGGCTATTCGATCAAACGTAGTTGGAAAACCGGTCTGATGTTTTCTTCCGCCCTTTTCTTGATCGGATTTTTCGGGGTATGGGACTTGATGTTGATTACGTTATCGATTGTCTTAACATCCGTCTTTCTTTCCGTCGTTTTCGGTTTTCCGATCGGAATCCTTATGGCATTCTCGGATCGGATCAATCGTATTCTACGACCGATTCTCGATACGATGCAGACGATGCCGGTTTTCGTTTACCTGATTCCGGCCGTCATGTTTTTTGGCCTCGGAAAAGCGCCTGCCGTTTTAGCGACGACAATCTATGCGATCGTGCCGATCATCCGGCTTACCAATCTTGGAATCCGGCAAGTCGAGGAAGAAGTGGTCGAAGCCGCGAGAGCTTTTGGGTCGACTTCGATTCAGACCTTGATTAAAGTCCAAATCCCGCAAGCCAAAGAAACCATTTTGACCGGTTTGAACCAAACTTTGATGATGGCGATGGCGATGGTCGTGACCAGTTCGATGATCGGCGCAGGCGGACTCGGCATGGAAGTGTTGATCAGCGTCAACCGAATCGAAATGGGACGCGGCTTGGTTTCAGGACTGGCGGTCGTCATCGTGGCGATCTTGCTGGATCGTTTGAGCCAAGGTTTGGCGAAAGGAAAGGAGAAACCGGAATGAGCGAATCCTCCACCCTTCTATTACAAGTAAAAGACATTACGAAAATCTATGGGAAGAACCGAAAAGAAGCGACGCAGCTTGCGGCTTCAGGGTTAACCAAAGACGCAATCAAACTAAAGACAAAAGCGACGGTTGCCCTTTATGACATTAACCTAGATATCAATCAAGGTGAGGTATTCGTCATCATCGGCTTGTCGGGATCGGGAAAATCGACCTTGGTACGGTTTTTCAATCTTCTCCATCAACCCGGTGAAGGTGTCATCGAATACAAAGGCAAAAATATACTGGACCTAAAAAGTAAAGAGTTGATCGAATTTCGACGCAATACGGTGTCTATGGTATTTCAACACTTCGGACTGATGAGTCATCGTAGCGTTCTTGATAATGTTGCCTATGGTTTGGAAGTCCGTGGTGTCGATAAGGCGACGCGATATGAGAAATCCAGAGAGATGCTGAAGATGGTCGGATTGGAAGGCATCGAAAACCAATCGATCGATAGCTGTTCCGGCGGGATGAAACAACGAATCGGGTTAGCACGTGCCCTTGCATGCGATACGGAGATCTTGTTGATGGATGAACCCTTTTCGGCCTTGGATCCACTTGTCCGAAAAGAAATGCAATTTGAGTTGTTGCAGATTCAACGACGCTTGAAAAAGACGATCATATTCATTACCCATGATATGGACGAAGCGTTTAAGTTGGGAGATCGTGTAGCGATTTTACGTGATGGACGTTTGGTCCAAGTCGCTACTCCGCAAGAAATGGTCTCCAATCCGGCGGACGAATATGTCGAGTCCTTCATCGCCAGCGCCGACAAAACCAAAGTCATCGGTGTTTCGCAGATCATGCAAACACCAACCTGTGTCGTACGTGAATCCGACGGCGGAGCACGGGCGTTACAGGAAATGCGTCTCAATGGAGTTTCTAGCGCCTATGTCGTGGCCGCCGGGATGCAATTGAAAGGTTTGATTACGGCGCAAGGTGCGCTTGATGCGATCGAACAGAAGAAATCGGTCTTTGACTTCCTGATTCGAGAAATCCCGAAGGTCGAAGTCGATGCGATCATCACGCAGATTTTGCCGTTGGCGGTGTCCTCAGCCTACCCGTTGGCAGTTGTCGAAAACGGCGTACTGCGTGGAATCGTCACCAAAGCTTCGGTGATTTCCACGATGATTTAGATAAAAAGATGCCATCCGTACTCCTGTCGAGGAATTACGGATGGCATTTTTTTATGGATTCACTTTGTTGATTGGCGCACCTAGATAATATGCTTCGAGGTTTTTAACCACGATATCAAGTAAACGATGACGTGCTTCGATCGGCGCCCATGCGATATGCGGTGTCAGAATACAATTGTCCAATCCAAGTAAAGGATAATCGATACTTATCGGTTCGACGCTAGCCACGTCCAACCCGGCGGCTTTTACTTTTTGAGATAGAAGTGCATCGCGCAACGCGATCTCATCGATGAGCGGACCTCGTGACGTGTTGATCAACATGACTCCGTCTTTCATTTTTTCGATGCTTGATTCATTGATGATATGACGTGTTTGCGATGTGAGTGGGACATGCAAGGAGATGATATCGCATTTCTTTAGGAATGTTTCGAGATCGACTTTCTCGATGTCGCCATCCTGTCCGACTCGATCATGATCATATGCCAGTACATTCATACCGAAAGCAATGGCGATTTTTGCGGTGGCCTTTCCGATACGTCCATAACCATAGACTCCGAACGTCTTGTCATATAATTCTAGAAGCGGAAAGTCCCAAAAGCAAAAATCCGAACTTTGCGACCATCTTCCCTGTTGGACTTGTTGGTTATGATGACCGACATGACTCGTCAATTCCAACAACAACGCGAATACATGTTGCGCCACCGCATTGGTGCCATAATCCGGAACGTTGGTAACGGTGATGTTTTGTCGGCTTGCTTCTTCGACATCAACCACATTGTATCCCGTCGCCAAGACGCCGATATACTTCGTACGTGTTAATTGACGTAGCGTTTCGGCGTTGAGCGGAGTTTTGTTGGTGAGCAGGATATCCGCTTCTTGAGCTCGAGTCACGATTTGATCGAGAGGTGTGCGGTCGTAGATGGTAAGATTACCAAAAACTTCAAGTTTCTCCCAACTTAAATCGCCGGGATTTAGCGTATAGGCATCAAGAATCACGATGTTCATATGATCCCTCTTTCTGATGTAGTGAGTAAAAAAGCACTTGCCAATGCAAGTGCTTTTCGAATTACTTCTTCGCCTTCAGAACGGCATGCGCCGCGGCTAAACGGGCGATCGGAACTCTAAACGGCGAGCAAGACACATAGGTCAAGCCGGCGTTGTGGCAGAATTCGATCGAACTGGGGTCGCCACCATGTTCGCCGCAGATCCCGAGTTTGAGATCCGGACGGGTTTGCTTCCCGAGTTTGGCAGCCATCGAGACCAGTTTACCGACGCCGTTTTGGTCCAAACGGGCAAAGGGATCCTGTTCGAAGATTTTCTTGTCATAGTAAGCACCCAAGAACGCTCCGGCATCGTCACGGCTGAAGCCGTACGTCATTTGCGTCAAGTCATTGGTACCGAAGGAGAAGAACTCGGCTTCGGTCGCGATTTCATCGGCCAACAACGCGGCACGCGGGATTTCGATCATGGTACCGACCATGTATTTCAAATTGACACCGGACGCGGCGATGAGTTCATCGGCGACACGTACGACGATATCTTTAACGTATTTCAATTCTTTCAGTTCGCCGACCAACGGAATCATGATTTCGGGGACGAAATCCCAATCCGGATGGTTACGTTTCACATTCAACGCGGCTTCGATAACGGCACGGGTCTGCATTTCGGCGATTTCCGGATAGGAAACGGCCAAACGGCATCCGCGATGACCCATCATCGGGTTGGATTCATGCAAGCTGACGACGACGCTCTTCAATTCATCGAAAGTGAGGCCCATTTCGTCGGCGATCGCCTTGATGTCGGCTTCTTCGGTCGGCAGGAATTCGTGCAACGGGGGATCCAAGTAACGGATCGTCACAGGGAAGCCCTGCATCGCTTCGTAAATTCCTTCGAAGTCGCTGCGTTGCATCGGCAACAGTTTCGCCAAGGCTTTCGAACGTTGTTCGACCGTCTTGGAAACGATCATTTCGCGCATCGCTTTGATACGTTCGCCTTCGAAGAACATATGTTCGGTACGGACCAAACCGATCCCTTCGGCGCCGAATTCAAACGCTTGTTTGGCATCTTTCGGGGTATCCGCATTGGTACGGACTTTTAAAGTACGGATTTCATCGGCCCAACCCATCAGTTTGCGGAAATCGCCGGTGATGGATGCGGGGACGGTCGGGATCGCTTCTCCATAGATGTTACCGGAGGTACCATCCAAGGAAATCCAATCGCCTTCGTTGATGACACGTCCGCCTAAGGTGAACGATTTACCGCTAAACTTGATGTCGCCGCAACCGGAGACACAGCAAGTACCCATACCGCGGGCAACGACGGCGGCATGCGAGGTCATCCCGCCGCGAGCGGTCAGGATCCCTTGTGAAACATGCATACCTTCGATGTCTTCGGGGGAAGTTTCCAAACGAACAAGAATGACCTTTTCGCCACGGTTCTTCCATTCGACCGCATCGGCGGCCGTAAACACGACCCGTCCGGCAGCGGCACCCGGCGAAGCCGGCAATGCGCGTCCGATCGGTTTCGCGTCTTTCATTTTAACAACGTCGAATTGCGGGTGAAGCAGAGCGTCCAATTGTTTCGGATCGACCTGTAAAACCGCTTTTTCTTTGGTGATCATGCCTTCTTCAACCAAATCGACCGCGATCTTCAACGCTGCGGCTGCCGTACGTTTTCCGTTACGGGTCTGCAACATGAACAAGTTTCCGTGTTCGATGGTGAATTCCATATCCTGCATGTCTTTGTAATGCGCTTCCAATTTATCGCAGATTTCGACGAATTGGTCATAAGCATGCGGCATGACATCTTTCAGCTGGTCGATCGTCTGCGGCGTACGGATGCCCGCGACGACATCTTCGCCCTGCGCGTTCATCAAGAATTCGCCATAGAGTTTCTTTTCGCCGGTGGCGGGGTTGCGGGTAAACGCGACGCCGGTCCCGGAATCATCACCGGTGTTCCCGAAAACCATGGATTGGACGTTGACCGCCGTGCCCCAAGTCGAAGGAATATCGTTCATGCGGCGATAGTAGATCGCGCGCGGATTGTCCCACGAACGGAAGACCGCTTTGACCGCTTCGATCAATTGGTCGCGCGGATCCGACGGGAACTCCGAATGCTTGTTTTCGCGGTAGTATTGTTTGAACTTGGCGACCATTTCTTTCAAATCGTCCGCCGTGAAATCGGTATCCTGTTTGATTCCGCGATGTTCCTTCATTTCGTCGATGATGACTTCGAAGTTGTGTTTCGGAAGTTCCATGACGACATCGGAGAACATCTGGATGAAACGACGGTATGAATCATAAGCGAAACGCGGGTTGTTGGTGAGTTTCGCGACGCCTTCGACAACCAAGTCGTTCATGCCAAGGTTCAAGATGGTGTCCATCATCCCAGGCATCGAGGCGCGGGATCCGGAACGTACGGAGACCAACAACGGGTTTTCCGGATTACCGAATTGTTTTCCCGTGGTCGTTTCCAGACGGGTCAGATAATCGAAAATCTCATCTTTGATTTCAGGTGCGATCGTTTCCTTATCGTCATAGTAACGGGTACACGCTTCGGTCGTAATGGTAAAGCCAAACGGAACCGGCATCCCGAGATTGGTCATCTCGGCCAAGTTCGCGCCTTTGCCTCCCAAGAGTTCGCGCATTCCACCATTACCTTCGGAGAACGTGTATACATATTTAACGCTCATGTTTCCTCCTTCGGCAAAAAGCCATATTAGCGTTTACATTATATCGAAAATCATCGTGAATTGCTATAGCTACGATTGATTGTCGGAACTTGTCGCATTCTTACGGAAGTTGCTATTTCAACGCTTGACGCTTGCTCAACGTCAAGTCGCGCTGACGCATGTACTCCGCCAGTTTGGCGCGTTCTTCCTCGATCTTCGTAGCCGGTGCTTTGCTGACGAATCGTTCGTTGGCCAACATCCCTTCGCATCGTGCGATCTCCCCGTCCAACTTGACGAGTTCTTTGTCGAGTCGTTCGATTTCTTGCGCGACATCGACCAATTCACTCATTTTCGCCGTGAAACTACCTCCGGTAACCGGACGTAAGACCGTATCCCCTTCGATTTCGGATACCAAATATGTTTTGACCATTTTCTCCAAAACCGCCTGATGAACCGTAAGTAACGACTTTTGATCGTCACGATGCAGACAAATGGAAAGCGGCGCTCCGGGTTTCAGATTGTACTCGGTTTTCAGCGTACGGATTTCGGTTATCAATGAAATCAAAAGTTCGACTTCGCGCAAGCTTTCGAGGTCATCCCGATGCAGCGGTGTCGGCCATGCGCTGACGCACAATGCGCCCTCTTCCAACGCACCGTAGATTTCTTCGGTAACAAAGGGCATAAACGGATGCAACAGCTTCAAGATTCCGATCAAGATCGTTTTTAGTGTCGAACGTGTCGCAAGCAGAATCGTCTCATCCTCGCTATTGAGTCCGGATTTCGCCAACTCGATGTACCACGAACAGAAATCATCCCAGACAAAGGAGTAAAGTCGATTGCCGGCTTGGGCGAAATCATACTTCTCCATCAAACCTTCAACATCCAATAACGTCGCATCGAAACGTTGGATGATCCAAAGATCGATCGGCGACAACGTTAAGGTCTGTAGATCGGCTGCGACGAAATCTTCCGGTAAGTTCATCGTCACAAAACGCGAAGCGTTGTAGACTTTATTGATGAAGTTCCAGCTCGCCTCGACTTTCTCGACGCTAAAGCGCAGATCTTGGCCGGGTGCCGAACTTGTGCAAAGGAAGAATCGCAATGCATCCGCGCCGTAGGTATCGATCACATCCATCGGATCCACACCGTTGCCCAACGATTTACTCATTTTGCGACCTTCGCTATCGCGGATCAAGCCATGGATAACCAAATCGTTAAACGGCCGGCGACCGGTGAAATGACGTCCCTGGAATGCCATACGGGCTGCCCAGAAGAAAATGATGTCATAGCCTGTAACCAAGACGGACGTCGGGTAATAACGCTTAAAATCTTCGGTACTTTCCGGCCATCCTAACGTACTAAACGGCCATAAAGCGCTGGAGAACCAGGTGTCCAAGACATCTTCGTCTTGATGCCAGTTCTCGATATCTTCCGGAGCGTTGATCGCGACGTGGATCTTGTCCTCTGTATTGTGATACCAAACCGGAATACGGTGTCCCCACCATAATTGGCGTGAAATACACCAGTCTTCGATGTTTTCCATCCAACGTTCGAAGACGTTTTCGAAGCGTTGCGGGATAAATTCGATCCGATCCTCGCCTTTCTGCGCTTCCAATACGGCTTCAGCTAACGGCTTCATCTTGACGAACCATTGTTTGGATAGATAGGGTTCAACGATAACATCGGTCCGTTCGCTGTGTCCGACTTGATGGATGTGTTTTTCGATTTTGACGGTATTACCTTCATTGGTGATACGTTGCGTAAGCGCCGCCCGACATGCAAAACGATCCATGCCCTCGAATACACCGGCTTCCGCATTCATCGTTCCGTCCGGATGCATACATACGACTTTGTCTAAATTGTGTTTCAGGGCGATGTTATAATCGTTGGGATCGTGCGCCGGCGTGCATTTCATGGCACCGGTACCGAATTCCATATCGATGTAATCATCGATGATGATCGGGATGATTTCGTGGTTGGCCGGATTTTCGACGTGCATTCCGTGAATGTGTTTGTATTTCTCATCCTCCGGATGTACGACGACGCAAACGTCGCCGAACATCGTTTCCGGACGCGTCGTCGAAACGTTGATGTACTCACCGGTTTCGATGACTTTATAGCGGAAGGTGTAGAAACTTCCTTCGATTTCCTTGTGGATAACTTCGATGTTGGAGAGAGCCGTCTGAGCTTGCGGATCCCAGTTGATGATGCGCCAACCTTGATAAATCAATCCTTCTTCGTACAAGGATACGAATACTTTCTTGACCGCTTCATTTAGTCCGCTGTCCAAAGTAAAACGTTCGCGCGAATAGTCCAGCGATAATCCGAGTTTCGCCCATTGTTGGCGGATATGACCCGCGTATTCTTCTTTCCATTCCCAGGCTTTTTCCAAAAATTTCTCACGGCCTAGACCATAGCGCGAGGTTCCTTGTTCTTTGAGTCGCGCGTCGACTTTCGCCTGGGTCGCGATGCCCGCATGGTCCATCCCGGCCAACCAAAGCATGTCATAGCCTTGCATCCGTTTGAAACGCGCGATGATGTCTTGCAAGGATGTGTCCCACGCATGTCCGAGATGGAGCTTGCCGGTGACATTCGGTGGCGGAATCACGATGGTAAACGGCGGTTTCGTCATATCGCCCGCGGTGAAATACCCGGCTTTGACCCAGGTATCGTAAACGCCGTTTTCGACGGTTTGGTGGTTGTATTTGGTATCCAGAGTTTTTTTCATAGGTTTACTCGCTTTCCAGATCTGACTTCAATAAAGCGTAAAATGCGAAATCGTAATACTTTCCGTCTTTTTCATGGGTGAGTTGGCGATATTCGCCTTCTTTTTTGAAACCGCATTTCTCAATCACGCGTTGACTCGCAACGTTGGTAACGTTATGCATGATTTCCAAACGTCGAAACCCCGTATCACTAAACCAAACCTTCAGGGCGGCTTTGAGCGCTTCCGTCGTGATTTGACGATTGTGATAGTGTCGGTTTAAGACATACCCGATTTCGCCGACATCTTTATGATGGACGGTATGTACATCGACCGTGCCGATCATTTTCATCTCTTCTTTCCACACGATCGCATATGCTTCCGGGATCCCACGTTCGGGGCGGGTCAAAAAACGATCTCGTATGGATGTTTCGCTGGTCTGAAGTTCGGTGTGACGCGGCCAACTCAAATAACGCACGACTTCTTCGTCGCTGGCATAGGCGAACAAGTCGGGGGCGTCTTCGATTTGGATCGGACGCAGAATCAAACGTTCGGTTTCGATTGTCGGTACATTCAACTTTAACATACTTTCCCCTCCTACGAAAAAAGCGCCCTGACAAGGACGCTTTTGCGTGGTACCACCTAAATTTCACATTGCTGTGCTCAAGCCGTTAACGTCGGCGGACGGAATCACTTACTGTTTTCGGAGATTCGGCTCCCGGACGACTTTCGTTTTGTCATTGGCACCGTTCCATCGACCCGATGCTTTCTATGTTCCCCGACAAAATTACTTCTTCCGTTCTATGCCTTTAGGATATTATAGCCACGGTTTTATTCTTTGTCAAAGGGGTACTTACGGGTATCGACATCTTTTCCCTTCGCTTTGGCATCCAAATAGGAATACATGCATCCGCAGTACTGCTGCTTGTACATGTTCTCACTCGTCGCGATTTCGACGCTGCGGTCGATTCCTTTGGCTTTCTTGAAGTTTGAATAAAAGTATTTCACGTTCGGATACGCCGGCATCAACCGTTGTGCGATATCGTTGATGAACGCGCTGTTTTTTTGCCTGGAGATCGTCATGACCGTGCTTACATAGTCGAAACCATGTTCGCTAGCATAGCGCATCGCCTCGTTCATACGTAGCGCATAGCACATCCGACATCGTCCGTAGCCTTCCTTATCCTCAGCCCGTTTACTGAGAAAGGTATCTTGGTATCCCTGCAGGTCCACATCGTACTTTACGATCGTAACGTTCTGTTGTTGTTTTTGATTGAAGCGATCGACATACTTCTTTAACTCATCCAAACGGATATCATATTCGATCTGTGGATAGAGATTATGGTTATTGTAGAGTAAGGTGATATCGAAATAGGGGGCTAAATATTCCAAAGGATACGAATTACATATGGCGCAACATGAATGCAATAAAAGGGTCGGGCGGATGCCTTTGTCCTTGATTATCGCAAGTTCTTGTTTTTCCCAAGCAAACGCATCGAACTTTTTCATAGGATAAGCATACTGTCTCCGAAAGAGAAGAACCGATACTCCTCTTTGATGGCTTCTTCATAAGCCTCGAAAATGAATTCTTTGGTCGCAAAGGCGCTCACCAACATCATCAAGGTCGATTTCGGTAAATGGAAATTGGTGATCTGGGTATCAACGGCTCTAAAAACATAGCCAGGATAAATGAAAATCGCGGTGCTGGAGCATTCTTCGATAAACTTGCCATGCTTCATCATTTGCGTTTCCAAGGTACGTGTCGAGGTCGTTCCGACGCTGACGATCCGTCTTCCCTCTGCTTTGGCTAGATTTAGGCGTTCAGCCGCAAACGTACTGACTTCGTAACTTTCTTCGTGCATTTTATGCAATAGCACATCCTCCACATCGACCGGACGGAAGGTCCCCAAACCGACATGTAACGTAATCTTTACGATTTCGATCCCTTGGTTTTCAAGTTGATTCAAGAGTTCGGGGGTGAAATGCAGCCCCGCGGTCGGTGCGGCGGCACTGCCTTGCGCACGGGCATAGACGGTGTTATAGCGATCGGGATCGTCAAGTTTTTCCTTGATATACGGAGGTAAAGGCATGGTGCCGAGTTGGTCGAGGATTTCGTAGAAAATTCCGTCATAAATGAATTTGAACTTACGGATACCTTGCGGTTCGACACCTAGACAAAGCGCTTTGAGTTGACCTTCCCCAAACGAGATCATCGTGCCGACTTTGACGACTTTCGCATTGCCGACCAAGCATTCCGCTTCTTCGTGATCATGTTTCAGGATCAAGAGTTCCACATGCGCCCCGGTTTCTTCTTTGATACCGAAAAGTCGCGCCGGGATGACTTTGGTTTCATTTAGTACCAAGACATCACCAGGATTGAGATATTCGCCGATCTGGTGAAAACGGTTATGCGTCAGGGTATGATTCTTGCGATCGACGACCAAAAGCCGCGATGAACTGCGGTCTTTAAGCGGGGTCTGGGCGATCAAACGTTTGGGTAGTTGAAAATCGAAGTCATCGGTACGCATTAAAATCCCCTCGAATCGATACTGTTGAGTTTGTGTTTCTTAAAGTATTCATTCTTAAAGTCCAAAAATCGATCTTCGTTGATCGCTTGACGGATATCTTCGGTCAACTTAATCAGAAAACGCAGATTATGGATCGACAATAAACGCTGTCCCAAGCCTTCATCGCAGCGTATCAGATGACGGAGATACGCCCGCGTGTAATTCTTGCATGTGTAACAATCGCATTCCGGATCCAAGGGCGTAAAATCGCGTTCGTATTTGGCGTTGCGGATGTTGATGCGACCTTGATTGCTCATAAGAGTACCGTGACGTGCGATTCGGGTCGGCAAGACGCAATCGAACATATCGATGCCGCGTAATACACCCTCGAGAATGGCATCGGTGCTTCCGACGCCCATTAGATAACGAGGTTTATCGTAGGGCAGCCATTTGACACTATAGTCGACCATTTTATAGAGAACTTCCTTGGTTTCCCCGACGGAAGTCCCGCCGATGGAATAGCCCGGAAAATCCATTTCGACCAAAGACTTGGCGGATAATTCGCGAAGATCTTCGTATTCGCCGCCTTGGACGATCCCAAATAAAGCTTGGTCATGCGGACGTTGATGCGCTTCTTTTCCGCGTTTTGCCCATCGCAATGTCCGTTCGACGCTTTTCTTCATGTAATCGTGCGTCGCAGGAAACGGAGGGCATTCATCGAAACTCATGATGATGTCGGCTCCGAGGTTGTTTTGGATCTGGATCGACTTCTCGGGTGTCAGATGCATCGTATCGCCATTCAGATGGTTTTTGAACGTAACCCCATCTTCGGTGATTTTGCGGGAATCACTTAAGGAAAATACCTGAAAACCGCCCGAATCGGTTAGGATCGGGTTCTTGACATTCATAAAACCATGCAGACCGCCGGCATCCCGAACGATATCGTCGCCTGGACGCAGCCATAAGTGATACGTGTTGGATAAGATGACACCGGCTTGGATCGCTTCGATTTCTTCGGGCGAAAGGAATTTGACGGTGGCCAAGGTGCCGACCGGCATGAACATCGGAGTCAGTTCGTCTCCGTGCGGCGTATGGAGGATCCCGGTGCGAGCACCGGATTGTTTACATTCGTGAGTAATTTCGAGTCTGAATTTTTCCATTGCGTTACCTATCTTTAATTCTAGACTATTTTGACAGAAAGAGTCCGTATTTGCAAGTTGCCGAAAGAAAAGGCTGCGACATGCAGCCTATGGATTAATGCTTTGATTCTTCTTCTAAAAACTTCGCATACGTGTATTTGTTCATCAAAGCTTCGGTGATAAAGATTCCTTTACTGATACTATGCATCAGAACACCGCCCACGAATTTTCCTTCGCTGAAGAAGTACTTTCCGTAAAACGGTTTGGCAGAATCATTGGTTTCGACCGTGACATAGTTTTTGGCAGGGTCTTTCCCGCAATCGCCGATCGCAAACAGATCGGTATCCAAAGCATGTACGCTAACGGCCGGTAAAATCGGATCATACACGGCATCATCTCCGGTCGCATTGGCACCGGCGACTTTTCCCATGTCGACCGCTTGCGGCCAAATTGCCCAATTGACGCCTTCGAATTCGGCGCAATCTCCGGCAGCATAGATCCCTTCGATGTTGGTTTCCATCCGTTGGTTGACGACAATCGCACGGTTGACGGTAATGCCTGCGGCTTTTGCCAACTCGGTGTTGGCGCGGATCCCGGCGGATACGATGATCATATCGCCCTCGAACTTGCGTCCATCACCCAAGAGAATCCCGTCCGCACGGTCGCCTTCGCCGGTGATGCTGGCAATTGAAACACCGGTATGGATTTCAAGCCCCTTCGCTTCCGCAAGCATGCGGAGTTTCTGCGAGGTACCTTCGTCGAGCTGTCGCAACATCAGCGCCGGCAACATTTCAAACACAACAACTTCAAGTCCGGCCAGTTTTAGTTGCCATGCGGCTTCCAATCCGAGGATTCCACCGCCGATCACCAAGGCTTTCTTGGAGTTTCCAATCAATTGTTTGGCTTGATCCACATCCTTGAGATTGCGAAGTTTCATGACGTTAGCGCGCTTGACGCCTTCGATCGGAGGCACGAAGCAATCCGAGCCGAGCGCCAAAATCAAGCGGTCGTAGTTGCGTACTTCACCGTTGTCCAAGGTAACTTCCTTGGTTTCAGGATCGATCTTAACTGCTTTTACGCCTAAGGTTAAGGTGATGTTGTTTTCTTGGTACCATGTAGAGGTTTTTAGAATAAACTCATCTTTGGTAAAATCCGCGAACAGATTCTTGGTTAACAACGGACGGTTGTACGCCAATCCCTTTTCTTCGCCGATGATTTCGAGACGTGCGACTTTGTTACGTTGACGGATTGCTTCCGCCGCATTGACTGCCGCGCCGCCGTTGCCAAGAATCAGGATGTTGTCATTCTTTTCGGTATAATATGTCACTTCGGTATAGGGGATTTCGACGAACTGTTCCGCCGGGGCGCCGCAGACCGGGCAAATCGCAGGACGATCGGGTGAGATGATGATTTCACCGCACACGATGCAACGCCAAGCGCGCATTTTGCGGGATTCACCGTTTTCAGCTTTGTCTTTGCCTAAAACCTTCATTCCGAACGCATAACCCCAGTCATACGCTTTTTTGGATTTTTCTTCATTGGGTTTAAATCGTAAACTTAACCCTTCGGACGTCCGCATTCTCAGTTGTTTCAAACGTTCCAATAAGTGCGGTACGCCCTCTCCGCTCCAACCGTAAGCTCCGAATGCGGATGCATATTTGCCACCATGAATTGGCGGAAAGAGCTCGGAAGTCAAGTCCCAAAGCGGTTTGAGCGCTTCGGCCAAAATGGTCGGCGTACCCAACAGGATTCCATCCGCGAAGTAGACCTCGTCCAAGACTTTCTTCATATCGGCGATTTCCATGTTATACAAACGGACATCCAATTCACCGGTGTCTTCGACACCTTTTGCGATGATCTTCGCCATTTCTTCCGTATAACCATATGCGCTGACGTAAGGAATGATGACCGTTTTACGGGGATTCGGGTTGATGATCGTCGCCCATTTGCGGTATTGCGCTTGGATTTCAGGGATATCGACATCCAGTACCGGACCATGGCCGGTCGCGATCAACTTGATATCGATATCTTTGATGCGATCGAGCGCCTTCAGCATGAACTTCGGGAACGGACCCAAAATCATGTCGTAATAGTACTTCAACGCACGTTGATACCCTTCCTTGTCGGTGACTTTGCTTAGCAGGACGTTCTCGTCGCAATAGTGCGAACCAAAGGAATCGCATGTGAAAAGGACACCATCTTCTTCGACGTAGGTATACATCGTATCCGGCCAATGTAAGTTGGGCAATACCATGAAACGTAAGGTCTTATCGCCAAGACTTAACGTATCGTTTTCCTTGACCGCCACGTACTTGAATTCCATGTTGGTGATTTCTTTTAGAAAACTGATTGCGGTTTGCGTACCGTAGATCGTGATGTTCGGGTTGGTCGTCAAAATCTTGGCGACGGATCCGACATGGTCCGGTTCGGTGTGGTTGACGATGATATAGTCGATATCTTCGACCGCGACGACTTCCGTCAGTTTTTCGATGTATTGGTCGTATGTCTTCAGTTTGGCGGTTTCGATGATCGCCGTCTTCTCGGATCCTTTGACCACATAGGAATTATAGGTCGTACCGAATTCGGTCGTCATGATGATATCGAATGTTTTGAGATCGGGATCAAGCGCTCCGATCCACCAGAGATTTTCGTTTAATTGTAATGATTTCATGTTTCCTCCAAAGACGTTACTCTTCTGCCTTTATGTGTTTATGATAGCATAACCCCCAACGAAAATGACACTCAGATAACCGAGATTTGTGAATGTTTTATTATATGTGAAATATGCTTGTTTTTGTACTATTATACGATGTTGAAACTATTAATCCTCATTTAAACTAAACCCGTACTTCTATTCTATTGGAAGTACGGGTTTAGTTAATTACAAGTTGGTCGGATTGTCCGGGTCAAATCGCGGGTCCATATAGAAGAACTCCCATTGATGACCATCTAGATCCTCAAAGGACCTTGAGTACATAAACCCGAGGTCTCTTGGTTCTAAATATTCGTGAGCCCCTAACGCGATCGCCGCGTCCACAAGCTGATCGACTTCGGCGTTGGATTCAAGTGAAATCGCAAAGAGTCCTTCGGTGACCGCTTTTGCGTCCGCGATCGATTTCTTCGTGAACTCTTGAAAGAATTTCGGAACAAGGAACATGAAATAATTACTTTCACTGACGATCATACAGGTCGCGTTTTCGTCCGTGAACTTCTGGTTAAACGTAAATCCCAATCCGGTGAAGAAGTCGACCGTTCTTTTTAGATCAGAAACAGCGACGTTTATGAAAAGTTGTTTTGGCATATGTGCCTCCTTAGGTAAAAGGTAACTTACTTTGATTTCGATGACATGCATTATGCCCGAAAAAAAACGCATCCGTTTAGGATGCGTCAGGGTTATTCTTCGGTTTCAACCGAATCGCGGGCCGTACGGAACGCAGATTTCCGTTCGATCGTGGTAAGGTATTTCTTACGCAAACGAATGGCATCCGGCGTTACTTCGACCAATTCGTCGTCGCGGATAAATTCGACCGCATATTCCAGGGTGATCTGGCGCGGAGGCGTCAAACGCATCGCTTCGTCGTTTCCGGCGGAGCGGATCGCGGTCAGCTTCTTGTTTTTGGTCGGATTGACTTCCATGTCGATATCACGGGCACTCACGCCGATGATTTGACCTTCGTAAACCGGTTCGGCGGCTCCAATGAAGAATTGACCGCGTTCCTGCAAGTTGAAGATCGAATAGGTCATGGATGAGCCGGTTTCGGTCGAAATCATCGCGCCTAATGTACGTTGCGGGACTTCGCCGACATATTCGCCATAACCGGAGAATTGACGCACCATCGTGCCTTCGCCGCGGGTATCGTTGATGAATTCGCCGCGATAGCCGATCAAAGCGCGAGTTGCGGCACGCCATTCGGTGATGACATATCCGTTTTTCTCATCGATGTCGACCATCGATGCTTTACGCAGGTTGAGTTTACTGATGACCGTTCCCGAATAGGCTTGCGGTACGGTGATGATGATTTGTTCCATCGGTTCGTGACGGACACCGTTGATGTAACGGTAAATGACCTCGGGTTTACTGACCGCGAGTTCATATCCTTCGCGACGCATGTTTTCGACCAAGATCGTTAAATGCAGTTCGCCACGGCCGGAGACTTTGAATTTGTCAGTCGATTCGAGTTCTTCGACACGTAAGCCGACATTGACTTCCAATTCTTTCGTCAAGCGTTCGCGAAGATTACGTGACGTCACGTATTTTCCGCTCTTCCCCGCAAACGGCGAGGTATTGACCAAGAAGTTCATCGATAACGTCGGTTCTTCGATCGAAATCATCGGTAACGGATTCACGTTGTTGGGATCGCAGAGCGTATCGCCGATGGAAATATCGGGAATTCCACCGATGATGACGATTTCCCCGCTTTGCGCTTCTTTGACCGGAACGCGTTTCATTCCTTCATAAATGAATAATTGGGACACAGTTTGACGAACTTGCGAGCGACCGCTGGCAACGATGACGCTTTGTCCGACTTTCAATACGCCTTGATACAGACGGCCGATGCCTAAGCGGCCGATATATTCGTCGTACGCCAACGAACTGACCTGCATTTGGACCGGTTGTTCATCCAAATCCGGATAGGATCCGACATGTTTGACGATGGTTTCGAATAAGGGTTCGATCGAATCGGACTCATCGTCGGGATGATATTTAACGATCCCTTGACGGGCGATCCCATAGAGGATCGGAAAGTCAAGTTGTTCATCGGTTGCGTCAAGCGCCAGAAATAAATCGTATACCAGATCGACGACTTCTTCGGCGCGTTGGTCGTTCTTGTCGATCTTATTGATCAAAAGAATCGGACGGAGCCCAAGTTCGAGAGATTTCTGAAGTACGAAACGGGTCTGCGGCATCGGTCCTTCGCTGGCATCGACCAGCAGAATTACGGTATCGACAGTTTTGATGATGCGTTCGACTTCGCTTGAAAAGTCGGCATGCCCCGGCGTGTCGACAATGTTGATTTTCACGTCATTGTGGTAGACGGAACAGTTCTTGGAATAAATGGTAATGCCGCGTTCGCGTTCAAGGGCATTACTGTCCATGATTTGCTCTACGACCTCTTCGTTTTTACGAAATACATTGCTTTGGGAGAGAAACGCATCGACCAGCGTGCTCTTTCCCGCATCGACGTGCGCGATGACGGCGATATTAATCATCTTGATATGACTCATTGGAACCCTTCTTTCAAAAGACACTTTATTATAGCACCTTTTTTACGAGGTTCAAACATTATGAAAGATTGTTGCGAATTTCAATCGATATTCGCCGCTTTGATCATGGATTTGAGGATGTCGGCGGATTCTTTAAGTTTTTTATGTTCGTTATCATCCAATGGAATCGGAAGGATACGTTCGATCCCGTTGCGGCCGACGATGCATGGCATCGCCATAAATACGTCAGAAATGCCAAATTCACCTTCAAACAAACCACTCACCGTCAGGATGGATTTTTCATCACGTAACACGGCTTCGACGATCCGCCGAATGGCCAAGGCGACCGCGTAATTGGTATATCCTTTACGATTGATGATCTCATAGGCCGCATTCTTGACATCATGGTGGATGCGTTCTTTGAAGTTTTCTTCATGCATTCCTAACATATCTTGATACTGTTCCACACTCATACCGGCGATTTTCGTTGCGCTCCACGCCGCGATTTCCGAATCCCCATGTTCGCCGATGATGTAGGCATGGATGTTGCGGGCATCGACACCGAAGGATTGCGATAGGATCGACTTGAGTCGTGACGTATCCAAGACCGTACCCGAACCGAAAACTTTGTTTTTCGGTGAACCCGCAAAGCGATAGGTCATGTAAGTCAACACGTCGACGGGATTGGAAACAACAAGGATCAATGCTTCCGGACTCTGTTTTACCAATTCAGGAACGATTGAGCGAAATATCGGAATGTTTTTATTGAGGATGTCCAATCGGGTTTCCCCGGGTTTCGGTCCGATGCCGGCCGTGATAATGACTAAGGTTGAATCCTTGGTATCTTCCAAGGTTCCGCTGATGATTTCTACCGCTTTCACAAAAGCCGCGCCTTGACGCAAATCCATAGCTTCCGCATCGGCTTTTTCGCGATTCACATCGACAAGTACGATATCGCTGGCCAAGCCTGCTTCCATGATGGAGAAAGCGGTCGTCGAGCCGACAAAGCCGGCGCCGATGATCGATATTTTATTTGTTAGCATAACTACCTCCTGATGTAAGCATAAAAGTATTTTCAATTAATTACCGTGAAAACGACCAAAGGCCCTTTCGGGCCTTAGGATATGGTTGATTCAAAAGGGGAAGTTTTCGAATATTGGTTATTCCGGGTCGGTTCGATGATCAACTTTCCGTCTTTGACCAGTCGCACGAAGGTCTCGGCCATCTTCGGGTCGAATTGCGATCCGGCATTGCGTAGAATTTCTTCAAGCGCATATTCGACACTCATGAACGATTTGTAATGGCGATCTGATGTAATGGCGTCAAAGGCATCGGCGATTGCGATGCACCGGGCTCCAAAAGCGATGTTCTCACCTTTGATGCGGCGAGGATATCCTTTACCATCCCAACGTTCATGATGACCGATAACGCTCGGAATAACCTTATTGAATGTCGGTAAGTATTTGATGATGGTAATCGACAAATCAACATGCTTTTTCATCGCTTCGTATTCGTCAGTGGTCAAACGGGTCATCTTCGTCAGAACATTTTCCGAGATCCCGATTTTCCCGATATCATGTAGTAATGATGCCTGACGGATGATTTCGATTTCTTCGATACTCGCACCCACGGCTTCGGCGATAGCGGTCGAATATTTGGCGACACGTTGTGAATGGCCGAACGTAAAGTGGTCTTTCGCATCGATCGCGGCGGTCAAAGCATAGATGGTCGCCATCTGGTTTTCATCCGTGTCCGTATTCCCATGATCAAGATCTTCCATGTCGGAGTTGTAGATAACGGTTTTATTGCGTCCCGTCTTTTTGGCGGAAGTCAAAGCATGGGTCGAATGCTTCAAAAGTTCTTTGTCATCTTTGGATTGGGTCGGGAAGACACTGATCCCGATACTGACGGTGACATGCCGTACCGGTTCGTCTTCCGGCGACATGGAAGCGTCTTCGATTTGACTGCGGATCTTTTCCATCATTTCGTAAGCCTGTTTAGTATCCATATATGGCAGGATGACGGAGAACGTATCCCCGGCATATCGGCTGATCGTTCCGTAATTCCCGCAGACTTGCTTGATGATCGCGGCGACTTTGATTAAAACCGCATCGCCGGCGTAATGCCCGTATATATCGTTATACACTGTGAACATATCCAACCCGACCAAACAGACCGCTGTCGAGCCTTTCTTGCGCTCGCTGGAAACGGAAATCAGTTTATCCATGAAATAGCGGTAATTGTAAACCGACGTGACGGAATCCATCTGCGCTTCCGTTTTCGCCTTTTCGTAAAGTCGCGCATTGGAGATCGCGATCGATGCGGTCACGCAAACCATCGACAACTGTTCGACGTTCTCGATATCCTTGATCGAACGGATATCCTTGTTGCACATAAGCAAAATCCCGATGAGTTTACTGTTGTATTTCAACGGTATCGCGACTTCCATCAAGATATTGTTGAGCTGGGCACGGTCATTGTCCCACATCGTCTTAAAGAACGGATGGGTATCCATGTTTTTGCTTTGGATGATGTCGTCGGTTTGTTCGAACCAACGTACGATCGGATGCGTATTGGCGAAACTCATCGCGATACGATCGAGTTTCTTACCGGATGTGTAGAAATTGAAATGATCGTCCTCTAGGTTACGTAAGAAAATATAGTTGCGGTCGTTTCCGCTGATATCCGTCACGACACGCATCAAATCATCGATGATCAACCCCAAGTCCAAGTTATTTGAAATACGCATCGTAAAGTTTCGGATCAAGTTGTTACGATGGTTTTCATCTTTATAGAAGAAATTATTGACCAGGTTGTAGATCATTTTGAATAAAGGTTGGAAAATAACCAACGAAACAAAGGTTACCATCAAAATGAAGATGTTTTGGTCGATGCCCGTATCCAGAGCGTTAAACACTGAAATCAAGCTGTTGACCGCGTAAATACTACCGATCGTGATCGCCGTCAGCAATGCGGTGAAGATGACCGCCTTGGTAATGACGAACTTCAGTTCCAAGACTCTGTTCTTATAGAGCGCAGTCATGAAATAGAACGAAGCGATAACCCCGGCTGCGAAGTCGATCGGATATTTCCCGATGACCGGCACAAGATTGGCGCCGAATCCGAGGAAAAGCACGAAAAGTCCGATGATGATGTTCTTCAGACCGTTGGTATAGGGTTTCGCGCTGCGGTATTCTTTACGTGCCAATAAGAGACATGCGACGAGAAGCGCGAAGATTCCGATATAACTGACATAGGATGCCAAACCAAGCGTGTATCGCAGTTCAATGAAAGGTGCATTGGGAATCGTAACCATCTCGGCGGACTGGGTCGTAAGACCGATCAAGTTCAAGAATTCGATCATGCCGATGGCAAGGGTCCAGAAGAACAAGGATATGCGTCGTTTCGAACGGATATAGTTGATGAAAAAGATATAGGCGGAGAACGGCATCATGGTCAAAGCGGCGACCATCGAGCGGTTCCAGAACAAGGTACCCGGTGAGATGTTAAGCTTCATCAGCAATGAGGAAGCGGACCAAATGCCCATACAGGTAACCATCAACATAAACGACTTGATCAAGTTGTCTTTTTTGGAGAGTCCGAGAATGATAAACAACACCATCGCGGAAACCAATGACAACGAAGGCAAACCCCAATACAGAAATACAAGTAGGCGATCTGTCATGACAAGTCACCTCCCGTTTTCTGGAAAGCGACTTTTAAGATCTCCATCACATCGTAATGTGACGGATTGACCTTATTGATCGTATGCTTTATTGTCCGTTGGTATTTTTGGATACTTCCGGAAGGAAGGATCGTCACTTTCAATGGTTCGATGCCTAACATCTTCTTTAAATCTTTGTAGTCCTTATCGATGTATTTGAAATAGATTTCGAGTTGTTCCTTGATCAGGTCGACATCATCGATCCCCGGTTCCCCTTCGGGATGGTTGACTTCAACACAAAGATTGATGTACGGACGTTTCTCGCTGTCATAAAGTTTACGTGCAAACCATTGGTCGATGTGCAGATGGGATAGATTGAGAACTTCGGTGATCGTCGCTTCGGTGATGCGTGTGAAACCGGCCAAGTCGATGATCGGATCGATCCGGTCGACATAGCGGAAATGCGGCAACATGATTCCGTCTTCGGGACGACTCAATACTTCGCATTTGAAGATATCGCCGATGCGGTAACGCGCAAACGCTCCGCCTTTCAGCGTCGTTATGACGATTTCGTAATATTCGTCTTCTTTGATTTCATCCATGAGGTAGGTCCGGCATTCATAGGTCGGATCTTCAAGGTTCTTATAGAACTCACCCATCGGGATGAACTCGTAGAAACAGACGTTCGGGAACATGATCATCCCATTCTTCTTCCAGGATTCGCATCCGATGCAGGTCGCTTCGGTTCCGCCGAAGATTTCCAAGGGTTTGATGTCCCAGTATTCTTCGATCTTCTTTTTAAAATGTGTTGTATCCGTACCGGCACATACGAATCCTTTCAAACGGAAAACGTCTTTCGGAAGCATCGGAGTCTTATGGACGATGCTATTGAATTTTCCTTTTGCGAAGCGATATAACATCGAAGGTTTGAAATGTAAAAGGTTGGCGTTGGTCTTCTTGCCGCCTTCCGCGAACTGTTCGCTCATTCGTACGATTACGCTGCTTAATCCATAGAACAGATCGATCCCCTGCTCCATGCCCATGCGGAAGCCTTCTTTGTTACGTTGCCCGAAGCCCATCTTATTGCCTTCGTCGATCGGCGGGAAAAAATTGACCGTATATTCGCCCTGAATCGAATATGGCAACAAACCGGTCAGATAAGGCAACGGAGCCATTCCGTTAAGGAAGTTCATTCCGGGTTTCAAATCGAATTTACCGCGTTCGGAGCTCGATGCCAAGATAAAAATCGTGATGCATATGTCACGATGGTACTTGATCATCGTTTCGGTATACGGAGCAACTTTAACAGGTGATCTTCCACCCTCCCACGTCGTTTCAATCCAGACGACAGCATTTGAAGGTAGAACATCATTATTTTTCGAAAGCAACAGGTCAGCGTAATCCTCATATTTCGTCAACGGAACGATGCGACGGAATTCATCCACGCTGCGCGGACGTTGGCCTTTCATGATTTTCAGTCCGAGTTCACAATTGGAGAACAACTCAATCTGTTCCATCAGAAGGCTCTTTTGAATCGTCATATATTGAGAAATCGACAAATCTAAAAAACTGCAATATTTTTGCCATATTTCTTCATATTGCTTGTTTTTCAGCATCGAGTCGAAATTCATGCTTTTTTCCCCTTTGTAAACGTTTGGATGCATTGTCGAATCTGTGCAGGACCGAAGAACAGAAACGGTACCCGTTTACGATACGATGCATATCCAGGAAGCGTCTTCTCGAAAAACCAGTAATCCTGCATCGCGACATGCGCGACATCGCAGAGGGTCCAAACTAACCCGGCGACCAGCAGATCCCCGCTGCCAAGTGCCAATGACGCAAAAAGATAGAATGCAAAGAACCCCCACACACCGGGATGACGACATAATGCGTACAATCCGGTATCGACAACATTGTCAGGGCGCGTGCCTTCTACATAGGTAGTATGAAACGGTAGAGCGAAAAACAAAGCGTAGAACATCTCGATCAGTCCCGCGATCGCTAGGACCCAGAAAACCGGGGTCGCCTTGAAGGAGAACCATTGCGGTGTCCGCAATGCGATCTGTGCGGACGCATAGGCCAAGATAAGACAGCCGACTGCGAAGAATACGTTAAAAAACGGGTGGGTCGGTTTTAGTTTGTTTAGATCGAATACGGTTAACAGGATAAATGCCAGAAAACCCAATAAGATCCATGTCATACGCTCACCTAACCATCTCGTGATTTCATTATAAGCGTCAAAATCAAGGGCTACAAGATAAAAAGTAATAGTTATGGCCTATTCATTGCGTTCTTTTTCACTTTTTCGTACACAATCCTACGTGTGACGATCGGTGCTTTACGCTGATATGCCTCATTTAGAAAGTTGAAATAGCTTCCCGGCGTGATCAATCCGTTCAAACGGATAAGCTCCAGCCCCTTGAAATGGACGAAATAATCGACCAAAAGGACGCAATTCGTACTCACAAAGAAGTAGGTTTTGAATAAACCTTCTGAAAATTTATAGAATTGGGCATCGGTATTCCGCCAAATCCGAGACGCGTAATCATTACACTCTGGATCGGTTACGCCACGCGGATACCACGGTGTTGTCCGTGACAAGAGTTCGATAACGCGTTTTTCCATGAGGACGATTTGATCCTCCGTAAGTTTTAAGGTAAAAGCGACGATCGTCTTCTTCTCCCCATCGATCGAATATTCGATGAATTTCTTGCGATCAGCTTGGATCAATACCCCATCCCCATATGTCCCGTTGATTCTGCGGTGTAGCGGATCGTGGAGACCATAAGAAAAGACAAAGTCGCGGAAACTGATATCCACATGACCGAACGATTCACGCCGGTCTTCTTTGAGATGAATGAATATCTCCAACTCGTCATGCGCTTGTTTCGAAGTCACTTGATCCTGAAAGAGTATATCTTTAGCCGAAGGTTTATGAAGGTTGCGATAAGCGCGTGAGGGTAAGATCATGGCGATAAACATCGGTAAGGGAAAGTGAAGATAGATTTTAAATCGATCCCGAATGGCATCGTTCAATAAAAGGTTGATCCCCGAAAGTAGTTGTAGTAGTCCGTAAGAAATCAAATAGGCGGCCGCCACATACGTTAAACGCAATAATCCCGGTAAAGGATCCAGTATTAGGACCATCGCAAACATGAATGTAATCGAAGCATCGATAAACGCCCAGACGCGATTTCCGACCCGGTCGACTCTAAAGTTATACCATGTGATGTATTTGACGACAGCGTTTAAGAGCGCCCAAAGTCCGTAAATAAACGGAATAGCCGCTTCAAATACGACGGGAAAGTTAAACAATATCAACCATATCAGAAAAATGAACGTGCCGTTAAGGATTCCGTCTTTGCGTTTGTGCGGATCCTTTTCAAGGAATCCGGTTAAGATGCGGACCAAACTTAAACCGGATATCAAGATAAGATTCAAGGTGTAAAAGAGGTCTAAAACGCTTTGCGTTTCGAAAAGCAAAATTGTCCCAAGCAAGAGGATGATCAGCCCATATAAGACGACCGAAACCGATTTGATGCGTTCGCGTAGCATGATCTCACCTCCCTGTCTATTTTAGCCGTTTTCATCCTTGCTTACAACTTCCCGATTCTCTTGGATTTCCGTCGTTACTTTGATATACTAAAGTCAGAGGTAATGATATGGCAATACGTCAAGATAAAAAATTCGATCGTTTATTCGAAACGATCCTTCAGCTTGAAACGATCGAAGAGTGTTACACCTTCTTCGACGATCTTTGTACGATCGGTGAGATCACCGACATGCGCGATCGCTTGGAAGTCGCCGAGCTTTTACTACATGGTGAAACATACGAAACGATCGAACATAAGACAAAGATGAGCAGCGCGACGATTTCGCGTGTGAACCGTTGCCTACAACACGGCGAGGGCGGCTATCGCATGATGCTTGAAAGAACGAAAAAATAATCGTTCTTTTTTTTACTTTATCTCTTTACTTTATTAAAGTGTTAAAGTATAATAACCGCATACTAAGAAAGCAGGTACCCTTATGAAAAGATATTTCGCACTTATACTCATCCTCGTTATGATCCTTAGCGGCTGTTCGGCCGCTTCCGACAAAGACACGAGTCTGACCGATGTGATGGACAAAGGAAAGCTGATCGTCGGTTATACCGAATATCCCCCGCTTGGATTCACCGAGAATGGCGTGACCACGGGATTTGACATCGATATCGCCAAAGAAGTCGCAAAACGGATGGACATCGACGTCGAGTTTCAATACATCGACTGGGATTCCAAAGTTCTCGAACTCAACAATAAAAACATCGACGTGATTTGGAATGGCTTAACGATTACCGAAGAACGAAAAGAAGAGATTCTTTTCTCGAAACCTTACTTCGACAATCGGATCGTTATTTTGACCTTGACAGACTCGAACGTCGATACGATCGCCGCCCTTTCAGGATTAAAGGTCGGGGTCGAATTGAAGAGTTCAGGGCAAGATGCCTTGGAGAAAAACGCGGTCTTTGCGCAATTGGATGAAATGGTGAAATTCACCAGCGTAACCGAAGCGACCCTCGCACTTAAGTCCGGTGCGATCGATGCGATCGTCGCGGATGAGATCTTCGCCCGTTATGCGGTTTCGAAAGACACCTCCAACTATCGGATCGCGCAAGAAGTCTTCAATTCCGAAAACTATGGCATCGGTTTCCGTTTGGAAGACGTTGCGTTGCGTGACAAGATCGATGAAATCATCGATGACATCGCATCGGACGGGACTGGATCGACGATTTCGTTAAAGTGGTTCGGCGAAGATTTGTTGCTACGCTGATATGCAATATTGGCTAGAAATTCTCCCGGTCATCGCGAATGGGTTTAAGACGTCGTTACTCGTCTACTTCTTGACGATGGCGCTTGCCTTGCCCTTGGGTTTGGCGATCGGTTTGGTGGCGGATATGGTAAAGCCGGCACGTCCGATCATCGGTGTCTTCACCTGGATCATCCGGGGAACGCCGCTCTTGCTTCAGCTCTATGTGACGATGTACGGGATTCCGATGTTGATCCCGATGCGGATGGACCGATTGGTGGCCGGAGTCGCCACCTTCGTCATCAATTACGCGGCATACTTCGCCGAAATCTTCCGTAGCGGATTAGCGATTATCCCGAAAGGACAATGGGATGCCGGTCAGGTATTAGGCTTAAAGAAAACCGACATCATCTTACGAATCATTCTTCCTCAGATGTTCCGCAACACACTACTGCCGTTGATCAACGAAGCGATCACCCTGGTCAAGGACACTTCCCTCTTGGCCGCCATCGCGATCGGCGAAATGTTGCGTAACGCAAAAGAAATCGTGGCGCAAGATCTACGGGTCGATGCGTTGGTGATCGCAGGTTTGTTTTATTTGATGTTTAGCTTTGCGGTCGTTCTGGTCGGTAAACGGCTGGAAAAGACGTACTTGAAACAACTGTAGGTGAAATATGCTAGAACTCAGAAACATACGTTACGCTTATGATCGCCAACCGATCCTCAAAGACATCGGATTTGATGTCAATGAAGGGGAAATCATCGGGATTTTAGGTTTGAGCGGTAGCGGGAAAACCACGCTGTTGAAGATACTGAGCGGATTATTGGTGCCGGACGCCGGTGAATACCGTATCGAAGGAAAACCGGCGTTTGGCAAATCGAAGAAAACTTCGGTCGGTACGAAAGAACTCGGCGTCGTTTTCCAACAGTTCAACCTGTTCCCGCATTTGACCGTTTTGGACAATCTGGTCATGCCGTTGAAACTGCGGAGCGGAAAACCGAAATCCGAGTGCATCCAAATCGCTTCGCGTTTGCTTGAAGTTTTGGGCTTGGGCGATCAATTGACGAAATTTCCGCATCAATGTTCCGGCGGCCAGCAACAACGCATCGCGATCGCACGAGCCTTGGTGCTTGATCCGAAGATCTTGTTGATCGACGAACCGACTTCCGCATTGGATAAAGAGAATACCAAGAAAGTCGAAGAACTTCTCAAGGATCTCCACCAACGTGGTTTGACCTTGATCTTGATCACTCATGATCTGCCTTTCGCCAAGGCGATGTGTCAACGGGTAATCGAGTTAAGCGACGGATCGCTTGTCTATGACGGAAGCGCGTCGGAATATTTCAGTAAAAATTGACAGATCACACAAGCGAGGCAACTCGCTTTTTATTGTCATGGTATAATGGTCGCATGGAAAAAATAGTCATTCAACTTGAAGAGTGGTATCTGAAAAACAAGCGGGATCTCCCCTTTCGAAAAAACCGTAACCCCTATTCCGTCTGGGTGTCGGAGATCATGGCGCAACAAACTCGAATCGAAACCATGTTGCCCTATTTTGAACGTTGGATGGCAAAATGGCCGACGATTGCTGACTTGGCGCTCGCGGATCCGCAAGATGTTTTAAAAATGTGGGAAGGTCTCGGTTATTACAATCGTGCCCGGAATCTACACAAAGCGGCGATCTACTTGTATGAAAATAATGAAGGTGTCTTCTATGACAGTTATGAGAAAATCCTCACCCTACCGGGAATCGGACCGTACACGGCAGCTGCGATCGCATCGATTGTTTACGATGAAAAAGTACCGGCGATCGACGGGAATGTCTGTCGGGTCGTGGCGCGATTGGATGCCCTTGCGGAAGAGATATCCGGTTCGACCGCCCAGAGACATATCGAAACTCGAATGAAAACATGGATCATGGATTCGACCCCGCATCTCTTCACGCAAGCGATGATGGAACTTGGTGCGCTTGTATGTACGCCTCAATCGCCGGATTGCGCGCACTGTCCGCTTCAAGACTCGTGTGTCGCGTTTCGAGAGCGTACAACGGCGGATTATCCGATCAAAAAAGCCAAAGCTCCGGTTCCGATCGAAACGTATGATTGTTTCATTCTGAAAAACAGTGAAGGCAAGATTGCTTTGACCCAACAGAACGATGATAATTTGATGAACGGATACTACCGTTTCCCGGTCAAGAATCAACTCGAACGAACGATGATATCGGACGTCCGGAAAATCGGTACCCAGAAACATGTCTTTAGTCATAAGGTATGGATGACCGAGTATTATGTCGGGAGAGCGGATTTCCAAGATGATTCCATTCTTTGGGTGAACGAATCGGAGCTAAACGAACTGCCGATGATTAGCGCCCATCGCAAATTCTATCAAAAACAAGGACCGATCCAATGATCGGTCCTAGATGTATTTGGTGATTTCTTCCTTTAGACTTTCGAGAACGTTTTTGGGACGCATCGCCGCTTCGATCTCCGGCCACAACTCCAAGGCTTGCGTGTAACCGCGCGCAACCAATTGGTCCCCTTTTCCGACATCGAAGATTTGAATGTCCGAAGCGTCGATATTGAGGTTGTAGTTGGAGTTGCGTTTGGCTCGCGATTGTTGGTCGGATGCGGTCAAATCCAAAATACGCATGGCGACTTCGCTGATGCGCGTCGTCCCTTCGAAAGGTTGACTCGAATCCATCGAAATCGATACCGCAATCTTGCATTTCATCATGCGTAAAAGCGAGACCGGTAAGTTCATTTTGACGCCCCCGTCCACCAATTGCATCCCTTCCAATCGTTTCGTGTTGAACACCATCGGAAACGAGCAGGAACTGCGGATGGCTTGCGCCAAGGGGATGTCGGATATCACGATCAAATCGTCATCCTTGGTAAAGTAGCGCGGGACATTGGTGAAAACAACGAGCTTTCCGCTGATCAAATCGACCGCCGTGATCGCTAAGGGTGTCTTGACATCTTGGATCGATACGACACCATACTTTAGGAATTCGTCCTCTAGCATCTTCTCGACGATGTCCGCATCGATAAAGCCGTCCAACTTGTCTTTCGCAAACGGTAAGATACGCAGATCCGGACGTAATAATATTTTTTTATCGATGAAGTGCTTCTCCAAAGCAAACATCGACTTCGTCAATTGCTCTCTGTCGGCGCCGATCGCAACCAACGAAGCGATGACCGAACCCATGCTTGTGCCTGCGACACAATCAAACTTGACGCCTTTTTCTTCGAGGAAGCGGAGTGCTCCGATTTGTACGAAGGCTTTGATTCCTCCTCCGGCCAATGCGATCCCTTGTTTTTGTTTCATCGTACCACCTCGATTTTATTGTATCCGATTATAAAAAAGAAGCAATGCTTCTTCTTTAGTCTTCCGGATAATGATTGAGCGCATCGTTGCCTTCGGATAACTCGTAGTCGATCCAACGATGTTGTTTGTTTTGCGATTCCAACAGTTCATGAGCGGCTAGCGGACCATCCGTACCTGCCGCATAGAAATGGAGTTTGATCTGTCCCGCATCGCGCGCATTGCGGATCGTTTGCGCGAATCGCCACGTCGTTTCGACTTGTTGCCAAGAGGTAAACAAGGTATCGTCCCCAACGATCGCTTCATCCAAAAGTCGCTCGTACGCTTCCGGCGTATTGATTCGGTTGTCGAAGTTGCAGGACTGACAGAAATCCATGGAAACCCTGGATATATCACTTCCATATCCGGGTTTTTTTGCGTTAAACCGAAAATAAATCCCTTCTTCAGGTTGGATTTTGATGAGAAGCAGATCCTGCGAAGGATTCTGTTGGACAAACAGTCCGTTCAACGGACGCTTAAATCCGATCACCACATAAGTTGCGCGCTGACGCATCCGTTTCCCGCTGCGAATATAAAATGGTACCCCTTCCCATTTCGAATCTTTTAATCGGACTTGCATGGCCGCAAACGTTTCGGTGGTCGAGTTTGGCGCCACTTTATCTTCGTTTCGATATGCGATGTGTTTTCCATCCTGACTTTGCGTATATTGACCTAACACCAAGTTATTCGCAACATCTTCCGCATCCAAGCCTTCGATGTTCTTGAGTACATCGATCTGCTTCGCTTGGATATCCTTCGCGGTCAAACTTTTGGGCACATCCATCGCAATCAACGAAAGGATTTGAAACAAGTGGTTTTGAACCATGTCTTGTAGCGCACCGGCTTGATCGTAATACGGACCTCGATTTTCGACACCGACGGTTTCCGTCGCGCTGATTTGGATGAAATCGATATGGTCCTTGTCCCAAACCGACTCGAACATCCCGTTCGCAAACCGTAGGGTCATGATGTTTTGAATCATTTCTTTTCCGAGATAATGATCGATTCGGAACACATTCTGCGATCCGAAGATTTCAGTTAGTTTCATGTTGATCGCTTGGGCACTGGCAAGGTCTTTTCCGAAAGGTTTCTCGACGACGACGCGATGCGTCCGCGATGCTTTTAGGATTCCCGCATCTTTTAAATGTTGGGCGATCGGTTGGAAAAACTCCGGTGCGACCGCAAGGTAATAGACGTGGGTGGACGCGTCGAGGTCTTCATAGATGGTATCCAATATTTGATAATCATTCGCCTTTGTCATGTCCATTTGAACATAACGGACATGCTTCGCAAACGATGCGAACTCAGGATCGTTGAATTTGAAGCGGATCCCTTTTTCAAGCCAAGGTTTCGTGATTTCCAGATATTGTTTGGTGGTATAGGCTTTGCGGCCGACGCAGAGCACGACGAAATCATCGGAAAACTTCTTGCGGTATGAAAGATTATAGAAAGCGGGCAAAAGTTTCCGATAGGTAAGATCCCCGGTCGAACCGAAGATCGTGAAGACCGTTTTTTTCGCGATGTCAGTCATTTTCGGTCGCCGGAAATTCGTGGTGGAAGAATCCGTCCCGGTCACGTCGCTGATAGGTATGGGCGCCGAAGAAATCACGCTGCGCCTGAATGAGATTGGTATGGTAATGTTCACTGCGATACGCATCGTAATACGTAATCGCCGCCGCAAACGCGCCGGCCGGGATTCCGTTGGCGATCGCCAATCCGACGACTTCGCGCCAATCCTGCTGCGCCTGCGTTACGATTTGTGTGAAGTGATCATCCAATAATAAATTCTCCAACTGCGGTTGGTTGGTAAAGGCTTCGGCGATGCGATTCAGGAATTTCGCCCGAATGATGCATCCGCCACGGAATAACTTGGCAATCGCCTGATAATCCAACTCCCAGTTGTTTTGTTTGGCGGCTGCTTTTAATAAAGCGAAGCCTTGCGCATACGATACGATTTTCGACGCATACAAAGCCGCCATCACCTGATCCACCAATCGATCGCGATCGGTTGTCGGTTGAATTTTCGGACCTGTCAAACGTTTCGCCGCTTGCGCACGCTGGACATCGATACTGGAAATAAACCGTGAGTTGACGGCAGACGAGATGACCGACACGTCGATCCCAAGGTCCATCGCTTCCTTGCTTGTCCAAATACCGGTACCCTTTTGTCCGGCGGTGTCTTTGATGACATCGATCAAGTCGTTATCGCTAAAGTCATCCTTTTCCTTTAAAATCAACGCGGTGATTTCAATCAGATAACTCTCTAAGACGCCATGATTCCATTTCTTAAAGATTTCCGCAAGTTCTTGATTCGTAAAACCTCCGAGTTTCTTTAAGATACTGTAGGCTTCCGAGATCAGTTCCATATCGCCGTATTCGATTCCGTTGTGGACCATTTTTACGTAGTGACCCGCTCCGTCATTCCCGATATAGCTGGTACAAGGCTCCCCTTCCGCTTTGGCGGCGATCGCCTTAAGTACGTCTTGAATTAGTAAGTAGGACTCGTATTTCCCGCCCGGCATGATGGCTGGTCCGCGACGCGCCCCTTCTTCACCCCCGGATACGCCCATTCCCATGAAACGGAATTGCTTGGCTTCAAGTTCTTTCTGGCGTCGGATCGTATCGAGATAATGCGAATTTCCCGCATCGATCAGTAAATCCCCTTCCTCCAAATAAGGCAATAGATTGGCGATCGTATCATCCACCGCTTTGCCTGCTTTGACCATCAGGATGATTTTGCGTGGTTTTTCCAACGCTTCGACGAAAACTTGCGCGGACTTCCCGACCACAATGTCTTTTTTGGGATTCTCTTTGGCGACTTCCTCCGCCGTCGATACTGTACGGTTGAAAACCGCGATGGAAAAGCCATGATCGCTGATGTTGAGCGCAAGATTTTTACCCATAACCGCCATGCCGACGATTCCGATTTGTTGTTTTTTCATAGTGACACCTCTGGGTTTATTTTAACCCACCCTGTCTCACTTTGAAAGTAAATCGCTATTTTCACTCTCTTCGACCCATAGATACGCAAACCAATGCTTTTTCATCCGCTTAATTACGAGACTTTTCGGGTGTTTCCCGTCAAGCAGTATAGTTTGAAAAGGGCGCAATATGCATACGATCGATAGAAATTCATTCCCTTTTATTGGTAAGTGTATAAGCGTATCCTCCAAGACATAGTCTTCCCCAAACCGACAATACGGACGTGCAATTTTCAACGTTCTATCCTGATTTTGTTTGCGTCGGATTTCGCTCATCAACTTGAGTTTTGTGGATTGACCAAAGCAATCCGGTAAGTCACGAAGCTCAATTTGCCCGAATCTTACTCCTTCGATCAATGCTTCTATAAATTTCATTGTCAGTTCGATCAACATTTCTTCTTGCGTCGTATCCGGATACAGTAAGATGCGTACCGTTTTCATTTCATCACCCTTACTTACTATGCGCTAAAATGAAGAAAACCTCTTTTTCAAGAGGTTATTGCATGTCGTAAGGCGTTTTGTATTTCCCTTCGATGATATCCATGAATTGATGATAGCGACCAAAGCCACCTTTCATATGTTCCGGAAGTTGCGTCAAATCGTTGCCCGGAAATGGGTTTCCTTCGATGAGTAAGGGGCCATTCTCGGTTATGCAGACATCCCAACCGACCATCCGGATTCCAGGTACAACCTTGGCGGCTTCGCGGCAGAACTCTTTGACTTCATCAAACATCGGTAGCTGAACACCGGTAATCGGTGCATTTGTTAGGGGATGGACGGTAGCCTGTTTCCCAAATTTATCGACGGCAACCGTATCGATGATTCCTGACTTGATGTTCACTTCGGCGCCAAATCCGCCGGAATTTAAGTTATCGACATGTTTTCCGTTACCGATGCGTAAATAAACACAGGGTATATGCGCGACATCGTCGACCAAGATCGTCATGACGCGAAGCGTGTTGACGGAATACGGATGAATCGTCGCCAAGACCGGATGTTGGACGACCAAATCCTCGATCAAGCCGATCTCATCGCGGTGGATCAATTCCCACATATCCTTCAGGGTTGGATAATCGGAGACTTTCAGTTTATAGATGCCTTTTCCGCAACTTCCGCGCAGGACTTTTCCGATGACATATTCCTTGCCTGCTACGAACTTTTCTAGGTCTTCGATCGTCGCGCTACGGATATCCAAACTTTCGCGGTGAATATAATCTTTGAAGACGCGGTCGAATTCCGCTTTATTCGCAAGCATTTCCCAATTTTCCGGTTCATTCAACCGATGGATCATCGTATTTAATCTTCCGCGTGTGATGTAGGAATCACGCTGTTTCGCGTTGAGGTCATAGAAATGGAAGATGTCGTACTCGATATATCCGCTTTGATAGACCAATCCGCAATAAATCATATCGAAGAAAAGAACGATTCCGTTTTTACCGGATACTTTCTTCACTTTTTTCCATGTGTCGATAAACGCGCCGAAGTTCATACGGGTGATGACGTTGATAAGAAACGGTGTTTTCATGATGTGCCCTCTTACCCCATTATCATACACAATGACGGTCGTTTTGACGAGGAGAAAACAAGTCGGATGATGATTTGTTGATTAAATATCCAGATCATAAGATCGAATCGATATGTTTAACGTAAACTTGTTTCGTAGCGATCAATGATAGAATTCAACTTTTTCCTAAGTCCGAATAACCACTCGGGCTCATTCTCAAACACGTCAGAAACACACCGGATCAGCCGAGCATAGCGGTACAAGTTCACGAAACGTCGCATCAACGGAAACAAGCTTTCGGTTTCCTTTGAAACACCGAACTCGGTTTGATACGCCTGTATGAATGTATCTTTGGCGTGGGTTAACTTCTCTTCTTCAAGCATTTCTCCAAGTGAATCAAACACTTGTTCGAGATCCAACGCATACCAATGGTACATCCCATCGTCGAAATCGATCACCGAACACGTCTGTGTCGCTTCATCGTAAAAGACATTATCTGACTCAAAGTCGTAATGGATGAGTCCGTAATTCTCCGGACTCATTGAAATTTGACTCAATGATTTCTTCACTTCATTCAGTTCGTGGATGACAACAATGGATGCTTTATATTCGTTCAATGTCATTTCAATCCAGTGAAGTGCTTCATCATGTGACCATTTTGCATTCATCGGAGTAAATCGTGAAGATAGAGAATGAAGTCGTCCCAACGCTTTCCCATAGGCCACAAGGATCTCTTCCGACAAGTCCGTATCATCAAGTTGAACTCCCGGAACTTTTCGAAATGCGCTCGCGAAATATTCGCCCCAAGGCGAACTGAGCTGGATATAGGTTTCATTATTAAAGGTCGGAATCGGAATCAATGCCGGATAGCCATTTGTAATCAGGTAGTTTATAAACTCCAACTCACCGAGAATATTTTTCTTGAACTTTTCGTCGACCGGAGCTAGACGCAAAAAACAGACTTCGCCCTTTTGCTTGAAAGGATAGATTGCGTTGGACGAAATCCGATAATAGGACAACGTTTCGTCCAGCGATTCAGTATCATGTTCCCAGGATTGAAGCGCGGTTTTCGCTAATTCGTAATTTTCAAATAAATGCCGTAGTTTCAACATTCTGATTATTCATCCAAGTCGAACTCGAGGCTTAGCAAAGGTGCGTGTTGTTGGGCACCGTAGACATCGGTCTCACGGATGTCACCGCTTGCCATCGGTCGGATGATCGTGGCTTTGATCGCATTGGCAGGGGCGAAGGCGATGATATTGATGACATCGGATTCATTGATCTTATACAAGTCCGCAATCAATTTCGCATTGATGCATTGTTTCTTCACCAATAACTCATACGTCTCCTTATCATTCAGGATGATATCGAACGTGAGCTCGTACGGACCCGAGTTTTTCGAGCGGATGACCTTCGCCAGATCGATTAGCTTCGTTTTCATTTTCCACCTCGCACATCGACATAGGTCGTTCTAAAACAAGCGACAGGATCGCTCACTTCGATCAAATGATAGAGACTGAAATTATATACAGCCCCGACTTTAAAGTCGCTGGGCGAATATGGAAATGCCAAATTTCCGGCGGTTGCGATACGCCCCGGATACCCATAGTGCAACATGGTGCTGCGAGCGAAACTGCATACCGTATTGGCGACTTCCTGCGTCGATGCGACCGCATCTATGACGATGCATAACTCATGCGAGTTGATTTGGGTGACAGGTTCAAGATCACCCATGACACCGTTTTTCCCATAGATTTTGAAATTGAGATGGAAGTCGTTCAAGTTCTTAAAGTTATCCGTTACACGCTGTTTGACACCTTCAAGGATCGTGTCGATTTCCCGAATTAAGATCGGATCGCGAACACCCGCAATACTCACGGTGCGATATCCGACGCATTTGGCGCCTTCAAGTTTGATCGTATATGGATTAGAAGGAATGAATTTGCTTCCCTTCACTTCGACACGTTGGTCATCCAATTGGGTAAAAACCGATTCGTGCAAATCGATGGTTCCCCCAGGACCTGGCAAAATGTAAGGATTGGTTTTTTCGTATAAGGTATGTGCGCTGACGCTTAAGGTCGTACAGCGACGTACGGGATTGAGGGTTTGTAAGATGAAACGATCCGAGTAGATCGTCGCGAACATACAGTCGCTTCCGCTGCCCGGGGTGGACGCGATGGCGGCACATTCAAGGATCTTTCCGCAATGTAACGCTAATCCTGGATCGAATCCGCGGAGGATCGGTAACGCCGCAAATACGGTCGGATCATAGGCACGACCGGCGATGATGACTTGGGCGCCTTCTTTCAATGCCTTAAGAAAAGGTTCGACGCCCATTTGACCGACGATGTGAGTCGAATCAAGAATGTCTTCTCGCGTACATTCAGGGGCCGGATGCAAGGGTTTGATTTTTCCTTTATTAAATTCTTCAAGTAGGAAATCACGGTCGAAATCCGCTTCGATGACCGCCATTTTAAAATGGAGATCCCCTTCTTCCGCGATTTCACGGACGATGTCCAGACACCAGTCCAAATGCGGTTTCGCTCCGCTTCCGCCGGCACTGCCGACTAAGACGGGAATATTGTTTTTGACGCCGGCTTGAATCATGATGGCTAGGTCGCGTTTGACCGCGAAACGATCGGTAAAGGAAACCCCGGCACCGAGATAATACGGTCCCGGATCGGTGGAACCGGCATCCACGGCGATACAGTCGGGTTGCATTTCCATGCCTTTCGCGAAGCTTTCCATCGGAAATCCATATCCGAGGATAGCCGTCGCGGAGAGGATCTTGATGCTTTCCATATTACTTTCTCCCTTTCAATGCTTGGTTTAGCGCCAATATACGTTGCATTTCGTTAAAACAGATCATATACCCTTCATCTACGCCCATACCGGGTTTCGCCAAGATTTGGACCGGTTGGGTCGCCATGGCGAGATGGACGCAGGTTTTGGCGCTGATATCCGTTTCGTTGCATGTGCCGCCTTGATAGGCACCGATGCCTTTGGCTTTACAGTAAAGGACCGCTTCGACCGTATTTTGAATGCCACCAAGATCCGGGGTTTTGATTTGGACCATATGGCCGGCTTTGTGATCGGCGAAATATTGGATGTCTTCAAGGGTGTTGCACCATTCGTCCGCCACGATTTCCACGTCGATCTTGCGATCATCCAGAACTTTCGTGATGGCTTGCAGACCGAGCATCGTGGATTCACGATCGTCGAAATCGACCGGACCTTCGATGCGTAAATGATAATCGCCGCACGCTTCGCGCAACGTTAACAAATAGTCCGCCATCGCTTGATAATCGGTTTTGAAGATGATTCCTAAGGTTCCATAGAGATCCAGATGGAATACCGGATGATAACTATCGTTGGCTTTGTGTTCATCGACACGTTTACGCAACCATTTGACATAGTCTAACAAAATCTCACCATGTTTTCCAAGTTTCGTATCGACATGGTTGATTAGGGCATGCGGTAAGACCGCGCTGCCTTTGATGATCATCTTATCGACGTTGTCATAACGATTGTCACCGCTTTGGCTAAAGATCGGGATACAGGTTTCGCTCACCTGCGTTCCGTATTCTTGCGCGACGATATTGGCCATTTGCATATGTTTGGCTTTGGCGACCGCATCCAAGATTGCCTGGGTCAATCCATAGCGTAATGCGGTATGGATCCGTTTCCCGTCAAGTACCAACGAATCGAACTCGTGGGCCATTTCCCGGAAACTCGTTAAGGTTCGTCCGACCAACAAAGGTTTGATAGCTTGTTTTACGACTTCCTCGAATTCTTTCGCCACAAAGAGCGGATCGCGTCCTCCGCATCCGCTATATTGAACCGCGCAACAATCTCCCATCCCGATTTGTCCGTCTTCAAGGACGAGCATGATCGTTAACGATTCGCCGGCTTGACGAATCCGTTTGAATCCCGGTGTGACGGTTTCGCCGATATAGAAGTTACCATCGCATTTGGCGCCTTGTTTGATGGCTTTTTGGTCGTCGAAGTAGAATCCCGTACGACCAATGCTCGTTACAACATCGATGATTTTCATATTTCCTCGTTATCTAGGTCTTCCGACCAAATGACCTTTACTGACGGCGTAAATGTCGTCGATCACCATTTGAAAACTGACGTCACGCCGTTCGAATGCGGCTCTCTCTCGTAGTTTTTCTTGATGGAACTTCTTCAATTCCTCGTCAAAGGGTAGATTACCGAAATCCAGAAACCGTACTGCACCGTTATTATCGCGGGCCGGCAGGGCTTTGTTGGCGTTGCATTGCGCCGGAGCGAATGGAACGTCGATCAAACCGGCTTCAAATCCGCGTACCGCGCTTTTACCGAAGTCGTTCTCTCCTAAAGCTAGAACAGCTTCCAAGATACTAACGGTTTCGCGTTCGATGATTTCCATTTCAAATTGGATCGCGGGACTTTCAATCGCAATCTGATCCTTCAGCATCACGGTCAGTTGCTTAGTGGTTTTAAGTCCATTCGCATTGGCTTCGGCTGTCGGAACACCGAAGGCTTCGTGCGGAGATTTGACGATGACTTTGGTCGCACCTGCTAATACCGCGGTTGCGGCTCCCCAAGCGATAACGCCATAGGCTTTTGCCTCATCTTGCGGAAATCCTCCCATCCATTGATGGAAGACGGTCGTCACCAACACATCGTCATAACCGAATCGACGTAAGTATCGTTGCGTCAAATTGCCTAAGGTTTTGATCGCGGCGATGTCTTGGATCTGGTTACCGCATTGTCCATACCCGACTGTGATGCATTTGCATCCTTGTTGGGCTGCCAAGAGACTTTCCAAAATCGCGACGCTATGCGATATGCACGGAGGAACCAGGGTTCCGGTCAAGGGTCCGAAGGGTTCGCGATTGATGCGAACGCCCTGTTCTTCGTAATAGCCGATCAATCGATCGACATATTGCCAATCCGTGATGGTCTTTTCCAAACTGTTGTTTTTTCCGTACGGAATATTGTAGGAGATGCCTCCGCCTTCAAAGGATGTGAATCCGCCTGCCAAAGTGATTTCGGCCAACAATCTTGCATCCGGCGTCCCATGACGAACTTGTAATGGAACATTCAGTTTTTCGATGATATCCCGACAAACTCTGACACCGTGGTTAACTGCCGGAAATCCGTTCAACAACGATTTTCCGGTACGAACGCTTTCATCGATGCCGGCTTGCGCTTCTTTGTATCTATTATGACGCGTGTAACTATCGATGGTGGTCGGCAACAGATCGGCACCACCTTCGTTTTGAAGAAACCGCAAAAGTTCGAGATGTTGGTTAGGCAGCGCAACGCCTGCACGCGGTTGAACCAAGGTTTCGCGCTCGTTTTTCGCGCGGAATAACCGATCGCTAAACCGTCGATTCGATTGAATGTTCTTCTGATAAGCTATGGCTTCGTCCAAATCCACTTCCTTGCCGGTCGGCCACTGGTTGAGCACTTCTTTGCGTAATTCCATAAACATCGCTAAGGGCATTTTCTCATTGATCATCGTTGATTTTCTCCACGTTCTTCTTGAGGATTCTTAGTATGGCATCCGGATGTTTCGGGACTAAAAGTCCTAAACAACTTACCACATAGTTTCGATCGAGATAATAATCGAGTTGTTGGGGACACAGAATCTCAAGGGATTCCGATCGAGCCAACGCTTGGGATAGGATTTCAATCGGGGCGTCGGAATGGAGGATCGGTCCGCCGATTCCGATGAGTTTGGTGACTTCACGGAGGTCTTTTCCGGTCTGGTAATAACTCACACCAAGCGGCGTGTAGGCCGATTCCAATCGTCCAGCATGCCGCCCGGTTGCGATGCCGCAACACCAGGATGCCAAGACGGTGTCATACATTTGATTAGGCGGATAATGTATGTCGTTACTGATTTTTTCGACGTAATGTTTGAGATTTTCGTCCGCTACTTGTTCCTTGAGCGTAAGCACGCTGGAAGCGTTGAAACGAACCCCCAAGTCCCCTTCCACGCTACGTTTATCAAGTGGTTCGCGTAATCCCTTATATCCGACATTGTCACGCAGGATGAAGGAATCGTTGATCGAATAGACATCCGTCGTGGCGCCTCCGATATCGACCGCCATCAAGTCCCCAAGGCCGGTTTCGGTGTTGGTTCCTTTGGATAGCAATTTCAAGGCTTCCATAACGCTATACGGAGTAGGTAAGACGATATCGTCAAGCACCGAACGAAGCGAGGTCAGTCCTTTCGCTTTCGTGATGGTGGCAAGGAATTGTTCGCGGATTTTTTGACGTGCGGAATCGACTTCGAGTTGTCCGTAACTTGGCATCACATTGTCGCAATGCATAACATCAAATCCGGCATTCAATAAAATCGACATAACTTCGTCGCGACAGGATTTGTTTCCGGCGTAGAGGATCGGAAAACGTTTCTGAAGTGATGTAAGTTTGGCTGCGTTATGAAGTACCACTTCGGTATTGCCACCGTCGGTTCCTCCGCAGAGGAGAAGAATGTCGCAACCGGAGGCATCAATCGCTTCGATTTCGGATGTGTTAAGTTTAAACGAGTACGATCCGACGACTTTGGCACCGGCACTATAGCACGCCAACGTGGCGGCTTTTAACGTTAAATCAGGAACCAATCCGACCGCGACCATTTTCAGTCCGCCTTTGGCGGAGCTACAAACCAAGGTTTGGTGGATTTTCTGCGTAGCCAATACTGTTCTCATTTTGGACTTTACACTTTCGATACCTTCAGAGATATCCGTCGTTGCGGTGGTTTCGCTCTGAGCGGTCGCTAGGATTTCCTCGCGATCCGTATCGACGATACAACCTTTGGTGTAGGTCGACCCGACATCGAAAAGAAGATAGGTCGGCATGTTAATCGAGAATCCCCAAATCCGTTTTGATATCCCGGATACCTTGCTCGATATCGCTGCCCGGCGGATAGACGCGATCAAAACCCATGGCTTTGAACTTTGCTTCGACGGCTTCGAAATCCGTCTTACCGACCACTAAATTCCCTCCGACATAAAGGAAGATGTCTTCCAATCCGGCTTCTTTGCATTGATCACCCATTCCCCGGCAATCCAGTTCGCCATGGCCATAGAGACTGGAAACGAAAATCGCTTTCGCGTTGGTTTCGATGGCGGCGTCGATGAATTCTTTTTGACTTACCATGACGCCTAAGTTGACGACGTGAAAGCCGGCCTGGGTTAAGGCATAGTCGATGATGCGGTTTCCGACAGCATGTACGTCGGCGCCGATGACACCGATGACGATCGTAGTTTTTTCCATGTTTCTCCTTAGTCCGTAAAGTGGTTGATTTTATGGATATCGCGAATCATCTCTTCGCTGACCATCCCGACTAGCTCGTACGTTTGTTTGGTTTGATCGAAGACATAGTCATCCAAGAGTTTGAAGTTCTCGATCTGATTGGTATGGGTGACGTGGGTCCGCGGTCCCGTACAATACTGCACGATGTCATTTCCGATTTTGATGTGGGTCGGATCGAGATATGTGATGGTCAGGTCTTGGCGAATGAGCGCTTTGACTTTCTTTTCCAACACACTTAGCGATACTCTTGGTTTCTTTGTGAAGGACAAAATGAATCCATGTTTTACATCACCGTGACCATCGCAGATTAACCCATAATCGCTTTCAAGGATATGCACCAGCAAGTCTTCCGCGGTATGGGCCATCCGTCGATATTTGAGGGAACGATAGACGGTCGATCGAATGTCTTCCGGTTCCGGTCCAAACAAATTCGGACGCACGACAATGATTTCTTCGCCGATCCCGATCAGCAAATCGCCGTTGATCCCAAGTTGGGTATAAATCGCATCGAAATGCTCGACGATCACGCGTTTCTTATCCGCCAACGCACCTTTGATCGCTTCCACCAACTCAAAGACCTGCGTGAACGCTAATTCGAATCGGACATCGATATGATAGGTATGCGCACCGTATCGATTGCGTGCGTAATCGCGCATCAACGGCGCGGGACGTGTGTTGATCCCGTCATCATCGTTGGTGAGTTCCAGTCCCGGAAACATGCCTTTGATCAACAAGGATTTTCCGCTTCCCGCATCCCCGATGATTCCGACGAGTCGATCATTGGGCATAAGATATTTCTGGCTGATTTGATTTCCCAGATTCTGCATACGTTGGCTACCTCGTGGCGCGAAGTAGGTCGCATAGCGCATTTGGTCGATGCTTTGACTCATGATATCCTCCTTAAAAAATCCCCGGAAAATTCCGGAGATGGTGCGGGTAACCTAAAAACATGCGCTTTATCAGCGTGGAGACATGGGTTGTTGGTGAAATTCGGTGTTGTCATGAAATCGGTACTCCTTGCGGTATGCATTGTAATCTCGAAAACAGAACTAAATTATCCTTCGATCGGTTCAAACCGCGCATTGAAGAATCGTAACATCGGCGGTTCATAGACGAATTTCAACCCTGTGATCTTATCGCGATTCTTATAGAGATCGATGACCGCATCGGCCACGATATCCATATGCGCATAGGTATAGACACGACGCGGAATCGTCAATCGTACCAATTCAAGTTTCGGACGATGGTGATCCCCGGTTTTCTTATCGCGACCTGCGGACACGATCCCCCGTTCCATCGAACGGACACCGGATTCGATATAGAGATGCGCCGCCAAGGTTTGCGCCGGTAACTGGTCTTGCGTCAAATGCGGTAAGAAGAGTTTCGCATCCAAGAACACCGCGTGTCCACCGACCGGTAAAACGATGGGGACGCCGGCTTCATGCAATCGGTCGCCCAGGTATGCGACCTGTTCGACACGGTGCGCGATGTAAGCGTAATCCACGGATTCCGTGATTCCGATCGCCATCGCTTCCATATCCCGTCCGGCCATACCGCCATACGAAGGCATGCCTTCGAAGACGACGACCAGTTCTTTCGACCTGGCAAACAATTCGTCATCGTTCATCGCTAAGAAACCGCCGATGTTAACCATGCAGTCTTTCTTACCTGACATCGTACAGCCATCGCCATAACTCAACATTTCATGCAAGATATCTTTGATGGATGTATCACGATATCCCGCTTCACGTTTCTTAATAAAGTAAGCATTCTCAACGCAACGGGTCGCATCGAAGAAGACGTCGATTCCATGTTTCTTGCATAACGCGCTGACTTCACGCATATTGGCCATGGAAACCGGTTGTCCGCCAGCCAAGTTTACCGTGACGGCCAGACATACATAGGGAATTTTCTCTGCTCCGAATTCGTCGATCAACGCCTGTAGTTTCCTTAAGTCGATGTTTCCTTTAAACGGATGTTCGGCTTGAGAGTCATGCGCTTCGTCGATGATTACGTCCTTAAAGATCCCGCCATTGGCTTCTTGGTGGTATCGTGTGGTTGTGAAATACATATTCCCGGGGATGATATCCCCCGTTTTGATTTTCAATCGTGATAATAGGTTTTCCGCACCTCTGCCTTGATGCGTCGGGATCATATGTTTGAATCCGTAGTATTCTTTAACGACCGCATCCAAATGAAGGAAATTACGACTTCCCGCATAGGCTTCATCACCGATCATCATTCCCGCCCATTGACGGTCACTCATCGCCGTCGTTCCCGAGTCGGTTAACAAATCGATATAGACATCCTCGCTTTTGATTAGGAACGTATTGTATCCCGCTTCGATCATCGCAGCTTCGCGTTCTTCACGGCTCATCGTCTTCATCATCTCTACGACTTTTATGCGAAATGGCTCCGCAGGATAGTTTTTCATGGATTGTCTCCTTTTGTCCACCTTTACTTTACCGATGAATGTAAGCGCTGTCAATCGATGCGGGGGATGTAAATGATGATAGTGAAAAAGAAAAAATGTAAGGTATTCTTTCTTTACGTCATTTGGTTTTCGTAATAAAAAAATGAACGACGGATCGTTCATTTGGTAGCTATCAAGTTTCGTCGCAACAAGCTTCTTCTTCGTCTTCGCCGGGTTTACGGATATCAAGACCGGAGAAGTTGACATCATAGTGAATCGTCAAGGTCGGCTTCATCTCGACTATTTCATCTTTCGCGAATGCGTTACTGACGCCGGATTTATTATTGATTCCCGTCGCCACAACTGCCCATTCTTCCGGAACGATCACTTCGACACCGGAGAACTCAGCGAAGATCTCCAATGTCCCTTTTCCGTCTTTCAACGTAGCTCCGGTGAAGTCCAACTCCAATCCCGCGAAGTTGACCGCGATCGAATCGGAATCGAATTCTTCGGTGAACTTGATTTCTTTCCCTGCGAATTTATAGCGTTTGGCATATCCCTTCATCTTCTCATCGATCTGGTGTGCCTTATAGGCGATGGCACCGGCTGCCGCTACGGCTGTGAGGATCCCGGCGGTCTTGAGGATGGTTTTCTTTTTCATGGATTTTCCTTTCGTCGATCACTTTGATCGATTCAACTTCTTCTTTATGTACACTGTATCACGATGGTGATGTACATTCCATTGAAATGAGTTGCTCATGACATGAGCATCTAAAACCCGATTCGGACGCTTAAGCATCTCGCACTAAACATTTCTATTAGAACACTATTAAATATAGATTGATATCACTGGTAATTGAATCTATCTAAGATTTCTTTAATTTCTCTATCGACATCGTTATATGACATAAGAATCCCATCTTGATCCGTGAAGAGTATAAAATCAGTTACAGGTTCGTTACCATTCATTATATTTGCGGCGATATAGATCCGAGCGATCTTCCTGTCTCTATAATCAATGACCAGTGGTCCGAGATTTTTTGACAAGTACCCGATATGGAGGGTGCCCTCAGTTACGACTTCTCCGGAGACATATGCCACGGAACCAAAATAATCGAATCCAAGTATCTTAAGTAAAGTGAAAAGCGTTGTGATTTCTCCCTGTGTTAAGTTCGAATTTTTCATAAGCTGACTTAAGTTTTGACACGCGAACTTCTCTGAAGCTTCCATTTGTAAGACTTTCATTTCATTATAATGGCTTGAACCATAATATTTCTTTAGATAGTCTGTCGTTTGGTAGATAACATGATACCAATCTTCGTTCTCCGAAGTTTCAAGAATCGAGGTATATAAACTCTGCGACGCTCGATCTTGGTACCAACGCAAGAGCGGTTTGGCACTCATCCCTATTACGATTATAAAACCTAGGAGAACCAACCAGAATTTTCTCTTATGATATGTCTTTTTGTTGATCTTGGATTCAACTTCACCAACTGATTGACTGTCCATGTTTTCCCCCTTTGAAACTTCGCTCTCTCGAATCATTGCTTTCAACATTTTTTTTCGATATTCGAAATCAATCGACTGTCATTTATTTGGAAATAACTAGGAACTCTTGATCATTAATAATCTCAACATTCCAGCTTCATCAGTTGTCATGTGAACACTAAAAACCAACCAATTGTTTCTCCATATCTTTGTGACATTTGGAATGCGTTTAATTTATTGAAAGTAAATAATATCCCCAAATCGAAACGCTCTAACCTTTAAACTTCGACTAACTTGGCTTTGACGCCATCCAGTCTGTTTAACTCATCAACCAAAGAATCAGCTTTCGGTTCATCCGGCACCAGTTGAAGAATGATCAACCCTTCATCTGAGCACAGATCTCCGGCTTCATGCAGACCGAGACGTGCTTTTACCTCGCAACCATGTTCAGTAAGAACCTTCTGGAGCTTATCCGCTTCTTCTCTACGATGTTGAACTCCGATTACAACGACTTTGTGGCCCATATGGAACCTCCTTTTATGTTTGATCGATTTGATCAATATACAATGAATTCGAAAAGCTCTAACGATTATCGCCATTCATTCGATTGTATAATTGGCAGAAACTCCGCCGCATAACAAAGCACATCAATGTTGATTCCATTGTAACATTTGCATTTGTCATATGAAGCCAATTTACAAGAATATTGTACGATCACACTTGTTCGCGACTTCCGGATCATGTGTCACAATTACTACAGCCTTGCCGCTCTCTTTTAAAAGAGATAATAGTCGAACAATTTCATCTCGATTCTGAATATCCATACTTCCTGTTGGCTCATCCGCTAGTATCAACTCGCATGGCTTAAGTAGCAATCGAGCGACAGCAACTCTCTGTTGTTCCCCGCCTGAACACTGATAGATGTACTTCTTTTCAAATCCTTCCAATCCAACTTTTTTTAAAGATTCTGTGATTTCTAATGTCTTGTTGATCTTACGACGATTTTTCAATGCCAATGCAAGATTGTATTCAACCGTCTTGTTATCAATGAGAGCGAAATTTTGAAATAGGAAACCAATCTTGTCGCGCAAGACATTTGAAGCTTTTAAACTAAACGGGCGGATATTCAATACGCCGAATAAAGTCAAATCCCCTTGATCCGGCTTATCGAGAAGTCCCAAGATGTTCAACAATGTCGACTTCCCTGTTCCGGATTTGCCCATGATAGCAACCATTTCGTTTGTTTCCACACAAAAAGTCAGTTCATTAAGAACCTTCTGATTTCCAAATGATTTGACTAATGATTTCGCTTCAACAATTATCATGTATTTTCCTCCTACCCGTTCTTGATAGCTTCGATGGCTTGAATCTTTTCGTTTCGTAGAAGATGGATCGAAGCGAAGAAGAGATTGAAGAGTACAACGCATAAAGTATAACCCACCGCATCAGCCAATGGGAAACTCTGTAACACAAGGTATCCTATCATCAACACAAACAATAATGCATCTTGCATCACAATATAGGAACTTCGTTGTATGAAAGAATACCCGGCTAGATAATGCACAGCAATCTCCTTCTTATTGAGTTCATAAAGTACGGTGATACCATGAAATATGATCAATAGCAAAGCAGCTAAACTCTGCAGGAAAATAATGTTGGCGTAATAGGTCGTAATCGATAAGTCTGTTAAAGTTCGTCGAATCGAATTCTCTTGATTGCTGAATGTCCATGTATTCCCAAAGTAGTTAATAAGTTCATCACGTTTTTGAATCGCTTCAGCAGGGTTCTCTGCATGATAATAGAAACCTCCGGATGGCATGTATTCAATACCTGTAATTTTGACGATATCATGGATCGAAGGATAAACAATAAGTACCGGGCTCTTATAACTCGCTTGAAACATAACAGTGAAGTCCGGTATACGGTACTCAGTTGAGGTAACAACAATCTTACACTCAGAACAGACTGATTTATACGTAAACCCGACGTTCTTTCGTCTGTTTTGACTCACCAAAAGTACTGGTTCCTTTATGGATTCAAAATCGACTTCTTTAACCTCTAAAGGATAGTATCTAAAATAATCCTTTGTCACCTGGATATATACGTAATTACTGTATTCATTTGTATTTGGTAACACTTCATCCGGGAGATCTTGTTCATTATACTTAATAAAAAAGTCACTTCTTTCAATACCATACATTCTGTATATCATGGATTGTCTAGATAGAACCGCTTGATTTCCAGCGAAACTTGAATTTGGGTTTAAACCAACTAGTGCAACATTCGAAGTTATAACATCTCTATTCGCTAAATAGTCCACCAAAAATTCCGATCGATCAATTGCATTTCGAGCATACCCGAGTAGTTGAGGAAAAAGTAAAACAATGAAGATGATTTTCAATGCGAAGTTGAAGTTCGAAATCGATTTATTGATATTCTTGTTCTTGATGATACTGACCGGCGAAATCATGAAAACGATAAATCCCAAAACCAACAATAGAATTGTGGTCAATCCAATAACCAAAATGAAATAGAGTCCAAGTTGGACAATGATTTCAATGGTGTATGGATTGAATGTTCGAATTAATAACCAATAGGATCCAATAAAAGTCAACATTGCACTGACTAAAGTTGTGAGAAAGAATGGAGTAAACAGATCAACAATAATTGACATCATCCTTTCTCCCATTGATTTACGCAAGGAAATCTCCTTCATATTTTTAGAGACTTCCAGTAGTAGGAAGAGAAGGAAAAGAACAAAGGCGATTATAAGAATTTCTTTACCAACGGAAAAGTCATTCTTTTCAATGTAGGGGGCTGTATTTGAGACTTTAACATTATTGGGTAAACGTTTCTCAAGGTATTGCGTGAATGCCTTCGCATCATCGATATCAACTGCAGACGCATTATACCAACCAAAGAGTTGTGCATCTTCATACACCAAATCATAAAATGAATGATACTCAGCTACCTTAACCCCAAGAGGAAAAACTGAATATAGATGGCCAGCGCTATTAGAATCCGATGCATCCGTTGAAATGTACACATCGTAATCCGGTGTTGTGAAATCAAAATCAGTTCTTTCAATTAGTGGAACTTTGCTGAAAACACTCTCTTGGTCATTTAGAAACAGATACGCTTTGAATATTCCATTTGAGAAGTAAGCTGTTTTGAGATCGACTTTAAATTCCTTTGCTCCATCGATTAAAATATTCACGATCTCAGTCCTTGAAAACACTTCTGTATTACTTATTATGAACACAAGTTTGTTTGTCGAAGGGATTACATTGATTCTCAACCACAACTTTTCGTTGAATTGCTGCATAGCATAAAAACTTAACGAGAAACACAAGACAATTGTCGTTAAGATCAGCTTCTTTTTCACAGCATTTTTCTCCTTTTATTTAATCTCAAGATCAATGAAAAGTTTGTTGCTAAATCGCGTAATTGAGTAGAGTTTTCTTTGATTGAGACAAATGTAACTTTTTAATTTTTGATTCCAATTTACTCCTCATTTTGCTATAAGAAAAAATGCAACTCGACCTCAAACAACTGTTTTCAAATCGCCCCCACCAGATAACTATTATTTATATACTATCACGTTCATGTAATTCATTCCTACATGAAATTAGAAGAAACGATTATAAAACTACTTGTAAGCAACAAAAAAGCCCTATCATAAGGGCTTTGTGCACCACTGGAGCGGATGATGGGAATCGAACCCACATAGTCAGCTTGGAAGGCTGAAGTTCTACCACTGAACTACATCCGCAAAGAATGGTGACCCGCTGGGGACTCGAACCCCAGACCCACTGATTAAAAGTCAGTTGCTCTACCACCTGAGCTAGCGGGTCATTCATTGGCTGGGGTACCTGGATTCGAACCAGGGAGATGCCAGAGTCAAAGTCTGGTGCCTTACCGCTTGGCTATACCCCAAAAGGTAATGGTGGGGGGGGACGGATTCGAACCGCCGAACTCGGAGAGAATTGATTTACAGTCAACCGCGTTTAGCCACTTCGCTACCCCCCCATGTACGATAACGCACCTGAGGAATTGGTGCCGGCTATAGGACTCGAACCTACAACCTACTGATTACAAATCAGTTGCTCTGCCAGTTGAGCTAAGCCGGCAGCACTGACAGTTTAAATGGTGGAGGTTGAGGGGCTCGAACCCCCGACCCTCTGCTTGTAAGGCAGACGCTCTCCCAACTGAGCTAAACCTCCATCGCGTTTTGCGCTCTATTAATATACCATGATAGGGTTTGACCGTCAACAATATTCTTCTTTTTCACAGGCTTTTATGAGTGTTTTCATCCCTTTTCAATCGTGATATAATTGAACGGAAAAACGAGGACGAAACCATGAAAGTATACAACAAACATGCGCTTACGCGCAACCAACGCTTTGCCAAGGCGTTGCTCTACGGGATCGCTGCGACAATCGTATGCATCGTCGTCTATGTCGTCATCGCCAACGCCCTGCCCTTCGAATCCTCCCTACTCTATATTGGATTCGGATATGCGATCGGCTATGTCATCAAAACCTACGGCCGCGGCGTACAACCGCGTTTCCAAATATTGGCCGCTGTTTTGGCTATTCTCTGCTTTTTGATCGGTGATGCGGTTGTTTTAACCGATTGGAGTATCTTATTGAATCCGGTTTGGTTGTTTGAAGTCATCAAGTTCGATGTCAGTCTCTTGATCGGAACCGGCCTCAATGGATTGCTTGGTTTAGCCTTTCGTGCTTTAGGTGTTTATTTCGCCTATACCGAATCTCGTATCGTATAAAACAATCGAGGTAAAGAAATGTACTATCGTGATACTTGGGCCGAAATCGACCTGGATGCGCTTCAAGAGAACATCCGTAAATGCGCCGTCGTAACGAACAAGGCGGTTTTCGCGGTCATCAAAGCCAACGGATATGGACATGGGGATGAGTTCATCGCCCGTAAAGCCCTCCAAGCCGGCGCGGCGATGTTGATGGTTTCGTCCATGGATGAAGCGATGTCGCTTCGCAATAAGAAGATCGACGGCGATATTTTGATTTTAGGATTCGTCCATCCGAAAGATGTACGTCTAGCCAAGAAAAACAACATCCGGTTGACCGTCACTTCGTTGGATTGGCTGAAGCAAATCGTGAAGAGTTCAGTCGAAGGTTTGATCGTTCATGTCAAATTCGATACTGGGATGAATCGTCTCGGTGCGAAGGAAGCCGATGAAGTCAATGAAATCTTGGCGCTTTGCGATACACATAGGATTATCGTCGAAGGGATTTTCACCCACTTTGCTTCCAGTGACGAGGAAGACAACCGCCTAACCAATAAACAATTCGAGAAGTTTGAACGCTTGTTGGATGACTTGAAACGTGATTTCAAGTGGATCCACTGCGCCAATACCGACGCCGCACTCCATTTCAAAGAGAACCGATGCAATGCGACACGCTTGGGTTTAGCGATTTACGGTTACTCCACGTATCAAAACGATCTACGTCCGGTCATGCGTTTGTATTCGAAGATCGTCCATATCAAACAAGTACCGGCCGGTGAAACAATCAGTTACGGCGCGACCTATTCTCCGAGTGAAACGGAATGGATCGCGACGATTCCCATCGGGTATGCGGATGGTTGGAACCGTAAACACCAAGGCGATGTTGCTTATATCGGCGAAGAACCTTGCGAATACGTCGGACGCATCTGTATGGATCAAACGATGTTGAAGTTACAAAACTATCATCCGGTCGACACGATCGTGGAATTGATCGGCGATCATGCGGATGTCGTCAAGATGGCAAAACGGATGGATACGATTCCTTACGAGATTCTGACACAAGTCAGCGATCGAATCCCGAAAGTCTATTATGAGAACGGTAAAAAAGTCGGAGAAGTTCATTCCAGAATGCGATAGAGCCCATTTAAGGGCTCTATTTTTGATTAATTGTAGATTTGATATCTTATTACACCAGTAATCCCATAATCGACATAAAATCCTTAAAACTTGAAACATCGATATCCGCCTCGACATCTTCCACATACGAATTTCCACGGAAGTAAGCCGTCATACATCCGGCGTTCTTCCCTGCCAAGATATCAAGAGCACGATCTCCGACCATGATCGTTTCTTCCGGTTTCATCGAATATTTTTCCAAAAGATAGTTGATCGCATCCGGACTCGGTTTGCGCGCAAACCCATTTTCGCTTGTGACATACTCAACAAAGTATTGGCTGAGGTGAAGATGATCGATGACATCGTTTGTTGAACGGCCACGATGCGTGACGATGAAGTTTTTGCCACCATTCTTCACGATTGCGGCCAACGTTTCCTCAACATCGGGAAAAGCACGAATCTCATCTATTTTATCACTGAGTATCGTTAGATAGCGTTCCACAAAGGAATTTTCAAGTCGAAACTCTTTCGAATAGAAGTCGATGACAACATCCATCGATACTTTCATTTTGGCATAGATGTCCTCAATATCCGCGTCATGTCCGAAATCATGCAACGCATCTTGAAACGCCTTCGCCATGACGGTATACGTATCGAATAAGGTCCCGTCAAAATCCCAGAGATAGTAACGAATCATTACGTTTGCCCCTTAATTTTTAGTTCATTTCGTTTTGCTTTGAAATTTTAAAATCGTTTCAACCAATCGCATTGTATTGTGTTCTAAACAGTTTGTCCAGTATCTATGTTACGAACTCATTGACTACAGTGACTATTTTTTCCACCACCAAGATTGGATAAATATCATGCTGTAATCAATTATGATATCGGCTAATTATGGTTCAATTTAATGATTTATCATTTACTTGGGTGTAAATCTTTTCTCTTTATTGCTTTTCGTAAATACAACTATTCGGAATGGAGTCAAATTTGATTTTACTTACTTCCGAGTAATCAAACAGAGAAAATTGCCAACTTCCGCATGTATCCAAATAGTTAAACATTTTATGAAAGAAATCTGTAATTAATTCTTCATCTGTATTATCCACAAACCGTACAACCAAAGCACTTGTAAAAAGGACCTCTGAAATGGTTTTTCGAACAATATAAACTTTTTGAACAAAACCGCCATCTATTGATCCGATATACGAGAGAACTCCATCTAGTATATCTGAAGGTAAATGTTCAGAAGATAGATTGTCATTTTTCTTTAATATGGAAATTTGACTGTATTCATCTTTTTGTTTTTGTATAAGTTCTACTGATTTTTTGCGATATTGATCCAGTTCAGTCTGCCGTCCTGTCAAGCAACAGAAATTTCCGATCTGTTCTATCCCCTCGTCAATATAATTGCTGTTATACTCCATTGCCTCATAGATGAAATTTAACCCGGAAGGATCAAATTTATGAATTAAAAACACCCCCTTGATAAAACTTGCATAATGAGTCGCAGACTCAGGCAGTTCCGAGATTGCACGATCACAAAGTTTTTTCGACTCCGTCATTCTTCCTAACTGACGCATAGAAGCATCAATATCCCGATAATCAGTCGAAACAATCGGTTTCCCTCTTCTCTCCCAATTTTCGATAATTTCTTTCGGCTTTAAATAGAAATTTTCTCGGTCTTCTGAATAGGATGCGAGTCTGCTTTCACTAAGCATCTCATCGACGTGTTTTATGGCTTTGCGCACATCATTTGTGTAATTGATGTTATTGGTGGTTTCTAAAACATGGTAGTCATTCACACCAATAGCATCTAGTCGCATTCTCAATGTTGGATGAGATGCGGTTCGTGAAATAATCTCAACCTTGGCTAGACTATTCCATTCGTCAGAGCGTTCTGACATCTTCTTTAGAAATCTGTTAAATCTTTGTTGAAGAATATCCTGCATTGGTTCTTCAAAAAGATACAAACTTTCACTGTCAGCTGCTTCATCTTCCCACTCAAATAATTCATAATATTTGAGCTTTAACAAGGCAGATGCCGCTACGTTCTTGTCTCCAAGTTCAGCCATTGCAAGATCAGCTTTTTCTTCCGTAATAACGGAAATAGAATATAAGTACATGGAGTATTGAAAGCTGTAAACTGTATCCAAATAGCAAAACAATATAGAACTTAATCCTGAAAAGAAATGCGGATTACCACCACTGCTAATCAAATTATTATATTTGGATTGTCTATTTATCTGCGAATCATCCAATATCACATGAGAAAATTCGTGTAACAAAATGGCATACAATTCCTCTTGCGAAAGTGTATTCAATAGAATAGCCCCTAGCTGAACCGTGTAAGAATCTCCGATTTTCGCAATACCGGCATTACAATCTGCCGTTAAAGAAATCCTAATGTGCCCGCTGCAGTTCATTACTTTTTGAGCTTCATTTGCTAATCGGTATAATTCTGGATAATCATCAACTTCAACAAATGATTCGTCTTCTTGTAAATATGACATTTTTCGTGGAAACCGAATGCGTGAAATCGAAGTTAGAAAAAGAATTCCAGAATAAAAGCCGAGAGGTGTAGATAAATCCGTACTAGATAGAATTCCCGCATATAATGCAATAATAATTGCAAACAAGCATAGAACACCAGCATAAACATCCGAAAGAAGTTGTAATCTCTCGATAACCTTCATTTTATACGTCGAAGTCGTTAATGACTCCTTTCGATGAGAAAGAAGATACTCTTGGAGTTCAGAAACTTTCATAGTTTTCCACTTGGCAATATACTTTTTCTTCATCAATATGTTCAACGGGAGCAAAAGGACTGGAAATACACAACTTACTGTAAATAGTATTTTCAAAGTAAAATCAAGGTCACCAGTAAGATATTTTTGAAAAATAATGCCTAGAATGATGAATATAAGCGACAGTATCCACGCTGCTAACAGCATAATAATACCGCGCCTACGCTCTCTTTTTCCCTGTGAAGTGGGAAGATTATTCATCGAATGGACTCTCGATTGATCTGATTTTAATTCATTCAGAGCCTTCGTATTTTCTTTGCCTGTCTTATCAGCAAACACGAATGTTACAGCTACAGTAATTACTTCAATTAAAAGAAAACAAGAGAATACAATCCAATCTTGTTTCGAAAAATCTTCAAGTTCTCGCTCACCCGTCAAATAGACAGTAACAAAAACCCAAGCAAACATCAGAAGGATCCCTACACATACACCAATAAGATTCTTTTTTGTCGATTTATTCACGTAGTTCTTTCCGTTCCCATCTCTATTCAATTGTTTTTAAGACTATTCGTGGATTGTGCAAATATTATTAAATCCACCAGGAGTAATCTTTTGTGACTCACATTTTTTGCTTTCCCAACGACTTTTTTTGTAAAGGAGGCTCAACACGATTTTGCAAGTATGGTTTGACTAGTTTTTAGTGTTTTATGAACATTAGTCTGAATCGATTAAATGGAGAGGCTTCTATAAGCTCACTGTGTCAAAATAACCCCTGAAAATATTTGGAAGCCCCCCTACTTCATCTGTATTCAACCGGATCTATATACCCTAAGGTTGAATGCAGCCGTTTTCGATTGTATAACAGTTGAACTACTCATACATTTCCTTCTCGATTTCTTCTATTGTAACATAGCTTCTGTGATGGATGAACTCCTTCTTCGTGGAAGCGAAAAAGCTCTCGACGCGCGAGTTGTCTTAGGTACACCCGGCTTTGCTCATGCACCTTTGGATCTGGAGTTGTTGCAGGAATTGACCGAATCCGCTACTACTATATTGACCTCACCAATCACTGTGGAAAATCAATCCCGTCTGCTTCTCGTGGCCGGCCATCGCATTCCCCAGGGCATGCTTCACTGATCTCGGGGATTTGCTGAACGCATAGCCAATGACCCCCCCCGATTGAAAAGATCGATAATAACGGACAAATAAACCCATCATCAAGGGTGTCTACATTACGGATATATTCCCCTCCAGAAAAAAATTACATAGTGACCTTATAATCAATTGCGACATTGTATAATTTCTGAATTGGTAAAGTACACAAAACGTTATCAAAAAAGTTAAGAAAAAGCCGGAAACCATCATTACGATTGGGTTTCCAGCTTTGTATTAGTTATTCCCACTCAATGGTTCCGGGAGGCTTCGATGTGATGTCATATACGATTCGGTTGATGCCTTTGATCTCGTTGACGATACGACGCGATATGATATCCAGCACTTCATAAGGAATGCGGGCATAATCCGCTGTCATCCCGTCGATCGATGTTACCGCGCGGATGCCTAACGCATAGTCATAGGTGCGTTGATCCCCCATGACACCGACCGAACGGATGTTGGTGAGGACAGTAAAGTACTGCCAAATTTCCCGATTCAACCCGGCGTTTTTGATTTCCTGATGCAAGATATGGTCGCTTTTGCGTACCAGATCCAACTTTTCTTCCGTGACATCTCCGATGATGCGGATTGCCAATCCCGGACCCGGGAACGGTTGACGATGGACGAGATCCTCGGAGAGACCCAGCAGTAAACCTAAGGCGCGGACTTCATCTTTGAATAACAGATTTAACGGTTCGATTAATTGGAATTGCATGTTTTTCGGTAAGCCGCCGACATTATGATGCGACTTAATCGTCTGCGCGGTGGCGGTTCCCGACTCGATGATATCCGTATAGAGGGTTCCCTGCGCCAACCATTTGACGTGTGTCAATTTGCGGGACTCCGATTCAAAGACGCGGATGAACTCTTCGCCGATGATTTTGCGTTTGGTCTCCGGATCGATAACCCCGGCCAATCGGCTCATAAACCGTTCGCGGGCGTCGATCTTGATCAATTTGACACCGAACTGTTTCTCAAAGGTATCGACAACTTTATCGGCTTCCTCATGACGCAATAACCCATGATCCACAAACATGCATGTCAGTTTCTTGCCGATCGCACGGTATAGCAATGCCGCGACGACAGCGGAGTCCACCCCGCCTGAAAGTGCACATAACACTTCGTCATCGCCAACCGTTTGACGGATCGAATCGACTTGTTGGTCAATAAAAGTGCCTAATTGCCAATTGTTTTGTGCTTGGCAAATGTCGAAGACAAATCGGTGTAACATATCGTTTCCAAAAACGGTATGACGGACTTCCGGATGAAATTGCATCGCGTAAAGTTTACGGGAAACATCGGATACGATCGCGTAAATCCCGCTATCGCTTTTTGCGTTGACGATAAACCCTTCGGGTAAGGCGGCGACATGGTCGCCATGGCTCATCCAAACTTGTTGATGGTCAGGAAGATCTTTGGTAAGTTCGGATTCGGCGGTCAGATGGATCGTGTTTTTACCATATTCCCGGGTATGTCCCGGCTCGACCTTGCCACCCAGTTGATAGGCCATCAATTGCATCCCGTAACAAATCCCGAGGATCGGTAAACCCAAGTTATAGATTTCCGGATCGACCAACAAACCATCTTTGTCATAGACGGAGTTCGGACCACCAGAGAAAACGATACCTTTGATTTCAGGATCGTTTCTGATTTCATCCAATGACAACGTATGCGGCTTCAACTCGCTAAACACACCCATCTCACGAATACGACGGGCGATCAATTGATTGTATTGACTTCCGAAGTCAAGAACGACGATTTTATCGGCCACGGTAGTTCGGTGCCTCCTTTACGTTATCGACCCCATGCGGATGACTTTCCATCAATCCCGCATTGGTGATCTTGACGAAACGGGCGTTTTCCTTTAACTCTGTAATGGTTTTGCATCCGCAATATCCCATACCAGAACGAAGACCGCCCATCATTTGATAGATGACATCGTGCATCGGACCTTTATACGGTACGGTCGCTTCGATGCCTTCCGGTACCAGTTTTTTAAGTTCCGTTTGTCCGCCTTGGAAGTAGCGGTCGCTGGAACCGCGTTGCATCGCGCTTAAGCTTCCCATCCCGACATAGGTCTTGACTTTCTTACCATAAACTTCGATGACTTCGCCCGGCGTTTCCGTGCAGCCCGCAAGTAAACCACCCAACATGACCACGTCTCCGCCTGAACCCAGCGCTTTGACAATGTCGCCGGAGAATTTGATTCCACCATCCGCGATCACGCCCACGCCGCGACCTTTCATCGCTTCGTACACATCGTTGACGGCGGTCAATTGCGGAACGCCGACCCCGGAAACGACACGGGTCGTACAGATGGATCCCGGACCGACACCGACTTTGACAACATTGGCTCCGGCTTCGGCCAACGCAAGCGCCGCTTCCGCAGTGACGATGTTACCACCGACCAAATCTAACTCCGGGAAATGACTATGGATGATCCGAACGGTTTCGATGATCCCTTCGGAATGACCGTGGGCGCTATCGACCGCGATGATATCGACACCGGCTTCGATCAACGCTTTGACACGTTGTAAGTTACGATCCGATACACCGACCGCAGCCCCTACAAGCAATCGACCCTGCGCATCCACTGCCGCTTCGTCCGGATTGTTGACCGCGGTTTCTTTGACACGTTTTACCATCGCGGCTTGAACATCGATACGTAAATTCTTATGGATAAACCCTAATCCTCCGGCTTGCGCCAAGGCGATCGCCATTGTTTCCTCAGTGACCGTATCCATCGCCGCCGAAACGACCGGGATTTTTAATTCGATTTTGGGGGTAAGTCGGGTATGTAAAATCACGTTGGCGGGTACAACTGTCGAGTACGCCGGTACCAACATCAAATCATCGAAGGTATAGCCTTCTTTCATCACTTTACCGTTCATGGTATCCATTCTTTTTCCTCCTGTGTGATAGCAATTTCCAATAATTTCTGTGTTGCGACATCGATCAATCCGATATCGGTAAGTTTGACTTCCGGAATGACCGGTAAGGCGAGAAATGATAACATCAAAAACGGATTGAAGTCGACGCGATCGCAAATCGACGCATACGCAACATGTAACGCATCCCACTCCGATAACGTCGTTTCGAGTTTGCGTTGCGTAAGCAATCCACCGATCTCAAGCGGGACTGAAGCGAGGACTTGACCATCACATACGACCGTGTAACCGCCATCGATTCGACGTAATTCTTCAGCCGCCACCAACATATCTTGATCATTGGTTCCGGCGATCACCAGATTGTGGCTATCGTGGGCGACCGTGGATCCGATCGCGCCGCGTCTTAAGTTGAATCCGCGTACCGGACATACACCGATATTTCCGGTGGCATGATGACGTTCGATGACGGCAAGTTTCGCCAAGTCACGATCGGGATCACATTGGTAATTGCCTAATGTATCGACAGTGGCGGTTTCGCTTGAGAGACGCGTCAGTACATTGCCCGGCAACACGTCCATCACATGGACGCGACGATGGCCGTTAAGGTTGATTTCGAAAGAATGGTTTTTCAACGGAGCGAAATGGACCGAATGAAGAAGCCGCTCTGTAATACCATCGATATGCTTCGGGGCATCGATGTAACTCCCCTCTTTAACGATCCGTTTCCCATGGTGATAGACGGTTTTCGATGTGATGTGATAGGGATCCTCAAACAAGAAGAAGTTCGCCTTGTATCCGGGTGCGATCGCACCTTCACCTTCGATAAGATAACAACGGTTGGGATGTAAGGTCGCCATCGTCAATGCCATCGCCGGATCCAATCCTTGTGTAATGGCTGCCCGGACTACCGCGTCCACGCCGCCATGTTGATAAAGATCATCGGGATGTTTGTCATCCGTACAGAAGCAGAATTGACGGAAATTCAATGGCGTAACCGCCGATAGTAACGCCTGAAGATTCTTGGTCACCGAGCCTTCCCGGATATGGACATAAAACCCACGTTGAACACGATCCAGCGCTTCTTGCGCATCGACGCATTCATGATCGGTTAAAATGCCAAGCGTACTGTAGAGATCCAAATCATCGGTATCCAGGTTGGATCCATGCCCGTCGATCCGTTTACGGGATTGATGGGTATCCGTAATTTTCGCAAGCATATCTTCATCGGTATATACCGCGTCTTTATCCATGACTTCCGCCAGACCGCACACTCGCGGATGACTGAGAAAGGGACGAAGATCATCCGCTTTGAGAATCGCCCCGGCATGTTCGCTTGCGGTTGCGGGAACCGAAGATGGAAGCATGACACGAACATCCAAGTTCAATCCTTCGCTAGCATCCAAAATGAATTTGATTCCTTCGCTTCCTGCGACGTTAGCGATCTCATGCGGATCCGCAATCAATCTGCCGACCCCGCGTGGAATCAAAAGTCGATCCAATTCGTGTGGCATGACGGTCGTCGATTCGATATGCATATGCGCATCGACCAACAGCGGACTGGCATAGGCTCCATGCGCATCGATGACATGTTTGGCTGGAAATGCTTTTAAAGCGATGATGCTTCCGTCATGGATCGTCAGATCACACATGCGAAATGTCACATTAAATGGATCCAGCGCCATCACATTGAGTAAGACAAGATCGGCTTCTTCGTTTCCATTGAGCACGTTTCGCAACCGTTTTAGGTTGGTTTCCATGAAGATCCGCCTTTCTAACAAAAAAGCTTCACGTCCCGGAGTGTTTTTGAAAAAACACTTCCGAGGTAGTCCGCGCGTTTGGCCGGCGGGTAGATACGTCCGCGCCATCAATAGCGGACCTATACTTCGTAAAGCTTTGTGTTATTCTATCACTAGTTGCTTGGATTGTACAGAGACGATTTCACCATATTTTCACAAGAACCGAATAGGAATTTACTCTTGCGGACTCCGTTGACGTACCACCTCAAAAGCTAAGACAGCCGTTGCGCTGACCGCATTGAGCGCGACTTTGGTCGTTCCGGGATAAGGAATCACGATCGAAAGGTCGGTCGCATCCAAAACAGCCCGCGACAAACCACGTAGTTCACCGCCGATGCATAGAAGCAATCCTTGCGTCAGATCGACTTTCGTCATCGGTTTACTAAAAGGAGTTCGGGTCGCGCTGATGATTTTGATTCCTTGTTGTTTTAAGGAATGTAAGGTTTCGTTGATATTTTCCGGTTGAAGGATCGGTAACGAATCGAAGGTTCCCGCACTGGATTTCATCAAGGTTTCTTCAGCCGACGTCCAATCACGTTTCGACAAGATGATTCCGTCGCATCCCGCCGCTTTTAGAGTACGAATGCAATAGCCTAAGTTGAACGGATCTTCAACCCCTTCGATCAAGGCCAAGAACGGATGTTGGGGCAAGTGTAAATCCTCTAGGTTTTCATAGGTGCGTGGCGATGCGAAGCATAGAATTCCGCCATGGGTCTTCCCTTTGGCTTTTTTTGCGATACTTTCCGCATCGATCCGTTTTACGGCGATATGTCGCGACTTGCATCGATTGATAATATAATCGATATCTTTGGTATCTTTACTCTTGTCGATCCAGACTTCTTTGACGGTCCGCGCCCGATGATTGATGACGGATTTTACCGACAGCGCGCCTTCGAAACAGAGTTCATTCATAGTCCACTTCCTTTCTTGCGGAGGATGTCCCCCTCGTATACCGGAAAATCAACGGTCGTCCACAGAACTTCCATCGGAGTTTTTGCGACTTCTATATCGTTTTCTCCGTTATGTAAGCGTGTCAGCACGAAACTTCGTTCGGGATGTTTCGGGCTGATGATTTCCAAGGTCGATCCGACTTCAAGCTTGTTTCGGATAAGTAACGCCACTTCCCCGTTGTCTTTGACCTGATGGATCACCGCGACGAAGTCTTGAGGAATCAAAGCCCCATCCGGTTGATAGATATGATCTTTCGCATTCGGTACATGATGGAAGAATCCGGATGCGGTCGCCCGGTTTTCCGCTTTTCGTAAGCGTTCTTCCGCCTGTGTAATCGCCTTTTCAACATCTTCGTCTTGTTCGATCGCATCGATCAGTTTGCGATACGCATCGACCACGATGGCGATATAGTAGGCCGATTTCATCCGACCTTCGATTTTGAGACTCGCAATCTTCGCTTTGATCAGTTGCGGAATTTCCCTAACTGCGATCAAATCCTTCGAACTCATCGAAAACGGAATCTCCGGATCGGAAATCAGGGTATCGTTTTTATAGAGTCGGTATTTCCAACGACATGATTGGGCACATCCTCCACGATTGGCATCACGCAAAGTCCATTGGTTGCTTAAGGTACAACGTCCCGAGACATTGACGCACATCCCGCCATGAATGAAGACTTCAAGGTCGACCTTGCTTTGGCTGGAAATGGATTGGATCGCGTCCAGGTTCACTTCACGCGCCAATACGACGCGATCGACGCCAAGTTGCTGATAGAATTCCAGAGCCTGTGAGTTAAAGACGGATTGTTGAGTGGAGAGATGAACTTCCATCAAAGGTGCGATGCGTTTTGAAAGCAGAGCGATATGGACGGAAGCGACGATGACCGCGCTGACACCGATCTTCTCAAGTTCAAGAAGATATTCTTCCAACCCTTCCAAATCCTCATCGTGGGGAATCATATTGACGGTGACATAAATCTTAGCGCCATATGAAGATGCGAACAATACCGCTTCTTTGATGTCGCTTAATTCAAAGTTGGATGCCCGCGAACGCAGCGAGAAACGTTTCCCGCCCAGATAGACCGCATCGGCTCCGAAACGGATCGCGGTTTTCGCCCGTTCCAGATCCCCGGCCGGTGCCAAAAGTTCGGGCTTCATCGTGATACCTCGACTTTCGTAGCATTGGTTTTTTGGTGGAAGAATCCTTCGTCGATATCCACAACTTGATTGAGTTGTTTAAAAGCTTCTTGCGGATCAAGTCCGTTTTGAACTTCCGTCGTGAGTCTCAGATATTTGACGATGGATTCTTGCGGTAGAAACACATCTTCCGCGATCAAGGTATGGATCCCCGCATCCAGTAAGGTCAAGGTTTCGCGTAAGGCGCAAAATACGGATGCATCGAAGATCGTTGTTACTTTATCTTCTTCAAGGATCGGATACATTCCTTGCCGTTGTGTTTCTTGGATGCGTAAATCATATCCTTGCGATAATTTTTCGTCGCTTCCGATCTCATTGAGATAGTTTTTTACCATGGGACGCCGACTGAACGACATCGGTCGGTGACCGAAACCGAAAAGCTCAACCTTGTTCGGATATGCTTTTGCGATACGAATGATCTCTTCCAAGGTCAATTCTTTCGCCAACACCACGCGATCGATCCCACAGTGTAAGAGCGCACCGACTTCCAATGCGTTGGTGATCATGGCTTCCGGCGCATAAATTCGAGGAATGGAAGAACCGAGTTTCGTAAGGATCGTCATATATGCCAGGTCTTGGAAATAGATTCCCGCAATTTGAAGGGACGAAATCGTAGTTAGTGACTGGTTCAGAAAAGGTAGATCCTCTTCTTCGATCATCCGGTTACATTGAAGATAGACGTCCAATCCGATCCGTGATGCTTCGTCGATGATGGATTGAATTTGTTCGATGGAAAAATTGCTTGAACGATAGGACAAGCCTTCGATCCCGATCAGCACACCGGTCGCACCGGCATGTTTCATGACGTGAAGTGTGTCGATGGATCGTAAACTGCTGACAAGACGCATCGTTACGACTCCATGAAGGATCGGTTACGACGATTAAAGACGAGGAATGAGACAAAAATCGTCACGACGATCACTCCGCTGATCAACAAATATACCGTTTGGTAGAGTTGCAGATCGCTATATGTTGTTTTGAGGAAACCAATAACGGAAGCATAAATCTTATCGCCATAAAAGATCCCGACCGCAAAGAACGTCTGATAGATTCCCATCGTAATCTCGCGCATGTCTTTTTGAAACGGTTGCATCGCCATGCCTAAGAGGACATTGTACGTTAACCCGTAACCAAACCCGTTAAGTCCGAAAGTTAGAAACAGGATCGTCGGATCGGTGATGTACGAAGCGACTAAGGTAAACGAAAGGCTAAAGAGTAAGCCTAAAATGAGAGTATTGCGGACACCGATCTTTTTCTTCAACCACAACCCGACCAACACCCCCGCAATCAACTGTAAGATCGAGTAAAGGGCATCGATGTATGCGACCATCAAGGGATGCATGGCCACGTAATCCGTTTTGACATACGCGACGATATTGGAACCGCTGGAAGCGAAACGGACAAACGAAATGATCACACCCATCAAACACAAAACGATGAAGCGTGGATCAAAAAGAGCTTTTTTAAACTTGGCCAAGGTGAAGTTACGAACCGGTTGCTTGTTATCTTTGACGAAGAATAGAAACACCAACGCTCCGGCCGCCAGAATCGCGCTGATGATCCACATCGACGAATAGTCGTTGGGTTTGCTTGCGGTTGCCGCAAACTGAAAGGGTGAAACGATAAACTCCGCCAACAGCGGTGCGACGGATAAGATCGAAACCGACATCAACGCTTGATTGGCGCTAAAGGTTTCCGCGAAGAAGACATTGAACATCGATAAGGTCGAAGCGCCGACCCCTAAGGCATAACTGCTCAGTAACAAGCTTGTGTATCCCGGATCATAGACGACCCAAAGCGATGAAATAAAGATAAATACGAGCGCCAAGGCGATAAAAAACTTACGCGACTTGAAGAAATCGCTTAACGCAAAAAACGGGAGTCGTACGAAGATCGAAATCAACCCGTAGGCAGCCGCCAGATTGGCAGCCAAGACACCGTCCATGGCCAATCCGCCGCTGGCGATATCGCCGACCGCATAGGCTTTTCGATAAGCACGTACGATACTGATAGCGCTCCAGAACAGTACCAGTAATACGAAAATCAGTACCTGGTACTTGCTTAACTTATATTTCTTAACCAAAAACACCGTCAATCCAAGCGTTAGAACAACGGTGATCGAATAAATCAACGTCTTATTTGTGAGTATGGCCATCCAATCCATGGGGAGTTCTCCTTTATATCTTCCCTATTTTACTCTATCGAATCGACCTTGAAAAGAAAAAGCGTGATACGTTCGGATATGCTATACTATTAAACAAAGAAACGAGGACAAAATCATGCGATATATCGATTTACGCAGCGACACGGTGACCCAACCGACCGACGAAATGCGCGCCGCGATGGCCGTCGCCGAAGTCGGGGATGATGTTTACGGCGATGATCCGACCGTGACGAAACTCGAAGCGTTGGCAGCCGCGATGACTGGCAAGCAAGCTGCGTTGTTTGTGCCCAGCGGGACCATGGGAAACCAACTCGCGATCATGACCCACACGAAACGGGGCGACGAAGTCTTGACCGGTGCGCACAACCATATCGTCGTCCATGAAGTCGGCGCCATGGCGGTACTTTCGCAAGTCATCGTACGTACGATCGCGCACGACAATGATTTCATCTATCCCGAAGACATCCTTTCCCATGTACGTCCCAACGATATCCATGAACCTCCAACAACCTTGTTAAGTCTTGAGAATGCCCTTTCCAACGGCACCGTGATGCCTTTGAATCTGATGCGTCAAAACTATGCCACGGCCAAGAAACTCGGCATCAATGTCCATTTGGATGGTGCACGATTGTTTAATGCGAGTGTCAGCTTGGGATGCGACGCCAAGGATTTGGCAAGTTGCGCGGACTCCGTCATGTTCTGTTTATCCAAAGGTTTATGTTCGCCGATCGGTTCGATGTTGGTGGGAACGCAAGAGTTCATCGACCGTGCCCGTAAAAACCGTAAACTTTTGGGCGGAGGGTTACGTCAAGCCGGCGTATTGGCTGCTTGCGGATTGTTGTCCCTCGAGGTAATGACCAAACGACTCAGCGAAGATCATGCCCGCGCAAAGTTACTGGGAAGCAAACTACTCGCAACGGGATTGGTTGAATTGGATCCCATCTCGATCCACATCAACATGGTCTTCTTCCGTTTCAAACTACCTACGTTCGATCATGTCCGATTCGCACGTTACTTACTGGAAAACGGGGTTAAGATCAATTCCAGCGACGATGTGTATCGCTTTGTGACACACAACGATATCAGGGATGAAGATCTGGATACGGTGATCGAACTGATCAAGAAATTCAGTTAATTAAAAAACGGCGAACTTAAACGCCGTTTTCGTTTGCTTGATCGATAAATGCAAGGACTTGGGTCGGATCCAATTTGGGATCGGTTTTCGGAAAAATCGCGGCGATCTTGCCTTGCGGATCGATCACGAATGTCGTCCGTATGACGCCCATGTAGGCTTTCCCATAATTCATCTTCTCGCCCCAAACCCCATACGCTTCGATGACTTTGTGGTCGACATCGCTTAAGAGATCGAAGTTCAACGTGAAGTCTTCTTCAAATTTTCGATGGCTTTTTCCATCGTCTTTACTGATCCCGAATACTTTTACCTTGCGTTTCTCAAACTCCGGCATCGTATCCCGATAGTTGCAAGCTTGGGTCGTACATCCCGGCGTATTGTCTTTGGGATAGAAATACAGAACGACATATTGTCCGCGATAGTCCGATAATCTATGGATTTTTCCGGTTTGGTCAGGTAATTCGAATTCAAACGCATTTTGATTGATTTCAGCCATGTTTCTTCCTCGTTTCTCGTTTTATTTTAGTCTTCAACTCATGCCCGTTTCAAGGCATTTGACTTATACACCGAACAACACGCGCTTCGTATGGTGCCAGTACCATTTTCTTCACTAAAACTTGGGGATTTGAAACGGAGTTCAAGAGTGTTTCCCCCAACCATTCCGGTTGTAAGGTCAATAACGCAGGTTTATTGTCAAGGTTGATCAAGATCAAATATTTACTTGACTGTCCTTTCCGCAGAAAAGCTAATACTTGCTTGTGGTCGGGCAATACCGGTTCGATGTCCCCGAACGTAAAGACTTCGTCGAACTTCCATAACAAAATCGCGTCCCGTGTGAAATTCAGAATCGAATTCGGATCCTGCTTTTGATCTTCCACATTGATCTGCACATAATTCGGATTCAGTTTTATCCACGGATTCTCGGTACTAAAACCCGCATATTTATCGTTTGCCCATTGCATCGGTGTCCGTGCGTTGTCCCGTGTTTTACGTTGAACGATCCGCTTCGCCAATCCGGCTGGCACATGCATCATCGATTGAAGCTGCTTGTAGATGTTTTTCGCCTCGAAGTCCTTCCACTCGTCCATCTCAAGTTTCAGATCGGTCATTCCGATTTCTTCCCCTTGATAAAGAAATGGCGTTCCACGCGCAAACAATACCGATACCAGTAAGGCTTTCGCACTGGCGACCCGATATTTCGTGTCGTTTCCATAGTGCGACACCGCACGTTGTTGGTCATGGTTACTGAGATAGTTCGCAAGCCAATAGTTTCGTTTCTGACTGTCGGCCTGCCAAGTAAAGAAAATTTTCTTGAATCGCGGAATTGACCAACGATACAATCTTCGGAAATCGAATTTCCCCAAGGGTCCGCAATCGATCAGCGCCAAATCGAATTGAAACATCAAATCCAGTTCGTCGGTTCTTTCCCCGCACAATCGAGATGCCATATCACGGTCAAGCAGAATCCCTTCCCCAAGATAAAGTCCATCATAATCTTTGAGGACTTCTTGATGCATTTCTTTGATATATTCATCGACGATCGGTTGACGAGTGATCAGTTCCGCCGCAAACTGATAGCCTTTTTTATGTGGGTTCTTATCCGGTAATTCAGGATGCTTTCCGATCGCGTTGATGACATCCATACGAAACCCTTTGATTCCCTTATCCAACCAGAAACGCATGATGGCATAGATTTCCTGCCTTACGGCCGGATTTCGCCAATTCAAATCGGGTTGTTGGGGGGTAAAGAGTGTTAACGCGTATTGGGTATCGACCTTGGTCCATGCGCTACCGCCGAAAATCCCCAACCAATTGTTAGGTTCTTTTCCGTTTTTCCCATCGCGGAAAATATAGTAGTCGCGATAGGGTGAACTTGGGTCTTGGACGGCCGACTTGAACCACTCATGTTCGATCGACGTGTGATTGGCGACCAAATCCATCATGATCCCGATCCCCAAGTCATTGGCTTCATGAATCAATTGATCGAGGTCTTCCATCGTTCCCAAAACCGGGTTGATCTTTCGGTAATCGCTGATATCGTAGCCGAAATCCACGTCCGGCGATTCATATACCGGCGAAAGCCAGATCATGTCCACACCCAAGTATGCCAAATGACTTAAGCGACTGCGGATTCCGTTGATATCCCCGATTCCGTCGCCGTCGCTGTCTTGAAACGAGCGTGGCCAAATCTGATAGATAACCGATCGTATTTGTGGTTTGCGCATGCGAATCCCTTTCCCTTTGATTTCGTGTAAAAAACGTTGAATTTACTGTCATTTTACCATGGAATGTTTTTCATAGTGCAACTTTTCCCCCAAATCGGCTATCATGGTAGAGAAAGAAGGGTTGCCCATGAATGTATCGCAATTGAAATCAACTTACCCGTCATTGAAAACCGTGATCGCGGTCAGTAAGACGCATCCGATCGAGAAAATCGAGTCCGTGAAACGCGAAGGTTTTCGTGATTTCGGTGAGAATAAGGTGCAAGAACTCATCCTGAAGGCACAAGCCATCGAGGATGTGACGTGGCATATGATCGGACATCTGCAGACCAACAAAGTCAAGGATGCGGTACGTTATGCGGACTGGATCCATTCGGTCGATTCGATCAAACTCCTACATGAGATCGAGAAACAAGCTCGTGCGATCAACAAAAAACTCAACATCCTGATGCAAGTCAATTTAACCCATGAGTCATCGAAGAGCGGACTAAATATCGCTGAGATCGATGCGTTTCTAGAGAGTGCGAAGACCTGCGAATATGCTTTATTAAAAGGAATCATGGTCATCGGACCGACCGAAGGGACTGCGGAAGAAATAAGGTCTGTGTTTCAGAAAGCGAAGAAACTTCAGACGGAAATCCAAAAAAACATCCCTGCTTTTGAGGAATGTTCGATGGGGATGAGTATGGACTATCAAATTGCCTGTCAAGAAGGCGCGACGATGCTTCGTATCGGTACGTTGATCTTCGGATCCCGTTAGGCGAAGAACTGCCAGCCAAGATAGACGATCAGAGCGCTTTGCGCAAAACCGTCCAAGGCGAACCAATACAACAGGTCCGGCAAACTCGGATGAAGGACATATCCGAGACGGATGGATGCGATCAATACCAAGACCAACGAAATGACCATTTTCTTAAACCAAGCGTCGTTTCGTTTTTTATTGGGATTCAAGCGGATGCCAAAGTAGAATAGCGTCGCAATCACCAACAAGATCGCGACCGTGTCGAAGAAAGATCCCTTTAAGAATAGATCCGTAAAACGGACAAACCATCCGCCAAGAATGATGACGGCCAACGGTACCAATGCGTTAAATGTTTTCGAGCTCATCGTTTACCCCCTTTTAAGCGCAAGAGTCTGCGCTGGAATGAAAAACCGGTCAATACGCCGCGATAAGAAATATACAAAATAAATATAAATACAATCCGTATCCAAAGTTCCGCCGGCGCATTTTTGAAGAAGAGCGCAAGCGGATAAACAATTAAGTTGGAATAACCGGTCCAATCGACGAGATTACGTTCCACAAGGATCAACACAAGAATGTATGCGAAGGTCAATAGACCCCAGAAAATCCGAGTGGAACTACGTATCGACGTTCGCTTACGATCCAGCCTACCGATCATGAATCCGATCGTCCCATAAAACAGAAATCCGGCGATACTCGGGATCAAGATATGGACCCAAAGCGCTTGATTCCACACGATCGCATTGAACATCGTCCAAACGATCGTCAAACCCAACAGGATTAGATGTCCATAAACCAACAAGACAATTCCCGCAAGCGTATCCTTCAGTGACTTCATGATGCATTCCTTAAATCATTGATCATGCGTTGAAGCCGACGTAATCCTTCGATCAGGTCTTCTTCCTTACATGCATAGGAAATCCGGACATTTCGATCCGCCGACGGACCGAAGTAGATTCCAGGGACCAAAGCAACCTTATACTCATAGGCGGCTTTACGACAGAACGTCAACGAATCCAGTTGAAACTCCGAGATATCCGGGAAAAGATAAAACGCTCCTTCCGGTTTGACGCAGGGCAATCCCATTTCCATAAATGCCTCCATCGCAAGATCACGACGGTGACGATAGATTTCACGGACTTTCGAGGGATCGGTATCTAAGGCGACGATCGCCGCTTTCTGGCTGATGGAAGAGATTCCGGTGACCAGATATTGGTGGATCTTCGCGATTTCTTTCAATACGCTCGCTTCCGCAAGCACATAACCGATGCGCCATCCGGTCATCGCATAAGGTTTCGATAGACTCTGACAAATCACGATCTGATCGCGCAATTCCTTAATATCGGTGATCGTCGGTAACGGATCGATATAAACTAATTGATTATAGACATCGTCGCTTACCACGAAGAATCCGAACTCTTTCGCCACCTTTGCGATAATGTCGATGCTTTTTTGGTCATAGACGCATCCGGTCGGATTATTGGGAGATGTCAGCACCAAGATTTTCGTTTTTTCGTTGACGCAAGCCCGCAATTTAGCCTCATCGATCTGATACAATTCCGCCGTCGTATCCAAGGGTACCAACACCGCTTGGCAATAGGCGATCATCGGGGCATAGGCGACATACATCGGCTCCGGGATGACTACTTCATCTCCAGGGTTCAGAAGCGCCATAAAAACAGCCGCTAGACCGGACGTCGCACCGTTGGTGATCAACACTTCGTCAAGTCGATAATCCAATCCGTGTTTTTCCTTCTCAAACGATAGAATCTTCGTACGTAAATCCGCGAATCCGACGGATGGCGGATAATGGGTATAGTCCTGGATCAACGCCTCGATCGCCGCATCTTTGATGCTTTGATCGGTGGAAAACTCAGGTTCGCCGATCGTCATAGAAATGATACCTTCGACGCTGGCGACCTCTTGCGAAAACGAGCGGATTCCGCTAAATTGGATCTTCGCGACTTGCCGGTTGATGCGTTCTTTCATCGTCTCTCCCCTTACTTTATAGTTGATTATGACACAGGGTCTATCGGGTGTCAAACCGCGTTTAACGTCGATAACGGATTTTCAACCCGTTGGCCAACGCCACCAAACCCGTCAAGATCGCCAACCCGAAAAACGCCATCGGAAGTCCGTTTTGATCCGCAAACACACCGAAAATCGGGAAAAGAGCGATCATCACGATACTGAAAAACATACTGTTCAACGATAGGATCGTCGCCCTCTCATCGCTTTGGATGTTTCGGTTGACGCGGTTGGTTAATACGACATAGAGGACCGAATCGCTAAAGCCCAACATCATTAAGGAAATCGGAAAGAAAGGCGTCGGAGCCAAGGCGATCGCAAGAACGATTCCCCATGGAAACAAGCGAAACAACAAAGCTTCGTCAAACCGTATCTTTAACCGATCCGCAAAATAACCACCCAAGATCGCACCGACCGCTTGAAGCAACAAGAGTAATCCGATCATGCTTAAGGAATATCCGATGTTTTTCAGATGAACCGTCAAATAGTAATGGGTCGTGGTCACCGAAGACAATACGACCGCAACCAACACCATATGAAAGACCAGATCCGGTTGTTTTTTCACCATTTTCCAAGGCTTCATGAACTGATTCGCAAACATCGTACGCATTTTTGCCTTTTCTCTCGGATACGGCGCTTCGAAAAAGCGCAAACCTACGATAAAAACCGCCACGCCTAACAAGATCGATCCCAGGATCGCGAAGCGATAATCTTGATCCGCCAGCACTCCCCCGACCGCCACCCCAATCAGTGACGCGCTTTGAAGGATGATTTCACGTTTACCGGAGATTCGGGTAAAGGTATCTTGTTGGTCGAGTGCCAACAGACTATCGTATACCAAGGCCGTATCGGCACCGGATTCCAGATTGTACGACAAGGCGCAGAAGACGAAGGCAAGCAAAGCCATGGGCAACCCATCCACAAAAAACAACAGGGTCAAGTAAATCAAGTTCGCGATCACACCGATCAATCGGCTGATTTTACGTCCATAGAGATCGGCGATCATTCCGGTCGGCAATTCCATCAACATCGATGTGATATGGAAGACACTCTCGCACAGACCGATTTCGACCAAACTTAATCCTTTCGTCGCCAAATAGGTCACCCAAATGGCTTGGGTGAATCCCATGTTTTTCCCGAATTCGAAAAGGTAGGTCAGCGGTATGTTCCGCTTTAGTTTTTGCTTATCCATTGTTTTTCTCCTGATGAAACTTCAACTGTATCAATACATGCAAATCACGCTGCGTCCAACGTTTCGCAAATCGTGTTTCGCTATTTATTTTGATGGCTTGATCTAAATCGATCCATGTCGGATGAAATCCGAGTTTCGCTTCATAATCATCCAATTTCAACGAGGATTGCGTCTTATTGATTTCGACGAAGTAGAAATCCGAACGCATCCGAAACAACGATACATCATCATCGAAAGCATCGTAAAGTTCTTCGATGTATCCGAAATGTTCATTTATCTTCTGTATCGAATATCCGGTTTCTTCCTCTATTTCCCGTTTCAAAGCATCGACGGGAGATTCGTTCTTCTCGATTCCACCACCGGGGAACTTCAAATCACCATCCTTTGACTTGATCATCAGGATTTCTGATCCATTCAACACGATGGCACGGACCGCATGGCGATATAGGATCGGATGATCCTTTCCAAATCTTGTATGGGTCCGCAACTCTCCCAACCATTTTCCTTGATAACGTTGACGATACGCAACCGCTGAGAATAGATGGATTTCTTCCCTGCCTTCGTTTCCGTCATATCGTCTCTTCTCCAAAGTCATACCGGAGGACTCAAATCCGACCCGTCGCGCCAATGAAAGTGAGGGGTCATTTTCGGGAAAGATATGTACCGCGATCCCTGCCGCGTTTCGATCATAAATCAATATATCGCACACTTTACGAAGTGCTTCCGTCATGTAACCCTTGCCTTGATACGAAGTATGGCAACTGTATCCGACCTTAAACCATCCGTCAGGCAACTCGGGATCCGGACGCATGGAGATCGCACCGAAGACCCGTCGATCGTCAAGATGTTCGATCGCAAAGATGTCATCCGCCAAAATCCATCCCTTCACAATTTGACGCGTTTGTTCGAGGGAACGATGCGGGAGATAATTCGCATTCAACGCGACTTCGGGAAGAGACGCAAACGCGAAAAGATCCTTGGCATCGGCCAAGGTAAACGGTCGGATCCGGCATCGCAGTGTCATTTCATCCATCGTTTTTCCCCTTTGCGTCAATTATAGCAGAGCCGATTCAAAAAGACAGACGGCTTGGTTGATTGTGAGCGGAAATGTTGGGTATAATGGGAACATGGAAAAACTAACGATCCTTGCGACCACCGACATTCATGGAAGCGTATTGGCGAAAAACTATGCGGATAACTCGATTAGTCCTTCTGGGTTGGCACGTTTTTCAACGGCTGTTAACCAAGCCAAACAGAACGGAGCGACCTTGGTGTTGGATAACGGAGACATTCTTCAGGGTACACCGTTATTGACGGTTACCAATCAACAATCTGGTTCCCATTTATTGGGTAAAGTCATGAATCAGATCGGTTACGACTTCATCAATCTGGGAAACCATGACTTCAACTATGGACCGACGGTCCTTCAGCGATATCTGGAAACTTTGACCATGCCTTGTTTAACCGCAAACATCATTCATCAAGGCGTCCCTTTGGGAAAGAGTGCGCTAGTTTCGATCCAAAACCACACCCTCGCGCTTATCGCGGTTTGTACGGATTATATCCCGCATTGGGAGAAATCCGAGAACATCGCAGGCATGGATTTTCTTGATCCGATCGAAACGGTCAAAATCGAACTTAAACGTCTACGTCCGTTGGCGGACGCGGTCATCGTGATGTATCACGGCGGATTGGAGAACGATCCGATTACCGGAGTTGCGACCGAACGGTTTACCGGTGAAAACGTCGGTTATCGCTTAGCGCAATTACCGGGCATCGACGTATTGATCACCGGCCACCAACATCGCTCTTTAATCGCGACGATCGGTTCGACGGTTGTCACACAGACGACGCTGAATGCGAAAGAGTTTGCGGAAATCACCTTGACCTTCGTGGAGAAACTACAAATCGAACCAAGAATCGTCAAGATGGAGGATTTCGAAGTCGATCCTGTAATCGACTCGATCGCGGAAGAAAACGAACGTGAAACGCAGCGATGGTTGGATCAGCCTTTGGGAAGAATCGACGGACCCTCGATGAAAGTTACGAATGGTTTTATGGCTCGATTACATAAACATCCACTCGTCAGTTTCATCAATCAAGTCCAACGTGAACATACGCAGGCCGATTTGAGCGCATGTGCGCTCTTTAACGGTGTAATGGGATTTAACCCGGAAATCACGATGCGCGACATCGTTTCGACGTACATCTACCCCAACACGTTGGTCGTCAAGCAAATCGACGGGAAGACGCTTAAGGAATTCTTGGAGAAGTGTGCAGCGTATTTTGCGATCAAAGCGGGAGAAGTGATTGTTGATCCGTCCTATGACGAACCCAAGCCCCAACATTTCAATTACGATATGGTCGATGGGATCGAATATACGATCAAAGTATCCAATCCGCTTGGACAACGCATCGTTTCACTTTTCTATCAAGGCAAAGAAGTTTGTGAGAATCAGTCGTTTACTCTTGTTATGAATAATTACCGTGCGGTCGGTGGCGGTGACTTCACGATGGTACCGGATCTTCAGACGGTCCTTGAAGTCAATCGCGATATGAGCGAACTGTTGGCGGAAACCTTACTAAAACATAAGGTCTATAAGGTGAAGCATATTGAAAATATCCATGTCATCCTATAAAAATAACCGCGATCGCGGTTATTTTTCCGTAAAGAGATTGACGCCTTCGACCCAAGGGTTGCGTGTTAGATGAAGCGGATGAAAAGTCGTGTTTTCTTCGGGATACCCCAAAGGTATGATTACCGATGGGACAACGTTTAAGGGAAGATCAAACGCTTTGCATAACGCTTCCGGATCAAAGGACCCCACAAAGCACGTTCCCAGTCCAAGTTCGGTGGCTTGAAGCATGATGTGCGTCGATACGATGGCGCAATCGACATCCCCGCCATCATGTCCGTCATAACGTCGTTTCCATGAAACTTCCTTGTCATAGGCGATCAGGATGACGATCGGCGCATCAAACGCATACCGCGTGCAATTTTTCAGTTTTTCCTTCGCTTCGTCGGATTTCAACAGATAGATTCGTTGTGGTTGGCGATTGGCAGCCGTCGGAGCGACCTTAGCGACTTCTAAAATCAAATCAAGTTTCATGTCTTCAACCGGCTTCTTCGAGAAGTAACGGACGGAGTAACGGGTTTTCGCAAGTTCGATGAATTCCATAAATATCTCCTGTTTTCGGACTAAGTATACCATAGGTTTTCGAATTCTCCTTTGCATCCCTTGTCGGGTTTGGTATAATGTAATAAAGCTAAGGCACACAGGAGGAAGAAATGAAACGTTACGCATGCAACGCTTGTGACTACATCTACGACCCGACCGTCGGAGATCCCGATTCCGGAATCGCCCCGGGAACCTCGTTTGAAGATCTCCCCGAAGATTGGTATTGCCCGATGTGCGGCGTTACTAAAGCCGACTTCACAGCCATCGATTAATAAAAAAGGACCGATTGAATCGGTCCTTTTTTTCGGAAGGCAGCTTCCGTATTCTAGTATTTGATGCTTGTCAGTAAACTGAAGTCGTTACGATCGTAAACCAAGACGCCAGCACCGGTCATCGCATAGAGCTTATCGCCGACATAGAGGACTCGTGTCACTAAATTTGAGTAATCATTATTGGCGGCGACGACGATCGATTTCACGAGTTCGACCGAGTTTTCATCGATCGATATGACTTTCAATCCGCTTTCGATCTTATAAGCGCAATAGGTATACTTCCCTTCGCCTTCTTTCCCATCGGTCGTCTGACAAATTTGAGTTGTGTAGTCCGCATCGGAGAACGGGAGATAGAGTAATCCGTTATCCGCATCGAACACGACGGCACGATGATTGTAGGAAGCTTCGGTGTAACCGTTTTGTCCTAACACACGTTTGGAATCGATCTCAATCGGTTTGGTCGGATCATTCACATTGAACAAACTGATCTTGATCCCGAAACGGTTGACGCTATTCCAGGTATTCCCGAAAGTATCTTTCATCGGAATGACTTCCAAGTCTTCCGCGATCCCGAAGAGCACGCTGTCGGAAACCGGATGCAAGTAGGTGCTAAATCCCGGAACCTTCAATTCGCCCGTGACTTTAATGGAACTCGGATTACTGAAGTCGATCACAAACAAGGGGTCGACATTCTCAAACGTCACCACATACCCCTTATCTCCGATAAAACGGACCGCACGGATGGTTTCGCCTTCCGCAAGGTTGACGATCGAACTTTGGACATCTAAGGACATATTGAAGATATGGACCGCGTTGGCGACTTTCCCGTCATTGGACCATTTGGTCGAAGCGACGCGGACATAACCATCGTGGATGTCTAGCGAGAATTGATTCAACAAGTATCCGTCGATCGACGCATCGGCTTTCAATTCCAAGGTGTCGATGTCGAAACGCAAGATGTCGGTGAGGGTCTTTCCTTCGCCGGTCGCCGTATTACTGACGACATAGCGGTATTGCGCCATCAATAGATTGTCATTGTCAACGTAAAGCGTTTGGATCGAACCGAGGAACGAAGTCAATTTCGGTTCAGAACTTGTACCCAAATTCATTTTTAGGATATTGACGAAACTGTCGCCCTGTTTCCCAGGGAGAACGTAAGCACTCTTGGTATCCAAGGAAGAAATCGTGACGTTGGACATCGTTTCCCGAACTTCCGGGGCGTTGACGCTGGTCGATCCGTCTTTCGCATAAATCATCAGATCAAATTGATTGGATACGACCATCAGCTCGCCATCGTTGAGTCGGGCGGAATAATAACTTCCCGAGAGCTCGTAGTTCTTTAACAGTTTCGGCGCACTGGGATCACGTAAGTCATAAAGGCTGACAAACGAATCTTGATACCCGCGCCAGATCATATCGCGGGCGATGCCATCCTTCTCCATCATCGGATAGAATCCGCCGTTGTATTGCGAAATCGATCCCATGACGACTAAGGTGTCTTTGTAGAGGAAAACTTCGCTGGGATAATAGAATTTCGTATCTTTGTCGGTATAAATGTATTCGATCTTCCCGACGGCTTTGGAGGTTGCGACTTCCAGGATGCGGATCGTTTGACCATTGACGTGGATGATTCGTTTCCCATCGGTCTTCACCAAATCGCCTTCATCGATTCCCTTTACCTGCGTGTTGGTGCTTGAATAACCGGACGTCGGAGAAACCGCGTCCTTAGCACCTTCCATTTGATTGGGCAAGTTACTGAAGCGGGATGTGATCATTTCCTTGATCGCATCGCGATCGACGATCAGAGCCAAACTGTCGGATTGGGGTTCTTGAAACCACGTCGAGCACCCGCTAAACATGAGGGTCAAAATAGAGAGTAAGACGATGATTTTTTTCATGGTTGTACCTCGCTTTCAAGTGAGACATGAAAGGTAGACTTCTGCTACTTGATTTATATCATAGTCGGTGTTAATTCCATATTAATTTACGTTGTTTTCGTCGCTACGTATTCATGTTATTCTTAAGATAATAAGCGAGGTAACCCCATGAACTCAACGATCCAAGAGTTGTTTGACCGCAAGTCCGTCCGGATCTTTACGGAAGAACCCATATCACAAGAAAACAAAGCACTGATCCTTGATGCGGCACTCCAAGCGCCGACGGCGGGGAATCTGATGTTATATTCGATTTTGGATATTACAGATCAAAACATCAAGGATCGTTTGGCCGAAACCTGTGATCATCAAGCGTTTATCGCAAAGGCACCGATGATATTGATTTTTTGCGCCGATACCGATCGTCTTTTCGAAGGGTTTAAATTAATCGGTTCGACAGACGTTAACGTCGGAGCCGGCGATTTGCTTTTGTCACTTAGCGATGCTTTGATCGCCTCTCAGAACGCGGTCGTCGCGGCTTGGTCACTCGGGATCGGTTCTTGTTATATCGGCGACATCATCGAAAACGTCGAGATTCACCGTGAATTATTACATCTTCCCGATACCGTCGTCCCTATCGGGATGATAGTGTTCGGATATCCCGTCCAACAGCAGATCGACCGAAAGAAACCGACCCGCATTCGGAAAGAATTCATCGTCCATGAGAACTACTATCATAAGACCGACGCAGAGCAGCTACAAGCGATGTATAAAACACAAGCCGAAGACGCGGGTTTGCCCTTCTTAGATTACAAATCCACGTTGAGCGCAATCTACAAGCGCAAGTTCGCTTCCGATTTCTGGCGTGAGATGCAACGTAGCGCATCGATTCTGATCGAACCCTTTATCAAGAAATAGTTTGTTTCGATAAGTTTTCACCGTTTTTACCTGTTCAATCCATCACATATCGCTTAAAATAAGACAATATAGAAACGGAGTCCGCCATGGATATCAAATTCTCGAAACGCGTCGCCAAAGTTAAGAAGTCCTTCATCCGTGAGATATTCAAAGTTCTTGACCAACCCGATATGATTTCGCTGGCCGGCGGTTTTCCCAATCCGCTCTCTTTTCCTACCGAAGCGATCGAGGCCGCCGCAGTCAAAGTATTACGCAATGACGGTACCCGAGCCCTGCAATATGCGGGAACCGAAGGTTTTGTGCCTTTACGCCGCTACATCAGCGAACGGTATAAGAAACGATTCGGATTGGATGTCCCGATCGAACAGATATTGATAACCAACGGATCCCAACAAGCCCTGGATTTGATCGGAAAAATCCTGATCGACGAAGGTGATGATGTGCTGGTCGAATGTCCTTCGTATCTTGGCGCACTTCAAAGTTTGACCTTTTACCAACCGACGTTCCATGAAGTTCAACTCAATGAGGACGGTGTGGACGTGACGATGTTGGAAGAACTGTTAAAGAATCATCCGGTGAAGTTGTTTTATACGGTACCGAATTTCCAAAATCCGACCGGATTGACCTATACGAAAGAGAATCGCGTCGAAGTTGCCCGCTTGATCGAAAAATATGGTTCGTTGTTGGTCGAAGACGATCCTTATAGCGAATTGCGTTTCTACGGGGAAGAAGAGTTGCCAATCAAGTCCCATCTTGGCGAACGGGGTATCCTGTTGGGATCATTCTCGAAAATCGTTTCGCCCGGAATGCGCTTGGGTTGGGTGGTCGCCTGTCCCGAAATCATGGACAAACTAATCACCGCCAAACAAGCCACGGACTTGCATACCAATATTTTTGCGCAACGTGTCGTCCATCAATTCTTAGTCGACAACGATCTTGATGAACATATCGCGAAAATCAAAACCATGTATCGGAGTCAACGTGATACCATGGTCGCAAGCATCGAACGTCATTTCCCGAAATCGGTCACCGTCACAAAACCGTACGGCGGCATGTTCATGTGGGTGACGTTACCGGAGGGCATATCGACGATGAAATTGGTCGAGACTGCCATCGCTTCGAATGTGATTTTTGTCCCGGGAGATCCGTTCTATGTGGATCGTACGGACGCCAATACGATGCGTATCAATTACACAAACTCCAATGAAGCGGAGATCGAAGAAGCAATTCATCGCTTAGGAGAAGTAATTCGAAATGCGATTGAAAAACAAAACGATTAGTTCATCCTTTCAGTAACTTAAACTCACATTAATTTACTCTTATCGTGATTGAAGATATCTAAAAATCAAAAGCCGTTTCCAAATTGGAAGCGGCTTTTCTATTCATCTATTGGAGATTCGTTTTCCATTCCATCGTATAATGCCAATCCCGTTTGACGCATTTCACGACGACTTCCTCACCGGATGTCCACGTTGGATTATCCGTTTCATATGCTTCTTCTGCACTTCGCACTTCTTCGATAGGAAAAGGCCATGAGTTTAAATTTCCATGATAGATTGTTGTCAGAGTAAATGCGAAGTTGCCATTGATTTTCAATTTCTCGAAATCGATACGGATCGGATCTCCGTCGATAGTATAAAAGAATGTCACTTTGGTAAACGTGTTGTTTAAGACTTGCCTGATTACCTTATCGCCATCCACATCGATAACACTTCGAGATTCTTCTTGAAAGATACGGTTGGCGGTATAAGCTTTGAATCCGAGATTGAATTGATCTCGGGTTTGATTGAGTTTGAGGTTCATTTCATCCGGAACGTTGTATTTTGAGGAAAGAGATTTGGATAGATTTACCAGTCCGATTACGAGAATGAAGATTAAGGAAATTGATACTAAACCAATAAGAGTTTTCTTTACACGGATTGCGCTCATATGCTTGCCCCCTTCGCAATACGAAATTAGTTAAGTTTTATCGACTGTCCCCATTCAACAAACAAATCTTGAGAATCTTCAGCGTTTTTTGACTCACATACAAACTGAATTAACCAAAAAGAATCAGAACTTTTATGGACGGTTGCAAAGTAACTGAAGAGCTTCCCGTTAGTTGTCTTCTCGTATTTGAAGTAAGTTAAGTTGTCTTTTTCTTCAATGGGAGAAGTTAACATATTATTGTCGAGCACAAGTTTCGCATATTCCTTCGCAGAAATATCCGTGGATATGCCCATAGAATCAAAAATCGTGAATTCTTCCTTTAAAACCGACACAATATATTTCTGCGACTCGTAGTAGGCAGTTTGAGAGGCGATTTCCTTTTCGTAAAAATCAGATGTCAGTGTTATTGTCATGCCTGCTTTCGCAAATTCCTTTGTCTTTGCCTTCGATTCAAAGACATTTGCCAACCCTTTACTAAGCAAGAAAAATACCGAAAAGCTCAATACAGCCGCTAGTACGATCAATCCAATCTGCATAGGTCTACTAAGTTTTTTCATGATTGTTCCCCTCAAGATGAACTTGATTTTTATGCTGCTTAACATTTAGCACTCCACCCAATTTTCTTCTTAGTAACAACTTAACTTGAGTGTAACAATTCCAGCTAATGTTTTTCTACCATAAAAAAACAATACCACTTTTCTTAGTATGAGTAAATATCCATAGGGGTTCGTTTAAAACAATCGCAAAACGAACATAACTGCATCTACCTTCAGGATTTATCCAGAAGACTGAAAACCATGAGTTTAAGACATTCCAATCGACAGGTAGGTTATGTCGCTAAAACGATACCGACAATTCGAAACGTAATCTTAATAAGAATTAGTTACTAAAATGAATCAAATATGATGAGTGTATCTCAGTAAATCAAGCCCTATAGTTTTATAAATTTTTATGCCATCAATAGATTTTGTGTCTTTGACTTTTATTTGTCAGCGAAATCATAAATCCCTACTTGATGATACGAGGTTCGCCACTTTGCATAACGGATAGATCGAATAACGTATATCTCTATCGAACTTGCCCATTACCTCGGATAATGTATTTGGTGGAAGTCAATTCTTTTAAGCCCATCGGACCTCTCGCATGTAGCTTTTGCGTACTGATGCCGATCTCTGCGCCAAAGCCGAATTCGAAGCCATCCGTAAAACGCGTTGATGCGTTGACGTAGACGGCGGCAGCGTCGATTTCATTTAAGAAACGTTGGGCAAAAGTTTCATCTTTGGTAACGATCGCTTCGGAATGCTTTGTGCCGTAAGTGCGGATATGTTGGATTGCTTCGTCGATTCCGGAAATCACTTTGACACTGAGAATCAAATCGAGGTATTCTCTGCCCCAATCTTCCAATTCGGCATGTTGGATCGCAGGCAAGATTTTGATGGATTCATCACAACCACGCAGCTCAACGTTCAACAAACTCAATGCTTCATAAGCTTTCGGTAAGAATTCGTGCGCGATTTCGCGATCCACCAATAAACTCTCGGCCGCATTACATACCGACGGGCGGCTGACTTTCGCATTCACCAGAATCGCAAGCGCCATGTCAAGATCGGCGCTTTTCTCGACGTACACATGACAGTTTCCAACTCCTGTTTCGATGACGGGAACGGTTGCGTTTTCAACGACCGCTTGAATCAAACCCGCCCCGCCGCGAGGGATCAAGACATCGAGATATTCGTTGGCTTTCATCATTTCGTTGGCGATTTGACGATCCGGGTTTTCGATGAGTTGGATCGCATTGGGCACAAAATTAATGCCTAGAAGCGCTTGTTTTATGATTTCGATGAGTGTTTTGTTGGTATGCAAGGCTTCTTTACCACCCCGAAGAATGACCGCGTTGCCGGCCTTTAAACATAATCCCGCAGCATCGACGGTAACATTCGGACGGGCTTCATAGATGATCCCGATCACGCCAAGCGGAACACGGATTTGACGGATATGTAGACCGTTGGGACGATCGATCGTTTGGACCAGTTCGCCGATCGGGTCGGGGAGTTCGGAGATTTGAATCAACCCTTGCGCCATATCTTCGATCCGGCCGATATCTAAACGCAAACGATCTATAAGCGTACCGCTGATTCCGTTGGCTTGAGCGGCGTTTATGTCGAGTTGGTTTGCGGAAAGAATCTTCTCGAAATTATCAACAAGTGCGTTGGCGATGCTACGCAAGGCATCGTTTTTTTGTTGGGGGGAAACAAGGGCGAGTTGGATCGCCGCTGTTTTCGCCAACGAACCTTTGAGGGTAATTTCACTCATGATCTTGCCTCCTAAATAACGTACCCACATTCTTCCCTTCCAGAATATCGAGTAAGATCCGCGGGTCTTTCCCAGTCGCTAAGACCATGTCGACCCCGGCTTGGTTGGCAATCTTCGCGGCATGGAGTTTGGTGATCATCCCGCCGGTTCCACGGTTGGAACCCGCACCGCCTGCCAAGGCTTCGATTTCCGGCGTTACTTCTTCAACGACATCGATCAGACGAGCTTCAGGATTTTTGTGGGGGTCTTGATCATAGAAACCATCGATATCGGAAAGGATCACCAAGAGATCGGCTTCGATCAGCTTCGCAACAATCGCAGATAAGGTATCGTTATCCCCGAAAATCCGATTTTCACCGGATTCGATTTCATCCGTAGCGACCGAATCGTTCTCGTTTACGATTGGCAAGATCCCTTTCTCCAGTAAACTTTCAAAGGTATTGATGACATTGGTACGGGTACGGCTTTCTTCGACCACATCCCGTGTTAATAATATTTGTCCGACAATATGGCCGTATTCGGCAAAAAACTTACTGTAGAGATGCATCAGTTCGCATTGTCCGACGGCGGCGACGGCTTGTTTTTCACGTACAGTATTGGGTCGACGTTCAAGTTTCAATTTCCCGACACCCACGCCGATCGCACCGGAAGAGACCAAGACCACTTCTTTTCCTTGGTTCATCAGGTCGCAGATCACCTGCGCCAATTTTTCCATCCGCGTGAAGTTGATTTTCCCGGTATCGTATGTCAAGGTCGACGTGCCGACTTTGATGACGATCCGACGGCTTTGGGGGATCGATGTTCGCATGATGTTTCTCCTTTGTTTGTTGCATTATACACCTAATTTTCGATCGCTTCCACTGACGAAAAAAAATGACCCTTAACGGGTCATCGAATCGATCGTTTCGACGATCTTCTCACAGATTTCATGGGTACGTAATGCGTCACGGAGATCGATCGGCATCGTTAGTTTGTTTTCGATGGCTTCAAGATAAGCCGTCGTCATGTCCTCGAAACCACGTTTCAATAGAGTCGGATCCCAATCTCTCTGCGGTTCAAGCGCAAATACACCCTCTTTATAACTTTCCATGAATGTCAAATCTCGAATTATCGTCTTCTCATATGAATTGAACACTTCGATGGATTCTTCATTGACTCCGTTCTCATAATCCATGATACAGATTCCATGGTTCACGTTGGTTATCAAGAGAACGGTTACGGCGGAGAGCAGACCATCATTGAAACGCGGGAAGACCCCTAAGTTTTCGATGTCCGCCTGAAGCAAGAAACGGGTCGTGTCGATGACATGGATGAAATCCTCGACGATAAAGCGACGTGTGGGATCCGGACGAAGATTACGGTTCTTTTGGTAGATGACATGATTCGGTACGCCAAGCTCGCGGACTTTCTTAATCAACGGTACAAAGCGACGATTGAAACCGACCATCAACGGAACGTTTAACTTTTCACTCAACAAGAGCAATTCGAAGGATTTCTCAAAATCCATCGTGATCGGTTTGTCCACATGGACCGGTATTCCCGCTTCTAAGAATCGTTTCACCATCGCATGATGCGCTTCCGTGGCGGAGGTGACATAGACCGCATCTAATTTGGAAGCGATTAGATCTTCGATTTCCGTATAGCCTTCATTTAAATGATATTTGGCCATGACTTCCTTCAAGTTTTCGGGATTGCGTGTACAGGGAATCAAATCGATTCCCGCCCGAACACTTAACACAGGCAGATAAGCTTTTTTGGCAATACTGCCGATTCCGATAATTCCGATTCGCATCGTTGTTCTCCTTTGTAAGTTACTTTGTTAGTATAACGCATTTCAACATAAAACCGACATCTAAAATCATGCTCCGATGTCGTTTTGATAACTGATCAGAGAAACCGAATCGACGCCGACCATTTGCTTCAAGGCGTCGATCTTGTGATCCGCCTTGTCTTTGATTTCGATATCAAACGTCAATTCAACGCGATTTGCCACCAAGGTCTTACTACGCAACTTATGCTTCGGCAAAGCTTTGATTGCGGCATATACGGACTCATGCACGGCGTAGTCGAACTTTATGATCAATAAGAACCGTGTGACCGATTTGGATTCAAACGCATGGCTCAACATGAATAATAACCCGACGCCAAGCGAACTGACCAAAGCGACCAGATATAAACCGACCCCCGCCATGATTCCACCCATGATCGCCCAGAAGATAAATCCGGTATCCATGGGATCTTTGATTGCGGTACGGAAACGAACGATCGACAAGGCTCCGACCATTCCTAAGGACAAAGCGAGATTAGATGCGATCGTACGGACGATCAAGGTCGTGACCATCGCCAACAGTACCAACAATAAACCGAACGATTTTGAGTAGATGACACCCGAATAGGTCGACCGATACACATAGACGATAAACGTAGCGATCAGAAAGGCGGTGATTAGGGAAAGTAAGACGCCTGTGACGGAAAGCGTACCCGTAAACTCTTCGACGATACCGTTTTTAATCAGGTCCAAGAAACTCATGTTGATTCTCCTTTATTGCATACCGCGGCAAAGCGCGAATTTGGAAATGGCTTGACGTGAGAGCGGGACGGAATTCAGGACCGCCCACACCGGATACGGTAAGATCTCGTCGAACTTGATTTCGATGACCGATTCGCTGTCTTCATGGACTTTGATCCCGGAAAACGAAGATTCGAAGAGATCGGTATCGAAGTGTCGGGAGTGGATGTGCTCATCGAAGGTGATGCGGACATCTAAACTTTCATGGACAAACGCGGTGCGACGGTAATCGACGATGACCGAAGGAACAAGATGTCGGGTCTTCAAATCCAACAGGAATTCTTGAAGAACTTGTCCACCTTCGACATCCAACGCCTCGATTTGATTCGTAATGATTTTCTGGGCATAAGGCAGTGAAATCCGCGCTTGCCGCTTTTGCGTCATGGAATCGAATTTCTCTTTACACTCAAGTCGGATGAAATCCAAATTTTGATTATAGAAGCGGATCCGATATTTGCGGCGTGTCTGTACGCCATCCATTTTCTCAATGTAGGCATCCGCATCAATCGTATCGAAATAGAGACTTCTCACATAATATTCCCCATTCTGATTGGCGTTATTGTCAAATGGTAGAAGCAATGAAAGCCGTTGTTTCAGAATTGTGGCGGCATCTTTATGCAAGGTGAATTTTAACTCATGGCGCAATCCGTTCATGTCAGCGTACCGAAATATGCGTTGAAGGTTTCGTTATCCAAGGCAAAGAACGATCGTGCTTGACGCAAAAGCGCGTCTTGACGATTGCGGACAAAGGTTCGCAGGCGCTCCACTTCGCTGTTCCATTCACTCATCGTAAATCCCCAACGTCGAGTATCACGTTCCATCTCGGGTTTTAAGGTCTCATAAATCGCGTTTAATTTGTTTAGAACATTCTCCTCTTTCCACGTACCGCTTAATCCGAGACTCAACCGTGTCAAGAACGTATCACGGAAATCCGCGTTCTTCATCAGATTACGCATCAACACGGTACTGACTTTGAAATCGGACATTCCTTCCGGATTGACCATAAATTTAAAATAGTCGCGGTTGACGAAATAGAATCCATAGTCCAAATCATAAAAGATCATATGCCACTTCCCGTCATCATAGACGGTCGAATTCATATAACGTGTGTTGATGATATCATTGTTTGTGGAATAGGTCTCCGCAACCCAGAAATCGATATAGCTATCGATATTTAATCGATCGGTCACGTAACGGTAATTCGAATCCAAACTCATATCATGACTATTCGCATAGCGGATGATCTGTGAAATCCCGGCGCCGGATCCGGCGGATGCGACGGAATCGGCACGTACGATGTTGGCGGTCTCTTTGGGGACATTGTAATGGGTCGAAACGAAGTATTCGTCGACTTTTTCGCGGATATCGTAGACACCCCAATACTTACCGTTGATGTAAAGGATGATCGATTTGTAGGCTTGCACTTCGACGGTTTCGGAATCTTCCATCATTTCCGACGCAAAGATATCTCTTAGATATGCCGTATTGTAATCTTGTGATCCCGATCTAATTACTAATTTATTAAAAACGGAAAAATCCCGTTTCTCAAAGACTTGGTAGTGCAACAAACCGGTTCCATATTCACTGCGAAAATTGAGTTCGAATGATTTCTTATCTAAACCGCGGGTCGATCCGCCGAAAAGTTGAAACCCGCACTCAAGTGAAAATCCCTTCCCTTCCTCGAACAACTCCACGTTCGAAGGATATTCCAACCCGACTTGCCACGGATTCCGGCTCAATTTACCGAAATCATCTTGGTCCATTGCGACGGAAACGACCGGTAACGTATGGTTCTCATTGACGATGTAACTGAAGGTCGCAACACGGCTCGGAATCTTTTTGTCTTCGATCGTTTTTGCCCGTATTACGGAAGTTTTCTGGATGGTTATCGGACCATTATAGATCTTGGATTGTCGATTCGGTTCACTTCCGTCCAAGGTATAATAAGTCGTTCCCGAAGTCGTGAGCGTGACCGATAAAGTTTCTGTCTGATTGTATACGCCAGCCGCCACATTGCTTTCCGGTAATGCACTGACCATCGTCAAACCGTTGACATTCGCGGATCGCGGCGTGGGCGACGCGCTATAAGTAAATCCCCCGTTTTCATTGCGGGCATAACTATAGTTGATCGGTATCTTCGCAAGGAATACGCTATCGGCCAAATTTCCTTGATGATAGAGATAAAGCGATTCCACTTCCGATAGCTTGAAATCCGTATGTTTGTAGGAGCTATTGCTTAAGTTGACATCCCCCGAAGCCATCACGACGTAGAAATCACCCGGTTGTAACGTGATATTCGGTAAGACATAACGATCCGGCGTATTGGTGCTGGTCGTTAATGAATATTCGCTTAAAAGAATCGGTTTGTTACTGCGGTTTTGAAGTTCGATCCAATCGTAATGTTGGGCACCGTTTTGGGCAAGATACTTCGTATTCTCGTTCATCGCTTCGCTGATGATCAATCCTTTCGGCACATCAAGCGATGCGTTGTATTTAGTTATGCCGTCCGGATCATTCGAATATCCCGGGCTTAAAAACGGATCATGCATCTGTTTGCCGTCCCGCATCGAAACTGCAAATCCATTCACAATGTTTCGATAATCGACTTGCGACAAGATTTTCCCTTCCTTGTCGCTTAACAACACGGTTCCTTCGCCTTCGTTTAACCTGAAATTCGTAGCAAGATATCCTTCGACCTCTTCTTTTCCCGTCGTATAGACAACGATCGATCCTCCCGCTTTTAGCGAGATGTCCGGGAAATGCCAACGATAGGGCGTTTCCAAGGTATCACCTAAGGCATAATCTTTTAGATCAATCGCTTGATTGGAATCATTGGTAATTTCGATATAACCGCTTAATCCTTGCGGTGAGAGAAGGACATTCCCCGCATTGCGTGCCAAAAACTCCGTAATCCGCAACGGACTCTCCGTCTTAATTCGTTCGGTCAAAAACGCTTGATATCCCGACGTACTATTTTCATAGCCCGGAGTGATTTGGCGATATGTGACCCATTTATTGGATGCATCTCGTCCGATCGAGCGGTTCTCCATGCTTTCAGGTAATACATAGGATTCGATGACATTCCCACTTGGATTACGTAGGACCAAGGTTTCCCCACCTTCGGCAGTCAAACTAAAGTTGGCATAGAGTCCGGACTGATTCTTCCCTGTCAAGTAAACCACTAGATACGATTTGGATTCGATTTTAACATCCGGAAAAATCCATTTGGTCTCATCCAACGTATCGCTTAGTCCGAAGTTACGAAGGTTGATCGAATGGTTACTTCCGTTATAGAGTTCGACCCAGTCGAAAAGTCCGCCTTTCGGTGATGCGAAGGCGCTTTCGTTATCGATCATGATTTCATTGATCACAAGTCCGTTTACGCTTACCGGTCCTTCACCCAATTCGCCTTCATCCGGATTCAACGCGATGCTCTTTTCGGCCAAGGTTCCGACGATCAACGCAAAAGCGATCACGAATGTGATCAGTAGGAGAACGAGCCGGTGTTTAACGGGGATCTTACCAAAATTGATTTTCATTTGAACACTTCCTTGAGTAATTTTAGCACAATTAAGTCCGGAAATAGAAGTTGATTCCGAATGTTCGAATCGAATTGCCTGGAATTTGTTAATAATTGAGGAAATTTAGCGTTATAATTAAATTTAAGGAAACCCCCTATGAACATCGCAATCCTTATCCCCGCCTATCAACCCGATCAAAAACTGATCTCCGTCGTGGAGACTTTGCTTATGCAATGCGCTTATCCGATCCTCGTGATTAATGATGGAAGCGATGAATCCTGCCATTCAATTTTCGACATACTTTCAACTATGGATCGGGTAACCGTTCTAAACCATGACATCAACCGTGGCAAAGGACGTGCTCTAAAAACCGGTATGGAATATTGTCTATCCCATTCCGATATCGATGGTTGCATCACGGTCGACGCGGATGGGCAGCACACTCCTTATGATATTCTGAGAATCATCGATGTCCTACAATCCAACCCCGATTGTTTGATTCTGGGTTCAAGGGATTTTGATTTGGGACATGTTCCACTGAAAAGCATGCTTGGAAACAAGATCACACGATTCATCACTTCCTTGTTGATCGGACAAAAACTCACGGATACCCAGACCGGTTTACGGGCATTCTCTACAAAATCGATGGAAAAGTTCATCAATGTGCCCGGTGAACGTTATGAATATGAAATGAACATGTTGCTTTATTGTAAGCGATACAAAATCACGATTCAAGAAGTGACGATCGAAACCGTCTATCTCGACAATAACGCTTCTTCGCATTTCGATCCGCTCTCCGACTCGATCCGAATCTACAAACAGATTTTCGCATTCGCGTTTTCGTCGATCGCCTCGGCACTGCTTGATTGGAGTTTATTCACGATCGGACTTTATTTCTTTTCGAAGCTCTCTGAACCGATCTTGGTCGCGACGGTCGTCGCTCGACTGATTTCGATGAACTTCAACTTCGCCATGAACAAAAAACTCGTGTTTAGAAGCAAGGCCGGTTGGAAATCACAAGTCGTCAAATATTACCTGCTCGCCGGTTTTCAGATGTTGGCAAGCGCTTATCTGGTGAAATTCTTCGCCCTAACCTTTACATTCAACGCGCCGGCCGTTAAAATCGGGGTGGACCTGATGTTATTCTTACTAAGTTACCAGATCCAACGCCGTTTGATTTTCAAACAGGAGGATTAAAATGAAACAGAAACGATTCCCCTATCTCTGGGCGAAGCTTATGGCATTGATACTTGTGGCAACCTCAGCCTACGTCCTCTTGGACGCCTTTTTGATTCCACAGGCCTTGGTCGAAGTCGACCCGATAAAAAATCCGGTTTGCGAAACGACTCCGGACGGTAGTGAGATCGATAAGACGATCGATGTGAATGCTGATTCTTATACCGAGTCGCAAACCGTCATCTACAAATCCATCAAAATCAGTACGCATGAGAAATACGGGGCGACCTATTATGTGGCGGATATTCAGCTCAGCAATCCAGCCTATTTAAAGACTGCATTCGCGAAGAACACCTTCGGACGCAATATCGTTCAATATACTTCAACGATCGCTAAAAACAACAATGCGATCTTGGCGATCAACGGAGACTTCTACGGATTCCGCGACAAAGGTTTAATCATACGTAACGGTGTCCTCTACCGCGATAAACCACGTAGCGACCCCTACTATAATACGACCTTGATGATCGATAAGAATGGCGATTTCAAATATGTCGTGGAAGGCGAAACAGCCGGAACGACGTTGATTGAACAAGGCATAACGCAGAGTTTCTCGTTTGGCCCGATCTTGGTTTCAAACGGAGAAGTTTCCAACGATACCACCACCCAATACTGGGTAGCCGCGAAGGCCAATCCGCGCGTTGCGATCGGCCAAGTCGGACCGCTCCATTACATCTTCGTGGTCGTTGACGGACGTACGGGATCCAGCGAGGGAATGACTCTTCCCGAACTTGCGCAAGTGATGGCCGACCATGGCGCGATCCATGCGTATAATTTGGACGGTGGCGGATCTTCGACGATGTTCTACAATGGGAAAGTCATCAATCGCCCGACAACCGACGGCAGTTCCTTCGGTGAACGCGGGGTGAGCGATATCGTCTATATCGTGGGGAACTAAGATGCGAAAACCGACTCGAACCACTTATACCTATCTATTATTAAGTGTATTGGCTTGGATTTTCAACTTCGTCTATTCCCTGTTCTCCCATGGGGTCACATCCGACTTCATGGCGAACATGTACTTGGTTTTGCTGATCGGAGCCGTATTCTACTTCCTGCTTTTCCAAATTCCCGGCGTACGCCGCCGCCGACTCTATCGCGTATTTGTCAATACGCTCAACACCAGCGTCGCGGTGTTAGTCGTCGGAATGGCGCTGCGCGGAATCATCGAGATTGCCGGTTCTTCCTCCGTATATCTAGATTGGTATTTCGATATCGCTATGGCAGGTTTTATACTTTCTATGATCTTGTTTCTCTTGATGTGGATACTTAAGCCAAAAACAAACTAAATCCCGCTTGCGCGGGATTTTACTTAGAGGATTCGGACGCGTACGACGCCTTCGATGGCTTCGAGCGATGCGATGATTTCCGGAGTGATTTCCCCTTCGACATCCAACACCGTATATGCCCACGCCTTTTTCGACATATTCTGCATTGTATCGATATTGATGTGGTTTTGGCCCATGACCGATGTGATCTGACTGACCATGTTGGGGATATTCTTGTGGTTGATGGTGATACGCGCATCGCTCCGACAAAGGCCGACTTCGCAATCTGGATAATTGACGGCGTTTTTGATATTTCCGTTTTCCAGATAATCCATCATTTGATGGACGGCCATAATAGCGCAGTTGATTTCGGATTCGGGCGTCGATGCGCCTAAATGCGGAATTGATATACAGTTTTTCATCTGAAGGGTCATGGCGTTGGGAAAGTCGGTAACATACTTTGCGACTCTTCCGTCTTTCAAGGCATGTGTCATCGCGAAATCATCCACGAGTTCGGCACGAGCGAAATTGAGGATACGAATCTCGTCTTTCATTTTCGCGATGCTATCTGCGTTGATCAATCCACGCGTTACATCCAACAGCGGGATGTGTAGGGTCAGATAATCACATTGGGTATAGAGTTCGTCATAGGAAGAGGCGCGTTTCACGTTACGCGACAGACCCCAGGCAGAAGCGACGGAAATGTAGGGATCATAGCCGAGAACGGTCATCCCCAAGGCATTGGCCGCATTCGCTACCAAGACTCCGACCGCGCCTAAACCGATGACACCCAAAGTTTTCCCTTTGATTTCAGGACCGGTGAACTGCGCTTTTCCGGCTTCCACTTTCTTTACGACATCTTCTTCTTCAATCAGCGTTTTCGCCCAATCGATCGCCCCGACGATGTCGCGCGATGCCAACATCAATCCGGCGATCACGGCTTCTTTGACCCCGTTCGCATTCGCTCCCGGAGTATTGAAGACGACGACTCCTTTTTCGGCACATGCTTCCAAGGGAATGTTATTGACGCCGACGCCGGCGCGGGCAATCGCTTTTAACCGTGGATCGAATTCCATCGTCAACATATTTGCGCTGCGTACCAAAATCCCGTCGACCGTCTCCCCGGTATCGATACTGTAGCGCGGAGTTAAGAGTTGTAACCCTTCCGCGGCGATTTCATTCAACGTTTTTATTTTGTACATAAGTTCACACTTTCTTGTGTTGTAACTCAAATTCATACATCGCATCGACCAAGGCTTGTACCCCATCGAGCGGCATCGCGTTATAGATGCTGGCACGCATCCCGCCGACCGTGCGGTATCCTTTGATATTGACGATGCCTTTAGTTTTCGCGAAAGCGATAAAAGCGCTATCGATTTCCGGATCATTGGTCTTAAAGGTCACATTCATCAACGATCGATCCTCTTTCCGAGCGGTTCCATAAAACAAAGCGCTTTGGTCGATCGCTTGATACAACAGTTGTGCCTTCGCTTGGTTAAGCGCATGCATCGCATCGATCCCACCCAATTTCTTGATCCACTGAAAAACTAACCCAGCCATATAGATTGCGAAGGTCGGCGGTGTGTTATAGAGCGAATTATCTTTCGTCATTGTGGCGTAATCCAGCATCACCGGAAGTTTCGGATCCGCATGACCGATCAAATCTTCCCGAATGATGACGACCGTCAGACCTGCGATCCCCATGTTCTTCTGCGCGCCGGCGAAGATCACCCCGAAGCGGCTTACGTCGATCGGACGTGACAGGATATCAGAGCTCATGTCGCAAACGACATCCCCCGTACCAAAATCCGGGAACGTCGCAAAACGTGTCCCGTAAATCGTATTGTTGCTGACGCAATAGACATAATCCGCATCTTTGCGGATCATAGAGACGTCAAAATCAGGCAATCGGGCATATCCCGCATCGGCCGAACTGGCGACGACATGGATATCTCCGAATTTCTTAGCTTCCGCGATCGCCTTCTTTGACCATTCCCCGGTATCGATATAGTCCGCTTTTTTCGAGTTGCGCAACAAGTTCAACGGAACCATTGAAAATTGTAAGGTCCCGCCGCCTTGCAGAAATAGTACCTTATAATTCTCGGGAATATTCAATAGATCCCGTAAGTCTGCAATCGCTTGATTATGGATTTTTTCGTAGCTGGGAGATCGATGACTCATCTCCATGACGGACATGCCGGATCCTTGTGTATCCAGCATTTCTTCCGCCGCCTGTTGGAGTACAGGCAAAGGCAAGGTTGAAGGACCTGCGCTGAAATTATAGACTCGTGTCATCGTTCTTTCCTCCCGCGTATCGCGCATGATAGTATTTCTTGCTACGTAATATGGGAATACTTTACCAAGCAAAAGCATGTTCGTCAATGAGAAGTTTCAGTTCTTGTGAATCTTTTGTTTTATTGCTGTCGCAACTCGATTTACCATCCGATCAATCGAATTTCCTGTCTTTTAGATTCAATCTCAAGTACACGACCTCGTCGAGCGGATTGTCATAATATTGCTCGATTTCAACAAACCCCAAGCTTTTATAAAGACCCAACGCGCTCTCCATGGTTCGTAACGTATCCAGGACCATAGTATCGTATCCGATCGTTTTGGCTTCCGCGATGATATGTTGAGCCAACGCTTTTCCAAGTTTCATGTTGCGAAACGATTCTTTCACGTAGAGTCGCTTCATTTCGCACGTATGGTTGTCAAAAGGTCGAAGCGCGACACAACCCGCCGCGATGCCATCAACATAGGCGACAACGATCCGACCCTTCGGTAAGGCATATTTTCCAGGCAGAGAAGCGAGTTCTTCTTCGAAATTCTGAAAGCATAAATCGACTTGAATTTGAACGGCGTATTCCCGAAAAAGTTCTTTGACCGTTTCGAGTTGATCATAGGCTTGACGTAATTCAATCATGCGATATCACCTCGTAATTTTCATTTAGTTTACCACGATACGCTTCAAGTACAAGTCCCTTTGTGATTTGATTTCGATTTCAAAGCATGGTTTAATAGTGGAGTTAAAGGTAATCGTTATGAAAATAATCTTCTCCCCAAGCAAAACCCAATCTGTAATCCACCAACTAAATTTACAGTTCAGGGATGTCACACCGCTACGATACCCTAAGATCACACGGAAGATCGCTTCGCAACTGCGTCAAATGAACAAGGAAGAGTTGTCTTTCTCAATGCGTATTCAAGGTAAGTTGTTGGATGAAACTTATACGATGATTCATACCCATCAAGCGTCTTGCCACGCGATCGAACTTTTTCGTGGGGTAGCGTATGAACAACTCGCTCTTTCGACGTTTACGTCAGCGGAGTTCGACTATCTGGAAGACCATTTACGCATTCTTTGCGCCTATCATGGGATCTTGACTCCCTTGACCGAAGTATCGCCCTACCGACTCGACTTTACGATGCGTAACTTTATTTTGAGTTTGACTCAACTTTGGAAAGCAACGATTCAAAAAGAGTTTCGATCGGAAGATCTGATTATCGATTTGGCGTCAAGCGAGTATTCATCACTCTTGGATCGACACGTTGAAAACATCCACACGATCTCGTTTCTCGTCAAAAAAGGAATCGCTGTCTCAAAACCACCGAGTTACGAAGTCAAACGGATGCGGGGTCAACTTTTGAATTTCATGGTTGAATCGAAAGTCGAAACGATCGAGGAGTTGCGTACCTTTGACCGTTATGGATTTCGCTTTGATGCATCGCGGTCGGATACGAAAAATAGCGTGTTTGTTTAGGAGTTGAGGAAATAGAATAAATCCAATCTAAATAAAAAATGCGTTTCCGCATTTTTTATTCTTCGAACTTCAATAAATGACTTAACTTATCCTGTTTGGTCTTAAGATAATGTTCATTCTTTTCGTTATGGTTCAACTGGATCGGCACCCGTTCGGTGATTTCGATCCCATAGCCTGACAAACCGACGAGTTTCCGCGGATTGTTGGTCATAAGACGTAACTTGGTGATGTTTAAATCATTCAGGATCTGTGCTCCGATCCCATAGTCTCGAAGGTCGGCGCTAAAGCCCAAAGCGAGGTTGGCTTCGACCGTATCCAATCCTTGGTCTTGGAGGTTGTAAGCTCGGATTTTGTTGATTAGACCGATACCGCGACCTTCTTGACGCATATAGACCAACACGCCGCGACCTTCCTTGGCGATCTTCTTCATCGCCGCATCGAACTGTTGTCCGCAATCGCACCGCAAAGAACCAAACGCGTCTCCGGTCAGACATTCGCTATGTACACGAATCAATACCGGTTCGCCGTCGGAAACATCGCCCATCGTTAACGCCACGTGATGTTCTTTCGTCAAGGTGTTCTCATATCCGATGATCGTAAACTCCCCATAACGGGTCGGCATTTTCGCGGAACTGGCACGTTTGACCATCGATTCGCTCTTACGGCGGAACGCGATCAAGTCTTCCATCATGATTTTCTTGATGCCGTAGATTTCGCAGAACGCGTCGAGATCTTTCCCGATGAGCAGTTTACCTTTCGGATCGGCGATTTCGCTCACCAATCCGATCGGTTTAAGACCGGCTAAACGCGCCAAGTCGATCGATGCTTCGATATGTCCGGCGCGTTTCAACACCCCGCCGAATGAAGACTGTGTGATAAACAGATGTCCCGGTTGGGTAAAATCGGAAATCGTCGTATGTAGGTCAAGTAGCTTTTCGATCGTAACGATTTTCGCCGCGTCGGTAAAATCAAGCGCGACTTCGTTGGCGGAAATCGATACGGTATTGACGACTTGATATCGATTGTCTTCATAGCTCGCCTTAAACCCAAGGTCGATCATTCGTGACGCCTCCAAACTGGCGTGTAAGGTAAAGTGTCCCACGGTGTTGAAGATTTCAAGCAGCTCCGGCGTGATTTTTTCCGCAGCTAAATAGAGATGTGCTTTTGCGTCATCGCTCTCTTCATCCATGATGACCAAGAGTCTTCCCTTGGTAACTTCTTCCAACGCTTCGATAATGGTGCTTTTTGTCATAGTTCTCCCCGATCCATCGTTTTTCTTAAGTTGGATCCCTCTGTCCTTAAAGGTAACAATAAAGAAGCGGGACTTCAATTCATCTGCCCGTTTTGATCGAGAATGAAGATATTCGCTTCAGATCACTAAAAAACCGACTTGCGTCGGTTGGATTACTGCTTGGAAACGATTGCTTTCACGGCTTTCACAAAACTCATCCGGTTCCCATACGACAACGAACCGAGTCGATAGATCCGGATCGACATCACCGCCAACAACCAAGTGGTGAGCGCCATCAAACCAAGTGAAATCAATAATTCGAAGACAGGAACGGCGGTCATGAAGTAGCGGATCGGCATCGACAAGATCGCGGTAAACGGAACATAAGATGCGATTTTGATCATCAGACTATCCGGCATATTCATGCCAATCGTCGCGATCATGTAAGCGACCATAAACAACATCGTGATGATCGAGACGGAAGATCCGACATCTTCGACCTTGGAAACCAAGGATCCAAGGGAAGCATATAGGAAGAGGTAGAGTAGGTATCCCAGTGAAGTGAAGACGAAGAAGACAAACGCCGCATCCCAAGATAAGGAACCAAACAACATCTGCGATACTTCGGCCGGATAGTTGGCTTGGTTGAGGAAGAATCCGATCAGGGCGACAGCCAACAAGAACGAAAACTGAATCAATCCAGCAATACCGTTGGCGAAGACTTTCCCGATGATCAGCGCATCCGGTTTGGTCGAAGTGATCAAGATTTCCATCGTACGGCTATCTTTCTCACGGGCGACCGACGTCGACACGAAGGATCCGTACAGGATAACCAACATATAGACCGCCAACATCAAGATGTAACTGATGAGGAAACTGTTATTCGCATCTTTGCCTAAGACCACTTCGTTGATCGTCACCTGAACGTTGGACGCTTCTTTGACTTTTAACGGGTCAATGCCAGCCAATATTAGATTACGATCGGTTTGGATCGACACCAACAAGCCTTTTAAAATCTGACTGCTGAAACTGTAAAGATCCTTGTTTTTCAAGATCGAAGTGAACGTCGTATCGGACGTGATCACAAATCCGATACTGCGATCACCTTCCATAACAGCTTCTCTGAGCGATGTTTCATCCGTAAAGAACTCGACCTTATCGCCAACATAGAACTTCAACTCATCTTGGGCATAACTATCGGTCGACAGTACGATGCCCGCATTTCCGAGATCCACGATTGTATTTCCGGGTTCGGACGGTTCGTCGTTAAACAAGGTCAGTATCGAAGGGATCGAAGTTCCGATAAACATCACGACCGCCAAAATCAAGGTCGTCACGCGTACCGACTTCTTCATCAAGATCGTTTGTAATTCAAAAAACAGTACTTTTCCTGTGTTATGCATGTTCGCCTCCGACTGTCTTGACGAAGATCTCGTGCAGACTAGGTTCATAGGGTCCGAAGGTTTCGGGTACGACACCCAAATCCAAACAAGCGCGTAAGAAACGTTCCGAAGTTAACCCATTCTTAAGTTGTATGATCAATCCATCGGTATCCGGCTCGATATTGATATCTGCGATCGATTGGATCGCGGATTCGAGATGTTTCAGATCCGAATGGGAAATCCGTAATCGTTGTTGCCCCAAGTCGCGTTTGATTTCTTTCAAGTTGCCGCTTAATACGATTCGGCCTTGATCGATCAGAGCGATCTCATCGCAGAATGTTTCGACGTAATTCATCTGATGACTTGAGAAAATGACCAACTTCCCTTTTTGGATCGACTCGATGATCACATCTTCCAGAACTTGGGAGTTGACCGGGTCCAGTCCGCTAAAGGGTTCATCCAAAATGATAATATCCGGATCATTGAGTAACGCTTGGGCGATTTGGATCTTCTGCTGGTTTCCTTTGGACAATGTTTCCAGCTTCTTGTTTTTCGACTCGCTCAATCCGAAACGTTCGATCCAATATTCGGCGCTGGTTTTCGCCTGCGTCGGGGTCGCGCCGCGTAAGCGCGCGAAGTAGATCAGTTGCGTCAAAATCTTTTCTTTTCCATACAGTCCACGTTCTTCCGGCAGATACCCGACTTTATAGTCGTTGGGTTGAAACGGGATGCCATCGACTAAAAACTCTCCGCTATCCGCCCGAAACACATCCATCAGCGCCCTCAAGGTGGTCGTTTTTCCGGCGCCGTTGCGTCCGAGAAAGCCCATTGCTTTGCCCGACGTCACGGTAAACGACACATCATGCAAGACCTGTTTGTCACCGAAACTCTTATTGATGCCTTTGATTTCCAGTATCATATTTCCTCCGTGTCCATACAATGTTTAGTTTAATCTTTCCTTTTTTAGTTTACAAGAAGTTACAGTCTATTTAGCAAACAATTCACAAATATTTAAGAATTGACAGATTATGGTATAATACAATGGCTTTCAGAGCCGTTAGGACAGTACACCATGAACCCAGAAACAAACTTTAGCCGTTTCGGCTTACAGGAAGAGATCCTTAAAGCGATCTCCCTGCTTGATTATAAACAACCCACCAACGTCCAGTCGATGTTGATCGAAGCGATGTTAAACCAGCGCGATGTCGTCGTACAATCGCAGACCGGAAGCGGGAAGACCGCCGCTTTCGCCATTCCTATCTGTAATGCGTTGGATTGGAATGAAAACAAACCGCAAGCCCTGATCTTGACTCCGACCCGCGAACTTGCTTTGCAAGTAAAACAGGATGTTTTTCACATCGGTAGATTTAAACGGATCAAAGTTTCCGTCTTGATCGGACAAACCCCTTTCGCCCAACAGGAACGAGAGTTAAAACAGAAAACACACATCGTTGTCGGTACGCCGGGACGCGTGATGGACCATCTGAGTAAAAACACACTTGATTTAAGCGAGCTGAAATATTTAGTCATCGACGAAGCCGATGAAATGTTGGATTTGGGGTTCATCCCGCAAATGGATGAGATCCTCAAGACCTTACGTCGCGATCGCCAAACCGTGTTATTGTCCGCAACCATCCCCTATCAGATTCAAAGTCTGATTGAGAATTACTGTGTCGATCCGCAAATCGTGGTCATCGAAGAAGACAACCGTGTTTCCGACCGGATCCTTCAATACAAATACGACGTCATCGCCACCGCGAAACTAAAATCATTGAAAGAAGTTTTGACGGTCGAAAATCCCGAAAGTTGTATTCTATTCGCCAATCAAAAGGCGACGGTCGACGAGATCACGAAAGAACTTCTCAGTTTGAATTATCCCGTGCGGAAACTTCACGGCGGACTCGAACAGAAAGACCGTACGCAGATCATTAACGACTTCAAGCATGGGGTCTTCCGTTATCTGGTCGCCACCGATGTGGCGGCACGTGGATTGGATATCGACAATGTCGGTCTGATCTTCAATTACGATTGTCCGTTGGAAGGCGAAGCTTATGTCCATCGGATCGGTCGTACCGGTCGCTTCGACAAGAGTGGTAAAGCGATCACGTTTGTGACAACCAACCAAGGCAAATACATGCATCGTATCGAAACCTTTATTCAAAAAGAACTGACGCCATACCTCCGTCCGACGGCCGATGCCGTTTTGGCAGCCCGTCCGATGTTCACTAAGACGAAGAACGAAATCCCGACGCCCAAGAAGCAAAAAGGGGCGGCGTTCGACCGTGAAATTCTGAAACTACAGATCAACGGCGGGAAACAATCCAAAATCCGTCCGGTCGACGTGGTCGGCGCACTATGCGCTCTTCCGGGCATCGATGCCAATGACATCGGCGTCATCGCAATCGGGGAACTAAAGAGCGAAGTTGAGATTCTCAACTTCAAAGGGAATCAAGTGTTCAACTTATTACAGAACACACCGATCAAAGGCAAGATTCGTAAAGTTACGAAAGTCGTCAAAGAGTAAACCAAAGGATGGGCTGACCCATCCTTTTTTTCGATTACTTGAACTTTAATTCCAAAACCTTTTTCGGACAAACATCGACACAACGACCGCAGTTGATGCAATCCAATGAACCAATTTTTCCTTGTTTCACTTGATGCATCACATCGATGCTCATCGGACATTCTTTATCGCACCGTGAACATGCGATGCATTGGTCGGCTTGGGTGACCACTTGATATTGTTTGAAATGAAGTTTGTTGCCCAACCAAGAACCGAACGTCAGAAACGGCGACATCCAACAGATCGAATGGCAGGCACCGCGTTTGCCGACGAAAGCGGTAATTCCAAAGAACGCAAACACGACCATGTAATATGTCACAAACTTGATGGGAAGATCTACGGATATCCCGGTTTCCGTTAGATAAAGCGGCTGGATCGATTTGATACCACCGGCGAAAATGAAGCTGACGACCAAAATCGCAAACCATACCGCGAAAACTACATAGCGTATTTTAGAAAGTCGTTTTCGATTGACATTACGATCATTGATTTTCTCACTCGCTTCAAATACCGCGGAAAGCGGACATAGATACGAACACCAAGCTCTTCTGAAAAACAAAGCGGTCATTGCCATCAACCCAAACACGATCACACTGCCTGCGATGATTCCGTTCATAGCCCCATCGATACTGACATAGGGTGAAAAGAAGTTCAGGGTGATCGGAAAGAACAGAAAGGCAATCCATGCACTCAATATGCGTAACTTACTTCGTTTCATCACGGTTCTCCTTGGCTTGCAGCATATGCAACGCTTCCTGACTCCAATTTAGATATGCTTCGTTGGTTTTGATCCCAAAGTCGATAACGGAAAGGATGTATTGATGGTTTTGATATGGATCGTCAATTGTTTCCAACTCCTTCTTAAACATGTTCAGAATCATCAAATCTTTTTGGTGAGCCGCCAGAAAGGTTTCCACATGATCACGCATCGTCGTTGGATTCCCAAGCGCAGCGAAGTACATTTTCAAGAGTATCTCCAATCGTAAACTCTCTGTCTCGACCGGCAAATGAAGCCAAGTTTTCAGTTCGTTTCTTCCTTGATCGGTAATCGCATACACGGTCTTCCCCTTTTTCCCTTCAATGGTTTCGGACGTGATCCATCCGAGTTTAACCATATTCCGCAATTCGGGATAGATTTGACCATAGGATTCATTCCAGAAGAAGCGAAATCGAATGTCGATCCGCTTTTTAATGTCATAACCATCCAATGGTTCTTCGCTCAACAATCCAAGAATCACATACGGGGTTTTCTTGGCCATTTCATTTCTCCTATATATCTTATAGATATATTAATTCAATGAGAGAACGATGTCAATATACGTGACAAGTTTAGCCAACAATTTGTGTTCCGATAAAAAAAACGGATATCCATCGGTTGATGAATATCCACTTCGAAATCAGAGTAACACACGCTATTGCGAACTATTCGATGTCTTGAATCGACATCCGTTCCAAATCCTCGTTCCTGCGCAATTTTGCGCGAACGGATTTGCGGATCGACATGAAAATCAACGTCGGGATGTTATAGACGCCAAAGATGACGACGGAGGTCAAAAGGGTCGCGAAAACGTTGGTGGAAATCGCGAAAAAGAGATATCCGAGAAATGCGATCAGTGAAACCGCAAAACTGATTCCGGGAAGAATCAAACTATATGAAGCATTTTTCTGTTTCGCCAAATAATACTGAAGTAAACAAAGTAAAATGAGTGGCAATAATAAGATAGCCACGATCCAAAACAAATTCATGAAGATCCATCCTAGATTAACGGTCATGATCATTTTCTCCTTTTTTTGTTTTTTTGTATTCCGAAACTAAAAGCTTTGCGGTATCCAAATCCAACTTCTCATTCACCGCCAATCGTTTGATGAGGGCGATGTAGGGTTCGTTGACCGTCTCTTCGCTGATTTGGATCTTTTGGATCAACCGGTCTAAGCGTAGCCGTACGGTCGGATAGGTCACTCCGTAATAGCTCGCCAAATCTTTCAGCGATCCGGAAGTTAATACGAATCGGCGTAGAAAGGACACGTCTTCGTCCTCCAATCCGCTCATCCATTCAGGTAAGATCGTGATGGGCATAGTGTTCACTCCTTTAATATTATTAAGTTTAAACTTTAACTTTATTCATGTCAATATTTATACACTCTTGAATATTAATGCATTTACTCAAAAGAAATCGTCATAGGCGAACGGTCATTAGTGCGTATGACGATGATGGATATCGGGTGTATGGGCATGGCGATGTTGGAGGGGTTGGTGAACATGCGGATGACTATGTTCGCCGAGAATCGTTTCATCGTGATGATGATCATGATGTCCGTCATCATGGCGATGTTTGTGCTCATGGACTTCCGCCAAATGTCGATGAAGATGTCCATGCTTCTCGGTAACCGCAAACCACGTCCCCAGCACCATGACGATAAGAGCAATGATAAAGTTGGTTGTGATCGCTTCGTGAAAAACAACCCACGAAATCAACACTCCGATAAACGGAGCCGCCGCATAGTAAGCACTGGTACGTCCAGCTCCTAAGTCGCGTTGCGCGACCACATAGAAGAAGATGCTTAATCCATAAGCCACAAAACCCAACAATAGCGCAAACAAAACATAAATGATAGCATTGGTCGACTGCCTAAGTGCGAATGCGACAAGCAGACTACCCGCCCCTGCCCCAAAGCCCTTAAGCACGACGATCTGCAGCGGATCTTTCATTGACAACATGCGCGTACAGTTATTTTCCAAACCCCAACAGATACAGGCTGCCAACACGAAAACCGAACCGATAGAAAAAGTGAAACCTTCGATGCTTTGGACGGTCAGTACGATACTTGAGAACGTAATCAAGAAGATCGCGACCCACATGCGTTTACCGATGGCTTCCTTAAACGCTAAAGATGCGATCAACGCGGTGGCGACGATTTCGAAATTATTCAGTAACGATGCGTTTTCGGAACTTGTCATCGTCAACCCGATCATCAGAAAGATCGGTGCCAAGATATCCAGCACGATCATCGCCAGGGTATACGGAAGTTCTTTACGTGTAAGCTTTGCTTCTTTACGCATCGGAACAAATCGCTTTGTGAGGATGGACAAGATCAACATTCCTCCGCCCGCCCCCAGATATAACAGAGAAGCCATCAAGGCCGGTGGGATCTCCTTCAATAAAAGTTTGGAGAACGGCGCACTGATCCCATACAAAAGCGCGGCGAAAATCGCCATCACGATGGGTGTTTTGGGTATGGATGTCAACTGTGTCGTCGCTTGATGTTTTTCCATGCGCTCCCCTTTTCTTTATTTTACGAATAAACCGCGTAAAAGCCAATCAAATCGATGGCGTGGGAATTGATTTGTTGATTGTTGCGCGTTTCTAGGGATGAAATTTGGTAGCTCGTGTATAATCGAAGTATGAACCCATCCACTACATCTTATGCTCGATCTCCGTTTCGTTTTCAAGGGAAATTGACCGACCCGAATTATTTCGAGGGTTGGTACTTTAAACAAGTCAATCGGCAACGCAATCAGTCGATCAGTTTTATTTTCGGAATCAGTCTTAACGCCGAAAAACCGCACAGCTTCATTCAAGTGATTAAAACGAATCCGTTGGTTTCCTATGCGTTTACCTATCCGCTTTCGGATTTTCAAGTACATAGCGATGGCTATCGAATCAACGATTCCACGTTTTCCCAGACCGGCATAAACATCAATATCGACACGCCGGAATTCAAATGTATCGGCTCGCTGGACTTCACGAAGATCATTCCGCTCCAAAACCATTCTATTTACGATCCTTCGATCATGGGTCCTTTCGCCTACATACCAAACATGGAATGTAACCATGGCGTCGTCAGTATGCGCCATCGGATCGACGGAAAGTTGATGATCGACAGTGAGGTGTGGGAATTTGAGGACGAAATCGGATATATCGAAAAAGATTGGGGAAGATCCTTTCCGAAACGCTATGTCTGGCTTCAAGGAAATCACTTTCCAAAACCTTCCGTCAACTTTATGTTAAGTGTGGCGGATATTCCATTCTTGACTATGAATTTCGAAGGGGTCATCGCGCACTTGGATCTAGGGCAAAAATCCTATCGATTTGCGACGTATTACGGAGCTTTCAAGCGATCACTATCGAAAACGGACGATGGTTTTGAGTTGTCGATCCGACAAGGTCTTTTATCGTTGATCGTCGAAGCCAAGTTCGATCAGCGCGCTTCACTAAAATCACCGAAGAACGGAAACATGACGCAAACGATCAAAGAAGGCTTGGGAGGTACGATCAAAGTAACACTTAAACGCATGAAACGTACGATTTGGTCATCTGTCAGCGAACATTGCGGGATCGAGATCGAAGGTTACTAACTGAATTTCATCTCAATAAACAGGTAAGGGCGCCCAATGGCGCCCTTATTTCATACGATAGGTATTATAACCTTTATAGGCAACAACATCGATCGCCGGATCATCGGCCAACCGGCGTAAGATCGCGGTTACATCCGGATTCTTACGAGAACGCAGGAAATCCGTGATTTCATGTTGGTTCATGGGATGTCTGCGGATGATGCTTTTTAATGCTTGGTAATCATCCGTAATATCGCTCAGATAACGATTGTTTGAATGGAGGTCGATCGCGATTGCGCTCAGACGGTCTGCGATTTCAAGCATTCTGAAATGATCTACCGGCTTAACGCTTGCGACAGTCGGAGGTCGCAACGTCGTGTTTAAATAGATCTTGTCGTGACGAATCGAAGCGATCCATTTCGCATACGCATCGATACTTGCATCATCATCGTTAATGCCGCTCATCAGAAGAATTTCAAGCCATAATTGACCATGAAACTGCTTCGAGAATTCCTGCAGTCCTGACATGATTTTCGTAAAGGTCAGATCCTTATGCGGACGATAGATTTTCTTAAACGAAGCTTCGTCATAGGCATCCATCGTCGGTAAGACGATATCCGCCAAACAAAGTTCGTTGCGGACTATGGGATCATAAAGCAACGCACCGTTGGTGATGACCGCGATCGGTTTAGAAGTTCGTTTACGTAATCCACGGATCAACTCCCCTAACCCAAGATAAAGCGTCGGTTCGCCATCCCCGACGATCGATACGACATCGAAGTCGATTTGATCGCGCAATACGATATCGAATTCATCTAAGAGGGCTTGCACAGGGAAAAACATCTCACGCGTGTTGGTCATATGGTTGGTATTGCCAAGCATACAATAAACGCAACCGTAGTTGCATGTTTTTTTAGGGATCGGGCTGATGCCCAACGATCTTCCCAAGCGACGCGATGGGATAGGTCCGTAAATGTATTTCAAATCGTTCAAGGAGGATCTCGCTTTCCGGAAGTACGTCATCCATTATAACGCAAGAAAGCCAATTTGCATGCGAAATGATATGTAAAACCTGTCGCATAGAAAAACGCACTCATTTCAGAGTGCGCTTATGTTATTCGATCGGCTTTTCAGCCGGTTTGACTTCTTTCACCGGTTCGATCTTGACCGGTTCGTCCTTCTCCAACAATGCCTTCGCACCTGCCAATAAGCCGGCCATGTTCTGCAGTTCGGAAGGAATGATAATCTTGGTCGCTTGTCCGTTGGCGACCCGTTCGAACGTCTCATAACCGCGAAGCGTGATATACGCTTCATTAGGTGCCGCATCGTTAATCAACTTGATCCCGCGTGCTTGCGCTTCGTAAACACGTTCCAACGCTTCCGCCTGACCTTCGGCTTCGGCGATCAACGCTTTCTTCTTCGCCTCGGAACGTAATACAACAGATTCCTTTTCACCTTCCGCAACCAAGATCGCGGCACGTTTTTCACCTTCCGCATTTAGGATGGTGGATCGACGTTCACGTTCGGCACGCATCTGTTTCTCCATGGCTTCCTGGATATCCCGCGGCGGAATGATATTCTTGACTTCGACACGATTGACCTTGATTCCCCAAGGATCGGTCGCTTCGTCCAAAATAACCCGCATCTTGGTATTGATGATCTCACGCGATGTTAAGGTTTCGTCCAACTCAAGATCCCCGATAATATTACGTAAGGTCGTCGCCGTCAGGTTTTCGATCGCGTTGATCGGATTGACGACACCGTAGGTGTAAAGCTTGGGATCCAAGATTGCGAAATAGACGACCGTATCGATCATCATCGTGACATTGTCTTTCGTGATGACCGGCTGCGGTGCGAAATCTTTCACCAACTCTTTTAAACTAACGCGGCTGGAGACGCGGTCGATGATCGGAATGATGACATGCAAACCCCGTTGTAGTGTGCGATCATATGCCCCTAAACGTTCAACGACGTAGGCATTGGATTGTGGGATGATCCGCACGGTGTAAATCAAAATGATGATAACAAGAAAGATGACAAACAGGGTAATAAACAGAGGTACGATATATTCCATTGATTTTCTACCTTTCTATCGCTTCGATTTTACGAACGATAAGTTTTGCGCCTTCGATCGCCACGATCTCGACCCGTTGTCCGGCCTCGATTGCACTGTTGTCGACGCTAACGGCGGCATAAATCAATCCGTTGGATTTGATTTCGCCCCACACGCCTTCATCAATTCCCTTCGCTAAGTAAACTTGTTGGCCGATCAATCGATCGGCATTGGTCGATACGACGTTGCCTCGTAAGTACGCCGCAGCCAACGGCCGAATGGCGAGCATCGCCACGACCGAGACTCCGAGAAACGTAGCCACTTGAAATACCAAATCGCCCCCGGCGAGTTGGACAATCAACGCTCCCGCGGCGCCGACGGCAAACCAAATCGAAACCAGGTTGCCTAAGGTGACAACCTCAACCAAAATCGCAACGAGGATGACGATCATCCATAACCAGTCAAGCATGCGGTTCACCTCACATCGACGGTCGACGGAAGTCGACAATCAACATCTTTTCTACTTCATTATACACAATTTGATACTTCCGTCCCTCGGCTTTTGCCTGTAACATCGCGGAAATCGAGTCACAAACCGCTTTCGAGGTAATACGGGCATATCCGTTCCCGATGGAAACTTTATGCAGATGCTCGAAAGGAACAAGTTGCAAATCTATTTCGCGCTTGGTGACCGGCTTGATCGCGACGCGCTGATTCGGTTTATCCAAGCCGATGGTTACGTAACGTATTTCTTCGAGATAACGGGCTGCCGATGCGTTCAAAGTCAAGTTGCCGGCATTGAACGTCAATAACAACTGTACGGCATTTCCGGGAATCCATTCGAACATGGTTTCACCTTCCTTCTTCTGTATTATATTTTTTTTCTTATTTATTTGCAAGTTCTTTTATTTCATATTTATTTACTCATAATGTCTAACCAACATTTTTATGCGATTATTATGTGGATATAAACGAAAAAAAACCCTTCTCACAAAGGGTTTTAATGCTTGCATGGTGCCCGAGGACGGACTCGAACCGTCATGGTATCACTACCGGTGGATTTTGAGTCCACTGCGTCTACCGATTTCACCACTCGGGCGTTTGCAAGTGTTATTTTACCTTATCCTTCGTCAAAGGTCAACCTGATTTTAAGCGAATGTAGGCGGATTCCAATAAAAAGCGCAAGGGGTTTCCCTTACGCTTGGATCGGCTTCGAATCAGGTTGCGCGTTGATCTTGACGATCTCGATAATCGTATCACGTGCCAGCAACATGACATCGACGCTGACGCATTCATAGCGGCCATGATAGTTTTCCCCGCCGGTGAATAAGTTGGGGGTCGGGATGCCCATGAAGGAAATCTTCGAACCGTCAGTTCCTCCGCGGATGGGTTTGATGTTCGGTTGGATGTCTAGATTTTTCATCGCTAGCTTGGCAAGTTCGACCGGACGCATGTCCTTGGCGATGACTTCGCCCATATTATAATATTGGTCAGTCAACACGACGCGTACGCATTTATTGGCATAACGCGTGTTGATCGTTTCGGCGTTTTCAAGCATCTGCGTTTTGCGTACTTCGAACCTTTGACGGTCATGATCGCGCAAGATGTAGGTCATCGATGTATTCTCGACATCCCCTCTTAGATCCTGCAACATATAAAATCCTTCGTAACCTTCGGTCTTCTCCGGTACTTCATCCTGCGGAAGTAGTGCGTCATATTCCAGTGCCAATTTCGCGGCGTTGATCATCTTTCCTTTGGCCGAACCCGGATGAACAGATACGCCTGTGAAGAACACTCTCGCCTGCGCCGCGTTGAAACTTTCGAATTCCAACTCCCCGACACTTCCACCGTCCATCGTGTAGGCGAAATTCGCCGCGAATCCTTGCGCATCGAAATGATCCGCGCCGCATCCGATTTCTTCGTCCGGTCCGAAAGCGATACGGATTTTCCCGTGTTTGATTTCAGGATGTTCCATCAGGTAAATCATCGCTTCGATGATTTCGGCGACGCCTGCCTTATCATCGGCTCCCAGTAACGTCGTACCGTCGGTCGTGATCAGGGTGTGCCCTTTCAACGCGGCGACATTGGGAAAAAGTTCAACCGACAAAACGATGTTTTCTTCGGAATTGAGGACAATGTCTTTTCCGTTATAGTTTTCATGGACTTGCGGTTGTATGTTTTCCGAATTGAAATCTGCCGTATCAAAATGCGCGATGAATCCGATCGTCGGGACATCGAAATCAACATTGGAGGGTAAGGTCGCGCTCACAAAACCATTTTCATGATTATGCACGACATCACTTAATCCCAGTTCACGCAGTTCCTTCGCTAACATTTCGGCGAAAGCGACTTGGGATTGCGTTGAAGGGATTGAAGTGCTGGATGAATCGGAACGGGTATTGATTTTAGCGTAACGGATGAAACGGTTCATTAGATTTAACATGCTTTTACCAACTTTCTTAACTCCACCATTATACACAAGGACACGAAATCTCACAATCCGTCCGCAATTCAAAGTCAAGGATGTGCAAGGAGCCGCAAAGTGTTGGTATAATGATACACAGAAACGGAGATCCTTTATGAAACAAAAAGAATTATTGAAACGCAACGATGTCCCGGTCAAGGATACGTGGGATACGACGACCATTTTTGCGGATGACAATGCGTTTGAAGCGGCGTTTAAAGAAGTTGAAAATTTACTCGGGGAAGCCGATGCTTTTCAAGGGAGATTGGTCGAAAGTGCTGAATCGCTGATTGCGGCGCTGGACTACCGAAACACCTTGATCCAAAAGGTCGAGCATCTCTATACTTATGCCCATTTGAATAGCGACGTGGATACGTCAAACAGTCTCTACCAAGGTTTACAAAGCCGCGGTCGGACTTTATATGCCAAAGTGGCTTCCGCGCTTTCCTTCTATGAATCGGAGTTGTTGGCGGCGAATGAACTTCTACTAAAACAATATCTTAAAGAACCTGGTTTAGAAGTCTATCAACATGAATTCGAAATCTTATTCCGCCGGCGTCCGCATATCCTAAGCCAAGCCGAGGAAAGTCTCCTTGCGAAAGCGTCGGATGTAATGTCCGCTTCATCGCAAACTTTTTCAATCCTAAACAATGCCGATTTGAAGTTACCGATGGTCAAAGATGACGAAGGCAACGAAGTTCAATTGTCCCATGGCCGCTACGGGATGTTTATGGAAAGTAAGAATCGTGAAGTTCGCGAAGGCGCATTCAAAGCGATGTATGCGGCGTATGGACAATTCCGCAACACTTTCGCCAGCACTTTGTCGAGCACCGTCAAACAACATGGTTTCTCGGCCGAAGTCCGTCACTTCGCAAGTGCCCGTAACGCTGCTTTGACCTCCAATCATATCGATGAATCCGTGTACGATTCATTGGTGGAAGCTGTCAATCAGCGATTACCGTTGTTGCACCGATATGTTCAACTACGCAAACGTGTACTGAAACTTGACGACGTCCGGATGTATGATCTGTATGTCCCGATGGTGGATGACATCGATTTGAAATTCACCTATGAGGAAGCCAAAGAAATCGTGCTGGACGCTCTTTCGGTCTTAGGTGATGACTATGTCGGATTGTTGAAGAAAGCCTTTGAGAGCCGCTGGATCGACCCCTATGAAAACATCGGGAAACGTTCCGGTGCTTATTCTTCCGGTTCCTACAACACCGACCCGTATATCCTACTCAATTGGCAGGACAATCTAGACAATGTCTATACTCTTGCCCATGAACTCGGGCACAGTATGCATTCTTATTACACCCGTTCCAACCAGCCGTTTATCTATGGCGACTATTCGATCTTCTTGGCCGAAGTCGCATCGACAACCAACGAGAATCTGCTTACCGATTACTTGTTGAAGAAGTACGACGACCCCAAGATTCGCGCTTACATTCTGAATCATTACTTGGACGGCGTGAAAGGTACGATCTACCGTCAAACCCAGTTTGCGGAATTCGAACACCTGATCCATGTCGCCGACCAAAACGGAACCGCATTGACGGCCGATTGGTTAAACGAACAGTACGAAGCGATCAATCGTAAGTATTATGGAGATGGCATGGTCTACGATGAAGAAATCCGTCTCGAATGGGCGCGTATCCCCCACTTCTATTACAACTATTATGTTTACCAATATGCCACGGGCTTTTCAGCCGCAAGCGCTCTTAGCGCCAAGATCCTCAGTGAAGGTCAACCGGCGGTCGATGCGTATCTGAATTATTTGAAAGCAGGTTCCAGCGACTTCCCGATCGAAGTGTTACGTAAAGCCGGTGTTGATATGAGCACTAACCAACCGACGATCGACGCACTTGAAGTTTTCGAACAGAGACTGAAACAACTCGAAGAAGTTCTCTAATCATTTTATCTAAAGTTAAATATCTAGATAAACAAACGAAACCCAGGATGTCCCTGGGTTTCGTCATTCTTGTCTCAAACTTCTTTCAAAACCTGATCCGTATCGATTTCTTCATGATTTGCGGCCTTCAAGACCCGATTCATGATCGCCTTTCCGACGCCAGATTCTTCGATCGCAACGATGTACGCTCTTTGTGTTTCCATTTCATCCAATTTTCTCAATGCCGCAAACAAGTGTTGCGCAATCGCTTCTTTGTCGGTCCCAAGATCCAAATGCTTGTTTCCTACGAGTTCTCGGATGATTTCTGACGGTCCCAATACAACGAGTCCTGGGTCATTTCGAGTCGCATCCTTTAAAAATCGGACCACGTTTTCGTGCTTCCCTTTGACGACTTTGAGTGTCGCTTTCGGCGCGTAATGTTTGTATTTCATACCGGGTGATTTAGGAGTACCATTCACCATTGTCTCCGACTGGTCCAAAATAGATTTATCCAGAACCGCCTCGATCATGTCTTGCGTAATCGCTCCAGGCCGCAAAATCAACGGCGTCATTCCGGTCATGTCGATGACGGTCGACTCCAATCCGATCGGCACGTTTCCTCCGTCCACGATGACATCGACTTTCTCATCGAAATCCGCCAAGACATGGGCGAAAGTGGTCGACGATGGTTTCCCTGACAAGTTGGCCGACGGTGCGGCGATCGGCAGATCCGTCGATGCCAGAAGCGCATGCGCTACTTCATGTGAAGGAATTCGAATGGCAACCGTCCGTAACCCTCCGGTGACGCTATCAGGTATGCTCTCTTTTTTGCGTAGGATCAAGGTCATCGGACCCGGCCAAAACGCATCCGCAAGCGCATATACAGCCGGTTGATCGATATACGCATAACGATCGATCTGGTCGAAACGCGCCAGATGTACGATCAGCGGGTTGTCCGATGGCCGTCCCTTCGCAGCGTAGATTGCTTGCGCGGCTTTTTCAAGACATGCGTTCCCCCCGATTCCATAAACGGTTTCGGTCGGAAAAACCACCAAACCCCCTTGGTTCAGTAGATTTTTTAAGTCTTCTTGGATGCGAGGATTCTTGAGATCCTCGGCAGTTAGTATTTGTGTTTTCATAGATCGGATTTATCATACACTATCCGACTTGACATCGCCACTCCAAATGTAAGAAGGGATTGTTTGATATCACCTTTCGTTTTATATTTTTAGCGTGACAAAACAAGTCCGATTGGTTATAATAGTACTTGCCCTTGGAGGATTGGCCGAGCGGTTTAAGGCACCATCTTGGAAAGGTGGCGAAGTGCAAGCTTCCGTGAGTTCGAATCTCATGTCCTCCGCCAATAGCACGTAAACCCGCTGATTCAGCGGGTTTTTGTATGTTCTTACAATAATTGACCATACAAATAATGTTGATGATCATTTGAATACTCATGTCTTTATTCAGGGATACTTAATTTCAATTGAATTTTACCAATATGAAACAAAAGTCAGGGCTTAAATCTCCATGCATACACGAGCAATTTAGGGGGAAGGCCATTTAGAAGGATTCATTGAAAAAGGCTTCCCATGCCCAGGATATATCGTTTTTACATTTAAGTTCTTCAGTTTATTGATACTCGCATTAAAGTCAGCTAGGTCATCGATATAATTGAAACCTGCAAAATTATATAATAAGTCACCGCAGAATAATTCGCCATTTGTTGTCAGTATTCCAATGGAACCCTTTGAATGCCCTGGAAGATGAATAATTTCAGCACAGAAACCGTATTCGTAGAGACTTTGACCATCCTCCACATAGAAATCCGGTTTAAATGTGCTGAAATTGCCTGGTTTGTTTAATCCGCCGAAAATCATTGTACTTATTTTGAAGGTTATCGAAATTTTGTCAGGTTTGGGTTTTCTGTTCCATGACATATCACCGTTTTCCACCATTCCTGAATCATCAAGGTGCATTGTTATTTTTGCACCATATTTATCACGGAGATAAGCGGAATTGTCTACATGGTCAGAATCTCCATGCGTTAATATGATAAGCGGAAGATTTCCAGGAATAACTCCTGCTTTATCGAGTTCCTTTTCAAGGTAGGCACGCTTGGATGAAAAACCTGTGTCAATCAGAATAAAACCATCACCTGCTTTTACAAGGTAACAATTTACTCCACCTAAGTTGATAGTCTTTATTTCCCATGTCATATTTTTCTCTTTTCGCGCATTTTTTTAGCGACTGACTATTTCACGATCATGATATCGATGAAATTGCAGTTCAATAGTGATAATTGTGAATAGTATACCACTTCAATTATACTTTTGAGGAATTCCTCCAAAATGGTTTCAACCCAGAATAGAGTCTTTCAGGCTCGGTTGACTAGAAAGGATCTGATCCTAAAAATGAATTTAGATTGAAATTTAAATAGAGCGACTTTTGTAGAGTTGCAACTTAATGGTCGTATAAGTACAATAATCGACCCAACCACATCATTCCATCTGTTATTAATAAACGTTCAAATCCAATAATAACTCGTACCCAATCAACCTTTTCTTTCGATTTTTCAAGTATTTCTAACATTTATCTTAATATGACTAGAATCAAGTTTATAAGCAGTTCCTTATCTTTAGGATCCGAAGCGGCTATCAAAATCGTTAATGCAGCAAGTGTCTCATCTTTAATTCTCTTCTTTCCAGTAATAAACAAAGCATTGTTTCTATCTAAAAAGTATAAGAATATCGTTGATGCAATCCTCTTGTTCCCATCGATGAAACTGTGGTTCTTCGTTGCAAGATAAAGTAGATGAGCAGCTTTCAATTCTAGAGTTGGATAGAGTTCCTTTCCATCGAATGTTTGATAAATTGTGGAAATACTTGAGTTAAAAGATTGATCACGTTCTTTCGCGAAATTGTCACTTTTCCCGGACAATTTACTGCGACGAATTATATCGATACATTCACGGATTTGATCCGATAAGTATCTTGAACTCCATCTGGAGTTTTAAATGTCTGATGATCATAATCGTCGAGAATAGAAAGACCTCTGTTATAAGCGATAAGGAATTGAAGGTCATCATTCCCGCTTAAATGTAAATCCCCGTCGAATTGTCGATACGCATCCAACATTTGAGTGACTTCGGCAAGATTTGGAATTTTGATTTTGGATGCATTAATAATATATCCTTTTTTAGGTAGTCAGATAAAACCCCATTGACCCATTTCCGAAATTTGGTTGCCTGTTTCGATTTTACTCGATAACCGACAGATAAAATTGCGTCCAGGTTATAGTGTTTTATCTGCCTTCTAACCTTTCTAGCCCATTCGTTTCGAACTACTAAGAAAACCCTAGTAGTTGCCTTCTCGTCAATCTCATTCTCTTTAAAGATATTTTGGAGGTGCATCACAATATTCTCGGATGTCGTTTCAAAAAGATCGGCGATCTGTGTCTGTATTAACCAGACCGTTTCGTGGGCAGGATCAAAATTCACGTCTAAACTTTCGTGACCATCTTCCCCATTAAACCTAACCAGAATATTGTTCATTAAAGGTGTTTTCATGTCTTTATTATAACCTTTCAGATCTAAGGACTATCGTCTACATTCTGACTATACTGATTATTGGACATCTTCATTTCCCGAAGTTTGGATTGATATAACACTAAACTTAATTCTTGAGGAAGAATCATATTTTTAACTAAACAGACTCGTTGGCCATAAAAGACCTTTCAAAATCAATGCAGATAGCAAAGATAATGGATTATATCCTATTTCACGTCCACCGCCAATTACACAAAACCCGTAGAATCCAACGGGTTTTTGAATTTTTTAATTATTTGCTACCATACAATGAACATACAGCTGTATTTTCCACTTAGTCAAATCTAAATTATTCAGAGCAATACCTAAATTTACATCAGAAGAAAAGCACTATTTGTATAAATATGGTACACCACATCAGAGTCACATGTTTCTCTAAGTGCTCCACTTTTTCATTTTAGTCTTCTATAGTCTGACTCCAAGACAGGCTCAAGCCATTCAGTATGCCCGTTAACTGCCGGTATTTCTATCGCAAGGTGCGCAAAGGGATTTCCATTGGCTGCCCCATGCCAATGTTTTACACCGGCCGGGATCTCAACTACATCCCCGGGTTTTAGTGGTTTTGCTTGTTCACCATATGCCTGATACCATCCACTACCTTCAGTCACAAGTAGGATCTGACCTCCACCATGATGGACATGCCAGTTATTTCGACATCCCTTCTCGAAGGAAACGTTATAAATGATGACGCCGGAGTTGGTCAGTTTTTGAAGATGTGTTACACCGGAAAAGTAAGTTGACAATGAATCGGGTATGGTTTCTCCCTTTAAAAAAATGCTCATGATTTATTTTGTATGATATCGTTGTCACGATATCACTCTCCTTTCTTAAGTATAAACTGATGAATATACGTTAATTAGACTCTGCGCTTTCAACTTCGCTCTGATTTGTCTTGAAGTGCATCAATGTTGTACTTTGGGGTCTGACCTTCACCAAACATCAATTAATGCACCCTCGCTCATATGCAAAGTTATAATTCTTTTCATATATTTGATCAAAACTTCTATTAATTATAAATTCATAAATTCTAAGGCATCTTTTTTAACGAGAATGTTACTTTAGCTTCGCCCCCGCCTAGTATTGATATTAGTTCTTGTTGACTGATATTTCGAATTTTCCCTAATCGAGTTAATGACCATGAATTCACATCGTAGTAAATGGTGATCGAATTCCCTTGCCAAAGTATCACATCTCCAGGTTCAGTAGTGATCTCTTGGTTGTTTTGTGGTAGGTCAGAACCAATATCTCCGACTTTCTCAAATTTACCATAATCGTGCATGTCGACCACAACATTTCCATCACTCAACAATTCATAGAATGCTATTGCAGAGGTGTTGTTTTCGAGAATGATTTCCATACTTTTATCCCCGACAATAGCATAAATAATATTTTCCTCATTAACTTTCTCTTGTAGTTGAGTGTCATCATTTTCAACATTAAGTTTAATATTATTGCATGCTGTGGTAACCAGACTCAGGACAAGAATTATCAATGCCTTTCCGATTTTACTTAACATTTTTGGCTTTCCTACATGTTTTTCTGTAAGAACTCGGTAATCTTATCAAAAGGAATAATGTCTGTTTGGTCATAGAGGTCGGTATGACTTGCGTTCGGGATGATCAGCAACTCTTTGTTTGATCCCTGTAATCGGCGGAAGGCATCTTGGCTGAAGTAACATGAGTGTGCCTTTTCTCCATGAACCATTAATACCGCATTTTGGATTTCATCACTGTAAGCTAGAATTGGCATGTTTAAGAACGATAACGATGATGTGACATTCCACCCTTCGTTAGAATTTAATGATCTTACGTGATATCCACGTTTGGTTTTGTAATAATCATGGTAATCCTTAACAAAGTATGGAGCATCTGCCGGCAGAGGATCAACTACGCCACCGGTTTTTGCATACTCTCCATTTTTAAAGTCAACAGTTCTTTGTGCATTCAGTTTTTCTCTCATCAAGTTTCTTGACTCTTTACTATCAGCCGAATCGAAATAACCTTTCGCAACAACTCTCGTCATATCGTACATAGTGGAAGTTATCGTTACCTTTATTCTGGTGTCGATAGTTGCTGCATTCAGCGCCATACCACCCCAACCACAAATTCCGATGATTCCAATTCGATTTGGATCAACCTGATCCATTACTGAAAGGTAGTCTACAGCCGCTTGAAAATCTTCAGTATTGATATCCGGTGAAGCTACATTACGGGGTTCACCTCCACTTTCCCCAGTGAATGATGGATCAAATGCGATCGTCAAGAATCCTCTTTCCGCCATTGTTTGAGCATACAAACCTGACGACTGTTCCTTCACGGCCCCAAAAGGTCCACTAATGGCAATTGCCGGCAATTTACCATTCGATTCCTTTGGCTCATACAAATCAGCTACTAATGTAATTCCATAACGATTATGAAATTTCACCTTGCGATGATTCACCAGTCCACTTTTTGGGAATGTCTTGTCCCAAGTTGTCTCTAATTCTATTTTTTTGTTCACAGTTTATCTCCTTGATCTCGATTGACAATAATATTCAACCGCAATATAATGTTAATACCTAAACCTAACTTTAGGTCAAGCGTTTAGATATATATTTTATAAAGGAGGAAATATGTCATACAACATTGGGCAAATATCGAAAATGTTTAACTTACCAGTTTCCACATTAAGGTATTATGACAAGGAAGGTTTGTTTCAAGAAATATCGAGGAGTTCAGGTATTCGTAAATTTAGTGATAAAGAAATCGAGACATTACACGTAATCGAATGTTTGAAACTGTCCGGCTTAGAAATCAGCGAGATCAAGCAATTTATGGATTGGTGTTCATTAGGAAAGTCGACTTACCAGTTAAGAAAGAAGTTATTTTTAAAACAGGAACAAGCAGTTCAATCTGAAATTGATCGTCTAGAGCGTGTTCAAGCGATGATCAAATTTAAATGTTGGTACTATGATAAAGCAATAGAGGATGGATCTGAAAGCAAGCTTCATGAAATGATACCTGATAGTCTCCCATCCGATATTCAAATTCTATATAATAAAGCTCATGGCATTTGAGAAATACTTTTAGTTTAAATAACAAGAAATACATCACACATCTCAAATCAAGAATCATTCATTTGACCATACATAATGAATGCCAAGATTCTGCTAGATGTGTTGAATTACTTGCAATATAGGACAGGTCAAGGTTTCCCTCGAATACCACATTCTCCGCCATTGGTAAGAAAACCCGCATAAACAACGGGTTTTACGTCTTTTTCAAATTGTAAGACCACAATTCCTTATTAGATGCTATTATCTAGCTAACAGATAATGGAGAAACTTTATGAAAAAAACCATTTATGCAATAATTCTTATAATTTTTGCTATAGGGATTCTAATCACGTTTCGCAATGGATACATTAACATTGATAATTTTAATGTTGGAAAACTAAAATCCGTTGTCGTCACAAATAATTTTTGTGATACATCCGTTTGTAGTGATACAGATCAGATTATTGTTATCACGGATTCTGATGAAATAAAGTCCATTGAATCTATATTTTTCGGGAAGATCTCCAATAACTTATTAGGTTTTACAAAAGAAGAATTAAATTATGATTTCGAATTTCATTATGAAAAAGCCACTTTTAAATTCAATGTTAGTATTTGCCAAGAACTTCCCTCGGGTAAAATAAAATACATTGCTAAGCACCGCGATTATCCTTTGACATCCAAGGACATGGAAATTATCATGAACATTTTAGAAAATCAAGTTGAAGATAACTAGTATCATTATGAATACCCAAAACTAATTGAAACTCACTTTTAAACGATGATTAAACAATGTAAAAGTAGGATAAGATTACAAGAGCTATCATAAAAATAAATCTTACCGCTTCTTGAAACCTATTAACTCTTTCAAAATATAATCCGACGCCGCTTATGCCGATCGAAACGATCGATGCAAATATCCATATAATGACTCTAAGCTGATGTTCATCGAAGCGATTCATCGATGAAAGAATAAAATAGACAATGATCAGCAAGAGAATTAGAACCATGCCGAGAATCCTAAATTTGCTAACGTTTTTCATAACTTTCCCTCCACTACAAACATAATACGATTAAAAAAAACCAAGTTGGCAACAACTTGATTTGGTGACTCTTAATTTAATAATTGAGATGTTTTAACTTATCCGAACACTATGAAACACCTGCGTGTGAAGCAAAACCATAGCGACAGGAATTATACCTTCTTGGAAATCGATTTTTGTCTGACAAACATACAATATTCGTTTATCTAAAATACAAAACTATAATTCTTGAACGTTACTTTGAAATGGTTCCTCAAAATCCGCGTGTCTGCCCTTTAAAAGGTGGTGCTTTACCGGACAAATACTCTTCGATTCCAGGACCTTTTAATTGACGCAGACGCCAAATTCCATAGACATAACTCGTGGTAAGAATCAGGATCGTAAACGGCAAGCCCATCAGCGTGTTCGCCCAGGACAACGATTGAATGTCTTTCGATAAAAAGAGGGTGACTTGGATGATTGTTCGAATCAGGAAAAACAAAGTCCAAAAGATCGTTACTTCACGATAGGCGGGTTTAATGTCTTTACGCCAGAACCAGTCCAGTCTCCAACCTCGTGTAAGATGGGATGCATACGCAGCCATCGGCCGATCGATCAACAAGCTGAGGAAAGCGATCGCGAGGATAAACGCATTACTGATAATACCGGGAATAAAGTAATTGGCCACATTGTTTGCGAGATAGGCGAAGGATGCTGCCAAAGTGATCGTCACCAAACCGCCGAAAGCGTAAAGCCAGTTTTGTTTGCGTAGGATCCGTAAGATTCCGAAAATGATTGATAAGATAACCGAACTAAGGATTGCGTAGGGTAACCCGAAGATTCCGTTAACGATCGCAAAAACCAAAGGAGGAAGGATCGCATCCACTGTTTTTCCGAGAAAAACGGATTTAAGTTCTTCGATGATTTCTTTTCCTTTGGATGTCATACATTCCCCTTCTGTCTATTTGCGTCTACTTTACGAAAATCCGTAAGTCGTGTCAATCATACCGCCCTAACCTAATAATTACTGATTTTTTCAGAATTATCGATCCAAATCTACTATAATGCTAGTAGGGATTGGAGAAACTATGAAAGCTCAAGAAATCATCGATGTACTGAATCAAGATCGAAGTTGGGTCAACTTCGACCAGACACGGGATGTGGTATTGTTTGGCGATCCACAACAAGAAATTTCCAACGTTGGCGTTTGTTGGGTCGCGACGATGTCCGTAATTCAAAACGCCATCGACCTTGGAATCAACTTCATCATCAGTCATGAGAACTGTTTTTATGAAGAGTCGACCGCTCAACGTAAAGCAATCCGCGAAGCAAGATTTCTCAAGATGGAGTTACTGAAACAGCACGGTATTTGTGTGTATCGCTGCCATGATGTTTGGGACAAAATGCCGGAATATGGGGTTGCGGATGCATGGGCAAACATCATCGATCTTCCCTTCGAACCGAGAAGCGTCGCATCGTTTAACTCCGTTGCGCATTTTGAACCGCTATCCGCTCAACAGATCGCTTCCAAGATTGCCAATGGCATTCAACCTTTCGGGCAAGACTCCGTTACCTTACTCGGAAATCCGGACCAGATGGTGACTTCATTGGCGATCGGTACCGGAGCAGCGACGGATGTATTCTCAATGATCAAGGAAGGCGCGGAGTGCGTCGTCGTCAGCGATGACGGGAAGAACAATTGGGTCGCCGGACAATATTGCGTCGACTTCAAGATCCCGATGATTATCGTTCATCACCCGAGCTGTGAGAATCCTGGAATCATGAAGATGGCGGAGTATCTGAAAATCGAATTTCCGCAGATCCAGACTTACTATATCGATTCCGGTTTTGAATTTCATACGATCGTTTCCACGAATAATCCTCTATAACGCAAAAAGGAGATCACTCCTTTTTGTTTTTGGATAAACAATGTATCTTGCGTAAGGTAATCATTGAATAGGCATTGTTACTTTCATATTTCTCAACTATGATTCAACTCCACTTTAGACGCTTATTAAATAATACCGTAGTTAATCTTTTTCGATACGTTCAAGTGAAATGGGATCGATCCCTGTCAATTGACAGCTGATCTCGAATATTTTCGGACTGAGTTGACGATTTGTCGCATGTTTGGCCGGGATTTCTTCGATGACCAAATGATAAAAATGACGACTCATATCGGTCAATGACGGATCTGCCATCAACGAATAGATCGCTTTGGCGGAAACACTCGGATCGCTTAACATCGGTTGGATCACCCACTTGGAGAAAAGGCGATATAAAAAACCGTTGTTTTGACCGATATTTGATTTAACATCCCCGGGATGCATCGCGTTGATCGTCACGCGACTGCCTTCCAAACGATCCGCAAACTCCCATGTGGTCAAAAGTTGGGCGGTTTTGGACGCTCCGTATCCGCGTAATCCCGTGTAGTGACGCTTCTTCCATGTAAGATCATTAAGGTCGAGTCCATTAAACCGGTGACCTTCCGAATTGATATTTAGGATTCTTGACGGCGCACTGGCTTTCAACAATGGAAGAAGACGACAAGTCAGAGCGAACGACGCCAAATGATTGACACAGAATACCGTTTCATGTCCTGCTTTTGTCCAGGTGGCTTGGGTGGAATGCATCCCTGCGCAATGAATCAACCCATCGATATGGTCAGTCATCGAAAGGATCTGATCGGCCGCTTGGTGTACTTCATCCAAATCTCTAAAATCAGCCAACACGATGTTTACTTCGACGTTAAATGATCGTTGGATCTCTTCTTTGACATGATTCGCCAACTTCGGATTTCGCGCGACAAGAATCAAATTGGCGCCCCCTTCAGCCAACTTTTGGGCAGTCACTCGTCCGATTCCGGAAGTCGCTCCAGTCAAGACGATTGTCTTGCCTTGTAACGAAGCAGTGGAAAATGTCTTCGGCATCTTCCGATTCTTTAGAAACATCAGTTCATCAGGATAATTCATGATTGTTTCCTACCCGAATTTCTTCGCCACGAATCGACGGTAAGGGCCTTTAAAGTAAGGGATGTTATTAAAGATATCGCCCCACAAATCATAATAGTCACGTTGTTCGCAGATCCGTCCATCTTCCGAAAGGGTCAGACGGGACGCACCGTACAGCGGAGTCGAAGGATATTTGGTAAATGACATAGTCATGATCCATTCCATGAGAATGACATTGTCTTTTTGGATTACGTTTACGAGATCCATGTTCAACGAAGCGCAACGTTTTGCCATCCGTTCGCACATCGCCATGAATTTCTCTTTTCCTTCGATCCGTTGAATCGTATCTTGGAAAACGATGTCCTCAGTATAATAAGGGAAAAGATGCGACCAGTCCGGTTTCCCTTGCGTGTTGTAGGTTTTTGACCATAAGCGACGTACGCTTTCTTCGTTTAGGATTTCCAGGCTCATGGTTTTTTCCTCTTGTTTAGATCTTTCAAGACAGCATCCGCCGCCAATTTTCCGGTCATGATGGCGACCGGAACCCCCGCCGGATTAAAAGTCCATTGACCGGCCTGTTTGATGGTATCGATGGGTGTTTTCACCGCTTGGCTCACACGTAAGAACTGGGTTTCCGCCGGAAACGGATGGTTTGAAAATGACCAGCCTGTCACCGACCCTTCATGCGCGTTGGTACGGTTTTTAATCGTGAGCGGCGTCGCCATGTTGGTATGTAAAACAAAAGACCTAATGTTTGGCCATAAGGGTTCCATGACCCGCAACATCGTTTCGGTCATCCGTTCTTTAAATTGCGGTAAGAGACCGAGCTTCGCGATATGTTCGCACAGTTCGTAGTCGAACAATGTTGAAAGGATCAGTGCGGTTTGACCCTGCGCCGAAAGTGTCGCATCCCGTAAGGACGGAATGGAAATCTCGAAAGTGTTGGCTTCCATTAACTTTTCCAGATATGTCCACAATCGATCGGCATCGTTTGTCCATTGACCGTCCGCATCGCGAACTTCATTGAGCGAGACACTGGAAATCCCTTGAAGTTCCGGTGTGTAAAAAGCATGCGGTCCGCTGGAAGTCGCAAACGATTGCGGTTCTTGCGATACGACCACATACAAACTAAGAATGGAATCCGCGCCGCGCATTCCTTTAAGTTCGGTTTGACGTGAAAGAACTCTGCTTTTTATCGATTCATCTTTCAAGGTCGAAAGATCCAACGTTGCGTAGAAGGTATTGGTATCCCCTGCCCACACCATTTGCTTGTAGTGAACTTCATCGCCATGACAGGTCGTCAATACATTGGTTTGCGGATCGATGCGACGGATTTCGCATTTGTTGATAAGGGAACCCCCATGTTTCGTTATGACGTCGACTAACGAGTCGATGAGCGACTGAGTGGATCCCATCGGGTAATGATATTGTTTATAGAGGGTAAAGTAGGACAACGCGAAGAAAGCCGGTGTTTGCGCAAAGAAATGTTGGGCGATCATATCGATCAGACGTTGGTTTGAGGTATATTTCCGTAAATAGGTTTCGATCGGTTCCATTCGTTTCATCGCTCTTCGAATGTTGATGATGAATTTCCCCATCCATGGCAGCAAGGTCTTCCCGAGATATTTCATGTCGTAAGGTTTCGGTAGAAAAAGCGGATTCTCGATTCCGTAAATGACATCCATCTGTTTCATGACGATACGGATGTCTTGCATGATTTTCACGATCGCGTTTTCCTCCTGCGGAAACAAGCGGATCAAAATGCGTTGATAGTTCATCAAGTCGGTGTCGTCATTGAGATCGATTCCCTGGTCCGCAATTAAAATCCGGATCGGATTCTTTGTGAATTTCATCGTGATTCCCAACTGCTTCAACATCGGAAATACGATTCCCGAATCGATGATTCCGCGTGCGCCTTTGTCGACCTTGTGGCCATGCCACAAAAAAGAGCCCAACAATCCCCCGAAGGCTTCGTCTTTCTCAAATACGCTGACTTTATACCCGGCTTTCGCGATATACGCAGCAGCCGTTAGCCCTGCGGCACCGCTTCCTACGACAACAACATCCGTCTCGATCATAGCTTGACTCCTTATCTGTGCGTTTAACTTTTTCTCAGTATACACTGACGGTTCGTTTTCAGCGATTGTTATACTCGCTTATCGTTCGAAAATTACCTGTTCCTTATTCTTACCCCTGAGCACGATAACATTTATCTCAGGAAATCGGTTTGGAATTTCCAAGATTTGCGGTCCGTCCTTACCAAAAAACGGGCTCCAACGAACAAATATCGTTGCATTCTGCTGTTCATATTCGATTTGATAATCATAGAACTTATCAAATGGGGATATGGAATCAATAACGATGGAGATTTTCGCATTCGTAACCCGTACGGAAGTATCCACGTTAATTACGTCGATTTCTTTGGGATAAATTATCACGGCGATAATCATGAAGAGAATCGACGGTGCGAAAATCCGAAGAATACGTGTCCAATTTATGCGGTAAGTGCTCATCTTTCCCCCCTTGTTGGATACAAATTTATGAAAAAACAACGATCTTAATCAAACGAATCCTGTTAAGACGAGTATATCAATTCCATAACTAAGAAACAATCTCAGAATCAAAAGCAATGGATTTTAGCCGACAAATCCGATACAGGCAAAGGTTTCAACGCAAACTTTCATGTTAAAACGAGAACGGATGGAGCAATATCGCAAAATAATGGATATAATAGAAATAGAATTCTTAAAGATTCCACTAAGGAACGATCGGGCAAGACCGATCGATCGGTTATAAGATCATCAAAAACGGAGGGTTGGCGTGAAGAAAAGAAAGAAAAGCAAACTCAAGACTTCAAACGTGTTCTACGCGATTTTATTTCTCGTCGCCGTTATGGCGATCTTGGCCGGATTAGCCTACTTGCCAAACCGGCTCAAGAGCGAAGTCATCATTGAAGCGGGAAAAGTATCGCGTTTGTACGAAAGCCAGTTTATCAAGACGGAAGACGAAGGAAGTTTCGAGAATGACATTGAGAAAATCGATCTGGCAGTTCCAGGCGATTATATCGTCAAAGTAAAAGTCGGGTTTTTGACCTATCGCTCGCATTTGATCATCAACGATACGATCACACCGACGTTGGTTTTGCGCGAACTCGTCGCACCCTTAGGCAAAGAACTCAATCCGGAAGACTTCGTCGAGGACGCGAATGACAATACGCAATTGACCTATCGTTTCATAAAAGCGCCGGATACGGCGAGCATCGGCGAACAGACCGTTACGATCGAAGCGAAAGATTTGGGATCAAACACGATCGTCAAGGACACGACCGTATTGATTTCGCAGGTCAAAGATAAAGTTACGATCGAGGCTGGATCGGGGATACCGAAAATCGAGGATTTCTTATTAGAGGCGAAAACCAATGAAGTCTTTATCACCAACCTTTCCAAGATAAAGTTAAGTGTCGGAGACTTTCCAATCGAAATCAAGATGGGTGAACGGATTTTGACTACAATGCTTGAAGTTCGTGACACGATCGCTCCGCAAGCGAAGACCGTCAGTCAAACCGTTTACATCGGCGATAAAATCAATGCAAGCCGCCTGGTCACTTCGATAATCGATGCGACTCCAGTAACCGTATCATTTAAAGAATCGACCGCTTGGACGACAACGGAAGGGACTTATCATCCAGTACTTGTATTGACCGATGCCGGTAAGAATCAAACCGAAGTGACTTCCACATTAATCGTCCGCCGCGATACGGAAGCCCCTGTCCTCAGCGGTGCAGGGTTGCGCGATCGTACGGTGTATGTCGGCGAATCGTTCAGTGTGAAGTCGCAGGTCTACGCCAACGATAATCGCGATGGTAGGATAACCGTAAGCGTTTCGGGATCCGTCAATTTCAGCCGAGTCGGAAGTTATCCCATTACCTTTAGCGCCAAAGACAAAGCAGGTAACGTCGCTTCTAAGCGTATTACCGTTAATGTCATCACCCATCCACCGTTTGTTTCAAAAGGTGATACCGGAAGTTCGGAGTTAAATCTGTTGGTCGACCGTATTTTCACCGAGCACTTGCATGGCGATATGTCGACCTACCAAGTCGCTCAGATCCTATATACCTTCGGTCGAAGTATCCGTTACCAAGCCGGACCGTTGGCTTCGGATTGGCGCAGTCGTGCCATTAGTTCCCTCACCACCCGTACCGGCAATTGTTTCGGTCGGATGTATGCAATGGAAGCATTGTTTGTGCGAGCGGGAATATCCAATCGCGAACAGGTCCAATACAATCAGGAACATTCTTGGAACCAAATCAACATCGGTAACGGTTGGCAGAACGTCGACGTAGGTTATAGCGTCTTTCTTCAATCGGATGCTTTCCTAAAAAACAAAGCTCTAGCGTCTTCGACGATCGCCGATAACACGTGGGAAACCACGGCGCCGATACCGACGGGAACCGTCATCGTCACCCATGTCGATGAGACCTCCGGATCCTCGATTGCGTCCTCGGTAACATTAAACGGTCCGGTCGGCTCCGATTATACAACCAGCGTGAAAGTAATTTCCGGTTATACCTTTGTGTCCAGCACAAGCAACACAAGCGGCGAATTTAGTGAATCGACGATTACGGTCGTGTATCGATACCGACAAACCACCCCCTAACCAAGGAGAACTCCCATGAAAAAATTATTCTGGATATTACTACTTTTGATTACGCTCGCGGCGTGCGCAAATAAAGCGCCATCGTCTCAAAACTTTGCGCTTTCGATCGATGGAAAAGACATCGTGATCGGTCAAAATGCCGAAAGTTTCTTACAACAGGCCGGGGATCCGATCGATCGCTATACCTCCCCTTCATGCGCATTTGAAGGCGATGACAATGTCTATGATTACGGATCTTACCAAATCACGACGTTTGTTGATTCAGGGATCGAAAAATTCACAGGCTTTTACTTGTTAGGTGAAAGCATTTCAACAAAAGAAGGTATCAAGATCGGCTCGAGTTTTGAGGAAATGGTCGATGCATATGGATCGGATTATGTTGAAAACTTCGGTGCGTATACCTACAACCGTGATTTGACGGACCTGTCGTTCGTGGTTGTTGATGATAAGATCACCTCGATCGCTTATTTGCATGTTGTCGATCAATGATTGTGAGGATGACGCATGGTCTTTAGTTCTCCGGTCTTCATCTTTTTATTCTTACCCTTCGTTTATTTGATCAACGTAGTCCTTCCGAAAAAATTCAGCAATCTTTTCTTGCTGGTTTTCTCGCTTCTTTTCTATGCGTGGGGTGAACCGCTCTACGTTTTTTTAATGCTCTTTTCCGGTGGTGTTAATTATTTTCTTGCCTTATCGATGGATCGCGATCCAGTATACAAAAAACTTTTCTTAATAATTACGGTCATCTTCAATATTGGTTTACTCGGAGTCTTTAAATATGCGGATTTTTTCATTCTCAGTTTCAACGGAGTCTTTAATACCTCGATTAACCTTTTACATCTCCCCCTGCCCATCGGTATTTCGTTCTACACCTTTCAAACCTTGTCCTACATGTTCGATGTCTATCGAAACGATACCCCGGTACAACGCAAATTCCTCAATCTTCTCCTCTACATAACCTTCTTTCCGCAGTTGATCGCCGGTCCGATCGTCAAGTATCATGATGTCGCACTGGAAATCGAACATCGGAAAGTCAGCTTGCATGGTACGGCCATCGGTCTTCGACGCTTCGTTTATGGTTTATCCAAAAAAGTCTTATTAGCCAATGCGATGGCGTTGGTAGCGGATCGATTGTATACTCTGCCTTTAGCGGATATCTCCACGTTTGTCGCTTGGATCGCTGCGATCGCCTATCTCTTCCAAATCTATTTCGACTTTTCGGGATATTCCGACATGGCCATCGGGATGGGGGAAATGTTCGGCTTCCATTTCAAGGAGAATTTCAACTATCCCTACATCGCTTCTTCCGTTCAGGACTTCTGGCGTCGATGGCATATGTCCTTGTCCTCGTGGTTTCGCTTGTATGTCTATATCCCCTTGGGCGGCAACCGCAAAGGGAAACAAAGAGCGGTATTCAACCGCATCCTGGTTTTCTTTTTGACTGGTCTATGGCATGGGGCAAGTTGGACCTTTGTGATCTGGGGACTTTACCATGGATTCTTCCTGCTGTTGGAAGAAACCGTCTTTCATGTTTCGAAATGGCCAAGAATCCTTCGTCATTTCTATACTTTATTGATTGTTACTTTCGGTTTCGTGATTTTTCGATCCGAATCGTTTCCGCAAGCCCTTGTTTTATTGAAAAGTATGATCATATTGGTTCCAAATACCCTACGCGGTGCCGGCGAATTAATGGTTTTAATGACCCCGACAACGATTGTGTTGTTTCTTGTCAGTGCCCTGGCATCCTTACCGATCGGTCCATGGCTCCAACGTAAATTCCCGAGTTCAACCCTTGAAATTCCATCCTATACGTTGGCTCTTATCCTCTGGTTCGCATGTATCCTAAGTTTAGCCGCCACGACTTATAATCCGTTCATCTATTTCCGATTCTAGGAGGCATCTGATGAAGAAAAATCTGAAGTTGGTTTTTTGTCTTCTATTATTATTTTCAAGTCTGATTCCGATGATTGGATACGGATTTTCTTTCGCTATGCGAAACGATGCGAACGTTTCACGTTCAAATGTCCCTTCCATCATCAAAAATAATTCATTCAACGTTTCCTTTACGTTGGAGTTCGATGATTATTTTACGAAGTCTTTCCCCTTTCGCGCACATTTCATAACCGCGTACAATGCTGTATATAAGACTCTCTTCCACCAAAGCGGTAACGAAAAGGTCATCGTCGGGAAAGACGGATATCTGTTTTTCGAAGAAACCGTGGATGATATCTTGGATGTTGAAACGTTGACCGAGTTCGATCTGACTCGCCTTTCGGTAGTCCTCAACAACATTCATCGTTCATTGGATGAAGTCGGTGTTCGATCCTATGTGATGGTCGTGCCAAACAAAGCAACGGTTTATGATGAATATTTGCCGGATTATCTAAAACCGATCGGTAAGAACGATAATCTGGATCGTTTCCTAGAACTTGAACTCGACATGGAAAACATAGATCTTTATAACGTGTTGAAAAATGCAAAAGATACTTCGACTCAACCTCTATACCATAAATCGGACTCCCATTGGAACAACTTCGGAGCGGCAATCGCTTATGAAACGATGATGGATTCCGCAGGTCATGATTCACTCGATCTTTTCGCTCAATCGCCCCAAAGCCGAAACGATTGGCATGGTGATCTAAGTAAGATGTTGTATCCGGCGATGACCATTTACGACAAACAAATCTATTATGACTTACCCAAAAAGTTCATCTTTAGCCAAGCGATCCGAAGCTTTGAAGACATCAATATCGAATCGAAAAATCCGACTCAAAACGGACACTTATGGATGATGCGGGACTCCTTTGCGAATGCCTTGATTCCCTATCTCTCCGAATCTTGGAATCAAGTCAATTATTCGCGTGCCTTTCCCCATGATTATCGTAACGTGCTGGTGCAACAACCCGACACGTTGATCATTGAAATCGCCCAACGCAATCTAAACTGGTTATTACAGGCAACGCCTGTGATTGAATCCAAGCCCAAAGAAGTATCGATTCAAACGGATCGCACGATCAACCTTGATATAAACTTCAATCAAAGTTTCACTTCCGGTTTTGCTTATCTCAACGCGTATTTTACCGACCAAACGCAGGCTGCGTCGATCACTGAAGTTAAATTGATCGAAGCGGATCACGAATACGATGCATTTCCGATCTATCAGGATAACGACTTCGAAGATGATACGATCGAGTATGGATTCTCACTCTATACCGCAACAAAGTTGAATCTCGAATCAGTAAAGATATTGGTTAAAATGAACGGTATCTGGAACGTTGTTAATTCCACCCAATAAGCAAACGACCCGCAAATTTCGCGGGTCGTTTTGATTTTACAGAGATTCGGCGTATTTCTTGAAATTATCCAAGATCGCTTGCCATCCGGTTCGTTGAAGATCGAGGGTGTTTGTTGATTCGGCCTCGAAGGTTTCCACGACTCGAACAGATCCATCTTTTTCAATAAACGAAATCGAAACATTGCGATCATCATCCAGCAACGATACAATCAATTGATTTGGAATGACCGAGGTATAGGTACCGCTGAAATCGAATCCGAAACTACCGTCTTTCGCTTCCATGCGCCAACTGAAGCGCCCTCCGGATTTGATATCATTACTGGCATGCGGACAAAACCAATCGTCGGACGCGAAATTCCAGTGCGGTATCGCTTCCGGATTTGTCCATGCGTTCCATACTTGTTCGATCGGCTTTTTAATATTCACTTCGATTGTGATTTGAGGTATATTTACAGGCATCGTGATGACTCCTTTGTCGGAATAAATCTCCGAATTTATAATGTTAATCTATCACAGTTGGTCTAACCCTACAATTAACATGACCCTTACGAGAATTATGATGGGCAAGTTGCTTGAGATTAGTTCGAATTCGAAATATAATCTCCCTATCAACTCTAGGAGGCAACCATGAAACCCTTAAACGGAATCCATCACGTCACTGCGATCACCAGCAGCGCCGAGAAAATTTACGCATTCTTCACCGACATCCTCTCGATGCGTCTTGTGAAAAAGACCGTCAATCAAGATGATATCCAAACCTATCACCTCTTCTTCGCCGATGATCGGGGAAGCGCCGGTACCGACATGACTTTCTTTGATTTCCAAGGCATTCAGAAAGCACGAAAAGGAAGCAACGAAATCTCACGTACAGGATTTCGTGTAAAAGACGATGCCACACTCGAATATTGGGTCAAGCGTTTCGATCATTACCATGTCAAACACGAAGGAATCCAGACTCTCTTCAAGAAGAAGACCTTATTCTTCCGAGACTTTGACGATCAAGAATATGCGCTATTCTCCGACCAAAATAACCAAGGCATCGTCTCCGGTACACCTTGGCTCAACGGCTCGGTACCGGTCGAATTCGGAATCACCGGTTTGGGACCGATCTTCATCCGTGTCAATCAATTGGAACGTATGAAGAAAGTCCTGACCGAAGTCATGATGATGCGTGAAACAGCGGTCGAAAGCTCCTATACCCTTTTTGAAATGGGAGAAGGCGGTAACGGCGCCAGTGTCATTCTTGACGAACAAAAAGGCTTGGTTGATGCCCAACAAGGCTACGGAGGCGTCCATCATGTCGCCTTCCGTATCGATGATAAAGCAGCGTTGGATCAGTGGATTGAACGCTTGGATGGATTCCATGCGGGACATTCCGGTTTTGTGGATCGTTTCTATTTCAAATCCCTCTATACCCGACTCTATCCGGGCATCCTCTTTGAATTCGCGACCGAAGGACCTGGATTCATCGATGATGAGGAACCCTATGAAACCCTCGGAGAAATCTTGGCGTTACCGCCCAAATTCCGGGATCGTCGTGCGTATGTCGAATCGAAAGTTCGGCAGTTTGACACCGTCCGCAGCACCAAAACGTTTGAAAAGGAATACTTCAAGTGAGCCAAGATCTAAAGTCATTGACAATCCTCTTCCGCGCCGTCGGTAGTATCGAAGAAAGAATCAAAAAGGATGTCGCTCGTTTTGGTCTCAATCCTTCGGAGTTCGGCGTACTTGAAGTGCTCTATCACAAAGGTCCGTTGCAAGTGCAGACGATTTGCGAGAAAATCCTGATCGCCGCATCAAGCATGAGTTATGTCATCGACAAGCTCAAGAAAAAAGGATATATCGAAGCGCCGCAAGATCCGACGGATCGCCGTGTCCACATCGTAAAATTGACAAATATCGGCCAAGAATTGATGGATGATATCTATCCGAAACATGTGGCAACACTACGTTCGGTTTTCGATGTCTTGTCCGAAGAAGAAGAAGTAATGATGCAAGAATTATTGAAACGGATCGGGAAAGCGCATTAGCGCAAACCCGATTCTTTTTCTTGCGTTAAAGTTGTGGCAGTCTTCATCTGCCTTTATAATTGAACTACGAATTAAAGGTACTCTATGAAAACAAACACATGGCAGAAAAATATCACTTACTTTATCACCGGGCAATCGATCTCGCTTTTTGGTTCGATGTTGGTCCAATACGCGATCTCTTGGTACATCACCTTGGAAACCCGTTCGGGTTTCGTATTGATGCTTTCGATCTTAGCCGGCTTTTTACCATCACTCTTTCTAAGTCCGTTTGCGGGTGTATGGGCGGATCGTTTCGATCGTAAGAAACTGATCTTGATTGCTGACTTTTTGATCGCTTTCTTTACCTTGATCACCGCGATCTTGTTTGCGCTTGGGTATCGTGAAATCGGTTTATTATTGGTCGTTTCTATTTTCCGTTCGCTTGGATCGGCAATCCATGCCCCGGCCGTCAACGCGATGATCCCTCAAATGGTCCCGCAAGAAAAGTTGATGCGGGTTTCCGGGATCCATTCCGGCATCCAGTCTTCGATGATGATCTTCGCACCGATCTTGAGCGCTTTCTTGCTCGCCACGACAAACCTGGAAGTTCTCTTCTTCATCGATGTCTTCACCGCAGCTTTGGGCATGGCTTCACTCCATTTTCTAGTGAATGTCCCGCCGTACGAAAAACATGCGGAAGCGACGGAAGGTCATTTCTTACAAGACATTAAACTTGGACTTACTTATATCAAGCAACACGATTTTCTCATTCCCTTCTTCATTTTTAGCGCCTTGCTTTTATTCTTCGTATCTCCGATCGTATTCTTGACCCCCTTACAAGTCGTTCGTACCTTTGGGGCCGAAGAGTGGCGTTTGTCCGCCATCGAAGTCGGCTTTGCGTTGGGTATGACCGCCGGAGGTTTTCTCGTAGCCGCATGGGGCGGTCTGAAAAACCGTGTCCGATCGATGGCATTAGCCATCGCACTCATGGGTGTCACCACGATTCTGATTGGAATCGTAACCAACTTCGGCATTTATGTCACTTTGATGGTCATCACAGGGATCTTGCTTCCCTTCTATAACACCCCGGTATCCGTCATGATCCAAGAAAAAGTGGAAGCGGATTATCTTGGACGGGTCTTTAGTGTCATGGGAATGATCCATGGAACGATGATGCCCTTCGGGATGCTTGTCTTCGGACCGCTTTCCGATCAAGTGGAGTTGAAATGGATCTTAGTTGTCTCAGGCATCGGGATGTTGGCGATCACGCTTCTCTTGTTTTTAAATAAAAAACTTGTCGCCCAAGGATATAAGCCCGTATCCAACGCAACGTTAACCCCGGTAACTGAATCCGCATCTTAACAACGTCGCCGAAGTCTCGGTTCCATGGTAAACTTGAGATGTGATATCGGAGGTTACCTATGGAACGTTATACGCAAAAAAAGAATGATAAAGAATTTAAATTAGACTTTGAATTTATTTTATCCGAGGATAACATCGTCTTTGGACCGGCCATCGACCGATTAGGCCGATTCGAAGACTTTTACTTTGGTATTAAAAACCAACTCGAATCGATCGATTCCGAATTACAATCGTTACGTGATGCGGATAAAACGAAAACCGTCCGCTATCGTGAACTGTTCGGGAACAAGTTGATGTTGAATCAAGTCATGATGTATCTTCGTCATTATGGATTCGAATAACAATCAAAAATAAAAACACTCCTTCGTTTGAACGAAGAAGTGTTTGGATTCAGTATTAGAGGTCATCCACGTGATTGCGCTTGCCGATATACTTGGCGATGAAATACAATGCGATCAGTAATACGACCGCCAAAATGATGTAGTACGGATTTTCGAACGCTTGTCGAAACGTCGTCCCGAACAATACCATGGACAGCACCATCAATAGTTTCGCCGCCAAGGTCGTTTTCACAAAGGTCAAGGCATCGAAGTCCGATAATCCATACGCCAGGTTAATCGCCGAACTCGGTGTAAACGGAATCGCGGTGATGATAAACAATGTCCGTGCAGGCTTGTTGCCGACCCACGCCATCGCACGTTGCACATTGGGACGAGTCCCGAACCAACGGACCAAGAAATGCTTGAAGACTTTACGATGGAAGTAGAACGTTACGATCGCACCGATCGACGTTCCCAACCAAGAATAGATGAAGCCCAATACCGGACCATAGACACTGGTATTGAACGTAATGATCACCAACAAAGGCAAGGCGGGAATCACGGATTCCACAAACGCGAGGAAAATCGGAGCCAAGGGTCCCCATCCCTTAAAGGTTTCGGCGATGTGGATCCAAAACTCCGGAGTTAGATATTGAAGATACGGGTCAAACCATTTCAATGCGATTCCCTCCCCTACTGTACTATGTACACTAATACAGTAATACACCGGCGTACGATTGTCAATCAAAAATCCGACCGATGCTTCCGAATAGTCTAAGGATACCATATTATCCGGTAAAAGTAATCGACTCGACATCACCATCGTTTTCGAAAGTGTGATTTCGTGATATGATTCAAAGCGTCAAAATGAAAAAGGAGATCGCGATGTTACGACTCAACAACTATATTAGCGCATCGGGACGCTGTTCGCGTCGAGAGGCGGATGAATACATTACGCAAAACCGTGTGACCGTCAACGGACAACCGGCGGTTTTGGGCATGAAGATCGATGAATCCGACGTCGTCATGTTGGATGGAATCGTTTTAAAACCGCAAGAGGAAAACGTGACGATCGCCTATCACAAACCGGTCGGGATCACCTGCACCAGCGATACCACGATTGCCGGAAACATCATCGACGCCGTGAACTTTCCAAAACGAATTTTTCCGATCGGACGCTTAGATAAAGACAGCGAAGGATTGATCCTGCTGACAAGCGATGGATCGATCGTAAATCGCATCTTACGGGCGGAAAACGGACATTCCAAAGAATACGTGGTAAATCTAACCTCCAATATCAAACCCGGGTTCAAACAGGAGATGGAACGCGGTGTCTCCATCTATAACCCTGTACGCAGCGAAGTGACGAAAACCTTACCATGCAAAGTAAAAATCTTAAGTGATACCTCGTTCTCAATCATTCTTAATCAAGGTCTCAACCGTCAAATCCGTCGTATGTGTTCCGCACTCGGATATACGGTTGCCCGATTGAAGCGTATTCGTGTCATGAACATCGAGTTGGGATATCTACCGAAAGGTACATGGCGCGAGTTGACACCGGAAGAGATGGAAGTTTTGTTGAAGATGTTGGATGAAAAGTAGAGTAAATTAAACTTCTTCTTACATAAAGAAAAACGCAGACGCTTCCATCGGAAGTTTCTGCGTTTTTAATTTTCTTTTAATTCTTAGAAGAGTCCGGACGTTGCGGTCTACGATCGTTTGAGAACTTCTTAGGTTCACTCGATCCTTGCGATACATGATCCGGTCTGGCTTTCTGCCAATGATGCTTCGTCGGCTTATCGCCCAACTCCGTTTTCGGCGCAAACGTATGATTCTGCGGGCGACCCTTCTTCTTCTGAAGGACCGGCGGACGATAGGTCGTATCGATCGGTTCGGGAATATTGAACGGATGTTCCTTGACGACCGGAACAGCTTTCCCGATCAATCTCTGGATATCCTTCAACAAACCAAATTCCTCATTATCGCAAAATGAGATCGCGGTTCCGCCCAACCCCGCACGTCCGGTACGGCCGATACGGTGAACGTAGATTTCAGGCACTTCCGGCAAATCATAGATGATGACATGCGACAGGTTGTCGATGTCCAATCCACGGGCGGCGATGTCGGTCGCGACCAAGATCTTGGTCTTACGTTCCTTAAACGCCTTCAGCGCGGCTTGACGCGCGTTCTGCGACTTATTCCCGTGAATGGCCAACGAACTGATACGTGCCTTCTCCAGCGATTTGACGATCTTGTCGGCGCCGTGTTTCGTACGTGAGAAGACAAGTACGGATTCGATCGGTTCGGTCTTCAAGAGTTCGATCAACAGATGCGTCTTGTTACCTTTATCCACAAAATACAAACGTTGCTTGATGGTATCTACGGTCGAAGCGATCGGTGTGACGACGACTTTTACCGGTTGATTCAGAATTGAATCGGCCAGTTTCATGATCGAATCCGGCATGGTCGCCGAGAAGAACATCGTCTGACGACGCTCCGGAATGTAGGTGATGACTTTACGAACATCCTGAAGCATCCCCATGTCCAGCATCTGGTCGGCTTCGTCCAAAACGAAATGCGTCAGCTTATCGAGTTTGATGAAACGTTGGTTGATCAAGTCCAAGAGTCTTCCCGGTGTGGCGACTAAGATGTCGACCCCAGTGGATAAGGCTTTGGTTTGTTTGGACTGCGGAACCCCTCCATAAATCGGCGTGCTACGTAAACCCAAGAATTTTCCATAGGTTTCGAAACTTTCATGAATCTGAATGGCGAGTTCACGGGTCGGCGCCAAGACCAAACACTTGATCGGGCGAATCCCCTTCTCGTTTTTGTTTTTGTGTAAATGTTGGAGAATGGGGATCGCGAACGCCGCGGTCTTCCCGGTTCCCGTCTGGGCACACCCCAGTAAATCTTTTCCTTCTAACAGAGGCGGAATCGCTTGGATCTGAATGGGCGTCGCTTCGACGTATCCCTCCGCTCCGAGAGCCTTCTGAATGGGTTCGATGATTTCAAATTGATTAAATTGCATAATCTTCCTTTCCGACGTCTTTATCCCTGCATCGGCAAAGGCAAAACGTCCACATGTCGTGGTTTCAATATCCATGAATTGAATATTCGTAAACTTGCGACAACTCAATGTAACACAGAAATGGATAAATGTAACGCGTTTTCATCGAAAACGCGTCCATTTGGTCATTTTTGCTTGATTATACGGTCAGATCGATGACTTCGACCCCAATCAGGTCATGCCCTTGCGCGGCCGTTACTTCAACTTTCACGAAGGTTCCGCTGCGGAGTAATCGATCGCTTGTAAAACGCACTTCTCCGTCGATGTTGTCGGGAGCGCTATGAATGCTACGTCCATGATAACTGTACGATTTCGCATCGCGGCGTTCCACCAAGACTTCGATGGTCCGTCCGATCCACGATTCGCCTTTATCTTGCGCGATGGTCGCTTGCAGTTCCATGAGTTTGCGTAAACGATCTTGTTTAACCGATTCTTCGACTTGATCCTCCATCAAATATGCCGGCGTATCTTCTTCGGGCGAATAGGTAAACGCACCTAACCGGTCGAACTTCGCTTGTTTCGTGAAGTCCAACAACGTTTGAAACTGTTCTTTTGTCTCTCCCGGAAAACCGACGATCATCGTCGTACGCAAGATCGCGTCCGGTAATACCTTGCGGATTTTCGCGATGACTTGGTCGATATCTGAACGGCTTCCGTGGCGGTTCATCTTCTTCAACATCGCATCGTCCGCATGCTGGACCGGAATATCGAAGTATGGGATGATTTTTCGCGAGTCATGAATCGTATTGAGTAATTCATCGCTGACCGCATCGGGGTACATATAGAGAATGCGGATCCAGACAAAGCCATCGATCGCATCCAATTTACGTAATAACTCACTGAGTCGGTTGGATCCCTGATCTTCCATATAACGGGTCGTGTCTTGCGCAATCAACACCAATTCTTTAACACCGTTCTGCGCGAGCTTTTCGGCTTCAGTTACCAAGTCATCCATCGGATAGGAAACCATGTTACCGCGAATCAAGGGAATCGCGCAATACGTACAACGGTTCGAACAACCTTCCGATATCTTCAAATACGCCGTATACGGACGTGTCGCCAACAAGCGATCCATTTTCCCATAACTTCCGATCACTTCGGTACCGAGTTCTTCAGACAGGATTTCGGAGAGACGCGAATACTCCGCGACACCGATGAATCGATCGACTTCGGGCAATTCTTGTTCGAGATCTTTCTTGTATCGTTGCGCCAAGCAACCCAACACGATCAACTTCTTACACTTGGCCGCTTTATATTCCGCCATCTCAAGGATGGTATTGATGCCTTCTTCTTTCGCCGGATCGATAAATCCGCAGGTATTGATGAAGATCGCTTCCGCTTCTTCCGGTCGAGCGGTGATCTGATGCCCATTGGCTTTCAATAATCCCATCACCCGTTCGCTATCGACTAAATTCTTACTACATCCCAAGGACACAAATCCGATTTTCATTTTCTTCCTCTTTCCATATTTACTAAAATTTCTTCCGCGCTCAGCGGACAATGCGTCAAACCCAATCTGATCTTCGGTTTGGTTTTTCCATGATAATCGCTCCCGCACGTAAGGATCAGATCATGATTTCGCGCATAGGTCGCGTAAAACACGTTCTGAATTTCGTTATGGTACGAACAATAGGCTTCGATGCCATCCAATCCGAGTTTAACCAGTGCATTCAGTATCGAAATGTTTTCATGTAAGTTGTTGCCGGGGTGAGCCAAGATTGCGATCCCGCCGACATCGTGGATCAACCGTATGCAATCCGCAAGCGATGGTTGTGGCACGGGCACATACGCGACTTTATCTTGCGATAAGAAGTCCCAATAGAAATTCACCAAGGGATTGTCATCCCGTTTTCCACCCGGAAAATAAGGTCTCAACAGCGGATGGTTTCGGTTGTTTTCATCGGAAAGCAACCATTCGCAAATCACTTCGCCGGTTACCAGTTTCCCGTTGGCGAATGCGGTCAATGTTTCAAGCGGTAAATCGACCCCAAGATGTGCGCTCAATTTATTTAAACGTTCTTCTGTCGCCGTTGTTTCATTGCGTCGCATATTTTCTTCAAGTTGATCGAAGCGAAGGTCAAACGGATCGATATAATACCCCAACAGATGGTATTGACGGTCATCATGCATGCAGGAAATCTCGATGGCATCGATCCACCGAACCTCGGTTGCGATCGACAATCGATGACGTTCTCGGCAACCTTTGACGCTATCATGGTCCGCGATCGCCGCGACACTCAACTGTGCAACTTGTGCTTGGCGCACTAAGGATTCGATCGAAAACTCACCGTCGTCACTATATTCGCTATGGATGTGCAGGTCGATATTTCCCATGATTTCTCCCTTTTTTCACGTTCTACTTGAAACAGGGTTATTATACCTTAGACCTTCGTTTTTTCCAAATGTAAATCCTTACTTGTAATTCTTGTAACCTTTCATTAAACTATACTCATACATCGGAGGTACCTATGGATAACCTGCTCGGATTATTGAAACAGAACGCTCGCTATAGCGTCAAAGAATTGGCCGTTATTTTGAACCAAAGCGAAGAAGTGGTCGCCAAAGCCTTGGAAGCCTATGAGAAGCAAGGCATCATTAAAGGATATCAGGCGATCTTGAACTACGAGAAACTCGATCAAGCCCCGGTATTCGCTCTGATCGAATTGAAAGTCACGCCCAAAAAGGAACTGGGTTTTCAAGAAATCGCCGATCGCGTCATGGAAATGGAAGAAGTCGAAAGCGTCTATCTCATGGCCGGGGATTATGACTTGGCGGTCTTCGTTAAAGGAAAAACGATGCAAGATGTGGCGATGTTTGTGGCGAAACGTCTCTCGACTCTCGATTCCGTCCTCTCCACCTCGACCCACTTCGTACTTTCGCGTTATAAACAAGACGGCGTGATTTTGAAGGATGAGGAAAAAAGCGACTTACGCGGACAAATGGTGGTTTGATGCGCGACTTTAAAATCAATCAAAACCTAAGCGCGCTGAAACCTTCGGGAATCCGTAAGTTTTTCGATATCGCCAATGAAATGAAAGATGTCATCTCCTTAAGTATCGGAGAGCCGGATTTCCAAACACCCTGGCACATTCGTCAAGCCGCTATCGACGCGACCGAACAAGGCAAGACATGGTATTCGCCAAGTACCGGTTTTCTAACGTTACGCGAAGAAATCTCACGTTATCTCAACCGTCGTTTCCAATTGACCTATGATCCCAAAGACGAAGTCTTGGTGACCGTTGGCGCGTCGGAAGCGCTGGACGCCGCATTTCGATGTTTCGTGGATGAAGGCGACGAAGTCTTGATCATCCAACCTTCGTTTGTTTGTTACGACCCGCTGGTACGTATGTCGGGCGGAATTCCCGTCATTCTCCAAACTAAGTCCGAAAACAAATTCAAGCTGACGGCAGACGAACTGCGTGCGAACATCACCCCGAAAACCAAAATCCTGTTGATCAGTTTCCCGACCAACCCGACCGGGGCGATCATGGAACGTGAAGAGCTCGAAGCGTTAGCGGACGTATTACGAGATACAAACATCCTCGTATTTTCCGATGAAATCTATTGCGAGTTGAATTATACCGACACATCCCATGTATCCATCGCAAGTTTGGATGGGATGCGCGATCGTACGTTGGTTATCAACGGATTTTCCAAGTCCTATGCGATGACCGGATGGCGGATCGGCTATGTGGCCGGACCGCGCGAACTGATCGAACCTTTGGTGAAACTCCACCAATACATGGTCATGTGCGCACCGACTTTGTCGCAATTCGCCGCGATCGAAGCGATGCGCAACGGTGACGAAGATGTCAAAATGATGCGCAACGAATACAATATGCGTCGGCGTTATCTGGTCGATCGTTTGAATGCGATGGGTCTGAGTTGTTTTGAACCGGAAGGCGCGTTCTATGCCTTCCCGTGCATTCGCAGTACCGGACTGACCAGTGAGGAATTCTGCGAGAAACTGATCTACGCCAAGCAAGTCGCCGTCGTTCCAGGTAGCGCCTTCGGGGATTCGGGCGAAGGGTTCATACGGATTTCCTATTCGTATTCGTTGAAGCACATTACGGAAGCGCTCAATCGGATGGAAGCGTTTCTCGAAGAAATCAAGCAGTAAAAAACGAAGGCGGATCGATTTCGATCGTGCCTTCGTTTTCTTTTTGGCTTAAAGTCAAAACACTATAGATAACTAGACTGATTCTTACTTAAGCGATGTTCTTTGTCTGTGTTTGCTTTACCAATAACCATGGAATCGCCATGATGATCCAAACGACCAACACCAACACCAGAAGCAAACCGATATAGCCGGGATTGCCGGCGATTTCTTCCAGGATAACCAAGGGAGAACCTGGAGATGGCGTATTCAGAAAGAAGAAGTTGGTGCCCCAAAGCTTATTCAAGAAAAACAACGGAAGCGCAAACAAGCTTGCGATCGCAAAGGTCGATGGCCATCCCTTCAAACTCGGTTTGGATTCGCCACTCACCAACAATAACACCGCAAAAACGCTCATCGCCCCATGGACGAAGAAACTTTGGATGGACTGGAAATTCCAAAGCGGAAACCAAAGCCAGTCCGCAAAAAGCAAAGCGGAAAGCGCACCGGGCAAACCGAGCCAATAGAGAAACTCACGGCTTACCTTGTCACGTCGAAAAGCATAGAGGAAACAGAAGAGTTCGGTGACCGCGCATAAATGCAAAGGCAAATAATCGATTCGATATGCGCCTTGAAGAAGATAGATCAACTGCCGGGCGACTTCGGAAAAAACGATGCATGATGCGAAGATTTTCAAGAAAAGAATCTGTTTGGGACGGTCGAGTTTACGGTAATAAATCGCCGCGATGATGCCCAAAAAAGTCATTGCGAGAATCCATGAAGTATGCTCGAATCCAAACCAAGCATACGTACGCGGTTCAAATTGACCGGGCACCGCAAAGAATGTCAAGATAAGTGGCATAGGTTTTCCCCTTTAGGCTTAGTCTATCAAGAAAAAACGACGACTTCAATCCTAAAAAAACAAGGATTTCTCCTTGTTAGTTTTTGAGTGAAAAATCACCGCTGATACTGTTGATCGCTATCTGGATCGAGCCATCGCCCAATGTCATGCGACTCCCTTTCCCATCCAATCTTCCGCGTTGACCCAATAAGTTGTACTTCACTTCACCGCTCATCGCGCTGAAGCGTAGCTGCGCTCCCGTAAAGGATCCGTCGAAGTCAACCTCGAAATCCCCGCTCACCGTATCGACGTTCAACTGACTTAAAGCGCGTAAGGTCAACTCGCCATCCCCGGAGGCCGTATGAAGCGCGACATCCGTTGCCAACCCCTCATAACGCAGATCCCCGCTCGCGCTGTGGAATTCGAGCGATCCTTCAATATGATTGTCGAGGGTCGCGTCCCCGCTGGCGGTCTCGATCGATACTTTACCTTCGACGTCATGCACATCGATATCGCCCGAAGCGCTAGTAAGCTTCATCACGCGTGTTTTCACATTCTTGATCTGTTGGTCGCCGGATGCACTTGCGATGCTTAGAACGTCTAGTTTAAGGTCCTGCACGTCGATATCACCCGATGCGCACGTTAAACGCAAGGACTCGCACCCTTCCGCCACATCAATCTCAAGATCCAAGTCACGATCATGGATGCGAAACAGACGTTCATGGGTATGGATCTTAACACGTAACTCGTTTTCGGTTTCCGTTTTTTCCAATTGATACGAAGATTCCATCGCCTGACCGTCTTTGATCAGTCGAACATGATGCTGGTTGTCCGAAGAAGGTCGAACCAGTACCGAAGCGAAAGCCGCATCCACGATAACACTGCGTTGGGCAAATCCCGTAGTTTGCACTTGCGATGCGGACTCAAAGGATTCCAATCCCTCGAATTGTGACGGATCTCCCAGAGAGGCGATGATTTCCGCATCGCTCTTGCCTTGCGCTTCCCCATTGAGAAAGTGTTGTCTAAAATCATCCAAGATTTCCTCGCGAGTCGCTTTGTCGGTATGTTTCAATTGTTCGCTGACTTGATTTAGGTATTCGTCCTTGTTCATGCGTTGTTGGCTCCTTTCAGTAATTTGTCCACGCTCGATGCAAATTCGATCCATTCAAGATACATCATCTTAAAGTATTCTCTTCCCTTTACGGTAAGCCGGTAATACTTACGTGCCGGTCCTTCCGATCCTTCGCTAAGATACGTCGTGACATAGTCTTCGTCTTTCAGTCGTTTCAAAAGCAAGTACAGCGTACCTGTCGCGATCGTCATCGTCTCGCTGATCCGTTCGGTCAACTCATAACCGTAACGATCTTCATGCGTCAATTGCGCAAGGACGCAGAGTTCAAGCACGCCTTTTTTATATTGTGCGTTCATATTCATCCTCCTTGACTCCACTGTATCACTTTATATGTAGTTATGCAATATAGTAAGTTATGAAATTTAGATGAACGCAGAAAAAAACCTGTCAATGACAGGTGATCTTCGTTCATGGTGGTTCCGGTCGGAATTGAACCGACGACACATGGATTTTCAGTCCATTGCTCTACCGACTGAGCTACAGAACCATGGTTGCGGGGGAAGGATTTGAACCAACGACCTCCGGGTTATGAGCCCGACGAGCTACCAGACTGCTCTACCCCGCGATAACTAAACTACCAAACTTTTCTAAACTCTATCGAAATCGAATGGCGGAGGAAGTGGGATTCGAACCCACGCATGCTCGCACATCTGCCGGTTTTCAAGACCGGTCCCTTCAACCGCTTGGGTATTCCTCCACCGAAAATTTGGTGGACCCTGTAGGACTCGAACCTACGACCAACCGGTTATGAGCCGGCAGCTCTGACCAACTGAGCTAAGGGTCCATACTTACCCTTACCGAATCATAGAGAATAAATGGTAGCGGGAGTGGGACTCGAACCCACGACCTGCCGGGTATGAACCGAATGCTCTAGCCAACTGAGCTACCCCGCCACAAGTATGAAATGCTTGGTCGGGATGACAGGATTCGAACCTGCGACCCCTTGCTCCCAAAGCAAGCGCACTACCAAGCTGTGCTACATCCCGATTTAATAAAATTGGCGCGCTCAGCAGGAGTCGAACCCGCAACCTATTGATCCGTAGTCAATTGCTCTATCCAATTGAGCTATGAGCGCATTTATCAAACGTAGTGCTTAACTAATATACCAAACTCTTACCGTTTTTTCAAGTTTTTTCGTTAAACTTTTTCATAAACGGAATGGTGGGGATGGCGGGACTTGAACCCGCACGATGTTACCATCAACGGATTTTAAGTCCGTTGCGTCTGCCGATTTCGCCACATCCCCAATTGGAGGTTCCTATCGGATTTGAACCGATGATCACAGAGTTGCAGTCTATTGCCTTACCACTTGGCTAAGGAACCGTGTCTAACCGTGCTTATTTATTATACAGAAGGAACCTGTTAAAAGCAAGGACAAAGGCGCGAAAAAGAGCGCCTTGTATTCATACATTGAACGATTTTCAATTTACTCTAAAATGACTTCAAATGAAACATCCTAACTCCGTGTTTCCTTCCACCAAGCGAAAGCGATCAAAGCCGCAGGTAGAAACATCAGCGCGCTTAGCGGGAGATAGGTTAAAGCTGAAGCGACACAAAGCAAAACCGCGGCGATGCTTCTACCCGATCCGCCTTTCAGATAACCAAGCAAGGTTAAGATAAACGCCGCAAACAGTAAAAGAGAATGCGCCAAGACCGGTTTGATGCTTTCAAGCAGATTCGCAAAATCAAACGTACTTAAGCCCACGACCTTCAACACGGCGATATAGGCGACCAAAAGCAACAGAGCAATCAGAAGCAACGGATCTTTCTTTGGTTTCATAACGCTCCTCACCAAGGGATATCCCTTTATGGTTTTATCATACACCAAAACAAATTCTTTTCCAACTTAGGCAAACAAAAGCAAGCCTAGATGGCTTGCCTATGTGTTAATCAGCTTTGACGCGGATCCAAAGATCGGCGAGTTTTTGTTTCAAAACCGCATCGTAGTTATAGGATTCATCCAAGGGATTGTCCAGCCGCGGAACATATGCGTCGATGCCTTCATACATGCCGCCCGGAGCCACGACAGCTTCGTACGCGGAAACGACCGGAGAGGTGTAACCGACATATTCGGTGTTCTTCAATGCGACTTCCGCATCCAACATGTAGTCGATCCATTTGTGGGCCAGATCGACGTTGTTGGCATCGGCCGGGATAACCATGGAATCGATCCAAATATTGGTGCCTTCTTCAGGGACGAAGAACGCCATGTTTTCATTCTGGGATAGAATATAGGCAGCATCGCCTGAGAAACTGACAGCGATGTCTTTTTGTTCGTTCACCATCGCATCGATCAAATCTTCGACCGCATAGACCGGATTGGTGGTCGCATCGATTTCCTTCAACAAGTCGAATGCCGCGTTGATTTCCGCATCATCGGTCGTATTGACCGAATAGCCCAACGCTTTTTCGGCGATCATGAAGACATCGCGTTCGCTGTCATAGATATAGATTTGATCTTTGTATTTCGGATTATTCAGCAACAACCAACCATCTTCCAAGTCCGCGGCGTCTACGTTGTTTTTATTGTAGATGATGCCGATGTTGCCCCAGAAATACGGGACGGAATACTGGTTATTTGGATCAAAGGAACGATTCAGTAAGCCCGGATCGACATTGTCCAAATTTGACAACTTCGTCAAATCGATCTTTTGGAGTTTGGTTTCGGAAATCAACCGTTGTACCATCCAATCGGTCGGAACCAATACGTCATAGACTTCACCGCTTTGGAGTTTGGTGTACATCGATTCGTTGGAATCATAGTTGTCATAGATGACATTGACGTTATACAAGTCTTCGAAATCGGAAATCACGGTATCGTCGATGTAGACGCCCCAGTTAAAGACTTTGAGTGTCTCTTTATCCTGCGATGCGCAACCGGAAACGATTAGGAGTACGAGGACAAGCCCCAAAAATAGTTTTTTCATGGAAGTTTCCTTTCAGTGTTATTGCGCTTTGACTTTCGTCCACAAGTCGCTTAAGATTCGTTTCAAGTCTTCGTCATATCGAAACGTTTCGTCTTTGGTATACCCTGTACGTGGTACATACGCATCGATACCTTCATAATCTCCGCCTTCGGCAATCATTTCATCAAACACGGATTGCACGGGCGTTGTATAACCGACATAAATCGTATTCAACGCGGCGTTTTCAGGTTCAAGCATAAAGTTGATCCATTTGTGTGCCAAATCAGGGTTGGTTGCGTCGGCCGGAATGACCATCGAGTCGACCCAAAGGTTGGTCCCCTCTTCGGGAACATAGTAGGCCATCGATTCGTTTTCGCTGACGATGTAGGCGGCGTCGCCGGAATAGATGACGGCGATATCCTTGATACCTTCGATCATGTTGTCGATGACATCATCCGTGACATAGACCGGATCCATGGTGCTGTTGAGTTTCTTCAACCATGCGAAGGCCGCGTCGATTTCACTTTGGACATTACTGTTGGCCGAGTAACCTAAGGCTTTGTATGCGATCATGAACGCATCGCGTTCGCTATCGTACATGTACACTTTCGAGCGATACTTCGGATTGACTAGGATATTCCAACCTTGGGATTCCAAATCTTCCATATCTACGTTTTCGGTGTTATAAAGCAGACCGACGTTGCCCCAGAAATACGGGACCGAGTATTCGTCATTGGGATCGCTGGGCAACCCTTTTAAACTCTCGATGATGCCGGAAGCGTTGGGGATTTTCGCAAGATCCAGCTTTTGAAGCTTGTCTTCCGCGATCAAACGTTCGATCATGTAGTCCGACGGAACCAACACGTCATACTTCTCCCCACCTTGCAGTTTGGTATACATGGCTTCATTGGATTCGAAGTTGTCATAAATGACACGTGCGTCATACTTCTCTTCAAATGCGTCGATGACGGCGTCATCGATGTAGACGCCCCAATTAAATACTTTTAAGGTTTGCGCCGCCGGCTTGTCGCTGCAAGCTCCGAGCGCGAGTAACATAATGATCAATAACGGCAGTAGTTTCTTCATTCTTCAATCATCCTCTCTTTCTTTTTCATCGTGGGAATCACGTTGATCAAAACCAACGCGATCGTGATGATGACGACCAAGATCGTGGATAGCGCATTAATCGTTGGATTAATACGTTTGGACATCGTATAGACCAAAATGGAGATGTTCTTGACACCGTTTCCGGTGACGAAGTAGGAAATCACGAAATCGTCGAACGACATCGTAAACGCGATCAGCGCGCCGGAGACGATGCCCGGCATGATCTGCGGGATAATGACCTTAAACAATGCTTGCCAAGGCGTGGCTCCCAAATCGAGGGCGGCTTCGGCGGTGTCCGCATCCAATTGGCGTAACTTCGGTAAGACGCTCAGGATGACATAGGGAGTACTGAAGATGATATGCGCGATCAGCATCGTGGCGAAGCCTTTCGTGACGCTTAAGGAACTAAACAGAAGCATCAATCCGATCGCCGTGACGATTTCCGGATTCATGATCGGGAAACTGTTGATATTCAAAATCAACTCTTTCACCAAGCGACGGGATTTGGAAATCCCGATGGCGGTGATGGTTCCCATGAACGTCGCCACAAACGTAGAGGACAGAGCGATGATTATGGTCGTATAAACAGCCTTCATCATTTCACGATCCTTAAACAAAGCTTCGTACCATTGGGTCGAAAAACCGCTCCACCCCGTAAGCGAACGGGAGTTATTGAAGGAGAAGACCATCATGATCAAGATCGGGAGATAGAAGAACAAAAGCATCATTCCGATCATCAACGGCGAAAACCAACGATTCTTCTTTACGCCTACCATGCGACCTTCCCTCCTTTGCTTGACTCTTCGGGATCCTTATCGACCTTGCGGGTCAGATACATCGAGAACATGATGATGACCGCCATGATCATGGAAATGGCGCTGCCGAAATTCCATTCGCCGACGGTGATGAATTGATTCTCGATCAAATTCCCGATCAACATGTATTGTCCGCCCCCCAGAAACTTCGGGATGACAAACGTACTGACGGCCGGCAAGAAGACCAAGGTGATCCCCGAGATGACGCCCGAAAGCGACAACGGGAAGACAACGCGTAGAAAGGTTTGTTTGCGATTGGCGCCTAAGTCATAACTGGCGTTGATGATTGCGCGATCCATTTTGGCCAAGGCCGTATAAATCGATAAGATCATGAACGGTAAGAAGTTATAGACCATGCCTAGAATGACCGCAAAATCGGTATACATCATTTTGATCGGTTGGAGACCGATATAGATCAGGAAACTGTTGATTAAACCCTTATCCGACAAGATCGATATCCACGAGTAAGTACGGACCAACATGTTGATCCACATCGGCATCGTGATTAGAAGCATCAATAATGTTTGTAACTTTGCCGGTGCGTTGGCGATGATATACGCGATCGGATAGCCGATCAAGATGCATAACAGCGTCGTGATGACCGCGACTTCAAACGACTTCATCAACACTTTGATGAAAACAGGATCGAAGAACTTGACGAAATTGTCGATCGTGAACTGGAACGCCATGACCGAATTGCCATGCTTGGTGAAGGCGTAGAGAACGATCAGCAACATCGGTATGACGATCCCGATGGAGATCCAAACCACATAGGGTCGTACGAGATTGGCGAATCCTTTCATCTCAGTACTCCATCTTGCTCATGATGTGAATATCTTCCGGGAAGAAATGGAGCCCGACTTTGGAGTCGACTTCAGCGTTGTCGGTGGTATGGATGATCCAATTACGGAACTCGGTCTCGACGACGATTTCGTAATGGACGCCTTTAAACAATGAGGAACGGACGGTTCCGGTGATTTTCCCGCTTTCAAAGGGTACGATGTCCAAGTCTTCGGGACGGACGACGATATCGACTTCTTCGTTTTCCACAAATCCGTTATCAACACACTCGAATTGTACCCCGTCAAAACTTACTTGGAAATCATCGTTCATAATACCTTCGATGATGTTGGATTCCCCGATGAAGTCCGCGACGAAACGGTTTTGCGGTTCATTGTAGATGTCGGTTGGTCCGCCGATCTGTTGGATTTCCCCGTTGTTCATGACGACGATGGTATCCGACATGGTCAACGCTTCTTCCTGGTCATGGGTGACATAGATGAAGGTGATGCCGACTTCCTTTTGGATTTTCTTCAGTTCGTGTTGCATTTCTTTGCGAAGTTTCAAGTCCAACGCGCCTAAAGGTTCGTCTAAAAGTAGAACCATCGGCTCGTTGACCAACGCCCGCGCGATCGCGACCCGTTGTTGCTGGCCGCCGGACATCAAGGTGACGGCACGTTCGCCATACCCGACAAGTCCGACCAGTTTCAGCATCTTTTCGACTTTTTGCTTGATGACGCTTTCGCTTTGCTTCTTGATACGCAATCCGAACGCGACGTTATCGAAGACATTCATGTGTGGGAAAAGCGCGTAACGTTGGAAAACCGTATTGATTTCGCGTTTGTAAGGAGGTACGTTGGAAATCTCGATGTTTTCGAAATAAACTTCCCCCGAAGTCTGCGGGATAAATCCGCCCAAGATACGTAATAGCGTTGTCTTTCCGCAACCTGAAGGGCCTAACAATGTAACGAATTCGTTTTCATGAATGGTAAGGTTGATTCCCTTAAGGACCAGGGTCCCGTCGAAATCTTTGACGATGTTTTTAAATTCGATCAATTTACGCATAAGTTCCTCCTTAGAAAATGGGCGGCGTGCAGATCCACAAGACACGGGCGGGTTGGGCGGCATCGTTACGCAAGTAATGCGAATCGGTACCGTTGATGTAGAAGGTCTGACCTTTTTTGATGGTATGCTCTTTCGAGCCGTTGACTAACACGATTTTTCCGGTGAGAACATAACCGAATTCTTCACCCGCATGCGGTGCGATTTCCTGCGAAGTACACCCCGCCTGAAGATCGATCATGATGGGTTCCATCTCGTTTTTCTGCGCGTTTGGGACGATCCAATGGACGGTGTATCCGTCACGTTCGTCAACGAAGAAATCATCGGCGGTGAAGACCGCCTTCTCGTCTTGTTCTTCCTTAAAGAAGTCCGCCAGTGAAATTCCGAGCGCTTCGCAGATGTCGTTGAGGGTGGCGATCGAAGGCGACGTCAAGTCGCGTTCCAACTGGGAAAGGAAGCCTTTTGTCAGTTCGCAGCGACTGGCGAGTTCTTCGAGAGTCAAGTTGTTTTTGATGCGTAATCGCTTGATTTTATGACCGATGTTCATGTGTTTCCCCCTTCGTGAGGTTTAGTAACAGTAAACGTGGCGTCTGTTAGCAACAAACATATATTATTATACATAATATCCCGCGGGAATCAACAATGATTATACAAAAAGTTTAATAAAACAAAACAAAAAGAAGCCTTCGGCTTCTTCGATTGTCAATGGATTTACAGGGCTTGTCCGATAAACTTCTCAAGCGCGCCTTTAGGCTGGAATCCCATCGTCTGCGCGACCGGTTTGCCATCCTTAAACAGGATCAACGTCGGGATCGACATGACTTTGAAACGCATCGCCAACGCTTCTTGTTGGTCGACGTCCACTTTGATGATTTGTGCTTTTCCATCCAATTCGACGGAAAGTTGTTCCAAGGTGGGGGCGATCATTTTGCACGGTCCGCACCAATCCGCGTAGAAATCCACGAGGGTTACGCCTTTAGCGACGATTTCGTCAAATTCTTTTTCATTTACGACTTTCATGGTTTTGTCCTCCTCTTACTTAATCAAGTATAGCATACTTTTTTAGCCTGTCGCCGCTGATGACTGAAATCAGAGATACTTCTCCACAATCATCGCCACACCGTCTTGTTGGTTGGTCGATGTGGTCGCGTCGGCGATATCATGGACGCACTGCATCGCATTTCCCATCGCCACTCCAACACCGGCGAAAGCGATCATTTCCAGGTCGTTCTCCGAATCTCCGATTGCCATGGTATGACGAACATCGATTTCGTGTTTATCGATGATCTGCTTCACACCCAAGGCTTTGGATACGCCTTGGCTTACGATGTCGACCCACATTTCGGAAACCCGGCTGATCGCCAGTGATTCTTCGAACTCGCGAATCAATTGTGGCATCACCTTGTCCAGCCGTTTCTTGCGATGGGCCAACCCGATTTTATAGTAGGTCGAAGCAAGTTGCGATTCGTCATTGATAAGTTTGATTCGATATTCTTGGAAAATACCGAAGAAGTTCAACCATGAATTTTTAACGTCGGGATCGCGAAAAGCCGGAATGACACCGACGATCCGTTGATAGAGAAATCGTACCATTACAAGGTTGCGGGGCGTAAAGACGGACATGCCGTCGTCCCCTTCCAAGATTAGTTCGATCCCGTGCTTTTTCGCAAAGTGAAACATCTTTCGCGTCATTTCAATTCCGATCGACGCATTCTCGATGACTTCCGAATCGCGTAAGGAAACAACTCGGGCTCCGTTGGAACAAATCAAATATCCGCCATGTTTGTACATATCCAATTGTACGGCGTATTCACGCAATGAGGCTTCGTTTCGACCGGATGCTAGCACCAACATAACGCCTTGTTTTTGCGCTTTGCGTAAGGTTTCGAGATTTCGTTGCGAAATCGTCTTGTTTTGTGAAAGTAAGGTTCCGTCCAAGTCGGTCGCGACCAACCGGATCATTTCAACTCCTTGGCCGCCGCTTGATCGAGGATCACGACGACATCGGGATGCTTTTGAAGGATACTACAAGGAACCGCTTCGCTGATTTCACCTTGGATCATCCCTGCGACGGCTTTTGCTTTCTTCTCGCCGGTCGCAATCAACAGGATCTTTTTCGCACGTAAGATATCCTTGATCCCCATCGTCATCGCTTGTGTCGGTACATCCTCAAGCTTGTCGAAGAAACGCGCGTTGTCCAAGCGTGTTTGATGCTTCAGATCCACGATATGGACCCCGATGTCAAACGACGTCCCGGGTTCGTTGAATCCGATATGTCCGTTAGATCCGATGCCTAACAATTGGATGTCTTGAGGATGTTGGGCGAGCAGTGTTTCATACTTGGCGGCCGCTTCGTTCAGGTCGTGTGCGGTACCGGTGGGCATGTGAATGTTCTGTTTCGGAATGTCAACAGAATCGAAGAAATTCTCCCGCATGAACGTCGCGTAGCTTTGCGGGTGATCCGCGTGGATGCCGATATACTCGTCCAAGTTATAGGTGACGATCGACTGGTAGGAGGTATGGTTGGTTTTATGGTCTTGTACCAAGCGTTGATAAAGTCCGACCGGCGAGGATCCGGTGGCAAGTCCCAAAACGGCCTGAGGATTGCTTGTGATAACTTCTTTCATGACTTCAAAGGCTTTTTCACTGACTTGATCATAGGTATCGTATACATGGATTTCAAACATGGTAAGCTCCTTTCTCAGAGTAGTTCGATGAAGTATGAGGTTTTATAGATTTTACCCGGATCTAAAACCAAGGTCCCTTCGCGTTGGTAGAAATCGGTCGTGACTTTCTCGAAATCACCATGGCCATGCCAAGGTTCGATGCAGAGGAAGCGTGCTAGTGGTTTCTTCCAGAACGCCAACCAACGGTATCCGACGCAACTGACACGGATCCGTTTTTCGGCTCGCAACAGATCGACGTAAGGCGAATTGGGATATTCCAACATAAATGTCGGGACCGACGAAAAGAAAGCATCGTCCATATTGATGATGGAAGGATAATTGTCTTTTCCGTTACGTTCGATGACCGGAAACTCGATCTTCGCTTGATTGGGATCATCCAAGGCGAATGCCGGATGCAGACCGAAAGAAAACGGCATCGGCTTGGTATCGTTATTAACGATCCGATAATCGATCTGGACTTTGGATCCGATCAGTGTATAAGTGACGTCCAGATCAAATCGAAAGGGATATTGAGATAAGGTTTCATCCGATTCGGATAACCGTAATGTCAATGACGTACTTGTCTGATGGATCAATGTAAAATCACTGTTACGGGTGAAACCATGGTTACCCATCGTATAGATTTGATCGAAAAGATGGATTTTTTTATCGAAGGTCGAACCGACGATCGGAAATAAGATCGGATTGCGACCAGCCCAGAAGTCCGGATCGCCTTGCCATAAGATTTCCGTGTTGTCCGCTTTATCGATCAAAGAATGCATTTGCGCTGCATGGTTGGAGACTGTCAGTGCGATGAACTCATTTTCCAGTTTCATAAGGGATACTTGCTGTCGAGCGGACTGTGTTGCGGAACACGCAGCCAGAGGGCCCCTTTCTTCATCTCGAAGTCGAAGCGATTTCCACGGATCGGTTCGCCGTCAAACGCAATGTCCACTTCCCCTTCGCTCTTCAACACGAACTTATCGGCTTTGAAGAAGTGTGCGTACTTTTCGGTAACGTGCGTCCCTTTCATATACTTGGGCAATAAACGTAAGGCTGTGTACCATTTGACATCGTCGACGACGCAGATATCGAAATATCCGTCTTGGATATCCGCCATTGGCGTCGGTTGGAATCCGCCGCCATACCAACGGCCGTTATTGATGACGATCAATACCGCATGAAAGTGATGTTCCCCATCCGGTAATTCCAACGTTAAGTTATAGGCCTGAAGTTCGGACAGGGTGATCAATGCGCTGACGATATACACCAACTTCGAAGGGATCGGCAATTTCTTACCGATCGAGGTGGCTTTATTATTGATTTGGGCGTCAAACCCCATGGAAGATGTGTTGATGATACGGTTTCCGTTGATCGATCCATAATCGACATGGACGTCTTTTCCCTCGATCGTTTGTGCCAATAACAATGCCATGTCTTTACTTGAAACATGTGCCATCCGGAAGAAGTCGTTACCGGTTCCGGCCGGAATCACCGCCATGCGGACCCCGTCATTGAGTCCGTTGAGGACTTCAAACGCCGTCCCGTCACCACCGACCGAATAAACGCAGGCATCGTCTTTCGCCGTATAACGCGACGTGAATTCTTTGGCGGATAAATGTCCGGTCGTTTCATGGATGACATAGTCGCCGGGTTTAGATTTAAAGTAGTTGTGGATGAGAGGTACGATTTTCATCGCCCTACCGTGGCCGGACACCGGATTTACGATAAATACATGTTTCATGGGTTGCTCCTTGAGGTTGACTATATCAAACCGAGTTCTTTGACGCACCGATATAAACCGTCATCTTCAATTCTACCACAGATTTTGTCCGCAGCCGCCCGGACTGTCGCGTGCGCATTGCCCATCGCGATACCCAGTCCCGCCGCCTTCAACATCGTTATATCATTGATCCCATCCCCGAAGGCTAATGTCTTTGCGACAGGGATGCCCCAACGTTGACATTGGGCGATCAATGCGCTGCCTTTGTCGATGCCTTGCGGGGTTATTTCGATACAGTTGGGCATCAACGTATAGCGGCTATGTTTCAATTTGTCGGCTAACGCTTGTTGCTGGATCGGATCCGCAAACACGACTGCGCAAACACAGGGATCGTTTTCCCAACGTTTGTTTTCCGGTTGCGTATGGTAGAGATAATCGAAGATCGCCGAGAATTCCGGTTTCGTCCGTTGATCGAAATACCCTTTCTCGCCGGTTGAATAACGCACCACAAGTTCGTTATGACGCGCATATTCCATGAGCGTTTGCGCATCGTCAGTATGAATGGTATGGATCGTCCGTTTTGCATTTTCGATGACGACCGCTCCGGCCGACCACAAGCGTGCATCCATCAATTCGATAAAGTTACGCGGTAAATGAATAGTCTCTTCCGGTGTCCGACTACTCAACAAACATAATTTGATGCCTTGTTTCTTAAGACGGCGTAAAGCGTCGAAGGTCGATTGCGGAACCTCGTAGATGTCATGACGAAACGTCGTCCCATCCACGTCCACGAAGACCGCTTGGATATCGTGTGCCGTCATTGTTCGTTTCTAAGTTGCGCTTTCCCCCGCACATAGGTTTCGATTACCTCATAATTCAGATCCAACACCACCAAGTCGGCGTCGTATCCGGCGACGATCTTGCCCTTGCGGTCATCGACCAGTAAAGCTCTGGCCGGATTGATCGTACAGGCATGAATCGCCGCGTCGACCGGAACCAGTGCTTTCTCGATTAAGTTTTTAAGTCCGACATTAAAGCGTAAGGTACTTCCGGCCAACTTGTTTGTCCCTTTGAGGTAGGCCGACCCATTGGCTTTGACTTCGACTTCATGTCCGCCTAAGAAATACTCTCCGGCAGCGGTGCCTTTCATGCAGAGCGAGTCGGTAATCATAATCGCATGATCTTTGCCTTTGGCAACCATGAAGGTTTTTATGACCGGCCAAGACACGTGATTGCCATCCGCGATGATTTCGCCAAAGACATCATCGATCCGTAACGCTGCCCCGGTCAATCCCGGTTCGCGGTGGTTGAACGGCGTCATTCCGTTGAAGACATGTGTCATGCTTGAGACCCCGTTCGCTATTCCGAAAAGGGCTTGCTGGTAGGTGGCTGAACTATGTCCCATCGAGACGCAGACCCCGTGTTGCGCGGCGTAACGCGTCAGGGCGAAGTCCGGATCTTCTTCGCTGGCGATGGTCATGTATTTGATGAGCCCTTTGGCTGCTCTTTGGTAACGTTTGAATTGTTCGATATCGGGTTTGACGATATGTTCCGGCGGTTGCGCGCCTTTATACTCCATGTTCAAGTACGGACCTTCGAAATGGACACCCAGGATTTCCGCTCCGGAATATCCGTCTTCCACGACTTTCACAACATTCTTCAAAGCATGAGTCAGCACTTCTTCGCTTTGCGTGACGGTCGTGGGCAGAAACGACGTGATGCCTTCCTGCGTGATGCCTTTGGCGAAACGGCGTAAGCCTTCTTCCGTCGCGTCGTTGGTATCGAATCCCAACGCCCCGTGGGTATGGATATCCACAAATCCCGGTAAGATGCGTAGATCGTCGTAATCAATATCCGCGCCGTTCTTTTCATAAGGTAAAACCGCTGTGATTTTCGTATTTTCGATCAGTAAGCATGCCGGAATGAATTGCCCGGCGATCCATACGTTTTGACTTTGGATTTTCATTGACAGACACCTCCTTGAATCATTTTACATTTTCATCGCTTGAATATCAAACGGATTGGCTGATAATATATCTTTTCTCTTGAATATTCACAAATCTATGAAAAAGAAATCACCGTTGCGGTGATTTCCCTTTAGGGTAGTTCGAATGGGGACGGGTTGGAATCGGTGATTTCATCGGTTTGATCAAACAATGTTTCCCGAATCCGACCAAATCCAACCGATTCGCGGCTTTTAACGCCTCAAATACCAAATGTTGGTTTTGGGGATAGGTAAATTGCATCAACACGCGTTGATAGGTCTTTTCTTTGGTCGTCTTTGCCACGTAGATCGGCTTTTTGGTAAACGGATCTTTCTCGGTATAGTACATACAGGTACTGACCGTAAACGGAGTCGGATAGAAATCCTGGACCTGTTGCGGCGTATGTCCGATCTTCTTGAGATATAACGCAAGCTCGATGGCGGCGTTTAGGTCGCTACCGGGGTGCGAACTCATCAGATACGGTACCAAGAATTGATCTTTCCCGAATTTCTTATTCTTCGCTTCATATTTCTTCACAAACGCGTCGTACAGTTGATGTCTTGGTTTCCCCATCGCATCGAGAACCTTGTCGGAGACATGTTCGGGAGCGACTTTGAGTTGACCGGAAATATGATGTTGGACCAGTTCGTCGAAGAACGATTCGTCCTTGTCATACATCAGGTAATCATAACGGATCCCGGAACGGATAAAGACCTTCTTGACTTTGGGAAGCGCTCTGAGTTCACGTAAAACATCCAGATATTCCGTATGGGTCACGGTAAGATTGTTGCAGGCGGTAGGATGCAGGCATTCACGATGCAGGCAAACGCCATGTTCCAACTGCTTTTCACAGGAAGGTTGATGGAAGTTGGCGGTCGGTCCGCCGACATCATGGATATAGCCTTTGAAGTCTTTCATTGCCGTGATCTTCTTCGCTTCTTCAATCAACGAATCCTTACTGCGCGATGTGATGACACGTCCTTGGTGGGCGGTCAAGGCGCAGAAACGACATGAGCCGTAACACCCCCGATTGCTCATCAATGAGAACTGGATCTCTTCGACAGCGGGAATGTAGGTGTAGGAAGGATGAAATGCCCGTTCAAAAGGTAATGAATAAACCCAATCCATCTCTCTACGCGAAAGTGGTAACGCGGGCGGATTTTGAATGATTTTCCATGATCCGTAATCTTCCAAGAGCGGTTTCGCTAAAATCGCGTCGGTATTCTTGTATTGGATCACAAAACTCTCACCATACTTATCTTTGCTTTTCTTCACTTCGCTAAAACTCGGAAGGACAAGGGCATCCTCGGGGAAAGGTCCATCCTTGCTTTTATATACGGTCCCTCGGATGTAGGTGATGTCTTTGATGGCTAAACCACTCCGCATGGCTTCGGCGATTTCGATGATTGTTGTTTCAGCCATACCGTAAACCAACAAGTCGGCCATCGCATCGATCAGAACCGAAGAACGGACTTTGTCATCCCAAAAGTCATAATGGGACATACGACGTAAGCTAGCTTCGATGCCTCCTAAGATAATGGGGACATCCGGGTAAAGTCGCCGTAGATTTTGGGAATAAACGATGGTTGCCCGATCGGGACGTTTGCCCATCTCCCCTTTATCGGTATAGTTGTCTTTATCGCGGCGTTTGCGACTGACGGTGTAATGGTTGACCATCGAATCGATATTGCCGGAAGTGACCAAGAATCCTAGGGACGGCTTAGGAAAGCGCAGGAAATCGACATCGCTTTTCCAATCGGGTTGCGGTAAGAGTACGACTTTGAAATTCATGGCTTCCAACACACGGCCGATGATGGCGGCTCCAAAGGAGGGATGATCCACATAGGCATCGCCGCTGACCAAAACGAAATCCGGTGTTTCCCAACCCCGTTCTTTCATTTCTTCAATTGTGATCGGTAAAAACGCCATGGTTCACCTCCGTGAAAAAAGCCGTGGAAACGGCTTTAGACAAGTACTTCTCCCAACGCACTGCCGACGATTCCGGCGGCGTTGGCTTCATCAGTATCGATATGCATCGCCGGCGCGAACTTTTCGCTTACACGGATGACCACATCGCCGAAGATCGTCGACCGGTTTTCCGTCTCGACTTTGACGCTGACGATTTGTTTGTCAGAAACCTGATAGTAGCTTGCGGTTTTAGGCGTCAAATGAATGTGACGCTTCGCGGCGATGACACCGTTGGTCAATTCGACCTGCCCTTTCGGTCCGACGATCGTGCAACCGTTGGTTCCGTCGATCAAACCGGATTCACGGATCAATGCGTTGACACCTAAGGCGCGCGCATCGGTCAGCGAGACTTCGACTTGGGTCGCGGGACGTACCGGACCAAGGATGACGACGTTTTTGAAGGAACCTTTCGGTCCGACAAGGTCGACGCGTTCTTCAGCGGCATATTGTCCCGGTTGCGACAGCATTTTTTTAATGGTTAAGGCATATCCTTCCCCAAACAGCGTTTCAAGATCGGCTTGGGTGACGTGGACGTGACGGGCGGAGACTTCCACCAATACTTTTTCTTTTTCCATGACTCTTCCTCTTTTCACGGTTCTATTATAGTGAAGTGCCGACCATAACGCAAGTTTGACGAGAATATTCACATACGTAAAGAGATTATTACGGTGGACAGGTGGATAAATACAGAAAAAAAGGTATAGTAGAAGTAGACTGCGGGGTGAGTCAATGAAGTGGTTGAAACAATGGTTTGCGCCTGAGGTAAAGAAATCTCCGGTGTTGCTTTGTATCCATGGGTTTGGGATACGTAGGATCCACGAATACAATCCGTTAAAAAGATACTTCGAAAACGAGGGATATCGCGTAGTCATTCCGGCTTTATTCGATCCGAATGATGAGACGGATATCGATGCGAATCAATGGATATCCCGTGCCGAAGTAGAGTTAAAACAACTTATCGAACAAAATGAACGCGTTTGGCTCGTCGGATTCTCAATGGGCGGTGTGATCGCGAGTAAGCTCGCTTCCCTTTATCCGGTCGAACGTTTGGTTCTCTTAGCACCGGCGTTTGAATATATCACGTTAAAAGCGGTGTTAGGCAAAGTGGAGGATCTTGCGCGTAATGTGATCAAGCGAAACGAAAAGACGGATCCCGCCCTTTCCTTGCCCGATCATTTATCGAACGTATTCAAAGAAGTGGTCAATCTAGGCAAGGATTCGATCGAACAGGTGTTCTGTCCGGTACTCTTCCTTCATGGGAGTGCGGATGAGGTGATTCCGATTCGAAGCAGTGAGAATGCGTATGCTCGGTTGAAATCACCGGATAAATTGATGTTGGTGCTTCAAAACGTACCGCATCGGATTTTGGATGAAGCCGGGTTGAATGCGGATGTCTTACATATCATGCATAGCTTCTTCAAACAGGAAATCGTAAAAGAAAGCACCCGGCGGTAACGGGTGCTTTCGACTTTAGCCTACCGGTCCAAGTATCGTCAGGAGGACGCAATTACTTCAGGAACAGAGAATAATCGTTTTGTTTCCACAACGAGAACTCTTCATCGGTAGCTAAGATGGAATGGGTGTCGGTCAGTTGACGGATCGTGCCGATGTTATAATCGACACCGCCTTTGATATAAACAAATCGTTTGCGATCCTTCTCCGCATCGGGATCCGGATGCGGAATCGCCGATAGAAGTGATCGGGTATACGGATGGATGGCATTGTCATAGATATCCTCCACCGTACCCATTTCGACGATGTGTCCTAAATGCATGACGGCGACACGGTCGGAGATATATCGAACCATCGACAAGTCATGGGCGATAAACATATAGGTTAAGCCATGTTCTTTTTGTAGGCGCTTCATGAGATTGATGACTTGCGCCTGAATGGATACGTCCAGAGCGGAAATGATTTCGTCGCAGATGATAAAACGGGGTTCCATGATCAATGCACGTGCCACACCGATGCGTTGGCGTTGCCCGCCGGAGAACTGATGCGGATAACGTTTGAGATGGTCTTCGCTTAAGCCGACTGATTTCAACACATCGACGACTTTCTGCGCACGTTGAGAACGATTCCCGGCCAGATGGTTGATATCCAGGCCGAATGCGACCGCGTCCAACACTTTTTTCCGCGGATTCAACGAAGCCATGGGATCCTGGAAAATCATCTGCATATTCTTCCTTAAAAACTTCTTGGTCTGCGGATCGAGTTTCCCGCCGATCTTCTTCCCCATAAAATTCACTTCGCCGCTTCGCGCATCATAGATACGAATCAACGAGCGTCCTAAGGTCGACTTACCGGAACCGGATTCACCGACCACGCTGAAGGTTTCCCCTTCGTTGATATGGAATGAAACATCATCTACGGCACGAATCGTCGTGTGACGATCGATACGGAAGAACTGCGAGAGATGATTGACTTCAAGAAGTACTTTGGTACTCATCGCTCGATCCTCCTTTCACGAAACGCTGCGATCCGCTTGGCTAAAACCACCGGCATTTCAAGTTTCGGCGCCATCGGATGAAGAAGCCAACTGGCACAGAAATGTGTGTCGCTGATTCTAAACATCGGGGGTTGTTTTTCGAAATCGATCTCAAGCGCATATTCGCTCCGATACGCGAACGCGTCTCCTTTGGGCGGATCGATTAGATTGGGCGGGGATCCGGGGATGGAATAGATTTCCTCATCCTGTCCTTCCATGGAAGGAATACTGGAGAGAAGACCCCAGGTATACGGATGACGCGGATCGTAATAGATTTCCGACGCCAATCCTTCTTCGATGATTTTACCGGCGTACATGACCGCGACGCGGTCGGCGACATTGGCGACCACCCCTAAGTCATGGGTGATGAAAATGATCGAAACACCGGTTTTCTTTTGAAGGTCTTTGATCAACTCCAAGATTTGCGATTGGATCGTGACATCCAAGGCCGTGGTCGGTTCGTCCGCAATCAACAAATCAGGTTCGCAAGCTAGCGCGATCGCGATGACGACCCGCTGTCGCATTCCACCTGAAAGTTGATGCGGATATTGTTTGACCCGCTTTTCGGGTTGTTCGATCCCGACCAAATCCAAGAGTTCGATCGTTTTCTTCATCGCTTCTTTTTTCGATACGACTTTCTTGTGTTCCAACATACTTTCCATGATTTGCTTGCCGATCGTCATAGTCGGATCCAGCGATGTCATGGGATCTTGGAAAATGATGGCGATCCGTGAACCGCGGATATTCTGCTGCATGAATTTCCTGTTTTTCTTCGCAAGATCGACGATTTCGTCGACACTGCCTTCTTTACCGAAACGAAACAGGATTTCGCCGTTGCTTAAGGTTCCGTTATCATCGATCATCCCCAAAATCGCTTTGGTGGTGACGGACTTGCCGGATCCGGATTCGCCGACGATAGCCAAGGTTTCGCCTTTATTGACATGGAAACTGATATCACGAATGACATGGTTGACTTCCGATCCCAAGCGAAAGGATAAATCCAGATGATTTACTTCCAAGATGCGTTCTTTTTCCATCGTGTTCACCTTAGAATCCTTTCATTTTCGGGTCGAAAGCGTCGCGTAAGCCATCGGCGATCAAGTTGAAGCTCAACATTAACACGGATAATACGACGGTCGGGAAGATAACCAAATGGGGGTGGGTGATCATCGCACGGTAACCGTCCGCGATCAAAACGCCCAAGGATGCCAACGGGGGTTGTAAACCCAAACCCACGAATGCTAAAAACGATTCGTAGAAGATCGCGTTGGGAATGGAGAACATGGTCATGACGATGATTTGCCCGATTATGTTGGGTAAAAGTTCTTTAAACAAGATGACAAAGGAATTGGCGCCTAACGTTCGCGCGGCCAAGATGAATTCATGTTCTTTCATTTTAAGCACTTGCGATCGGACGATCCGGCTCATGGAAATCCAACCGGTGATCATCAAGGCAAGGATAATGGAGACAAGTCCAGGTTTAAGGACCAACACGAAGAGCGTCACGACGACCAGGTTGGGGATCCCCGAGAGGATCTCAACGATGCGTTGCATGACCATGTCGACTTTCCCGCCGAAATAGCCGGAGATCATGCCGTAGCCGATCCCGATCAACATGTCGATGCCGACCGCGACCAAAGCGATGTAGAAGCTGATGCGGGTTCCCATCCAGACACGGTCCCAAAGGTCGCGTCCAAGGACATCGGTACCAAACCAGAAATATTCAGTGAAGCCTTTTTCGATATAGGGGTTATAGCCGCTTTCCGATCCGTTGAAGATCCCGAGTTTTTCAAGAAACGGGATACGCGGCGGAAGATTGACGTGGATTTTATCCAAGACATTGTAGGCATGTTGATTGAGATATGGTCCGAACAAGGCGAAGAACAAGATGACAATGATGGCGATCAAACCGATCAAAGCTCCTTTGTTTTTCGCAAAGCGACGCCATGCGTCTTTTAGAAACGGCGTACTTGCGCCGACTAACATTTCCTGTTGTTTCGATTCGCGGAGACCGACACGTTCGAACTGTTTTTGGTTGAATTCGCTCATGTTACCCTCCTTTGGCGACCCGGATACGCGGATCGATGACGCCATACAAAACATCCACGATCAAGTTGACAAAGATGTAGAGCGCGCTATAAACAAACGCGATCATGACGATGATATTGTAGTCGTTGACTTGGATCCCTTCGACCAATAGACTGCCGATTCCGGGGATACCGTAAACCCGTTCGACGACCAAGGATCCTGTCATCAAGTTTACAGTCAACGGACCGAGAATCGTGACGACCGAGATCAGTGCGTTACGTAAGCCGTGACGCATGATGACGCGAAATCGTTTGACACCTTTGGCGTCGACCAATTTGATATAATCCGACCCCAACACTTCGATGAGTTCGGTTCGTAAGAAACGGGTCGTCTGCGCCATGACGAAGAACGATAGCGCGATCGTCGGAAGAATGGATGACCATAAGGGTTGATCCACTTTATAAGTGATATCGAAGATGCGGAATTTGTAACCGAGTACGAAACTCAGCACCAAAGCCAGAACATACGAGGGAATACTGACGCCGATTACCGCTGCCACGGTCGCCAAAGAATCCATCCACGTGTTCCGCTTCGCGCCTGAGATCACTCCGAACACGACGCCTAAACTTGTTCCCAGCAACAAGGCTTGTAAGCCGATGCGGACCGACGTTCCCAATCGGGACATAACGATACCTGACACCAGCATATCTTTTTTGATGGCGTAGGAAATACCGAAATCACCGCGTAGGACGACATTCTGTAGATAGATCCAGAATCTTTCGAAGAACGGTTTGTCCAATCCGTATTTCGCCATCAGCACCGCTTGTTGGGCGGCCGTCAACTTTTCATCATTGAACGGACTACCGGGCATGAATTGTAGGAGCATGAAAAGAATGAACAAGATTACAAAGAGGGTAACCAGCGATAATAGAATCCGTTTCGCAATGTATTTTGCCATGGTGCCACCTCTCTAAACGAAGAGGAAACCAGCGCCTGAAGCGGAGGTTTCCTCACAGCGATCGGATTGTCTGCTATTCTGCGATAACGACGTTGCGGTAAGAAGGTTGTCCGACGACATGATATTCGAAGCCGGTAACTTTCGTGTTGATCAATAACGCTTCCCCGGATTGCCATGCCGGCAAGATGCCTGCTTGTTCAAGGAGAACGGCTTCCGCTTCATGCAATGCATCCCAGCGTTCTTGCGCCTTGGTGGATAAGGATCCGCCCGGAGCCGTGGTCTGGATCAATGCGTCGTATTCAGCATCCGAGAAACGTCCATAGTTGTAGTTGACACCCGTCTGGAACAAATCGCCCAAGTAGGTGAACGGGTCGGCGTAATCGGGTCCCCAACGGGTCAAACCAAGTTGGAAAGTCCCGTCACGCATGAGTTGGAGACGGTTTTTCTTCGGTTGGACTTGGATCGTGACAGTCAAGCCCGGTAAATTGGTCTTCCATTCGGTCTGTAGGAATTCAGCGACGGCTTTGGTATCGGCAGCATCGTCGACCAAGAGTTCCAAGGTCAGCGACGTGACGCCAAGTTCGGTCTTCGCGGCGTTCCAATATTCCAACGCTTTGGCTTTGTCGAAGGATAAGTAAGTGTCGGCACCGTCACGGAAGTCTTTTCCGTCCGGTCCGGTAGCCAAGCCGACCGGTACGATGTAATCGGCGACTTTGGATCCGTCATGCAGAATGGTATCGGTGATGTAGGCTTTATCGAAGCTGAGAGCCAACGCTAAGCGCAGGTTTTCGTTCTTCAAGGTATCGTTCAATTGGTTGGGTGCGACATACCAGGTGTACCCGAGTTCGTTGGTGTAGAAGAAATCGTCGTCTTTGTAACGGTCGACCAAGTCGGAAGAGATCTTCGCGATGTCGACATCGCCGTTTTCAAACGATAACGCTGCGGTTTGGTAGTCTTTGATGAAGAGGAACTCGATGGCTTCAAGGTTGATTTCATCTGCGTTCCAATACGTATCGTTCTTTTCGACGCGAATCTTGGTGCCTTCGGTCCATTCCGTCACGGTCCACGGACCGTTGGAAATCAGAGCATCGGCGCTCTTCGCATACGCATCGCCCTTTTCAGTGACGAATTTTTCATTGAGCGGATGGAAGACCGGGAAGGTCATCAATTGGATGAAATACGGAACGGCCGCTTCCAAGGTAACTTCCAAAGTTGTGTCGTTGACCGCAACAACACCTAAGTCAGTCAACGGTTTTTCGCCTTTGATGATGGCAGTCGCGTTCTTGATCATGATCGCTTCAGCCATGTAGGAGTATTCGGTCGCCATCGCCGGATCGACCAAGCGTCTCCAGCTGAAGACGAAGTCGGCAGCGGTGACTTTGTCGCCGTTGGACCATTTCGCGTTATCGCGAAGTGTGAAGGTGTACACGGTACCGTCGGTCGATACGTCATATTTTGTGGCGACGCCTTCGACAATGTTTCCGTCCTTGTCATATTCCATCAAACCTTCGGTAAACGTCTTGATGACTTCAAAGGATAAACCATCGGTTGCCACATTGGTGTCCAGCGACGCTACGTCATTGTCTTTCGCGATGCGAAGGACTTGTTCGACATCGTTTTTCGGTGTTGAACAACCTACCGCAAGAACCAAAATGACCAAACTGAGTAAGATACGTTTAAGGTGTTTCATGTTTCTTCCTCTCCTTAATATGGTGTTATTATACTTTATTGAAAGAAAGTGTCAACATTTATTTTCACATTAATTTCACTATTATGATTATATTTACATTGAATGTAATTTATTTCAGTAAGTTTGTGAGGATATGCCACGAATGTGCGAATTTCACAATATTGTTGTCTTTTGATTCTTAAGTGTACGCAAAAAAAGGAACCTTCGTTCCTTGTTTTTACTTAATGGGGCGATCGACGGGGCTCGAACCCGCGAATGTCGGAGCCACAATCCGATGCGTTAACCAACTTCGCCACGACCGCCATTAATGCTCAGTGAGCAGTACTAATAATAAACGATTTAGGCGTGTTTGTAAAGGACTAAAACGCTATTTCGACGCGTCCTTCAATGATACGGTCTAATGATCAGGGTTGTACTTTCGATCGATTTCAAACAATCCTTCATTCAACAAGTACTCGTCGAAGTTGAATTCGGGAAAACCTTCGTGCAAGGCAATCGAGTAGCCACCGGTCAAAACGCGGGTCGCTTTCTGTCCGATTTCCTTCTCGATTTTATCAGCCAACCCTTCAACCATCGCGATCGTGCCATGCAACCATCCGGATTGCATCGAAGTCACGGTATCCCTGCCGATGACTTTTGTCGGAATTTCCATTTTGATTTCGGGCAATTGCGGGATGAATCGATTTAGCGCGTCGATCGAGATGCCGACCCCCGGGCTGATGATGCCTCCCTCAAATTCCCCACGAGCATTTAACACACTGATCTTGGTTGCTGAACCTAAATCGGCCAACACGATCGGCAATCTATATTTCGCCATCGCGCCGAAACTGGTGGCGATGAAGTCCGCTCCGAGTTCGGAAGGTTTGCCCAAATGGATGATGAAGTCCGGTACCGTTTGGGTCGACAGATTGATTCCTTTGATGTTAAGAACCGATTCAAGCGCTTCGATGACCGTAGTTGTTATTGAAGGTACGACGCAACTTAAACAATAGGACGAGATTTTATTTTCATTTAACAAGGGCAAAAGATCCCTTTGAATCCAAGAACGATAAAACACATCCGCTTCGTGTTTAACCGTCGCAAAACGTTGCGTATAATGTCTTGTGCGGTTTTCGTCATACACCACGGCAACCACATTGGTATTTCCGATATCGATGGTTAAAAGCATAGGTTCCCTACTCTTTCCTTTTGTCTGTGTTCATCAGACCATCCAGTCCGATCGTATACGCCATTCTTTGGTCGGCACTGATATGCGAGATATAGTCGATGCCATGTAGAACCAAGATAGCGGTACATAATTTCTCAAGAAACCAAGGATTCTTCACGAGGATCGGCCCGCTAAGCGAACTGGCGAAAAAGTTTTTATAACGGATTCCCTCGAAGTTGTGTTGACTCGAAGTCGTATTGTTTCCGACCCCTCTGATAACCTCAAAGAGCGGCTTAACATTTTCGTCAAGCATCACTTCGTAGGATTTATTGATGAAACCGATCGCAAGTTCAGTTTGATTTCCACCGATAAACCGATAGACACCGTCTTGGTTATCGCGATTTTTCTTGAGTTTGGTATCAAAACCGAAAAGGTTCAACCCTTCGATCTCTTTTTCATCGGGCAAATTAATCTTTCGCCCAAACATCGTAAAACTTCCTCCAGTCGACAATAAGATTTTGTTATCTGAGATAAACTCACTTAATTGATCCGCATAGGAACGAAGATTTTCCAATGCGACCAATATATTTCGTTCGGTCCCAGCCCCGACATAAACGAGATCATAGTCAACGAATTCTAGGATGTCACCGATGGTCTTTTGATCGATAATTGCCTCCACATCAAGCTGTTTCTGAAGTTCCTTTTCGAGAATACGTATGTTCCCGTTATCACCGTATAAATTGAGTAAATCATGATAAAGATGTAAGATGCGGATCGTCTTCATCGCTTACCTCCCTGTCTATTTCGCGACATATTTGTCATCCAAGGTCACGCTTTCAAGAAATTTTCCTTTATCCGAAAAACATGTGACGACGAAAATCTCCCCTTGCGCGGTTTCATCGAGTTTCTTCACACCTTCTTCGATGTCAACATACTTGAATACTTTAGTATTAGGCAGGTCCAGCATTTCAAAGCGAGTCGCCAAATCGTAGGCATATTTACCCATCAGGAAAATCGAGGCGATATTTTGTGATTGGAGAACTTCGAAATCGATGTCCCATAACCAAGAAGTTTCGCTGGTATGATACTTACGACTGATCGCATCGACGATGATCGCGACCGAATTAACACCTGGTTGACTGACCGCATAACGAAGCGACTGATTGTATGAGATCGAGTTCTCATGTTTGGAAATCAAGAGCGTTCCTTTGCGGTTTTGGGTATGAAAGCGAATGACCCGACCGCTGGTTAAAAGATAGTTGTTCAGCGACTTAGCGATTCTTTCAGGTTGGATACCAATCTCACAAGCCGCCGTAAACGCCGCCAATAAATTATATACGTTATATGCACTCTTGAAACTTAGTTGGATTTCGTATTTGTTGTCGATCCGAAATTTCCCTTCGGAAAGATCCATCGAATCGACATAATGGTTCGGTTCGGGTGCGGAATAATCGCAGTTTGTGCAGAGATACTTCCCGATATGGCTGAAATGGACATAGTCGTATTTCATCTTGGATTTACAGATCGGGCAATAGGCTCCGTCATTATAGATAGATGTCGATGTCGGGGTTGAATATTGATTCTCCAGCATCGCAAAATAAACGGTGCCGGGACGATGATATCCGAAAGAGGACACCAACGGATCATCCGCGTTCAGTATCAACTTGGTTTGGGGTGCGATCGCTTCCTTGATGATGTCGAAAACCCATTCCGGATGGCCGTTACGTGTCAATTGGTCACGGTAAAGATTGGTGATGACAAAGAAGGTCGGTTGGATTTTTTTAAACGTATGTCGGGCAAAACGTTCGTCACTTTCGATAACCAACGCATCGCAGGTGACTTTCCCGGATAATGTGGTATTGCGTAAAACAAGCGTGGTTACACCTTCGATCTGATTGGATCCTTCTTTATTGTAACCGACCTTAAGATTATTTTCGCTTAAGATATGGGCGATCATTTCGACCGTCGACGTCTTCCCATTACTTCCGGTAACGGCGATGACGTGCTTGGGTAACTCGACAAGCGATAAAATATCCGGACAAATCCGCAACGCGATTTTCCCCGGAAGACTGCTTCCTTTATGAAAGATTTTACCGACCCCGTAGGCTGCTTTACAGACGACGATGGCGGCGAGAACATCCATGCGCATAGGCGTACCCCTTTCAACTCGAAACAACACAGCAGTATTATACCACGGATGTTTTTATTCGGACCATCGTCAACCCCGCATACAAGTGCGTTAATGATGTGTTCTTTTCATCTATATCAAAAGTGCAGCGATGCTGCACTTAAGAGACGGGACGCGTGGTTGCGCTGGTTTGCGCCATCGCTTGGATGCCGAATACCGAAACTTGTACCGGAAATCCGACATTGACGCGATAACGTTTCGAATTTATCGCGATCGGTTCGATCGTAAGAACACACCGATCGCAATGTTGCGCTTGTACATCGATCAAATCGAGGACATCCGAATCAAAGCGATTTTGTCGTTCGATCGTCGATAGCGCGAACTCCTGTAGATACCGGGCTTGGTTGTATGCCCACATCACCTGCACCATACTGATACCCATCCAAAGAAACATCATCCCGAAGAAGAGGACGATCCCCGTTTCAAAGGCGCCTTTCATCGTTGCGTACTCACGGTGTCGTCGTGCTTGTGGTCATTTGTGACCATTGGTTGGTTAACGTTTGTTGCATCGTGGTTTTAAAACCCTCCGAGAAAACGATCATCCCAGTCGCGATGACGGTGACAACCAATACCAATCCATACTCTTCGAAAAATGCTTTCATCCACTCACCCCCTTTCCAAACATAGTCATCAGGATATTCATCATGACCGATAGAAACAATAACGTCACCCCGAACAGCGGAACCATGCCCCACCAATTGCAAGTATATTTCCATTAGTTTTTTCATTTGATTTCCATCTCAAAATTCTATCCAATCTCTCTTGTTTCTTTAATATCATCAGAAGCAAAAAATAGTTGTACGCTTCTTGTACTCTTCATTTATGACAAGATTATTTATAATTTATACAAAGAAATCCCTCCAAAAATTGAGAGGGATTTGAAGACATTGTCAATTATGTATTCTGATTACTCATCATTAGAAAACTTTATCATTGACTCTTTCTCATAGGCTTTTATAAAGTAATTTGCAAGCAAAGTTTGAGTTTGATCATTTGATGCAAAATGCTCAGAAGTAAGTCTCAAATTTTCCCTAATAAGTGCATTCTGTCCACTCAGAAGATATTCTTTAAAAATATCTTGATTAATTTTTCCATTTTCCTGTCCTCTTCTAATTATCTCTCTAAACAGCTTTAGCATAGCGCCGTAACCAGTAGTCTTTGACAAAATATATTTTGAATTGTTCCACTCATTTGGGAAAACTTCCTTCACTTGACCAAAGAACAGGTAGAGTAGCTTAAGAATTATGTCATCTCTGTTATCAAGAAAGTAGTCTCTTAGCACATATCTACTATCTTTCTTAGGAATACTACCATTTTTATAGTCAATCATATCTGATTTTGGATCACCGGAAATCAGCCCTACCAGGTATTCAACAAAAGTACCTTGAGATAATAACTCCCCCTCATCTTTTCTCTTTCCCAACATCTTAAGTTTTCCTTTGAAAGGTGACTCGTTACTCAAATTCATTACTCTCGCAATCTCGTGACATGTTTTCAGAGGACTTCTTTTTGTACTTAATTCGAAAAGATCGTAGATTAGCGATTTATCTACTTTTGTTTGATTACTATTAATAGTAGAAAATATATATGCTTTTTCCTCTTCTGTTAAGTCGAACATTACAACAATAGGCAACTCTATATTTATAGTGTTAGCTCTTTTAATTCCTTCAAGACGATGCTGTCCGTCAAGAACTTCAGCTAGTCTATAGTCATCATTGTACGTGATCCTGATTATTTTCCCAAAATTCTCGGCAATTTGTGTTATCACATCATTATCTAGTCCAAACGCATGGAATAAGTCTTTTGTGTCCTCTAATTTCACAAGATCTTTTTCGACTATTGACAGGATTATTGGGGTTGGGAAAGTAGCATCAGGGTCATCACAATATCTAGCAATTTCGTTTACACGATAATCAGAAAGTTCACGTTGAATTCCTTTGTTTTTTTCTCTTCTTTCAACCCTAGATATTTGCATCAAATCATCTGATTTCATTTTCCCTACATAGAACGTCCCTATTGGCTGACTAACCTCTGTTAATATAAGTGATTTTATCATCTATTTTTTCCTCCAATTTGTGAACTCATCAGAACTTACTATATTTGCGTCTTCCTCTATAGAATTCATTCTCTTTTTTTCCCTAGTAAGGTATTCCGAATCATCATATTCACGAAAGTAATAAACATGGTTAGTCATCTCACTAACACAATACATGTAAAATACAAAGAATAGAGAAACTACTAGAACGATGGCTTGAAGGCCAAATGACGATCTATATTTCCCTAACCAAATGATTGTCAGCATAACAACATAAATCGATGTCATTATCAAAGCTGGAACTTTATATCCAGCAAATTTGATTCTATTTCTTTTTCTCGATGAGTCAATCACTTCTAGTGAAAAGTTAGCTATATATGGGGCACATATAGATATGCCAAAGCTATATATTATTCCGTTCTCAACTTCAGCAAGAATTTTAGTAGGCAATCCTAAGAAGAAGTATACCCAAAGGTTCAGTAAACCAAAGAATATCAAACATAGTATCCACCAGATATACACTTTGGCAAACGACAACAATTTGAATGGTGCGAAAAAATTATTAAGACCTTTCTTCACTCTAGATAGCATTTAAACACCCACCTTTCTTAGTCAACTTTTTTATTGAGATTACTCTATCCATATATAAGTGCTTTGTATAGTGCATACGCTAAATCTCTTTATACTCCGGTAGAAGGCTTACAAGTTCTTGAGTTTTTATACTTAATGATATTATTGACAAAAGTAAATCAAAAACATACTTACTTCCAAATAGCTTATTGGGATCGTTCAACAATTTGCTTTCTTTATCTACACTATATACAAACCTCTCTATAATCCAATCAATCGCAGACTTCCCGTTTATTATGTAATCATAAGCCTTAGTTGGTATTTCTGAAATTGTTATTGAGCTATTGTAGAGAATAGTATCCTTTTGAACAATTCCATTTCTCTTTTGGAACTTGATTTGGTCAATAGTATAGTCATTAGAAGTCTTTTCGACTCTTATTCCACTTAAGGGTTCACATTTCTCGAAATTCACATGTAAGTCTGATAGTTTTTTGCCAATATCAACATAACTCTTGAACTTATCAAGCATTGGAATTTTTGGCAACGTTTTGCTTAAATCATCACAATAAGTTTCAATATAGGTTTTTGAATGTAATACTGCATAACAATAGTAAAATACATCTTCCTTTGTTACCATCTTGCCATAAGTATTCTGCCACTTATTAAGCGCAACATCACTAAGCGCATAACGTTTCAGGTGTTTTGACACATTGTGATCTTCATCAAGTTGGTCAAGCAAATTAAGCTGCTTATTGCTAACTTGCTCTTCTTCAAAGATATACAATGGAAAGCATTGTGCATGTTCAAGAAGATTCAAATCTTGAATTTTGTTCGTCATCAAAACAGAAAACTTCTTTTTAAGTGGTGCACCAGAAACACATATTACAAGATTATCAACCCCATCTTGTGGGAAAATATTGCTCCACTTTGAAGGTCTCTCAATTAGACTTTTGTCGAAATATAGGTACTGAAGACAAAATGGTCGATGCATTACTATCCTTATCGAGTTCTCAACAAAATCAATTTTGGTTCTACTCATGAATTTCGTTATCATTCCATCAGACCAACTGATCTTCTTTGGATCTCGGCTAATCATTTCCTGTAAGAAGGTTTTTCTTTCGGTGTCAAGATACACCCTACTGTAACCAGTAATCTTCTCTTCCCATTTAGAGTGGCATCTTTCTAGTTCAGAGTTATAGAAATCGATGCTTTTTTTAACATTTAATTCAAGTGAACTAATACTATAATTGTATACCCAAGTATCTCTGCTTGACGATACACCAGTAGAATATCTATCACTAAAAATCGATTGTAATCCTTTCTTCTTTTTATCTCCAATGCTCATGAAACTATCGAACTGAGGCTTTCTAGTATTTATCCAATCATTATTTGCATCAGGGTAAATTTTTAACCACTTAATCTTTGAGACATCACTAAAACTTGATAGTGCATCTAGCTTCTCTTGCCTGGTTAGATAATCACCTATATCATAGTAATGAACAAAGTTATCCTTCTTTGCATTTTTCTTTTTTATGAGGAACGTTATTGCGATCCCTGCTCTACTGCCGCTTCCGAACAGTTTTCCACCTTCTTGGCGTGACCTTTCGCCGGATGTGCGTTGATCACCTCGAAGATTTAGGCAGTATATCGAATTGAACTCATCGAGAATACATTTTCTAAACCCATCCAGTGATTGTCCATTTATTATTGCGCTATTAGAAATATATCCAATAACACCGTTCTCATGAATTCTGTCAGAGGCCCATCTGAAAGCTTTTATATAGGGGTCATACAAATTACGCAAAAGTGTTGCTCTCGAATTCTCACCATAAGTATTAGCAATTGACGCATCGAGTTTTTCATACTTAACATTTTGATTATTATCATTGGCTGATTTTTGGCCGGCCGAATATGGAGGGTTACCAATTATAACTTGAATATCTGTCTCAAGTTGCTTTTTTGCACGGTCACTGTTCTGATGAAACATCAAAGCATCTTCACTTTCTCCCTTTCGAGTTGCCTTTGACTCAGAAAGCTCAAAAGTGTCCGTAAGTACTATACCTTCAAAAGGTACATACTCATCCTTCCCAAAAAGATCATGAAAAGTTTCTTCAATGTTAACTGCAGCAATATAGTAAGCCAGCAAAACAATCTCATTGGCATGAATCTCGTTCTTGTATTTGTATAACATCGAATTTGAATCAATAATTCCACTAATAAGCAAACGATTAATGAATGTCCCAGTGCCAGTAAATGGATCAATGACATGTACACCTTTCTCAGAAATGCTTGTGTTAAACTTAGTCTTTAGGAAAAACTCAACACTCCTAACAATAAAGTCCACCGCCTCAACAGGAGTGTAGACAATTCCAAGCTTCTCTACCTGCTTTGGTAATGCAGTCTTAAAAAACTGCTCATACAGTTCAATAATTATCTTTTGCTTCGCAGCAGCATTATCTATCCCTCTAGCACGCTCTTGAACACTTAAGTAGAACTTATCAAGGATTTCTCTTTCCTGACCTATTGCAGACTCATCAAGCAAATCTAACATCTCCTGCATGATAATTGAAACAGGGTTATTTTTGATGAATTGATAATTATCAAACAATGCATCAAATACAGGCTTTGTTATCATATGCTGAGCCAACATTTCTATTGCATCTTCATGTGAGATTGTAGGATTAAGATTATCTCTCAACCCAATAAGGAACTGTGCAAACTTTTCTTGATGATCCTTACTTTCAAGCAGTCCATTTATTCGAGTAATATGTCTTTGAGAAATATCAGCAATATCTTTTGCCCAATTTTCCCAATACTTTCGAGAACCACATTTCTTGATTATCTTGGCATATATGCTGTTTTTCCACTTATCCATGTTTTCGGTATCAAATGATATTTGCGCATAAGAAGATTTTGCTTGATCACTCTCATTACCATCGAATGAAGTTGCTCCAGTGACTCCAATTATTTGGATATTGTCAGGTTTTCTTTTATTAAGTTCGATTTTATTAATAGTGTTATTAAATCTGTCATCGTGTGCCCTTAATGCTTGTAAAACATCCCAAACTATTTTATATTTCTGATTATTTCCTAATGCTTCTTCAGGTTCGACACCCAAAGGAATGCCTATAGGCAAGATAATATACCCATATTTCTTACCTTCGGATTTTCTCATTACTCTGCCTACTGATTGAATAATATCAACAATGGAATTTCGTGGGTTTAAAAACATTACTGCATCAAGCGCAGGTACATCAATTCCTTCAGATAAAACCCTTGCGTTTGATAATATCCTACATTTCCCTTCAGGAATATCTTCCTTTAACCAATCAAGCTTTTGCTTTTTTTCTAGAGAGTTATACGTTCCATCAACATGATCAATTTCTATGTCTACCATCGAGTTGTCTGTACTACCCATTTTAAAGAAATTTACGATGTGATCAAACATTTCAACAAGTTTTTTTGAATCCGATATTCTATTACTAAAGGCAACAGCTCTTTTCATAGGTAAAGGATCAACTTTAAAGTTATCTTCATCTGATGTAAAAATTGTTTTCTTTGATAATCCATTCCAGCAGCCCATAATTTTTATCGAATCATCAAGACTTAGTTCATTATTGCTATCAGTTAGTAATTTTTGGAGTGAATGATTCACATACCCCTCATCAACTGCTAACACAATAACTTTATAGTCAGAAAGCAAACCATTTTCAACTGCTCTTGAGAATCCTAGCAAATGAAGATCTTTACCAAAAATTTCCTCATTATCCATAGAACAAAGAAGCGCATTAGCATTGGTTGCTTTCTCTTTACTCTCATCTGCGTAAATTCTTGGTGTTGCAGTCATGTATAGCCGCTTTTGTGATGGGATAAAACTATTATTATGTACTTTAACAAAATCAGATTCATCCGCTTCTGCCAGAGTCACACCAGTAGTTCTGTGCGCTTCATCACAAACGATCAGATTGAAAACAAAACCTATCTCCGACTGCACCTTGGCAACAATATCAATTGACTGATAAGTCGAAAAAAAGATGTTCAAATGATTATCATCTTTGTTAGCTAAGTAGCTTGCTAACAATCTATTTACGTCAGTTGTTGCTGGTATAATTGTATCAATTGACTCAGATGAAATACTCGCTTTTGGATCTGAGCATATGGCATAAACATGGAAATCATAAGAAATTTGTGCGGTCCATTCAACTAGCGTCTGATTTAGTAGTGAAATTGATGGTACAAGAAAAAGTACATTTCCTTTTCCATTAGTTACTCTCTCTGCAATTTTCATCGAAGTAAATGTCTTTCCCGTACCACAGGCCATGATCAATTTCCCTCGATCTGCATTCTCAAATCCTACCATCACATCATCCACAGCTTCAATTTGGTGATGAAGAAGTGATTTCTTCTTAGCAATTTTCATGCTGTCAATTCTAGATAAGGAGAAACTTTCCCAATCTATTGATGAGTCTTTAAAATCCTGCAAACGTATCCGATGCACTGGAATAAATTGATTTTCGATAGCATCGACAGCATTCTTACCCCATCTGTCGGTAGTTGAAACAACAAAACGTTCTGAAAAATGTATCTTGTGTCCATCAACAACAAAGCTCTTTCCTGAAGCTGATAAGAAAGTATCAACATCCGACTTTGAAACCGTGTATTTCTCATCGTAAAATTTACATTGAACTGCCCAAAACTCCATACTGTTTTTCTTCGAAATTACTATATCAATCCCTGTGTCTACATGGCTCCCTCGATAAGGGAACTCATTCCATAACCAAACTTTGTCAACTAAGTCAGCATAAAGCCTATCAGTTAAGAAGAACTGTTTTACAAATCGTTCAAATAGATCGCCTAAACCACGTTTGCTAGAATGTGTTTGCCTGAATTCTAACAGTAAACTCTGAAATCCCACCATTGTTGGTTTGCCCCCTCTGTTTAATATTTTCCAAAAAAAAATGTAATAGCCAAATTTGTTGGGAATTGATAAGTACATAAATAGCAGCCTTCAAATCCAGCTTATTAAAATCATTATATCATTTTAGAAACATCTTTATGAAAGATTCTTGCTTCATGCAAAATTACCGAAATACTTTGGAGATATCGTTATATTCAAATTAGTAATAAAACTTTGTGAAGGGAATCAATACATCAAAAAAGGAGACAACTTGTCTCCTTCCCTAATATAAGTCTAGCATGATTTCTTGATAAGTGATATTCCTACCGCGACAAAGTTGCCTTTCTTCACCGCTTCACCGTTGCTTCGTTTTATTGTGCATTTCCTGGCATGCATCTTGCTGTTAATCATATTCAGCAACTCCTTACTTCTCTTCAGTGTTAATTCACTTAGTGATTTGTGTACAAACTCTAGGTAGATTTGCTCATTTCGAACTTCAGCAGCAACTCCAAAGTTTGGACCATCTTTCCAGAAGTAAAGATTTGGACCCCATAAGTATTCCTTCAAGTTAATTTGGTCTATGACATTTTCAAGACCCGTGATTTTATAGAAAGTTGATCCTCTATGATCATAGTCGACAATTGTTACATCATCATTCTTGTTTTGATAAAACATGGTAGTGATTTTTCTCATTCGATATCTCCTTTTGCATGCAGTGCATGTGTGTATGTTGATTTATCATTTACTCAACATTAATGGTTAGTAATTTTTTGGTTTATTGTCATGATTTCTAGTGTGCTAAAGCATGCAGTTTTTTATACACTCATACATTAGCTAGCTATCTCATCTGCTTTTGATGTCTTTGAATGGTAGAAGGTACTCAACCCCTTTGCTTGTTCGGCGCTTCTCTATTTTAGGGATTTCCTTCTTAATCCTTGTTAGTGCTACACCGATCTCCTTTGGAGAGTATCTCGATAGTTCGAACGCTCTTGGTGAAGCCTTTAGTGCCGATAGCGTGTACCAACCCCAATACTCAATTGGCATCTCGAAATCCAGAAGGTCGCGAAGTTCTTGTTCAGATGGTGCCACAAGAGTCACTTCTTCATTAGACTTCTCAAGTATACTTAGTTCCTCCTTAGTCAGCCGGAAGTAATTTGGATCCTTTTTGTACATCGAGTAGCATTGAGACCAGAACTGTTTCAGTTCATTAGAAGAGACAAACTTCAACAATCTCTCGTTATCGATGTAACTTACCGAAATGTTCCACCAACGACGATATCCACTATGTTCATCAAGGAACTCTGTTTCGTTTGTTGTTCCGCAAAATGAAGTGGTGCGAGGCGTTGAGCACTCCTCTCTTGCATATGGTCTGCGAAGACTATCTACCGATTCAGTTATGAAGGACTTGAGATCTGACCTCTTCATTTTCAGAGTGGCATCAATCTCGCCTATTTCTGTAATAAATCCACTCAGTACTGAGATGATGTTGTCCTTGTTATCTAGCCGGAACGCATTGCTTTTGCTTCTAAACCAGTCTGGATATGGACACACAAGTCTGAAGAATCTTGATTTCCCAATTGCCTCCTTTCCTGATAGTATCAGTACTCCTTCAGCACCAATTGGATTTTCAAGGGTATTGAACGACAATGCAACACATTGAATGAACCATTTTTTGACAAGTATTTTTTCGATGTCATTTGTCAAGTTTAGAATCTGGTAGATAGTGCCAAACCGATCCACTTCATCCCAACTTTCAGACCTTAAGTACTCATGTACCGGGTTATATGCATTTTCATCTGATACTGCAAATATGTAGTCAGTCACTGTGCTCTTGTTCATTCTTGTACCAGTGAATTTTTGAAAGTCATCATGAAGGACTATTGGCATCCCGTTCAACCTGTCATTTACAGTTTTGTATTGATCAGGAACATTTTCGTACTCAGTTTGTTTTGTAAGGAGATTGTACTTAAGCACCAGTCTGTTTGTCTCAAGAAATTTCCTGAAGTTATCAAGGCTAACACCTCGTTTTGTGTTGTGACTTCCAACTACTTCTCTCAGTCGTTCCATTGTACTCGCATTTAGAACACTATCGAACAGCTCCTTCTTCGATAATGGTGTCTTTAAAGACTCATTTCGAAGCTCGACAATTGTAAATATTTGTTCAGGAGAGAAGTTGAACTTAACTAGATGAAAAAGATAAGCAGAAAGACCTTGCACTCTGTTCCCTTCTTCAACAAGATCCAGTTTGCTTTTTTGCATAGGGTACAGCCAATATGGCAATTCATCGACATCGTGATTTTCAACACACCCTTTTATCCAGTTGAAGGTGGTTCCATTTCTCTTCAGTGTTATGTGATCATCCGATGTTGGAAGTTTCCACTCCATTTTTACGTCGATTGGTGTTACCCAATTTATTCTGTTTGAGTTAAACAGTCCCTCAGGCAGTTTCATGAAGATATGAACTCCATTTGTTGTCTTCATTGCGTTGTATTTAAGCCCGTATGCGTCAAGTTTACTTAAGACATATTCACTCCTAGGTCTGTCGTGAATCGCGTCTACAAGCTCTCCAGTGGAGCGGTTGAAGTCATCTATGTCAACTTTTATGTAAGGAAGATCGTATCTTGCCATAACAGTCAACCAAGACTCCTTTGGAGTTGGTGAATATTTCCGGAACTCTTTTTTTCCTTTTGGATGTTTACCATCACCTTCAACATAAGGTGATCTATCGTTTTTTATCATTGCATTTGCCTCCTACAAGTATGTCTTTTCTTCAAAGTATTTTCGTGATACTTTTCCGCTAATTGTAATCATTCCAAGTTTGCTTAACTCGTCGTTCAATCTCTTGATAATTCGATAAGCACTTGATCGAGATATCCCCAGGATACTTGAGACATCTTTTGCTTTATAGAAAACTTTCTCTTCCATCATTCATCACCAAATGACTTGGACTTTCGAAACTTCCTGATAATCTCAAGGATTTCATGCTTATCTGCACTTGAAATTTCCTTTCTAAGATATCTCGTAAGTGTACCCTCACTTACTCCCAACTCATTGGCAAGTTCCCACTGATACATACCAGCAGACTTTAGCGATTTCTTAATTTCTTCGTTTGCCATTTTTGACCTCTTTCTGTTGACTATAACAACTGCTGTTGCTATACTCAAATTGTAAATGTGTCTATGTAACCTTTCAATAAACGTATTCAACATCTTCATCACATGAAAAGGTTACAAATCAATTAATTGCTACACAAAAACGAAAGAGGAACCAAAATGAGTAAAATTGAAATTATCGAAAAGGAGTCAATAAGTACAGGAAGATTGATCCATAAATTAATACAAGAACATGGATTCAATCAAACTACTTTCTCAAAGGCTTTTGGCGAATATGTAAATAAAAACAGTAATGAAGAAAGTCAGTTCCCAAGAAAAACAATTAATGAGTGGTGTCTAGATAAGTCCAAGCCGCATAAGACCAATCTTAAGTTATTGGCTGATTTCTTCTCTGTCGATGTTGCCTATCTAGAATGTAATCAAGCAGAGAGAAAAAGAATTTATAGATCTGATAATTCGAAAAAAATCGATCTAGTTGAAAAATGGTCAAACATAATGTCTGAAGATGAACTCAAGAATTCAATAAAAGAGTTGAAGTCAACTGAAGCTCTCAAAAATCTTCTTGAGTCAATGGGAATAACACTTGAGTTTATTCCAACTAGTGATTCAGAAGAAATCAATGTTTATCAGGTAATTCAAGACTCTACTCTGTATACTCTTCAGCAAACTTCTGGTGCTTCAAGTTCTCAAAAGGTGGCATTGATTTATCCTGATAATTCAGAAATCGAAATCAGTAATGCTGAGTACAGCAAACTTGTTGAGGATCTTCAAGACTTCTGTTCATATAAAATCAACAAACTCAAAGCTAAAGTATAAGAAATTTGGGAATTAAATTTTAGTATTGAAAACTACAATAAGAATTACTTCAAGTGAGTGAAAGGAAAAAAAGATGCCTGTTTATAAGAATCAGAAACGTGGAACTTGGTACGCAAAGTTCAATTATGTCGATTGGACCGGTAAAACCAAACAGAAAAAGAAAGAAGGATTTCTAACTCAAAAGGACGCGAAAAAATACGAACGCGACTTCCTCAATAAGGCAAAAGCAGATTGCGATATATTGTTTAAAAACCTTGTTGATCTGTATCTTGAGGATAGTTTGACTAGACTAAAACCAACTTCCTATGCAAATAAAAAGAATCTTCTTGAAACTAAAATTAAACCATATTTTGATGAGATGCCGATAAACTCGATTACTCCATCGACAATCAGATCTTGGCAAAATATGCAGATCTCAGATCGCCAGAATTATAGTCAAACATACTTGAAACACATGAGTAATCAGCTATCTTCGATCTTCAATTATGCTGTCAGGTACTATAATCTTGACAAGAACCCCGTTGAGCAATGCGGAAGTATGGGAAAGAAATATAGTGAGTCAGTTCAGTTCTGGACAACTCAGGAATTCGATAAATTCATTCGATGTATTTCCGACAATCCAATCTCTGAAGTCGTGTTTAACTTATTATTCTGGACAGGAATGCGCCAAGGAGAAATGATGGCACTTACAGGTGAAGATATTGATTTTGCGAAAAAAACAATCAACATCAACAAAAATTTTGCTATAGTAAATGGGAAGGAATTAATATTGACTCCAAAGACCCCCAAAAGTAAAAGAGTAATTACAATGCCTGACTTTATCAGTGAACTTCTTGAGAACTATATCTCACGGATTCATAGTTACAAACCAACTCAACGACTATTTCCAATAAACAAATCCTATCTATACCGTGAGATAGTAAAAGGATGCAAAAAGAGTGGAGTTAAAAAGGTCAGGGTTCATGACTTAAGACATTCGCATGCTTCATTACTGATCGAACTTGGTTTCTCCCCTCTGTTAATCTCCGAACGTCTTGGACACGAAAATATCGAAACAACACTCAGGACCTACTCGCATCTTTATCCAAACAAACAGGTTCAAGTTAGTCAAAAATTGGACGAAATTGCCCATAAAAATATATAGTTGTACGCTTTATGTACGCTTTCCAATTTAGATATCGCTAAAACCCTTATTTTAAAGGTTATTAGCGATTTTTTTAACCATTCCCCACCATTGATAGGCTGCCTGTGCGTTGGTTTTACGGGATATCCGTTCTTCACGCAACCATTTTGACGTCGATTGGATCATACGATTCAATTGATGATAGGAGTCGGCCTGACCGACCGTGTTATAGCGATAAAGTAACTTCATGGCTCTGGCGATTTCCGGTAATTGATAAAAAGACAGGAAATCCAGGTAGGGATCGATGTCTTGCGGTCGTTGGCGCAACTGTTCGACAAAGTAAGCCACTTCCGCCCGAAAGAGCGAAGGTGCATAGTGTTGGGATAGATCGATCGTCGTCACGACGGTATTGTTTTGAAGCAAGACTTGGATCTGACGAAGATAGATCGGGAATTGGTAACGGATTTGGGATTTTAGGCGACGTGTTTTCGCCCTAAGTTTTAAGTAATCCGATTCATATCGATAGATCAGGATACTAACGAGTATCATCTGAATGATGAACTGGTTTTTGAAGAAAACGGACAATACCAGGATCGGCATCGATTTGACCGTTCTGTCCCAACGCTTAGCCATACGGTATTCGGGTTGCGTTTCACCCACGATGCGGCAAAAGGTTCGATAGTCCGATTCCATCCCGTGATCTACGATCCATGTCCTTATTCTGGATCGGTAAGCCATCGAAAGTAGAATTACGATCAGGTTAAGGATCAAGATCGCCATAGTTTCTCCTCATCGCTGATCCAAGGCGATGCGATGACCTTTTGCGCCATCAGAATCGTCAATTGGATTGCCAGTAAAAAGATAAACACGGATGTTTCCCGGAAGAGTTCGTCGATTGCGAGCCCGGTTTTCAGCAACATATTTTGACTCATCATCGCGATCAACATCGCCATACCACATAACATTAGAATTCGGTTTCGTAAGCCGCGTTGATTCTGCTTTAAGGTGACTGTATCGTCGATCCAGTCTTCGATGTCATCTTGGATCATCTCCAATCCTTCCACGTGCTTATCGCCACCGTATTCTTCCGCAAACATCATCAAGCGAATCAGGTTGGCGACGATGAAATGCGGTTGATGTTGCAAGAAAGTTTCGCAACTTTGGGAAGCCGGTACGCCGTGATCCAGATTCGAAATCCATGTTTCCACATCTTTCGCCAGCGCACCGTCCGTTTGATTGCGACATTCGCCTAACGCCTGGTAGATTTTAGGATGGATTTTAAATACCGCGACTAATTGTTGGAGAAAGGAAGTCAGTTGGAAGAAGCGATATTCTTCGTCACGGTAGATCGCATGCCAGGTCAATGCCGCCGGGATTTGCAGAAACGCCGCGATGGCGAGAATTAAGATATATGCAGCCCTTAAGTCGAACATCGTCCCAAATCCGATCACCGCGATCAGAGCGCCGATATGCCAAAGGTAGAACGTCGTCAATTTCAGATGGGTTCCATATAAGGAGAGTTCGCGTAACAGTTGACGGCTTCCATGGATCGCAAATGCGCTTCGGGCAATCCAATGTCTGAATATCATGAGTGAAATCAAAGCGAATATAGGGATCAACAACCAAGGATTCATTTGCGTCCTCCCTTTTTCGGAAGATCGTCAAGAAACATGGAATCCCCTCGTTTTTCGGCATTATAGACAGGGATTATCGAAAGTTGATCTTGCGGATCGATATGATAAGCGACGATCTCACGAACGCGACGTTTGATTCCATTGGCGCTCGCTTTGCATTCTAGGTGGATCCCAATATCGATCGAGCCATAGATCAAATGGCGCATCGCATCATCGGTCAAGTGCAATCCAGGCAACATATGTAGGATACGTTGCGGAATTTGCGCCGCGCTTTCCGCATGGATCGTACTAATCAAACTCGCTCCGGTCGATACGCTCTGCATCAGAGAGATCACTTCGGCGCCGCGAACTTCCGACACGCAGACCCAATCCGGGCGTTGACGCAAACTGGTTTTAATGGCTTTGGGATAGTCGAATATTTCCGAGACTTTCATTGAGACATGGTCTTTGTTCGGGTAAAGATCGCCATACCTTAATTCAAGAGTATCTTCGATCGTGATAACGCGTTGGGAAGGTGGGATAAATTGCATCAAGTACTTAACCAGTTCGGTCTTACCTGCTCCGGGTAAGCCGCTAACCAAGATGTTACGGTTGCGAAGGACCGCTTCTTTTAGAAATCCCAGTACCCAGGCTTCGCAATATCCCGACTTCAGCATCTCTTTTTCAATTAAACGGCATGTCGCCGGGGTTTTACGAAAGGATAGACTCAACCCTTTCGGACAAACGCTGGGATGGATCATACTGATACGCATGTCCCCGAATTCCGCTTCGACAACCGGTGAAGATGTATTAAATGCTAAGTTGACGCGATTGGCAAGTTTGAATGCCAATTGGTTCATAAATTCGTGGGCGGTAAACGGTTCAATTGTGAATCGTCCTTGTTTGAGATGGTCGATCCAACATTGTTGGCCGTTATAATTGATATCGGTCACGTTGGTATCCATGACATATTCCTGTAATATTCCGAAGTCCATCATCGCATTCATCCTTGTACCTCGATCATCGTTTCTTCGCTTGTGATTTGGACCGGAAACAAACTCCCTCTGCTTGAAACCGTCATTTTGATCCGAATCGCCAAAGGAGATGCATGGAAATCCATCAGATCGACTTTGGTTTCATATCCCTCCAACAAATCCGGCGCGATATAGTTTGAAAAAGTGGTGAGAACAACCGATCGGCGTTGATCGATCGGTACCGTGCTTACGGAAAGCATCGTTTCTTGAAGCCCCCGACGTAATAAATTGCGGGTTTGATCGTTGGCTTGGTCAAACAAGATAAAGTAAACCATGCCAAGTCCGACACCGAAGGTCAACATCACAAAGGCGGCTGACAGGATGATCGATTTCATAACCTCACCTCGCTCTCTGTTATGGTGTCCGGATGAATCTTCCTAACAAAACATCACTAAATAGAAGAAAAAAACAAGATCGATTGATCTTGTTTTGAAGTTCTAGAAATGAACGTTGATTTTGTCGCGTTGGATATCATGGATCGACATGCATCCTGTCATACGCATCGCGTCTTCAAGTTCCGCAATCAACTGATTGGCGTAAAACGTCACACCTTCGGATTGTCCGCCGATGGTCGCGTGTGAGAAGGGTCGGCCGATCAAAACGCCGTCAGCGCCGAGTGCAAGAGCTTTGAAGACATCATATCCACTACGAAATCCCGAGTCGACCAAGACCGTCATACGTTTATCAACAAACCGTACGATCGATTCCAAGACTTCGACGGTGGAAATCCCGTTGTCCATGACTCTTCCTCCGTGATTGGAAACCACGATCGCGTCCGCACCAGAGTTCAAAGCCGTTTCCGCATCCGCAATCGTCATGACACCTTTGACGATAAAGGGTACGTTGATGTTTTTGCGGATCAACGTCAAATCTTCTAATGTCTTAAACGCGATCGGTGTCGGTGTCTTCTTCAGACTGATCAATCCCGCCGCATCCACGTCCATCGCGATCGCACTTGGCGAATGCGCTAAGGCACGTTTGATTTTTTCAAGCGCGATGTCGTTGACCCAGGGTTTGATGGTCGGAATCCCATAACCGCCGAGTTTCGCGAGCGTTTCCATCGGTAGATCGAAGAATTCCTTTGCGGCTCCATCCCCGTAGAACGGCAAGAGTCCGGCATTTTTACAGCCTACCGCCAACGCGTCGAGGTATTCACCTTCGGTAACGGTCGTTCCGTAATTGACCGGAACATTGGCGATCGGTGCGGCGAAGATCGGAGCCCGTAACGTATGCCCCCACAAATTCGTCGAACAATTTACGTCATCATCGCCGTGTAAGATCTGCATATTCAAAGTAATCTCATTCAGTTTGGAAACGTTGCGGACGAAGGTGCTGCCCGTCCCCTTCCCGCCCGGACCTGGTGTCCAACCGCGACAGGTTTCCCCGTTACATACCCGACACATTTTACATGCGGTCATCTTTTCACGCGCCGAGGTTTTGATTTCATTTAGATTCATGCGTTTTTCTCCTTCGTTTCTAACATTCTGATTATAACCGATAGATCAATCTTCGAGTTCCATAAAAGAAAGAAAGGTCGACCTCGACCTTTCTTTTCGTAGTCACGATTAAACGGTTTCTTTTTTAAGTCCGACTTTAAACATATACAGACCGAAGCAAACTGCCGCAAACGCGATACCGGCCGGATAGGAGATCGACGTGGAAAGTTTGAACCCTTCGGCAGCCTGTAAGATATAGGTAACGCTGACGGCGCTCATGAAGGTTGCGGGAACGGTTGCAATCCAGTGGACGGCACCGACTTTCTTCAAGTAAACCGCACCGGCCCAAAGAGCCATCATCGCCAAGGTTTGGTTGGACCAAGCGAAGTAACGCCAGATAACGTTGTAATCAACGAAGGTAATCATGTAACCGATCGCCAATAAAGGAACAGCGATCATCAAACGGTTTTTGATCGGTTTTTGTTCGAACTTGAACCAGTCGGCCAAGGTCAAGCGAGCCGAACGGAACGCAGTGTCGCCGGACGTGATCGGGCAAGCGATAACGCCAAGCATGGCAAGGACTCCGCCGACCGGACCGAGAAGCGAGAACGTGATGTTATAGACAACGCCGGCAGCTCCGCCGAATTCTTTGATCGCGACGGCCAATCCGCCGGTCGTTTCATAGAACGCAACACCCGCAGCCGCCCAAATCAGAGCGATAACGCCTTCCGCGATCATCGCGCCGTAGAAGATCGTACGACCTTGTCTTTCGGTCGTGATGCAACGGGCCATCATCGGAGATTGTGTGGCATGGAAGCCGGAAATCGCGCCGCATGCGACCGTGATGAACATCAAGGGCCAAATCGGCAACGACGAAGGATGTAAGTTGGTGAAGGAGATTTCAGGAATCGTATAACCCTTCAAGATGATGCCGCCGGCAACGCCGACCGCCATGATGATCAAGGTAATGCCGAAGATCGGATAAATCTTACCGATGAGTTTGTCGATCGGAAGAATCGTCGCAGCGAAGTAGTAAATTAAAACGACGATCAACCAGAATTTAACATCGAGTACTTCCGGAGTCAATCTGGCCAATAAGCCAGCCGGACCGACCATGAAGACGACACCGACCAAAACCAAGAGAATAACGGAGAAGACACGCATGACTTGCTTCATTCCGGTGCCGAGATAAATCCCGACGATTTCGGAAATACTGGCGCCATTGTGACGCATCGAGATCATGCCGGAGAGGTAGTCATGGACAGCTCCCGCGAAGATCGATCCGAAGACGATCCACAAGAAGACGACCGGTCCCCAGAGCGCACCGGAGATCGCCCCGAAAATCGGACCCAATCCCGCGATGTTCAATAATTGAATCAAGAAGATATTCCATTTTTTCATCGGCACATAGTCGACGCCATCGTTTACCACGTTGGCAGGTGTCGGACGATCGTCCGGTTTGAATGCCTTTTCTACGATTTTCCCGTAAAGGAAATAACCGAGGAACAGGGCAGCCAAAGATCCAAAGAAACTAATCATAGTTAACCAAATCCTCCTTTTCGACACAATCCTAACAAAAACCCGGGTGTAAGCGATTGCATCTGGGTCGAAATGTGTAAATTAGTGGATGAACTGTAAAAACTTGCGATTAAAAATCGAAGACTTCTCTGAGTAACGCGATTTTCTGGCGACTGACCGGAATAACTTCCGAAGTGTTGGTACCCAACTTGATCCCATACGAATTATTGAACCACGGCACGATCTCCGCAACCATGTTTAGGTTGACGATGTAACCGCGTTGAACGCGCATGAATCCGCATGAAGCCAATCGTTTTTCCATGGCATCCAACGAAAGATTGGTCGACAATTCCCCTTTTTTCGTCACCAACAAGGTTTGACGTTCGTTGCTTCGAAGATAATGGATATCGCTGATATTGATGACAACTGCTTTTTCCCCCATCCATACTGATAGTTTGTCGGAAGGACATGACAATACCGGATTTTTGGGTGTAGGACGTGAAAACCTACCCAAGGCTCGGGCGATGTCTTCGCTATGAAACGGCTTCAGTACATAGTCGACCGCCGCGACCGAAAACGCGTCGATCGCGTATTTATCATACGCGGTCGCAAAAACGATCGGTAAGTCCGGATTGACTTTACGAATCTGTTCCGCCAAATCCACTCCCGAGCCTTCGACCAACTGAACATCGAGAAAAACGCCGTCAAACGAGAGGTTCCCGATCATTTCCAACGCGCTTTCAAAGCCATCAGCTTCTAAAACGACCGCATGGGGATCGGTTTCTTTGATCGTGTATTTAAGTTCGCTACGGGCGATCCGTTCATCGTCAACAATCAAATATTTCATGCGTTCACCTTTTCTTTCGGCAGGTACATTTCAATGGTCGTTCCGACATTCACTTTGCTTTTGATGACCAGTCCCGGATTGTTGGGGTAGATGCTTTTTAGACGCTGATGGATGTTTGTCATACCGATCTTCCCTTTGTCCGCATCACCATGATAGAACGTATCGATCTTTTCCTGGGGAATCCCGCAACCATTGTCTTTGACCACGATCGTCAATCCGTTACGACGTTCTTCGATGCGGATGTCGACATGTAAGGAGTCATGCGTCATCCCGTGCTTGATCGCGTTTTCAATCAAAGGTTGGATGACGAAGTTCGGCACGTTGAAACGAATTTCCGGCGCACATTGGACCGTTACGTTCAATCTCTCCTCGAAACGCGCTTTCTCGATTTCGACATAGGACAACACATGTTCGATTTCTTCTTGGATATCGACCCACTCATGATGAGTCGCCAAGGTGTTGCGGAAGTAAGAAGAAAGCGAAAGTAAAAGTTGACGCGCACGATCGGGATTTTCGCGCGTATAGCCCGAAATCGTCGTCAAGGCGTTGAATAAGAAATGCGGGTTGATCTGCGACTGAAGCGCACGCAGTTCTGCACGTTGTAATAGTTTTCCTTGATTATCCATCTCAGCCAAGGCGAACTGCGACGAGAACAGTCTTGCCAACCCGGTAATAAAACTCAAATCCGGACCGGCATTGTCTTTGAAACGGTTATCGCAAAGGATGATCAATCCGATGATTTCATCTTTTCGACGGATCGGCGCAAACATCATCCGCTTACAGAACCCATCCAACCCATATCTCGCAACTTCGTGTTCATGCAGGATAAAGGTTTCCTTACGTACGGAAATGCGTGTCATGACTTGATTAAAACATGTCTCGAATAAGGGAGAGGAAATGATTTCGTTTCCGTAATACGCAACGACGTTCTTTTTATCCGAGATCATGACGCATGTCGCGTCGACATTCTTCAAGATCGTCTTACAAACGCTCTGAATGCTTTCCACATCGTATAACCCTTTGCGCAAAAAAGGCAAACATTCATCCGCGATGTCGAAGGCAAGCTTCAAATGTCGTTCGTGCTGTCTTTCTAACGTATCTTTAACATTATAAATACCGCTGACAAAGATCACGATTCCGATCGAATTCAAGAGGACCATCGGAATGGAAATGACTTTGACTAACTCCACCGCTTCGGCATACGGTCGCGCCAGTAATAATATGATCAACATCTGGATGATCTCGGCGCAGAACGTCGCCCAGAAAATCAAGGTATATTTTTGTTTGGATGAACGGATGACCTTATACATCAATCCACCGATGATACCCTCGATCGTCGTCGAAACGGCGCAAGAGAACGCGGTAAACCCGTTGATGTCGATGCCCCAGCGATGGATCCCCGCGATCAATCCTGAAAACAAACCGACCCACGGACCCCCGAGAAATCCGCCGGCGATGACGCCGATGACACGTGTATTGGCGATCGCACCGTTGATACGGATGCCCGTATAGGTCGATAAGATACCGATGCCGCCGAAAATCAGCGACAAAATCACGATGTCGGACCATTTCTTATCGTGTTCGAAGACGGTTTTTCTGAATAACGAGAAGCGTGGCAACACAAATCCAATGATCATCAAGATTGCGATATTTACGACGATGTTGCTTAGGATATTTTGAAACATAGGTCCCTCCGAAAAATCGTTTCCATTTTACCACGAGTTTTTGTGAAATACACGCTCATTTGTGAATGAAAAAAGATACAGGGTTGAACCTGTATCTTGGTTAAGCTGAAACGGGAGTCGCGAGCGGATCTTCGCCGGTTTCAAGAAAGGCGTCGATGCGTTTGCGTTGTTCCGGTTTGGAAGGCTTACACGCGGTGGAAACGGCTTTCCCGTCGACCAAGGCTTGCGCCAATCCCGAACAACCCGGAAATCCGCAAGCGCCGCAGTTATATCCCGGCAACATCGCGGTCACGGTTTCGTGACGGGTATCGACTTCGATCGTGAAATAGATTCCGGCAATCCCTAAGATCAATCCTAGGAAACCGCCAACGACCAACATCATCAGAACGGCTTGAATCATACGTGTTGTTCCTCCTTGAATTCCTGCTGGCTCGGATGGTTCCCGCATGATCCGATCGCGCAACCGTCACAGGCTGCCCGAATCGATTCGCACCCCGCGGGAACGGGGGTTTTATGGTTCAGATAGTAGACCAACGCATACATTCCGCCAAGTGCCGCTAAATAAAGTACGGGTTCCATGGCTTAGACCAAACCGGCCAAACCGCTAAAGGCTAACGCCATGATGGCGGCCAAGACCAACGCGATCGCGTTGCCACGGAAAGGTTTCGGCGTCGTCGCGATTTCCAAACGTTCGCGGATGGTCGAGAAGATAAACAGCATCAACGCGAATCCCGCCGGAACTGCGATGGAATAGACGATCATTTCTAAGAAATCGAATTTCTGCGTGATGTTTTCCAAGGTGACGTACAAGACAACGCAGTTGGTGGTGATCAAGGGCAGATAGATTCCCAATGACTTATAAAGCGCCGGGGAATATTTCTTGATGACCATTTCGACAAACTGAACGAACGCCGCGATGACCAAGATGAAGGTGATCAGATCCATGTATTCGAGGTTCATCGGATCCAAAACAAGATAATAGAGCGCGTAGGTGAAGATCGAAGCGCCGAGGATGACGAAGATGACAGCCAATCCCATCCCGATCGCGGAACTGCGTTGACGGGAAACACCCAAGAACGGACACATCCCCAAAAACTTCGTCAAGATGATGTTGTTGATGAGGAATGCGGTCAAGAATAAGGCAAACAGTTTATCCATGGTTATTTAGCCTCCTTCTTTTCTTTGGCTTCGACTTTGTCTTTAAATGCGACAACCGCCGCGGCGATCAAAGCGAACGTCAGAAACGCGCCGACCGGTTGACTGAACATACTGATGTTATATTCGGCCGGAATCAACTTCAAGCTGAAGATCAAAGTATCGTTGAACGGATTGGTCATGGTGACCATGCCGGTTGCCAAGATCTCACGGCTTAAGGACATGACGATCAATCCTAAGGTATAGGCAATCCCCATCGAGAAACCGTCCCATGCGGAAGCGGCGATCCCGTTTTTCGAAGCGAACGCTTCGGCACGACCCAGGATGATACAGTTGACGACGATTAGAGGAATAAAGACCCCCAAAGCGATGTCGACCGCCGGTGCGTATGCTTTGATCAGCAGTTCGACTGCTTTGACCAAAGTCGCGATGACGACGATGTAGACCGGAATGCGGATTTCATCCGGGGTGATCTTACGGATGGCTGAGATGACGACATTGGAAGCCATAAGAATGACGATAACGGATAAACCCATACCCAAGGCATTGTTTAAGTTGATGGTGATGGCTAAGGTGGAACAGATCCCAAGGAACAATCCGAAGACCGGATTATCCAACACCAAACCGGTGAAGAATTTTTTCATGTGTTCGTTTCCCCTTTCCTATCGACTCTCGATGACCGCGCGCAAAGCACGGACAACGCTACGAGAGGTTTTGGTCGCACCAGTGACGGCGTCGACCGATGCGGTGGCATCGCCTAGAGACAAGCCTTCAAACTGCTTTAAGAAGGTTTCGGAATTCGTCTTGTCGCCGATATTCTTCGAATCGCTAAAGGTATCATACGCGACGCTGACGACCTTGTTGGTCGTATCGTCGACTTTGATGATGAGAATATTCGGCACAGCCCCGTCGGAATGGTCGCTGTCCAAAACCGCATATCCTTTGGAAGACACTTTGTACGTCGTGATGTTGCCATCGGTCGTCTTTTCCAAGATTTCGGCTACCGGCGAAGCGGTCGCATCGGAAATGATGACGATCGGATCTCCTAAGGTGATGACCGGTTCGACAGGATCGGGAACGGAAGTTCCGTCATCCTTAATCCCCTTCATCTTATTGAAATGCGCTTTCGCGGCGTTCAATCCGCTAACTGCCGCTTTGGAAGACACGGTTACGCCTGAAATCGTCGCGATCGCATCCGTGCTGCCTTTTCCGATAACGCCGTTGGAGAACTCTTCGGTGCCGACCCGCATCCCGAATCCCGGGGTGTCGTTAATAGCCGTCACTTTAAATCCGACGATCTTCGCTTCTTCGGAGAATGCGACGATAAACGTAATGACATCTTTGTAGCCTTGGACTTTGACATCGTAGGCATAGCCGAATCCTTCGGCCTCGTAAACATTCTGAATCAGCCCGGTTTCATCTTCGAAATCCAATTCGGCGAAAGTATCGGCTTGCGGGAAGAATTCCTGCAAGGTCGTTTTGACTTTCGCGATGGCGCGTTCGTTGATGATCGGCGCGGTGATTGAATTCACGCCGGCTAATACCGCTCCGGCCAAGGCGCTGGTCAACGCCAAGAATAATGCGAGATAAAGTGCTTTTTTCATTGTGTCCCCTTTACTCTGCCGTGACGGCTTCAATGGCCGCCCGGACGCCGCGAGCGACGGAAACGGAAGAATAGGTCGCACCGGTCACGACATCGACTTCGATCGTCGCGTCCGTGATGGACAATCCTTCGAATTGGCTAAGGAAGACTTCGTCTTTAGTTTTGTCACCGATATTTGTGGTATCGCTAAACGTAATATACGCGACGCTGACGATCTCTTTCTTGACCGTGTCGATCTTAACTTCTAGGATGTTCGGCTCCGTTTCATCTTCTTCGCTATGTAAAACGGCATATCCTTTACTGGAAACAGTTAACGTCACAACATCCCCGTCAACCGTTTTATTGGTGACTTCAGCCGGTGACTTGGCGGTTTCATCGCCGAAAATCTGAACGGGATCACCCAAAGTGACCACCGGTTTTTCCGGTTCGACCGGAGCCGGTTCCTTATAGCTCATCGCAAAGGATGTCATGATCGTCAATAGAACACCGACCAAGACAAACGATACGACCGAGGTAACATATTTCTTAACTTTCTTGATTTGCCATCCGTCGGTCAAAAGTTCGATCGCCGGTGACATCATGTTCATCAAAAGAATGGAATACAGAACGCCTTCCGGCAAATTCGCCTTGACACGGATCAACATGGTCAAGATACCGCAGCCAATCGCAAACAGCGTACGGCCAGTAGCGGATGTCGGATTGGTGACCGGATCGGTCGCCATGAATACGGCGCCAAACATCAAGCCGCCGGTCGACAGATGGAACAACGGGTACCAAAGACCCATGCCTTTCGATACGGCGATGATGCTGGAAAGCAATAAGACGGTTCCGACATAGAAAGTCGGTACGCGCCAGTCGATGACTTTACGCCATACTAAGAAAATCGCTACCACTAAGATAAGCAATTTGGAGGTTTCGCCCAACGCTCCCGGATACAAACCGAGGAACATGTTTTGGAGACCGCCGAATTTCGCTAAGAATGCGCTGACCGCTTCCGGTTTGTCGATCATCCAGCCAAGCTGGGCGATCGATTGGGTCGGTGTCGCAGAGGTCGTGATATCCGCCGCCGCGGCTCCCGCAAAGGAAGCCAAGATCGCAGCGCGACCGGCTGCGGCCGGATTGAAGATGTTCTGCCCGAATCCACCGAAAACCAACTTACCGAAGAAAATGGCGAAGAAGGTGCCAAATCCCATCGCGAAATAGGTCATGGTGATCGGAACCATCAACGTCAAGATGATCGCGGTGACCCAAGAATATGAATTGATCAAGAAATGCACGATCGGTTTCTTCGTAAAATACGCGAACGCCGCTTCGGTCGCAAACGCGACGATCAGCGAAGTCGCCATCAAAGCCAAAGCATGCAACCCGTAGTTGGTTCCATATTGCGTAAAGTAGTAATATAAGGCGAACGCGTAGATGACGCATAAGCCCAAGGTCAGATCACGCATGATCCGTCCCGTGCTGATTGGGTCCCGATAATTCGGAGACACGCGGAATGTAAATTTCATTTTTCGTTCCTCCTATTTCTTCGCCATCTGCAGCACACGCTTCGCTCTGCGGACACCTTCAGTCACGTCGATCTTCGACGGACAGACAAAGGTACACAAACCGCATTCGATGCATTGTTCGGCATGTAAGTTAACCATGGCATCCAAATCTTTCGCTGCTTCGGCGTTGTTGATGCGGACCGGCATCAATCCGGCCGGACACGTGTCGCTGCAACGGCCGCAACGTAAACATGCGACCTCGTTGATCTTCTCGGTCTTTAAAATCGTGACCGCATTCGCATACGGCGTAACGACGAAGTTATCGCTCGGGATGGTTTTCCCCATCATCGGTCCGCCCGCGATCAACAAGACGTCGTCTGCGGCATAACCGCCGAGTTTCGCGACGATTTCGCTGGTTTTGACGCCGACCGGAACACTGACGTTGGCTGGGTTCTTGATCCCGTTGCCGCTGACCGTCATCAGTTTTTCGGTGATCGGCATGCCGGTGCGTAACGCATGGGCAAACGCGATCGCTGTGGTCGCATTGTTGACGACGCATCCGATTTCGGACGGCAGACGATCATAACGTTTCTTTAATAATTGATAAACCAAAGTACGTTCCCATCCCATCGGATACACATCGGGAACTTCCTTAACGAAAACATTGGGAACACCGACCAAAGCGGCACGGATCTTGGCGATCAGTTCCTTCTTCGGAGACTTGATGCCGATCCAAGCTTCTTTCGCCGTGCTCATCTTCAACATCGCACGGACACCCAAGACCAAATCATCGAGATTATCGGAAATGCTGCGGTAATCCGCCGTAATGTACGGTTCGCATTCGACAGCGTTGATGATCAAGGTTTCGATGTTCACCGGCGTCTTGTATTTGATATACGTGGGGAATCCCGCGCCGCCGCAACCGACGATCCCGGCATTCATCATGAAATCGACGAGTTCTTCGCGCGTCGCGCTTTCCCAATCGATCGGCGCCAACGGCGCCTCCTTCTCATACTTCCCGTCGTTTTCAATGACTAAATGGTCGAATTGGCGCATGACCGCATGCATAACGGCTTGCTTACCGACGACTTTGCCCGAAACCGAAGAGAAAAAAGGCACTTGAAAATGGTCGTTGCGTTTTGCGACCATGGTGCCGACTTTCACGTAATCCCCTTCATTCACAAGGACTTCGATGTTGGTCGACATCATATTCATAAGCGGAATATAGACAAACTGCCCCGCGTCGACACGTACGACATCGGAATGATCCGTCAAACCCTTATGGCCTTCCAGATGTTTCCGCATTGTCCCGATCAAAACTGACATGAATTCACCTTTCCCTTTCCTACGTAAACCCGACATTAAAAAGCGTCGCCGAGTACCTCGATTATTATATCACAAAGATTAAGATTGAATAGATTTCACAAGGCATTTGATTAAAAAGTTTCATGAAAGTGTGATATAATGTCACGCGGTGATAGCATGCTAAAAAAAGCGCTGATTCTTACCCTCTTTGTCGCCCTATTAACGGGTTGCACTCCGAAAGAAAGCTTGACGAAATACTCGAACCAAACCATCGAGGCCGGTTTCGATACGATCATCACGTTGGTCGGCTATACGAAATCGCAAAGTGAGTTCGACGATTATTTCGAAACGATGAAAATCGCTTTTACGCGTTACAATCAACTCTTTGACAAATACAACGACTACAACGGCATCAACAATATCAAAACGATCAATGACAACGCCGGAAAAACACCGATCGTCGTCGATAGCGCGATCATCGAAATGTTGAAGATGGCCAAAGAGTGGTACACCCCCTCGGGCGGCACTTTCAATGTCACGATGGGCGCAGTGCTGGAAGTCTGGCACAACTACCGCGATAACGGCGAGATGGATAACACAAACGGTATCGAAGGCGCGATCCCGACGATCGATGAACTGAAGGAAGCCGACAAATGTACCGGTTGGCAATATGTCGAAATCGACGAAGCCGCATCGACGGTCTACCTCAACAATCCTTGCACACGTCTTGATGTGGGTGGGATCGCAAAAGGATTCGCGACCGAACTGGTTGCGCATCAACTCGAAGAAGACGGTTTGACGATCGGTATCGTCAACGCCGGCGGAAACGTACGTTTGATCGGAAGCAAACCGGACGGTGAGAACTGGGCGGTCGGCATCCAATCCCCGGATGAAACGCAGATCGATTCCTTGGATACCCTTTACGCTTCAACTTCCATGTCCGTGGTTACCTCGGGCGACTATCAACGTTACTTCGTCGGTCCCAATCAAGTGAAATATCATCACTTGATCGATCCGTTCACCCTCTTCCCCGCCCGTCAAGCACGCGCGGTGACCGTATTGGTATCCGATTCGGGATTGGCCGACACCTTAGCAAAACCTTTGTTTATCCTGCCCTATCAAGAAGCCATGGCGTTTTTAGAGAAGTTCAACACGGATCATCCGGAGGAATATCTAGGTGCGGTTTGGGTTTATGATAAAGGTATGAATCCGGCCGGCACCACGGCGATCACCTCCGGTGAGTTCTCGTTGGTATACAGTGAGAACATCAAAGAATATTCACGTCTAAATACTAAATAAGCAAGATTCAATCCAAACTGTCGACAACAACGTCGACAGTTTTTTTGTGTTGATTTGCTTGTTGAAACAACGAATCGATCCATAATATATTTAAGACAATATAAAAACGGGAACTGAACAAACAATATCAGGTTTCCCGTCATTTCAAACGTTATCGGTTCTACACATTCTTTCCGAAAAAGAACCCTTCCTTGGTTTGACTGTTATATGAAACATAAAGGATGTACAACGCCGTCGCCAAGCTCCCGGTCGTCATCAATAACACAAACCATAGCAATTTAGAAACTAGGCTTTTTTCACGATACCATATCCAAAGATAGAAGAGTAAAAAACCGACATACAAGTCAACCAAACTCATCTGCCCCCAAACCATGCCGACCAAGATCGATCCTTCAGCGGCGAAATCACCGGTAATAAAAGAGAAGACGATCATCGAAGCCATGATGATGGCGCCAAGCCAAGCGAAAATTCGTACGTTTTTCATTTTGAGTCCCTTTTCCTATCGAATCAATTATACACGTTTCATTGAAATGTTCGCTGAATTTACCTTTGAACGGTGGGTTGAACTTGGCTAAAGTCAGATTGTTTGACGTGATTGGATGCGTAGAATAACATAGGATTAGTGAATGAGTTAGATTGATCCGTTCGTTGATGATTATTCGTTAACAAACAATTCCCTTGCCGAAGTAATCTTCGTATAAACCCTGAAAATTCGGCGAACGCTGAAGAAAGAGGCATACCATGGCGATTGAACGTCCGACGTATCAAGTAAAAGAAAATGAAGACCCTTTTGAACTGCGAGCGTATGCGAATTTGATCGTCGCGATCACCAACGAAAGCGACTTGAGCGGTAACTCGGGTTTCGGCGAAGTGTTCGACTACATCCAAGGCAACAATGCGCAACGCAAGAAAATCGCGATGACGGTACCGGTAATCAACGAACTCGATCCAAAGAAAATGACGACAGCCTTCGTGATGCCGAAGTCTTATGGCATGGATGACTTACCCGAACCCGGAAGAAGAAACCTTAAACTGAAGGAAGTTCCTCAACGAACCGTCGCGGTCGTGAACTTTTCCGGAAATGTCTCGATGACCAAAATCCAAGCGAAAAAGGACGAACTATTGAAGTGGATCGAAGCGAAAGGATGGATCGGTATCGGTAGTATCGAGCTTGCCCGTTATAACCCACCCTTTATTCCTGGATTTCTGAAGCATAATGAGTTATGGATCGAAGTGCAAATCAATGAGTAGAATAAGGTAAAATCAATCCAAGACTGTCGATGAATGAGCGACAGTCTTTTTATGGATTCAGTTATCAAAGGAAGCGTTAGACAAGCGAAGCCAACTTTTAATAGACAACCATGCAAAAAGGCATCCCCAATGGGATGCCTGAATCATTTCTTACATAAAAGGTGGGTTGCCGTAGGTCTATTTTTTACCTAACAGACGGAACATGTTTTTCTTATAGACTTCGACACCCGGTTGATTGAAAGGATTGACCCCTAACAAATAAACCGACATCGCGCATGCGACGAAGAAGAATTGGACCAGATAACCGAAGGAGTAAGCCGAGGTATCCGGTAAGGTCAAGATCAAGTTCGGGACATTTCCCGTATCATGATGCGCTTCCAAGGTTCCCAAACAGGCTTTCTTATTGACTTCATCCATGGACTTTCCGGCTAAATAATTCATATGGTCGAGATCGTCGGGATCGCTTGGGAAAACCAAGTCAAGCATCGGTTTTTCGATCAAGAGCAAGGTTTCAAACAAGCACTTTCCACCATCCTGAATGAACTGACCCATCGAGTGCAGATCGGTCGAGAAGTTGACGCTGGCCGGCAATAAGCCTTTGCCTTCCTTACCTTCCGATTCTCCGAAGAGTTGTTTCCACCATTCTGCGACCATCGTAAGCTGCGTTTCGTAGGAGACAAACATCTCCGCCGTTTTGCCTTTGCCTTCTAAAATCCTTCGGCAAACCGCATATTGATAAGCGGTGTTCTTTGATAAGTCAGGATTGTTAAAATCAAGCGACGCTTGTTTGGCACCGCGTAAGATCTCATCGGTATCGATACCCGCAACCGCGATCGGCAACAATCCGACCGAAGTCAACACCGAGAAACGGCCGCCGATATCGTCGGGGATCGTCAGAGTCGCATAGCCTTCTTTATCCGCAAATTCCTTGAGCGTTCCGCGGTTTTTGTCCGTCGTCGCGATGATGCGTGATTTCGCTCCTTCTTTTCCGTACTTCGTTTCCAAGAACTGTTTCAATAAGCGAAACGCCATGGCCGTCTCGGTCGTCGTCCCGGATTTCGAGATGACGTTGACCACGACGTCTTTATCTTTGATCTTCTCCAACAACTGCACGACATAGGGCGCCGAGAAGGTATTTCCCACAAAGACGATTTCGAGATTCCGTTTCGGATAGATCCCTTGGATCATTTCTATGGCGGCACGGGAACCCAAATAGGATCCTCCGATTCCGCAAACGACGAAGACTTCGGCGGTTTGACGGATTTCTGCCGCCAGTTTCTTAACCAATGCATACTCTTCTTTATCATAGGTAGTCGGCCAATCATACCAACCGAGAAAGTCGTTGCCTACCCCGGTTTTATTGATTATGGATGCATGGATTTCAGCGACTTTGCCCGCATAGTCGGGGAGAGTGTCGCAATGTGCGTAGGTCGTGTCCAGTTTAATCATGATTGAGCTCCTTTTTCGCTTGTTGGATCCATTCTTCAAGTTTCTGTGCTAAACTTCCGAAACCGATTTTATTTGCGGGTAAGCGACTGGCGCTTCCCATATGCTTGCGCTCTTTGCGCAGCGATGGCTGACTGAGCGCCTTTAGAGAAAGGCGTAACTGACGGTTTTTCTCGTCGACGTCCAGCACTTTCAGTTTGAGTTTGTCACCGACGTTCATAAACAAGGCGACGTCGCGCACAAATCCTTCCGAAAGCTCCGAAATGTGGACCAATCCGGTGAATTCCGAATCCACCGAGAGGAAAGCGCCATAGGGTTGGATGCCCGTCACCGTCGCTTCGACGATCTGTCCGATGTGGTATTTCATCTGCTCTCCCTCCGATTGTACTATTATATCACACCCGTTTTTTTTATGGTATAATGTCAGTCGAGGTGAAGGTATGTTAGGCAATATGTATCCTTTCTGGGCTGCGATCGTATCCAATCTGGTCGCCCAAATGTTAAAACCCGTCTTGCTTTACTTTCGCCTTGGTGAATGGAAACCCAATCTGGCAACGGACAGCGGCGGTTTCCCGAGTTCCCATACGTCGCTTGTCACAGCGTTGTGTTTGGCGGTAGGGATTCAGGAACGTTTCTCGTCCACCATTTTCGCCGTTACGCTGATTTTCGGTTTGATCGTCGCGTACGACGCCGCCAACGTGCGGTATTATGCCGGGCAGAATATCCAAATCACACAGCAGTTGATCAAAGATATCCAGATTTTGACCCAAACGAAACTGGACGATCCGATCTATCTGATGAAAATCAAAGAAGTTTTGGGACACAAATGGATTGAAGTCATCGGCGGAGTCGCGACTGGCTTGTTGGTCGCCAGCCTGATGTACTTCTTACGATGAGGGCACCATGGAAGAAATGACAATGGAAGAGATGGTCATCGACGTGATCGAAAAGATCCGTCCGTACCTTCAACGGGACGGCGGCGACGTCGAGTTCATACGTATGGAAGAGGACGGTAAAGTATTCGTCCGGGTGTTTGGCGCCTGCGTCGGTTGCAGCGCGATCGACAGCACGATCAAACTTGGCGTCGAAGCCTTGTTGATGGATGAAATCCCGTTTGTCACCGAAGTCATCGTCGAAGATTAAAAAACACGGAAATTAATTTCCGTGTTTTTCTTTTCTTACCACTTTTCTTTGGAGATATGACCGGCGATTTCAGCTTTCGACAACTGTTTCAACAACGCGGCATTGACTTTGGCACGGGTGAAGATCTTAACGCATGAAGGATCCAGATTATCGGCGATTCCGGCTTCCGCGAGTTTTTCCAATTTCGTGCAGAGTTTGATCAATTCGGCATGCAAGTCATTGGTGAATTCGCTACGTTCGATTTTTTCGGTGACTTCCGGTGTGATCTCAACGAATTTGTCGCGGGGTGCGCCACATTTTGGGCAATGATCTTCGAGTTGGCTTTCTTCGAGCACGATTCCGCATACGGAACAACGATATAGTTTCTTCATATTTCCTCCCGATTCGGCTTTCGCCTTGTGATTTTAGTATAGCATAAGTTTCGTTTACGTTTGACTCGTTTTTTTACGAAGAAAAAGTTGCATTTTTTAGTAATTTGTCCATATATTAAATTTTAACGGAGAAATACGTACATATTTTTATTTACCTACTACTTTTCGTGATATTTTTTTGTTATTTCGAATATTTTTTCGATTTTTATTTACAAAATCATTTTTCGTAATAAAATGTAACGTATAGTTAAGGAGCGAAACTATGACGAAACACCCGTTTGACGATTTCGGAATTTACTTGTTTAGCGAATCAGTGATGCGCGAGCGTCTACCCAGCCCGATTTTCAAGAAATGGAAAACCGCGGTCGCAAAAGAAGACTCGCTGGACCGCCAAACCGCCGATGCCATCGCACATGCGATGAAGACTTGGGCGATTGAACACGGAGCCACCCAATTTTCCCACTGGTTTCAACCCTTAAACGGTACGACCGCCGAGAAACACGACAGTTTTATCGACAAGGATGAACAAGGCGAAGCGTTTGCGCGTTTCTCGGGAAAAACCTTGATCAAAGGTGAAACCGACGGTTCGAGTTTCCCTTCCGGTGGCTTGCGTGCGACTTTCGAAGCCCGCGGTTATACGTACTGGGACATTACTTCACCGGCTTTCATACGTGGTACGGTCTTATGTATCCCGACGATTTTTGTTTCCTATAACGGCGAACCTTTGGACCAGAAAGCTCCGCTCTTGCGCGCTTTGGATGTCCTAAGCGTCGAAGCGACCCGCTTAACCAACGCCTTGGGCGACAAAAACGTCAAACGTGTCAATATGATGTGCGGTTTGGAACAGGAATATTTCTTGGTCGATGAGAAAGCCTATCGCAATCGTCCGGATCTGTTATTGACAGGTCGTACCTTGCTTGGCGCCATGCCGCCGAAAGGTCAAGAATTCGAAGACCACTATTTCGGATCGATTCCCGCACGCGTCAAATCCTTCATGGAAGAAGTCAACGAAGAGTGCTGGAAGCTGGGCATTTATGCCAAGGTCGAACATAACGAAGTCGCGCCGGGACAGTTTGAGATTTCAAGCGTCTACACCGATGCCAACTCGGCGGTCGATCAAAACCACATTACGATGGATATCCTGCGTAAGATCGCGAAGAAACATGGCATGACTGCCCTGCTGCACGAGAAGCCGTTTGCGGGAATCAACGGTTCGGGTAAACACAACAACTGGTCGTTATCGACCGACGATGGACAGAACCTCTTGGATCCGGGAGACAAGCCGGCGGAGAACATCCGCTTCTTACTCTTTTGCACCGCAATCCTTAAAGCCATCGATACGTATCCGGAACTTCTGCGCTTGGCCGCATCCGGTCCGGGCAATGATCACCGTTTAGGTGCCAGCGAAGCCCCGCCGGCTATCATCTCGGTCTTCATGGGCAGTGTCATCGAAGAGATTCTTCTAAAACTGGTCGATAAAGATGCGACCGTCGCGACGAAGTCAGGAACGAAGTTCTCTTTAGGGAATCTCTCGTATCTGCCGAAAGACAACACCGACCGCAATCGTACTTCGCCCTTCGCCTTTACCGGGAATAAATTCGAATTACGTATGCTCGGTTCTTCGTTATCGGCTGCCATGTCCAACACGGTCATCGCGACGATCTTAGCGGATGAGTTCCGTGTGATCGCCGATCGTTTAGAAACATTCAAGTACATCCAAGATACCCGCGAAGAAGCATTGAAGATTTGCGGCGAAATCATCCGTGATCATGGCCGTATCCTTTTCTCGGGCGATGGTTACTCCGATGCGTGGGTTGCGGAAGCGACGATGCGCGGACTGCCCAACATCCACTCGTTTGTGGAATCGATCGATAGTATGGTCGCTCCGAAAGCCGTTCAGTTGTTCGCCCGAAACAAGATCTTTACCGAAAGCGAATTGCATGCCCGGGCGGAGATCTTACACGAACAGTACGTTAATACGATCAACGCGGAAGCGAAGACCTTGATCGAAATGGTCGATCGGATCGTGCTTCCCGAAGCCTTGACGGCCGTATCCGACTTGCAACCGGTGCTTGCGAAATCCGCGCTGGCATCTCGCAAGGAAAGCGAACTTTGCGCGAAGATCGATGCGGCGGATGCCTTGACTTCGACGTTGAAGTCGACCTTGGTCAGTGTCAATGCCTTGCCTTCAGCCAATGAAAGCGGTCTGGCATTGTTGAAGGAAGTCACGCCGTTGATGGCGAATGTCCGTCAAGTGGTCGATGCGCTGGAAGCTTCTCTACCGACGAAGTATTATCCGTTACCGGATTATTGTTCGATGTTGTTTCAACTTGATTAACACAAAGCCCCGATCACTCGATCGGGGCTTCTTTTAATATCTCTAACTTCAATCGTTCGTATTGAGGCGTCTTATAACTTGATAATTGACTTTCACGGAAATCATTCCCGAACGCACCGCGACTCACCGTCAAGATCGGCGGGAACTGGATGCGTTTGAAGACGCTCTTCGTCCAGAGGTTCATCACCCATTCCAAGTCGGCGATAAACGCTTCCGGTCGATCCAATCCGTAATGGATAAGCCAAGGCGCGACATCCAACTTACGCCATTCTCCGCTTTTGTAAAGCCGCATCACATCCAATACCGTATGCGTCGGATATTCGATCAGATAGCGGATCAACCAATCGTGATAGAACCATTTCATCGGATCGACTTGATTGTCCTTCAGTTCCGCGCTGGGTGCTATTTCCCATAAAATGGAGTTACCTTCGATCTTAGGTAGAAGTTGCGATGGCACGATTTCTCGGCCAAAGCGTTGATTGATTGTTGGTGCCAACTCGAACAGCTGGACTTTCGTGAGATCTCCCAAGGTACTTAAGGCGCCAATCGCATCGCCGTACAAGGTCGCATACCCTAACGCCAATTCGACTTTATTTCCGTTGTTGATGATCACGCCGCCTTCGATGGCTGAAAACGTCGACAAGAGATGTCCGCGTAACCGCGCTTGGACGTTCTCATGAACCAATCCGACAACCTTGTCCGGATAACCGAAACGATCGACGGTGTTCGCAGTTGCGGAGACCAACTCTTCGATGTTCCCTTCGTGATAGGCGACGTGAAGTTTCGAAGCTAAATTTTTGGCGATTGAAATCATTTCCGGTCCATTATATCGACTCGCCATATTGTAGCCGACGATCCGTTGCGGTCCTAAAGCCATGGTCAACAAGGCCGCGTTGATCGTGCTATCTAGACCGCCGGAAAGTCCGATGATCCATTTGACGTTTGATTGAAACATTTGACGATCGAATTCACGGATTCCCGCCAATAATGCTTCGAGAAGCTTATCATTGGTAGCGAGGACATCGCGTTTCTCGCCGATCGTAAAGATGCACAGTTCTTCGGTGAATCGGTCGTTACAAGAAACCATCGGTTTCCCGTCAACACCGTAACAGGTGCTGTCCCCATCAAATAAGAGTACGTTTTTGCCCGTATTCTGCATCCCACAGACATTGACGTAGATCAATGGAACCATTGCGGAACCATGATGGGCGACATGTTCGGCCATCCTTCGTTCGCGTGAGAGTTCTTTGCGTAAGGTCCAGGGCGAAGAGGAGATATTAACGATTAGGTCAACGCCTTGTTCGATATACCGTGCGGTCGGATCGATCGCGTAATCCGCGCTCCATAAGTCTTCGCAGACTTCCAATCCAATCGATATCGACTTGCCGTTGAGATTCAATCGAAACGGCGTAAGCATGCTTTCTTCATTCCAGTCATTGAGTCGCGTTACTTCGACGCCGCTCATGAAAAAGCGCGAGTCATCGAAAAACCGATAATCAGGCATGCAATGTTTAAGATGAACGCCGGCATTCAATCCGTCTTGACGGGTAACATATTCGCCTTGATACGCAAACAGCGCCGCATTCCCGCGAAACGGACGACCATCCCGGTTAACCGTTGCTTTTTTGATCGGTTGTGTGACGATGTTACCCCAAATGATCCCAATCCCCTCACTCCAAGATCGAATCGCATCGTTGATCTGATCCATTTCGTCGCAAAAAGTGCGGGATAACCAACGGTCCTGTAATATATAGCCGGTAACGGCCATTTCCGGAAATACGATCAGGTCACACTTCTGTGTTTTTGCTTCGATGACCATTTCCTGAATGCGTTGTATGTTTTCTTGGATTCTACCGGCAGCAACATTGAGTTGCGCCATTGCGATTTTCATCGAATCTCACCCGTCACTTTCGCCATCACCCACGTATCGAAGGTCGTATAGCCCAAACCATGATAGATCCGTCCGGCACTAGGATTGTCATAGAACAGACATGGCAATAACCCATGACGTAAACAATCGTCGGTCAGTTTCCAAACGACTTGTTTCGCAAAACCATTTCCTCTGTATTCTGGTAAACAAAACACCGAGGTAACCATCGCGGAAGAACTGGTCTCGACCGAAGTCTGGGCGTATGCCACGACTTGATGATCCTTTTCGATGAGGTAGCCGCGGATTTTTCCTTCTTCATAACGTTGTCTTGAGCGTTGCGCTCTTTTTTGTTCGTTGATGTTTTCCGCGTTGAATTCAGTGATTTTAACCAGCGAAGCAGCGATCTTTTCCGCATCGTCCGCCGTCGCTTTTCGCACTTCATCCGTTTCAACCGTTGAACTCAGTTTCGGACAATCGCACAAATACGTTTCGCGATAACTTACGAATTCTTTGAGCACCGGTAACATCAAACTAAAGTGTTCTTTGACCGCGTTGATGTTTTCCGGTTTGATTTCTTGAAGAAGTTGAACTAAGATCTTTGGATCAGCCTGTTGATCCACTAGGTAAAAGACGAAGTTCCCATGGTATTTCAAATAGATCCCGTGGATGACTTCATCATCGATATCGATCCAGGTCGTTTGATAATCGGTATGTAACCCGTTTTGTTCGATGTCGCCTAAAATAAACATCGATCGTGCCGGATCGGCGCGTAGGATTTTCAGTACTGTTTCAAGTTGGGATGGCTGGACTTTTTGTAACATATCGTACCTCGTAAATGTTCTTAGGCTTATTATACAGCACCGTAAAACCGCAGTCCAACCTTGCATAAGAAAAGATACCTTTTCGGTATCCTTCCACTTCGATTTACGCTTGGTTCCGTTTGTTTTCGCATGTCCATCCCGATTTTCTACAGTCGGTATCTTGCCGGTCCCCACACGGCCGAGGGGTCCATCGCTTGCAGCGATTGAAGCAATAATGATTCTTTGGATCTCCATGTTTCCACGAAACGGTCCCAAGCCTGATCTGTGTTCAATGTCGTTTCTGCCCTTTCGTATACGGCGATACGATCGTGCGCTTGCAGCGCGTTTAGCACAACGACGGAAATTACGTGTTCGGGGTCGGCTTGTCATCGTAGACAAGCCACGCTTGCAGCGTTGCCCCAGCTTCTTTAATCGACGAAGATTCTGACTTTATCCCCGTTGTCCGAGTCGACGGAAACCAGTTCCCCGGTTGCGCCTTCATCGATCATCTGGATGATATCGTCGAAATCAATGCCTTTCAGGTCGACGGCTTTCCCATCGATTTTCATCTTTGATCCGATATCCATGCCGACTTTGACCAAGGCCAACGGAATGTTTACACGCACGTTATCGCCTTTTTCGCTGTTGACCAGGATGCGGACCATCCGCTTTGTATTTGCCGGTTTGTATGCCGTTGCCTGCGCCATTTCATTTTTAGCCGGTCCGTCCATTGCGGTAAGCAATTTCAGACCTTCTTCGACGGTGATGGTACCATCTTTGACAAGTTCCAGGATTTGTTCTTTCGAGTTCATGTTTTACCTACTTTCTGAGGAGTTCGATCGCTTCCTCGACGCTGATTTCTTTACTTTTAAGTTTCGCCAATACATTCGATTCTTCTTCAACCACGATCTTGGGCGGCGTGAACCCCAATTTCGTGATGACCGCGTCCAAACTCTTTTTGACGGTCGGGTAGGAAATGTTCAGCTCGCGCTCCATCTCTTTGATGTTTCCCTGAACCCGGATAAACGTCTCCACAAAATACAATTCGTCACGGTTCAGGTAACTGAATCTCGATAGGGAGAATTCGCCTGAGATCTCCGTGTGACAGTTGGTGCATGTCAGGCGCGTCGCCAACAAATTCGACGAACAGACCGGACAGACACCGATAGCTTCTCGTTTCATACGCGCACCTCCTTAGATGACTTCGATGTGGATGTGGGAATCCTCACCTTCAACTTCGACCAACGTAAAGGGTTCGAAGTCTTGCAAGGTATCAAACAGTTCCTTCACGGCACCGATGATCAAATCCTTGTTATCCGTAATCATTTGTCGGGTTTCAGGTTCCATGTCTTTCATGAACTTGCTTCCCCAAAGCCCAAATCGCAGGAAGGTTACCGCGGTCGTCTTGCCGACCGATGGTAAGTTGAGTTTCTTCTCGGGAGTATCAATATAGATCTTGATGCGTCGTGCCATGTTCTCACCTCACGCTTATAGATTAAACCCACTTATTGATTATGTCAAGTATTTTATTAACTTTTTTAATATTTTATTGATTATATTAATATTTGACTTAAGATAGGTCAATTTATTCGAGATTTTTCCACTTTATTTCTTAATTGTCCGTTTTATTACCCAGTTGAACAGGCAAAAATAGAATTCACCATCCTGCGCCACTAAAAACACAGGATTGAGATGAATCGAATCTCAATCCTGTGTATGTATTTATTTACCGAAAATTAAGCGAATCTATATGGCATCTATATTATTCATTTCAAGCCTGATCAACCGTGATGATAACTTTACCCCCCGCATGGCCTTCGCTTAAGTATGCGACCGCCGCAGGAGTTTCTTGGAAATTGTAACGTCGATCGATCTTGACGACCAGTTTCCCTTCTTCCACAAGCTTGAGCACAAATTCTATGTCTGCAGTCGAAGGTTTAGCGGAAAGTAGACGCATCTGTTTTTTACCGATGGAAAGAAACGGACGGACAAGCATGAACTTGATCAATTGATTGATCGATCCTCCAACCATCACACACATGCCTGTTGAAGTCATGACGTTTCGATAGGATAAAAGCGAACGATTTCCGTTCAGTACTAAAACGAGATCATACCGTTGTTCACTTTTCGCAAAGTCCTCCAAGGTATAATCGATGACCGTATCCGCACCTAAGGATCGAATCACGTCGACGTTTTTTTGTCCGCATACCGCCGTGACATTCGCTCCGAAGTATTTGGCGAGTTGTACGGCGAACATCCCGACCCCACCTCCGGCACCGCAGATCAACACCTTTTGTCCGGCTTGTATCTTACCGACATTGACTAAGGCTTGTAAGGCGGTGACCGATGCCATCGGTAAAGCGGCTGCCGTTTCATAGGAAACACTTAGTGGAACATGAACCAACGCGTCTTCCGTGGCAGCCACATATTCCGCCAACCCTCCGAATCCACATCCAGAGAGATCACCTGCGACGCGATCGCCAATTTGGACGTTCGTAACATTCTTCCCGATAACTACGATTTCTCCCGCGACATCCGAACCCATGATTCTGCCGTTGGGTACGATTCCCATCTTTATCGAACGATAGTCCGCCGCATTCAACGATACGGCTTTCACTTTTATCAGTACTTGGTTATCGGTGATGTTGGGATGAGCGACTTCACGCAACGCGAGTGCTTCCGCTTTGTTTTGCTTATTGAATACGATAGCTTTCATCTACTTATCTCCTTCCGCTTCGCAATCGAAGACTTCTTGGATTTTCACGCCGAAAGCCAATGCGATCCGAAATGCGAGTTCTAGGGAAGGAAAATACTTTCCGGCTTCAACGGCCACGATCGTCTGTCGCGATGCCCCGACTTTCTCGGCGAGTTCTTGTTGGGTCATTTCATCCGCGAAGAAGCGCAAAGTACGGATGTTGTTTGTGATGTTAAGTTTCTTGGCCATATTAGATCCCTTTTCTGTAATAATACAATTGAAGAAACCCCTCGCTTATGGATCCAAGACTAAATGCGATGAAGACGACATGCAACATCATGACGATCGAGTAATCGAAGACAAGCAGGAATAAACCGGTCACAAATCCGATTCCCGATACCACAAACCCCAATCGCATCGCTTTAAGTTCGATCAGATCATCCATCTCATCGGTGATCATTTCGTTATTGATCGACTTCTCGATGGCTTGGTCGCTTGTATCGTTGTTTTCTATTTTCTCTTTAATCGCGATTTGGATGGCTAACAGAATATGGAAAACGATCTGGCCGATGATGTTTACGACGATGCCGATTCCGATGAAAACCAAGATGACGCCGGCCCAGAACTTCACGTCTTCCGAAATCATATTCCCTGCCTGATATTTTTGAGCTACATAAGTACAGTAAGCAACTAAGATGAGGATTCCGGTAACGATCGAGAAGAACGTTCTCTTTTCTTGATAGGACATAAACGAACCTCCTTTGTGTTTATCTGGCTATAGCGTATATCCTATTATACTATTTGTCAAGTTTATTTTACATTTAGTACGTATAATTTAACATTTTGATGATTTTGAACTGTTTAACGAAATTTTTCCTATTTACCTTCAATGATTTTTCCATCGTAAAAAAAGCCATCTAGTTGAGATGGCGTTTGCTTTGTTTGGGTTCGGGATGCATGAATTCGATCAGTTCGCTTAAACTCTGCGCATCGATTTCTCCGTGATAATCCGCGAAATCCTCATCGGCGAAGAAGTCCAAGGCTATATAATTGCCTTTAACCTCCGGATCGGTTTCGATGAATACGACCGAGCCGTCTTGCGGGATAAACCGTTGGTCATCGATCGTCAAGGAAGTCGCATCCAATTCGACCAATTCGTCTTCGATCTGATATCGTCCGATACGGACGAATACCGGAATATCGAACTCGGGATGACGTGCTTTGATTTCTTCGATCTTCGTGAGGGTATCCCGATCGACGCCTCCGATAAAGACGAAATCGATAGCCGTTTCGATCATAAACCCACGCAAGCGTTGACGCACTTGCTTACATCGATATGTGTCGCGAAACATGTTCGCATGTAAATATAAGAGATTCATTTGGCATTACCTCGATGCCATAATCCTACCAGTTTTCATCGTAGAAAACAAAGAAAGCGCACAAAAAAAGAGGTTGGAATCAACCTCTTGAACGGAAGAAATTCGGAATGTCACTGATATCGTCCACTTCGACTTCCGGTGTCTGGATGGACTCGGAAACCTTGCGGGCTTCGGCGATCGGACGGGTCGTGACGTTTTGTCTAGGTAGATCGAATCCGGTCGCGATGACGGTAACGATGATGGCGTCGCCGATCTTATCGTTGATCGCAACCCCGAAGATGATGTCGATGTCCGATCCCGCGGCTTCACGGATGTATTCGACGGCGTCGTTGGCGTCGTAGATGGTAATCGTATTTCCGCCGGTAACGTTGACGATCGCGTTGCGTGCTCCACGGATCTGCGCTTCCAGCAAAGGCGAAGTGATCGCACGTGCCGCCGCATCCGCCGCCTTGGTTTCGCCTTGAGCCATACCGATACCGATCAACGCGGTGCCTTGACCCTCCATGACCGCACGGACATCCGCGAAGTCTAGGTTGATCATGGCGGGAACGGCGATCAAATCGGTGATCGTTTGAACCCCTTGACGCAAGACATTGTCGGCTTCTTTGAACGCTTCCACAAACGGAATGCGACCGATGACCTCCAATAATTGGTTATTTGAGACAATGATGAGCGAATCGACATATTGACGCAATTCTTCCAAACCGGCCAACGCTTGATTCATCCGTTTCTTACCTTCGAATCCAAACGGTTTAGTAACGATGCCGACCGTCAAACAACCTTGTTCCTTCGCTATCTTCGCGAATAACGGCGCGGCGCCCGTACCTGTTCCTCCGCCCAAACCGGCGGTGATGAAAACCATGTCCGCGTCTTTGATCGCTTCACGGATCTCCGCTTCGCTTTCCATCGCGGATTTACGGCCGACTTCCGGATTCGCTCCGGCACCCAAACCCTTGGTAGTCTCGCGACCGAGGATGATTTTATTGTGGACCGGTGAAACGTTCAAGACTTGGACATCCGTGTTGGCCACAAAGAAATCCACGCCCTGCAAGCCTTCGTCCACCATTCGGTTGATGGCATTGCACCCCGCGCCGCCAACACCGAACACTTTGATTTTCGCTACCTGATTGTACTGTAATTCACTCATTGTGGGACCCTCCATGTTTACTTCCCTCGGGTTTCAAATAAGATACCCTTCAGCTTGCGCGTCAAGGTATCGTCGATGCCGCTTTCCTTTTTGCCGACCCGTCCGGCGTTAAATTCTTCGATATTGATGCCCGGCAGAATGTTCTGACGGTAGGAACTTTGGTCTTTCAATACGTAGAAGAGACCGGTGGCCGCGCTTAACGCACTGCTACGTACGCCCAAGGTCTGCGGAATGTAGGTTTGCGTCGATGCGCCGACCGCTTTTTCCAATTGCTGGTCAAATCCGACGATTTCGGCCGCTTCCCCGGTCAACACCAACGTTGCGCTCCCTGATTCCAAGATCGGTTCGCAACACCGTTTGATATCGCGGATCCATTCGTCCATCGGAACGGAAATCGTTTTGATCAATTGTTCTTCGCTCAACGTATACGTCTTCCCTTCATTAGCCCATAGGTAAATCGGACTGGATGCGTATTTCTCCAACCCCAATCGGACGTTGGAATAGATCAGCCGTTCGGCCACGTCGATCGGAATATGGAATTCTCCGACCAATGCCGATATCAAGGCATCGCTTCCGCCAAACAGAATTTCCGAGGAAATCAGACGACCTTTCGCAAACAAGGTCAATGTCGTCGTTTGACGTTCGACACGAATCAAAATCACGAACGAATCGATACTCTTTTCCGCCAACGAGGCTTCTTTCGCAACGGCGAAACTGTCCAAGCTGACATCGGTGATTTCCAAGCCCGCTTTCTCGACGATTTCCGCATAGGCGAACGTCATATCCTTATCGGCGCAAATCAAATCGACATCCACGCCCATGGATGCGCATTCTTCCCCAAGCGGTAATCGGCGATACCCGATCCCGTTGACGGTATATTTGGTGATGATCGTATTGATCAATTCAAGGTTTTCCGGTAAATCCGTCTTCAAGGCTTCCCGTATCGCATTGCGTACGTCCGTCGACCCGACCCGGCTTTCGACTGCGACTTGCACTCTGCGCGAGAAACGTTTCATCCCCCAGGAAGGTAAAAGTAAAAGTACTCGCTGGACCTTCGCTCCCAAATTCGTCGAAGCGTTGTTGACGGCCGATTTTAATGCCGTCACGACGGCATCCGGATCGACGATCGTGATTCCCTCGATCCCCGAGCACTTGACTTTTTCTACTTTAAGTATGTTGAGACGGGTGTTGTGGAACTCCCCGACCAAGAGGCGGACTTCATGATCAGCCAATTCCAAGGCCGCATAGATCTGCTGGTCGCTCACTGACATCCCTCCTTAATCTTGCCTATATCATACCATAGGCACGCATGTTTTAAAAAAGAAATTTTCCCCATTTTACTTGCATTCCATGAGTGTTCATGATACACTTACGAAGCAAAATCCAATCGAAAGGAGGTCTTCGGTATGTCAAAAGTTTGTGCCGTAACAGGTAAAACAGCGCAATACGGAAATAAACGTTCTCACTCCCTGCAGGCTTCCCGCCGCCGCTGGAACGTCAACTTACAAAAGGTCAGAGTCATCGTCGATGGCAAGCCTGTCCGCATCCGTGTATCCGCTCGTGCATTGAAAACGTTGAAAGCCGCTCAACAAGGCTAATCAAAATGGAGGAAACTCCATTTTTTTATGCATCCGAGCTACAAATGACCATGATCCTTCCCGCATGCACGCTAACGCGTGCTTTTTGGTTCAGGATTTGATTGCTTAAACCCAATGTCATGTCCGGTGTCAACGGTTTATGGTCCAACGGATAGGCAACATGATCCAAGGAAACGATGGAAGGCTCAAGCGCAAAGATCGATACATACTTAAAATTCAATCGCTCGACCTCATGTTCGCCGACCTCTAGCGTAAAAACAAGGTTTTGACGATCCACAAGCCGCAGTTCCTTATATTGCTTCAGTAACAACACGTTCACCCAAGCGTGATCAAACCGTCCGCCCAATCCGCCCCACAGTTCGATTCGCTTATACCCTCGCTTCAAACATTCGATCAACGCAGCCTCGGTATCGCTGATATCTTTAATCGGGTTGAGGACCAACGTCTCTGACGCAAGGGCGGTGATCTCGCTTCGTTCCGCTTCGGTCACGGAATCGAAATCACCGATGGCGAAGATCATCTTACGCGCAGCACGTGCCAAAAGCAGCGCTCCGCGATCAATGCCGACCCAATCGGAACCATCATTATCCGGCAACTCTTCCTGCCATCCGCAAACCAAGACGACGTTCTTCACATCAGACTCTTCACCGCGGTGCGGATATCGTTTTTAAACACATAACTCCCGGCAACCAATACGTCGGCACCGGCTTCTTTACAGAGCTTACCGGTCTCGGCGTTGATTCCGCCGTCCACTTCGATCAAGGTTTCAAGATTACGACGATCGATTTCAGACCGTAACTTTGCGATACGATCGACGGTTTCCGGGATAAACGCTTGTCCGCCGAATCCCGGATTGACGCCCATCATTAAAATCAATCCGCATTTGTCCAAGTACGGATATAGGTCTTCGATCGGAGTTTGCGGACGAAGCGAAAGTCCGGCACGTTTACCGCGCTTGTTGATGGAATCCAAAATCTCATGACACTGTGTCGCGCTTTCGCAGGCTTCGATATGGAATGTAATTCCGTCGGCTCCCGCATTAAGAAAAACTTCCGAAAAGTAGGCGGGATCTTCCACCATGATATGCACGTCCATCACCAACGAAGAGCGCTTACGCACGCCTTTCAGTAAGTCGGGTCCGAAGGTCAGGTTACGTACGAAATGGCCGTCCATGACATCGAAATGAAGCCACTGTGCCCCGCTGTCTTCGACTTGCGCCAATTGTCCGTTCATGTCGGAAAAGTCCATCGATAAAATTGAAGGTGAGATGATCATTAGTATTGGTTCTCCTTTGCTTCTTTGCTTATTTTATAGACATCGATATAATTCTGATAACGGTCCGCCGGGATTTCGCCCTTCATTACCGCTTCCTTTACCGCGCATTCCGGTTCATTCTCGTGGTGACAATTGCGGAACTTGCATAAACCGAGGTAAGGTCTAAATTCGACGATGTACGAGCCAATCTGATCCGGATCCAATAACGAAAAGTCCAAGGATGAAAACCCGGGAGTATCGGCGACCCAACCGCCGCCGGCATGATGGAGTTCGACATGACGGGTCGTATGTTTCCCGCGTCCCAAGGCTTTTGAAATCTCTTGTGTTTCGAGGTCGAATTTCAGATCCAATCGGTTGACCAAGGAAGACTTCCCGACACCGCTTTGTCCCGTAAGTACGCTGATTTTTCCTTCTAACATCTCCAATACGGCATCGATGGGTCGATCCCGTCCGACTTCCACGACCGTCGTACCGCCGTGGCGATACTGTTTCAAGGTTTCGTAGAGCGGATCATCGGTCGGTACCAAATCAAGTTTCGTAACGATCAACACCGGTTCGATGTTGGCGGCGCGGATCAATATGCACAATCGATCGACCAATACCGACGAGAACGGTGGTTTGACCGCACTCATGACGACCAAGGCTTGATCGACATTGGCGATCAGAGGTCGTATGAGTTCGTTTTTTCGCGGCAAAACCTCTTCGATTCCGATCTGCCCTTCATGGACAAGATAGCGTACGTAATCCCCGACGACTGGCGAACGTTTTAAACGTAGTTTGCCCATCGCGACCGCCAAAAACTGGTTGCCTTGATGATCCAACAAAGTATACTGGTTGGATACGATCTTAATGATCCGTGCCTCAGGCATGCGGGTTCCTAATAGTAATAGAGGGTAATGTCATTGGTTTCCCCTTGTACGTAATAACTGCCGACATTCGGCGACGCTTCGATGACCACGTTACGGACCAAGGTTGCGATTTCTTCCTCACTCATCCCCTCGGTCGATTTCTGGGATAGTTTAACTTTCGCACCGTAACTATCGCTCTCCAGCATGCTTTTGGCGCTTTGGATATCCATGCCCAAAATCGTCGTGGGAATGATGAACTCGATGTTCGAAGCGACATAGAATTTGATTTCGTATTGACGCTTGGGATCCAGTTTGGTTCCTTCGCTCAGGATTTCCTGACGCAGGATCGTGCCGGGTTTGACCGTGGCGTTGGGTTCGTTTTCGGTACGGATCGTAATGTTCGCATCCTCAAGCAAGGTTTTGACATCGTCGATCATTAAGTTTGTGTAATCGTCGACGACGAAATAAATCCCTTCGGAAATGACGATGGTGACGGTCGACCCTTTTTCGACTTCGGTCCCGGCGGCCGGTGAGACGGAAATGACTTCCCCTTCCGGAATATCGTCGGTGAGTTGATAACGGACGGTATAGACACTTAAAACCAGTTTATTGAGTTCGGTTTTCGCTTCATCCAAAGTCATTCCGGTGACTTCCGGAATCTTGACGATCCGGCTGGTCGGTTCGATCAAACCGCCCAAGACGACGACCATCACGATGATGATGCCGGCCAAAAGCGTCAGTCCGATCCCGATGATCGTATAAGCCGCGGTCGGACGTTTTTTATCACGGATCGTGGATACATCCGGAATCACCAAGGTATCGCCGTTGGCGGTGTCTTCGAGAAAAGCGAGTTTCGGTTCGTTAAGCCGATTGTCGTCCAAACAGTGTTGAAGATCAAGCAACAATTCTTTTCCGTCTTTGTATCGGTTGGTCTTGTTTTTGACCGTGGCTTTAATGATGATATTATCGATGGATTGGGGTAAGGTCGCGTTACATTCACGAATCGATGGAATCGACTCACGCATGTGTTTCAACGCGATCTGCACCGGCGCATCACCGGTGTGCGGGACATTGCCTGTAAGCAGTTCGAAGAACACGATTCCCAAGGCATAGATATCGCTTTGGAAAGTCGCGGTTTCCCCGCGTGCCAATTCCGGCGCCAGATAGTGAACGCTACCCATGACGGTATCGGTCTGGGTCAATTGGACGGCGTCTTGCGCCGTCGCGATCCCGAAGTCGGTGATCTTGACGGTTCCGTCATCCTTCACAAGGACGTTTTGCGGTTTGATATCGCGATGGATGATATTGTTTTCATGGGCTACGATGACCGCCGAAACCAATTGTTCCATGATGAGAACAGCTTCTTGCTTTTCCATCGCACCGCGTTGTTGGATGAGTTGCTTTAATGTCTTGCCACGCACATATTCCATGACGATATAATGTTTCCCGTTCTCTTCACCCACATCGTAAATTTCGACGATGTTGGGATGACTTAACGCACTGGCCGCGTTGGCTTCGCGTTGAAACCGCAACAGCGCGACCGCGTCTCCGGAAAGATCACCACGGAGTATCTTCACCGCGACTTCACGGTTGAGAAGAGTATCGATCGCTAAATAAACGTTCGCCATGCCGCCTTCCCCCAAGGGTTGGACGAGCATGTAGCGTTTTCCTAACAATTCGTTCATTGCGCACCCCCTTGCGGGTCGATGACCACGACGGTGATATTGTCATTTCCACCGGCTTCGTTGGCCGCTGAGATCAAGGCTTCGCCGACCGATTCCAAAGAGTCCGGTGTATCCAGTATTTTTTGTATTTCATGATCCTCCAACATCGAATGGAGTCCGTCGCTCGAGATCAGAATTCTTTCGTAGTCCGCTTCCAAGGTCTTGATATCGATCCGGATATCCTCTCCGATGCCTAAGGCGTTGGTTAAGACATGACGTTGCGGATGAATCTTGGATTGTTGTTGATTGATCAAACCGCGATGCATCAACTCAAACACCAGGGAATGATCTTCCGTGAGTTGTTCAAAAATTTCTCCTGCTTTACCATAGATTCGGCTGTCGCCGACATTGACACAAACGATCTTGTCTTGCGCATGCAAAACACCGACCAAGGTCGTTCCCATGCCATGATACATTGTTTTAGAAAGAGATTGCATATAGACGGCTTTGTTGGCGTGAACCACCGCATCGCGAAGCCACAACTCAAGCGATGTCGTCGGTTCGATCGGATGCGAAGTAAAGAATTCACGCATCGTAAGACACGCCAGATTGCTGGCGACTTCGCCGGCTTTAGCGCCGCCCATGCCGTCGCAAACGATCGCCAATGAAGTATTTTCATTGTGTAATATCAAAAAAGCATCCTGATTCATTTTCCGATTCTTACCGATATCACTCTTACCCCAACAAATCATCCAATTCTCCTCTCTCGACTTTCGCCCTGAGTTGACCGCATGCCGCATCTATGTCCGCGCCATGTTCTTGACGCAAGGTACATTTCACATTGAGTTTGCAGAGTTTGTCGTAAAACATCATCGCTTGCGGGAAGTTGACGCCTTTAAATCCATGTTCGTCGACCGCGTTGTACGGAATCAGGTTCACATATGCGTTGAGTCCGTGGATCAGATGTGCCAACTGTCGGGCATGTTCATCCTTATCGTTGACATCCTTGAGAAGAATATATTCGAAGGTAATGCGACGGTTGTTTAAGGAGGCATATTCGCGGATCGCATCCATCAATTGATCCAAGGGATACGCCTGGTTGATCGGCATCAAGCGTGAACGTAATGCGTCATTGGGCGCATGTAAGGAAATCGCTAGGTTGTATTGAACGTTTTCTTTCGCGAAGCGACGGATCTTATCGACGATCCCGCAGGTCGAAACCGTGATATGTCGAGCCCCGATGGCCAAGCCTTTGTCATGGTTGATCGTGTTCATGAAGTCCATGACGTTCTCGTAATTGTCGAAAGGTTCGCCGGTGCCCATGATGACCACATGGCTGACCCGTTCTTGGGATGAATCGAGTTCGCGCTGCACATACATGACTTGCGCGACCATTTCGCCGGATGTGACATCACGGGTTTTCTTCAACAGTCCGCTTGCGCAAAAAGCGCAGCCCATGTTGCATCCGATCTGCGAAGTCACGCAGACCGATTTTCCGTAATCATAGTGCATCAATACGGTTTCGGCCAAACTCCCGTCTTGGAGCCGGAATAGATATTTGACGGTTCCGTCTTGCGAAACCAGACGCTTCACCAAACGCAAAGGATCAATGACGTGATCCGTTTTTAACGTTTCGCGCAGTTCGTTGGAAAGATCGCTCATTTCTTCGAAAGAAGCGACCCGTTTGCGGTATAGCCACTGGAAAAGTTGTTGGGAACGGAATTTTTTATGTCCCATCGCCAACAAGGTTTTCTCTAGGTTTTCATACGTGTAATCGTAGATTGTTTTCAAAGTATCACCGTGGGTATTTTACCACAATCTCCCGTTCTTTGCATTTTCGCCATATAGAATCCATCGGTTTCATATTCATACGGAAAGATCGTTCGTTGCGAAATCAGAATATAATCCGGATGTTCGGATATGAATCGCTCGACTTGTTTTTCGTTTTCTTTTTTATTTAAAGTACAGGTTGAATAGACCAAGATCCCGTCTTTCTTAACCCAAACAGATCCTGAAGTTAAGAGCTGGTACTGAAGCGTTTGAAGTGTGTCCAAATCTTCCGGGGTGATACGGGCTTTGATGTCGGGTTTACGGCGTAATACGCCCAAGCCGGAACAAGGCACATCCGCCAAGACCGCATCAAAACGGGTTTCGGGCGAAAAGATCGAGGTACAGTCGCGACTGTCGCAAGCCTTGGCGGTTACGATCGTTACCCCTAGCTTTGTCATTCCTTCTTCGATCAGTTTCACGCGTTGGGGATGCAAATCAAGGGCAAGAATTTCGCCAGCGTTCTCCATCTTTTGCGCGATCGCGGAAGTTTTCGTCCCCGGTGCGGCACACAAATCCAAGACACGCATACCGGGTTTCGCATCTAAAAGATTGACTACTTCTTGGCTGGCTTCGTCCTGCAGTACCCCTTTTCCCGATGTGAACCATTCGCTGTTCAGGAAGTTTCCGCGATAGCGGATCGCATCCAATGACAATCGACCCGGTGAAACGTTGGGGTCGGTTAGCACTTCATCCATGTTCGTCAACAAGGTGTTGACCCGAACGCTGGTGTCGGTCGGTAAAATCAGACTTTGCGCGCAAGCGATCGCGATTTCTTCACCGTATTGCTTGGCCCAAATGCGTAAAATCCACGTCGGCAGACTCGTATTGAACGCGATGGTTTCGATCCGATCGTTGCTTTGGATATCGATCTTTCCTTCGTCGCTGATTTTACGCAATACCGCGTTGACCATGCCGGTCACAGATCCGCGATGTTGAGTGCGTAAATAATCCTGTGCTTCGTTGAGGACCGCATAGGCGGGGATTTTATCCAGAAACAACAGTTGATAGACCGCCATGTCCAAAACCGTCGCCGTTAGGGCGTCGGGTTGCGTTTTGAGATGGGCTTGCCAGCGTTTGCGGACATAGAGTTGGTTTTGAAGTGTTCCATAGACCAGTTGCGTGACCAGTCCGCGATCCATCGGACGAACTTCATCGAGATGTTGCTTCAAACTTAAGTTAGCATAATGTTGGCGCGTCAACACCCCATGCAGGATGTCGGTCGCGAGATAGCGTGCGTTCATGTTTCCTCACAATAACGTAAACGGATTCACGTCGACCGTAAGGTCGGCTTCCCCGTTTAACGTTTTATTTTCCAATAGTTTCCATACTTTACTGCGCATTTGATCCAAGTTTTTTCCTTTAAGGATCACGCGGGATCGATAGACCCCTTTGGTTTTTCCCAAGTCGACCGGACCTAACACATTCAATTCATCCGATTCCGTTAATTCAAGCGTAGCGATCGCCGCGCTTTGGGCGGCGCTTTCTTGTTTAGTTGCGGTCCATTCCAGTGCCACAAGATAGGTATACGGTGGGTTCTGTCCTATTTTCCGATAGTTCATCTCAATCGAAAAGAAGCGTCGGTAATCATGGTTTTGCGCGCAACGCAATGCATAGTGTTCGGGTGCTTGCGTCATGACCAATACTTCGCCTTTTCCTTCACCTCGTCCGCTGCGTCCCGAGGCTTGGACGATCAGCGCGAAGATTTCTTCCACGCTACGGACATCCGTACGCAACAACGCCGAATCGACCCCCAGAATCACCGAAAGCGTAACATTGGGTATATCCAATCCTTTAGCGATCATCTGCGTTCCAAGCAAAATGTCGGACTGGTGTTGTTCGAAATGTTTCAACAAGGTTTCGTGACTGTCTTTAGTTTGGGTCGTATCACTATCCATCCGCGTGATGCGGGCATTCGGGAATTTCAGTCGCAATTCTTCTTCGACTTTTTGCGTTCCGGAACCGATCATGCGTAAATGATGTCCCTGACATTGGGGACAGATCGTCGTTAAGGGTTTGCTTGTGCCACAGGTATGGCATTTCAAGATATTTTCATCTTTATGGACACTGAAGGATCGTTCGCAATCATCACAGGTTTCCACAAATCCGCAGTCCACGCATTGAAGTACCGGGGCATAGCCGCGCCGATTCAGTAGAATCAGGATCTGTTCGTTTTTGGTTAAGCGTTGCGCGATCGCAGCCTCGATTTCCGGTGCCAATTGACTGTTTCGGATCGGACGGACAAACCTAACTTCAGGCAAGGTACCGGAAATCCGTCGGTCAAGTTCGACCAATTCATAGACCCCTTTTTGGGCACGCGCGAAGGTGTCTAGCGAAGGCGTCGCACTTCCTAAAATTACCTTCGCGTTGAAATGAATCGCGCGTTGAATCGCCACATCCCGACAGTGATAACGCGGACTGCGATCTTGCTTGTAACTGTTGTCGTGTTCTTCGTCCAAAACGATCAACCGTAGATCGGTAAAGGGCAACCAAATCGCCGAACGGGTCCCGACGACCACCGCCGGTTGTCCGTCACGGACACGTTTGTATTGCATATAGCGTTGATTATCGTTGAGTCGGGAATGGTAGACGATGACATCTTGCCCGAAGCGGTCTTCGACCCGTTTGACCATTTGCGGGGTCAGCGAAATCTCAGGAACCAGAATCAAGGTTTGTCCGTTTTGATGAAGGACTTCGTGCGCAAGTTGGAGATAGATTTCGGTCTTTCCCGCTCCGGTCGGTCCCAAAAGACAGATCGTCGGTTTTTTTGAAGTTTTGATCTTTTCGATCGCATCACGCTGACTTGCGCTTAATGCATAGGTCGGATCGATCTGCTCGACCAATTTCTCGCGATAGACCATTTCGTTTTTCTGTTTCAGTAACCATCCATGTTTGACCATGGTCTCAATTCGCGAACCGAACGTATCTTTGGCATCGCGGTAGCGCATGCCTGAATTTAATTCGATTTGGTGATAAATGTCAGCGTATTTCGATGGAAGGTTCGTATCGTTGACAGGTACGATCCATAATTCTTCGACCGGTTTACGGGTGGTATTTTTAGGATTTAAATACTTCGGTAACATGGTCTGAAAACATGCGATGACCGGTGAGATCGTCGTTTTCGACAACCACAGTCCCAAGTCATACAGTTCATCGTTCAGTACCGGTTGGTTGTCGATCACATTGAGAATGGAGATCAATTTGTATCCGTTGGCTTGTTCCCATTCGTCTTGGCTTACGCTCGTTTCTTCCACCTTCGCCACAAATCCGACGATCCGTTGACGATTGAAACTGACTTCGACGCGCGTTCCGCAAGAAACGTCAAAACCCTCACACAGGTAGGTGAAGGTCGTATTGAGATGCATCGTACGATGTTGGATCCAAAGGTGTGCGAGTTTCATGATCTCTCCGTTTCGTAACCATTATACACGAACCATCCGCCAAACAAAAACACGATCCGTCAAGATCGTGTCCATGCATTACTCCATATGACGTTTGATGATCAACGAGATGATTTGTGCGGCAAGTTTGGGGTCCTCGTTACAAACCACGAATTTGTATTGCCCGATCAATTCCATTTCGCGCGATGCTTTCGAAAGACGTTGTTGGACGATCTCTTCAGCTTCGGTGCGGCGACCGCGGATCCGTTTCTCCAATTCCTCCATGCTGGGGGGCACGATGAAGATGGTCAACGCATCTTTTACTTTCTCTTTCACTTGGCCTGCCCCTTGGACTTCGATTTCCAATAGGACGTTTTTTCCTTCGTTGCGGAGCTTTTCGACAGCGGCAGCTTGCGTTCCGTAATAGTTGCCGACAAATTCGGCATATTCCAGCAGTTCTCCGTCAAGGATGGCCTCTTCGAAACGTTGCCGGGAGACAAACAGATAATCGACACCGTCCCGTTCACTGGGACGACGTTGGCGTGTGGTCATCGAGATCGAATAGGCGATGTTGAGTTCGGGATCGTTGATGAATTGATCGCGAACCGTGCCTTTGCCGACTCCGCTGGGTCCGCTTAAAATGATGAGTAACCCTTTTTTGATCATAGCGCACCTCTTTCTTTCCATTTATGATACTACACAATTCCCTAAAATCAAATATGTTATAATGATTTCCGAAAGAAGGTTTACGATGGCACTGGACGGATTACTCATGCATCGGATCGTCAGCGAGCTTCAAACGGAAGTTCCGACCAAGATCCATAAAATTTATAACATCTCGGAGAACGAATTGCTTTTTCAATTACGAAGCGCCAAGAGCCGTAAAAACCTGCTAGTTTCCTTACATTCGGTGTATAACCGGATTCAATTCAGCGATCGGACGTATACCACCCCCGAGGAACCCAGTCATTTCGTGATGCTTTTACGGAAGCATTGCGAAGGCGGTTGGATCTCTGAAATCAAACAGGCAGGCTTGGATCGCGTCGTTAAGATGACAATCATTTTACGCGATGATCTGGGAGACAGTATCACGCATACCCTTTACATCGAATTGATGGGTAAATATGCCAATCTGATCTTGGTCGATGACACCGGTAAGATCATGGATGCTTTAAAGCGGATTCCACCGTTTGAGAATTCGAAACGGACTATCCAACCTGGGGCGGTCTATACCGATACGCCGATTCAAGACAAGAAGGATCCGTTTTCCGAATCGGACTTTGATCCATCGTTGTCGTTTACCGAACAATTCCATGGTATCTCTCCCCTATTGGGACGTGAGATCCAATATCGTATCCAGCACGGTCAATCCTTTCGCGAAGTCATGGATCAAATCCGATCCAGTGATTATCTTTATCTTAGCCAAGTCAACAATGAAACACAATTCCATTGCCTTCCCTTGACACATCTACAGGTAGAAACGAAGTCGTATCCCTTGATGCAAGGCTTGGATGAACTCTACTTCCAAAAGGAAGAGAAGGAACGGATCCGCCAACATACTGGTGACTTGTCCAAATTCGTCCAGCGCGAGATCAAAAAATACGCGCAAAAACTTCCGAAATTGCATGAAGCGATGGACGAAGCCTTGGATTGCGAAAAGTGGCGCACGTTTGGCGATGCGTTGTATGCTTACGGGTTAAAAATCGAGAAAGGTCAAACCGAAGCCGTCGTTCCCGATTTCTCCGGCGAAGGCAACATCGTAATTCCCCTCGATAGTAAATTGGATGGCAAAGGCAACGCAAAGAAGTACTTCCAGAAATATCACAAAGGCAAAAAAGGTCAGGAACATCTGTTGGTTCAGATCCAGATCTGCGAAGACGAAATCGCATATTTCGAAGGGTTGAAGGAACAGTTGGAAATCGCAGGCGTCAACGATGCGATCGAGATCCGGCAAGAACTGGCGGATGCGGGGGTCTTAAAGGCGATGCCTTCCAAGATTCGACGCAAAAAGAAAAGTTTACCGGGATATCTCAGCTTCACTTTGGATAACGGCGTCAGGGTTCATGTGGGTAAGAATAATCTTCAGAACGAATTCATCACTTTCAAACTCGCACGTAAGAACGACATGTGGTTACATGTCCAAGGTCACCACGGTGCGCATGTGATCATCGAACAGGACGATCCCGATGAAACGACATTGCGAACCGGCGCGCAGTTGGCCGCTTGGTTCTCGCAAGCGAGAACGTCTTCCAGTGTTCCGGTCGATTATTGTCCGATCTCAAGAATCAAGAAAATCCCCGGCGCTAAACCGGGCAAGGTTTCTTTGGGTTCGCATAAGACCATCTATATCGATCCGAATCCCGACTTCATCCAACATCTTCTCACAAAGAACAAGACCGCCTCATAATCCGAGGCGGTCTTCTTGGTTAAGGACCGATTGCTTCTTCACCACATCCAAATCGATTACGTATTTCCGAACTTCTTGCCAGAAATCCTTGGAGTGGTTCATGTGTTTCAAGTGGACCAACTCATGGATACAAACATATCGGATGAACCGTGGATCGCATCCGATCAACCGTAGATTGAGCGTGATCTCTTTGTTTGAACTACATCTTCCCCAAGATCGTTTCATAGTGCGAAACCGAAGCATCCGAGGTCGGATGCCCAACTCGTCGCACGCTTGATCAAAGCAATCCGAGAGCACATCGACGGCGCGTTCGCGCAAGATACTCTCAATCGAACTTTTTCTACCTAAAACGATCCGATCTTCCAGAAAGTCCGTTTCATCTCCGGAAACGATCTTCACTTTCTTCCCAAGATACCAAACTTCATCTTCCTTCAGTGTCATCGCTTCGATGCGACGCATCCGTTTTAGGATCCAGTTGCCTTTCGAATCGACCCACTTGAGTACTTCACTTAAATCCGCCTGTTGCGGCATCTTGACGACAAGTTCCCCCGCCACGATGTTGAGCGACAGCGTTTTACGTCGCATCCGTGTAATGACCACCGGCAACTTCTGTTGGCCGATCGTCATCGTCGTCGTGTAAATCGACGGCTTCATCAATCGCTTTCGAGAATGATCGCCGAACTATGCCCTAAGAACGTACGACCGTCTTTACATTTTACCTGTACCATGTCGCTGTTTTTATAGTCCTTCCATGACGAAACTTCGCAAACAATCGTTTCGTCCCCGACATTGATGTAAGCCGTGTCGTATTTCCAAGTTGTATCGATGATTTGGAGGTTGCATCCGCTCAATAGCAGTAATCCAACGACTAAGATCAATAGTTTTTTCATAATGTCTCCTTGCGGTACAGTACCGATAGAATCAGTATAGGGAAACTGCATGAACTTTACAAGTGTACTTCCGTTTCATTTAAGAAAACGATTTTTCATTCCTGTGAATATGCTATACTTCATTTAACAAGCAACCCCTTGGAGGAGTTTCATGCAACCGAAATTGTGGGTCATCACCGGTGCCAACGGGCACTTCGCAAACACATTGATACGCCAATTGGTAAACGAAGGTGAAAACGTCGTTGCTTTTGTTTTGCCCAATGATCGATGTAAAGCATTGGCGAATCTGAATGTCCGTATTGTCGAGGGAGATATCAAGAATCTTCAGGATGTGACGCACTTATTGGATTCATGTTCGCAAAGTCCTGAAGAAATCTGTGTCGTTCATGCGGCTGGGATCGTTTCGATCGACTTTAAAGAAAAAGAACGCATCCATGAAGTCAACGTCTTGGGAACACGAAATATAACGCAGGTATGTAAAGACAGAAAGATTGGACGCTTTGTGTATATCAGTTCGGTCCATGCGTTTTGCGAACCTTCCTCAAATGAAATCATTGACGAAAGTTCGGATATCGATCCAAAGATCGTTGAAGGACTCTACGCGAAATCCAAAGCCGAAGCAACCTTGGACGTAAGAGAACTGATTCGTGAAGGGTTACATGGAACCATCGTATTCCCTTCCGGAATGATCGGACCGTATGATTATGGGTGTGGGCATATGACGCAATTGGTGCTTGATTACGCTGCCGGAAGGTTAAGGGTATGCGTGGATGGCGGATATGATTTCGCGGATGTGCGGGATGTCGCAAACGGAGTCGTCGAAATCGTGCGTCACTGCCCGTACGGCGAAGAATACCTTTTGTCCGGGGAGTATATTTCCGTAAAACAAATCCTTAAAGTGTTGGAGACGGTGTTTCCGAAATATCCTGTTTATGCGCAAGTCCCTTTGAAACTGGCGAAAGCCGTTGCGCCCTTAGCGGAAATCTATTATCGGTTACGACGGCAGAAACCTTTGTATACACGCTATTCGCTCTATACGTTAACCAGTAACGCAAGTTTCTCGCATGCGAAAGCCACGGCTTCGATCGGATATCAACCGCGTAAAGCGAGCGAATCGTTGATTGATATGGCACAATGGCTGATCGAACAAAATCGTGTAAAAAAGGGATCCTAGAGAGGGTCCCTTGTTTGATTGAGTGGAGGTATACGTTTACTACGGCGCATCCGTAAGAAGATCACACCGCCGGTCAATAGCGGAACATAAAACGTGGAGAAACGCCAGAAGATCATCATACTGGCAGCCCCGGCTTTTCCGATGATGATCGAGAAGACCAAGACGAAGAGCGATTCCGTGGCACCGCTGGATCCCGGTAAAGGGACAAAAGTATTGGCCATCGAAACGAAGGAAGACAATGCGAGGAATTCAAAGAACATACTGAAGGGTACGTCCAAATTCAAGAGCTTCGCGATGAAGAACGGCGTTGAGAAATAAATCGTGAAACGCAAGAAATAGAGACCCGAGATTTGCCAAACGAGTTTCGAATTTCCGGCGACCGAGTTGATCGCTTCGCTGAAGTGACCCAAGGTATTGTTCCAAGAATCGATGATCCGTTCTTTGTTTTTAACAAACTTCATCTTACCAAGCATCGAGATCGCCCAGTTGATGATGATATTGTAGAGTTTGGGGAACTTCACCATGATCCAAAGAAGCAGGATCACAAAGCCGTTGATAATCAAGGCCATGGCAAACACAAAGGTAATCGAAGGATTCCCGATATCCCACATCTTCCATATAAAGAGAATGAAAGTTTCTACGACCAACACGACCTGATAGATGAAGAAATCCATCCAAATCAACCCCGCGCCTTGCGTAGTCGTCAACCCTTGCTTTTTAAACGCTAACGTCTGGGCGAACTGCCCGCCTGCCGCTGTCGGTGTGATCCCGGAGACAAAAGTACCGACCAATGCGTTCACTAAGCCATGACGATAAGGATAGCGCTGTCTCATCGACCGCGCCATTAAAGTAAGGATATATCCGTAGATCAATTGGGGAATTAAACCCCAAGCGATAAACAGTATGATGTTATACATCGGCATCGCGATAACCGTCGCGATAACCGTTTTGTAGCTATCGTAAAGGGCGAACCACAAGCCCAAAACCGTTAGTGTCAAAATCAAAAAGAAGTTGAATAGATAATTGTTAAACAGCTTTTTCATTGGGATCTCCGTTACAATCCATTATTCTACACAAAACATCGTCAAGGCGCAAGTCCCCCTAGTAACCGAGCTGTTCCTTTACGAAGACGATATGGATCCGGCCGGCGACATGACTGCGGTTTAAAACGACGTTGGCGCTGCAAATTCGTTGCGGATTGATGCAGTCGACACATTCCCCGGTTTGACGACACGGGGTATCGCGGTTGAGACGTTCGTTGTTCATGGGAGCCGCGACTTCACGGATCCGTTGTTGCGCTTGATCACGCGTAAAGACGAGTTTATTGATACCGACGATGACATATACTTTCTTCGGTCCGTAGATCAACGCCGCGACACGGTTGCCCGTCCCGTCGGTATTGACCAATTCGCCTTCGATGGTCACCGCATTGCTGGAAGTCAACAATACATCGGCGCTGAACGACGCACGAAACGCATCGTTGACGTCGATATTTTGCGCATAGCGGTCGATGAACTTTACATGTCCCCCACGCAACCAATCCAATACGCCGCACTGCGTTAACGTCATCGATCCGCCGACCGCGACGCTTGCCCCTTCTTCGATCTGCGCTTGTAAAAACGGAATCACATGTTCCCTTTTATCCAATACGGTTGTTTCGAATTGATGGAGTCGTAAATTACGGATCGCACGATCCAACTGCTTGTTGATGATTGTTTCAGAATGAATGTCCATAGTTGTCACCTCCTTCTTAGTATACACTGCTTTGTCGGGAGGTAAAACACTCACTTGGAAACCTAGTATGAAATTCTGTTCACCCTATCAATATCTGGTATCAAATTCAAACAGTAACATTTCTAGATTTGAGCAATTTTTATTCCACCGATGAAAGTTTGGAATTATTAACTTTTTTTGGGTTATATTTTGAAAATCGTTTACAGAAAAAAAACATGGAGTAGTATGAAGTTAACTATGGATAATTTACCTATATAATATTCACTTTTAAAGAAATGGGGGGCTTCTCAATGTTTCGAAGAATGACGCTGATTCTTGTCCGATTCATCCTGATTGGTTTCATTTTCTATGTCGCAAACCGGTACATCAACACGCTCGAACTCAATTTCCTCGAAAACTCCGTTTTACGTTTTATCTTTTTGAATTATGCGGCTCGCCTTATCGCATTCTCCCTGTCCGGAGTCGTTCTTTTGGTTGGAAATCCAATGCTTCCATCCTTGAAATCCGAAGCACTGCCAACACTCGTAGTATCCATTCTTGTACTCTTGGTGATTCCATTCTTTATGACCGGAACCTTCTTTGTGTTCTATGGAAAAACGCTTGAGTTTTCTTCTAGCCTTGCCGCATTCATCGCGGGTTGTTGCACGATCATTCTGCTAACAAGCCCAAAGAGTAACCACTGAATCGAATTTAAGAAAATCAGATACTACTCATGAATCTATCCAAACGAAAACGTCCGCTCAGGACGTTTTCAATTGAGATGGGTTTTGATTTTCACTTCATAGTCATCTTGCGACGTATCCACGATCAAGGTGACATCTTCGGGTGGATTCTGCGCGATGATCAGGCGTGCAACCTTGGTTTCGATGGCTTTTTGAATGTGTCGTTTCATCGGCCGCGCACCGAATTCGGGATCGAATCCCTGTTCCAGGATGCGATCGCGGGCGCTTTGGGTGACTTCGAGATTGAAGTGACGGAGTGCGAGTCGATCGGCGAGTTCGCGGATGAACTTGTCGGCGATTTTCGCGATGACCGGACGACTGAGGGCGTTGAAGACGATGATTTCGTCCAAGCGGTTGACGAACTCCGGTTTAAAGGTTCGTGCGACTTCCTGGAGGTAATGTTGTTCCCGTACCTCGAGGTTTTCCTCAAAGGCGAAATGTGCCCCGAGGTTGGAGGTCATGATGATCAAGGTATTTCGGAAGTCGACATGGACACCTTTATTGTCGGTGAGTTTGCCTTCATCCAAGACCTGAAGCAGGATATTGAAGACATCAGGATGTGCTTTTTCGATCTCGTCCAACAGAATGATACTGTAGGGTTTGCGGCGTACGGCTTCGGTTAACTGACCGCCTTCGTCATAGCCGACATATCCCGGAGGGGCACCGATCAAACGTGACACGGAATGCTTTTCCATGTATTCGCTCATGTCGATGCGTACGATACGGGTTTCATCATCGAAGAGTTGTTGGGCGAGGGCTTTGGCGACTTCGGTCTTCCCGACCCCTGTGGGACCGAGGAACATGAAGGAGCCGATCGGTCGACGTTCGTCTTGGATCTGCGCTTTCGAACGTAAGATCGCATCGACGACTTTGTTTAAGGCGTCATCTTGTCCGATGACCCGTTGACGTAGGATGTTTTCCAGATTAAGCAGTTTGGTACGTTCGGTCGAAAGAAGCTTGTTGACTTCGATGTGGGTCCGACGCGAAACGATCTTCGCGATGAGTTCTTCGTCGACGATCTCTTGGATCAGCGCATCATCTTTGACGCGTTCGGCGCTTTCCTTGATCTTCTTCTCCAGGTTCGGAATCGTGTCGTATTGAAGTTTGGCCGCTTCTTCATAACGCGTTTCGTTTTGCGCTTGTTCCAGATCCAACTTCGCTTTTTCGAGTTGTTCCTTGTAGGTCTTCGAAGCATCCAACACTTCTTTTTCCTGTTGCCACTTCGAATAGAGAATGTCTCTTTGTTCTTTCAGATTGGCTAATTCTTTACGTAATTCGTCCAATCGATCGAGGGTTCGATCGTCGGTTTCTTTCTTCAGTGCGGTTTCTTCGATCTCCAGTTGCATGATCTTCCTCGTCAATTCATCCAATTCGGTCGGCATGGAATCCATTTCGACCCGAATGGACGCACAGGCTTCGTCGATCAAATCGATCGCTTTGTCCGGAAGGAAACGATCGGTGATATAACGGTTGCTTAAGGTCGCTGCCGCAATGATGGCTTCATCCAAGATACGTACGCCATGGTGACTCTCGTAACGATCTTTGAGTCCGCGCAAGACGGAGATCGTATCTTCGACTGAAGGTTCGTCCACTTGGATCTTCTGGAAACGACGTTCCAAAGCCGCATCTTTTTCCATGTGTTTGCGATACTCGTCGTAGGTCGTCGCACCGATACAACGGAGTTCCCCACGAGCCAACATCGGTTTCAAGAGATTGGCGGCGTCGATCGCGCCTTCGGCTTTTCCGGCACCGACCAAGTTGTGGATTTCGTCGATGAACAATATGATTTGTCCGTCGGCGGCTTTTACTTCGTTGAGAACGGCTTTAAGGCGTTCTTCAAACTCACCGCGATACTTGGCTCCGGCGATCAATGAACCCATGTCGAGTTCGATGAGTTTCTTTTCTTTGAGTCCAAACGGGACATCGCCTTTCATGATGCGCCATGCCAACCCTTCGACGATCGCGGTCTTACCGACTCCCGGTTCACCGATCAGTACGGGATTGTTTTTGGTTTTACGGGAAAGGATTTGGATGACACGTCGGATTTCTTCGTCACGTCCGATGATCGGATCGATCTTGCCGGATTTGACTTCTTCGACCAGATCTTTTCCATATTTGCTTAGTGCTTCAAGTTGATTTTCAAAGCCTGGGTTGTCCGGTTTTACGTTTGCACTACGTTCGGATAATGCTTTTAAAAGTGCTTTCTTATCCGGTTTGAACGCATCGATCAAGCCATGCGAAGCGGACCAACGATTGAATAACAACGTGATGAAAAGCGTCGCGGCACCCAGATATTTCTCACCGTTCTTCTGCGATTCACGCATCGCGTCGATGATGCTTTGGTTGAGCTCGGATGAAATCACGGGTTGTCCTTCTTGGGAACTGGTGGCGATGCGGGAAACCTGCCCTTCCACAAATTGAATCAGCGAACCTTTATCCAATTCGACTTTCGCCAAGATTCCGTCCACGACATCATCCGCCAAGATCTCACGCAGCACATGCGCGGTATTGACTTCGGGATGACGGTTTGAAACGGCGTAATTAAACGAACGCATCAGGATTTGCTGGAGTTTTTCGGTAAACTGCTCGAAGTTCATACAATTTCACCTCCGTTTTGGCACTCTATACGCTTAACTGCCAATCCATGTCTTTTTGAAAGGTAACGGAAACCGTTACCTAAATGTTTTTTTGAACCGTTCGAAAGGACTTTCTTTCGTTTGAAGTTTCTTCAGTTTTTCGTAAAGCTCTTTTTCTTCTTTGGACAACTTATCCTCGACCTGTAAGGTCACTTCGACATATTGATCACCCATCGTGTTGGAACGTAGATCGGTGACACCTTTTCCTTTGATTCTAAACTGAGTCCCATGTTGGGTTCCGGCCGGAATGTTCAGTTCCACATCGCCATGGACGGTCGGGACATCGATCTTCGTTCCCAAGGTCGCATCCAAGGTGGATAAGGGAATCGTAATGCGGATGTCTTTTCCGTCGCGTTGGAAGAACTTATGTTTGGCGACCAAGATTTCGATATAGAGATCGCCGTTAGGTCCGCCGTTGGCTCCGCGTTCGCCTTTTCCGTTGACACGCAGTTGTTGGCCGGATTGGATCCCCGCGGGAATCTTCACATCGACTGTGACATGCTTGTGTTCATAGCCTTTCCCGTTGCATTTCTTGCATCGATTAAGGATCTTCTTGCCGGTTCCTTGGCATTCCGGACAAACGCCGGAAGACTGGAAGACACCGAAGGGTGTGCGTTGTTGGGTGGTGACGGAACCGCGACCGTTGCAGGTCGGACAGACTTTGATGTCTTCCTTGTTGCGGGCGCCGCTACCTAAACATTCGGTACAGGTTTCATCCACATCCAACTGGATCGAGGTTTCTTTCCCGAACACCGCTTCCATAAAGTCGATCTTCATCTGCATCAAGCGGTCTTCGCCGCGGGACGGTCCGGTCTGACGACGCGAACCTTGGGAGAACCCTCCGCCGAAAAAGGATCCGAAGATGTCGTTGAGGTCTTCGAAACCACCGGATTGAAAGCCGCCGAAACCGCCGTTGAAACCACCAAATCCCGCTCCATCCATGCCCGCATGACCGAATTGGTCATAGGTGGCGCGTTTTTGCGGATCACTTAGGGTTTCATACGCTTCCTGGACTTCTTTGAATTGCTTATCGGCGCCGGCTTCTTTGTTCATGTCGGGATGGTACTTCTTCGCCAAAGTGCGATATGCTTTTTTGATGTCCGCATCATTGGCATCTTTCTTAAGTCCCAACACCTCGTAATAGTCGCGTTTTTCTGCCATAGTCCCTCCGTAAGGCAAGCCTAGGGTGTCCTAGGCTTGGAAATCATTTCTTCTCGGTGAAATCCGCATCGACGACATTGTCGTCATCGGCTTTGTTTCCTTCGGTCGCGTTTTGCGCATCCTGTGTAGCATACATCGCTTCCGCCATCGCATGCGCCGCTTTTTCAAGTTCATCGATCTTCGCCTTCAAGACATCGATGTTATTTTCATCCAAGGCTTTCTGCAGTTCATCACGCAACTTGGTGACTTCCGCTTTCTGTTGTTCGGTAACGCCGGCATTTTCCGTTTCCAAGGACTTGTTGATCTGGTGGATGAATTGTTCCGCCTTGTTCTTCAACTCGGCTTCTTCTTTCAACCGTTCGTCTTCCGCCTTGTGTTCTTCGGCATCACGGACCATGCGTTGGATTTCTTCATCGCTTAAGCCCGACGATCCGGAGATCGTGATAGATTGTTTCTTATTGTTGCCCTTGTCCAAAGCGCTGACATGGACGATCCCGTTGACGTCGATATCGAAGGAGACTTCGATTTGCGGTACGCCACGAGGCGCCGCAGCGATCCCGTCGAGTTTAAACAAACCGAGAGTCTTGTTATCTTTGGCCATCGGACGTTCCCCTTGCAGGACGTTGATGTCGACCGCCGGCTGATTGTCGGCTGCGGTGGAGAAGACTTGCGACTTGGTCGTCGGAATGGTGGTGTTACGGGGAATCAATACCGTCATGACACCGCCCATGGTTTCAATGCCTAAGGAAAGCGGCGTAACGTCTAACAATAGAACATCTTTAACGTCGCCGCCGATGACCGCACCTTGAATGGCCGCACCGATCGCAACGACTTCGTCCGGGTTGACGGATTTGTTGGGTTCTTTGCCGAGTTCGCGTTTGATGATTTCAACAACGGCTGGCATACGGGTCATCCCGCCAACCAACAAGACTTGGTGGATATCATTCTTGGTCAATCCGGCATCTTTTAACGCTTGACGGACAGGTTGGATCGTACGATCCAACAAGGAACGGGTCATTTCTTCGAATTTAGCACGGCTTAAGGTCGTATCGATATGCAACGGTCCGTTGGCTCCCGCCGAAATAAACGGTAAGGAAATTTGGGCGTTGACTGTGGAAGAAAGTTCTTTCTTCGCCTTTTCAGCGGATTCCTTTAAGCGTTGTAAAGCCATTTTGTCTTGGCTCAAGTCGACGCCGTTTTCTTTCTTAAAGTCTTCAACCAACCATTTGACGATGATTTCGTCGAAATCGTCGCCACCGAGCAGGTTGTCGCCCGATGTCGATAGAACTTCGAAGGTTCCGTCGGCCAATTCGAGGATCGAAACGTCGAAGGTCCCGCCGCCTAAGTCGAAGACGAGGACTTTCTGTTCCTTATCAGTCTTATCGATCCCATACGCCAACGCGGCCGCGGTCGGTTCGTTGATGATGCGTTCGACTTCCAAACCGGCGATCTTCCCGGCATCCTTGGTCGCTTGACGTTGCGCGTCGTTGAAGTAGGCCGGAACGGTGATGACCGCACGGGTGACTTTTTCGCCTAAGTAGTCTTCGGCGTATGATTTCATATATCCCAGGATCATCGCGGAGATTTCCTGCGGTGTGTAGGTCTTGCCTTCCAACGTAACGGTCTGGTTAGTGCCCATTTTTCGTTTGATCGAGTAAACGGATTCACGATTGGTGACCAATTGACGTTTGGCGGAATCGCCGACGATGCGTTCGCCGTTTTTAAACGCGACGACCGAAGGCGTGGTCCGGTTGCCTTCCGGATTGGTGATGACTTTGACTTCCCCGCCCTCCATGATGGCGACGCAGGAATTGGTGGTACCTAAGTCGATACCGATGATTTTGTTGCTCATATGTTTCCCTCTTTCCTTGATTTATTCGCTGACTTTGACCAGCGCGGCCCGCAAGATGCGGTCCTTGAGTTTGTATCCTTTTTGTAGTACCTGTAAGACGTGTCCAGGTTCGACCCCTTCGACGGTTTCCGTCATCAATCCCTGATGGAAGTTCGAATCGAAGGCTTCGTTTTCAGGATTGACGATCTCGACGCCTTCTTTTTTTAGGGCGCTGATCAATTGGTCATAGACCATCTCGAAACCTTTCGCCAGCGATGCATCCACGGCGTTGGCCGAAACGATCGCGCGTTCCAAGTTGTCGATGGCGGTCAAGATGTCCAACGCGAAACTCTGAATGCGGTACTTTTGACGAAGTTCGAAATCCGCTTCCAAGCGTTTCCGCAGATTCTGCGTATCCGCATAGGCTTTATAATACTCGTTCTGCAATCGTTGGTTTTCACCTTCGAGTGTAGCGATCTGCGCTTCGAATTTCTCGAATTCTTCTTTGGTATGTCGGTGTTTCTTGTGGGTATGCTCTTCTTCTTTGACTGTTTCTTGCGGTTGTTCCGTTTCCGGTGTCACCGGTTTATTCTCGGTCATGACGTCCTCCTTTGCCATAGATCTTCTCGATCGCTTCGCTCATGAAGTCCATCAGTGAAACGATGCGGTCATATTCCATCCGGCTCGGTCCGACAACCATCAGTTGTCCGGATTCGCCTTCGTTGATGGTAAAAGTGTTGCTGATGACGGCGACGTCGTCCATCCATACCAGCTTGGAATGGTCGCTGCGGATCAAATTCAGATCCCCTTGATTCTTACCGATGTTGCGCCAAAGCGCGCTGTTTTCAAGCATTCCCATCATCTGCTTCAACTTGGTGATATCCGCAAACTCCGGTTGGTTCAACATGTTGTTGGCGCCGGAAAAGTAAACATTGTCGCTGGCGAATTTCATAAATGCGTTGAAGAAGGCGCGGAACACGGCTTCATACCGTTTGACGGATTTAGCTAAAATCGGTTCGATCAGTTTCATCTTTTCGACCACACCCAACAGCGGCGTGCCGGTCAGTCGTTCGTTGAGGATGTTGCAACAGTTCAACAATTCGTCGACCGATACTTCCTCGTCGAATTTAAACAGACGGCTTTCCGTATGTCCCCGACTGGTGATGAACACCGCGACAGCGCTATGGTCGTCGATCGGAAAGAGGTTGATGTGCTCAAGTTTTTGTTCACTGCCTTCAGGTCCCAAGGCCATCGCGGTCAATTGGGTCATCTGCGACAGGATATCGCAACTGCGTTGGATCACTTCGTCGATCCGCATATCGCGGTCCGAGAAGACTTCACGCAACGCAAGCTCGAGTCGGTCGTCTTTCTTGCTGACCATCAAGTGTTCGACATAAAAGCGATAACCGAGCGTCGACGGGACGCGTCCGCTGGACGTATGCGTCTTCTCCAATAGTTCCATCTCTTCCAACTCGTTCATTTCGCTGCGAATGGTGGCCGATGAATAGTTCAGGTTGTATTTCTCAACCAACGTCTTCGATCCGACCGGTTCCGCCGTCGCGATGAATTCCTCGACGATGGCTTTTAGTATTTCGATCTTTCGTGGTGTCAGCAATCCGACTCACCTCCTTAGCACTCTTCTGGTAGGTCTGCTAATATTATAATCACCCTGCTTAGCACTGTCAACATTTAAGTGCTAAATCGAACAATCCAAATTCCCTGTCGGAGTCGAAAGTCTTCAATACAACATCAAGAGAGATTAGGATGAAAACTCTTTACTTATATACTTATTTCATTTACAATCTAAGTATATTTGTAAAGAACGGAGATCCTCATGAAACACGCCGATAAACTTGAAGAGCTTTTAAAGCAGCAACATGGAACGATCGTAAGCTCAGATCTATCTTCATATGATATTCCGAGAGTCTACTTGCAAATGATGGTAAGTGAAGGAAAACTAGACAAAGTAGGGCGTGGAATCTATGTATCGATCGATTCGATCGAAGATGTTTTATACTCGACACAAGCAAAGTATCCGAAAATCGTTTACTCGCATGAAACGGCTCTCTATCTGCATAACCTTTCCGATCGGACACCCGATTTGTATTCATCGACTGTCCCAAGTGGATACAAAGTCGTAGGAAATATGTCGAATCAAATGAAATTCTACTACATCGACAAAAAACTTCATCAACTCGGTGTCGTGACGATGTTGAGTAATCACGGTAATCCAATTAAAGTCTATAATGTTGAAAGAACGATTTGTGATATCATTCGGAGTCGAAATCGTATCGACGTCCAACTTTTGACGGATGCTTTGAAGAAATATACACGGACAAAATCCACAGATATTTCGCTTCTGTTGAGTTACGCTAGAGAACTGAAAATTGAAAAGATTCTTAAGCATTATTTGGAAATATTGTTATGAACGGGAAAGCGATGAGCTTGAAATATCGGATACGTGACCTTGCCCTTCAGAGCGATCTGTCAGCACAGGTTCTCCTTCAGAGCTACATGTTTGAGCGATTCTTAGAGAGATTATCAAAATCGGAATATAGAGATAAGTTTATCCTTAAAGGTGGGCTGCTGATTTCATCACTTGTTGGTATCGCGAATCGAACGACGATGGATATGGACATTACCATTAAAAACTATCCCCTGAATCCTGAAACATTAGTAAATGCGATTCAAGATATATGTTGCATCGAAATTCAAGATGATGTCACTTTCCATTTTTTGGGAATTGAAACGATACGTCAGGAAGATATCTATGGTGGTTTCCGAATGAATCTAGCCTCTTTCTACGACACAATAAAAACGCCAATGCATATCGATATCACGACAGGAGATGCAATCACACCAAAAGAAGTGCAGTTTCTTTATAAAAAGATTTTTGAGAATGATTCTATTGGCATTTGGGCATACAATGTGGAGACTGTCCTAGCAGAAAAGGTTGAAACCATTTTGAGAAGAGGTGAGCTGAATACTCGGCCAAGAGACTTTTACGATGTGCATATTCTGTCAATGACTCAAGACTTCGATGTTGAAGTTTTCTATAAAGCACTTCGCTCTACTTCATTGCATCGGGAAACATCTTATTTTCTATTAAATATCGATCAGAGAATGAACGAAATCAGTAATAGTCCAAACTTAAAAGAACGATGGATATCCTACGCAAAGAACTATAATTATGCTAGTGGAATTACGTTCGAAGAGATTATGTATACCTTGAATTCACTATTACGTAATTATCAGAATTGAAAAATTCCGGCATTAACTCGTATTTATTCAAATCAAACTTCGCCTAGATTTTGAAACTTAGGACAAGAACGAATTTGTGATTTCATTTTTAAAAAGAAACAGGATTTCTCCTATTTCTTGAATTTACTCAGAATGTCATCTTTAATCTCAGGCGGTACGAATTTACTCAGGTCTCCGCCATTTAGCGCGATCTGTTTGACCGCGGAGGATGAGAGAAAGGAATACTCGGGTTTGGTGAGGAGGAACACGGTTTCGATGTCATTGGCCAAAATCATATTGGCCGTGGCTTGCTGGAGTTCATACTCGAAGTCCATGACCGCTCGGATCCCGCGAATCAAGACATTGGCGCCGAAATCGCGTGCTGCGTCGACCGCCAATCCCTTCCGCGTATGTACGACAACATTGGGTAGATCTTTGGTGACTTTTTTCAGCATTGCGATCCGTTCTTCGATCGAGAAGTACGAGGTCGTGTTGGGATTGTGCATAACGATGACATCCAACGCATCGAAGAGGGATGCCGCCCGTTTGATGACATCCAAATGTCCGTAGGTCACAGGATCAAAGGATCCCGGATAGATCGCTTTCAGCATCTTCGTTCCTCCTTAGGTAATGCAATGCGGTGATACCGTAGGTCATTTTCTTATCGAGAACATACGATTCATAATGTAAGGGTTCTTCATCCAAGGTTTCCACGACGATGATGCCGTCGGGATTGAGTAATCCGTAGGTTTCGATACTCTTCAATATCTTACTCAGATCTACCTTTCCATAAGGTGGATCCAGAAAAATGAGATCGAAACGCTTGGATTTGTTTTTAAGATACCTCAATGCCTGCGTCGCTTCCATGCGTAATACCATGCACTGCTTTTCTTCTTTAAGACTTGTAATGTTCTTCGAAATCACATCAATCGCGGTGGCGCTGCCATCCACTAACACGGCTGAAATCATCCCCCGAGAAATACCTTCCAGTGCAACACTTCCGCTTCCCGCAAACAGATCCAAGATGGTTTTCCCTTCGACCCAATTGCCTAACCGTCCAAAGAGCGCTTCGCGTACTTTGTCTAAGGTAGGTCGGGTTTGTTTCCCGTCGATCGTGGTAAGGATACGTGATCGATGTTTACCGCCGACGATTCTCATACCTTTGCCTCGTTCTTTTGTTTGATTAAGATGTTTTGTGCGATACCGATCGCGAAGAAGATCGCCATCGTACTCGAACCGCCTTGCGAAATAAAGAGTAACGGAACCCCGGTCAACGGAATCAATGCGGTGACACCACCGACATTCAGTATAAAGTGAAGTAATAAATACAATGCGATACCGGTCAAGGTCATCCGACTCTTATCATCCGTCGCACGGATCGCTCCTTTAAACAAACGATAGATCAGAAATGCATACAGCAACAAGATCACGCTGACACCTACCATGCCCGTCTCTTCGGCGACGATCGCCAAAATAAAGTCGGTACGTGCGGCCGGTAGATAACCATATTTCTGTAATGAACGTCCCAAGCCGACACCCATCCAATTACCCTTCACAAATGCGACCAAGCTGGAAATAATCTGATATCCGCCTTCCTGCGCGATCTCGAAGGGATTGTAAGCCGCTAGGAAGCGTTGGATTTGATAGCCTCCCGCATCCAACGACTTCAACAACGCGATGCCGGGATCACTTAAGATAAATGCGATGAACACCGCACCGAACAGAAACGAAATCATGGCGGCACGCTGCCACATCACCAGTTTACGATGACTGGGGAGAAAGAACACAAAGAAACAGATGGCGAAAAAGACGACCGCCGTTCCTAAGTCTTTTTGAAGGAAGACCATTAGAAAGAACATGGCGATCAAGACATACAATGGCGGACCGACGATCTCGCCGGGTTTTTGCGAAATGTTTTTCGGTAAATCGCCCAGATAGACCGCAAACATCAAAAGCGCAATCATTTTGGCAAACTCAGCCGGTTGGATGGTGAACTCAATGAGTGGAAACGGAATGCGGATCCACGCTTTGGCACCGTTGACTTCCGGGAAAAACAAGGTCAAGGTAAGCAGAATAAAGGTGACGATCACAAGTCCGATAATGTGACGTTTCACAAACGAAAACGAAAAATAACGGGCTAAAAAAAGCATGCCCGCATATCCGATCAAGATGTAAAAGATCTGCTTGGCACCGACCAAAAGCAAGTCGGTCGAAGTCGACGTGATTGTCATCGACGCGGAAACGACCATGATCGAACCGAAAACGGCTAAGACCAAGGTACAGATCTGAATTGTTAAGTCAAAGCCTTTCGGCATATGGAAAGAAATTCTCGGTTTTTTCGTGCGCATAAGATTCCTCGGTCTCATTCTATCAAATTTCATCCTCAAAAAGAAGAAGCGCAAACCTGCAACAACACGATATAGGTAAGCGTCGATAACAGGATGCTTAAAAGCGCGTTGCGAAACTTAAGCTGCAAGCCAATGACGATCGCCAACGCAATCCCTTCTGGAATGCCATATGTTGGATTTGAAAAGCGTGTGTCTTTGAGCGCATAGATTACCAATAGGCCCAAAATCATAACCGGAATTCGCTTCGAAAGATCGATCAGCCACAATGGCATCGGATACTTCGCAAATAAAACAAAAGGTAGAGCCCGCAGTCCAAACGTAATCAAACCGACGGTCAGAAAGACCAATGCGTTATTCATGCGATCGTACCCCCTTCGCGAAAACGGTATAAAGCGTGATTGCAAGTAGCGCGATCACCACGAAGTAGGCTTTCGGAAAAAGGATCAAGGATCCGACACAGAGAAATAACGCGACATACCCGTCGCGTCGGCAACCGCGATCTCGCATCGCTTCCAGAAATAGAACCATAAACAAGGCAGTCATCGCGAACTCGACGCCGTTGGTGGAGAATGGGATCAAATCAAAGGCGAATATTCCCAAGATCGAACCGAATACCCAATAGGATTGGTCCAACAAGGAAATCAGAATATAGTAACGAAGTTTATCCTTCTTTTCCAAATTTAGTTTTTGTTGGGTCAACGCGAAGGTTTCATCGGTAAGCGCGTAAATCAAATAAAACTTCCATCCCTTCGCCCCTTTGTATTCCTCAATGAGGGGCAAACCATAAAAAAGATGACGGAAATTTACCAATAAAGTCAAAAGCGCAACCGTTAAAAACGCCGGCGCAGTATTCAAAAGGCCGACGGTCACAAACTGCATCGATCCGGCGTAGATCGCAAGATCGGCGAGGATCGTATCGCCGATGGAAATCCCCGCATCGCGCGCATAAACGCCATAGGCCATACCGACCACCAAATACCCCATCATGACCGGGAGCGAATCGATCAACGCTTTCTTCAATAGTTTCATACGTCGCCCCCTTTTCGTAGCATTTTATCACAAACCCGAATGACTCGCATCATTTTTCTATACATCCCACTTCGCATCCGTTATAATAAGAACGATAAAGAAGCGGTTAGAAGATATCATCTCGGCGCCAATTCTTTTCCAAAGCGGAAAATCGAGGTTTTGATATGAGAATAAATTATGATACCATCGTAAAGGACACGCAACCAAAGCTACGGGATAAGTCCGTGCTCGTGCCGATTCCGATGATGAAAAAAGATATCGCGCTTGGTAAATCCCTCTTGCGTTACGTCGCGGATTCACGCGAAGAAGATAAAGCCGAAAAATACAATTTGAAACCGGCGGTCGGTTTGGCGGCACCGCAGATCGGCGTAATGCGCCAGATCATCTGCGTCAGCGTCGACGAGGAAGTCGGCGATGAGATCCGGACCATCGATATGGTTCTGGCTAATCCGAAGATCATTTCGAATTCGATCCAAAAATCCGCGCTGAAATATGGCGAGGGATGTTTATCGGTGGAAGAAGCGCATCAAGGTTATGTCTATCGCAGCGCCCGTATCAAGGTGCGCGCTTTCGACGTTCTCGAACAAAAAGAAGTGGAATTCCGTGCGAGCGGGTATTTGGCGATCGTTCTCCAACATGAGATCGACCATTTACACGGCGTACTGTTTTACGACCACATCGATCTGAAGGATCCGTGGCACATACAAGAAAACGCGCTATTCATCGAATAGCTCGACGATAAAGGAGTCTTTACTATGAAACAAACGAATACGAAAACAGGCACCGATCAACAGGTGAGGACGGAGTCTGGAGAAAAACGCTATAATCCGACCACGGATACCTTGGTTTATGCCTTGGGAGGTCTGGGTGAAGTCGGTAAAAATATGTACTGCATCGAGCATGACGACGAAATCATCATCATCGACGCGGGGATCCGTTTCCCTGAGGAGAATCTATTGGGAGTCGATTACGTCATTCCCGATTATTCCTATTTAGTGCGTAACCAACATAAAATCAAAGCCTTGATCATCACCCACGGTCATGAAGACCATATCGGGGGCATCCCGTTTTTGATGCAATCGGTAAAGATCGATACAATTTACGCACCGCGTTTCGCGGCTGCGTTGATCACCAAGAAGCTCGAAGAACGACGCATGATGAATCAGGTCAAATTGAAATTGATCGACGATACATCGCGGGTCGAGACGACGCATTTTAAAGTCGGATTCTTCAATACCGTCCACTCCATCCCGGATAGTCTGGGAGTACTGATCAACACACCCAACGGACGCATCGTCGAAACCGGTGACTTTAAGTTCGACTTGACTCCGGTCGGATCCAATTCCGACTACCAAGTCATGGCTTATATCGGACAGATCGGCGTTACCTTATTGATGAGCGATTCCACCAATTCCGGTGTCTCGGGGTTCTCAATTTCCGAAAAGAAAGTCGCGGCTTCCCTGTTAGCGATCACTCGAAAAGCGCAAGGACGGATGATCGTTGCGACCTTCGCATCCAATGTTTACCGGGTACGTCAAATCATCGAGGCAGCCATCGCTTGCGGACGTAAAGTCGTCGTCTTCGGACGTTCGATGGAAAACGTCGTGCAAATCGGTAAGAAATTAGGCCATATTCCCTTCGGTGACGAACATTTCTTAACACCCGAGCAACTCGCACATACCCCCGCCAACAAGGTTGTCATCTTGTGTACGGGATCGCAAGGCGAACCGCTGGCCGCATTATCTCGGATCGCCAACGGTACCCATCGTTTCATTAAGATCATTCCGGGAGACACCGTTGTCTTCTCCAGCAGCCCGATCCCGGGCAACGCATTAAGCGTTTCCAGCGTGGTCAACCGCTTGACCCGTGCCGGCGCCAACGTCTTGACCAATAGTCCGCTCAACTCGATCCATACCACCGGGCATGCATCGCAAGAAGAACAGAAGTTGATGTTGCAGCTGATCAAGCCGAAATACTTCATGCCGATGCATGGCGAATACAAGATGTTGAAGCAACATGCGTCGTATGCGGTGGAAACCGGCGTCGATCCGCAGAACATATTTATTTGCTCCAACGGTGATGCCGTCGTATTGCGCAACGAAGAAGTCTTCATGAGCGATACCCGCATCCCGACCGACGACATCTATGTCGACGGGAACGATGCGACCGGATTGAGCACCTCGGTCTTGCGTGATCGTAAAATCTTGGGTGATAACGGACTGGTTTCCGTCATCGTGACCATCGATTCTCGATACAACAAGATCCTCTGCCGTCCTTCGATTGTATCGCGTGGTTTCGTCTTTATCAAAGAGAACCAAACGTTATTAAAGGAAGCCGAAATGATCGTTTATGACGCATTGAAAAAGACGATGCAAAACAAGACCACGTTCGGTGAACTGAAGAATTCCATCCGCAGTTCCTTGGAACCCTTCCTCTACCAAAAGACGCGTCGTAATCCGATCGTCGTACCGGTCATCTTAAATCAAAAGGCTGCCATGGCCGGATATGCCAAGAAATCCGTTTAATGATAACGGACTAAGCATACAGAAGAAAAACAATCAACAGAAAAGGACTCTCGAGTCCTTTTCTTTGATCTATAGGTTATCACAAAAAAATACATCATGCACACTGATACATAGCTTCTTCTTAGCATCGTTCCACCAAAGAAACAACATCCAACAACGTGTACAATATCTCGTCAGTTTAGAAATATAAGCTATCTCGCTTCTATTCCACATCCTGCAGGGCATCATATCCTTCTTCGCCGGTACGGACTTTGATGACATTCTCAACGTCATAGACGAAAATCTTACCATCGCCGACATGCCCGGTATACAAGATCCTTTTCGCCGTGTCGATGACTTTGCGAACCGGAACTTTAGCGACGACGATCTCGATTTGAACTTTCGGAAGAAGATTGAGCTCCGTCTCGACACCACGATAGAATTCCGATTTCCCTTTTTGAATCCCGCATCCGAGTACCTGCGTAACGGTCATTCCCGTAATACCGATTTCATTCATCGCTTCCTTAAGCTCTTCGAACTTGCTTTGGCGTGTGATGATATCGATCTTCGTCATTTTGACATCGGCAATCACACTATGCGACGGTTCGGTTACCAACTCGACCGGAACGGCTTGATCGATGCGCACTTCATCCCCTTCGCTGTTGTTTGCCCTTACTTTCGCATAATAGTTGAACCGTTCTAACTGTCGAATTCGGACGTTATCGTGGGAGTCATAATCCAATTCCGATCGTGTCAACATTAAGTCCGGATACGCAAGGATCCCCATCTCGGGTCCATCCAAGCCTTCTAATTCATCTTCCGGCGTAACGCGCAATCCCCAAACTTTATCCAGCAACTTAAAGAATCCATAAGATAATCCAAAACCCCATATTACCAAGACAACCAAGGCAATCAACTGGGCAACCAATTGCGAAGGATCGCCATAAAAGAGTCCGCGTACGCCGCCGGCAACCCCATTCAACCCTTCGCCATACACACCGTCCGCAAACAATCCTACCGCGATTACGCCCCAGAATCCGTTGACACCATGGACCGAAATCGCTCCGACCGGATCATCCAGACGTAGTTTGTTTTCAACAAACGGTACAGATAGGCAAACCAAGATTCCTGCCACGGCTCCAATAAACAATGACGTCAATCCATTAACAAACGCACAGGGTGCCGTGATAGCGACAAGCCCGGCAAGTGCGCCGTTGGCAGTCATCGAAGGATCGGGTTTCCCGAACTTCGCCCACATGTAGAACATGGCGACCAATCCGCCGATCGCACCGGCAATCATCGTATTCGTTGCGACAACCGCCAAGCGGAAGTCCGAGGCGTTCAATGTGGATCCGGCATTAAAGGCGAACCAACAAAAGAAAAGAATGATTGTTCCGATGATCGCCATCGGAATGTCGTGTCCCGGAAAAGCACGTGCTGTCCCGTCCTTTTTAAACTTCCCGATGCGAGGTCCCAAAACAATCGCTCCTGCAAGGGCGATCATACCGCCCATACTGTGGACGACCGCAGAACCGGCGAAATCGACCACACCATGTCCAAACCCAAAATTTCTACCGATCGCAGCCAACCATCCTCCGCCCCACACCCAATTGGCGAAAAGCGGGTAGAGGAAGATGGAGATAAAGAATGACGAGATGACCATCGCGGAATACTTCACCCGCTCGGCCATGGCACCGGTCGGAATGGTGACGGTCGTATCCATAAACACCATCTGGAAGAAAAATAAGGCATATATTCCGGCATCATAAGTGCCGATCAACGCAAAGCCTTTATATCCGGCAATGCCTCCGAGTCCCGGAATGGAAAGCAGCGCATTGAGCGCCTGACTTCCACCGCCAAGGCTGGCGACGCCGCCCGATCCGCCCATTTGAAGCGCAAAACCGAAAAGAAAGTAACCGATCGCCCCGACTAAGAATACCATGAAGTTCATCGTCATCGTATGAGCTGCGTTTTTAGCTCGACAAAATCCGGTCTCGACCATCGCAAACCCACACTGGAAGAAAAAGACGAGGAACCCGCAAATCATGATCCAGACATAATTGGACCCCAGATATGCCTTGTTCGCTAGTTCGGCGACATCACCGATTGCATCCAATCCAGTCGCGATATATGATGTCCCGATCGGATCGGCGGCTGTGGAATCCCCGTGAAAGAAAGCAGCGAGAACCAATGTGACAACCACGAAAGCAGAAAACCCAAACAATGCGATACGTTTACGATTTAGATGTTTCATACTGCCCCCTTATGGACAACCGGGGTCTTGAGAGTTTGCGTTCCGCTCGCAAGCAACTTTCGATGCAACTGATTTACGGATACGAAATATCGAACGCCGAGAAACACGATGACACTCCCCCAAATCGATCCGTGGATGCGTTGGCCAAGAACCGGATAGGATACATTATTAATAACGCTTAATATGAAGATCAGAATACCCATCACAATCAATGCGAACGAAATAAATCGAAGAAGCATCAACGATAAACCACGCGTATAGGCCAGACCAACATCAGGTAAAGACCCTTTCATCGTGGATCGATCTGCACGAAACATAAACCGGACATCCTTGTGACTTTTTTTCTCCATAGTTTTCCCTCCAACTATAGGTACTATTTTATTTACAATTTTTGGTTTGTCCACTCATTTTTGAATAAATTTCATTTTACCGAATTATTTTTCATTTTTATTCATTTTTATTCAATTATTTTTGACTTTCCCACGTTTTAATTTCATTTTTACTGGATAATTCCTATTTTTGATTTTTACCGATATCTCAATTTGCTCTGAAATGTAAAAAGCCGCAACAAGTGCGGCTAAACTTAAAGGTGAATATCAAATGTTTGTTTCCATTATCGAAATAATTAATCAAAATCATTTGATGACTGGAATCTAATTCTTGATTTCGACCACACCGAACATCGCCGTATAACGGATATACAAGGTTTTCACGGCGTTGGGATCGGAAACACACCGATTCTCGAAACTCCCCAAAACCGGCGTACCGCTCGGAATGATCCGGATATCCCGCGGTAATAGACATTCGATACCGCCAAACACGGAATTCAACGTTAGGGTCGCATCGTCGCCCGCAAACTTAATGTCACGGAAATCCATGTCCGCGCCACCTAGAAACGCAGTCACTTCACATTCGGTAAACGCGTTATCATTGATCCGTTCGTCCAACCCGCCTAAGAAAGACGTATAGGTTTTACGGGAACCGCTATGACGTGCTTTGGTATCGGAAGAGTAATTATTTTCACTGAACTCTTTCTTAACCCCATCAACCGATTCTTTGACGGTCGAACGGATCGATTCCGTCGTCCGATGATCGATAAACCGTGGGTGGGAACGGCCGAAAAGCAAGGCGAATCCCAATGCGATCACTAAAACCGGTCCGATCAAGGCACGCGGATCCAACCCGTATAACAGATTGAACGCTTCCGCTAAAAACAATCCTCCGGTCGCCACCAAAAGCATGCCCCAGATCGTGATGCGCCGATTATCGGCCATCGATGCTAGACCTAACAGAATCAAGGCGGACGGCCAAAGATAATCGATCAGATTATCAACTTCGAAAATATCCAGATTCGCAAGCAGGAATAAGACCCCGCCGGCGATAAGTACCAAACCGATCCAACGTTTCATAGAGTTACCCTCCTTGTTTTATTATAGACGATTGGCGAACACACGCAATCCGTTTCTTCCCTTTTTTATCGTCAAACGGTATAATACGAAAGACGAAGGGAGAAAAAGAATGCGAAAAAAACTTTGGATCGTGGTGGTTTTAGCCGCATTGATCCTGACGGGAGGATTTCTCTGGTACGATGCGTCCGTCAGTTCGCTGACGCGAATCCAAACACGGAATCTTACGGTAAGTGACGCGACGATTCCGGTCGACTTCGAAAACGTGCGGATCGTCTTCTTTAGCGACATCCATGCATATGCCAATACGGATGCATCGGATTTGGATCGGATCTTGACCCGCATCAACCGTTTGGCACCGGATATCTTGATTTTCGGAGGCGACTTACTCGATAATACAACTCCGGTCTTAACCGAAGACCAAATCAACGAGCTATCCAACTTTCTCCGTTCGATGGATGCGCCGTTGGGTAAGTATGCGGTCTTGGGTCTACATGATAAAAATCAGACTCAAGCGATCAAGACGATTTATAATCAGAGCGATTTCGAACTTTTGGAGAACCAAGTCCTTCACCTACATAACTTAGGCGAAACCTATCTGCGGTTGGCTGGGATCTCGCCGACACTTGACGGAACGGCCGATGTATCGTTTCTAACCTCACAGCCTGAAACCTATACCATTCTGGTATCCGCATTGCCGGACATCGCCGACAATTTGGGAGAAACGGATGTCGATCTCCTATTGAGCGGATCGACCCATGGCGGTCAAGTCTATCTTCCTCTGATCGGTAGCACCTACAACGTCGGATCGATGAAATATCGCTCCGGAAAATATACCCTAGACCAACATACGTTGATCGTCAGTAACGGATTGGGCACATCGGGTGATAATTATCGCTTGTTTGCGGATCCGGATCTCTGGGCGATCCGCTTACAACCCTAAAAAAGACGTCCTGCGAAGGACGCCTTTTTTTATAAGATCGAAATGACTAAATTAGCCGTCGCCGGATTGCAGGCGGTCGGGATATTTTTAAGGACCGATAGCCGCAACAAGGCTTTGACATCAGGATCATGCGGCATCGATGAGAGCGGATCCCAGAAGAAAATCAAAATATCGATCTTGCCTTCCGCGATGCGTGCGCCGATCTGTTGATCGCCGCCCTTGGGACCACTCAGAAAAGCTCTGACATTCAATGGTGTCGTTTCCGCGATTTTGGATGCGGTCGTGGCGGTACCGACCAAAGTATGTTTCGATAAAGCATCGACGTGGGTCTGTGCCCAGGTAACGAGATCATCCTTACAGTGATCATGTGCGATAAGCGCGATTGTTTTTGACATAATAACCTCCGTTTTTTTCATTATACAGTAGAAATCCAACGAGATTACGGAAGAAATCTCTTATGATGAAAAAAACCTCTCCTTGCGGAGAGGTTGGCTAAACGACGATATTGACAAGCTTGTCCTTGACGCTGATGATTTTGCGGATCGGTTTGCCTTCGATAAACGGAAGGACGGCCGGCAGGATACGTGCTTGTTCTTCGAGAATCGACGTATCAGTTCCCAGAGCGACGACGATTTTGCCGCGCAGTTTGCCGTTGACTTGGACGATGACTTCGATTTCGTCTTCCACCAACATCGCTTCGTCATAAGTCGGCCAGGGTGCATAGGCGATCGTTTCGGTGGCGCCAAGCAATTGCCAGAGTTCTTCGCCCATATGTGGTGCGAAGGCGCTGAAGAGCTTGACGAAGCCTTTGGCATATTCGATATAGATCGATTCGGCTTTGAAGCAATCGTTGATGAAAATCATCATTTGCGAAACCGCGGTATTGAAGTTAAGGGTCGTGATGTCATGCGTGACTTTTTTGACCGTGAAATGATAGGACTTATCCAAGGAGTGATCGTTGGTTTCGCTCAACTTATCCTGCTCGGCGATGCAACGCCATACGCGGTCCAACCATTTGCGTGTACCATCCAATCCGGAAGGATTCCACGGTAAGGCGGCTTCCAGCGGACCCATGAACATTTCATAGACGCGTAACGAATCCGCTCCGTGGCTTTCGACGATGTCGTCGGGATTGATGACATTCCCGCGCGATTTCGACATTTTCTCGCCGTTTTCGCCCAAGATCATGCCTTGGTGGAATAACTTGGCAAAGGGTTCCTTCGTCTCGACGATTCCGCAATCATACAGAACTTTGTGCCAAAAGCGGGCATAGAGCAGATGCAAGACGGCATGTTCGGCCCCGCCGACATAGAGATCGATCGGGAGCCAATGACGCAACAATTCGGGATCCGCAATCGCATCGGGATTCTTCGGATCGATAAAGCGGAGGTAGTACCAACAAGACCCCGCCCATTGGGGCATCGTGTTGGTTTCACGGCGTCCTTTTTTCCCATCGATCGTCACGTCCAGCCAATCTTTCGCATGGGACAGCGGGCTTTCACCGGTATCGGAAGGTTTGTAATTCTCGACCTCGGGAAGTTCCAAGGGCAGTTCGCTGATATCCACCGTCCGTTGCGTTCCGTCTTCCATCGTGATGACCGGAATCGGTTCGCCCCAGTAACGTTGACGCGAGAAGAGCCAATCGCGGAGTTTATAGGTGGTTTTCGCTTCGCCGATCCCCTGTTCTTTCAACCATGCGTTCATGATTTCCAAGGCGTCTTCTTTATTTTTCCCGTCGATGAATCCGGAGTTGATATGCTGACCGTCGCCGGTAAAGGCTTGGGAGGTGACATCTCCGCCTTCCAATACCGGGATGATTTCCAATCCGAACTTCTTGGCGAACTCATAGTCACGTTGATCATGCGCGGGAACCGCCATGATCGCACCGGTACCGTAGGCTGCCAGGACGTAATCGGCGATCCAAATCGGGATTTTCTTCTGGTTGACCGGATTGATCGCATACGCGCCGGTAAAAACACCGGTCTTATCTTTATTGAGGTCGGTGCGTTGCAGGTCGCTTTTCGTCGCGACAGCCGCGATATAGGCATCCACTTCGGCTTTTTGATCTTCCGAAGTGATCTGCAAGACAAAGGGATGTTCCGGCGCCAAGACGCAATAGGTTGCCCCGAATAAGGTATCGCTACGAGTGGTAAAAACGGTAAACTCTTTATCAAATCCATCGACTTTGAAGTTGACGTTCGCCCCCACGGACTTACCGATCCAGTTGATCTGCATTTCTTTGGTGGATTGCGGCCATTCGACCAAATCCAAATCTTCTAACAGACGCTCCGCATACTGGGTGATGCGCAAGACCCATTGACGCATCGGGACGCGATAGACGGGAAAACCGCCCCGTTCGCTGACGCCGTCGATGACTTCTTCGTTGGCTAATACTGTTCCGAGTTCCGGACACCAGTTGACAGGGATTTCGTCCACATAGGCCAAACCGCGATTAAACAACTTGGTGAAGATCCATTGTGTCCATTTATAGTAGTCGGGATCGGTGGTCGAGATTTCACGGTCCCAGTCATAGGAAAGACCCAGCGATTTGATTTGCGCTTTGAAAGTTTCGATGTTTTTCTTAGTGAAACCAGCCGGATGGTTGCCTGTGTTCAAGGCGAATTGTTCGGCAGGTAACCCAAACGCATCCCATCCCATCGGATGGAGGACGTTATAGCCTTGCATCCGTTTCATACGGGCGATAATATCCGTCGCGGTATAGCCTTCGGGATGTCCGACATGCAAACCGGCTCCCGATGGATACGGAAACATGTCGAGGACATAGAATTTCGGTTTTTCGAAGTTCCGAATGTCGGTCTTAAAGGTTTTGTTTTCTTCCCAGACCTTCTGCCATTTCTTTTCAGCGATCTTATGGTTATACATGATTTCTCCTCCTTGGAAATAAAAAAACGTCCGTCTAAGGACGCGAATGCGTGGTACCACCTTAGTTCACGGATCTCCGTGCACTTAACACCGATATCGGGGTGACCGAAGAAGTTGCGACCCTTCTTGGCTTCAAGCCGAGTTCATGTTTCCTTCATGCCGTCTTGCACCGTCCGACGACTCGCTAATTTCCGGAAAACACTACTACTGCTCTTCATCGCTCTAGGATTAGGTTAAACGTATTTCGCCCAAAAGTCAAGATATCCCCCGAACAATGCGGATTGAATATGGTAAAATAGTTCTAATGAGGTATGCCATGAAAATCGGGATGAATCAAATCTGTATCAATCCGACGCGACCGTTGGTTCCTGTCGGTTTCATAACGCAGGATCGCCATGTCTCGCAAGTTCGCGGGGATTTGTTAGCGCGGATGGTCCGCATCGAAGACGGAGATCGCCATTGGCTTTGTATTGCGCTGGATAGTTTCGGGGTCAGCCGTTCTTTTTTTACGAAAATCGAAGAGAAAGTCACCGCGTTAATCGGTAAGGTCGAACTGACGATTTCCTGTAGCCATACGCATTTCGCCCCTTCCCTTGTCCATGCGTTGGGTGTCTTTGAGGAAGATCCGATCTATGTCGATTTTGTCCTTGAACGAATCGTCCATTGTCTACGCAACATTAAACTCAATGAGATTTCCAATCCGCGAATCGGTTACCGTAGCGATCGTTTTACCAGTGTCGGACGCAACCGCGTCACCGGGAAAAGCGACGATGACGTCATCGCGACGGTTGTGAGCATCTTTGACGGGGAAAAACGCTTGGTGAACTTCCTACATTACAATTGTCATCCGACCATCTCGCCGGAAGACGCGGCGTATTTTTCGGCCGATTACGTCTCAATCGCGATCGAACAGTTGACGTCGAAGTATCCGACCGAGTTCACCCTTTTCCTTCAAGGTGCGGCCGGTGATGTCAGCACTCGGTTTACGCGGACGCAGAAGACCTACAACGAAGCGATTCGTTTGGGAAGGATGTTGGGGATCAAGTTTCTGGACTTGCATGACCACATCGATGTGACCGAACAGTTCTCGCTTCATCTTCATTCCCGTACGATCGACCTGCACCATACGGTCAAATCCTCTGACAATTCGGATGTGTCGAAGTTGAGTGAAAAAGAAATCCGCGAGATCAACACGGCTGAATTCGTCCTTGAAGCCATGCGTACGAAAGTCCATACCTTTGACACGACAGCCCGTTTGACCGGGATAAAGGTCGGTCCCTTACGTTTCTGTTTCTTACCCTTTGAGTTGGTTTCGGGGTATTTACGGTATTGTAATACCTTTACCTTAATTGTCGGCTATTCGCAAGGGTATGTCGGATATGTGACAATGCAGGAAAACAAGGAAGTGACATATGAAAGCATATTGGAGACGATCTCCGAGGAAGACAAACTGAGAATCGTCGCCTTTCTTGAGGATAAAGCGTGAGAAATCCGTTTGTCTATTCCGACGACAATAAACGTTATCACACGTACAACTATTACCTTCGTCACCGTTATGGAACGAAGGTCTTTAAAGTCGGGCTGGATGCGGGATTTACCTGTCCCAATCGTGACGGTACCCGAGGGATCGGAGGATGTACCTTCTGTAACGCGATCGGATCCGGAGACTTCGGGGGAAATCGCTTGGATCCTTTGATCGTCCAATTCGAACAAGGGTGCGCGATGATGCGTAAAAAATGGCCGGATGGAAAAGCCATCGCCTACTTTCAATCCTTCACGAACACCTATGCTTCCCTCGCGGTCATCAAGGAACGATTTCAGCCGATCTTCGATCGCGAGGATGTCTTGGGGCTTTCGATCGCGACACGCCCTGACGCGTTAAGCGCTGATGTGTTAGAATACCTCGCTTCCCTGAATCAAACCAAAGAAGTCTGGATCGAGCTCGGACTTCAAGGCATCCACGACGCAACGGCGGTTTTGACGAATCGCGGTCATACCTATGTGGAATTTCTTGCGACCTACCGACGGATCCGCACCACCGACCTTAAGATCGCGGTCCATTTATTGAACGGACTTCCCGGGGAGTCGATCGATCAAATGTTGGAAAGCGCACGCATCGTCGGTCAACTCAAACCGGACGGGGTGAAAATCCATATGTTGAATGTTTTGGATGCTACCGCGCTGGCTAAACAATATGAAACCGATCCTTTCCCGCTATTATCGATGGACGAATATGTCGAATTGGTCGTACGTCAGCTTGAAGTACTTCCCGCTACGACCGTGATCCAACGATTGACCGGAGACGGTGATCCGAAGGATCTGATTGCGCCTTTATGGACATTAAAGAAAACGATCGTCCTGAATTCGATCGATCAAGCGATGAAACGCCATGATACATGGCAAGGATCAAAATTTATTCTCTAAAAAACAAGATTCGTGGATTGAACACGAATCTTTTTTACGGTTGGTTATTGTTTATTAATTCCTGTAAAGCCATCAGTTCACGTCGATGGATCAGTGAACCGATTGGACTGTTTGCACTGGATAAGCGCATCAACGCTTCGTGCGTGTTGAACCAGTGGACATCGCGGATCAGGATTTGTTCCTCATCGGTCCGCATGATCGATCCGTTTTGATTATGATATCTTGCTTCGAAATAAACCGTGCAGGTTTGTCGTTTGATCAGATGATATTCATCGACGACCATGCCGATCAACTTGAAATCACTTGCCACAAACCCCAACTCTTCCATGACTTCCCGTTTTGCCGCATCGATGAAGGTTTCCCCTTCTTCAACACCGCCACCCGGGGTTTCGAAGTGATCACGTTTCCCGAAATCATCTTCTCCGAGAATATGTAGAAAAGCAAGCTCTTCTCGATCATTACGTAAGAAGACCCGTGCCGTAAAACGCAAAGTGTCGATGCCTTGATCTTTGTAATACGGATCGTCGAATACCGCCAAGACTTTCATCGTGCTCTCCCGTGAAAAAGACGTCCATAGACGTCTTTTCGTTTTGCGTGCTTGATCTCAATTTGGGGGGAAACTGTCGCAACCAGTATGGGTGGGGGAAGTGTTGGTTGCTTCAGGTGAAATCAATACGCAGGGTTATTACCCAATTTCATAATAGCGTATCGGTATATGCGTGTCAACTATCGACACTTGGAAAATGTTGAAAGGTTTCTCACATTTCACAAGAAAAAAGACCCGCAGGTCTTTTTTTCTATTAAGAGAAAGGGGGAGGTTAACTACAACTCTATTCTATGAAAATGTTATCGGATAAATACGCGTTATTTGTGTGAAAATATGTGAAAGAAAATAATCCGGATCAGGTAAAAAAGACCCGAAGGTCTTTTTTGCGAGTTACATTGAAAGGGAGGGTAACTACATTCATATCATAAAACAAGCTTATGGATAAATAATGCGTTCTTCGTGTGAAAACATGTGAGATTCCCTATAAAAAGAAAAAAGGGGGGGAAACCTTTTTTCTTTTTATAAAGGGGAAAGATTCTGTACGGTTAAAGGGGATATTATTGGAGAAAAAAGTCCGTACAGGCAAGTTACCTTGCATGATTAATATAACAATCAATCATGGACGCAATATCATGCAAATATGTAAAAGTGTGTGATATCCATTCTTTTGAGAAAAAAAAGAGGATTTCTCCCCTTTTCTACGCTTTGGTCAATATTTCCTTCTTCAACGGTTTCATCGTAAGATACCACAACCCTAAGACAAACGGGATCAAACACCCGATTGCGATACCGGTCAAGGTAATCGTCGATCCGAACTGTTCGACCAAGAACCCGAAAAATACCGGTGAAATTAGCTGTGATAGCGAGAAAGACATTGAAGTCGCAAACAATAATCCGGTCGATCGTAAATGATCCGGTGATTCTTCCGCGATCAGCACTTTCGAGGACACGTTGATCAAGGGGAATGTCAACATTTGAAATCCCGAGAACGCGATCAACAGAAACGGTGAATTCGCCCAGGCATATCCGATGAAACGGACGAAATACATCGTCGTGGCGAATAACAGGAGGCGTTTTCCGCCGAACTTCACCAACAACCAAGCCCCCAAGAAAAACAAAGGTAACTCCATGATCGCTTGAAACGACCATTTCAAACTGACATCGGCGTTCGTTCCACCCAACTCCAGGATCTTATCGATGACGGTATACATGTCCGCGGCTTGGACGACATTTAGGAAAAATAAGATCGCCACCAACACGATATACTCTTTGCGTCGAACCAACAGGCCGACATCTTTCCACTTAATACCTTCGTTGGTATGGACTTTGACCGCGTCTCTCAGATTCCACGAAATCCCCAACGTCAATAAGGTAAAGATCAGGTTCGCAAGTCCAAGCTTATCATAACCCATCGTGCTGACGATCCAAGCGGTCATCGGACTACCGATCGCCCAACCAAGCGCTCCGAAAGCGCGGATTTTTCCATAATGTAGCACTAAATACGGATCGGTCTCCAAGGTCCATGCATCCAATAAACCCACGACGATCTGAAACAAACCGCCGGTAAAGGCGATGGTCATAAAATGGTAGAAGAATTGATTGGCAGTGGTCATGTAAGCGAGCCAACAGAAAACCACCAACGCGATCATCGTCGCCACATAGAATTTCTTGACGGTCCGATAGCGATCGCATAAGAAACCGAATAAGAATTGGCCGAAGATTCCGACCAACGACATCCCTGCCAAAATCAAACCGCGTTGCGTCGGCGTATAACCGGCTTCGGTCATAAACGGGATCAACAACGTGTACGGAATGGTGTAACCCATGTAAGCGATCAGGAAAACCGCCACAAACCGTATCGTAAGTCTACGTTCCTTTGTCATAGAATACCCTCCGTTTCAATTGTATACGATTTGTCTAAAAAAAGCACCGTTCTATCGGTGCTTGGTGATAATTTCATGCGGTGTGACAATCACATCCAAAGGGATGTCGGATGAAGTCGGTAAAATCGTTTCAACATGGGATATTTCGTAAGCCAACCCGATCTTGCGTCCTTTATAGTCGTTAAGCGCTCGATCATAGAACCCTTTTCCGTATCCGATGCGATGTAAATCGTCGTCATACCCTAATAAAGGGACAAACATTAGTTCGATTTCCTTGATGTCGACGACAGTTCCGTCAATCGGTTCCATGACGCCGAAGTCGGATTTTCGCAACGATTTGAAATCGTTGAGTAAGATCCAAACCAGATCATTTCCTTCGACACGCGGTACATAAATCTTCTTATTCTCGTAAAACCACGACGTAATGGGCAAGATCGTATCGATCTCGCTACCGAAAGAAAGGTAAATCCCGATCGAAGAAACGTCTTGCGCCAAAAGGCGCATCGATTCTAGTATTAAGGCATTCGCTTTTTCGCGTTCCTTTTCGTCAAGCGCATCGCGCATGGCAATCAAGTTCTTACGGAGTTCTGCTTTGGTCGTCATTAACCGACCGATCCTTCCATCTCCAATCGCATCAGCTGGTTCAGTTCGACCGCGTATTCCATCGGAAGTTCGCGGGTGAAGGGTTCCAAGAATCCCATGACAATCGTTTCCTGCGCTTGCGCCTTGGTCAATCCGCGGCTCATCAGATAAAAGAGCTGCTCCTCGGAAATCTTCGACACCGTCGCTTCATGTTCGATCGTGGAAGTCGGATTGGCACTGATGTTAGTCGGTAAGGTATCGCTACGGCTACGGTCGTCAAGAATCAAGGTGTCGCATTCGACTTTCGATTTGGCGTTTTTCGCTTCCGCTTTATGATGGATCATCCCGCGGTAGTTGACTTCCCCGCCATTGCGGGCGACCGACTTGGAGATGATCGTGCTTTGTGTGTTGGGTGCCAGATGGATCATTTTCGCTCCGGCATCCTGGATTTGATGGACATGGCTGGCGACGGCGATTGAAATCGTCATGCCGCGTGCCCCTACTCCGGCCAAAATACACGCCGGATATTTCATGGTGACATGGCTGCCGATGTTTCCATCGATCCATTCCATGATGCCATGATCTAGGACCTTAGCCCGTTTGGTGACGAGGTTGAGGACATTGGTCGACCAGTTTTGGACGGTCGAATAACGACACTTGGCGTTCTTATGGACGATGATTTCAACCACGGCCGCATGCAAGCTGTCTTTACTGTAGGTCGGCGCCGTACATCCTTCCACGTAATGGACATCCGCACCTTCGTCGACGATGATCAACGTACGTTCAAACTGTCCCATGCTTTCGGTATTGATGCGGAAGTAGGATTGAAGAGGTTTATCCAACTTCACACCGGGAGGAACGTAAATAAACGATCCGCCGCTCCAGACCGCGCCGTTTAACGCGGCGAACTTGTTGTCGGCGAAACCGACGACCGATCCGAAAAACTTACGGAACAACTCGGGGTGATTGCGCAACGCGCTATCGGTATCCAAGAAGATAACCCCTTTGTCTTCGACTTCCGCAAGCATACTGTGGTAAACGACTTCGGATTCGTATTGGGTCGATACGCCGGCCAAGAATTTCTTTTCGGCTTCGGGGATCCCTAACCGATCGAAGGTGTTCTTGATGGTTTCGGGAACTTCTTCCCATGTCGTCCCCATGCGATCACTCGGTTTGATGTAATAGGTGTAGTCGTCGAAATCAATCGATTGGAGATCGACGCCCCAGGTGGGCATCGGTTTCTTTAGGAAGGCTTCAAACGCGCGTAGACGGTAATCCGTCATCCATTGCGGTTCGCCTTTGATATGGGAAATCTCCTCGACGATCGCGCGGGAGATGCCTTTTCCGGTATTGTATACGCTGACGTCCTTGTCCGAAAACCCGTATTGATATTCCGAGTTTGGCAGGTTGTCATCGGGCTTCTGTGTCATGCTTTACCTCGCTTTCCTCGATCAGTTGTTCGATCGCTTTCCAGCCGATCGTCGCGCACTTGATGCGGTTGGCTTGCTTTCCGACATTGTGGAAAGCGACCGCTTCTTCCAAGACTTCCGGATCAAACGACTCAAGCGCGATCATCGCGTTGTACTGGTCGATGACGGCCTTCGCTTGATCAACCGTTTTACCACGCAAAAGCTCGGTCATGATGGACGTCGACGCGGTCGAAATCGTACATGCGACGCCGTCGAAACGGACATCATCCACGATCCCGTCCTTGATCAAGGCTTGGACGGTTATATCGTCGATGCACGATTCGCTGGACATATGTACCGAACCGTAATGTTCATCCCCAGTCAGTTGATGGTTGTGCGGATATTCATAGTGATCCATGATGATCTGCCGAAGGATCATCGGATCGTTTAAGAGTTCGTTCATACGTGGGCTCCTTTACAAATAGAGATCGATGCATTTCTCCAAGGTGATTTCCTTGCATACCTCGATGAAGCGATCGACTTCTTCCTTGGTGTTGTAGAAGTAGACGCTGGCACGGATGGTTTCGGAAGTGCGGAGAAGATCGACTAAGATCTTCGCGCAATGGTTGCCCGAACGGACCGCGATCCCTTTGGAATTTAGATACATCGCCGCGTCTTGGGCGAAGATCCCGTCGACGTTAAAGGTGACGATTCCGGTGGAGGCATGCGGATTGTAGATGTGGAAGTTGGGTAACTTTGAAAGTTCAAAAACCAAATAAGCCCGCAACTCATGTTCGTAAGCTGCGATATCCTTCATCCCGACACTTGTGAGATATCCGACCGCAGCCTTCAATCCCAACACCGCTTCGATCGCCGGCGTACCGGCTTCGAACTTAAACGGCGGGTTTTTCAATAGTATGTTTCCGCAAATGTCAAAACGCGCGTTGCTTCCGCCGCCCAACATAAAGGCATCCATTTTTTGAAGTAGATCATATTTACCGTAGAGTACGCCGATCCCGGTCGGTCCGCACATCTTATGCCCGGAGAACGCCAAGAAATCGACATCCCAATCGGCGACGTCGGTCGGGATATGCGGAACGGATTGCGCGCCGTCGACCGCGATGATCGCACCGTATTCATGCGCGATTTTCGCCATCTCTTTGATCGGTGCAACAAACCCGAGAACGTTGGTGATGTGCGCGACCGCCACAACTTTTACTTTGTCATGCATCGCGGCTCTGAAGTTCTCCAACAAGAACTCCCCTTCGTCGGTCAACTTGATATATTCGACTTTCGCTCCGGTGACTTCCGCAGCTTTAAACCACGGTAAGATATTGGAGGCGTGTTCGGCTTCGCTGGAAAGGATGACGTCGCCGGGTTTGAGAAATTTCTGGCCATACCCGTAGGCGACCAGATTCAAACTCGCGCTGGCACCGGAAGTAAAGACGACTTCACGTTCTTGCGCATTCAGAAAAGCCGCGACCGCTTTGCGTGCTTGTTCATACTCTTCGCTGACTTGATAGGAAAGTTCGTAATCCCCGCGGTGGATATTGACGGATGACGTCGTGTAATACCGGTTGACCGCATCGATCATCACGCGCGGCTTAAACGTCGTCGCGGCGTTATCGAAATAAACCAGCGGTTTTGCGGGGTCGATCGTGTCGAACATCGGGAAATCCTTGCGGATCTTGGCTACGTCAAACATGTTTGGTTCACCTTCTCACGTATTTCGGTCAAAAACAATTCGCGTAATTCTTCATCGACGATGACTTCCGCAACCGGATAGAGATATCCGTAGACGATCAGTTTAACCGCTTCGTCACGGTTGAGACCGCGGGCTTGTAGATAATAGAGTTGTTCCGGATCGACTTGCCCGATGCTTTGGGCATGTCCGGCTTGGACATCGTTGTTATCGATATAAAGTTTCGGAAAAACCGTCGCTTTTTGGTTTTCAGATAGATTTAACACCCGACTGCTTTGATGGGCATTACTGCGAAACGCATTCTTTTCGATTCTGCCGATGACATCCATCGATAAGACCCCGTTTTCACCCATGACCGCATAATTCCCCATTTCCGAAGTCGTGTCGTGGGCGACATGCGTCATTTGATAGGAAAGGTTGCGTTGTGCGGAAACGACCGCCGCGCTGCGTAACTCCGCTCTGGCCATTTCACCGATCAAGCGGACTTCGCTTTTACGTACCAAGGTTTGATCATTGAGGTCGGCATACGCAAGGGTCAAGTTGGCGAAAGCGCCGACATCGTACGTTTCGTTGATTTCAAGTGCCTGCCCTCGATTCCACCAAAGCAAGGTGACCATGGATCCTTCCGATAGCGAAACCTTGACATCGATTTTGCCTTCGCCTTCCAATGTAAAGATCACGTTCTGCTTGGTATACGGTTCAAAGTTTAGGACGACCGGCGAATCGGCTGAATTCAAGGTTCTCTGTACGATCGCCGGTACGCTTTGATTTACCGCGTCACTCATGGCTCTCACGCGGATTGACCGCGCAGACTCCCAAGGATCCGACCGTCGTGCGTACGATCGGTGTTTCGTCGGAAACTTCGGTGATCTTCACGCCGAGCTCTTTTTGAAGCCAATCATAGCCTTCTTCGTCGATCTTCTTGGCCAAGGTATCATCACCGCTTAAAACGATCTTCCCGTCGATCATGATATGCGAATGCGTCGGTTTGATCAATTGATAGAAACGATCATAGTGGGAAACGATGATCAGTCCGGTCTGTTGTTTGGCATACTCATCCAAAATGGCCGTCGCGACGACTTTTAAGGCGTCGACGTCCAAGCCGGAGTCGATTTCATCCAACATGGCAAGACGAGGTTTCAACAGCATCATCTGTAAGATTTCGTTACGCTTTTTCTCGCCGCCCGAAAATCCTTCGTTGACATAACGGTGGGCAAGATCGGACTTCATTTCAAGTTTCGCGATCGCCCCTTCCATTTCTTTGATAAAGGCGAACAAACCGATGGGTTTTTCACGTCGTGCGTTAAGCGCCGCCTTTAAGAAATCGGAATTGGTGACGCCGGCGACTTCCTGCGGATACTGCATGCCTAAAAACAAGCCCGCCTTGGAACGTTGGTCGACTTCCATCGCCAATACGTCTTCTCCGTCCAAGGTGATTTCGCCTTGGGTGACTTCATAACGGGGATGTCCCATGATCGCTGCCAAAAGGGTGGACTTCCCGTTTCCGTTGGGTCCCATCAAGGCATGGATTTCATTGGAGTTGACGTTGAGGTCGACTCCCTTCAGTATTTCTTTGCCGTCGATGCTGACGTGCAAATCTTTGATGTTTAAGGTACTCATGTTACTTTCCTTTCCTGCCTAACCATAATACCAAAAAATTAACAATTCCGAAAGCAATACGAACGTCCAAGCGTAAGGAAAATGTCGACATAAGACCGATCAAGGACAGGCGTGACTTCGTCGGTTGCATTTACACCCCGAATCACATATAATTGAACATGTTAAATCAGGAGGTTTCACATGTTAGAAACACTTAAGAAGCAATGGTTCGTCGTCTTCATTGCCTTCCTGTTGCTCTGCACGGTCGTATTCTTCGTTTATGACCAAAACAAGGGAAAATTACCCGGCAAGAGCGTTGGAGGCAAAGATGTCGTGTTTGAAATCAATGACACCGATGTCACGGCGGATGAGTTATTCGAAAAGCTTTATGACCGTTCGGGCATTACGGCGATTTACAGCGCGTTTGAACGCGCGGTGGTCGAGCAAGGGTTTGAGGGCGATACGGATACGTTGTCCGCAATCAAACTTGAAGCCAAGAATCTGACCGAAAGCACGATCGAACAGTACAAACAGTATTATCAGGATACCTATGAGGAATACATCGCCGCCGCGTTGCGCGCCAACGGCTATGACGGATTTAAGGATCTGAACCTCTACTTCACCAACAGCTTAAAGTTACAAAGCATGATCAAGACGTATTTGTTGGCCAACTTGGACACGTATTATCCGGCGTTCGAGAAAGCCTCGAGTCCGCGGATCGTCCGCTATGTCGTCATCGCGATGGACGATGTCGCCAAACCGACCGAAGAGGAAACGAAACGGTTGAAGGAAGCGCAGGAAGCTTGGGCGAAAGGCACGTATACCTTTGAAGCGTTCGCCAAAGAATTCTCGGAAGACAGCGCGGCTACGACCGGCGGCTACTTAGGTTACTTCGACATCAACTCGTCGAGTGCCAACGGTGGCAACTACGATAAGGATTTCTCCGCTGCGACCTTGAAACTTAAGGATGGCGAGACGTCCGGTTGGGTGAAATCGTCGTTCGGCTGGCATTTGATTACGGTCGAGACCGATTTGGATTCCTTGAAGGAAGAAGATGATTTCTTCACCGCGTTGGCGGGTCACGATACCGAGAAGACGCATGTCCGTTCCAACGTCGTTTGGGCGGCTGCCGAAAAACTGGGCGTCGATTTCCACGGCGATGAAAAGTTGGAAGCAGATCTTAAAGAATTCATGTATTTGGATGAAGCGGAATAAGGGAGGAACAGACCATGAAAAAAATCATCAGCTTATTAGCGCTTGTTCTACTTCTGACCGGTTGTTCCGACGCGAGAGCCAACGTGAGTTCCCGTTCGACCGTTCTGTTGACGGTCGGAAAAGAGAACGTTACCCGCGGCGAAGTCTTCAGTACCTTCATGAATAGCTATCCGGGCGAAACGGTCATCGCGATGGCGACCCGGATCATCTTGGATAAGGAAATTCCGGTCGACGCGACGATCAAGGCGACCGCCGACGCTGCATTGAAGGCTGCGAAGGAAAAATGGAAAGATGAATTTGAAGCATATTATGTTTCCCAAGGTTTTGAAACCGAGGAAGATTACTATAACGAGAGTTTGATCGTCACGGCGCAGACCGATGCGTTGACCGAGAAGTACATGGTCGACAACTATGACGAATTGATTGCTTCTTACAAACCGCGTAAAATCCGTGTCATCCAGACGACGGTCTATGACAATGCGGTTAAAGCAATCAAGGAAATCAAAGACGGAGCCAATTTCGAGGCGACGGCGGCGAAGTATTCGTCGACGACCTACAAAGGCAAAGAACAGATCGTCACGACGAGTTCCACCTTGTTTGCGGATGCGTTGAAGTTTGCGACCGACGCGACCACGCCGACCTTAAGTATCGTCATCGAGGATTCAACCAATAAAACTTTCTATGTCGTTCAGGTTACGGTTGCGGATCCTTCGAAGTTCAAGGATGAGATCCTGGAGACGCTTCGTTCCGATACGACGTTCCAAGAAAAGAGCTTGATCAGTTATTTCGAAGAAGGCGGATTCACGGTTTACGATAAGTCGGTTTACGACGAATTAAAATCCTATTACGCCGATTACTTGAATCAATAAACGAGAAGACCGTGGTGACACGGTCTTCTTTTTGGTATGATGGATATGTGAGGTGATCGTATGTGTATTTTTTGTAAAATCGTCAATCATGAAATTCCGTCTTATGTTCTCTATGAAGATGCGGATACCTTGGCGATCCTGGATATCAGCCAGGTAACCCAAGGTCACACCTTGATTCTCCCCAAAGTCCATTACGACGATTTCCGTAAAGCCAGTGATGAAACCCTAGCGAAGTGCGTTGCGGTCTCTAAGCGGCTTGCGGATGCCTTAGAGAGCGCGTATGCGCCTCTTGGGTTCAATTTGTTGACCAATTGCGGTGAAGCGGCCGGGCAGAGCGTGGGGCACTTGCATTTCCATTTGATTCCGCGCTATGACGAAACGGATGGACTAACGTTGCGGTTTAAAGGAACCGAGAAACCGGATCTCCAAAAGATCCAAGCCGATATCCTAAAAAAGAAGTGACGACTCGTCACTTCTTTTCGTTAAAGGAGGGTTTATAGAAAGCACGGTTCTCCAACGAGAACACGCGCGGGGTGAATTGCCCCGGTTCGATCGGATCCAACGCCTTCAGGAACATATTCATTCGAGCATCGATATTGTCTACGAAGTTCAGGATTTCCGCTTCCATGATCATCGGAAGGATCGGAGAACCATATTCATATTCGCCATGGTGCGATAAAATCAAATGACGCATCAATACGACTTGTTCGCTATTCTCGAATCCGAGTTGCTTCGCGAAGTCGACGACCATACTTTGCATGATCGAGATATGTCCGACCAGTTTCCCTTCCAAGGTATACTCGGTCAAGATCGGACCGGATAATTCCACGATTTTTCCAAGGTCATGCAAGATCACGCCGCTCAACAATAAATCACGGTTGAGGATCGGATAGAGTTTGCATAAGGATTCGGCGATATCCAACATCCCGATCATGTGCGTCGCCAACCCGCCGACAAAGTCGTGGTGGTTTCGTGCCGCGGCCGGATAGACATACAATTTGTCACCGAAATAATCGACAGATTTTCGACAGATTTGGCGAATGACTTCATCCGTCAAGGAATCCACCGTACTTTCGATGCGTTGTTTCATAAATTCGTCCGAGAGATTGCTTCCGCTGACAAAGTCCGCCGGATTAAAGGCATCTTCCGCCAAAGAGGTAACAGAAAACACACGCAGTTGAAGAGCGTTTCTGTATTTGAGAACTTCGCCGCTGACACCGACGACTTTCCCCGGGACAAGCAATGCGACCATGTCTTCTTTCACATCCCAGACTTTCGCTTCGATATTGCCGGTTTGATCCTGCAAGGTCAGCGAAGCATAGGGCGATCCCGAGGTCGTAACGCCACGCGTTACAGCGGTAATCAATAACGGTGTATTCACTTTTTCGCCTTCCAAGAAGGCGCTGATGGTTTGTCGGTTAGTCATCGTTCCACTCCATTTCATTCAAGACAAGATAGATCTCTTCAGACGCATATCCCTGTGTCGCTAAATAACGATAAATTTGATTGCGCAATTTACTGCCGCTCGCTTTGTGTTCGTAACGTTTACGCGCTTTTTCGGCGGCTTTCCGTAATCGATCGATCTCTTGTCGTTCATCATCCGCAAAATTAAGTCGTTGCATGACCAGATCGATGATCGATCCGTCAAAGCCCTGACCTTGAAGTTTCTGCTTCAACAATTCTTTCTTCAACCGCAAGGATTTGTCCTTGATCGTCGGCATGACTTTTTCCGCCCACCGCAAGGCTAAATTGACTTCATCATCGCTCAAATCTTCATTGAGGGCTTTTTCGATACTTTCGTATGGAATTCCCTTCTGAAGAAGGTTGCGCACGATTTTCTTACGTCCTTGAAGCAGACTTCGGAAATTCATGACCGCCGAATTGACGTAACGGACATCATCGATGTATCCGCGTTGTTCCATCAGTTCGATCAAATCGTTGATCTGCTTGATCGGCAGTTGCGTCTCCTGCGTCAGGTAGTCATACATTTCCTTGCGTGTCCGGTCTTTAAACGTCAATTTCCGGATGCATGCCTGATAGGCTTTGACGACTTTCTCATCCAACATCAATTCTTGAAGTGTTTCATCGGAGATCACTTTATCACGCCTGAGTCCTTTCTTCAAAAACGTTTCGATACTGACGATCACTTTGACATTTTCTTTTTGTCCGGTAAACGTACATTCGACCGCGTCGTTTTTCGCATGCACATTGATCAAAGTATAGGAATTGTGATAATGCGCGACCGCCGCGTAATAGACTTTGATGACCGATTGGTAGAAGACACGGGCATCGTATTGTTCGACATGCTTCTTCGCGTTGAGCCGAATGGCATATTTCTGATCATCGGTCAATGACATGTGTCGTTCGATCTTCAACGCGAAATCCGCGGGATGTTCGAAGTAGTATCCTGTCTGTCCTTCGATGACCAATCCTTGCAGGACATCGTCCGGACGCGCAAATACCGGAAGTTCGCTGGCTAAGGCTTCGATGAACGTCATCCCCTGTGTTTCGGTCAGCGAGGCGGATACGAAGACATCCGCCGCATGATAATACGATGGGATATCGATCGGGTTTTTCTTTCCGGCGAAGACGACGCGTTCATCGAGTTTCAACCGACGTGCATATTCCTGTAGATGTTCCGTTTCCGGACCGCCGCCGATGATGATCAATTTCGCAGGATACTTGATGGGATCAAGATGTGAGAAGCCTTCGATGACCAGGTCGATGCTTTTCTCTTTCGCGATCCGGCCGACATATAAGATCATCAATTCGTTATTCGCGACGTTAAATTCGTGACGGATTCTTTGAATGGTTTCAATCGATGTTTTATCACGATCGAACTTCTCCAAATCAAGTCCGGTCGGAATGACATAGATCTCTTTCTTGATACCATATCGTACCAACATATCCTTGGTCTTTTGGGAGGGCGAGATCATTTCGGTACAACTGCTTCCATACATCTTGCTTAGACGCGATACGGTTTTACGTGCGACGCGTTCGAAGGATTTGGAGTTGAAGATGTTGACGTAGTGGGTATAGTCCTCATAGGTCGTGTGATAGGTCGAGACAAGAGGAAGTTTCAATCGGTTGGCCACGATGCGCGCAAAGATCCCGATTCCGAATTCGGTATGGGCATGGATGACATCGAGCTCCATTTCGCGGATCGTGTTGACGGCCGCCAAATGGATCGGGCTGGTAAGTACATAGCCGTAAAGTGATTTCAATTCGACGCCGGTAAGCCGTAAGACATTGTTTTCGTAACTGGTTTTAAGTAAGGAAGAATGGGTCGTAATGACGAAGACGTCATGACCGTTCTTCTCTAATTCACGTTGTAGTGTGACGATGGAGGAGACGACCCCGTTGATATCGGGCAGATAAGTATCCGTGAATAATCCGATGCGCATGGTGTCCTCCCCCTATTCCGACTGAATCGGCATTTTTGAGACTTTTTGGTAGATTTCTTTGAGTTGTTTTCCGATTTCCGGAATATTTCTCTCTTTGGCGGTCTCAAATCCGGCTTTCGTTAAATCAGGCAACGTTTTTTCGACGCAACCCTTCACCAAACGGACGAAATCGTCATTGGTCGTACCTTTATAACAGTTGACTTGATCTTGTAACCACGGATCATAGACCCCGATATCGCGTACGATCGTTCTGCATTTGGAAGCCAACGCTTCAAGCACGACGATCCCTTCGGTTTCTTCATAGGATGGGAAGAAGAAAACATCCGCATCCGCATATGCGCCTTCGATGATCGCACCTTTGACATAACCCGGTAATACGACGTTGGTCGGAGCGTCCAAGATGGCGTCCCGTACGTTTTTGGGGATGCCATAGAGGTTGGTGTGTCCGAACCAGATGAATTTATAGTCGGGTAGTTTTTTGGCGACCTCAAAGAAATCAAGGATGCCTTTTCGTTCGAAATATAAACCGACCGACAGAACGATTTTATCTTCTTGCTTCAGACTAAAATATTTACGAAACGCTTTGATTTTTTCGTCATCGGGTGAAAAGCGATGGATGTCGATTCCATTGGAAACCGCCGTGATCGGGCGATCGATCCCTTCATACCCTTCCAAAAGTTTCTTGGAATATGGGGTCGGGGTCAAGATATAATCGGCCATCGAGTAGAGGTTGGTGATGTGGTATTTAAACAAGGGAGCGATCTGATTTGACAAGACAAAACTATTCCGGAAATCTTCTTCGGTGGAGTGGGCATGATAGATGACGTGTTTTCCTTCACGATGCGCTTTGGAGATCAAGGCGGCGGAAGTAACCCCTACGGTGTTGATATGCAGGATGTCGAAATCATCCTTCGGATCCGTCGTGAAATCGACGCCGGCAGACTTCAAGGCTTCCATTTGATGGCGCATCGCCCGACCGATCCCCGATCCGGAAATGAGCTTTTCACTCTCGAAATATAGGCACACTTTCATAGATGAACGGATTTCCTTTCGAACTTCTTTCCGTAGTATTATACCATGCTTTCCGTTTCTTGGACGGCGCATTACGTAAACCCACAAAAAAGGACCGTCGATAGAACGACGGTCCGAAAGCTTATTTGGAAAGTTTGACCAAGCGGTTGTAACGCTTCTTGGCGTCTTCTTCGCTCTTCGCCAACAAGGCTTCGGAATGTTCCGGATTGATGTTGGGCAATTGGTTGAAGCGCGTTTCGTTCATCACGAAGTCGCGGAATTTCGAGAAATCAGGTTCCTTCGAATCGATGGTCAGCGGATTCTCGTTGTTCGGGTTGAAGCGATACAAGGTCCAGTAACCGGATTCGACGGCTTTCTTCTGAACGGCTTGATGATTCATCAATCCGCCCTTGATTCCGTGTTCGATACACGGCGAGTACGCCAAGATGAGCGACGGGCCTTTGTAGGCTTCGGCTTCCTTCAAGGCTTTGATCGTATGCATGCGGTTGGCACCCATCGCGATCGATGCGACATAGACATGTCCGTACGCCATGGCAATCTGACCCATATCCTTCTTCGCAGTCGGTTTCCCGCCTGCGGCGAACTTCGCGATCGAAGCGGCTTGCGAGGATTTGGAGGATTGTCCGCCGGTGTTGGAATAAACTTCGGTGTCGAGAACCAGGATGTTGACGTCGAGTTCGTTGGCGATGACATGATCCAATCCGCCGTAACCGATGTCATACGCCCAGCCGTCGCCGCCGACGATCCAAACGGAGTTGGAGACCAAGTCACGTTCGAAGGCTTTCAAGGCCGCGACTTTCTTGGATTTGCTGGCATGTATGCCATCGACAAGTTCCTTGACGATCAAACGTTCTTCGTCACGGTTGCCTTTGACTTCCATGTATTTCGTAAAGAGTTCCTTCAACGCGGGTTCCGCTTCGCCCATGGCTTCTTCCATGAGTTCGAGGATCCGTTTCGCTTTGAAGTTCTGCGCGACTTTCATCCCGTAACCGAATTCCGCGTTGTCTTCGAACAAGGAGTTCGCCCAAGAGATACCTTCGCCGTTTTTGTCGGTGACAAACGGAGTCGACGGTGCCGAGCCGCAGTAGATGGAGGTACAGCCGGTGGCGTTGGCGACCATCATGTCGCGGCCGAACAACTGGCTGACCAAACGGTAGTACGGCGTTTCGCCGCAACCCGCGCAAGAGCCGGAAACTTCGAAGTACGGCATTAAGAATTGGCTTCCCTTGATGGTATCCGTCGGGAAGAATTCGGATTTATAAGTGGTTTTCTTGTAGATGTAATCGGCCAACGGCGCTTCGAAGAGGCGCGTGTTGACGTCTTCCATGGTAAGAGCTTTTTTGCCGCCCTTGCCCGGACATTCGGTGGCGCACAGCGAGCAACCGACACAGCTATCCGGTGAAACTTGGACACGGAACTTCAAGTCGGCGACTTTCGGTCCGAGTGCCGGGATCGTTTCGAATTCCATCGGTGCATTGGCGATTTCTGCGTCGTTCAATAAGAACGTACGGATGGTGGCGTGCGGACAAACGAAGGAACAGATACCGCATTGGATACAGTTTTCCGCATGCCAGGTCGGAACCGACGTGGCGATCGTGCGTTTTTCTTCAAACGCGACGTTGTTACGGAAGGATCCGTCCAACAGACCGTGTTTGGTGAATGCGCTGACCGGCATATCGTAGCCTTCCAACGAGTTGATTGCGCCGACATGTTCGTCGAAGTATTCATCACCGGTCGTACGACGGTCACGTGTTACCGTGAGTTCGGCCCATTCCGGTTTGACCGCGATTTCGACCAAGCCTTCTTGACCTTCGTCGATGGCTTTCCAGTTCAGTTTGACGACATCGTCGCCCTTCTTCGCATAGGATTTCTTCGCCGCGTCTTTCATATATTTCAGAGCATCGGCATACGGCATGATCGCTTCGTTGAGCGCGAAGAACGAGGATTGCAGGATCGTATTGGTATGACGTCCCATTCCGATTTCTTCGGCGATCTTCGTCGCGTCGATGACGTAGAATTTCGCATGCTTCTTCGCGAGTTGTTTCTTCACACGATTCGGCAGCTTTTCTTCGATGGTCGCGGGATCGAAGGAGGTGTTCAACAGGAACGTCCCGCCCTTCTTCAAGTTACGCAACATGTCATAACGGATCAGATAGGAATCCAGCGAACAAGAAATGAAGTCCGCATTCTTAACGTAATAGGTCGAATGAATCGGAGTCTTGCCGAAACGCAAGAACGAACGTGTCGCCCCGCCGGCTTTCTTCGAGTCATACGCGAAGTAAGCTTGGGAATAAAGGTCCGTATGGTCCCCGATGATCTTGATCGCGTTCTTGTTGGCGGAAACGGTTCCGTCGGAACCCAATCCGTAGAACAAGCAGGACGTGTAGTTGTGCGCGACTTCGAATTCTTCGTCGACCGGCAACGATTTGAACGTGACATCGTCCACGATGGAAATCGTGAAACCGTCAAACGGATTGTCTTGTTTCAGGTGATCGAAAACAGATTTGACATCGTTGGGGCTGGTATCCTTGCTGGACAAACCGTAACGGCCTCCGACGATCGTCTTAACGTTCTTGTATCCGGCCAAAGCAGCATAGACATCCAAGAACAACGGTTCATGGGCACCCATTTCTTTGGTACGGTCGAGAACCGCGATGCTCTTGACCGATTCCGGTAAGACATTCTTCAACAGATCGACTGCGAACGGACGATAGAGGTGGACTTTGACCATCCCGACTTTTTCGCCGGCGTTGTTGAGGGCATCGATGACTTCCATCATGGTTTCGGTGACCGAACCCATCGCGATGACCACGCGATCGGCATCCTTGGCGCCATAGTAGACAAACGGAGCGTAATGACGTCCGGTCAATTTACTGATAGCTTCCATGTATTCGACGACGACCGGCAAGACATTGTCATAATGGGAGTTTTGCGCTTCCCGTGCTTGGAAGTAAACGTCATCGTTTTCCGCACCCCCGCGGGTGATCGGATTGGTATGCGGGTTTAAGGCATGCGCCTTGAATGCTTCAAGCTTATCTTGGTCGATCAGTTTGACCAGATCCGCTTCATCCAAAACTTCAACTTTTTGGATTTCATGCGAAGTACGGAAACCGTCGAAGAAGTGTAAAACGGGACAACTGGCTTTGATGGCGGTCAAATGCGCGACGCCGGCCAAATCGGCCGCTTCCTGGACGGAATGCGACGAAATCATCGGTACGCCTGTCTGACGGACGGCGTAGATATCTTGATGATCGCCGAAGATCGACAAGGCACGAGTCGCCAAGGAACGCGCGGAAACGTGCAAAACGCCCGGCAACAGTTCGCCGACCCATTTGTAGATATTCGGAATCATCAGTAATAATCCCTGCGAAGCGGTGAATGTCGAGGCAAGGGCTCCGCCTTGCAACGCACCGTGGACGGCACCGGCCGCACCGGCTTCCGATTGCATTTCAACGACTTTCACGACGGATCCGAAGATGTTCTTACGACCTTGGGATGCCCAAGCGTCGACGAGTTCGGCCATCGTGGAAGACGGCGTGATCGGATAAATCGCGGCGACTTCGGTGAAGGCGTAAGCAACATTCGCGGTAGCGGTATTGCCATCCATCGTCATAAATTTCTTAGCCATGGTTGTCCTCCTGATTTGTGTTCTTAACCTTTTTTATTATACTCCGTTTCGCAATCTTTTTATAGGGTATTTTGGGCACATTGCTTGATTTCCGGACCGAATTGCCTGTTTAACGGGTCGAAATCAAACGACAATTTTCGTCCATTTGGCTTGTTGAAAGCGGATACGGCTGACGAAAAAGCGAACAGCTTGATCCAAAACCACGCCTAACCATGCGCCGGTCAACCCGAAACCAAGCGAATACGCCAAGAAATAACTCAAAGCCGGACGCAAGATCGTAACGCTGATCAAGGAAAGAAATGCGACGAATTTAACGTCCCCCGCACCGCGCAAGGAGCCCATCGTGATGACCTGAGCGATTTGGAATACGACGATTACGCTCAAAATCAACAGGACGTCTGCCCCGAGTTTGATGATTTCGGGATCATTGGTGAAGAGGTCGATCACAAAGTATCGCGACAACGATATGACGATCCCCAACAAGATTGCGATCATCAGTCCGATCCGTTGGCTCACTTTTCCGTAAATGATCGCAAGATCCGGACGTTTCGCACCTAAACTATGTCCGACCAAGGCCGAACAAGCGATCGACAGTCCTTCGCCGACCGAAAACGAGATCGACATGACTTGCATTGCGATGTTATGGGTCGCAAACGCCATGGTCCCTAAATTGGCGACCGATACGGCATATATCAAAAACCCGATACGCAGAAACACTTGTTCGACAAGTGACGAGGACGCGATCTTCCATAGATTGGATAGAGTCAGTCGATCGAGATGCCATTTGTTTAAAAAGTTAAGGCGTAAGAATGAGTCCTTCCTCAATACGCTGCGCAGTGCCAGAACTAACGATACGAAATTCCCGATCGCGGTCGCGACGGCGGCACCCATGACGCCCCAACGCGGGAAGATCCAGATTCCGTTGATCAAGAGATAGTTGAAGAATATGTTGACGATATTGGCGCTTAGATTGGTGATCAAGGAGATTTTCGTGTTGCCTGCTCCGCGTTGCGCGGCGGTGATGGTGAGTCCGATGCAATAGAAGAATTGTCCGATCATAATGATCCGGAAATACACGATCGCGTCCTGTAGGTAATCCGCGAAAGCACCGACGAAGATCAGGATCGGTTTGGCGAAAACAAATCCGATTGTGGATGTCAAAAATGCGAAAAGCACGCTCAACATCAGCGCGTTTCGAAGCGTCCGATTGGCCCCTTCCGGATCGTTTGCACCTTTGCGTCGCGACACGATGACCGTGGTCCCCATGTTGAGCGCAAGCACCAAACTCATCAGGATGAATTTGGGTTGGGTCGAGATTCCGACCGATGCGATCGCACCGGATCCGATCCCACCGACCATGACCATGTCGGCCGCCCCGATCAGCGCGATCAATGTGGCTTCCATGGCGCTCGGCCATGCCATTTTGTAGGTTTTACGATAGACATCCTGGGTTTTGGGCATTTCCCCGTTCGGTTGATTTGTCCCTAATAACCCTTCGACCGTAAACCATTTTTGAAATAGTGTCATAGTCACCTCGTTAACTTGTATATTTTAACATGTTCTATAACTTTGTCGGACCATTCTTAAAAAAAGAACGAAATTTTTCGTTCTTACTTTTCATCGACGATTTGGAAGATGAAGAATTTGAGATATTGCGATTCTTCTGCCGCCCATAAGATCGGATGATCGGCGGATTGCGTACGATATTCCACTTGGCGCAGACGTTTCTTCGCATCACGTGCCGCATCTTGGATGCATTTGGCGAAGAGTTCGGGGGTCATGAAATGTGAACAGGAACAGGTCGCTAAGAACCCTCCGTCCCGTATAAGTTTCATTGCCCGCAGGTTGATTTCCTTGTACCCTTTCATCGCGTTCTTGACGGATGCGCGGGATTTGGTGAAAGCCGGCGGATCGAGAATAACGACGTCAAACTTCTTACGGTTTTTTTCGAGTTTCGGTAAGAGTTCGAAGACATCGTCGACGATAAACTCGACCCGATCTTCAACATGATTGAGTTTGGCGTTTTCATCCGCTTGGTTGATTGCCACATCCGACGCATCGACGCCTAACACGCTCTTCGCACCGGCGATCGCCGCGTTGAGGGCGAAGGACCCGGTGTGCGTGAAGCAATCCAAAACTTCCGCATCCTTACAGAACGGATGAATGGCTTTACGGTTAAGTTTTTGGTCTAGGAAGAAGCCGGTCTTTTGACCTTCTTCCACATCGACGATATACTTGACGCCGTTTTCGACGATTTCGACTTTGGGATCGAATTCCTCTCCGATAAATCCTTTGAAACGTTCCATGCCTTCTTGCATGCGGACTTTCGCGTCGCTGCGTTCATAGACGCCGCGGATCGGCATATCCAGTTTCGCGAGTTCTTCTTTGAGCGTCGCGATGATCAGTAACTTGAAGCGGTCGATGCCCATCGCCAACGATTGGACGACCAAGACATCGGCGAATTTGTCGACGACCAATCCGGGCAAGAAATCCGCTTCCCCGAAGATCAATCGGCAGCTTGCCATGTCGATCGTTTTGACACGATAGTTGATCGCGTCTTTCACGCGTTGACGAATAAAACTTTCGTCGATCGGTTGATCGGCTTTGCGGCTTAACATGCGGATTCTGATTTTTGATCCGGTGTTGATGAATCCCGTTCCGAGACCGAAACCGTTGAATGCGAATACGCTGACCAAATCTCCGTCGACGCATTCACCTTCGATGCGTTCGATTTCGTTATCGAATATCCATGCGCTACCGGCGCTCAAAGAGCGACCTTCGCCTTTTTTTAAATGTACGTTTGCCATAGTGATTCCTCCGACACTTCATTATTGCATACTTTCCTAACACTGCAAGGGATTTCGTGGATTCGCGGTGAACCGACCGCTTTATGGACGATAATGTTCGAAGATAATGTTGTCATAATCCGGTTTAAGTTTGTTTTCCAGATCTTTCGATCCCACAGCCCAAAAGAGCGAGTATGCCCCCATGATCTTATTTAACAAGTATGTGGGATTACTTCGTTGATGGTAATCATAACTTTGATAATCCGGTTTCACCAGAAAATTCAGCAAAGAGAAATGCGCAAGGATCCGTTGATAGAACGGGATTTTCTTATTGTTTAGAAACCCTTCGACGATGATGCCGCGCAAAATCGACGGTTCACGTTTTTTAATTTCCCGTAAGATCAAAGGATTGAACGAACAAAGCGAGAACTCTCCCGGATAATCACGCAATAAAAGCAAGACTTGATCGACGGTTTCAGCACGTCTTCGAGTGGTTTTGATTTCGATCCAAAGGGTAGTTTTACCTTCCACCAAATCCAATACTTCTTTTAGTGTCGGAATCGTTTGATCGGTTTGTTTCAATCGATAATCTTTGATTTCGTTCGATTTCAATTTCTCAAACGTTTTATTGGATCCGCACATCCGGTGTAAGGTTGTGTCATGAAAAACGAACACTTCCAGATTGGAACTCAATTGGACATCCAATTCGATTCCATAGCCCGAATCGATGGCTTGTTTGAAAGCTTCCAAACTGTTCTCGGGAATCTGTTGGTCCAAGGAGTAAAGTCCGCGATGTGCGATCGGAGCGAAGTGCATGTCGTGACTTCGCATCCGTTTCGAATCGATGCGGATCAAAAAGATATAGACGCAGAAAATCCCAAGAATGAATACAACCGCTTCCATATTAGGCCGGTTGCTTCATATACGCCAATACAAGGTCGAAAGTGGCTTGCAGGGCATCGAGATGTGTACGCTCCATCCCGTGGCTGGCAGAGACGCCTGGACCGATCAGCGCTCCGCGCAGATTGTTTCCGCCCCGTAGCGCCGCACCGACATCGGATCCATACATCGGATAGATATCCGTGACCGCACGAATCGCGTTTTGTTTCGCCAACGCCATCAAATGGCTGGTCATTTCATAGTCGTACGGTCCGCCGGAATCTTTGGCACAGATCGAGACATCCCGTTCGGTACACGCCAAATCCAATCCAATACACCCCATGTCGACAGCGATCATTTCGGTGATTTTAGGATCGACCCAAGCGTTTCCGTGTCCGGTTTCTTCATAAACCGTGAAGATGATTTCGGTGTCATAGAGCGGTTTTGTCTGTGTGGTTGAGAGTTCATTTAGAACACCCATCAATACTGCTACACTGGCTTTGTCATCTAAAAACCGGCTCTTCACAAAACCTGAGTCCGTGATCTTGGTTTTCGTCTCGATGGCGATGAAATCTCCGTTGTTTATTCCTAGTTTTACGGTATCGGCTTTACTTGTGACGACTTCGTCCAATCGTATTTCCATCGTTTCGTCGGATCGTACGGAAGTCGACGCATCTTTAAAGACATGGACTGCAGGCGAATTGGAAAGAATGGTTCCGCTAAAGACTTTATTGTCTCGGGTATGAATGGTGCAGTATTCCCCATCCAATGTCGCCATGAGCGGACCTCCAACCAAAGTAAATGCCAAATTACCATTTCCTTTGATGGAACGGACCATCAGCCCCAAGGTATCCGCATGTGCGCAGAAACCGATGGTTTTGGCAGAACTTTGACCTTCGACCATAATGCGAAGATTCCCTTTCGGTGAGATCACACAAGAATAGCCCATTCGTTCAGTTTCCCTTTTCAAATACTCGATCGCTTCGCGGGTATATCCCGTCGGCGAAGGGATCGCCAGTAGTTTCGTCAAAATCTCAATCGTATACGCATTCTTTTCCATTTTGACCTCCGTAGGTTTCGAGATGTAGTGTTAAACATGGATCTCATTCATCCTTTTTATTATATCGGTTACGCTTCCGTTCGTCATTTCTTTTCGTTTTTTATAGATTGAAAGAAACCGGAGGGTATGCTAGAATGGAAGAGCGCAAAAACCTAGGGGTATAGTTCAAAGGTAGAACAGTGGTCTCCAAAACCATCGATGTGGGTTCAATTCCTACTACCCCTGCCAATCGTCAAACACTCGCAAACAGCGAGTTTTTTTTCGGTCATATATAATGCGATTTTCGCAAACGATGATAGGATGAAGACATGGACAATCTCCAACTAGCGAGGTACGCATGAACATCTATACGCACTCTTCTCCTCTTTCGTTTGATCAGACGATCGAGACACTCAAAGTAAAACTCGCCGATGCAAAATTCGGTGTGTTGGCTGCCATTCCGCTTTCGGAAAAGTTTAAAGACAAAGGGTTGGCATTTGATTCCCGCATTACGATTTTAGAGGTATGCAATCCGTTTGAAGCCTATACCGCGATCGGAATCAATCCGACTACCGTTAACTTTCTTCCATGTAAATTGGTGGTGACTGAAACCCAGGGTAAAGTGGCGATTCAAATGGCACGTCCAAGCGAATTGATCGCGTTATTGGGAGATCCTGCACTTCAAACATTCGCATTGAAGATCGAAACCACACTAACGGCGATCACCGATACGATCGTCTAACAAACGCTGATTCGAAGTAATATCAAAAGAAAACCCGCACAGTGAGAAGATTAACTCATTTCGCGGGTATTTTTTTCGATCCAATGAAACTACGAAACACGGATTCGTTGTCGACACTCGTCTATCGTCAACAATAAATTCCCAAGGATACAAATGCTATGTTTTTTAACATACTGGATATTACTTCAACCTATGCCATTTTCACTTACTAAAATAATTACAATGCGGGAAAAACCCACAACATTAATCGGACTCATGATGGAACTGAATATGTGGTTCAGGTTAACGGATATTGGTGTGATGGATGCAATGTTTTCGCATACAATATGTTACCGTGGATACCGCTAAATCATGTTCGTCAACGTTCGGTATGGAATTGGTTTTGGAGAGATCCCCCTTCCATAGAAAATTCAACTAAGCTGCCATTTCAATCGTTGAAATCAGCAACATTATCATAACCTCTGGATTCCCAATATCCTTTATAGTTCGTATCGGATGAAAGTTCAATCTCTTCCACCCATCGCGCCCATTTATAACCAAGCTTGTCTTCCGCCACGACCATGAAGGGAAATCCCATTTCAGGTGGTAACAGTATTCCGTTGGCTTTGTGGGCAAGAATCAATTTCTTTTCTTTAATGACGGAATATGGAAGCGAGGTCGTATAGCCATCGGTCGAATGAAAGATGACGATGGTTGCGTTTACGTTAGGCTTGGCTTGTTCGATTAACTCTTGAAGCAAGACCCCTTCCCAAAGGATCCTCGCACTCCATCCTTCAACGCAATTCAACGTGATCAACCGTTGATACTTGTCGAGTTCAAGTACTTTTTCATAGGTTAAGATTTGAGGATTCGCTACTAATCCATTGATTTTGAGTTGATAATTCGTGAGATCAACATTTTGGACACCACTGATCGAATTGTCACGGGGACCGACCGCAGGACTTAATATCTTTCCTTGATATTCCATGATTTCACCTTCGCGGAAACGTGCTAAAGAAGCCGATGAATGCGTATCTGGATCATCATCGATTATGGTCGAACAAGCGCCAAGAAACAACATTGCGACGATAGACAGTAATACCGTTCCTTTTTTCATGGATTTACCTATAACATGGTCTTTCTTAACCTTGATTATACGTCATAACACAACAATAAAACAGAAGGCGTAAACCCTCTTATTTTGGATTCAGCAATGGATTTTACTCTACTCGAAACGACAATTCCATCCGAAAATAAAGCGAGGTTCAAATTGAGATGTGACAAAGAATCTACGTAATCATGGATCACATACTTTGATCAACGCTTCGGTCGCTGACTTAGGGTGATGATGATGACCGCAATCAGGATGATCCCGGCGGAGAGTAAAGAAGTCGGAGTAAGGATTTCGTTTCCGATGGCCCAACCTAAAGTGACCGCGACGATCGGATTGACGAAGGCATAGGTAGAAACCCATGCCGGATTGACGTTCTTCATCAGCCAGATATACGAACTATAGGCGATGACCGAACCGAAGAAGATCAAATACCCCATCGCCCAAAGTGATGTCGTATGGATCGCGGTAAAATCGGTTTTCGCCCATTCGCCGCTTGCGATCGCGATGACCAATAAGAAGAAACCTCCGGTCATCATTTGAATCGAAATATTATTAAAAGCGGACGTAGGAAGTTTTGCGAAGCGGGAGTATAAAGAACCGAAGGACCATGAGATCGATGCGGCGAGCAAGGCCAGCAAGCCGATAAGATCAAATCCTTCCAAGGGAGAGGTCGAGGATTTGAAGACGAGGATGGAAATACCGAAAAGACCTAAGACGATGCCGATCATTTGCGGTAAGGTCGGCTTCTTCTTATCGCCCAAACGCCAATTGATCAGAGCGATCCAAAGAGGAACGGCGGAAATCATCAGACTTGCGATCGCGGAGGGTACGCGTTGTTCGGACCAAGCGACCAGTCCGTTACCGATAAGAAGCAAAAGTGTTCCGACGATTGCCGCATTCTTGATTTGATTGAGGGTCGGGAGCGGATCTTTACGCAATCGTCCGACGGAAAATAAGATCAATCCGGCACTCATATGGCGGATTCCGCCCATGACAGCTGGGGTAAAGTCCACTAAAGCGAACTTCATACCGAGATATGTTCCTCCCCAGAATAGGTAAACCGCCAGAAACGCCAACACCGTCATCACTTGCTTTTTCATGTTATCCTCCCCGAAAACTTTCTGTCATTATAACATAGTTCGAGGATTTCAAATCTGCATAATAAAAAGAACTCCTTGGGGAGTTCTAGAGTTTCGCAACCATTAAATTTTGAACCGCATCGGCGACATCTTCGACCCGATCCAACACGTCTTCCATACGTTGATAGATTTCTTTTTTCGTAATGATCGTCAAGGCGTCGGATTGCGTCGTGAAGAGTTCGCGCATGCTTTCAAGGTAGATGCGATCGGCGACTTCTTCCAGGTCGTTGATATCCGCGACCAATTGATTCATCGCTTTTAGGTCGAGTTTTTTGAAGTGATGTAAGGTTTCCATCAGTTCGACCATCTTACGACAAGCTTTGACCATCGTTTCGATGAAGGCTTCGTAATAACGGTCCCCGGTCGCGATGTTCAACATATAGCAATGTGCGGAGACATAGTCGATGTGGTCGGTGACATTCTCGATTGCCTTTAAAATCTCGACGAAGTCGGTTTGATCGATCGGCGTGATGAACGCTTCGTCAATGACGCGCATCGAAGCATGGACATGTCTGTCTCCTTCATGTTCGATCTCTTTGATTTTACGTAATTCCTCGTAATTCAAGTTTGCATCCGCAAACGCGATTTGAAGCGCTTCGGCGGCATGTAAGGTGATTTTCGACCCGACAACGAACATTTGGAAGTAGTCGACGTCGGAGGGGATGATGATTTGTTTGATTTGCTTGAATATGTTTTTCATAGTGTGTCTCCCTTACAGAACGATGGCACGGATGACCGTGGCGAACAGATATCCCAATATCATACATGCCGGAAACGTCAGCACCCACGCCGTAATCATTTCCTTTGCGATGCCCCAATCGACTTTATTCAAACCTTGCGAAGCGCCGGCCCCCATCATGGCGGTGGCCTTCGTATTGGTTGTGCTCAGCGGTATTCCATACTTAGTCGCTACCAACATACTGACGGACGCGACGATTTCGGCGGTGAATCCTTGATACTTTTCAAGTTTCACCATATCCATGCCCATGGTTTTAATGATTCGGTAACCCCCGATGGAAGTCCCGATCGCCATCAATATCGAACAGAATACCATAATCCAAATCGGAATCGACATGGTTCCGGAGATCGCGGGATAGATTCCTCCGACCACCAACGCAAGATACATGACACCCATGAACTTCTGCCCGTCTTGTGCTCCATGCGTGAACGCCATCAACATCGCGCTGACGATTTGTCCCCGGGAGAAAAAACGGTTAGCACTGCGTCGCTTCGCATTGGAAGACAAGAGTTTGACCAGTTTCGTTCCATAAACACCGAAAACGAAGCCGACGAACGTCGATATGAAAAGTCCGATGAAGACTTTTTGGATGGATCCCCAATTAAACGATTCGAATCCGTTCAGCGACATCCCAGCACCCATTAAACCGGCGATCAACGCATGGCTTTCACTGGTCGGGATGCCATACCGCCACGCGGAGACTGCCCACAGGACGATCGCCAACTGAGCGGAAGCCAAGGTAATCAACCCGGCATTCCCGCTGTCGATCGAAACGATGCTTGCGGTGGTCATCGCAACCGCCGAACCGGCAAGGAAAACACCGAGGAAGTTTAGGATCGCCCCCATCAGGATCGCCGCACGAGGGTGAAGGACACGGGTCGAAACAACCGTGGCGATGGCGTTCGGCGCATCGGTCCACCCGTTCACAAATACCGAGGCACCGACCAAGATCAGCGCAAACAACAATAATGGACTCATAATTTCTCCTCATTTTTAACGTCTTCTGATTCCCATTCTTTGAAAAAGTCATCCATGAATTTCACTAGGATTCCATGGCGTCGCTCTGCGATACGCCGTGCTGTCGGTGTGTTCATCTGATCTTTCAGAAGTAATAATTTCTCAAAGAAATGATTGATCGTTGTACCTTTATTTTTCGTATAAGCGCTTTGATTCATCGAGAGATCCGGCTTCTGCTCGGGATCATGTATGACACGTTGGCGACTTCCTCCGAATGCGAATGCCCGAGCGATTCCGATCGCTCCGATCGCATCCAAGCGATCCGCATCCTGTACGATTTTACCTTCCAAGGATTCGCACGCTTTACTATCCGTGCCTTTAAATGATAACGTGCGAATGATTTCTTCGATCGCATCGATCGTCGTCGAATCGACATGATGCTCAACTAAAAAACGATGCGCGCTCTCCGTACTCCCCATCGGAGTGCCGAATAGTTTCGCATCATCCACATCATGAAGGATCGCCGCAAGCGCAACGATTTCTTTATCCGCGTTTTCTTGTTCCGCCATATAAATCGCCGTGCGGTAGACACGTACGGTATGATGAAAATCATGACCTGAAGCGTCATGTTCGAAGCGTTGTTTCGCAAAATCAAGCGCATTTTTTAAAAGATCCATGGTACCTCCCCGAACAGTTACTATCGTAACATACTCTGGTTGAAGATAACAAAGAATATCGAAAATTATCGGATGTAACCCAATAAAAAAACGACGCTTGCGCGTCGTAGGTATACTTATTTCTTGGAGTTCCCGGGATTTTCCGGTTTCCCTTTCGGTGCGTCGATGTCGGTCGTTTCATGGGTTGCGGACCATAGTTCCTTTACATCCGCCAACAATGCGTCGAGATCTTCTTCGGGATTTTCAAGACGCAGACGGAGTGCGCTGACATCTTCGTTCTCGCGTTCCAGTTTATCGATGAAACGTCCGATATTGGTACGTTCTCTATTTTGATTCTTTTCGATGATTTCAGCGCGTTTCTCAAGATTCTGTTTGTTGGCGGGATCGCTGAAGTATTCTCCGGCCGTCAGCCAAACTCCTTCGTGCTGAACCATTCCGTTGATGACATACATGCCAAGCGGAACTTTCTTTTCTTGCGACTCAAACCACTCGATTTTGGAAGCTTTCATCATAACGACGTGGTAATCGGAAATATCGCCGCCGGCCAAGATGATGCTTTTAAGGTTTTCTTCAAGCTCTTCCGTGGCTTCTTCTTCCTCGTCATCGGTATTGACGGTCGTCACCAACACGTAATCTTCATCCAAGTCTTCAGGATTCAAGTATCCGGCGTCTTTCGCCCAATCAAGGATCTTCTGGGTCGCTTCGGTCGCCGGTAATCCGATCAAGGATTTGGTGTCGAATTCTTTTGCGTCTTTATTGACGGCTTTGACACGGATTACGATACCTTCCGCATCGACGGACAATTCAAAACTCGGGTTGATGTCGATCGCGACGATCGAAACAGTCTTCGCTGAAACGTTGAATACGCCGTTATTGAGGAGTGTCAATCCAAGGGCGAAGACCGCAAGGATGCTTAACGCGGACATTCCAAGGCGACGTAATCTTTTTTCACCGGTCTTCTTGGCGATTTTCGTATGAATGGTCATTAACATTTCTTCTTGATTCAACGCATGCTGATCGACAGCTTGTTTTAGGTTGTTCATGGTTGATTTCATCAAATCTTTCGATTGGATGCCTTTCACTAAGGTAGTGTCGATTCATGCCGGTTTCGTTGCATAATTTCTTAAGTATTGAGTAATTCTCGGAGTTTTTTGATCGAACGGTAGTATCTTGCCTTAATTTTTTCCTCTTCCATGTCGAATTGCGTCGCGATTTCCGAAAAGGTTAAATCATAATGGAACTTTGCGACCAAAATACGTTGATCCACCAAGGGTAGTTTTGATATGCTTGCCCAAATTTGTTGGGTCGTGGCTTGGTTGATGGCGGACAGCTCGGTATCTTCATTCGCGATTACTTTGTCTTCGATCGGATCGATATCGTCCTGTGTGACAAAACGCTTGCTTGTTCGATAAAATGCGGCACATTGGTTTTCCGCCATTCGGATTAGGTATGCTTCCGGATTTTCAATGTCTTTCTTTTTACGTACCACGTTTAAAAAATAATCCGCATAAATATTTTGCAGGATATCTTTGGCGTCTTCAACATTGTCCATTCTGAAAAAGACATATCGGCTTACCGATGGGAAGGTTGTCGCATAGATTTCCTCAAACCGTTGCTTCTCTTCATTTTTCTGTTTCATGTCATTACCTGCCTAAAGTTTAGTCGATAGCTGAATTATCGTCAATCGGAAAAGAAAACGTGCTTGGCACGTTCTCGATTACTTATTGAGGGTCTTTTTGATTAATTCGACGACTTCATCGCAGGTCGATTTGGTTAAGGCTTCTTGGGCGAGAACCTTCATACTTGCGAAACTAAGCGAGCGTACCATTTTGCGGGCTTGTAAGATCGAGCTGGCGGACATTGAGAATTCATCCAGTCCAAGACCTAACAATACCGGGACAGCCATCTCTTCACCGGCCATTTCGCCGCACATGCCGACCCACTTGCCTTCTTTATGGGCACCGTCGATCGTCATCTTGATGAGACGAAGAATAGCGGGATTATACGGTTGATAGAGGTAGGAAACTTTTTCGCTCATGCGATCGGCAGCCATCGAGTATTGGATCAAATCGTTGGTTCCGATCGAGAGGAAATCGGCTTCTTTCGCAAATTGATCAGCCAATACCGCCGCGGCCGGAATTTCGACCATCATCCCGATTTGGAAATCATCGGAAACGGCGACGCCTTCGGAAATCAAGGTAGCCTTTTCCGTCAAGACGAATTCTTTCGCTTCACGGAATTCATCCAAGGTCGCGATCATGGGGAACATAATGCATAACTTCCCATAGACGCTTGAGCGAAGTAAAGCGCGGACTTGAGTACGGAAAATGTCTTTACGGTCTAAGCATAGACGAATCGCGCGATACCCTAAGAACGGATTCATTTCATGCGGGAACGGCAGATACGGAAGTTCTTTATCGCCGCCGATATCCAAGGTACGGACGACGACCGGACGTTTCCCCATCTTTTCCAAGACGGTACGATACGCAAAGAATTGGTCTTCTTCACTCGGTAGTGATTGCGCATCCATGTAAAGGAATTCGGTGCGATACAGACCGACGCCTTCGCCACCGTTTTCAAGCACATTTTCCGCGTCTTTCGGATTCCCGATGTTACCGACCAACTCGACATGATGACCGTCCGTGGTTACGCTGACCGCATCTTTGAGTACTTTCAGACTTGCCTTCAGTTCGACAAATCTTTCAGCCTTCTTCGTATAATCATGAATCTCTTCATCGCTTGGATTTACAATTACGATTCCGTCCAACGCATCCAATACGATGAAATCGCCATGTTTGACATGATCCAACAAACTTGAAATCCCGACGACTGCCGGTATTTCCAATGAACGTGCCATGATGGCGCTATGGGATGTTCTGCCGCCAATCTGGGTGGCGAATCCCTTTGTATATAGACGATTGAGTTGTGCGGTGTCGGAAGGTGTCAAGTCGTTGGCGACGATTACCGTTTCTTCATCGATGAGACTCAAGTCAGGCAATACTTTTCCTAAGAGATGGCATTTAATACGGAACGTAACATCTTTAATGTCAGCCGCGCGTTCACGGAAATAGGCATCGTCCATCGATTCGAACATCGTGATGAACATATTGCCGATCTCATTGACTACGAAATCAGCATTGATATTTTCCGACTGGATCATGGCTTCGATCTGGCCTGTGAATTCAGGATCATCACAGACCATCAAATGGGCATCAAAAATCGCTAATTCTTCATCGCTTAAGCGACCTTTCGCTTTTTGTTGGATGACAACGATATCTTTCTTCGTTTTTTCCAAACTTTCACGGAAATGTTCGATTTCCTTGCTTGGGTCGACAATTTTCTTTTCGATATCCAATACGGGTTGTTCGAGTTTATACGCTTTGGCCAACACCACTCCGGATGAAGCCGCTATCCCTTTTAACATACGTGTCCTCCTACTGTTTTTTCAGTTTGATTAATTCCGCGACCTCGCCCATCGTCTTCAGAGCCAGGAGTTCGTCATCTTCGAAAACAAGATCGTACTTCTCTTCCAATTGTAAAATCATTTCAACCAGATCCAGCGAATCGATTCCGAGGTCTTTCAGAGAGGTTTCCAAGGTAATCATTTCCGCGTGCCCGGACTTGTTTGCGATGAGAGTCTTCAAATACTCGTACGCTTCCATTTTAGGCACCTCCTCTGTGTAATTCTAGCATGAATCACCCATGTAAACAATTTAAAAATGCTTGCATGGAGCGTCCCTTCAATCGGTAATAGGTCGTTTTCGCATAAAATTCCATCCACCAATTTTTCGGGGAGGATTCTAAAAAATCATGCGCGATAATCCGATATTCATCCGCATCCAACGAGTGAAGCACATCGTCGATCGTCAAAATATATGCCAATGCATAGACGGTCGATTCTTCTTTGATTTCACCGACCAATCCTTGAACTTGGATCGATCTTTTGAGTTGATGATAGGATCGGCAATGGAATTTAACCAAAATCTCCATTTCCTTGAAATTATAGTTGTTTTTCATGAGGCTCACCGCTTTCTCTCTATGCGGCGAAATGATTATTTCCTGAGAAATTATTTAAATAAAAGAAGCCTTGCGGCTTCTTGCTTACTTCAAGTGTTTACGATACTCAGCAATCTCAGTTTCGCTGCCCCAAACAAAATGACCGGTCTTGATTTCAACGAAGGAAGGCTGTTCATCATGATAGTCATGAAGATCGGCTTCGTAAACCAATAACTCTTTCGCCTTTTCGGTAATTGGGTCCGGCATCGGAACCGCTGATAATAATGAGCGGGTATATGGATGTAACGGATTTTTAAACAGTTCCTCGGTCTGCGCCAATTCGACGATCCTTCCAAGATGGATGACCGCGATGCGATCCGAGATAAAACGTACGACGGATAGGTCATGCGCGATAAACAAGTACGTCAGTCCTTTTTCTTCCTGAAGATGTTTCATCAGGTTGAGGACCTGGGCACGAATCGAAACGTCCAAAGCGGAAATCGGTTCGTCGGCGATGATCAACTTCGGTTCCATGACCATGGCGCGCGCGATGCCGATACGTTGTCTTTGACCGCCTGAGAACTCATGCGGATAACGCGTGACGTGTTCCGGCAACAAACCGACTTCTTTTAATGCATCCAATACTTTCTTGCGACGATCTGCATCGTTCTCAAACATTTTAAAATTGACTAAGCCTTCAGAAACGATATAATCGATCGTCGCGCGTTCATTTAAGGAAGTCGCGGGATCTTGGAAGATCATTTGGATGTTTTTGATAACCCATTTGTCTTCTTCAGCCGATAACTTTTGATTGATAATCTTTCCATCGAACTCGATTGTACCCTTGGAAGTCGAGTTGATGCGGATAATCGAACGACCGATGGTCGTTTTGCCTGAGCCGGATTCGCCAACCAATGCAAATGTTTCGCCACGATAGATATCGAAATTTGCGTCGCGAACCGCTACGAAACGATCTTTGCCTTTCGGAAAGCTGACTTCGAGGTTTTTAACCGATAATATGACGTCGCGGTCCATTATTTCACCTCGCCTTTCAAAATCATTTGGATTCGACCATGTAAATCATGAATCGCCGTGGGAGGTTCGACTTTCGGAGCACGGGGATCCAACAACCAAGTTTTGGCCATGTGGGTCGGCGTAATTTGGAAAAACGGAGGTTCTTCTTCAAAATCGATTCCGATGGCATAGGGATTCCGCGGAGCAAAAGCATCCCCTTTGATTTCGTTAAAGAGCGAAGGAGGCGTACCGGGAATCGAATATAATTTTTCACCTTTGATACCAAGTTGAGGCAAACTGGATAACAATGCCCACGTATACGGGTGTTTGGGAGAATAGAAGATTTCTTCGCAGGTACCGACTTCGACGATCTGACCGGCATACATGACGGCGACACGTTGCGCCACGTTGGCGACGACACCGAGGTCATGCGTGATATAAATCGTCGTAAAGCCAAACTCATTCTGCAAGTCTTTGATCAGTTTCAAAATCTGCGCCTGAATCGTAACGTCCAACGCAGTGGTCGGTTCGTCACAAATCAAGATATTCGGACGGCAAGCCAAGGCGATCGCGATAACGATACGTTGACGCATCCCGCCGGAATACTGGAACGGATACTCGTTGAAACGATCGGCCGGATTGGGAATACCGACACGATCCATCAAGTCGATGGCGATTTGCTTCGCTTCGGCCTGTGTTTTTCCTTGATGCTTCGTGATGACTTCGGTGATCTGAGAACCGATCGAGCGGATCGGATTCAACGAAGACATGGGATCTTGGAAAACCGTCGCGATTTTCGGACCGCGGATTTTCTCCCATTCCTTATTGTTTTTGATGGCCGCCAAGTCACGATCCTCATAGAGGATCTTTCCATTGGCAATCCTGCCGTTACTTTCAAGCATACCGGTGAACGTTTTCGTCATAACGGTTTTGCCCGAACCGGATTCACCGACAATCGCCAAAGTTTCTTTTTCATACAAATCAAACGACACGTTGCGAATCGCCGTCAACTCACGATTACGTACTCTGAATTTGACGACGAGGTCACGAACGGATAATACGACATTTTTTTCCATTGGTTACCTCCTACATGTGTGTTTTGGGATCCGAAGCATCTGCGAACGTCTGTCCGACGATATAGAACGAAACGGACAAACTGGCCAGCATGGTTACCGGAATCCAAAACAGGTAAGGATAGGCATTGATGTAAGACGTATACTGGCTGATCAAACGACCCAACGAAGGCGTCGCGGAAGTTAAGCCGATTCCCATGAACGATAAGAACGCTTCAAGTGAAATAACGACCGGGATTTCACGCGACAACAAGGTAACGATGACCGAGGTCAAATACGGAAGGATGTTTCTTGAAATCATGCGTGGCGTCGGCGTACCAAGGCAGCGCGATACCAAGTTGTATTCACGGTCACGGATGATCATGACCTGTGTCCGGATGAAATAAGCGATCGGGAACCATCCTGTAATGGTCAAGGCCACGATCAAGTTCCAAAAACCATAACCGAAGACATACAACATCATGGTGACGACCAGTAAGAACGGGACGTTGGCAACGATGTTATAGAGTTCAAGTAAATATTTGTCGGCTTTTTTCGAATATCCCCAGAACGCACCGACCGCAATCCCGATACTCATGTTGAGTCCGGTCGAAATGAAGGAAATCAAAATCGAGGTGCGGGTTCCCGCCCATGCGGCGTCGAAGAGAGAATTCCCGACGTTGTCGGTACCGAACAAGAATTTCAGGTTCGGTGCGTTGAAACGTAAGGAGAAATCAAGGATGTTCGGGGAAGATAGCGGATTATATCCGGAAAACAACGGCTGAATCATCGCCATCAACGTGATGAACGTCGCGAGAATCAACATCGCGATCGAAAGTTTGCTTTTAAAGAACGTACGGAAGACGGACTTCCAATACGAGTAATGCGGCGCGGAGATATGTTCCGACGCGGACTCGTCGATCTCGACGAATTCAAACTTCTTGTCAGCCATTAGTTTCTACCTCCTTTCGTATCCAAATGAATGCGCGGATCCAGGTAGGTAATCAGAACGTCACCTAATAAGACGGACAAGATCGATAGCGCGGTGAAAATAAACGTCAAAGCGATAACTACGTTGTTATTGTATGCGTTGATCGAATCCGGCAACATTTTGCCCATTCCCGGAATCGCGTAAATACGTTCGGTGATGATCGCTCCGCCGATGGCTCCGATGATACTGCCCGGTAATCCGTGGGCGATCGGAATGATCGCGTTACGTAGAATATGTTTGTAGAAGATTTCTTGTTGGGACAAGCCTTTCGAACGAGCAAAGCGCACATATTCAGCCGTTGTCTGGTCAACCATATAACGGCGGACCCACATCAACAAACCGGCGACGCTCGGTAAGGATAGTGAAATGATAGGAAGAACCCAAGAACTTAATTCTCCGGCTCCGAGTTTCGGGAAACTATCCGGCAGTCTGAAGACCGTCGTTCCGACAAAACGGAAGAGATAGATATAGGCTAAGGTAGGAACGGCGATGACGAAGACGATGTACCCCATACCGATTTTATCGATAAGGCCATTTTTCTTCGAAGCCATGAAGATACCTAGAGGGATCGAGATCAAATATGAGAAGAACAACGCGATGATCCCCATCGTGAAGGAGATTTCCATCATGGAAGGATCTTTACGCAACGTACGGCAATCCGCGTAATTATCGGTGAACTTCGTCAAATCAAGACGATCCAACGTGTATTTGTATTCGCATGTGTACTCGTTAACGCTGCTGCTGGTCGTAATGCCGGTCGGGAACGTGATGTCACGCATGACACCTTCGCCTTGACGATCCGACATGACAGTTAATACTTCGATCCCGCTGAACGTGGGATACGAAATGCCGAAATTCAACTTGATCCAGTTTTGATGAATGAACGGAAACGAACTGTTCAAATAGATCAAATACTTGTTATCACATCCGCTGCACAGTAAAGCCGGTTTACCGCTCCAGTCTTTACCGACATAGATTTTGCGTTCTAAATCGGGCTTGTTCGCATCTTTAATTTTGTTGGGTCCATCGACGACAAACATGTTCGCATAGAATTTGATAGCGCGCTGGATGATCGTGATCTCCCGTGAGGCATACGCCGTATTCGTGCTTGTGTAAACACCAAAAACCCATCCCTTGCTCTCATATTGAGATTTAAGTTGGGCAAATTTGCCAGAATTGATGTCCATACACTCGAAATAGTCATTCGTACCGGTTTCATATTCTCGGACACATAATGTCTGTTGATCTTCATATTCCAAGTATCCGAGTTCGTCGTAACGACTGAATTCATAAGCTTTTTGTGTATCCGGACGTGATGTCAGTTTGCCCCAAAGTTGGTCGTTCATAAAGATACGTTGTCGGGGAACAAACGTGAATATCAACAAGTAAGCGATCGTAGTTACCATGAAGATCGAAAACAACGAACGCAAGAATCGGGAAATTACGTATTTTTTCATTGCATACCTCGTGAGAACAAAAGGATTAGAGGAATGTCTAATCCTTTTGTTAGTTCTACTAATCAGTTTTCAGAAGCTTATTTAGCGCGGTCTTTTTCCCACTGGGCCTTCGCTTCTTCTCTTTCTTCAAGAGTAATAACGTGGTCAGTGACTTGCATGAATTTGTATTTGTATTCGCTGATACCATAGTCAGCCCAAGATACGGTGTAAGCCGCAACTCTGGAAACTTGGTAGACACCGCCTTGCGATACGTTCGGGAGAATCAAGGAATGCCCGATCAAGTACGCTTCGGCAGCTGCAAATAATTGATAACGTTTGTCCATGTCTTTGATTTCGGCATTTGCGGCATCGAGAAGTTCTTGGAATTCGAAGAATCCAGCGGCTTCTTTCGCTGCGGCATTCGCATCAGCTCCGGCTTCAAAGCCCATGCCTTTTAACAAGTCGCCGTTGATCGGGGACAAGGTTTGGACGTAGGTCTTCGGATCGCCGTAGTCAGGACCCCAACCAGAACCGATGTTGATATCGTAGTTGGTGCCAGCGGCCGTCTTATTGGTGTAGAAACCAGCGAGGTAGGTTTGCGAATCCGGTGCGACCGTAATAGCGATGTCGACCAAACCCGGGAACGCTTTTTCCATTAAGGTTTCAAAGGCTAAACGCGTATTGTAGTTCTTCTGGCTAGCGCCGTTGGCTAATACTTCGATGACGATCGGGAACGTGACGCCTTCGGCTTCAAGTTCGGTTTTTGCTTTCGCCATGGCGGCTTGGGCAACAGCTAAGTCATAATAAGGATCTTGGCTGTCGGACAGATCGAAGTCCGTCGGGAACAAGTCAGCATCGATCTTGTTCAATTCGGTAAGCAACAACGAAGCATAGGATTTACCGTCGGAGGTCGAGACGAAATCCGGTGAGGTGTAGGTGTTACGCAAGGCGTTGAATTTCAGCGCTTCGCCGACCGATTGAGCATTGAGGGCTCCACGATCGAGACCACGGAAGATCGCCGTTCTGAAGTTTTCGTTCAGAATCGCTTTCTTCGTATCTTCTCTTTGTTTTTCGGTCTTGACCGAAGGTAAGCGTCCGTCGTCATTGGCGAAGCCTTGACGATCGTAGTTAAACGAAATGTAGTAAGTCGTGGTGGTCAAGCGGCCGATATAGATCGAATCGCCGTATTTGTCAGTCGCGGTTTTGTAGGTCGCTTCGTTGTCTGTGTAGACCGGAGCGGCGGACAATTCGCCATTGTCGAAGCTTCTGAACAGGCTATCCGGATCGGCTCCGTCATAGAACGTCAGTTTAACTTTCGGGATGTAAACGTTTTTCTTGTCCCAGTACGTCGGGTTGGCGGTGTATTCAACAACCGACTTGACGGTGTTGTTGCTTAACAGGTACGCGCCGTTGTACAGGATGGAATCGCCTTCGGCAGTACCGAACGCACAGTTCCCGGCATCCGGGGCGCCAAGCTTACAGCCTTCGCCTTGGGTTTCCAAGAATTCTTTGTTGATCGGGAATAAGACGCCGTAGGTGGTCATCGTGTGGAAATACGGGGTGGAATCTTCGAGGGTGAACTTCAAGGTGTAATCATCAACGGCTTCGATCCCGACTTGGGAGAAGTCCGTCAAGGTACCCGCGTAGTATTCGGCGTAGTTTTTGATGACGCCTTCAAGGATATACGCGGTGTCGGATTTGAAGTCAGCGCCGTGTTGCAAGCCGGTTACCCAGTCTTGAGCAGTAACATCAGCGTATTCTTCGCCTTCGACGGTGACCCATTTGACACCTTCACGAATGGTGAAGATGAATTCGGTCGCGTCAGCGTTAACTTCGTATTTGGTGGAAAGCGCGCCGACCAATTGGCCTAGCGGGTTGTGTTCCATCAATCCATCGACGAAGTTCGCGATATGACGATGATTCTCGGCCAGATACGTAACGGTGTAATCTAACTGTTCGATATCGCTCGTGTAGATGTACGAATAGTCGTTACGGAAGACAGTTTTCTTTTCGCCGCAGCCGGTCAAGACCAATGCTGCCACAAAAAGGGCTACTAGTAACTTTTTCATCTGTTCCCTCCTGTAGAAAGTACGTTTGTACTATGAATACATTTTATCTTTCGACTTGGGTCATGTCAATGATTATTTCACTTTCCTTTCACATTTGCGACATGTTTTCGAAACATTTTTCTATTTCTTACATTTATTTACATTATTTACATTCATGCGATTCTTTCTGGTTTTACGCCTTTGGATCACTCATAAAACTGTCGACAAGCCTGTTTTTATTTGGTATACTTTACTTCGCTGGAGGAATACCCAAGTGGTTGAAGGGGTCGGTTTCGAAAACCGATAGGAGTTGCAAGGCTCGCGCGGGTTCAAATCCTGCTTCCTCCGCCAAATGAAAATTACCTGGAAATCCAGGTTTTTTTATGCGATTTCATAAGAAAACCCGCGTTTTGGCGGGCTTAATTTGAATCAACGCTTGTAGTACGGGGTAACGAATGCCGGAACACCGCCGTTATAGACGATGACCGGGCTCCCTTCGATCAAGGGACGCATATAGTCGATCGCTTCCTGTGTGACGCCGCGGTAATTCGGCAACGCCCATTCGAGCGGGAAGTTTTTGACATGGTTGGCGACGTTGCTGGCGGCGGTGGCGAAGTACTCGACATCGTATTCCACGCCGGGTTTACGTTTTACGCCGACCATCTGACCGGTGAATTCAGGATCCATACTGCGCATGTGAGCGCTCATGCCAAGCTTGAAGGATTCTTCGACGTCGACCAAGGATTGCTCGCTGGCATGGCAACGTTGCGCGGTGCTGAGGTCTTGGACTTTGACACGGCTGGCGGTTCCCGAGTTGAGAATCAGATCGCGGATCGCATTACCGGCTCCGCCTAAAATCGCATGTCCGAAGCCATCGTTCTTCGCTTCGGAGGCGGCTAGATAGACACCGTCCGCATAACGAGCGCCTTCGGAGACGACGACATAACATTTATTCTTTTCGGCGATGCATTTGGCGACTTCGCCTAAGAAGACTTCTTTATCAAACGGAATCTCCGGTAGAACGACCAAGTCGACCACATTGCTTAAAGTCGCTGAAGCCGCAAGCCAACCGGCATCGCGTCCCATGGTTTCCAACACGAAGACTTCCTGACGCGTATAAACGTTTACATCCAACCAGGTCTGCAACGCCGTCGTCGCGATGAACTTCGCGGCCGAAGCGTAACCTGGGCAATGGTCGGTGACCATCAAATCGTTATCGACGGTTTTAGGGCATCCGACGAAGCGGCGTCCTTTGATTCCGTTGGCAGTCGCATACTCGCTTAGCGCGTAAACAGTATCCATCGAGTCGTTGCCACCGATGTAGAACAACGTTTCAACATCGAATTTTTCCATGACCGCAAACAAACGTTCGAAATCGGCCACGTTGCTGCGTTTCAATTTATATCGGCAAGATCCTAACGCGCTGGACGGCGTTTGACGTAAAATGTGGTTCTCTTCTTCACTCATGTGAGTCAGATCGACCAAACGTTCTTGCAGGATGCCTTCGATCCCGTTCAGTCCGCCATAGACGGTCCCATAGATCGGATTCAGTTGGTTTGCCTTAACGACGCCGGCTAAGGTTGCGTTGATGACCGAGGTCGGTCCGCCGGATTGTGCTACGATACAGTTTGCCATAGTTGCCTCCCTTTGAATTGCGAAGTTATTATACATGATTTCACTCGCTTTTTCCAATGCTTTCCAGCTCTTCGCTTAAGCTCTCCCATGTCTTCATCATGGAAGCGATTTCATTGTGGATCCCGTCGATCGTAGCGTCCAGTTCCGCCATATTCTTGTAGTCATGGTAATAATAAGGATCATAGCGTTTTTCTCGTTGTTCTTCCAATTCGTCTTCTTTCTCCGAAATCCGCTTCTCGAGTCTCGCCAATTCCTTCTTTAAATCTTTGATGTTGATTTGTTTTTGTTGTTTGACTTCTTTGGCGATCGTTTCCTTGCTGACTTCTTTCGGGATTTCCGCATACTCCTCGAATTTCAAAGGGTAATACTCGGCTTTCCCGTTTTCGATGGACAATACTCCGGTTGCCATCTTTTGGATGAAATATCGATCATGGGAGACAAAGAGGATGGTTCCCTCGTAATCCTTGAAAGATTCCTCCAACGCTTCTTTGCCAAGAAGGTCAAGATGGTTGGTCGGTTCGTCCAAGATCATGAAGTTGGCTTGGTCCAACATGAGTTTCGCCAAGCTGAGACGGACTTTCTCGCCCCCGGACAAAACATCGACGCTTTTGAAGACTTCATCGGAAGTAAAAAGGAAACTGCCGAGAATCGTGCGTACTTGGGTGTGGGTGAGGTCGGGGTAACTATCCCATAGTTCTTCCAACAGGTTTTTGCCCGAAGTGAAACTGGCAAGGTCTTGGTCGAAATAACCGGTTTCGATCTGATGCCCCATCAGCATATCGCCGGACAAAGGTGGAATCAGTCCCATGACTGTTTTAATGAAGGTCGATTTCCCATGTCCGTTAGGGCCGATGACGGCGATGCGTTGCCCGCTAAGGATTTCCATATCCACTGTTGCTAAGGGTCGATCATAGCCGATCGTCAACGCTTTACAGGTGAATACGGTTTTTCCGCCGCGAACCCGAGAATGAAAACGTGCGCTGAAATTCTTTAGGTCGGACTTGGGATTGTCGATCTTATCCATGCGCTCGAGATACTTGATTTTCGATTGCGCGAAGGCGGCTTTACTTTTCTTGTATCTGAATTTTTCGATCAGTTCTTCCAGTCGTTTGATATCTTTTTGTTGGCGCTTGAAGGCGGAGAGTTGTTTCTCTTGGTTCAATGCTTTCTGGCGTGTGTATTCGGAGTAGTTGCCGACATATTTGGTCAGATTCGTCAATTCCATTTCCCAGACGACATCGGCGACGTGGTCGATGAACATTCGGTCATGGGAAACGAAAATGACGGCTTTTTCATAATGGTTGAGATAAGTTTCCAACCATTCGATGGTGGCCATGTCCAAATGGTTGGTCGGTTCGTCTAGAAGCAAGATGTCCGGTTTCGAAAGTAGCAGTTTAACAAACGCCAAACGCGTTTTCTGACCTCCGGAAAAAGTGTCGATGGATCGATCAAGATCCGCTTCGGTGAATCCGAATTTCGTCACGACGGTCATCATTTCTTGTTTCCATGTATAGCCGTTTTTTTCTTCGAACTCATGTTGCAAGCGCGCATACTCGTCCAAGATAGCTTCACTGTGATCCTCAATCATACGCAAGGTCAAGGCATCAAGTTTCGCTTGGAGGGCAAGGATCGGTTGATAGAGTGCCAACAGTTCTTCGTTGACGGTTTTCGTTTCGTCTTCGAAGGTCGTTTGCGCCAAAACACCGACCGTCAAGTCGCGCGGTCGGTGGATTTCACCGGAATCGAGGTCAAGCTCCGATGCGATGATTTTAAGTAGGGTCGTCTTTCCACTTCCGTTTCGTCCGACCAAAGCGGCTTTTTCGCCTTCTTTGAGTTCGAACTGGATATCGATAAAGACTTCTTGAGGTCCGAAGGATTTCGAACCTTTATTGATTTGATACTGCATAAAGATCCTTTCTACGGTGTGCTCACAGGCTCCAACTGTAGATGTTTCACAAAGCCGGCAACCGTTTTCTGTGCCAGCTGCTGCATATTCTGCTTCCAAAAGTTCGCATCGGCCGCATTGGTGATGTAGCCGTATTCCAACGTCAATGTCTGAAGACCCAGGCTCGCCTCCGCCGCAAAAGAAGCATTGCCATCGCGACTTAAGTCGCTATAGGTTCCGGCCGCCAAGATTCTTCCACCGGATTCCCGGATCGTCGGTCTGGCATCCAGTCCTTTATCGCGTGAACTGGCATAGACTCCTTTGAAGTACGGATCATTGGGTTTAATTTCCTGTAGGGATTTGAAGACGGTCGTCGCTAAGCGATTGGATGAGAATGAAGAATAGTACACGCGGGAACCGCGTAGGGTTGCGTTGGAGTTTCCATTGAGTTGGACTTCGATATAATACTTGGCTTTTGCGCTATATGCTTTGTTTAGTCTTCCGCCGACTCCGTAACTGTCGATGACGGTTTCATCGTCTTCACGAGCCAAAACAACCTTGAGTCCGTACTTTTCGAACTCGGTTTTCAGCAACACCGCCATTTTATAGGTTTCTTCCGCTTCAACCAAACCGTTGGCGCTGCGCCCGACATCGATGCTGGATCCGTTGGTCGAACGATGTCCGGCGTCGATATAGATGTCCGCGATCGACTCTGCGATCTCGGTTTCCTTAACATTGAGAAAAACGTAATTCTTATCCATCAACGCCGGTTGATCATCGGCCGTGTTGACCAGACGTGTATCGGCCATGACGGTGACGACGTTGCCTAACCCGGAAGAACGTCGAACGCTCTCAAAGGTCGACATGATTTTCTCCGTGCTGACCAAACGTCGTTCGACCAGATCTTGCGTGACATAGACTTCATAGAAGCCCGGTTTTAGCGATTCCATCGGAATCTGACCATCGACCGTATCTTCCAAAAGGAAGGTGTATTCAGGCAGATCGGTTTCCGGATCGATGTTGCAGAGATCATAGAGCTTCATCGTTTTACCGGTATAGGCATCGGCTTCATAAATCGAATAGACATCTTGATACAAATTCAAGGTCTCGCCATAGGCAAGAAAGTCCCCCATCGTGATCGTTTCGTCGATGACCCGGTCATGCAACAAGGCTTGCGTTTTAGATGCGCTAAGGTTGCAGACAGAAAACGGAATGATCGGTTCAACGACTTTTTTAGGAAAGAAAAAGACAAACGCCGTATAGAAAAGAAGAACCGCTAAGAGACACAAAGGGGCAACGATACGCCAACGGATTTTACGCCGTTTTCGCGGCACGAAGCTGCGACGTTTGATACTCATGGTGATTCCTCCTTCGTGTTAGAGACGGATATCGACGATGTGTTTCGGTGCCCGTTTTTCCTCAGGCGGCGGTGTCATGTAGGAAGGTGCGATCGAAGTGCACAGGAATTCGTGCGGATGCGCCGGGATTGGCAGCGTCGTATCTTCGAATTTGACATACTGTACCGGAAAAACATCGACTTTCTTAAAGACATACGGCTTTAATGGATTCTTATAGGTCCAGGTCAACTCGCATCCGACGTAATCGGAATGCTTGTTGAGTTTTCCGTAAAGGATCGCGTTATAGACAAACCATCGCTTAAGAAGCAACGGGTTTGTATTCAGGTTTTCAAATAGAACGATCAACGGCATCAATGCCGTATTCAATAAGCGTAACGGTAGATCGATCAGCGGATTCTTGCTGGCATGGTCAAATACGAACACATCGACAAACAATCCGTCGCAATCCGTGATTTTATTTTCGAGTAATGTGTTGGTTTCTTTGATATAAGTGCCGACTTTTCGGATTTTCATCGTCGGAATCGTCACGTTATAGGCTTTATGGGTATCGAAACAATGGGAAACGTAACCATCGCCCAATTCGGGTAACACGGCTTGAAGACGTTTATAATCATCGCGCATGATGGCGATGTCCGCATCATCATCCCAAGGGATAAATCCCTCGTGACGTACGGCACCCAATGCCGACCCTCCGTAAAGCCAATACGGGATATCATGTTTACGACACAACGCATCGATATCCTTCATCATCTCCAAAAGGACTTTTTGGACATCCGCGACCGTGACGACACTGCCGTCCGGGTTGGTTTTGACGATATAGTCCATGTTAGAATAGAAGGTTTTTCGGCGTACGCGCAAAGGGAATGACATCGCGGATATTTTGCATCCCGGTGATATACATCAGGAAACGTTCAAATCCCAGGCCGAATCCGGCATGCTTACATCCGCCGTAACGGCGCAGATCCAGATACCATTCCATGCCTTTTTCGTGTACGTTCATTTCAGCCATTCGTTGCTTCAACATATCCAGTCGTTCTTCACGTTGCGAACCGCCGACCAACTCGCCGACCGAGGGAACCAACAGATCGCAAGCCGCGACCGTCTTCCCGTCATCGTTGACGCGCATGTAGAAGGCTTTGATGTCTTTGGGATAGTCGGTCAAGAAAACCGGTCCGTTGACGACCTTTTCGCAGAGATAGCGTTCATGCTCGGATTGCAGATCCACACCCCAAGAAACCGGATATTCGAAAGTCACATCGGCTTTGAGAAGATGTTCGATCGCTTCGGTATAGGGCATACGTTTGAAGTCCGTATTCCGTACCGTTTCAAGTCGTTCAAGCAAGGTCGTGTCGATCATCGAGTTGAAGAACTTCATCTCTTCCGAAGCATTTTCCAGCACATAGGTGATACAGGATTTGACCATGTCTTCAATCAAGTCCATATCATCCTGCAGGTCCGCAAACGCGATTTCGGGTTCGATCATCCAGAACTCGCTGGCATGACGGGCGGTGTTGGAATTCTCAGCCCGGAAGGTCGGCCCGAAAGTGTAGACATCGCGGAACGCCAATGCGAACGCTTCCGCCTGAAGTTGACCGGAAACCGTTAGGTTGGCTTTCTTGCCGAAGAAGTCTTCGTCGTATTTGGCATCTTCACGGGTCGTGACCGTAAAGACTTCGCCCGCGCCTTCCGCATCGTTTCCGGTGAGGATCGGGGCATGAACATAGACAAATCCTTGGTTTTGGAAGAATTCGTGGATGGCCATCGCCAAGACCGAACGCACGCGGAAAACCGCCGAGAACGTGTTGGTACGCGGACGTAAATGACCGATTTCACGTAGATATTCAAAGGAATGGCGTTTCTTTTGGAGCGGGTATTCCGCATCGCATGCGCCTTCCAATACGAGTTCTTTGACTTCGATTTCAAACGGTTGCTTCATATCGGGAGTGCGCTTGAAAAGCCCGGTGACCGTGATCGCCGTGCCGGTCAGATAGCGCGTCGCTTCATCGAAGTTTTGCATTTCCCCGTTATATACCAATTGGCAGTTACGGAAGTAGGTGCCGTCGTTCAGTTCGATGAATCCGATCGATTTGCTATTGCGGTTGGTCCGCACCCAACCTTGCAGTTGAACGTACTCGATCCCGTCGAGTTCGAATTGCGAACCTTCGCCTGCCAGTTCATACAATTCGCGGACAGTCATAAATGTAACCATGGTTGCTAGTCTCCTTTAGCTGCGTCCAAAACGGACTTATTTAAGCGAATTCGTTTCGAATACGAGTTCTTGTACCATCGATACGACATCGACGGCTTTGACACGTACACCTTTCGGTACTTGGATGTGTTCGTGGGTGAAATCGACAATGCCTTTAATGCCGTTCTCAACCAATAAATTGACGGTTTCCTGAACATCTTTCGAAACGGTCAAAATCGCGATCCGGCATCCCGGAGGCATTTTTTCCTTCAACATCTCCATCGGATAAACGGGGATCTCGTACATATTCCCCTGCTTATGCGGCATGATGTCAAACGCGCAGGCGATTTCGCCTACGACGTGATTCCAACGATTGTAATTCATCAACGCCCGTCCAAGGTTCCCGGCGCCGACGATGATGATTTTCTCATCGAAGGTCCCGCCCAGCTCGGTATTGAAGATATCGATCAGTTTGTTGACTTCATAACCGTAACCTTGTTTGCCTAACGATCCCAGAAATGAGAAGTCGCGGCGGATCGTCGTCGGTTCGATGTCGACGAATTCGGAGAGCTCGCGCGACATGATGCGTTGCACACCCAGGTTGCCGAGTTTGCGTAGTGCTTTTAAATAGACGGGATAGCGTTGAAGGGTTGCCTTCGGTACATTTTTATTGTCTTTCATAGTGATCACCTACCTTGTTAATAATAACACATATATTTCTTATTGTGAAACATTTATTGTTTTGTACATAATCTTGCTATGCAAGCTCTAATCCGGGATCGGCGGACAGTGACAAATCGGCGCGATGTCCCGCATTAAACGCCAAGGTTCCGGCCATTGCGATCATCGCCGCATTGTCGGTGCAGCACCACATCGGCGGGATCGTGACGGTCAATTCCGGAAAATCATCCTTCAGTAAGTTCACTCTTTCCCGTAGTCTTGAATTGGCCGCAACACCGCCTGCCAACACGAAATGTTTGACATCATACCGCGTTATTGCCGCCTTTGTTTTTTGGATCAATTCGTCCAATGCCGCTTCTTGAAACGCATATGCCAAGTCTTCCGGTATGATATCTTCCTTGATTTTGGTTTGTTTGCTTACCAATTGTAGTACCGCTGATTTCAATCCGCTAAACGAGAAATCAAGTTCGTTTTCCGTTTTTACTTTCGGTAATCGATAATGTTTGACTCCGTTTTTAGCGAGTTGGTCAATCGCAGGTCCACCCGGATAAGATAAACCTAACACTCTGGCCACTTTATCGTAAGCTTCCCCGATCGCATCGTCCTGCGTCGTCCCTAAGATTTCAAACGAGTATTCCGACTTCAAATAGACCAACTCGGTATGTCCGCCGGAAACAACCAGCGCCAATAAAGGATAGCAAAGTTCATCCGCGAAACGATTGGCATAGATATGCCCGGCGATATGATGAACGGGCACTAACGGTTTATCGTAATACCATGCCAAGGCTTTGGCGGCTTGTATGCCGATATGGAGAGACCCGACCAAACCCGGTCCATGTGTGACCGCTATCGCATCGATGTCTTCCATGGTTAACCCTGCTTTTTGTAGAGCTTCGTCAAGGACGACCGTGATATTTTCCACGTGGATACGACTTGCGACTTCGGGAATGACCCCGCCGAACTTACTATGGACATTAATTTGCGAAGAAACGATATTCGAAAGTAGTTCTTTTCCGTCATCAACGATCGCCACGGCGGTTTCATCGCAACTGGATTCGATCGCTAAGATTCTGGTTTTTTTCATCTTATTCCCTTTCCAACACCATCAGGTAGGCGTCTTCATGATTGTCCTGATAGTAGTCTTTGCGTATGCCTTTCGTTATAAAGCCAAACGACTCATAAAGTTTGATGGCCGGAAGATTGCTGACTCTTACTTCCAACGTCACACTTTTAACGTGCTCTTGGGTGCAGTAATCCATTGCATGGCGCATCAGTGCTTTTCCGATTCCTTGATTGCGAAAGGCAAGATCGACCCCTAAGGTCGTGATTTGCGCTTGATCAAACAGAATCCATAATCCGACATACCCTTCGATAACATTTTCGTATTCCCAGACAAAATAGAACGCAAAGGGATTTTCATTTAGCTCATAGATAAAATCCGCTTCGGTCCAAGCACTGGTGAAGATTTCCGCTTCGATGGTGTTTACCCGGGAAATATCTTCGGGACGCATTCTTCGAATCATGGTTTGATATGAACCTCGGTTTCCTTCAGGTACCGGGGTTGTAACGTATGGATGTTTTCGACACGAGTCCAATATCTTTTAACATCGAGAAAGCGTTGGGCAAGATCGGGAATCGTCGCGAATTTCATATCTAAATCGACATCGCCATAGATCGGAGTTTCACTCGACACGATTTTCGTGATCTCTTCGATCGGTAAAACACAGTCCTCGACCTCAACCTCACCGTTACGGTAAAGACCGAAATAAGCACGTTTTCCACGCGCGTCCATAAGCGCAGCTGATTTACCTTCGTTTCCAGCTAATAATCGTAGAGACGAGACGGTATATAGCGGTAGAGAGGCTTGTTGGCAGATGACTTTGGCGATCGTCATCGCGATGCGGATTCCGGTATAGGAACCCGGTCCGTCGGTGATGACCATCGCCTGCAAATCTTTAGGCTTCCACCCAACGTTTTTAAACGCTTGGTCGAGTTCGATCATAATGGTTTCGGACTGTGCTTTGAATGCGTCCTTCTGGTAGCTGTAGATCAATTTTTCCCCGTCGATCAACGCAATTGTCAATGTGCGATGAGAGGTATCCAAACATACGGTTTTCATAGGTTAAGTCCCTCCAACAAGGCTTGATACTTTTCTCCTTGAGCGATGAAAGTGAATTTACGGGCGAACTCGCCTTTGCGTTTGATATCGATACGCAAATACTCAGTGGGTAGTTGATCACTCATGTAATCCGGCCATTCGATGACCGTGATCCCTTCATCCTCCATCAGTTCTTCGAAACCAAGATCTTGATGTAATCCTTCCAACCGATAGGCATCGATATGATACAAGGGTAATCTACCTTGGTAGACTTTGAGGATCGTGAAGGTCGGGGAACTTACGTTCTTGCTTATATCCAAACCTTTCGCTAATCCTTGGGTAAAAGTCGTCTTACCGGCGCCTAAGTCGCCGCTTAAAAGGATGCAGGTGCCCGCATCCAGGATTTTTCCTAGTTTTTCCGCGAAAGCCTTTGTTTCGGCTGCAGAATGTGTTGTCAGTGTTCTTTCCATTGGCTCTCCTAACGTGTTGTATTATAGCATATCGCGACGTATCATCACAAATTCATATGTGCCAAACGCAAAAAAAAGAGCTCTCGGTTGAGAGCTCGATAAATCCGGCAGCGAGTTATCTTCACTATGGCATGCATAGCTATTGTCACCGCGAAAGTGCTTAACTTCTGTGTTCGGGATGGGAACAGGTGTGACCACTTTGCCATAACCACCGGATGTGAGAGATGGTGTCTCTCAAAACCGAATAACAGATTTTTGTATTCTTTCTCGATAGTGTTTTTTCAATGTTGTTTTGTGATTAAATCCTCGACCTATTAGTATCAGTCAACTGCACGCATTGCTGCGCTTCCATCTCTGACCTATCAACCTCGTCGTCTTCAAGGGGTCTTACTTCACTAGGAATGGGAAATCTCATCTTGGAGCCGGTTTCACGCTTAGATGCCTTCAGCGTTTATCCGATCCATACTTGGCTACCCAGCTATGCTCCTGGCGGAACAACTGGTGCACCAGCGGTATGTCCATCCCGGTCCTCTCGTACTAAGGACAGAGCTCCTCAAATTTCCTACGCCCACAACAGATAGGGACCGAACTGTCTCACGACGTTCTGAACCCAGCTCGCGTACCGCTTTAATGGGCGGACAGCCCAACCCTTGGAACCGAATTCAGCTCCAGGATGCGATGAGCCGACATCGAGGTGCCAAACCTCGCCGTCGATGTGAACTCTTGGGCGAGATCAGCCTGTTATCCCCAGGGTAGCTTTTATCCGTTAAGCGACGGCCATTCCATACTGCACCGCCGGATCACTAAGTCCGACTTTCGTCCCTGCCCGACTTGTAAGTCTCGCAGTCAAGCACCCTTCTGCCTTTACGCTCGTCGATTGATTTCCAACCAATCTGAGGGTACCTTTGAGCGCCTCCGTTACTCTTTAGGAGGCGACCGCCCCAGTCAAACTGCCCACCTGACACGGTCCCGTCGCCAGCTCATGGCGATCGGTTAGAATTTCAAACAAGCAAGAGTGGTATCCCAACGGCGACTCCACGTTGACTGACGTCCACGCTTCGTAGTCTCCCACCTATCCTGTACATGCTTGTTCAAAACTCAATATCAGGCTACAGTAAAGCTCCATGGGGTCTTTCCGTCTAGTTGCGGGTAACCTGCATCTTCACAGGTACTAAGATTTCACCGAGTCTGCTGCCGAGACAGCGCCCAAATCATTACGCCTTTCGTGCGGGTCAGAACTTACCTGACAAGGAATTTCGCTACCTTAGGACCGTTATAGTTACGGCCGCCGTTCACTGGGGCTTCGGTTCAAAGCTTCGCCTTGCGGCTAACAACTCCCCTTAACCTTCCAGCACCGGGCAGGCGTCACCCCCTATACGTCGTCTTGCGACTTTGCAGAGAGCTGTGTTTTAGTTAAACAGTTGCTTGGGCCTCTTCACTGCGGCACTTGCGTGCACCCCTTCTTGCGAACGTACGGGGTAATTTTGCCGAGTTCCTTGGCAACAGTTCTCTCGCTCACCTCAGGATTCTCTCCTTGCCCACCTGTGTCGGTTTTGGTACGGGCCGCCATACAATTAACGCTAGAAGTTTTTCTTGAAAGCTGGCATCACGCGCTTCGCTACTTGGTCACCCGTTCGCTCCCCGTCACGGCTTATCTGTATGGTGCGGATTTGCCTACACCATGATCGTTCCGCTTGGACCGGCTCTTCCATCCGCCGGCTCACGCTAGCCTTCTCTGTCACTCCATCACTTGTACGCGGGTACGGGAATATCAACCCGTTGTCCATCGACTACGCCTTTCGGCCTCATCTTAGGTCCCGACTTACCCAGGGCGGACGAACCTTCCCCTGGAAACCTTAGGCAATCGGTGTGTCAGATTCTCACTGACATTTCGCTACTCACACCGGCATTCTCACTTCTATACTCTCCACCGCTCCTTACGGTACGGCTTCAACGTGTATAGAACGCTCCCCTACCATCCCATTGGGATCCGTAGATTCGGTATCATGCTTAGCCCCGGTAAATTTTCGGCGCAGGGTCACTCGACTAGTGAGCTATTACGCACTCTTTGAAGGGTGGCTGCTTCTAAGCCAACCTCCTAGTTGTCTGTGCATCCCCACATCCTTTTCCACTTAGCATGAATTTTGGGACCTTATCTGACGATCTGGGCTGTTTCCCTTTTGACCATGGACCTTATCACCCACAGTCTGACTGCCGACTACGCATGTATGGCATTCGGAGTTTGATTGAAATCAGTACCCCGAGTTGGGGCCATCATCCATTCAGTGCTCTACCTCCATACCGCTCCACGTCGACGCTAGCCCTAAAGCTATTTCGGGGAGAACCAGCTATCTCCGAGTTCGATTGGAATTTCTCCCCTAGCCACAATTCATCCGCCAACTTTTCAACGGTGGTCGGTTCGGTCCTCCAGTTGGTATCACCCAACCTTCAACCTGATCATGGCTAGATCACCCGGTTTCGGGTCTACCGCGTCGTACTTTCGCCCTATTCAGACTCGCTTTCGCTACGGCTCCGGGTCTTCCCCTTAACCTCGCACGACATGGTAACTCGCCGGTTCATTCTACAAAAGGCACGCCATCACCCCTTAACGGGCTCTGACTTGTTGTAAGCATACGGTTTCAGGATCTATTTCACTCCGCTCCCGCGGTTCTTTTCACCTTTCCCTCACGGTACTGGTTCACTATCGGTCATTAAGGAGTATTTAGCCTTACCGGATGGTCCCGGCTGCTTCCGACAGGGTTTCTCGTGTCCCGCCGTACTCAGGATCCCACTAGGCTGCGTCTGGTTTTCGTCTACAGGGCTTGCACCTTCTTCGGCCGGGCTTTCAATCCCGTTCGTCTAACCATCTACAATGCCACATCGTGGTCCTACTACCCCGATCTGTGATCGGTTTGGGCTGCTCCCGTTTCGCTCGCCGCTACTCAGGGAATCTCGTTTGATTTCTTTTCCACCAGCTACTAAGATGTTTCAATTCACTGGGTTGCTTTCACATGACCTATGGATTCAGTCATGGATACGTGCGCATTACCACACGTGGGTTTCCCCATTCGGATACCTCCGGATCGTTGTGTACTTACCACTCCCCGGAGCGTTTCGCCGTTCGTTGCGTCCTTCTTCAGCTCTTAATGCCAAGGCATCCACCGTACGCCCTTATTAATTTAATCACTGCTTGTTTTTTCAATTTGCGATTGATTACTGTTTAACACTGTTTTTTTCTCGATTTGTGAAAATCTTTTGTTTTTTTCTTTCACTATCCAGAAAGACTATGTCTTTTCTGTTATTCGGTTTTCAAAGAACCATCCTGAGAGCGGAGCTCTCAAAACTAAATAGGAAATCGCGTTGTCTTCATTGTCTACTCTTTCTCCTTAGAAAGGAGGTGATCCATCCCCACGTTCCCGTAGGGATACCTTGTTACGACTTAACCCCAATCATCGATCCTACCTTCGACGGCTCCCTCCCATTACTGGGTTAGGCCACCGGCTTCGGGTATTACCAACTCTCATGGTTTGACGGGCGGTGTGTACAAGGCCCGAGAACGTATTCACCGCGGCATGCTGATCCGCGATTACTAGCGATTCCGCCTTCATGAAGTCGAGTTGCAGACTTCAATCTGAACTGAGACGTACTTTGTGAGGTTTGCTCCATGTCGCCATTTCGCGTCTCTCTGTATACGCCATTGTAGTACGTGTGTAGCCCAAGTCATAAGGGGCATGATGATTTGACGTCATCCCCACCTTCCTCCGGTTTGTCACCGGCAGTCCCTCTAGAGTCCCCAACTGAATGCTGGTAACTAAAGGCAAGGGTTGCGCTCGTTGCGGGACTTAACCCAACATCTCACGACACGAGCTGACGACAACCATGCACCACCTGTATCCGCCATAACTATTCCCCTGTCTCCAGGGTTTTGCACGGTATGTCAAGACTTGGTAAGGTTCTTCGCGTTGCTTCGAATTAAACCACATACTCCACCGCTTGTGCGGGCCCCCGTCAATTCCTTTGAGTTTCACACTTGCGTGCATACTCCCCAGGCGGATTACTTATTGCGTTAACTGCAGCACTGAATTGCTCCAACACTTAGTAATCATCGTTTACAGCGTGGACTACTAGGGTATCTAATCCTATTTGCTCCCCACGCTTTCGAGCCTCAGCGTCAGTTACAGGCCAGGCAACCGCCTTCGCCACTGGTGTTCCTCCATATATCTACGCATTTTACCGCTACACATGGAATTCCATTGCCCTCTCCTGCACTCTAGTCTGACAGTTTCTAAGGCAATTCGGAGTTGAGCCCCGAACTTTCACCTCAGACTTATCAAACCGCCTACGCTCCCTTTACGCCCAATAATTCCGGATAACGCTTGCCACCTACGTATTACCGCGGCTGCTGGCACGTAGTTAGCCGTGGCTTTCTGGTAAGGTACCGTCACTCCAAGAGCATTCCCTCTCTTGGCCATTCTTCCCTTACAACAGAGCTTTACAACCCGAAGGCCTTCTTCACTCACGCGGCGTTGCTCGGTCAGGCTTGCGCCCATTGCCGAAAATTCCCTACTGCTGCCTCCCGTAGGAGTCTGGGCCGTGTCTCAGTCCCAGTGTGGCCGGTCACCCTCTCAGGTCGGCTACGCATCATCGTCTTGGTGGGCCGTTACCCCGCCAACTAACTAATGCGCCATAAGCCCATCCATTCGTGCTGTGTCCCAGCTTTAATGTGCAGGGGATGTCCCCCGCGCACCTATCCGGTATTAGCAGTCGTTTCCAACTGTTATCCCGGTCAAATAGGTAGGTTGCTTATGTATTACTCACCCGTTCGCCACTAAAAGAGAAGCAAGCTTCTCTCTTCGTTCGACTTGCATGTATTAGGCACGCCGCCAGCGTTCATCCTGAGCCAGGATCAAACTCTCCATTTGACTTGCTCATTGTTTTTGTTTATTTTACCGCTTAGAGCGGTTCGGCATTCCTGCCGTTTTGTTTTTTTGAATCGACGTGATTTCCTATTTAGTTTTCAAAGATCCGCTCGCGTCCTCGTCCGTTTCGCATTTCTGCTTCCCGTCGAGCGCTTACTTATAATACC